>CAWKIX010000055.1:0-612947 GCA_963849775.1 uncultured Prolixibacteraceae bacterium | reverse complement strand
CCGTTCATCCATCTCCGAAGAATTGGTCCGGTGCCAAAGGGAACACGACTTGACAAACGTGCAGATGGAAATACTATCGTAGAATTGATCTCCCCAACTTTTCCCTGCTGAGCAAGATTTTGCAAAAAATAAAAGTCTTCGCCTGCCTGTCTTCTGTTCATTCCGCCCCTTTTTACATAAGCCCCGGCAGTTACAGCAAAAGCTGATCCCACAGTAAACATTGCATAAGGATAACCGGTAAACTCCATCGCATTTTTAAAATATATCATGTATTTCTCGTACAACCAAATTCCTTCCTGATGTTTTTCATTCAACCCTTCTGTTTGATGTTGAAACGAAATTGTTGCACCCACATATTTGGGATTATTCTGAAAATAACGCTCTATTTCAACAAAATAATTTTCCTCAACCAAGGTATCAGCATCCAGAGAAACAATTATTCCATCCGGGTTATTTAAACTATTGAAACGCAAAACAGCTTCATCCATTCCGGCTTTTCTTGCCAAACCTGCGCCGGCCCATTTTTTAGGAAATTCTAAAGGACCAACGGTATAAAACCGAATTCTTTCTAAATAATTTGCGTTTATCCATTTATCAATCTCTTGCTTTGTATAAAAATTAAATGATTTTATTCGCGCCTCTGTAATTTCAGAATGATTAATCAGAATAACAATCTCAACATCTGATTTTGGAACTTGGCATTTCAAAAGCGAATAAAGTGTTGCTAAAACATCCGGCTCATTAAAACATGGAATTACGACAATCATTCCAAGCTTTTTTGATGGAACTGATCGGATTAATGCCGACCGATCGTTTTTATCCAGATATTTATTCGCAAACATGTTTTACAAAGCTACAATTTAAAGCAAAAAAAATCCGGGTATTACCCCGGATCCTTTCAATAATATCTCTGATTATCTATTTTTTCTGATAGCGCTCGTTCATCATTTTTAGAACTTCTCCCGTAATATTATCGGCTTCGTTGCCAATTAAAATATTGGCTGCATTAAAAACATAATCGTATTTTTTCTCATCATTAATACCGTTAACACAACTCATTAAACTATCAAGTACCTGATCATTATTGGCAGCCTGCAATTCAGCTAATTTTGTTGACAGATCCTGATCCAGTTTTGTAACTTCCTGCTCAATTCCCAACAAACGGTCACGTTCCTGAACAGCCCGCTGTTCAGTTAAAAAACCGCCACGTTGCAATTTTTCCTGAAAAGCAGCGGCATCTCTCTCAAATGCCTGGCGTTTTGTACCATATTCAGTAGTATAAGCTTCCTGCTTTTTTGTGAAATCATCGTGTAAATCTTCAGCTAAATTGTAATTCAAAATAATCGAATCTGCTTTTACATAAGCTATCCTTAATCCTGTTTGCTGATCCTTAACAGGTTGTGATTCACCCGATCCTTTAACGACAGTTTTGCTTCCGGTAAAATGTAATACATATAAAACAGCAACAGCAACAAATAAAATAATGCTAACTATAAGTGATGATCCTTTCATTATATTGAATTTTTGTTTTTTAATTCCGACAAAGATAGTTTTTTACTTCAAACTCAATTGCAACAACCACCACTTTTTTGAACATTTTCATTATCAGATATTTCCGACAAAAACATGCATAAAATCATGGTTATCCGCTGATAAACATCATTGAAATTTACACGAGCTGGTTATTACTTTTACATTGATCAATATTCAATGAGTTTAACAAAATGCTGAATAAAATTATAGCAAATATTTTACCTCACATGCCTAAAAAACTGGTTTGGTTGTTTTCAAAAAGATACATTGCCGGGGAGACGATTGAAGAAGGACTTTTGGCTGCAAAACTATTGAACGAAAAAAACATACTGGTGACGGTTGATTTGTTGGGTGAATTTATATCGACCCTGGAAGAGGCACAGGAAAATAAAACTCAATACCTGGACATTATTAACCGGTTCTCATCAGAGAATGTAAAAGGTAATTTCTCGCTCAAACCAAGCATGTTTGGTCTTCTCATTGATAAAGAATTTTGTTACAATGCAATTCGGGAAATTGTTGAAATGGCTGCAGATAAAAAGTCTTTTGTTCGTATTGACATGGAAGACTCCCAATGTGTAGATAATGAGATTGAAATCTACAGGCGACTCCGGGATGAATTTCCAAAAAATACTGGAATTGTTCTTCAGGCGTATTTACGACGAACAGCTGACGATTTAAAACAATTAAATCGATTTAATTCGGCTGAACACCCGCTAAATTTAAGGCTTTGTAAAGGAATTTATGTAGAACCGGAAAAAATTGCATATAAAGGACACCAGGAAATCAGGGATCATTTTATAGACGATCTTAATTTTATGTTTCAGAATAAAATGTATGCAGCAATTGCAACACACGATAAATTTCTGGTTGAAAAAGCACTTTATTTAATTGACAAATATAATGTTCCAAAAACCATGTATGAGTTTCAAATGCTTTTTGGCGTTACACCTGAATTGAGGCAAGCAATTGTTGACCAGGGACATGTAATGCGGGTTTATGTTCCTTACGGAAAACATTGGTTTAACTATTCAACCCGGCGTTTAAAAGAAAACCCAAAAATGGCAACAGAAATTATTAAAGCGTTGTTTGTGCGTGGATAATTACAGAGAATAGTTTTGAATTTGAGGCTGGCAATTACCAGCCTCTTTTTATTTCAACGAATACGATTTATAGATTAATTCATCCAGTGGTCTTTTGGGAACATGATGAACCTCGTTTTCATCCCGCCAGTATTTAATATTATTACCTGAGGTATCTTCAAGAATAACTTTTTCCGATGGTTTACCCAGAGCAATTACCAACAGAATTTCAAGGTTTGCAGGTAAACTCAGGAGTTTTGCCACTTTGTTTTTGTTTACCGTTCCAATCATGCATCCACCAAAACCATCTTCAACAGCCCCAAGTAAAATACTTTGAGCGGCAATTCCTTCGTCGCAATGATGATTTTCGGAAATCAATTTATCATTTAAAATCACAATATATGCTGTCGGGCGTTCATCAATATCAGGTCCTTTCCAATTTGTCAGGTACCCTGCCCATCCAAGATTTGGAACTATTTTGTCATTCATTTCAGCATTATTGCAAACAACAAATTTAAGTGATTGCTTATTTCTTCCGGTTGCTGAAAACCTTGCCAATTCAACCCACTTAACTAAAAGATCAGAAGAAATAATTTCTTCCGAATCAAACCGACGATAACTTCTGTTTTTTATAACAAGATCGCGAATCATAAATTTTGATTTTTGGTTCATTTTTGATTCTCTTTTTCCCGAAATCATTATATTTATGAATTCATAAAAAAGAGAGGATAAAGTTAAAAGTTATATTTAAAATTTACTGACCAAACTTAACCACTTTGAAAATATATAACTTCCACTTTATCCTTCCTTTGTTTAAACGACCCTAATCCGTTTCTATTGCTTTTATTAAATGTTAAAATATTTTAACATTCATAATTTTATTACACAAATTAATCGGCATTAAAATCCTGATTTTTTAGCATAAAAAAAATAAATTTATAGTTTTGTAGAACAGAACAGAACAGCAAAATTTAACGCAGGTAATATGACCAATTTCAAATTCATTGTCGATAATAATTCCAATGTTCTGAAATTCCAACAACTTGTTGATGCCATTCTTGATTCAATAAGTCGAAATCAGCTTAAAGCCGGTGATATGTTACCATCGGTTAACCAGATTATGAAAGAATGCCAGTTATCACGCGACACAGTTTTTAAGGCTTACGCCGAACTTAAAAAGCGCGGAGTTGTTGAGTCTGTGCCAAATCGTGGATATTTTGTTACTCAAAACCGAATTAAAGTATTTCTTTTTCTTGATACATTTAAAGCTTACAAAGAAGTTTTATACGGTTCATTTTTGGCTCATTTGCCAAAAAACATCAGTGTTGATCTGCATTTTCATCATTACAATATAAATGTATTTGAAAAAGTTATTAATGAAAGTTTAGGGAGATACAGTTATTATATAGTAATGAATTTTGACCATGCAAGGGTTCCTGGAATAATCGATTTAATACCTGAAGAACAACTATTAATTATTGACTGGAAAATAAATATGACTCCTGAAAGATCGGCTGTTTTTCAAAATTTTGGCGAGTCGGTTTACCAATGTTTGGCAGAACACGTTGATAAAATATTATATTATAAAGAATTTACATTTTACTACCCCCCGTTTACTTATCATCCAAAAGAATCAGTGAATTATTTCATAAAATTTTGTAAAGATTTTAAAATTAAGTATTCAGTTATTTACGAACCAGAAAAATTTTCCTTAAAAAAAGGAGGATTATATTTTTTGGTCAGCGATCGAACTCTGGCATCATTTCTTGATCAATGTGCAGAAAAAGGATTTGAACCAGGTCGCGATGTTGGTGTAATTTCGTACAATGATACTCCGATGAAAAAATACGTAAAAAATGGAGTGACTGTAATTTCAACAGATTTTGAATTAATGGGACAAAAAGCTGCCGAATTTGTGGCTACCGGAAAGTCAATACAATTTGAAGTCCCAACAGTTTTAAAAATGCGTTCATCAGTTTGATGTTATAAAACATTATTTTTGATTTTGAAGACAAAAAATAACGATGTAATTTTACACCATACCAGAACAGAACAGTTCACGTTGAAATAATTAGTTTAAACTATAAATAATCATGTATCTACTCGGATTTGACATTGGAAGTTCTTCCATAAAGGCTTCGCTTATAAACGGCGAGAATGGTGAATGTGCGGCAAGTGCTTTTTATCCAAAACAAGAAATGACAATAACCGCACATCAGGCAGGATGGGCTGAGCAAGAACCTGAAATGTGGTGGACAAACCTTAAACTTGCATTAGCCGATGTTTTAAATGAATCGAAAGTTGATGTAAACGATATCAAATCAATTGGAATTTCATATCAAATGCACGGCCTTGTAATGGTGGATAAAAATCATGAAGTTATTCGTCCGTCGATTATTTGGTGTGACAGCCGTGCAGCAGCAATCGGTGATAAAGCGTTTGGAGAGATTGGAGGACAACGATGTCTTACCAATTTATTGAATTCTCCCGGAAACTTTACCGCTTCAAAATTGAAATGGGTAAAAGATAATGAGCCTGAACTTTTTGAAAAAGTACATAAAATAATGTTACCTGGCGATTTTATTGCGATGAAGCTGACGGGTAATATTCAAACTACAGTAAGTGGTCTGTCAGAGGGAATTATGTGGGATTTTAAACAAAATTCCATTGCTGATATGTTATTTGAAAATTATGGATTCACGAAAGAAATTATCCCTGAAATTGTACCAACTTTTGGAATGCAGGGACAAATTAGTGAAAATGCCGCTACCGAACTTGGTCTTTCAACCAGTACAACAGTTAGTTATCGCGCAGGCGACCAGCCAAATAACGCATTGTCTTTAAATGTTTTAAATCCGGGCGAAATTGCGGCAACAGCTGGTACTTCAGGAGTTGTTTATGGCGTGAGCGAAGAAATAAAATACGATCCTTTTTCCAGGGTAAATACATTTGCCCATGTAAATTATTCAAATAAAAATCCAAGACTTGGCGTTTTGCTTTGTATTAATGGCACCGGTATTTTATTTGCCTGGATGAGAAGAATGATGGGAGGAAATCTATCTTATGAAGCAATGAACGAGATGGCAGTTAAAATGCCAATTGGTTCGCAAGGGCTTTCTGTACTTCCATTCGGAAATGGTGCTGAAAGAGTTTTAAACAATAAAAATATTGGTTCGCAATTTAGTGGTATAAATTTCAATATTCATCAGCAGGGACATTTGATACGTGCGGTTCAGGAAGGAATCGTTTTCTCATTTCATTATGGAATGGAAATTATGAAAAATATTGGTATTAATGCTTCAGTAATCAGAGCGGGAAAAGCAAATATGTTTCTTAGCCCGATTTTCAGAGATACACTTGCTGGCGTAACAGGTGCAACAATCGAACTTTACAATACCGACGGGTCAATAGGTGCTGCTCGCGGCGCTGGTGTTGGATCAGGATACTACAGCTCATTTAAAGATGCATTTTCAAATCTTAAAAAATTAGAAGTAATTGAACCGGAAAATAAAAATAATTCTGCGTATATTGAGGCCTATAATTCCTGGAAAGCTGAGCTCGAAAAAGCGATAAGCTAAATAGAATATTATCTGGAAGAACTATAAATACTAAATCAATATAATAAACCTAAAAAAATTACTATTATGAAAAATCTATCCAGAAGAACATTTTTAAAATCAAGTGCCGCAGCAAGTATCGGCTTTACTTTTATTCCGAATTTTATTAGCGCAGCACCAAGTGGTCAATTACGCATTGCAATGATTGGCGTTGGTGGACAAGGACGGGCAAGCTGGAGCCAGGTTCCTGTTGAAAGCTTAGTTGCAATGGTTGATGTTGATGATAGAATGTCGCAACAGGCAAAAAAAGCAGTACCCGATGCAAAATGGTACTATGATTATCGCAGAATGTTCGATGAAATGAAAAATGAAATCGATGCGGTAATGATTGCGATTCCAGACCATTCTCATTTTTCTGCTGCAATGTCAGCAATGGAATTAGGAAAACATGTTCTAGTAGAAAAACCACTTGCTCATAATATTTGGCAATTACGCACGCTCAAAAAAGCGGCTAAATATTACAAGGTTGTCTCTCAAATGGCAAACCAGGGGCATACTACAAACGGTATTAGACAGGTTAAAGAGTGGTATGAGGCTGGAGTTCTTGGTCAGGTAAAAGAAGTGATTGCATGGCAAGGTAAAATCGATTTTGCTCGCGACTCATATTTTTCGAAACCTGATTCCTTCCCCCCTGCAGCAGAAGAAGTTCCAAACGGATTACATTGGGATTTATGGCAGGGGCCTGCAGCTGAACGCCCTTTTAACAATCTGTATGCGCCAAGAACATGGAGAGGATTTTATGATTACGGAAATGGGAAATTGGGTGACTGGTGTTGCCATACTCTTGATGCACCTTACTGGGCTCTTGATCTTGGAGTGCCGGAATCAGCAGAATCAATTGTGCCAAATCCAGTTCCTGACCATAGTTTTGTTGCTGAAGAATCGGTTGTTACATGGAAATTTCCGGCTCGTGGCGACAAAGCACCTGTTACTATGAAATGGTACGAAGGAATGGGAAAACCCGAAGCAAGACCGGAATGGGGAATCGACGAATTGCCAGGTTCAGGAATGATTATGATTGGTGATAAAAAAACACTTATTACAGGTGTTAGACCGGAAAGAACCTAGTTTATTAGTTCCTGAGGAAGAATTGGAAGCATTTCTGAATAATCTGCCAGCACAAAAATACCCAAGAATTGGCGAAAATAAACCGGTACAGGAATGGGCAGATTGCATTAAAAATGATACGCTTCCTGGTTCAAATTTCGACTATTCAGCAAGTTTAATGGAAGCCTGTCAGGTTGGTATCATGGCTCAAAGATTTGGAGGCAAAATTGATTATGATGCCGAAAACATGAAAGCCAAAGGTCGTCCTGAATTGGATAAATATATTAAAGAGCCTATGCGGGCAGGCTGGGCTCATGGAGAGAATCTTTAATAATAATTAATTATTTTATAAAATGAATATTCTAAAAGGAAACAAAGAGTATTTCAAGGGAATCGGACAAATTAAATACGAAGGCCCCAAGTCAAGAAATCCCCTTGCATTTAAATGGTATGATGAAAATCAGGTGGTTGCAGGAAAAACAATGAAAGATCACCTGCGTTTTGCAGTAGCATACTGGCACACGTTCTGTGGAACTGGTGGAGACCCATTTGGCCCGGGAACTCAAATTTTCCCTTGGGATGGAGCATCGGATGTAATGGATGCCGCTAAAGAAAGAATGGATGCCGCATTTGAATTCATTACTAAAATGGGTATTCCATATTATTGTTTCCACGACACTGATGTAGTTGGAGATGGTTCTGTTTTCGAAATTGAAAAGAGAATGGAGAAAATGGTGGAATATGCCAAAGCAAAGCAAAATGCATCAGGCGTTAAATTGCTTTGGGGAACTGCTAATGTTTTCTCAGCTCCTCGTTACATGAACGGAGCCGCAACCAATCCTGATTTTAATGTTGTTTCGAATGTTGGTGTACAGGTTAAAAATGCTATTGATGCAACTATCGCTTTAGGTGGAACAGGTTATGTGTTTTGGGGAGGCCGTGAAGGTTATATGAGTTTGCACAATACCAACACAAAAAGGGAACTTGAACATTTGGGACAATTCTTGCGCATGGCGCGCGACTATGGCCGGAAACAAGGTTTTAAAGGAACATTCCTGATTGAACCAAAACCGATGGAACCAACAAAACATCAGTACGATTTTGATGCACAAACAGTAATCGGATTTTTAAGGGCAAATGGTTTGGAAAATGATTTCAAATTGAATATCGAAGTAAACCATGCTACTTTAGCTGGTCATTCTTTTACTCATGACTTAAGAATGGCTGCTGATGCCGGACTTCTTGGTTCAATTGATGCTAATAAAGGTGATTATCAAAACGGATGGGATACAGATGAATTCCCAACAAGTGTTTATGAAATTACTGAAGCAATGCTTGAAATTATTAAAGCAGGTGGGTTTAGTCATGGTGGTATTAACTTTGACGCTAAAACACGCAGAAACTCCACTGATTTGGAAGATATTTTCATTGCACATGTTGGTGGAATGGACGTATTTGCCCGTTCATTGGTTATTGCTGACAAAATTCTTAACGATTCACCATACTCAGAAATGTTCGCTAAACGCTATGCATCATTCGATAGTGGTAAAGGAGCTGAATTTGAAACAGGAAAATTGAGTTTGGAAGATTTACGTGAAGTTGCAAAACAAGTTGGGGAACCTGCACAAACCAGTGGAAAACAAGAATTGTTGGAACAACTCATCAATTGGTACATTTAATCATAGAGAAAAATCTCTAACAGATTACTAAGATATCAGAACCCTGATTCATTAAAATATAATGAATCAGGGTTGCTGTTTTTTTATTTACTTCATGTGACTGAACCTTAATTAAAAGTATTTACTGATTATCAAATAACTAATAAATCTAAAATGAAACAAAACAAATTTTACATAGTTGCTATAACCATAGTCGCAACTCTTGGCGGTTTGCTATTTGGTTACGATACGGCAGTTATTTCCGGAACTGTAGGTTCACTTGAAACTTTTTTCATAAATCCGTTGGCATTGAGTGAAACAGCAGCAAATTCACAACTGGGGTTCATCGTTTCAAGTGCACTTATAGGCTGTATCATTGGTGGAATTTCAGGTGGTTTGATCAGCTTAAAACTGGGACGTAAAAATGGTCTTATTTTAGCTGCTATCTTATTTTTCATATCTGCATTAGGTTCATCATTCCCTGAAATGTTTTTCCGTCCATTTGGAGAAGGTGACCATACATTCTTCTGGCATTTCATTGTTTATCGAATTATTGGTGGAATAGGAGTTGGCTTAGCCTCCATGTTGTCTCCAATGTATATTGCTGAAATCTCTCCCGCCAATAGTCGGGGAAAACTTGTATCTTTTAACCAGTTTGCGATAATATTTGGTATGTTGATTGTTTACTTTGTTAACTATGCAATTGCCCGCCAGGGAGACGATACATGGTTGAATAACATTGGATGGCGTTGGATGTTTGCATCTGAAATGATTCCTGCAGGGTTATTTTTATTCCTCCTATTTTTCGTTCCTGAAACTCCACGTTATATGGCATTAAAGGGAGATGATAAAAAAGCACTTAGAGTTCTTGAAAAAATTAACGGTCCTGAAATAGGCGCAAAAGTTTTAAATGAAATAAAACTAACATTATCAACAACATCCGGAAAATTATTTTCTTTCGGTATGCTTATCGTTGTTATTGGTGTTCTACTTTCAGCATTTCAACAGTTTGTTGGAATTAATGTAGTACTTTATTATGCTCCTGAAATTTTCAAAAATATGGGGTCTGGGACTGATACCGCACTACTTCAAACAATTATAGTTGGAATTATCAACCTTACATTTACAGTAGTAGCGATATTATCTGTCGATAAATTTGGACGTAAACCGCTAATGATTATTGGTGCGGTTGGAATGGCATTCTTTATGTTTGCTTTAGGATTCTCATTTTTCTTCCAACAAGTTGGAATGGGAGCACTTATATTTATGCTTGGATACGTTGCATGTTTTGCAGTAAGTTGGGGACCAGTAGTTTGGGTATTGCTTTCTGAAATATTTCCAAACAGAATTCGCGGAAGAGCTATGGCTGTTGCTGTTGCTGCACAGTGGATTTCAAATTATCTTGTTTCGTGGACTTTCCCTATGATGAATAAAAGCACATTCCTTGTAGATACATTCCACAATGGTTTTGCTTATTGGATTTATGGTGTTATGGGTATTTTAGCCGCATTATTTATGTGGAAATTTGTTCCTGAAACAAAAGGTAAAACACTGGAAGAAATGGAATATTTGTGGAAAAAATAATAGATTTCTAACGAGTAATAAAAAAGGGTTTCAGTTTTTTCTGAAACCCTTTTTTACATTCTACTTTGGCTGCCAATAACAGACTTTTGGAGATTCAATCCTCCCCTCCTTCTTTAAAACTTTCATTGCTTTATCAACTTCCTTTTTATCTAACCCTGAAGCAGTTGCAATTTCACCAGCCTTTAATGGTTTTCCTGCAACCTTCAACGTTTCAAATACTTTTTCTACACTCATAAGTACAAAGTTTTTTTAGGCAAAACGCTCCGAAATTACTTTCCAATCCAGAATTTTCCAAAAATCTTCGATATATTTTGGCCTTAAATTCTTTTTATCAATATAATAAGCATGCTCCCAAACATCGCAGGTTAACAATGGGTTTTTATTTATTTTCAAAGGATTACCTGCGTTGCTGGTTTGTATAATTTCCAGCTCGCCATTTTCATCTGCAACAAGCCAAGCCCAACCTGAGCCAAATAGAGTTACAGCAGCTTTTGTAAAAGCTTCTTTAAAAGCGTCAAACGATCCAAACTTTTTATCAATTGCCTCTTTTAATTCATCTTTTGGTTCATTACATCCATCAGCATTAAACTGCATAAAATAGAAAGTATGGTTCCAAACCTGTGCTCCATTGTTAAAAATGCCACCATCCGCTTTTTTGATTATATCCTCAAGAGTAGAATTTTCAAACTCAGTTCCTGTTATAAGGTTATTCACTTTGGAAACATAAGCCTGATGATGCTTACCATAATGATACTCAATTGTTTTTTCGCTAATGTAAGGTTCCAGTGCATTATTTGCATAAGGAAGTACCGGTAATTCAAATGCCATGATATTTCTTTTTAAAGGTTATTAATTTGACTTTTGTTCTTTTTAAACGTATGAAGTGATAAAAAAGATTAACATAAAAGCTAATTTGAAATCAGTATAAATAATTCCTTTAAAATTAATACAACACTACGATTTTCCAATATCCCATTTTTAGTTTATTAAACTCTTTTCAAACACTCAGTTAAACATAATATTATAGAAATGGGCAACAAAAACCCCGGAGCCTCTGCCCCGGGGAAAAAACCAAAAATCAACTAACCTTTAAACCGCCTGGCGACTTCATCCCAGTTGATTAGATTCCAAAACGCATTCACATAATCCGCTCTTCGGTTTTGGTAATTCAAATAGTACGCATGTTCCCACACATCGATCCCTAAAATCGGCGTACCCTGAACTTCCGCAACATCCATTAACGGATTATCCTGGTTGGGCGTTGATGAAATCGCCAGTCTCTTTTCTTGAAGTATCAACCATGCCCAACCTGAGCCAAATCGCGTTACCGCAGCTTTGGCGAACGCTTCCTGAAAATTTTTAACAGAATCAAATGAATCCTTTATTGCATCAAGAAGTTCACCTTCCGGTGCTTTTGCACCTCCTGGTGCAATTACATCCCAATACAAATTGTGGTTATAATAACCACCGCTATTGTTCCGCACAGCTACTGAAGCCCCTGAAACTCTGGAAAGAATCTTTTCAATTGATTTTCCTTCCAATTCAGTACCCTCAATCGCAGCGTTTAAATTATTTGTATACCCTGCATGATGCTTATCATGATGAATTTCCATCGTCTTCGCATCAATATAAGGTTCTAATGCGTTATAACTGTATCCTAATTTTGCTAATTCAAATGCCATATTGTAATTATTAAAAGATTTTAAACATTTAATTCTGTAAGCAAATTTAAAGGCTATTTAGAATTAATCCAAATCTTTACAGACAAAAACATATTGAATTCGTTTATTGTTCATAGACATGATCAATAAAAATTACTATTTATAAAACACATTCTGTTATTCATTAACTATCAAACAATTACATTAGCTCATAAGAAATGTTAAAAGAATCATCTATTACAAATTTTATAAATTCCGGCCCTGTAGATTATGACACAAGACTTTTGAAGACAGTTAAATCGAAACATATTTTAGAGATTAACTTATCATAAAAACTTTTTAATGTACAATTTTAAACAAACGAATAATTTTTTGATAAGTAATTATGAAACCTAATTATTTCACCAGCATCATTTTACTTGTTTCATCGCAATAAACTCGTTAAAATATTTGCAAATACAAGGGTAGAAAGTTATTTTTACTAAAGTTAAACGAGTTCTTTGATTGAGAAATAAAATATTTCCGCATTGATTCTACATTTGGTAAACTCAACAGAAAAATTTAAACCGAGAAAGCTCTTTATGATCGCTAAGACAGGCCTTGTAGTCCCGCTTCTGGCGGGGTGAGTCGAAAGACCGGTGGAAGTCTGATCGATCGGGCACTCAAATCCTGTTAGTCAGGGGTTTTACGCAAACGGGATCGATGCGGATTTTTTTTACTCAAAAACTCAATAGGTTTGCAATAGTTGCCAAAATAAAATCATATTTAATTATTGGGAAAACAGTCTCTTGTTTAATTACAGGTTAATTCTCATAGCTGTTTCTTCGAAGTATTTTTTGAGAAATAAGGAATAACAATAATAGCGCGGCAACGAACAGAGAAATACGTCCAATATAATCACCATACTTTACATAGAAAGTAAGTTCCTTATTTACATTTAAATCACCTTGAATAACTGCTTCCTTCCACCATTCGGTCGATTGAAGAATATCTCCACGTTGATTAACAAAACACGAGATACCCGTATTTGCAGCACGGGCTATACTTCTCCTGGTTTCAATTGCCCGCAAACGTGAATATGAAAGATGTTGCTTGTATCCGGGTGTGTTTTTCCACCAACCATCATTTGTAATTATAAAAATTAATCCTGCACCTTTTCGCACATAATCAGAAACATATCCACCGAAAACTGATTCATAACAAATAACCGGGGCAACAAATAATCCATCATTTGCGGTGAAATTAGTGGCATCCTTTTGTCGTCCCAAACTACTGGAAGTACCACCAATATCAATAACAATGTCGCCCAGAAAACCTAAATATTTTATGAATGGCATTTTTTCAACACCAACAACAAGCTTTGATTTATGGTATATCTGGGGTTCACCTGAGCGGCCCATGAAAACAGCAGTGTTAAACATATCGTAAATCATCCCGTTCCTCCTTCGTGCTGTTGATGTTGCATGTTCTTCATCAGGGTAAGATTTATAAGAACTAACCCCAAATACCAATTCAGCTTGTGAATAATTATGAATAAAAGAATTCATCTTGTGAAGAAAACTATTTGATGCAAATTCGTCTTCATCCCAATAAGAAGGGTTTTCAAATACAGTTTCAGGCCCAATTATAAAATCTGTCTCATCATTTGTTTTTTCCTGCGCTAATCGTAAAAAAGTTTGTAGCTTTTTGGTTTCTGCTGTTAAATCATATTTCTCGGAATAAGGATCAATATTTGGCTGAACAATTACAATATTTTTTGGATCTTCCTTTTCTACATAATTAGAATAGGCCATTATTGAAAAAACTATTGGAATTGCAAGTATTAAAATGACAGAAATTACATTTAAACGTAAATATTTTAGAGGTGTTTTATTTAAATACTCAACCAGCAATTTAAATAGGAGAATATTCACTATCAGAACCCAAAGCGAACCGCCAAGAACCCCCGTGAATTCATACCATTGAATCATTTTTATTTGATTTGCAAAACCATTTCCCAACGTTAGCCAGGGCCATTCAACATCCCAATGATAATGTACGAACTCGAACGAAATCCAAAAAACTATCAATGCAATATATCCTAAATTATTTTGCAACCTTCTTCTTGCCCCATGTGAGAGCAAAAAAACCAATGACATTAAAAAGGAATTTGCCACAATTGCCAAAGCGGCTCCAATTATTGTCGCATGCATAATCCACCATGTAGTAAGAATATTCCAGATAAAAAATGAAAGCCAGGCATGTCCCCAGAAAGAAATGCCTTTGAACTCTTTGCGATTAACTACAAAGTACCGATCTAGATAAAGCAGGGGCAAAAAAGCAACAAAAAGTATCCACCCGGGGAATCCTAACCAGGGTAAACTAAATAACAAACCACTTAATACGGATAATAGAATTCGGTAATTTCGTTTCATTATAAATTATAAAAAGGATGTATAAACTTCTTTTTTTCTGCTTCTCGCACGTTCAAAAACAAAATCAATTTTCCCTACTACCAAACCACCCCACCACGCCTGGTTAACAATAACCTGTTTCCCCATTTTATTTTTTAAAAACATTGGTTCCGCAAGAAAGCTGTGCGTATGTCCACCAACTATCAAATCAGTAAATTTTGTTTCTCCAGCAAAAACAACGTCACTAATCGTATTATCATCATATTTCAAACCTAAATGCGAAAGACAAATAACCAAATCGCAGTTTTTCTCATTTTTCAGGAATGATTCCATTTCAACGCCAATTTTTACAGGATCGTTATAAATTGTATTTCCAAAATTTTTATCGGTAACCAACCCTTTTAATTGAATGCCTAACCCATAAATTCCTATTTTAACACCATCCTTTTTAAAAGTTTTCCACTTCAAAAACTTACCTGCCAAAATAGTATCAGAAAAGTCATAATTTGAAATTACAAGCGGAAACTTTGCATGTGGTAATGGATCCAAAATACCCTCGAGCCCGTTATCAAATTCGTGATTGCCAATGGTTCCTGCATCATACCCCGCAGCGCTCATAAGCTGAAACATCAAATTTCCATTAAAATAATTAAAGTACGGAGTTCCCTGAAACATGTCTCCGGCATCCAGTAATAAAGTATTAGGATTTGCTTTGCGTATCATTTTTGCCAGTTCCGAAATCCTTGCCAAACCTCCTTTGTTTGCGGTGCTCTCGTCGGTTCCGGTAAATGGCTCAATATGGCAATGTAAATCATTGGTATGTAAAATTGTGACGGTTATAAAATCTTCGGCTGCAAACAATTGCAGGGGAGCAGTCCCAAATCCTGCAACTGCTAAGCCAATCCCGGTTCTTTTAACAAAATCTCTTCTATTCATTTGTTATCCTCCCATCCAAATCAACATCCAACTTCTCTCCCTCGCTTTGTTTTTTCTCCAAATTTGAGATGATAACATCCCTGATTTTTTCTCCAGTATTTATTATTTCCTTTTTTTCAAGAAAAATATTCATTCCATCTCCGCCATTTGCAATGTAATCATTCGTAACAACCCAATAATCATTTTCAGGATTCAATTTTTTTCCTCCAACCATAATGTTTTTTGCCTTTTGATCTGAAATCTCAAAACGAACACCTCCAACACTGTCGCCACCTTTGGTAGCAATATTATTTAAAAACTCCTGCAGTTGTGCTCCCGATAATCTTACAAAAACCATCTCATTTTCAAATGGCATTAATTCAAAAATGTTCCCAACAGTTATATTGCCTTTAGAAATTGGAGCCCTTATTCCACCATAATTAAAATATGAAATCTGTGGTTTAAATTTAACGTCAAGCTTTTCTGCTTCATTTCTACCTTCCTCAATCAATAAATCGGCTAAAAAATTAGTCAATTTGCTTTCCGGTTTACCTTTATCCAATGCTGTTTCTGAATAAGAAATCACCCTTGACATATCTTTTTCAAGCATATTTTTGAAAGGAATATAAATTCGGATTAATTGGCTATCGACGGGGTTAATATCTTCTGTAACCCTTATGTTTTGGCTTGTAACAGATGTTGTCACAATGCTGGTTCTACAAGCAAAAAAGAATAAAATCCAAGTTATCAACAACGTATAGCTGAAAGATCGATGCATTTGTAAAAATGATTTTTGTTTTTTAACGTTATTTTAGCAGTGGTGTGACGTATCACAAAACAGAAACTATGCTTTTTATGTTCGAATCAAACTTACATATAAAATTATTTAACCGAATTATTTCATTCTTGTTTTTAATTTTTTTTATCATTCCTTATTACGGAACAACACAAAATACAGAAGTAGTTGCAGAGAAAGGCGAAGGAATTTACAGGTTACTCATCCGAAACGGCCTTTCGGTAGCAGATAACATGGAATCTTTTATTGATATGAATAAAAGTAATCTGGGAAGAAACAATAGTTTAATAGAAGGCAAAAAATATGTTCTGCCGGGTGGAACAAGTACCACAGAGAGTAAATCCTCTTCCAATGGCAAAATGATGCACTTCGACATTTTTGGCGAAAAATTCGCCGACGTAGAGATAACCGGAAGTGAATTGAAAGGTGCGGTTTACTATCTTATTTCCGGTCATGGAGGTCCTGACCCGGGAACTATTGGCAAATATGACAATCATGATATATTTGAAGATGAAATTGCCTATGATGTTACATTAAGATTGGCACGAAAACTTATATCAGGAGGTGCAACAGTTTATATGATCATACGGGATAATAACGACGGAATAAGAGATGAGCCATATTTGAAATTAGACCGTGACGAGGTTTGCTACCCCAACCTGCCAATACCTCTTAATCCAACTAAAAGATTGCGCCAGCGTACCGACGCGGTAAACAAATTGTATCGCGAAAACCGGGGTTCATTTCAACGAATGGTTGCCATACATGTAGATTCAAGAAGTGAAGGTGAAAACATTGATGTTTTCTTTTATCATGATAAAAGAAGTGAAACTGGTGAAAAAGCCTGTCAAATTTTACAAAAAACTTTCCAGCAAAAGTATAACGTGCATCAACCCGGCCGTGGATACAGTGGCACAGTTACCGATCGCAACTTATATGTTATAAGAAACACATATCCACCGGCTGTATTTATTGAGTTGGGAAATGTAAATCATCAGCGTGATATTCGGCGGCTCATTGTTCCCGACAATCGCCAGGCTTTGGCGAATTGGCTTGCCGAAGGATTGGAAATCGACTTTAAAACCAATAAATAAGTAAATTTCTTATTGCTTTTTAATTCGCATTTTTGTTCCCCAAACTTTAATTTGTTGATTTTGTTCCATCATTATGAACAAGTTAAACGCAATCGTTCTCTATGATGGATACTGCCGGTTATGTAATGGTGTCATGCATTTCATTGTTAAACGGGATAAAAGAAAAGTGTTTCAATTTGTACCTTTGCAATCTGAACAAGGACAGGGAATTTTGAAAGAAATAAATATTATCAAAGAGGATACAGTTGTTTTTGTTTACGAAAATTCTGTTTATACCCGCTCTGATGCTTTTGTTGAAATGGTTCGGTTACTTCCCTCGCCATGGAATTGGATGCGCATAATAAAATACCTCCCTAAAAAATGGAGAAATTACATTTATGACGTAATTGCGAAAAATCGTTTTCGCTGGTTTGGGAAACGTGATACCTGCTCAACAGGATACAATTAAAATCATCATTTCATTCTTTTTATAATTGATTAATTTTTAAGGTAATCATGATGCGGGATAACACCTTTGAAACGGATAATCATGCTTTTTTTTGCTAAGAGTTTTATCATGGGGTTCATTGTAAATTATTAAATCCTATGCCCATTCACAATGAAATATATTTCAAAATAATTTAGGCTATTTTTTGAACAAGTATTTGGAACAAGGAATAAAATCAGTAGTTTTGAGCTGACAAAACAACATTAACCTGATTATTTTCTTTTGTTTTAAACCAAAAGTTGATGAGCTTTAAGAATCAAAAAAGCATTAGAATTATTGTTTACCTCCTGTTGATTTTCATTTTTCTTTTTTTAACAATTTGGTTTGGCAGCAAACTTATCTGATTTCAAAAACATGTGAAATATAAAGTGAGGGCTAATAAAGCTCCAGATCGCCTGATTCGTAATCTTTGTATAATTTGGCTAATGCATTCATCCAACTACTCAATCGTATTACTGCATCTTCTGTTTCATGAGAAATTTCCTTTTTTTGCATTTTAAGTAACAGGTATCCGTAAATGGTATCCAAACAAAGCTCAATATCGTTTTTAGCCTTCTGATTTTTATGTTTGAGCTCACCAACCAATCCTGCCACTGATTTAAACGTTTGCGGATAAATTTTATCGGCTTCAGTATCGATTAGTTTGATATGAACTTCATTTACATCCATAATCAGATTTTGTAAAAACCTAAAGTGTCCTTCTTTTTGAATCCCTTCTTTTTCCATCATAATGACCAGGTTTTTATACCAATCAATTATTTCAGATTTTGTTTTCTTATCAGCCTGGTAAGATGGAATTAGCCGGGCTTTTATCATCTCCATATCCAAATTAAAAGCACGGATCAGATTTTCTACCTGGTACAGATACAGGATATATTCAATGATATTTTCTTTTCGCTTCTTATTAGCAACCAGCATTTCAGAGTATTTTTATAATTCGAAAAAGTTATCCAAATCGCGCCTTTCCTTTTTTGTTGGCCTTCCGGTACCTTTTTCGCGTGTTATCCATCGCATGTTTTTGTGCGTTTCCTGCAAAGCAAGCTCTTCAGTCGATGTAACATCTTCCACAAAATCAGGAACAAGGCTTGCCGACATTCTTTTTTCTGCTACCGCAAGCACTTTAAACCGGCGCATATATGGCGGCTTTTTAACCTGGATTATTTCACCCGGATGTACCTGCCGCGATGGTTTTACCGGTAGATCACCGATAGAAATATGCCCTTTTTTACAGGCTTCGGTTGCCTGGCTCCTGGTTTTGAAAATTCTTACTGCCCACACCCATTTATCAATACGTACCTGTTCCACACTACTTCCTTTTATTAAAAAAGTTCATTGTCCTTTCAACTCCAATAGTACCATAACTTTGTATGATTTCAATGCAGTTATCAATTTTTTCAGGCAATAACTTCTGCTCCTGAGTTGTCCATTCTCCAAGAACATAATTTACCTGGAAACCCGGATGGAAATCGTCTCCAATTCCAAAGCGTAAACGCGCGTAATCATTTCTCCCCAGAATTTGATTAATGTTTTCAAGCCCGTTATGTCCTCCTGCCCCGCCTTTTGCCCGCAATCGAATTGTGCCAAAAGGCAATGCAAGGTCATCAACCAGCACCAATAAATTTTCAACCTGGATATTTTCCTTTTTCATCCAGTAATTAACAGCCCTTCCGCTGAGATTTACATAAGTTGTTGGTTTGAGCAAAATAAAAGTGCGTGCCTTGAATTTATATTCAGCCACAAAACCATAACGACGATCGCTAAAACTAATATTGGACGCCTCAGTGAGTGCGTCCAATATTTGAAAGCCAATATTATGGCGAGTATTTTTGTATTCTGGTCCTATATTACCGAGTCCGGCAATTAAATATTTCACCAAAATTATTTTTTAGTTGTTATTCTTCACTCGCTGCCTCTTCAGTTGATTCTTCAGCTTCTTCTTCCTCGTCAGCTCCTGCCGTTCCTGCCGCCGATTTTGCTGCTCTTGTGATAATTACAGAAACAACAACATTTGATTTATTATCCAGGAATTCAACGTTTGGAACCGATAAATCGCTAACCTTAATACTTTGTCCAATTCCTAATTTTGTTACGTCAATGGAAATAGTATCGGGAAGATTACCTGGTAGCGCTTTTACTTTTAACCTGCGAAGATTGGATTTAATTTTACCACCTGCTTTAATACCTTTTGCCAAACCGGTAATTTTAACCGGAACTTCAATTTTTACTGTTTTTTCAGCATCAATCTTCAGAAAATCAACATGAAGAATTTGTTCTTCCACAGCATGCCACTGAACATCTTGCATTAAAGCCGGATAAACCTGTCCGTCAATATCAAGATCAATCAAATAAACGCTTGGTGTATAAACCAATTTTCTTAATTCACTAAAAGGAACTGAAAAATGGATCGGTTCTTCGCCACCATATAAAACGGCTGGAACAATATCCTGATCACGAAGTTTTTTCGAGTCCTTCTTTCCGAGGGCGGTTCTTTTTTCCCCCTTTACTACAACTGTTTTCATTTTTAATACTTTACGTTAATAATTATGGTACTCAGTCCTTTCCGTCAGCTGACGGATTAACAGCATGCATAACTAACTTTGTGCCTGCTCATGGAAAAAGCGGTGCAAATATATAAATTACTTGTAATAAAGTGAACTGATTGACTGATTTTTATATACTCTTTTAATGGCTTCAGCAAAAGCATCTGCAACAGTAATATATTTTATCTTATCACTTTCCTTTTTATACTGAATAGAATCGGTGAAATATACGGCTTCCAGTTCCGATTTTTCAATTCGTTCAACTGCCGGACCAGAAAGAACTCCGTGTGCAGCAAATGCACGTACGCTTTTGGCTCCAACGGTTTTCATTAAATTGGCGGCTTTTGTAATAGTGCCGGCAGTGTCAATCAAGTCATCAACAATAATAACATCCTTTCCAACTACATCACCAATAACAGTCATATTATTAACCTCGTTCGCTTTTGCTCGTGTTTTATGACAGATTACCATTTCTGTTTTAAGCATCTTGGCATAGGTGTTGGCACGTTTGGTTCCGCCAACATCTGGAGATGCTACAATTACATTTTTTAGATTCATCTTTTCAATGAAAGGAACAAAAAGTGCCGAAGCATATAAATGATCGACCGGCACATTGAAGAATCCCTGAATTTGATCAGCATGTAAATCCATTGTAATTACCCTGTCGACACCTGCAACCGAAAGCAAATCGGCCACTAACTTCGCCCCAATAGAAACACGTGGTTTGTCTTTCCGATCCTGGCGTGCGTATCCAAAATATGGTATCACCGCTATTATTTTATAGGCGCTGGCTCTTTTTGCAGCATCTATCATCAATAACAGTTCCAACAGATTGTCGGCTGGTGGTGGTGTGGATTGCACAATAAAAACATGTGATCCCCGATGGTTTCTTCGTAACAAGGTTCAAATTCTCCGTCGGCGAAAACCGGACATGATGAAAGGCCAACGTCAACGCCTAAATTATCACATATTTTTTCTGTTAACGCTCTTGTTGTTCTTCCGCCAAAAATTTTTAATGAATTTCTACTACCGCCCATTTCAAATGTTTTATTCTGATTTGGAATTGTTTCAAAATTAGCAACTTTACTTTTCAATCTTGTATTTTTGTTAATAAGTTCGTATATCTTCTTTAATCACCAGTATATTCATTCGCATTTACACTCTCAATAAAATCGAGTATTTCCGCTGTCCCGGCGCCTGTTTCTGCTGATGAAATAAAATATCCGGGCATTACCTCCCATTTTTCAAACATTTTTGTTTCATAATTTTTTAGGTTCGTTTCAAGTTCGTTTGGTTTAAGTTTATCAGTTTTTGTAAATACAATCGAAAAGGGAATTTCACTTATTCCAAGCCATTCCATAAAATCAATATCAACCTGTTGTGGTTCATGCCTTGAATCGATAAGAACAAAAAGACAATAAAGATTTTCGCGCTGTAAAATATATTGTTGAATCATCTGTTCCCACTTTTTCCGTTCTTTAAGCGGAACCTGGGCATAACCATAACCTGGCAAATCAACCAAATACCATTCATTATTAATCAGAAAATGATTGATTAATCTTGTTTTTCCGGGTTTGCCTGAAATTTTTGCCAGCGACTTTTTATTGGTAATTTTATTGATTAAAGATGATTTCCCCACATTGGAACGACCTATAAATGCATATTCAGGAAGGTTGGGTGCGGGACATTTCTTTACATCCGTGTTACTTACAATAAAATTGTGCTTCTCTAACTTCCATCAGGAAAAAGTTTGATTCAAAAGAAATAAAATACTTAAAATTTAGCTCAAAGTCAATTATTTAATAAATACTTCGAGCAACTTTACTTTGTCTGTTTTTGGACCCAGCGTTATCACATTGGTACTTGCCGGTAATAATATTGTTTCTCCGTGTTTAACACCAACCTTTACGTCTCCCGATTCGATATCGAAATCACCAGATAAAGTAATAAAAATCACAAATGAATCCAGCGCAAAATAATCCTTTTCAATAGTTCTGTCAAACTCAAGAATTTGAGTTGTAAAATAATTGCAGCTTATAACTTCTGTCGATCTGTTTAGTTCTGAATTATATTGAATTTTTGATTCATTCTTCACAGAATAATTGATGGCATCAACTGCCAGTTCAGTATGAAGTTCCCTTAAATTTCCATTAGCATCTTTCCGGTTATAATCAAAAATCCGGTAGGTGATATCAGATGTTTGCTGAATTTCGGCCACCATAACACCTCTACCAATTGCATGAACCAATCCTGCCGGGATAAAAAACATGTCTCCCTCTTTGGCATTTTCATACCGCAATATTTCATTGAGTTTACCATTGTTAAGGTGTTCAAGATATTTTTCTTTACTTACCAATTGATTAAACCCGGTATTTATTTTGGCGTCTTTTTCTGCATCAATTACATACCACATTTCAGTTTTCCCAAATGCGTTATGTCTTTCCCTGGCCAGTACATCATTTGGATGAACCTGAACCGACAAATCGGCTCCTGCATCAATAAACTTTATCAGCAGTGGAAATTCAATTCCAAATTTTTCATACACTTTATCGCCAACCAGATCTCCCATATAAATTTCAATAAGCTCATTTAGATTATTTCCTTCCAAATAACCATTTTGAACTACTGAAACATTTCCTTCAACACCCGATATTTCCCAACTTTCGCCACAAAGAGTTGAATTACCGATATCTTTATTCAACAACGTTTTCATTCGGGTTCCACCCCAAATTTTATCATGAAATATAGGCTTGAATTTTAAGGGATATAAACCTGCCATAAGCGTTTTTTATGGTTTATCAACTTGCTGGTAACTGAATTTAAAATTCATAATCAACAGCTGCACGAGCTGATGCCCATCCTGCAATCTTTTCAACTACTTTTAAATGTTCCGGGTGGTCCCTGTAAATATCCAGATCTTCCAGACTTTCAAAGTGGGTTAACAGAACGATGTCAAAACTTCTAGATTTTAATTGATAATTTACTCCAACTTCAATAAATTTCAATTGTTCAATCTTGTCCTTTAATCCTTCCAATTGTGATTTCATTTCTGCAATCACCACTTTCTTTTCTTCTTCAGGATATTCATTCAGTTTAAAAAGTACGACGTGATTAATCATTTCAACCTATTTTTGTATCTTACATTTTTATCGCTACAAAATTAGTGTTTTCTTAGAGGTTATTTTTATTATTTCCTTCCGAATATGTAAAATATAGGATTTTAATTACATCAAATATGCTGATTATTGGAATTGCCGGAGGTACCGGATCGGGTAAAACTACTGTTGTCAGAAAGATTCAGCAGCAGTTTCCAAAAGGCGAAGTTAATATTCTCACGCACGATTCTTATTATTTTGATAGCAGTAATATTCCGTTGGAAGAAAGAAAAATGAAAAACTTCGACCATCCTGATTCTATTGAATTTGATTTAATGATTGAACATGTTAAACAACTGAAGGCCGGATTAACAATAAAAGAACCTGTTTATTCATTTATTACCTGCACCCGTGAAAAGGAAACCAAAGTGGTTGAGCCACGCGAAGTTTTAATTATTGAAGGAATTTTATGCCTGTTCAATAAAGAACTTCGCGATTTAATGGATATCAAAGTTTTTGTTGATTGTGATTCTGACCTGAGACTTTCAAGGGTAATACAACGCGATACTGAAGAACGCGGGCGCAATGTAGCTGAAGTTTTGGAACGATACGAAAAAACGGTGCGCCCCAGCCATTTGCAATTTATTGAACCTACAAAACGATATGCCGATATTATTATTCCACAGGGAGGAATGAACAATATTGCCATTCAAATATTAACAAATCATATTAATCACACACTTAAAATAATTAATACAATGCTAGAAAACCTAAACATTGAAGACAGTACTTTTTCTTGACATTGAAACGGTGCCAAATGCATCCGGTTTTAAAGACCTTTCTGAAAAATGGCAAATGCTTTGGGAACAAAAAATGAAATACCAAATTAGCGAAGGTGAAGTGCCGGCAGATTTATATGAACGTGCCGGAATTTATGCCGAATTTGGTAAAATCATTTGCATCTCAGCAGGCTATGTTACCCAGAAAATGGGGGAGAAATTTTTCCGGGTAAAATCATTTTACGATGATGATGAAAAGAAATTAATTGGTTCTTTTTTAAATGCATTAGATCAATTTGCGAAGGCGGGGAAACAAAAGCTTTGCGCCCACAACGGACAGGAATTCGACTTTCCGTACATTGCCCGAAGGGCGCTGGTTAACAATCTGAAATTACCGAAGATTCTTGATATTGCCGGAGCTAAACCATGGGAATTAAAAGAAATATTGCTTGACACGCTTCAACTTTGGAAATTCGGCGATTACAAACACTATACTTCTCTTTCATTGCTTTGCGAACTTTTTAATATTCCAACGCCAAAAGATGATATTGACGGGAGCCAGGTTGCAAATGTTTACTGGGAAGAAAATAATATCGACAGAATTATTAAATACTGCGAAAAAGATACGCTTGCAGTTGCCAATTTGATGTTGAGATACAAAGGAGAAAAGATTATTCCGATGGAAAATCTTGAAAGTGTTTAAATTAATACGGATGGATTAAATGCGTAAATGTCAGAATATTGAATTGTTGAAAGTTTTGAATTTTGAATGGTAATCTCAATGTTTCATCATACGATCAATATCACGTTTTGCATCTTTTAATTTCAGCGATTCACGCTTGTCATACGTTTTTTTACCTCTTGCCAGTGCAATTTCCAAGTTTTGCCAAGTCCTCTGTCATTAATAAATAAACTGGTGCAAATTATGGTGAGACCCGATTCTTTAACTTTTTTCTCCAGTTTTTTAAGCTCTTTTCTGTTCAGCAATAATTTTCTGTCGCGGCGAGCCTCATGATTATTACACGTACCAAGTTCATACTCTGAAATATGCAAATTTTTCACAAAAAGTTCGCCGCTATAAAACTGGCAATACGATTCAGAAAGATTTGCCTTACCTCTTCTTATTGATTTTATTTCGGTTCCAACCAATTTAATCCCGGCAACAAAACGTTCAATAATCTCATATTCAAACGTGGCCCGCTTGTTTTTTATACGAATATCTGATGTTTGATGTGCCATTAAAAGTAAGCAGTTAAAAGTTGGGAAAGAATAATACTTAAAAAACCAAAAACGAAGAAATTAACCACTAAAGTTAAAACAAGGTAACTATCTCTTTTTTGTTCAGGAACCGTAAGCAATACTTTTCCTCCTACCCAAAAAATATAAAAACTGTAAACACCTAAAATATCCAACGGATAAAGAAACGGGAAAAACCCGGTTACCAATGAAACAATAAAAGATGGTGTAAATGAATAAGTAACCAGTTTCCTGGCAATTTTAATATTTTTTTCGCCATCAAAAGTTTTGATTAAAATATTTGTAAAATATAGCCAGAACAAAAAATCCCAAGGTGAAAAGTAAAAATTTGCGAATGCCCTTTAAAACGGCAAACATCACATAAAAATGAGCACTTCTGAAAAATTCGCCTAAAAAAACAACCGCAACAACAATTAACAAAACAGGAAAGAAAAAATTTCCGAGTAAAACAGAAAGCCCCTCTTCTTTACCCTTTTGCGAGTTCCAGAAAGTTTTGGGGTTAAACATAATTTCTCTGATCTTATTAATTAATTCTGACGACTTAACCTTCATATAAAAGTTCTTTGGCTGCAAAAATACATTTTATTGTCAATTCCGAAATTATTTCAACTTTTATTCAAGCGCATTACATCGGACTGAAATCGTTAGAGATTGTTTTTCGAATCTGAATTTTATCCTGAAGTGATTTTCTGAAGCGCAAACATCTCATCACGCAAACGTGCTGCCTCGATAAAGTCGAGCTCTTTGGCAGCTGCTTTCATTTGTTTCTTTGTTTTTTCGATGGTTTTTTCCAATCCATCAATACTCATGTATTGAATTACCGGGTCGGCAGCAATATCAGGTAGTCCGTCGCCATTTGAATAAGCAGGTTGTTTGTCGCTTCTGTATTGATAGCCAATTATTTCGCGGGTTGGCTTAATTATTTGTGTTGGTGTAATATTATTTTCCTCATTGTATTTGAGCTGTTTTTCTCGTCGATAATTGGTTGAGTCGATGGTTCGCTGCATTGAATTGGTAATTTTATCGGCATACATAATTACCATTCCATTTAAATTTCGTGCAGCCCTTCCTGCGGTTTGTGTTAACGATCTTTCAGAACGCAAAAAGCCTTCTTTGTCTGCATCAAGAATGGCGACCAGCGAAACTTCCGGAAGATCAAGCCCTTCGCGCAAAAGGTTAATTCCAACCAAAACATCAAACTGTCCTTTTCGCAATTGTTCCATTATTTCAACGCGTTCCATTGTATCAACATCAGAATGAATATAACGCGTTTTTACCCCCATATTTGACAGGTATTTTGATAATTCTTCAGCCATTCTTTTTGTTAGTGTTGTAACCAAAATACGTTCATTTTTCTGAACCCGTAAGATTTATTTCATGCAACAAATCATCGATTTGGTTTGTACTCGGGCGAACATCAATCATCGGATCAAGTAACCCGGTTGGCCGAATAATTTGTTCCACAACAACACCTTCGCATTTCTCCAGTTCATAATCGGCAGGGGTAGCACTTACATAAACTACCTGCAGGGCAATGCTTTCAAACTCTTCAAATTTTAGTGGGCGGTTATCAATTGCAGCCGGTAACCTGAAACCATATTCCACCAGGTTCATTTTTCGTGAATTATCTCCACCATACATCGCCCTGATCTGAGAAATGGTGACATGGCTTTCATCAATAACACAAAGAAAATCTTCCGGAAAATAATCGAGCAAACAGAATGGCCTTGTTCCCGGCTTTCTACCGTCGAAATAACGCGAATAGTTTTCAATTCCAGGGCAGTAACCCAGTTCCCGCATCATCTCCATATCATATTCCACACGTTCTAAAATACGTTTGGCTTCCAGCGGTTTCCCAATTTCCTGAAAATACTCTACCTGTTTTACCAAATCATCCTGTATTTCATGAATTGCCGATTTCATACGATCTTTGGTAGTTACAAAAATGTTTGCCGGAAAAATATTTACTTCCTCTTGCGAACCAAGGGTTAGTCCCGAAACAGGATCAAACAAAGTTATTTCTTCAACCTCATCACCCCAGAAAACGATACGAATGCCCTCATCAGCATAAGCCGGAAATACGTCAACAGTGTCGCCTTTTACCCTGAAATTTCCCCTTTCAAAATCCACTTCACTTCTGGAATACAGTGCATCAACCAACTGATGTAACATAACATTACGGGAAATTTTATTTCCCTTTTTCACTGTTGTTACATTGGCATGAAAATCCTCCGGGTTGCCAATTCCGTATAAACAAGATACTGATGATACCACAACCACATCGCGCCTGCCCGAGAGCAATGCCGAGGTTGCGCTTAGCCGCAATTTTTCAATGTCTTTATTTATTGAAAGATCTTTTTCAATGTAGGTATCAGTAGTTGGCAAATATGCCTCAGGTTGATAATAATCGTAATACGAAACAAAATATTCCACCGCATTCTCAGGAAAAAACTGCTTCATTTCCCCATATAACTGGGCTGCAAGTGTTTTGTTATGGCTCAGAACCAACGTTGGTTTTTCAACTTTCTCAATCACATTTGCCATGGTAAACGTTTTCCCCGAACCGGTAACTCCAAGCAAAGTTTGAAAACGGTCGCCTCTTTCAATCCCTTCAACCAATTGCTTAATAGCTTCCGGTTGATCGCCTGTAGGTTTATATTCTGAAACTACTTTAAATCTCATTAACTCAAATTATAATCTAACTTGCTTAACTTGCAAAATAAAACATATATCACCTAAATTAAAATTTCATCTTTTCAGGTTTACAAAAACGGGGAAATGATCGCTCACTCCTCCGTAATAACTTGTACCGCCATAAGTTTTATCAGGAGAAATTTGTCCATTTGAATTTTTATGCTCCATCCATTCCTGATGAAAAACATGACCTTGTTTATCAAGGCAGTAAAAACCTTTTTTGTCTAACAGATTGGACGAAACGATCATATTATCCAGCATATTCCAATTTCCCTGATAGTAATATGAACCTAGTTTTGCCTCATGAATTGGATACATTAAATTGACAAGTCCATTAGCATTACTTTCCGGTTTTGATGCACCAAGCACATAAGTAAGACTTAAATTTGAAGGTTCATCGTTCATATCACCCATAACAATAATTTCTGCCGATGAATTATTCGACACAATAGAATCAATTTTATTTTTCAACTTTGAAGCAACTTGTAATCTGGCAGATTCGGTTTCATCTGTTCCGCCAATTCTTGAAGGCCAGTGATTTACAAAAACGTGCATTTCTTCGCCGTTATTAGTTTTGCCTTTCACATAAAGAATATCACGGGTGTGAAAATTGGGTTCTCCTTTAAATGAAACAGGTATCGGTTGACTAAAATTCACCTCAAATTCATCTGGCCGATATAAAAATGCATTATCAATTCCCCTGTTGTCAGGGCTTTCATAATGAACAATTTTATAATCGCCATTAGACAACAATTCATTTTCAATCAAATCTTCAAGTACTTTTTGGTTTTCAACCTCGCAAAGCCCAATCATTTCCGGCAGTTCGTTTTCGTTAATTAAACTCAACACTTTTGCTATATCATTTACCTTCTTTGTGTATCTTTCTTCATTCCATTGTTTTGAACCATTGGGTGTAAATTCTCCATCAGTTTTCCCTGGTTCATTAATTGTATCGAACAAATTTTCAACATTGTAAAATACAATGGTGAAGTTTTTCTTTCTTTGATACTTTACTGAAGAACAGGATGTAAACAGCAAAACAAAAGTGAAGGCTATAAAAATTATTGAACCTGTCTTTTTCATTATTATGCTTGAATTAAATTTCATTTCCAATTTTTACTTCATAATAATCAGTCACTAATGTGGCTATCATTCCAGCTTCTTTTGCCGCCTGCATTCCAGGTTCTCCATCCTCAAAAACCTCGCATACATTCGGTTTTACTCCCATCAATTCAGCACATCGCAGAAAAGTATCAGGATGTGGTTTTGGCCGTTCAACATCTTCATTTGAAACCAAAATGTCAAAGTATTTATCCAATCCTAATATTTTCATTGTTTTCCACGACAATCGTTCATAACCGCCTGTTCCCACGGCCATCGGTAATTTGCCGTAATATTTCTTCACCAATTCAACAACAGGTTTAACCGGTTTCATTTTGTGCATCATATTTTCGTACTCCTGTTCCTTCAGATGCCCTACTTCTTCAGCATTCATTTCAAGGCCATAAATCCCATTCAATTTATTAATGGTATCAACTGCCGGAATACCTGCGAGTGAAGCAAATAATTCCGGTGAGAAATCGACGCCAAAATTCTTCAAAACATTTTTGTATGCCTGAAAATGGATTGGCATTGTATCGGCCAATGTTCCGTCGAGATCAAAAATCAAAGCTTTTGCCTTGGGATTAATATCTAATTTCTTCACCGGTAATTTTATTTTTTTGAATGTTCAAATTTAGTTTTTCTATGCTTTCCAAAAGATAAATTTCCTCTTCGTTTCAAACAAAAAGAAAAAATGCCAACTTTGTTCACAAATAAAAATCAAATGAACAGTTCATTTTTATATACCGTTCCACAGTGGATTATTTTTGCCGGAATTGTTGCAGTTATTTATGGATGGGTTGAACAGAAAAGACAATTCAGGATTATTGGTACATCCATTCTTGTTATTTTAGGTTTATATTCATTGTATGTAATACTGGGTGGATACCTGGCTGCACATAATTATTTTACACCATACGAAGCATTAATGGGTGAATTGGAGGAACAGGAAATGTTAACCGATAATGATTTATTACTTAACGATGTTCCTTTTCAGGTTAAATTATTTCCGGCTTATATAAGTTTTCTAATTTCTGCAGCCGTGGCTATTCCGGCGCTTATCTCTGAACTTTTAAAAAACAAAAAGTTGTTTCGGATATTTATCATTATTTCCATTTTTATATCATTGGTTGGTTTTTTTATGGTTGTTGATACAATTAAAACCATCTGATTTGGAAAAACATATCATGCATTGATTTGTTAGGTAATTATCAAAAAAACAGTTCAAATTATTATCATAACAATAAACTAATTTTGCAAATATCTATCTTGCATTAAAATAAACAGGCTTAAAAATTAAATCGTATGAATCCACAGGCGGAAGAACTCAACAAAATCATCCGGGAGAAAAATAACGTAGTTTACGAATTGCTTTCAGAAAGAGGTAAGAATATCTTCTTTCCGAAAAAGGGAATTTTAGGACAGACTGCCGAGGCAAAAGGAACTAAAATAAATGCAACTATTGGAGCTGCCATTGAAGATGATGGCTCACCAATGCGTTTAGAGGCAATTGCTTCACAAGTCAATCTCGATCCATCACTTATATTTCCTTATGCCCCTAGTTTTGGCCGGCCGGATATTCGGGCCCGATGGAAAAAAATGATTTACGAGAAAAATCCTTCATTGGCTGATACTGAACTTAGTTTGCCAGTGGTAACCAATGCTCTTACTCATGGTATAAGTATGGCTGGATACATGTTTTTAAATCCTGAAGACCAGGTTATTGTTCCCGACTTGTTTTGGGGAAACTATAATCTAACACTAACCAACATGTACGGCGCTGCACTTGTAAAATTTAACTTTTTCAAAAACGGAGGATTCGACCTCGAATCTTTTGAAAACAAACTAAATGAAGGTGGAATTGGGAAGAAAGTTCTTATTATGAACTTTCCGAATAATCCATCAGGTTACACTCCAACAGCAACAGAGCAGGATGCCATTATTGAAATTATTAACAAGGCTGCCGATAAAGGAAATAAAATTGTTGTTTTTAGCGATGACGCTTATTTTGGTTTAGGTTATGAAGAAGGAATTGCGCCTGAAAGTATTTTTACTCCGCTTTGTCAACTACATGAAAATGTATTGGCATTAAAAATTGATGGCCCCACCAAGGAAGATTACGTTTGGGGTTTTCGTGTAGGTTTTATGACTTACGGAATTAAAGGTGGTGATGCAGAATTATATAGTGCGCTCGAATCAAAAACTGCCGGTGCGATCAGGGGAAATATTTCAAATGCTGCAAATATTTCACAATCGCTGTTGCTGGAAGCATTTAATAATCCTGAATATAAAGCTCAAAAAGAAGCAAAGTATGCAATAATGAAAAAAAGATACGATGCAGTTAAAGAAACTTTAAAAGATGAAAAATATCTTGAGTGTTTTAAAGCATTGCCTTATAATTCAGGCTATTTTATGTGTATTCAGTTGGCTGAAGGTTTAGATGCTGAAGCAATTCGACAAGTACTAATTGAAAAGTATAGCATTGGAACCATTAGTCTTGGAAAGATTTTACGTGTAGCATTTTCTGCTGTTGCCGCAAGTGATGTAAAAGAAATGTTTGAAGGCATTTACAACGCTTGTAAAGAATTCAAATAATCGCTATAATTATACTCAAAAGAGCCGGTTCACAAAAAATGAACTGGCTCTTTTCTTTTGCTTTCAACGATAATTATTCAAATAGGTTTTCATCCCTGATGAACATTAAAATTGCTGAATGTGGCAGAATAATATATTTTTCATTATTAAACTCTATTTCATGACCACTCCGGTTTAAATAAATTGCAAGGTCGCCAATATGCGCCTGAAGCGGAACATATTTAACATCTTCGTTTTTTTGTTTCCACGGTTCTTCTTCTTCACTAACTGCCGGAATAGGGTAACCCGGTCCGACTTTAACGATGTAACCACTATGAATTTGTTCATTCTCCTGCACTGTTGGTGGTAAATATAAACCTGACTTGGTTTTTCCCGACGGATTTTTGGGTTTCACCAAAACACGGTCGCCGACCATAATAAATTTTTCCAGATCCTTTTCTTCAATAACTAATGACATATTATCCCTTTTTTGAACTGCAAAGATAATACTTTCAGGCCGTTCAATTTTTTTGAATTATTCTAAAAAATGGTGATGATTTATTTTCGAAAGCGGAATTATAATATTTAAGTAATCGGGTAATTATTATGGATATCAGTTAATACTTCGTAACCGGTTTCAGTAACAAGGATGGTATGTTCAAATTGTGCCGATAATTTACTATCGATGGTACGGGCAGTCCAGCCATCATGTTTATCAATTGTGGTGCGTGGTTTCCCCTGGTTAATCATTGGTTCTATTGTGAATGTCATTCCAGGGCGCATTTTTGGTCCCGTATTTTTTCTGGAAGCATGATCAACCTGCGGCTCCTCGTGAAATGAAACTCCTACTCCATGCCCACAAAATTCATAAACCACGCTGTAACCTTTTGCTATGGCATACCGGTTAATTACAAAACCAATATTCCCAAAATAGTTACCCGGTTTTACCTGTTCAATACCAAGATTTAAACAATGAAGCGTAACATTAATAAGTTCTTCGGCATCCTTCGAAACATCTCCAACAGTAAACATTCTGGACGTATCACCATAATAACCATCTAAAATGGTGGTAACATCAATATTTAAAATATCACCTTCTTTCAGAATTGTTGTTTCTGAAGGAATACCGTGACAAACCACTTCATTTATTGAAATACACGATGATTTTGGATATCCGTTATAACCTTTTGTTGCAGGTATAGCGCCATGCGAACGAACGAATTCTTCAATTTTATCGTCGATGAACCCTGTTGATACGCCGATATTAACAAACTGGCCGGCAAAATCAAGCGCCGCTGCTGCCAAATGACTGCTTTTTCTGATTCCTTCAATTTGCTCTTTCGACTTAATTATTATTTCGCTCATTCACATAAAATTTTGTGCAAAAATGGCATTTTGCCGTTGTATTTCAAAACCGAACAATAAATTTGCACAAAAGTTTAACAGGGAAGCTATAAGTTTGAAGCCGTAGGTTTGAAGCCATCTTTTTCATACTTCCAACTTCCAATTTCTGACCTATTCAACATGAAACATATCAACCATATAAACACCAAATCCTATTTCATTAATCGTTTTGGAATGCTATCAACATCTTATATGTTTTATCAGATGCAGGAAATAGCCTGGGAACATGCAAACATTCTGGGTTTTGGATACGAAAATCTACAGAAAGATCAACAGTTTTGGGTTTTATCAAGATTAAGGGTAAAAATTAAACGGAGGCCTGAGTGGAAAGAGAATTTTACGCTCGAAACCTGGTCGCGCGGAACAGACGGCTTTTATGGCTATCGCGATTATAATTTTGTTGATGAAAACGGAAATATTATTATTCAGGCAACAAGCAGCTGGCTGGTACTCGATTTAAAAACAAGGCGAATCGTGCGACTGTCTGATTTTACAAATTTTCCAAAATATGAAGAAAGTGTTTTTAATGAAAATGCCGGAAAAGTAAAATCACTGCAGAATGATGATGAACTCAATTTTACTCCTGTTCGGTTTAATGAAATTGACATTAACCAGCATTTCAACACCGGCAGATATATTGAGCGGATTATTGACAGCTACGATTTTAATTTCCATGAAAAAAAGGAATTGGTTGAATTTGAAATTAACTTTTTAAAAGAAGGGATGCCCACCGACCTGTTGGCAGTGAAACGTCAAAAACTGGATGATTACAATCATCTTTGCAGTGTTGTAAGAGAAAGCGATAATGTGGAATTGGTTCGTGCACGCTTGATTTGGGAAAATAGATAATCACAGCAAATCCCATTAGGGATTATATATGGGTAGCAAATCAAATCATCACAAATTATCCCATCCCGTACGGGACGAAACATCAATTCTGCGAACAAATCATTCTACCCATATTATGTGCCAACAGGCACAATTCAATCAACACATCAATTGGCATTCATGGATAGTTTGAAATTCATTCTATTTTGAATTAATCAAAAATCCCGGAGGGATGAAATGTGGGTAAAAATAATTCGTAGCAAACATTGTCTCGTCACATACGGGACGAAATATCGTCTCTACAAATTTCCATTCTACCCACATTTTGTGCCTGCCGGCACAATTTAATCAACTCATCAATTAACATTCATGGATAGTTTAAAATGCATTTTATTTTAAATTTATAATAAATCCCGTAGGGATTAAATGTGGGTTAGCCAATTAAATCACAAAAAATTATCCCGTCCCGTACGGGACGAAATATCAATCGCGTGACAAACAATCTACCCACATTATGTGCCTAATGGCACAATTCAATCTTCCATTGTATAATCAATTGGGTTGAAAACATATCTTTCATCAAAAGGAACTTCAAATTTTTCAAGGAATTCAAGGTATTCCTCTATAAAAGATTTTCTTCGATGATGAATTTCCTGGTTTTTTATGTAATCAATAACACTATCAACGTGTGACTTACTATATGAAAATCCACCAAAACCTTCCTGCCAGGAAAACTTCCCTTTTACAAATCCTTTCTGATTTATCCACTTTGAAGAATCTCCTTTAACATCCTGCATTAAATCAGATAATGATTGTGTTGGCCTCATTCCAAAAAATACATGGATATGATCTGGCATTCCGTTTATTGCCAAAACTTTATGACCATGATTTTGTATTATTCCGGTGATATACTGATATAATTCATTTTTCCACTTTTTACCTAAAATACAACTCCGGTTTTGAACAGTGAATACGGCTTGAATATGAATTTGAGTGTAAGTATTGGCCATTATAATTTGTTTTAGGTTTATTGCGAAATAAGATACAAATTTATAAAACAAAATTAGCAGCAACATTTTCGTTTTTATGCGCCGAGTGCTACGTGTTGGATATTTCTGAATAGTTTCGCTTTTATTTTGATAAAGATAAACAATGAAATCCCGTTAGGGATTCAATGTGGGTAGTAGTACAAACAAAATCAACAAAAATTATCACGTCCCGAATAGGACGAAATATCAATCCTAAAAAACAAACATTCTACCCGTATATTTTGCCTACCGGCACAATTCAATTACTTCTTTATCAACTCATCAATTTTAAGCACCTTAATTTCTTTTGCCGATTCGCGCCGCGTTAACAACATTGGTGCGGAAACACCCAACGCAAGCGCCATTAACACAAAAAATGTTTTTAACCCATTGGTTACCGTATCATCAAGAAGCTGTGTAAATGTTTCATGATTAACTTCGCCAGTAAGTTTTATTACACCAAGCATCATCCGATAGGCAAAAGCTCCCGGAACCATTGGAATTACTGCTGGAATTGCAAAAACAAAGGGTGGAGCATGGCGAAAATGGGCAGCGTAAATACTCAAAAATCCAACCAGCATTGCCCCGAAAAATGAACCAATAATTATTCCTCCTCCCAATTCCACCGTCAGTAATTTCAACGTTCCGCCAAGTGCACCCAGCATAAAAATCACCCAAATGGTACGAACAGGTACATTGAACAAAATGGCAAACCCAACCGAAGCAGCGCCCAGCCAAATCCAACTTTCAAAAAGCACTTCCCAATCCATAACTATATGTGATATATTAAAATTGAACACAACATTCCAAAAGCAATTGCAAATGCAATGATCATCCCGTTCATTCCACGAACGATGCCATTCATAATATTTCCATCAAGCAAGTCGGATAATGAATTGATTAACGGAATCCCGGGAATGAGAAACAAAACTGATGTGGCAAAAGCATATTCAGGGTCAGTTCCTATTTTCAGTTTCACAGCAGCGCCTGCAATTAAACACGATGTTAATGATGCAAAGAAAATACTCAGGTAAGTATTGAAATTTCTTTTAGTAGCTTCCTGCCGAACAAAAAGGCCAAAAAATGTAGCCACAAATGCAATAATCATCTCAATGAATCCGCCGCCAAACAACCGGCAAAATGAAGCTCCGGCCAACGCAACGATAAACAGAATTACAGGCCGTGGATAATTCGAAAGGGATTTTAGCCGTTTAATCTCTGCCCAAATCTGTTCATAATCCCAGTTATCTTCCACAACACTCCAGCTCATTCGGCTAATTCCACTTACCATTCTAAAATTTGCGCCATGTGGCATGGTTCGTTTTAAGCTACTCTGAAAATAGTCACTTTTCTCATCTGAAACGGTAATCATCAATGCCCGGTGAGTAACCAGCAATTCAGTATTGAATCCAAAGGCATTTGCTATTCGCGATACGGTTATTCTTATGCGCGACGTATTGGCGCCCGATGCCATAAGTAACGTTCCGACTTCCAACAAAACTTTACTTAATTCGTGACTGGATTTAACTTCTGAATTTTCCATAGCTGAACAATATCATGCAAAGTAAATGCTTATTCCGTTGCAATTACAAAATTCAGACGGAGCATTTTAATGAATTAAACTTATCTTATTGAAGATTTAACGTAACAATTTACAATAATTGATCAGATAAATTTTCAGGAATTTATTTTTGAAGGATTCGAATCACTGCATTTACTTTCTCCTCCATCTCCAAATGCCCATCAATCCAGTAAATTTTAGTTCCCCGTTTCTCCATTCCACGAAACCAGGTCATTTGTCGTTTTGCGAACTGGTGAATGGCGATTTCAAGTTGCCGGAACATTTCATCAAAAGAAAGTTCCCCTATTAAATGCAGAGTCAGGTATTTATATTCCAGCCCGTAATAAATAAGCTGCTCAGGAGTCAATCCTGAATCCAAAAGTTTTTGAACCTCATCAAGCATTCCTTCTTCCAAACGTTGTTTTAGTCTTGTTGTAATTCGTTCGCGGCGCAGGTCTCGGTCAAAATCAATCCCTATATTCAGGCTTTTTATTTCCGGCATTTCCGATTCTTCCTGACTGTGTTCAGCATAATATTTTTCAATTTCAATGGCACGGATTGCGCGGCGGTCGGTTTCCACATCGGTTTCATTATGTAATTGTGGTTTTAGTGATTTGAGAATTTCTGTCAACTCCTTCCAACGATTTTCCTTCCAGCTCTTTTCGCAGTTCTTTGTTTGGAGGAACTTCAATTAATCGGTAATTTTTTAAAACCGCCTCAAGATAAAGTCCACTTCCACCACATAAAACCGGAAATTTATTTCGCGACTGAATATCATTATATACACTGATAAAATCGGTTTGAAAACGGTAAACATTGTAATGTGCTCCTGCATCTTCAATATCAACCAAATGAGAAGGAATTTCAACTCCATCAACAAAATAATCGGCATAATCTTTACCAGTACCCAAATCCATTCCGCGATAAACCTGGCGCGAATCGGCAGAAATAACTTCGCCATTTAAAGCATCTGCCAAATGTGCTGCCAGGCCGGTTTTTCCGGTTGCAGTCGGACCAAGTACGGTTAAAAGGTTATAATTCATTTTTCTTTCAAATATTCGAAAAACAAAGTAAGGAATAATTATTCAAACGCTAAACCAGACTATTCATTCAGGTAAAAAAGAGGATGTCTGAGAAGATGTCATTTCTTTTTTTATTTATTTTTCTATATTAACTCAATTATATTTAGTAAATTACTGTCATATTTATCATTAAGTACAAAAAAATAAGAAAACCTTTTTTTAAATCAAATTTACAGTAACAAATTTCACTTTTCCCTTCTCTTCTATATCAAAATATAACAGAAAAAACCCCTTTTCTACTATTCAATCAAATTATTTACAAACTTCATATCTCAGCCATAGAAAAGACTTACAAAAAAAAAATCACTTCTTCTTATCACCCAAATATAATACTAAAAGTATTGTTTTACTCTTACATAAACAACATATCTTCTTACCTTAAAATTAAAAAGCATTTATTAAAAAACATTCATTACATATCTCTTTCTCTTAAACAAACTCCTTATTTCAATACAATCAACAATTTTCTTTCTACACATTTAAAACACACCATCAACCAACTTTTCACACACCTTGTGTTCATATTCATTCAAATACGTTACATCAATTTACAAACCTTTTATATCTATAATACAAAAATAAAATCCAGCACTACCCTTTACACTTTTATATAACTTAACACTATTAAAAAGAACAACACAAAACTCCAAACAAAAATCAGAGAAATACTAAAAATGATAAACTAATCGATTGCACAGACTACCTTCCCAACTATGAGCCTCCCACTCCAATCGACTCCTATGAATTGAAAAAACTTATTGACCAAATTAACCGCTAAAACCTTTCGAAACAGAAGCAAAAACAGTAAAAACACTAAAAGAAAAACACCTACCCAAGTTACAGAAATACGAAAACCATCTTCAGATTTTAAATAACAGAAAAAGCTATTCCAAAACAGACCAGTCTGCTACCTTTATACAATAAAAGACTACCATATACAAAACAACCAGTTAAAACCTACTTACAACCTTCATATTCATACCAAAAACCAATTTATTACCCATTTTGATTTTTTCCCAAATCCAACAATACTCTAACAATAATTCCCTTTTTTAAAAATTAAGAAAAAGTTACAGCGCCTACCCCCAAAAAGTTATTACCCATCCGGGCATAACAGTGAAGAAAATTATAGTTTTATATAAAATAACGAAATAAAAGCTTTTGTAAAGTACAATTATTTTCATACTGAACAGAAAAAGAAATTCAAGAAAACTCTTTTACCTCCCAAAACATATACTACAATACAACAGATGATTACTTTGTATGTCCAATGGGGCAGCATCTTGAGAACAAAGGGATTGTCATTAAAAAGAACGGTCATGGTTACGAGTCGGAAATAACGGTTTACCAAGCAGTAAACTGCGATGGCTGCCCGCTTAGGTGCCTATGTTATAAGGCAGAAGGAAACCGAAGGATAGAAATCAACCACAATCTGCGACAACTGCAAGCAAAGCACGAGAGCTTTTATTATCAGAAGAAGGCATAAAGCACCGGAAAAAACGATGTGTAGAACCGGAGCCTGTTTTTTCGCACATACGTTATACGGGGGCTATCTCAGGTTCCGGCACTTCGGGCAAGACAAAATTGAAATGGATTTTGCCCTGCTTGCCATTGCCCTGAATCTCTCGAAATTGGTACGAAAACTGGCCTTATCAGCTAAAACTACTGAAAAACAACACCAAAAACGGCAATTCATTGCGTGTTTCCAGAGTTATATCATCGAAACAAAAGGCAGGATAGAAAACTTGGAGACAGATGCAAACATTCCCGCATGAATAGAAAAAAAGCCGCCTAAAAAATATCTTGTTTTTAGACATCCCTGATTCTTTTGCGTGATTGTTTGAAAAAAAGTAAAAATTATTGACGTTTAATTACCAATTGTTTAGCCTTGTTCATTTTATCATTGCTTAGGTTCACAAAATAGTTCCCGTCTTTTAAATTTTGTATTGGTATGGTAAACTGCTTGCCTTTGTACTTTTTCTGGCTTTTGGTTATACCGTTAACATCAGTAATGGTTACAGTGTATTCGTCGTTTTCAGGATTTCCACTTTTCAGGTTTTCAGCAATGCCATCATTTACCATAACCTCCACTTCGTTTGTTGCGGGATTGGGACTAAGCGGAAAGTCGTAATCATAGGCATAAAAATAGGTATAAGCATAATTGCCAGGTCCGCATCCATTATTGGTATATGCCCAGATTGTATAATTTTCAGGGGAGTTAAAATAAATTGATGCATAGCCTCCACCAATATCGGTGATACTTGCTGCCGGATAACTCCCCCAGGATATAACATCATTTGTATAAAAAGGAGTTATATATAAAGGGTATGAATAACCTACCGGTCCGCCATCTCCTCCTTCACAATAAAGCTCCAAATCATGTGGAGATGCACTTACATTCACATATTTTTTAGGCAATGTAATGTCAGCATAATCCATGTGAAGAGTGGCTTCAATCCAACTGCTGCCGTAGCCTGTTGATGTAAATGCACACGGATTAGATCCCTGTGCAGAGCTACGCGTAATGTACGAGCCATTATTCCAAATAATAGAGGCATTTGCAGGCAGATAATTGACAGTCATCGCTGTACCATTTGAGCAGACAATCGAAGGGCCTGAAAGGTAAACTTGTGTTGGTTCTGTTCCGACTCCTACGGCATACCATGCATTTGCTACCTGCATTGTATCTCCAAATATTTCTTCTGCTGCGTCCACCATTGCTTGCCGTACCTCAGGATATGTAGTTACATTATCCAGATAATTATTTACAACAGCTTCTAAAAGCAAGTCTTCCGCAGCATCCATCCCAATTCCGTAAACTGTATAATCATCATAAATGCCATTTGTACCTGTGCCTCCGTTTACCAACAAATAAAACCAATGGGAAAAAACGCCGCCTCGAATGTATGGGACAGCTTCTGGTAATGATGTATCGTTATAGTGTGTACTCAGGTATGTATCAGCTATTTCTAATGCCGGGTTATTCCCATCTGGATCCGCAATATTCCTCGTGCAACCATGGTTCAATGTTATTTCTTCACCTATTTGCCATATATAATTTGGATTAATTCTGCTTTCCAGGATTATAGCCCAGATATCACTTAGCCCTTCGTGGAAAGCAAGAGGATCACCGCTTAAACCCCATCCTATCTGGAAATCGGTAATTCCATGCCCGAACTCATGGGCAACTGCATCCAGACTTGCAATTGGGCGGTATTTAACATATCCATCTCCAAAATATACAACATTAAAGTTTGGGTCATAACCTGCATTATCAGGTAGGTCTTGATCGTATAGATTTCCAAAATGAATATACGCATTAATATTAATGCCCTGATCATTAAAACTATTGAGACTGTGTTCATCGTCAAGATAGTCAACAATTTCTTGTAATGCCCAATGGATATCGAGCGCCATGTCGTCTTCATTGGGATAGAACTCATCCGTAGTCCAATAATTATTTTCATCCGTAAGTTCAACAGCATGATGAAAATATATGTCACCATTTAAATCCCATGTGTGGATTACAGGACCACCTGAAGTGTATCGCGAAGAATCACACAGGTTGTATGTGTAATTGTAAAATTGGGTAGTTGCACTTCTTGAACCGCTGTATCGTGTTTCCAATGTCCCAGTTGCTGAATAATCAAGGACCCTTGGCTCAGTAGCAATCACTTTCCCGGTATGTGCATCTACAAAACCTGTTTCATCATTGTGCACATCTGTAGCTATCAGGCAAATCCGGTAAACTAATTTGGGATCTGATGTCCGCATTTTCTATGGCTGTAGAAGGAATCTCTTTTATTAATAATTCCTGAAGAAAATCAGTAACAGAATCCTTAGGAATGGATTTGTGTTCGGCAAACACGTCTGCCGCTTTTTCTGCAGATATGGAAGGATTAATATTTACTCCATTTATTTTCACATAGTGGCCGTGGGCCAGGTACATTTTGCCATCCCTGAAATGGAAATTGTAGCCGCCACCTTCTACTTTCATTCCTTTATAAAACTGGTTGTAATGTTCGTGTATATAACGATCGTCTTCTTGCCGTTGAGGTTCTTTGACAAATTCGTCAGAATTTGTTAAATTCAGGTAGTTCTTTAAAAAATCAGTAGCAGTTTCAGGAATGGTTGTTCCGTTGATTTCAGAGGATTGAGAGGGGAATTTGATATAGCTGATTACACCGTTTTTATCTTTTTTAATTTTAACCTGGCCGTTTTGCCCCTAAGTTGTTGCCCCCAGCAAACAAACAAGGCAGACCATTAGTGTTGTTTTCATTTTTTATTGTTTTGTTCGTTTAAAACTATAAATTAAAGGATCATCTATAAGAAATGCACTTCCTAAGTTTAATGTACAGTTATCAGGAAATTCATAATGCCAGGGAGTGAGAGAAAATCCACCATCAATATTAAAGTGGAGTAAAGAATCCACCCAATATTTACGATACGTTGTATGCATTTCACCATTTTGGAGGAAAGTTTGCCACTTAAAAAGGCTATCCGGCCCAAATTCCCAATAAATGGTCTGAGAGGTCGGGATGTCATCAGCTTTAGCTTCTACCCATTTGCCAATGATAAGTTTTACCGGATCAGTTTCAGTTGTTTCATAATCGCAAACTTCTTCAACTTCATTTTCGATGACACAGTTTTCGTAATCCAGAAATACATGAATGGAAGAACCTGGTTTTATTTCCAGTTCGCCATTCCAATGTCCATTACTACCACAATTAAACTCTGCATAATAATTATAGGTTCCTGTGTCCATTTCTAAAAAAAGTGTCGAGTCTGTACTGGCAAATTCAGGTGTTTTACGTTCCTGTCCAGATGCCTGAGAAATATATCCAATCTGAATATCATCGATATAAATATCAACATTAAAAGGACCACAATTCAACATGGATTGAATATCCGTGTCAAATACTATTTTCCCTTTATATAGTATTTCTTTGTCTTCATTACACCCTGTCTCAAATAAGACTGCACAAAATGTAATAAAGAACAAGAATTTAGCAAGTAATTTTAATTTTTGTGTCTTCATTTTTAAGAATTTATTTAAAGTTTTCCAACATAAATTACTTAATGTATTCAGTAAGTAAAGTTACTGTGAAAGAGCAATGGATACGGTTGCCTGGCGGTTTCGGGTATTTCAACCTTGTTGTTGCCCGGGTTTATTAAATTTTGTTTGTAGTTATCTTTTCATAATGGTCTGGTTTTAAAGATTAATGTTTCTGATTTATGTTTTTATGACGTAGTTAATTATAAAAAGGTTGCGCTAAAGAAAATGTTTTTGAGTATTAGGCAGGTATAAATCTCTGTTCATTTTTGTATGGAATTTCAAAAACTTCCACACCCGGAAAACTTTCACGCCTGTTTAACACAACACTGTTTATAACTTCAAAAGAAATCCAATTGTCTTCAAGCATTTTCATTTTTCTTTAATCTCCAATTTGAAGAACCTAAAATGATGACGGTTACCAGTATAAATTCGACAGACAATACCAAAGCGACGCAAACGAAAACTAAAAAAGAAAGTAAAAATCAGGTTGATCCTTTTTTCGCTTGTATCACTAACTACTTTGATTCTTTATTTCCCGGCAAAACACAAAATTGAAACTATTTTACATCCTGCACCAATTGGTACTGTAGGCGTTGACCGTTTTCGCGATCTGAACGCAGTTCATTTAAAACATGCAAAACAGGGTGGTGTTTTACCATTCAATACAAACAAGGAATTTAAAAAGGAAGTTGGCGCACTTATTAAAGACGATAAACTGGTTGAGATAAAAGACAATCGGTATTACCGCGTTTGCGAGCTGACCTATTCCCATCCATATTTAACTCCCGAAGCAAAAGACTTTTTAACCGATCTGGGCAAACGCTTTCAGAAAAAACTGGACGAACATGATTTGCCTAAATATTACTTCCAAATCAGTTCTTTACTTCGCACCAATGAAAATCAAAAGAAACTGAGCCGAACCAACGGAAATGCATCTGCCAATACATCGCACGCTTACGGAACTACTTTTGATATTCCTTATTTTACAGTTGTTAAACGAACGCTGTTTTGGAACGAAGCTGAAGTCAGCGATGGACGCGCATCAAAACTGCTTTCAGAGGCGATTGGCGAATTACGAAAAGAGGGCCGATGTGTTGCAGTTACCGAGCGAAATGAAGCCTGTATTCATATTACCGTTATAAAATAAAAAAATCTGTATTATTCCTACAACTCATTTGGACGTCATGCTGAATTTATTTCAGCATCCCAGGTTCTTCAAAAGATTCCGAAATAAATTCGGAATGACGATATGACAATTTATATCGAAATGAAACTACTTTTATCTGCTCGAAAAATGTTTTGAATCACCCCAGTTATTGTACCCTATTTCGCAACCAGCCGATTCAATTTTTGTTTGAAGTTTTTGAATTTCATGAAGTAAATCACCATTTCCAACCGGCTTATTTTCATACAGAAAATAGTTTTCCCGATATTGAAATGGCGTTAAATTGGGCATAATAATATTTGCACCGGCTGTCAAAGCTTTTTCCTTACCATTTTCGTCTATGGCTTCTAACGCTGTTGAAGCGGCAATATTAATATCTGGCATCATCAATCGCAAAACTGCAATCATATTAAGCGCTAAATCAAATCGTTCCTGTTTTGTTTTCAGTAGATGTTTTAAATTCAACAAGCGGCGTATTTTCATGTTCAATGTATGGTCCCATTCCACACATATCAATATCAATTTTTTTGAAGAACAACAGGTCGTCAGCTAAATCTTCGATAGTTTGAAATGGCAACCCGATCATCACTCCAGAGCCAACCTGATAACCAGTTTCTTTTAAAAAGGAAAGAGATTCAAGTCGTTGTTCAAAATTGTGCTTTTTATCATTCGGATGAATTTTATAATAGAGTTCTCTGTTTGATGCTTCAATTCGAAGTAAATAACGGTGAGCGCCACTTTCAAACCAGCGTCGGTAAGTTTCCTTTGATTGCTCGCCGCAACTCAGTGTGATTCCCAATTCGTTGTTTGAAAGTTTCTTTATTTCTTTTAGCAAATGATCAACTCGCTTAACAAAAGTTGGTGTCGATAACTCACCCGATTGTAATACTACTGAGCCAAATCCATTATCCCAAGCAAAACGGCATGCATCAAAAATTTCTTTGTCAGAAATTGTATACCGAATAACTTCGCTGTTGCTTTTCCTTATTCCGCAGTAAAAACAATCTTTGGAGCAAACATTTGAAAATTCGATCAATCCACGAAAATGAACCTTGTTGCCAACTCTTTCTCCTGACTTGGCGGGCTTTTTCCTGCAAGTATTTCTCGTTCTTCTCCTTCAGATTGAAGCAATTCAATAATTTCTTCCTTCTTAAAATTCGGGTTACTTAATATTGGTTAATATGATTCACACTGCAAAAATAGGTATTGCCCTTTCATTCTCCGCTATTCCGAGCAAAAAAACTATTCTATAACATAAAAACATACACCGCATTTCTCAGCTTATTTTGAACATTTATCCATTACTTTTACGTTGTAATCCTGCGGGAAGGCTGAGGCTGACTTTAGGGAAGAAACTCAAGGCAAAAGTGAAAAGGCAAAAGTAAAATTCGCAAAGTTTGTCAATTACATTTTCTATGAGCCAGTTTCCCGCAATAATATATTTTGTTTATGAATAACAACCTGAAACGTTTGGGTTTTGTTGGTATTATCATCGACGATCGCGAGAAATGCGCCGGAATTGTCAACGAAATTTTATCGCAACATGGAGAACTAATTTTAGCAAGAACCGGTCTGCCGAGAGTAAAAGGAAATACTTCGATAATTACACTTGTAATTGATGCCACAACTGACGAACTTGGGATTTAACCGGAAAACTGGGAAATTCCCTGGAATAACAGTTAAATCTGGCCTGGCAAAAAAATAAGAAGCATTAAATCAGTCACAGTGTTCAGTTCTATATAATCTAATATTGATTTTTGAAAATCCTTTATTGCATTCTTATTTGGGATTAACATGGAACCTGAAACCTGAAACAGATATTTTAACTTGAATAAAAATTTTAAACATTAAATACATGTACAACGTACCCGCCGATTTTATCAACGAACAGAAAGTCTGGGACATATTAAAAACCAACCAGATTGCAGACAAGACAAAAGTAAAGGAAGTGCTTTTAAAGGCACGTGAAATGAAAGGACTCAATCTTGAAGATGTGGCTATTTTAACTAATATCAGTGATCCTGAAATGCTGTCTGAACTTTTTAATACTGCAAACGCGGTTAAAGAAACCATTTATGGAAAAAGGTTGGTTCTGTTTGCACCGCTTTACATTTCAAATATGTGCTCCAACGAATGTTTGTACTGTGCGTTTCGGGCAACAAATAAAGACATTGTAAGAAGTGCACTTTCGCAGGAACATATTGCACGTGAAGTCGAAGTATCTGATTAAGCAGGGGCATAAACGTATTTTAATGGTTGCCGGCGAATCTTATCCAAATCAGGGATTTCAATATATTCTTGATTCAATACAAAATGATTTATGATGTAAAATCTACACATGGGGAAATCCGGCGCGTAAATGTAAATATTGCACCTTTGGACACTCCTGAATTCAAATTATTAAAAGAGGCAGGAATTGGAACTTACCAGATTTTCCAGGAAACCTATCATCGGGAAACCTACAAAAAAGTTCATCTTGGTGGGAAAAAACGAGACTACAACTGGCGGGTTTGGTCGTTGCACCGGGCAATGGAAGCCGGAATTGACGATGTTGGAATTGGCGTTTTATTTGGTCTTTTCGATTATCGATTCGAGATTCTGGCAATGATGCAACATATATTCGAATTGGAAAAAAAATTTGGAGTTGGTCCTCACACAATTAGTGTTCCCCGTTTAGAGCCTGCAACAAATAGTGATATTGCATCGCATCCTCCATTTCCTGTTTCCGATATTGATTTCCGAAAGATTGTGGCCATTTTAAGATTGGCAGTTCCTTATACCGGAATCATCATGTCGACACGTGAAACGGCCAAAATGCGCCGTGAAACTTTTGCGTTGGGAGTCAGCCAGATTTCCGCCGGAAGTCGAACCAATCCCGGTGGATATGAAGATGAAGGTGAAGACGATCCTTCGGGCCAATTCAGTTTGGGAGATCACCGGCAATTGGATGAGGTGATTCGTGATGTTGCTTCAATGGGTTATATTCCATCTTTTTGTACCGCTTGTTACCGTTTAGGTCGCACCGGTCAGGATTTTATGGATCTGGCAAAACCCGGCGATATAAAATTACATTGTGCACCGAATGCGCTTTCTTCGTTTCAGGAATATTTGCAAAATTTTGCTTCAACAGAAACAGCAGGAGTTGGAAATGAACTTATCTTAAAAACAATAGAAGGAATGTCAGGCGTTGCAAAGCAAAGGGCAGAAAAACTTGTTTCGAGAGTGAAAGCGGGGAAAGATGATGTGTATTGTTAATTGTCTGAAACTTGATTTTCATGATTCCAAGATTACCTGATAAAAACTTTTACATGAAATGGAATTTGAAGAATTAACACATAAAATTATTGGATGTGCAATGGAAGTTCACAAAACGTTAGGGAATGGATTTCAAGAAGTCATTTATCAACGAGCCTTGGCAATAGAATTTCAGTATCAGGGGCTGGAATTTGAACGAGAAAAAGAAATGACAATCCATTATCGGGATCTTGATATTGGAACAAGGCGTGTTGACCTTTTTGTAAAGAAAACAATCATGGTTGAAATCAAGGCAAGGACTGAACTTGATGACTCTCACCTGAATCAGGCAATGAATTATTTAGAAGCTTATAAAATGAGAATTGGATTATTAATCAATTTTGGTGCAAACAGTCTGCAATTTAAACGCGTTCATAACAATAAAATCAAGTAATCCATAAATCAAGTTAATCATGGTTAAGACAAGGGTAGAAAATGACCTGCTTGGAGAAAAAGTCATTCCTATTGATGCTCTTTGGGGAATTCACACAGCAAGGGCAATGGAAAATTTTCCGGTTTCAGGAATAAAAGTTCATCCTGAATTGATAAAAGCTTATGGTGAAGTGAAATTAGCCTGCGCTCAAATTAACCGGCAATTAAATGTTTGGACTGATGAAAAAAAAGCAGATGCAATTGAAAAAGCTTGCAGAGAAGTCAGTCAGGGATTTTTAAATGAGCATTTCCCAGTTGATGCATTACAAGGTGGAGCCGGAACTTCTTTAAATATGAATGTCAATGAAGTAATTGCAAACAGGGCGCTGCAGATTCTTGGTGAAAGTCCTGGAGATTACAATCTTATTTCTCCACTTGACGATATCAATCGTCATCAGTCAACCAACGACACCTACCCGACTGCTTTAAAAATTGCAGCAATCCGAATGATTCGTGAACTTGAACAACAGGTTTTGAACTTGCAGGAAACATTTCAACGAAAAGAAAAAGAATATGCACATGTTGTGAAAATTGGCAGAACCCAACTTCAGGATGCCGTGTTAACAACACTCGGAAGGGAAATGAGCGCTTATGCAGAAGCATTTAACCGCGACCGCTGGCGAATTTATAAATGCGAGGAACGTTTGCGGGTAGTTAATCTTGGAGGAACAGCCATTGGCACCGGACTTGGAGCACCCAAACAATTTATCTTTCGAGTTGTCGATCAATTAAGAGAAAACACAAATATTGGTTTGGCTCGCGCTGAAAATCTGATTGACGCAACGCAAAATGCCGATGTTTTTGTTGAAGTTTCAGGAATTTTAAAAGCTCATGCTTCCAATCTTTTGAAAATAAGTAATGATCTTCGATTGCTTTCCAGTGGCCCGGATGCTGGTTTTGGAGAAATTAATCTTCCACCAATGCAGGCCGGTTCATCAATCATGCCGGGGAAAGTAAATCCGGTAATACCAGAGGCAGTTGCACAGGCTGCCATTTTAAGTTTTGGGAATGACCAGGTAATTACTACCGCCGCGAGTTTGGGCAATTTGGAACTGAACCAATTTTTGCCATTAATTGCACATGCATTGTTGGAAAATATTTCTGTTTTAAGTAACGCCTGTGAAATGCTTGCAAACAAATGTGTGTCTGGCATTACGGCCAATGAAGAAATCTGCAAAAAACATGTGGAAAATTCAACCGCTTCAGTTACTGCGCTTATTCCCGAAATTGGGTATGAAAAAGCAAGTGAAATTGTAAAAATTGCCCAGAATAAAGGAATTAGTATTAAATCAGCAGCCATTGAAAATGGTTTTGTATTCGGAAGTAACTTTTGATTTGCTTATTTCTCCTGAAGCCGTTTGTAAATTAGGCCACTGAATATTCTTTGCATAAAACATTGGCTGAAAGAAACTGAATTTGTATTTTGACCCAATATTTTTTGAAATTAATGAAAGCACCAAAATCATTTCGCTTACATATTGGCATTTTCGGAAGACGAAATACCGGTAAATCAAGCATTCTGAATGCTTTAACAGAACAGGAAGTTTCGATTGTTTCGGATGTTGCAGGTACAACCACCGACCCGGTTGAAAAACCAATGGAATTGTTGCCACTCGGACCGGTACTTTTTATTGATACTGCCGGAATTGATGATTTCGGGCAACTTGGAGAAAAACGAATTGCCAAAACAAACGCAGTTTTCGACCGAACGGATTTGGGAATTCTTGTTACTAATTTTAATGAATGGGGCGAATTTGAAGGCCAAATTCTGGAACAATTTAAAAACCATGAAATCCCGTTTATTATAATCTTTAATAAGATTGATTTTTATCGTGAAGACCTTGATATAAGTTCGCAGCTTGACAGTCTCAACTTAAACTATGTTTACACTTCGGCATTGAATGGAACCGGAATTCATGAATTACGTGAATTATTGTTGAAGTCAGCGCCAGCTGATTTTATTAACAGACAGGGAATTTTATCCGATCTGGTTGATCCGGGTGAAGCAGCAATTTTAGTGGTGCCAATTGACAAGGAAGCGCCAAAAGGAAGGCTTATTTTGCCGCAGGTACAAAGTATTCGCGATTTACTGGATAATGATTCATTTTGCCTGGTGGTTAAAGAACGGGAACTTAGGGAGGCAATTTCACGATTAAACAAACCGCCGCAATTGGTTGTAACCGACTCGCAGGCATTTTTAAAAGTTGCTGCAGACACTCCACTTAATGTTCCGTTGACTTCGTTTTCCATCCTGTTTGCCCGTTTTCAGGCCGATCTTGTGGAAATGGTCAGGGGCGCAACTGCCATCGATAAATTAAAAACCGGCGATAAAGTATTGATTGCTGAGGCCTGTTCCCATCATCCGATTGGTGAAGATATTGGCACCGTTAAAATACCGCGTTGGTTAACTCAATATGTTGGCGGAAAACTGCAAATTGATTCCATTCGCGGACACGATTTCCCTGAAAATATTCAAAGATTATCAAACTTATTATTCATTGCGGCGCATGCATGTGGAACCGACGTGAAATGCTTTCCAGAATTATAAAAGCGAGACAGGCAGGTGTTCCAATAACTAATTACGGATTAACCATTGCTTATTCGCTTGGCATTTTTGAACGTGCACTTCAACCTTTTCCGGCAGCTTTGGAAGTTTATAAATCAATTAAAAAGAATTTGATTTTGAAAAGCTAATTTGAATCGAAAAGACCTGTTTATTTTTCCAGTTTTCTGAAAAAACCAAAAAATTCAATTTTCCCAAAGCCATCTTTCTTTAGCAATTTCAGTTGGTTTCTTTGAATCGCAAACTGAAATTCAACATTCTTTCTAAAATCGGATGGATTTATTATTGTAACAAAATTCCTTGAGATGCTCCAAACACCATTTTCAATTCCGGAAACCAGGTTCACTGAAAGATTGCCTTGCTGAAAAAACTTTTCACGATCTGCAAATTCAATTGTCCAGGTTTCTTTTTTCGTTTTAAGTTCCTCTTCTTTAACATTCAGCAAATCTTCTCCTTTGTCCATATAATACTCAAACAATTGCCATTTCCCCGGCAACTGTTTCGACGGACGGGCAAACATTTCGGTTGACATCAGCCAACCCGAAAACCTGGAAAACGCTGTTTTTACTTTCATGTTATTTTGGAACAACGGACGTTTGACTCTTAAATAGTCCTAAAGTTTAATCGATGAAAACATCCTCATTCCAAAAGAAAAATAGTTTAAAACTGCAAAGTTAAATTCCTGAAGCCAACTTTTTTGCTATTTCAATTGTTTCCAATACGATACTCATGATTAACAATTAAATTTTGCAAAAATGAAAAAGACTATTTTCCTTTTTATAATCCTTATGGTTTCAATTTATTCATTCGGACAGAAATCATTTTACGATTTCAAAGTAACCGACATTGATGGAAATACATACGACTTGTCGCAGCTAAAAGGCAAAAAGGTGCTGGTAGTTAATACAGCATCAAAATGTGGAAACACGCCGCAATATGAACAGTTGCAAGAAATTTATGAAAAATATGGCAATTCCGATTTTACAATAATTGGATTTCCGGCCAATAATTTTGCCAACCAGGAACCGGGCACAAATGAAGAAATTGAAGAGTTTTGTCAGAAAAATTATGGAGTTACCTTCCCGATGATGTCAAAAATTTCAGTAAAAGGCGACGACATGGCTCCTGTTTATCAATGGCTTACTGAGAAGAAACTTAACGGGAAGATGGATTCTCAGGTAACCTGGAATTTTCAAAAATATCTTATTGACGAAAATGGAAATCTGATTGATGTAGTTGACCCAAAGGTAAAACCCGACAGTGAAAAAATATTAAGCTGGATTCAGGGGCAAAATCAAATGTAAAGCATCTATTTCCAGATTAAGTAAAGAAAAATTTCTTACAGTCCGAGAACCTTTTACAAATAAAAGGATTTGCTTATATCTAATTTTCTATATATTTGCATTTGTATATAAATTTTACCTTAATGCAATTCAAACAATTGGATATTAAACCGGAAGGAAGTTGGTTTCAACGAACATTTTTAACTGCTCACGCAAAGAAATCGCTGATTTACATTTTACTTGGAGTAGTTGCGGGCCCTGTATTTATGCTGATTACAAATGATAAATCCTTTGCCGAATTTTCCACGGGAGATTTTTTTCAAAGCATGCTGTTTGGCGGGGCATTTGGATTTTTTATTACCAATAGTCCTTGTGCACGAGGCAGGTGCTAAACTTAACCTGCATTTTCTTTTATTAGGAATTTGTTCCTGATTACTTCCAATTCAGGCTTTTTTAGTTTGGTAGTTTCTTTTAAAATATCAATAAATACCTCCACTTCATGTTCATTGGCCGGGCATCCGAGATTACTGCCATTTTCATCAACAGATTTTCTTAATAATTTGCCATTCCCATCAAAAACCAAAAAGAACGGAACACCTGAATTTCCATTACCATACTTATTAAACAGATCAGTCGCACCCGGATTTTCCAGATTTTTGTTTTGCTCTGATTCCTGCACGGTGAGATGCGTTATTACAAAATTACTGTCGAATAAGTCTTTACAGGCTTTATCATTTATATTTGCATCCAATTTTTTACACCAGCCACACCAGGATGCATGAAATATTACCAATACATTTTTATGTTCTGTTTTAGCTTGTTTAAATGCCGTTTCTAAAATTACAGATGATTTTTCCTGTGATGATATAAAATTGATAAATGCGAAACTCAAGAACAAGGTTAAAAGTAATTTGATTTTCATGGTTTTTTAATTTATTGAACCTTGCGAATTTACAAACAAATGTAATAAAATCAATACCTGATTATCGGAAATAAAGTTAATAGGTCATAATGAAAAAAGGCCGACTAAAGTCGACCTTTCTGTGGGCGATGACGGATTCGAACCGCCGACCCTCCCGATATAATCGGGATGCCCTGAACCATCTGAGCTAATCACCTGGTTGGTTACCTTTCAATTTCGCCTCAATTAACTCTTCCAAAACTTTTCTGCTTTTCATTTTTTTTAATTGCATTTCCCTTTGCATTGCTTCCTGTTTGGTTTCGGAAAACTTTCACTGTATTTCAATTCCCATGGTTTGCCGGTTGATGTAAATCCATGATTTGATGTGTTGTGACGTTGCAAACGGCCATTTAAATCATTGGTCGATCCAATATAATACTTATCAAGTCTTTCAGAATAAAGAATGTAACAGTAAAACATATTTGAAGAGTTTAATAAACAAAAAGGACAGCTTAACTGTCCTTTTTGTGGGCGATGACGGATTCGAACCGCCGACCCTCTGGGTGTAAACCAGATGCTCTGAACCAACTGAGCTAATCGCCCGGAAAATATATTTTTGTTTCTGAACACACTTCCCCTGCCGGAAAAGCGATGCAAATATATAACCTATTTTCAGTTCTGCAAAAAAAAAGAAATAAATTTGCTACAAAACCTCAGCAACCACAAAATGTACTTCCACCAACAAAAATCAGGTCGTTTGCTTCAGCATTTTTAAGTGCTTGATTAAAAGCTGTTTTAACTTCTTTGAAACTGTTACCAATCAGTCCCAATTCCGACGCTTTATTGGCAAGAATCTTCTCATCAAGAGCGCGTGGAATGTCGGCTTTTGTAAAATAGTATATTGCATTTTGTGGCAGTAATTTTAACACAGCATCAGGGTCTTTATCAGCTACAGTTCCAAACACGATATGAAGTTTTTTATAGGCAGTGTTTTTCAATTGATTGACAACCTGTTTTATGCCGTCTTCGTTGTGCCCGGTATCACAAATAACTAAAGGATTATGCCCGATTACCTGCCAGCGACCTTGCAAACCAGTCAGGAATGCTGTATTTTTTAAACCCTCATAAATATGTTTTCGTTCAATTTTCCATTCTTTTGAAATCAGCAAATCAACCGTTTTTAAAACTGCAGGTAAATTGTATCGTTGATAAGTCCCGTTTAAATCCAGTTTTAATTCAGGGTAAACAATCTCTCCGTTTTTTTCAATGTTAAATATTTGTTTCCAATCCGCTCCAATTAATGAATATTCTGCTTTGTATTCCTGATCAGAAAAGAATAATTTGGTTTGCCTGTCTTGGGCAATGGTATTAAAAACCGGAGTAGTTTCCTGTTGAGTTGTACCAATAACAACCGGCACATTCTTTTTAATAATTCCGGCTTTTTCAATAGCTATTTTTTCCAAAGTATCACCAAGTAAATTGGTATGGTCCAACCCAATATTGGTAATAATACTCACCTCGGGAGTGATAATATTTGTTGAATCAAGTCTTCCTCCCAATCCAACTTCAATTACCGCGATATCAACATTTTGTTGAGCAAAATAATCAAAAGCCATCGCTACTGTCAACTCAAAAAATGAAGGTTCAAGTTTCCATTTATCACTATTTTGAATATAGTTTTCCACCCATTTCATCACCTCATTTTCAGAAACCATTTCGCCATTAATCCGAATTCGCTCCCTGAAATCTTTTAAATGAGGAGAAGTATATAATCCTGTTTTGTATCCGGCTGTTTGAAGAATTGCTGCCAACATATGCGCAACAGAGCCTTTTCCGTTTGTGCCTGCAATATGAATGGTTTTGAACTGTTTATGAGGGTGATTGTAATATTCATCAAGCAACAATGTATTTTCAAGGCTGTTTTTGTAAGCAGCTGGCCCACTGCGCTGAAACATTGGCAGTCTCGTAAACAAAAAATCAAGTGTATCTGTATAGTTCAATTTTCAAAAAAATTTATCAACGGCTGCAAGTTTATTAAATTTTATTCTCGTAATGATTATTTGTCAGCAATTTCTCTATTTTTAGAAAATTCAATTTTTCGACAATGCTGAGTAAAACAAAAAAAAGTAAAATTTTCATTCTCGACACAAATGTGATCCTTCATGATCATACTTGTATTTACCAGTTCCAGGATAATGATATTATCCTTCCAATTACAGTACTCGAGGAGCTGGACAAATTTAAACGAGGAAATGATCTTATCAACTTTCAGGCACGGGAGTTTACCCGTTTGCTCGATGAAATTGTTGGAGACGAACTATTTAACGGTGGAAAACAACTGGGAATTGGAAAAGGTAAACTGCGCATTGAAACCGGCAAACCTTTTTCCGAATTAATGAAAGCCTCTTTCAGGGAGGATATTCCAGATCACCGCATTCTGGCTATTGCAGAATATATGATGAAATCGTATCCAAAACGGCGCGTTGTCCTCATCAGCAAGGATATTAATCTCAGGATGAAAGCCAAATCGCTGGGAATTCAATCGGAAGATTACAAAACCGACCAGGTAACCGATCAGAATGTGCTGGATAAAACCGTAACCACTTTCGATAATTTTGATGATTCTTTAATCGACGTTTTATATAATCAGGGATCGTTTACTGTTGATGATGTAAAAAGAGATTTCACTCCGGAGGCTAACGAGTGTTATATTTTTAAAGGAACATCGGCAAGCGCCTTAGCACGTTTTGATGCTAAAACAAACCGCATTTACCGTATTGAAAAAAAGGCCGCGTATGGAATAAAACCCCGAAATGCAGAACAAACCTTTAGCCTGAACATGTTGATGGATCCGGAGATCAGGTTAATGGCTTTAACCGGAAAAGCCGGAACGGGAAAAACACTGCTTGCTCTTGCTGCCGCAATTGAACAACACCGGACGTATGAGCAAATATTGCTTGCACGTCCAATTGTTGCATTAAGTAACCGTGACCTGGGATTTCTTCCAGGTGATGCATCTGATAAAATTAGCCCTTATATGCAGCCGCTGTTCGACAACCTATCAGTTATAAAACATTCTTTTAATCCGAGAAGCAATGAATATCAGCTCATTGAAGATCTTCAAAAGGAAGAAAGACTGAATATTACTCCACTGGCATACATTCGGGGAAGAAGTTTGTCGAATGCCTTTTTTATTATCGATGAAGCTCAAAACCTGACACCGCACGAAGTAAAAACCATAATTACACGTGCCGGTGAAGGAACAAAAATGGTTTTTACCGGCGACCTGCAACAAATTGATTCGCCTTATCTGGATATGAAATCAAACGGACTGGCGTACATGACTGACCGGATGCGAAGCCAGGATTTATTTGCACATATTAATTTAGTAAAAGGAGAACGTAGTTATCTGGCAGAACTGGCAAGTAACCTATTATAAAAAGCCTCCCCCAACCCCTCCGAAGGAGGGGAGTAAAGGAAAAAAAGTTCTTAATTAATAATTAAGGGTAAATTTTTAAGAGATTCATAAATTCAGGTTTAAAATCCTACAGCTTTAATAACAATTAATCTATTTTAAACAACTACAAAGAACACGTTAAGATAGTCTTTTGTGCGAGCTCGAAAAAATTCCGAAATCGGGCATAAAAACTAAATTGAAAAAACACAAAGGTTAATTTTTTCATGATTTTTCTTTGTTTCGTTTCTTTTATTCAAGGAATAGAAATGAAAAGTATTCTTATCAATTATTACTACCCATTTCCCTGTTTTACTAAAAATCAGTGAATCTAAAATTAATAGATTTTTCTACCTTTGTCGCTTATTTAGAATTATTCAGAATAACAGAGATGGATTACAAGGGGAAGAAAGCTGCTTTTTATACATTGGGATGCAAACTCAATTTCTCTGAAACTTCAACCATTGCAGGTTCATTTAAAGAAGTTGGATTTGAGCGTGTTGAGTTCGATGACAAAGCAGATGTGTATGTTATAAATACCTGTTCGGTTACCAACCAGGGCGATAAGGAAAGCCGAAATATTGTACGGCGGGCTATTCGTAAAAATCCGAATGCCATGGTAATTGTTGTAGGTTGTTACTCGCAGCTAAAACCCGACGAAGTAGGTCATATTGAAGGTGTTGACATGGTTTTAGGAACGCAGGAAAAATTTACATATCCCAGCTTTTCTTGGCAACCTCCAGAAAAAAGAAACTACGGAAATACGAACTACTCGTTTAAACGATATTAAAAATTATCATAAAGCATTTTCATGGGGAGACAGAACACGCAGCTTTCTGAAAATTCAGGATGGCTGTGATTATTACTGTTCATTTTGCACCATTCCGTTTGCTCGCGGAAAAAGCAGAAACGACACCATTGAAAATACCATTTTGGAGGCAAAAAAAGCGGTTGATAAAGGTTACAAAGAAGTGATTCTTACCGGAGTAAATATTGGCGATTTTGGCAAATCTTCGAATGAAAATTTTCTTGAATTTCTAAAAGCGCTTGAAAAAGTAGAAGGGCTTCATCGATTGCGATTGGGATCAATCGAACCAAACCTTTTGAAAGATGATATAATTAAATTGGTTGCTGATTCAAACGTAATCATGCCTCATTTTCATATTCCATTACAAGCAGGTTCTGATGAAATTCTTTCGCTGATGAAGCGTAAATATTCAACTGAATTATTTTCAAGAAGAATTCATCGCATCCGCGAGATTGTCCCGCATGCATTTATTGGAGTAGATGTAATTGCCGGTACAAATGGAGAAACAGAAGAACTTTTCCAGCAATCGTACGATTTTATAAATAGCCTTGAAATCTCGCAGCTTCACGCTTTTACCTATTCAGAAAGAAGTGGAACACAAGCTTTGAAAATTCCGTGGAAAGTTGACGTTGAAGATCGCAAACGAAGAACTCAAATGTACATCAACCTTTCTGAAAAGAAATTAAGATCATTTTATGAGACACATTTAAATTCATCGCAAACGGTTCTTTTTGAATCAGACAGGAAAGAAAATAAAATGATGGGGTTTACCGAAAATTATATTAAAGTTGAAACTTCGTATCGCGATGAAATGGTTAACCAACTGGTAAATGTTAATTTAAAATCTATTTTAACAAAACGGACATGTTGCCATTGCTTTTCCACAATAATTGTCACTAAATTTGCCGGAAACTCATTTTTAGATGAATTATAAAGCGCTCTGTGCCGAAGTTCAGGATTTGGCCCGACAAACCGGGAAATTTATTCGCGAAGAACAAAAGAAGATTACAACCACTGATGTTCAGCTAAAAGGCGCAACCAGCCTTGTAACTTACGTTGATAAAACCGTTGAGGAAATCCTTGTTAATGCTTTAAAGAAAATGATCCCCGAATCCGGGTTTGTTGCAGAAGAAGGAACTGCCGGTTCAAACCACGAAAAATATACATGGATCATCGATCCGCTTGACGGAACTACCAATTATATTCACGGCCTTTCACCGCACTCAGTAAGCATAGCTTTAAAAGAAAATGATGAACTTGTTTTGGGTGTTGTTTATGAAGTTGGCCTTGATGAACTCTTTTATGCGTGGAAAGATAGTCAGGCTTATTTAAACGGAAAAGAAATACGGGTCTCTTCAAAATCTGATCCGCTGGAAACATTAATAGGAACAGGCTTTCCGTATTACGATTTCGACAGGATTGATGATTACATTGCCTGTTTGAAAGAATTGATGAAAACTACACGCGGGCTTCGCAGGTTTGGTTCGGCAGCAGTTGACATGGCATACGTGGCTTGTGGTAGGTTTGATGCTTTTTACGAACATGCTTTACATGCCTGGGATATTGCTGCGGGTGCATTTATATTGCAACAGGCAGGAGGAAAAATTACCGACTTTAACGGTGGAAATAATTGGTTATTTGGTGGGGAGATTGTTGCAGCGAGCGCCAATTATTTTGATTTATTTTATGCTGTTATTCATAAATATCTTGGTAAAAAAATAGTTTGAACTTAGTCAGTTTATCAATAAAATAATGCTTGCAACATCTTTATTTTCCTTGTAAATTGCCACTATAAAATAACAGTGATGGCAAAAAAAGAAATCTCACTTTTAAACGAACAAATTGAGCGCCTCAACGAAAAGAAATTTGACCTGGAAGCATGGAAAAATCATACCATTATTTTTCTTGAAAGGATTTTTGGAAAAGAGAGTTCAAAAATAAAAATGATTAAAAACCTGGCATACGATTATTCCAGCTGGAGTTTGCGTGATACCGCAGCATCAGGCAAAACCAAGGATAAAGATCCGGTGCGGTTACAAGCCCAGGAAATTTTAGAAGCTTCAATTGTTGAACTCGAAAATCTTGGGTTACCCGAAACAAACCAGGGAAAAGATAAGGTTTGGCAACTGCTGGAAGATGATCTCACCGGCAAACAAATGAAGGAACTGGAGAAAATGGCCGGCTCAGAAGATTCGGATAAAAAAGAAAAAATGGAAAAAATTATCATTGAACTGGGAAACGAAAGGATGGCTTCGATCATCATTCAGTTATTGATGAAGTAAATGCTTATGGCCGGAACAAAAAAAATTGCCATCGTAATATTAAACTGGAACGGCGAAAAACTTTTCGAAACTTTTCTCCCTTCTGTTATTGAGCATTCTTCCGGTGCTGAAATTATTGTTGCTGACAACGCATCCACAGATCAGTCGGTTAACTTACTGAAAGAAAAATTTCCTCAGATAAAAATCATTCAACTGGAATCAAACTACGGTTTTGCCGAAGGTTATAACCGCGCTCTGAAACAGGTTAACGCCGACTATTTAATTCTTGTAAATTCAGATGTTAAGGTATCTGAAAAATGGATTGAACCTTGCATTAAAATATTTGAAGCCGATAAAACAGTGGCTGCCATTCAACCAAAAATTTTAAGCTACAACGCACCCGGTCATTTTGAGTATGCCGGTGCTGCCGGTGGATTTATCGACAAATTTGGCTACCCTTTTTGCCGGGGCCGGGTTTTAAACCGCATTGAAGAAGACCACGGGCAATATAATAATGCCGGATCCATTTTCTGGGCTTCCGGCGCTTGTATGTTTGTAAGAGCTGAAGCATTTAAAAACGCTGGCGGTTTTGATGGTGACTTTTGGGCACACATGGAAGAAATTGATTTGTGCTGGCGCTTAAAAAGTCGCGGGTATAAAATTTTATACGAACCCAAAAGTGTTGTTTATCATTTGGGAGGCGGAACACTTTCTTATGGAAGTCCGCAGAAAATATACCTCAATTTCAGAAATAATCTTTTTATGCTGTATAAAAACCTGCCACCATTTCAGTTCAAACGTATCTTTTTTATTCGTATGGTTTTGGATGGCGTAGCCGCTGTAAAATTTATTGCCGGGCTAAACTTCCGCGAATTTTGGGCGGTAGTAAAAGCACATGCTTCCTTTTATCGTAATATTGGCAAATTAATGATGAAAAGAAAAGAGGTTCAGCAACAAATTACGATAAAAAATCATCCTGAAATTTATACAAAAAGTATCATGTGGAAGTTCTTTATTCAGAAAAAAAGAAAATTTTCATCGTATAATTTCAATCCCAGCGAATAATGCAAAAACTTGTTTACGAAGAAAAAATATACACTTATCATATCGACATTGTCGGGCATGTAAATAACATCATTTACATACAGTGGATGGAAAACGGCCGCGTGAAACTATTGGAGGAAATGGGTATTCCGGTAACTGAATTAACCAATACTGAGGGCATTTTACCCGTTATAATCAATACTAATATTTCGTACAAAAAACCATTTTTTATTTATAACACAGTACGAATAGAAATGTGGGTTTCGAAAATGAACAATGCTTCTGCGATTCTTGAGTTCAGGTTTTACAATGAGAAAAAAGAGTTATGTGCCACTGGCCAGCAGAAAGGGTTATTTATTAATACAAAAACCATGCGACCGGCAAGGATTACAGAAAAGCACAGGGAGGCATTTGAAAAGTATTTAATAGCTGATTAAGTTAATTGTAGAATGTTATTTCAATTAGGCACCCCTTTATAATGGGCAAAAATAAAATTACAACCAGCAAATTCTGCATATCAAAGTATCTATATTTGGAAACTTTGTCTATCTTTGTAGCGTTATGCAAGGAATAAAAAAGCATGAGATATTTTGAAACACTGTTTTTGGAAGAAGCAAACGAGTTTATAGAGGGCCTCGACTTTAAAACAGTAAAAAAAATCTTTTACAACATTGACCTTGAAGAACAAACGAATGACCCAAAACTTTTTAAGAAACGGCAAAATGATATTTGGGAGTTTCGGATAAAGTTTGCCGGATTACATATTCGACTGCTTGCATTTTAGGATAAAACTGACAAAAAAGAAACTTTGGTAATAGCAACCCATGGTTTCATAAAAAAGGTTTACAAGGTACCGGCAAAAGAAATTAACAGGGCAACAAAAATTAAGAACAGGTATTTTGAAAACAAACAAGAAAAGTAATGATATGGCAACTAAAGAATTGAAAACTTATTCGCTTGCCGACATGAAAGACAAGTATATTGGCAAAGTTGGCATTAAGGAGAGAGACGAGTATGAATATGAACTTCGTATGGACGTTTTAGGGAAAATGATAAAATCGGCACGACAGGAACGTAACCTGACTCAAGAACAGTTAGGAAAACTTATTGGAGTTCAAAAAGCACAAATATCAAAACTCGAAAGAAGTGCAAATAGTGCGACCATTGACACAATAATTAAGGTTTTCAAGGCATTGAAAGCTGAAATTAATTTTAATGTGAAACTTGAAGACAACTTTGTGAAATTGACATAGAAAAAAGTTAAACGCATAGTAGAAGCAGCTGACATCCTAAAAATCAGCCACCCTTCTACTGATGCAATCATTTTCATACAACTAAAGCAGCAAACCCTGCACACAATTAAACTTCCACAAACCTTTGCAAAGCCGTTAAATATTAATTGAATCTGAAAACTTTCAAATTAATTTTCACCTCTCATATTTTCAAAAAATTAATGTTGCCAAGCCAATTTTGTCCAAGTCAAAAATCCTTCATAACTTAGCCCCGATATTTATGCAATGGGGTGCCTAATAAAATTAGGGCTGAGATCATACCCACATCACCTGATCCGGATAATGCCGGCGAAGGGAGGGCAAACAAGGGATTCGTCCCACTCCATTGGTTAGTTTTTAACCAATTTTCTAAAAAGATGAAAAAGTTAGGATTTTTACTGCTGTTGCAGTATTTGTCTGTGCTCGCGTTCGGGCAGTACAGTTTAAAAGGAATTGTAAAAGGTAACGGCGAACCGCTTGCCGGTGCAAACACTGTTATTGAAGGTACTTTTATGGGTACATCTACAAAAAGTGATGGAACTTTTGAGTTTCGGAATTTGAAAAAAGGAAGTTACACATTAAACGTTTCATTTATTGGCTTTCAAGACAAAGAAGTTCAGGTTGAGTTGAACGAAAATAAAAACATTGAAATTAATCTTGAACAAGAAGCCATTTTAACCGATGAAGTTCTGATTTCAGCCACCAGGGCAAAATCAAAAACTCCGATGGCGTATACCAATGTTTCGAAAGAAGAACTAAAGGAGCGAAATCTTGGGCAGGATATTCCGTATCTGCTACAGTTAACTCCATCATTTGTAGCCACATCTGATGCAGGCGCCGGGGTTGGTTATACCAATTTCAGAATACGGGGAACCGATTTGAACCGGATAAACGTGAGTATCGACGGAATACCTATTTCCGAGGCAGAATCGCACGGAACATGGTTTGTTGACATTCCGGATTTGGCTTCATCGCTCGAAAATGTGCAGGTACAGCGCGGCGTTGGTACATCGGCAAATGGCGCAGCGGCCTTTGGTGGAACCATCGATCTGCAAACAAATACCTTAAATAAAGATGCCTCCGCTGAATACCGGACTGCTTTTGGATCATTCAATACAATGAAAAATACCGTTTCCGCCGGAACAGGGTTAATTGACGGGAAATTTACTTTCGATGCCCGTTTGTCGAAACTTACTTCCGATGGATTTGTTGATCGTGCTTATTCCGATTTAAAATCTTTCTTTATCTCCGGCGGATATTATTCAAAAAATTCCATTTTAAAGATCAACATTTTTTCCGGTCTTGAACAAACTTACCAGGCTTGGTGGGGAGTTCCATCAGTGCGCCTAAACAACGATCTGGCGGGCATGCAGCGCTATGGCGATCACTGGTTGTACACTCCTCAAGAAACAACAGAAATGATAAATTCTGACAGCCGGACCTACAACTATTACACATACGAAAACCAGATCGACCATTATCAGCAGGATTATTATCACCTGAATTTTTCGCATCAGTTTAATAAGTATTTTAATATGAATGCCGGACTGCACTTCAGACATGGAAGAGGGTATTATGAAAATTATGAGAATGATGAAGATTATACTGATTACCAATTGCCATACCCAATAATTGGCAGCGACACCATTTATTCAACCGATCTTGTAAATCGCAAATGGCTCGATAATGATTTCTACGGAATTGTTTTCGCTTTCAACCATAAAAAAGAGAAAACTGATTTCACTTTGGGTGGTGGCTGGAATACCTACGATGGCAACCACTTTGGAAGAATTATCTGGGCGCAGTATCTTGGTGATGTAAAAAAGGGTTATGAATGGTATCGGGGAACCGGATTGAAAAAAGATTTTAATATTTACGGGAAGTTCAATTACCAGATGCTGGAGAAATTAAATTTATTTGCTGATTTACAATATCGCAAAATAGATTATACAATTACCGGAATTGATGACGACTTGAGAAACATTGCACAAGAACACAATTTTAACTTCTTCAATCCTAAGTTTGGATTGTTATATCAACCAAAGGATAACCAGAAACTTTATCTTTCCTATGCCGTTGCCAATCGCGAGCCAAACCGCAGTAATTATGTTGATGCTAACCCGAATGGGAAACAACCTGTGCACGAAACATTATACGATTGGGAAATGGGATATGATTATCAATCATCAACATTTACAGCCGGAGTAGATTTGTATTACATGAACTACAAAAATCAATTGGTTCTTACAGGTGAAATAAATGATGTTGGCGCCGGAATTATGGTTAACGTTGATAAAAGTTACCGCGCCGGACTAGAATTACAAATGGGTTGGAAGATATTACAAATACTGCAATGGAATGCAAATACTACCATTAGCCAAAATAAAATTACCGATTTTACAGAATACGTTGATGACTGGGATAATGGCGGTCAGCAGGTTTTTGAACTAGGAACTACAGATTTGGCCTTCTCGCCGAATATAACAGGGAATAGTCAGTTTGTATTTACCCCTGTTAAAAATCTGGATATTAGTTTGATATCCACTTACGTTGGCAAACAGTATATTGACAATACATCAAGTGAAGACAGGATATTGGATGCCTATTTTGTAAATAACCTTACTATTGATTACAGTTTTGAAACGGGGTTATTCAACGAAATTGTTTTACACTGTATGGTCAACAACCTGTTTAATGAAGTTTATGAATCGAATGCCTGGGTTTATTCCTATATATTAGGAGGTGAACGTTTTAAAATGGATGGATACTTTCCACAGGCAGGAACTAATTTAATGTTTGGAGTAGATTTCCGATTTTGATTCTTAATAAAATAGTTGTCATTTCGAACGGAGTGGGAAATGTGAAAACAAATTTCTCCCTTTGGTCGAAATGAAAGTAATACAAAAAATTATTCCAAAATCACTTTCCCTTCAATCTCAACTAAAAGATCTTTCCGGCAAATATCAGCAATAATATATACTACAGGAAGATTTTTGAAATGACTCTCAAATGTTTGCCTTATACGCACAAAATCTCTTTTATTCTTAATATAAACACGGGCATGTCTATACTTTGGGTTTGCATAATAATCTGAAATTTCATCTAAGGCGCCATTCGAATAGAGTTGTTCCATATTATTTATGGTAACTTTTGTTTGTTCAACAGCATCACCAACTCCAATGGTTTTCTCGCCAACTATTGATGCTGTTCCTGAAATAAAGATCAATTTTTTACCAAACACTTCCACATATCTTGCCCGTTCAAATTTTGGCGTAGTTTTAAGCGAACATCCTTCTCCAACCAAAACATCTTCACTGTAAGTATGTGCCGAAATTTGCTTTGGATTATCGATAGGAATAGTTTTTATTTCTTTTGATTTAATTGCAACATACTCAATTAATACCCCTCCCTGGTTCATGCCAATACCTGTTGCAGAGGGATATCCCTTTTCTAAAAAAGTATTTCCATAAACTCCGGAGCGCACATTATTAAATTGCTGATATCGTTGATTCTCTCCGTCAAATTCCAGGATATCTTCAATATAATTCCATTGCCTGATAATTGAATTTACAGGAAAAAACGCATCAGTAAAAATATCAATCAGAACAGAAAATGCTTCCTCAGAATTCTGTTTACAACCAGAAAACGTATACGACTGGGCATTACCGATTAATATTGAGGTTTCATTTTTTTTAAATAGCAGTGCACTCCCGGCATTTTTAGCAAGAAATTCTACTTCCCATTCTTTGGAATCATAATAACAAGCTTCAACAATAATCTGGCATGACAATGGAGGTTGAGCCAACAAACTTAAAACCACAGGAGACGGGATATATTCTGAAACCATTTTTTCCAACCTATTGCGAAGGGCAACATACTTTTGTTTTGAGTTGGTTTTGGCAAAAAAATTCAGCTTAAAGAGTTTTTTTTCCGTGTTTGTTTCGGTTAATTGAAGGAAACAATTCTGAATTTGCTCATCCAATGATTTACAGGCATTTTCGGGTTTTATATAAATACGCTCTCCATTCAAGAAATACATAGAAAGTTCTTTAAAAAAGGGTTACAAATATGGCAGAATTTTTATTTAAAAAAAATGATCAACTCAAATCTTTCTGATAATTCCCTTCTGCCTTTGCACCATTTAAAACAGCTTCTGTAGATCCAATTCCCAAACGATCGGCGCCCTGTTCCAAAAATGCAACAGCCGTTTCCCAGTCACGAATTCCGCCTGAAGATTTTATTTTCATTTTACCTCCCACTGTTTTTAGCATCACATCAATGTATTCAGGTTTTGCACCGCCCGGACCAAATCCGGTTGACGTTTTTACAAAGTCGGCGCCAGCCAGGTACGACAGTTCGCAAGCTTTTGTAATTTGCTCTGTTGTTAAAAAGCCACTCTCCTGGATTACTTTCACCAAAATTCCTTTTTCATGGGCTACATCAACTACGGCAATAATATCGTTTAAAACATAATCATAATCGTCCGACAAGAATTGCCCAATATTCATTACCATATCAATTTCATCGGTTCCGTCTTCAATGGCCTGTTTTGCCTGAAAAGCCTTTACCGGCGTTGCATCGGCTCCGTGAGGGAAACTAAGCACGCACGACACTTTTACATCGCTACCCTTTAAAAGTTCTTTTGCCTTTTTAATATCACACGGTTTTACACACATGCTAAAAACCCCGTTTTCAATGCACATTTTTGCATTTTTTTCAAGGTCTGCCTCTGTTTGATCGGGTTTTAATACCGCATGATCTATCGTTTTTGCAACTTGTTCTCTTGTGTACATCTGCAATATTTATTTCATTATATCATTAATAATTTCAAGTGCCCCTGCAACTTCACTTTCCAAAACATACAGATGAATTGTAGAAGGTGTGCCGCCAATTACACCTGCATCCAAACCTTCCTGGTAGCCATTTTCCACAACCGGATAAATATCTTTTGCCTCTAATTCATTTTTAATGTGTTCAATCGTAACGATGTCACCGGTATAAACCAACACAATTTTTTCTTCATTTTCCATATCATTAATTTTTAGGATTAATCTTCCATTTCTTTTAAAATCTGCTCCACCTGTTCGTTGGTTGTTTGCAGTTTTTCTTTGCAAATTTTTAGCAACTGTGAAACTCTTTTCACTTTTTCGGCCAGTTGGTCAACATCTAGTTCTTCGTTTTCAATCTTTTCGAGAACTTCTTCAATCTCCGAAATCGCTTCGTTATAAGTTACTTTTTTGGTTGCCATTATTTTTATTTTTAACTATTTTACTTTCTACTCTGCCGTCCGAAAAACGGGTTTCAATTATATCATCAGGTTGAAGTTGCCCGGCAGATTTTACAACTTTCCCTTCCTTCATCGTGAGCGAATATCCACGTTTTAACACATTCTCAGGATTTAATAGCCGGACTGCATTTTCATTTAACCTGATTTGTTCCTTTTCACGTGATATAAAATTACGGGTTTCTCTAACCATTTCCTCTTTCAGATAGCTCAATTTTGATCTTTCGGTTATCAATTTTTCTCCGGCAACCCGTTTTATTATCCTTCGCTTTTGATTCAGTCCGTTTTCTTTTTTTATCAACCACATTGAAACAGCCGATTTTGCATCATGTCTGAAATTACTAATTTCAACACGCTTATGAAAAATGAACCTACTCAGATTTTGTTGAACTTCGTTTCCCTTTTTTATAAGTTGAACATTTTTATCATGAATAAATTCCGAAACCTGTTGCTGCAATCCGGAAGCCAGTTCTTCAAGATAATCCTGATTATTTTCTATCTGTTTGCGCACAACCTGCACCACTTCTGTTTCGAGTTGAATCAGTTTTTCATAAAACCGTTCCATGCCATTAATGAAAAATTCAGCAACGGCAGTTGGAGTTTTTAACCGTGTATGCGCCACCATGTCAATTATTGTATCGTCTTTTTCATGGCCAATTCCTGTAATTACTGGCAACGGAAACTGGGTGATGTGAAATGCAAGATCGTAATTATCAAAACTGCTTAAATCGGCTGTTGCGCCTCCACCACGAATAATTACCACTGCATCAAAAAAATCTTCGTACTGATAAATTCTTTCCAAGGCCCGAATAATGGATGGCACTGCCTCAACGCCTTGCATAACTGCCTGAAACAATTTGGTATAAAACTGAAATCCAAATTCATTTGTTTCCAGTTGGTTCATAAAATCCTGGTAACCTGCCGCCGTGGCCGACGAAATTATTGCAATCTTTTGAGGAACAAGCGGTAACTGAAGCTCGCGGTTCATATCAAAAACTCCTTCATTCTGAAGCCGGCTGATAATTACCTTTCGCTGAAGCGCCATATCGCCAACCGTATAAACGGGGTCGATATCTTTAATATTTAAACTTAACCCGAACGATGGATGAAACTCTACCAAAACCTGCACCATTATTTTTATTCCCTGGGTAAAAATCTGGCCGGTTGTAGTTTCAAAATAAGGTTTTATCATCCGGTAGGTGTACGACCAAATGGTTGCGCGCGCCCTTGCAATAATCTCGTTTTCTTCTTTTTCAATAAGTTCAAGATAACAGTGCCCGCTGCGATTTTCCTTTAATTCGCTGATTTCGGCCACAATCCACACCGTTGATGGAAATGCCTCAGTTATAGCGTATTTTATTCGGTTATTTAGTTCTATAAGTGTGAGCTTCTGTTCCATCTCCGATTACAATTTACTGAGTTTGATGGTTTCAACATTACCTCCGTTTTCAACTTTTAAAAGCAGAATTCCGGCCGGCAATGAGTTTAAATTTTGAAGCTCGATTCTTTGTGCTGAAGGTTTTATCCACTGACGTAAAAGTTTTCCATCCAAAGTGTAAATGCTTATTTTAAAGGTTCTATCAGAAATCGTATTATCGGTTAACAGAAACAGTGTTTCACTCACAGGATTTGGATAGGCCAGCCATTTTGCCTCTGGTTTTTCGGAGATGCTCATTAGGTCTGTCATCAACTGCAAAGCTTTTGACATGTCGGGAATTCCGTAGCCCATAACAGAATCAGGATTAGAATAATTATGGGCGCTCATTTCAATTATCTCCTTCACTGTTGCAGCGCTGGCACCGGGATTAACCTGCCATAAACAGGCTGCCATACCTGCCATTACCGGTGACGAAAATGAGGTTCCGTTGTAATATCCCAATACACCAGTACTTCTTTCAACATAAGTATTGTAACCAACTGCTGCAATGTTTGGCTTTATATCGCCATCAACTGATGGGCCAAAGGAACTGAAATATGCCGGAATAGTATCGGTATTTACAGCACCCACGGCAATTACATTATCCCCATCAGCCGGGGCAGTAATATATTTCCATGTTTTGTTGCCTTCATTTCCGGCGCTTGAAAACACAAGCATCCCTTTTGAAAAAGCAATATTTGCCCCACGGGTTACACGGGTTGTTTTACCATCCATATCATCATAAGTATGGTCGGTTGAAGAATCATAGAATTCATTATAACCCAATGAGGTATTTATTATATCGCAACCAACACTGTCGGCAAACTCTGCGGCAGCCACCCAGTTATCTTCTTCAATTATATATTCTGTATCGTTGTCTTCCGATCGCAAAAGCCAGTAACCTGCTTTTGGCGCAGTTCCAATTAATTCACCGGGAATATTGCCTCCCATACATGACAAAACACTCATTCCATGGAAATGTGTATCAAAAATAATTGAGTTGGGATTAACAAAATCACGGGTTCCCAAAATCTGGTTGTTTGTCCACAAACTGTCGAAAGCAGGATAAGTATCCACACTATAATATCCAGCATCCAAAACTGCAATTTGCATCCCCTGACCTCTGTAATTCAGGTTATGCAATAACCTGCCATTCATAATGTCAATCTGGCCCTGAGAAATTCCATATTCAGTATCCCCTTCAAAAACAGTTTCACTGCTGTAGGTTTCAATAAATTTGCTGAATGCACTTTTTGTCCCGACACTATCAGGCTTTGTTAACTGTATTTCTTTTATAAAAGGGAGTTGTAATAATTTGAACGAAAAACTGTCGGTTTCTGATTTAACGGTAATTCCATTTAACCATTTCGAAGTATGAACAAGCTCGGCACCCATACCAATAATCTGCTGAACATACGTCTGATTCACCGGAAGGTCGAGCGAATCAATGGGAATGTTTTGCCTGATCCGACGTTGAATGGCTCTTTCTGAAAGGTATTTTTCGGGTTCATTTAATGAAAATGAGGTTTGATTTTTATCGGTGAAGGCCACCCAATAATATTCCTGGGATTTTGCCTTAAACGAAAAAACAAGAAAAATAAAGCCAAGAAAAATAACCACTGTTTTACTCATAGAAAACCGATTAAAACCAACCATAAGAATAATCAAAGTTATTAATAATCGCTGTTATTAACGGCCTATATTTTTTTTCATCATAAATTCAGCCGGATTTTCGAGGTAATTTTCAGGATCAACAACAGTATCATTGTTTTGCTGCAATTTCTGAAGCTGCAATTCTGAAATGCTATCTCTGACACCAGGATTTAGAATTTCCCCATCAGCATATTTCAACGTGTACCACAATTCGCCATCCTCTTTATAAAAATTCCAATTACCATCACGCAGCCCATTTTTATAATATGCCTCAATTTCAACTCTCCCGTTTTGAAAATAGGTTAAACACAAACCGTTTCGCATACCGTACTGCATTTTATACTCCATAAATGGTTTTCCATCTTTAAAAAACACCCTGTAGACTCCATCCTGTTTCCCGTTTTTCCAATCTACTTCCTCCAGTTTTTCGCCGCTATCGTAGTAAGTATGCGAAACGCCATCTTTTAAACCGTATTTAAACTGTTCATCGGCAATTAGCTTGTTGCCGGAAAAATACTTCCAGGTTCCTTCTTTCTTTTCGTTGATGTAAACACCTTCGGCTATCTTTTTGCCACTTTCATCAAAAAGTTGTGTAAAAGCAGAATCAGAACCGGCATCATAATTAATAACAGCTTTTACCTGTCCACCTTCATGAAAGCGTTTCCACTCTCCCACCGGTTTATCATTCTTAAAATAACCTTCGTAAAGTGGTTTTCCATTTGGCTGTTGCTTTTTCCATAATCCTTGTCGTAATCCGTTTGCATCGGTTTGGTTTACCTGCGAAAATGAAATTAAAGGAATGATAGCTAATATTATAATTATGATCTTGCGCATATTTTCCGTTTTCAAAAAAGAACTTCAAAAGTAAAGAAATATTTTGTTGGTATCTATTAACATCATCGAATTGAAAGGATATTAGGTTTAATTTTAAGGCATTATACAATTAAATTAGTTCGAGCTTCAAATGGATTTCAAATAAAACAGAAAAAGCATAAAGTTGGATTATACGAATTGGCACTAGAAACCAGTCTGACAACAACGCTTATTGCAAAGCGGAGTTGGTGGTGCGCCATCTGCGGATTCTTTTCCAAGCAACGATAACTTACAAGTGACTGTTTTGTCTTATCATGAATAAAGGCTGGATAATTTCAACCATTATGTATAATAGCTAAATGTCATCAGTTGTTATTAGAACCTTACAAACTAACAATTCTGGTCGAACTCACCACTCAATAACAAAACTCGAATCAATTGGGTAAACTTTATGAAATAAATCTTACTCCAATCAATGAATAGCTTTTAAGTGTTCCAATAATTATTCACCTGTAAGATTGATAATTTTATTCAAAAAATGGTATTCCGGGTGTGGCATATTTGCGCATGCCCTCTTCATTGATTTCTACTCCAAGGCCAGGTTTGTCTGGCAGTGGAATGTGACCATCTTCGGTCAAAAATTCACCATCAAAAGTAACGATATCCTTATACATCTCATTTTCATGGAAGTAAATCTGCCACTCAAGTATGAGGAAGTTTGGCACTGCCGCACAGACATGTGCAGCAGAGACAGCACCAAGATATGAGGCAACCATGTGTGGGGCAAAAGGAACATTATAAGTATTGGCCATGTTCGCTATGCGCAACCCCTCACCTAATCCTCCACATTTTTGCATATCCGGCATAATAATATCAACAGCTCCAATTTCAAGTGGATGTCGGAAACCGTAGGTCAGGTACCAATTTTCACCGCCGCAAATCGGGGTGGTGGTAGATTGACGAATGCGTACATAAGACTCCGGAACTTCAGCCGGCACTGGTTCCTCTAACCACATAAGATTGTAGGGTTCCATGGCCTTAGCTATTTTCATGCCAGAAACCTCATCAAAGCGCCCATGGCAGTCTACACAAATATCAATATCATCGCCAATGGCCTCCCGAACCGCAGCAATTTGGTTTTCCATGCGTCTTAATTCCGGAACACTCACGCTCCAGTTGTATGAGTCTAATTTATTTTGGTCCTGACGATCATCTATATCAAATTTTACAGCCGTAAAACCATATTTATCTACATCTTCTTTGGCTCTTCTACCCATCTCATCCGGCGCAAGCCGGCTACCTGCCGTATCGCAGTAAACCCGAATCTTGTCACGAAATTTACCTCCCAATAATTGATAAACCGGCAATTCCAAAGCTTTGCCCACCAAGTCCCACAAGGCGGTTTCAAGTGCCGTCATCACACATACATACATACCGGCCTGAGCTCCCTTAAAGAGACCTCCCCGGCGCATTTCTTCCTGAAGCCGGTTAATGTTCAAAGGGTTCTTGCCAATCAAGTAATTTTGAGCCAGATGATTCACAACATAATAAGTACCGTAAACACCATCAACTCCCTGTCCATGCCCCACGATATCCTGGTTTGTATAGATCTTAACAAAAAGGCTATGCTCATTACGGATAAATCCACATTTTACTGCGGTGATCCTAAGATCTGATGGTGCTGAAGACTTTGGCGTTTTTTCCATAGAAACTGCCAGCCCATTATAGGAAGTGGCTAACATGGCACCGCTAATTCCCAGAGTGGCTTTAGATAAGAAGGAACGACGGGAGGATTTTTCTTTAATTGAAGAGGAAAAGAATTTCATTTCTATTAATTGTTAAGTTAGTGTGTTTAAATATACTAAAAAATTCAATTAAAATTTTGGAGGATTACTCATTAAAAACATGCTTCCTCTCAAAAAAGAAGCCTTTCTCATTAATTGAGTCATACCTAAAAACATTAATAAATACGAACAACAAGCTGTCAGAAAATGACATTAAAATTTCTCCTTTTGTAAAAAGTATGCAGACAGGAGTAAAAATACTATATGGAGATTATCTAGCTAAAAAATCTTTTCACGACTTTTGCGATTGGACTTTTCTTTTTAATGAGTAATGATTTCACAAACCTTTCATGGACGCTTTGTTGTTCCGATTCTGATTATTTCATTGACAAATATTCGGTTTGTTCGACAATATTTTCAAATCAATACTATGAAATGTTTGTGGATAAGTTTATCACTTTCTTCCGCAATTGGATTATCGATTGCACTAATATTTAAACTAATAATGAATTAAAAATATCGAGTAGGTAAAGGGGAATCTCACTCGATTGGCTTTAAGCCTGTCAAAAAGAAAATTATAGAATTATCGGAAAAAGGTTTAATAATTGATAAACCTAAAGATGTTGCCGCATGTTAAAAACAAAAATTTGCAATACTTGTTTGATATACAAATATGATATACTTTTGACATATTAAAAGAATGAATTATGAAAACAGTATCCTTAAAAATTGACGATTCGATTTTTGGAGAAACCGAAAAAATTCTATCAAAAATTAAAAAACCGAGAAACAGGTATATTAACGATGCAATTGACTACTACAATCAGATTCAAAAACGTGCGCTTATAGAACAAAAACTAAAAAAGGAATCAGATTTAGTTAAAGTCGATTCAATGGAAGTTTTAAAAGATTTTGAGGAGATTGATTATGTCGATTAAACAATATGAAATCTGGATTGCAGATTTAAATCCGCAAATCGGGACGGAGCCTGGAAAAACAAGACCCTTTCTTATTGTCCAGACAAATCTGTTAAATCAAATTCCACATCCTTCAACACTTGTTTGTCCTATAACGACAAATGTTAAAAAAGGCTCGGAAATTTTGCGGGTTCACATAAAAAAAGGAGAGGCAAATCTACTTCAAAATTGTGATGTAATGATAGACCAAATTAGAGCAATTGATAATAAACGACTAGTTAAAAAAGTCGGGAATTTACCTCAAAATCTGATTGAAAAGGTGAAAGAAAATTTAATGATAATAATTGATTTAGAATAGTTTAAAGTCTAATCTTTAACTTGTGAAAACAATGTAACTTAACGAACAGGTTGACCCGTCCTGAAATAGTTCCACAACTCACTATAGTGCTAAATAAATTTCAAAATATATAAATCAATATTTTTGAATATGCGTCCTGTTTTTTATTTAAATAAGTTTCATTAAGTTTATGTGCTTATGATACTTGACATAAGCCAGTATTTTAAGCAAAAACCGGCTACTATTAAACCTATAATTCAATAAGAATAAATTAAAAAAATCATGAACATTCAGGGTAACAAACTTCGATGGATTTTAACGATCATCTTCCTTGGCATTATTTCGCAACTAATAAATTCTTGTACCGAAAAGGCTGCAATAACAAATAATGAAGTACCGGGTGTTGCAGTTTTGCTGATCGACACCGACCGGTCGATGGGAAAAATCAGCAAAAATATTTATGGTCAATTTCTTGAGCACATCAATCACTCGGTAGTTGACGGGTTATATGCAGAGCAGGTTCGTGGTCAGGGATTCGAAGGGGAAGACTTTAAAAATTACTGGGATACATTTTCCGAAAACGGAAATGTGAATATTGAAGAAGTGTATTTCAAGAGTGGGGAAAGAAGTGTTCATATTGAAGTGACGAATGGAACTGCAGGAATTCGGCAGGGGCGGTTTTACATTAAAGATGGATCGGACTATAATGGTTCGGTTTGGCTAAAACCCGAAAATGGAACGATATCGGCTACTTTGAAGGTAAAAGATTCTGATGGTAATAATATTGCTGAAAAAGCGCTTGATACATCGGGTAACGACTGGCAAGAAGTATTCTACCGATTCACAGCTGACAAAACCGACACTATGTCCTCGGTTGAAATCTCAGCCACCGGTAATGGTTCACTTTTAGTTGATTTCCCTTCGTTGATGTTGGAAGATGCGCGCGAAGAAGGAATGCTGCGACCTGATTTATTCAAGGCTCTTGACGATTTAAAACCTGCTTTTATTCGTTGGCCTGGTGGCTCATACGCATCGATTTATAAATGGAAAGACGGCATCGGTCCACAAGTGTCAAGGAAATACCATCCAAATGAAATATGGGGAGGATATTCTGACTATTACGGATTCGGCACAGAGGAATTTATGAATCTTTGCAAGAGAATGGGCGCTGACCCTTTAATTGTACTTCCGGCAACAACAACAAATCCTGATGATGTAAAATATGCCATCGACTGGGTTCATTACCTGCTCGATCCGGCAACTACTGAATGGGGACAACTTCGTGCTGCAAACGGACATGCGGAACCCTATAATGTACCGTATATTCAAATTGATAATGAACCGATGAATCATGGACTTTCTCCTGATCAGTATGCCGAAATTGTTAATATTTACGGAAGTAAGATTCGTGAAATTGCCCCCGAAGTAAAAATCGTGGCCTGCGGGCAAAAACGCTCAAATGACATGAACTGGAGCGAAAAAATCATTGATATTGCAGGTGATAATTTCGACATTCTTGGATGCCATAATTACGAATATGAACCGGACAAATATAGTACCGGTGTCAGGAGAATTGAAGAATACTTAACAAAACTGCGAAATTACATTTTAAAATCGAGTCATCCTGATATCAAAATTGCTGTACTCGAATGGAACCTAAGCAGAACATACGACTGGCGTGCAGGAATGCATGCAGCCGGTAGTTTAATCAGTTACGAGAAACTGAGTCCTGAACTGGAATTCAGTTGTCCTGCCTTGTTGATGAGAAATACCAGCGATGATCCAACCTGGACTGCCTGGATTTACCAAAATCATGTTTCCTGGTTTCCCGGAGGCGGTTATGTGGTTGAAAAATTGTTTCGCGAACATTATGCTGAAATACAATATGCAACCACCTCAGGTACTTTTATGGAAGTGGAAAATCCGTTTAAAAACTACATCGACGATATTTCACAGTTTAAACCTGAGGATTGGAAGCCAGGTACAGTTGACGCCATTGCAACAGGAAGCGCTGATGGAACAAGAATTGTTATAAAAGCCGTAAACTACGAAGGAATTCAAAATACACTGATTACACGGATTCAGGGTTCAAAAACACCGGAAAATGCCACCATTAAAATGTATACTATTCAGGCTGATATAAACGAAAAAGCATCACTTAAGGAACCGAACAAAATTAAACCGGTAGAATCGTCAATGCCATACGAAAAAGACATGAAAATAACACTGGCGCCTTATTCAGTTATGGTATTGGAAATTGTTGCAAAGTAAATTGTTACTTGCTGTAAATTTTATTTATGGAATAATAGTAAAGTATTAAAATCATACCCAAATACATTGTATATTGTATATTGTAAAGTGGAGTTTGGTGGTGAACCATCCGCAGATTGACTTGGGTCGATTTCCCTTCGGTCAATTCTCGCATCATCGTTCAGACAGTCCGCTGACTGACGTGAAACACCTGCAAGCCGGTAAGCAGGCTATCCGAAATCCGCTACGACATGCACCAGGTGTCAGCTACAAACATTAGTATAATGAAAAAAAGGAATCGAAAAAAATGGAAAAAATGGTTTTTCTGGAGCCTATCCATATTATTGTTTGTAGGTTTTGCTTTGCTGGTGAATTTAATCTGGTTCAAACCTTTCAAGATTGAACACTTTTATGACAGGGCATTTATGAAATTTGGGTTGCAATCGCCTGAGTTGGTCAGTAATATGGGCATTCCAATATTGTCAAACCGGGCAAAAGGTAAACTCACTGATATTTCGGATGCTGCCAGTTGGAAACGGTTCAACTTATTCAAAAAGGAACAAAAGGTACTTCACTCTTACGATTTCGATAGGCAATCCCAGGAAAATCAATTAAACACAAAAATTTTAGACTATTATTTGCAAGACCAGATTGATGGTGAACCATTTTTTTATCACGATTATTCCGTTTCCCAATTATCGGGAGTACAAAGTGAGTTGCTCTCATTAATGATTGACCAACATGGTGTTCAATCGAAAGAAGATGCTGAAAAATATATTTCCAGACTCAACAAGTTCAAAACAAAATTTGATCAGCAAATGGAGGGATTGCGTATACGGGAAGATAAAGGGATCATACCGCCAATATTCATCATTGAGAAATGTCTGGAGAGCATGTATGAATTTCTGGGCACCAAGGAACATTCGTTAGCTAATCAGGATACATTTGACATTGAAAGGAACATCCTTTACCAGGATTTTAAAACCAAAGTGAATGCATTGAAATCATTGGATGAATCGGAAAAAGACGATTTATTGAACGCAGCAGTGGAGGCCATGAAAACCAGTGTTTTTCCTTCCTATCAGTCCTTTATCAATTATTTCGAAAACCTCAAAAAAAAGGCGACTATGGATGCCGGGGCCTGGAAACTCCCTCAAGGAAAGGAATATTATGAATTTAGGCTGAAAAGTGCTACAACTACAAATATATCGCCGGAGGAAGTGTATCAACTCGGGCTTCAGGAAGTAAATCGAATAAAAGGAGAAATCCGGGCTATCTATAAACAATTGGGCGTACAGGATACAACACTGAGCCTGGAAGAGGGCTTTAATAAGGCCATTAGAAAACACAAAGATGCTTACCTCTACAAAAAAGATGGAGAATCATTTTCCGCTACCGTATTAAATGAATATTCCAGAATTATTGATACCCTTAAAATTAAAGTTGATAAGGTATTTGATTTGAAACCAAAATCTGATCTGGAAGTAAAAGCCGCACCTCAATTTATGGAAGCTTATTCTCTTGCATATTACGGAGGTGGTATATTTTACGCCAACCTCCATGGGGTGGACGAAAAAGATTCCATTTTACGAATTACAATGAAAACCAAGGCAAGTCATGAAGGCATTCCGGGACATCATTTTCAAATGGCCTTGCAGACAGAAATGAAAGATATGCCCATGTTTCGAAATTTTCCATTATTTAAAGCTTTTAATGAAGGTTGGGCGGTCTATGCCGAGGGTCTGAACTATGAACTGGGATTTTATGACGATGATATCCTCAGTAATTTGGGGCGATTGGATGCAGAGATGTATTATGCGGTTGGATCGGTGGTCGACATCGGCCTACATTATAAAAATTGGACCAGGGAAGAGGCTGTGGCGTACATGGCACATAATACATTTAGCAGCGGTGAAGTGAATGTCGAGCAGGTGATAGATATCAATATTGTGTTGCCCGGGCAAGCGTGCTCATACATGGTGGGCAGGCTGAAAATTCTGGAATTACGTAACAAAGCAAAACAAGAACTGGGAGATGCATTTCAGCTTAAAGAATTTCATAACGTTATACTCAGGAACGGATCAGTTCCATTGGTTTTATTGGAAGAGCAGGTTAATCAATGGATTCAGGAAAAGAAAAGTTTGTAGCTAACATTTGTATCGGTAATTTCGTACTAAAACTGCCACACAAGCCAAAAAACTACCGATAGTCATATTATTATCATTTATTTTGACGTTTACAAAAAAAAACAGAGCTTGTATAAACTTGTTCACGGGCTGTACTTACTTCCAATAAAATAAAACAAGGGCTACTTGAATGCCTGATTACAGTTGATAAAGAAGCAGGATAAACCGGCGCTTTTAGAGATCGGTTAAAGTATAAGAAACAGGTTCTGTTTATTGACTTAAAACAGCAATATTTATACTTAAAATTAGCCGGCAAATTAGTTTCTATACAGACTGAAGTTACCTGCATTTATTTTATCATAAGTATATATTTAATGCAATAAAAACCCGGAATTGCAGACTAAAAAACTAAAACTGTTATTTAACCGGCAACTTATACAAGCAAATAATATTATAAAAAGTAAATGCAATGAAAAAAATTGGAAAAACTGGAAGAACTAACACGGCTCTGATTTTACTGCATGTTTTGCCTGTTCCATTTAGATTAGTTTTTGGATATTCACTAACTCTTATTGGTTTTACTATAATTTTATTTGGAAAGGAAATTAGAAATAAGTTACAACACAATGAATAGTTTCATTGAAATTTTCTATATTTCATTTACGGCGGAGAAATATATCGAATTTCTCGCAACGAGCCTTACATAAGATCGTTAACAACTACAATTAATAAATACCTGAAAAGAGAATATTCCTAACATGTTTATCACGTTAATAAAACCTCAACATAAAATTGATTGTTAGTTTATGTAGTGATGATAAAATTTGAAAATTGGACAGAGGTTTATAACCAATTATTAAAAGCAGACAAGGAAAACTCTCTTTAACCCAAAGATCTGGAAAAACTTGCTCTGGCTGCGTATCTGACAGGCAGGGATACAGAAAGTTTTCAGATTCTGGAACATGCACATCAGGGCTATGCGGATCTGGGAATAACAGAAAAAGCAATACGTTGCGCTTTTTGGCTGGGATTAATGTATATGAATGCCGGTGAAAGGGCAAGAAGTAGCGGATGGTTTGCCAGAGGGGAAAGGCTTCTCAGTGATTTACACAACCAGGACTGCCCCGAAAAAAATTTGCTTCTCATCCCGCAGGCATTGGGTGTGCTCTCTGCCGGACATGGTGCCAAAGCTCAGCAAATATTTGAGATAGTTGCTTCAGCGGGGGAACAATTTCGAAATGTTGATCTGATTGCACTCGGGCGGTTGGGGCTGGGACAGGCAATGATTCAGCAGGGAGAAATAGCCAATGGAATAAAGCTTTTGGATGAAACAATGATTACCCTGGAAACAGAAGAAGTCTTTCCACTGGTAAACGGAATCGTCTATTGTGCAGTCATCGAAACCTGTCGCAATGTATGGGATATTGAAAGAGCACAGGAATGGACAGCAGCCCTTTCGCGCTGGTGCGACGCACAACCCGACCTTGTTCCATTTAGAGGAGAATGCATGGTACGAAGGGCTGAGATATTCCAGTTTCATGGTGAATGGCCCAAAGCACTGGAAGAAACAATCGATGCATGTGATTTGCTTACCCAAAATCATGGCAGACCGGCAGCAGGAGAGGCATATTATCGACAGGCCGAGCTACACCGCCTTGTAGGAAATTTTAACTCGGCAGAACAATGTTATCACGAAGCAGCGAAAAGGGGCAGAAATCCACAACCCGGTCTTGCATTGCTGCGCCTGGCACAAGGACAAAATGATGCAGCAGAAACGTCCATCAGAAATACTTTACAAGAGACAAAAGATCAAAAAAGACGTGCCGAACTTCTCCCTGCTTTGTTGAACATCCTGATAGCTGTGAAACAAACCGAAGAAGCCATCGAAGCTGTAAAGGAATTATGTGTTATCGCAAGAGATTTTAATGTACCTTATCTCATTGCCATGTGTTCTTATTGCCAGGGTAAAGTCTTCATGTAAAAGGAGATATCCGGCCAGCCCTGGAACAATTACAAAAGGCACTGAAATTCTGGAATTCACTGAACCTGCCATATGAATCTGCCTTTACCCGGGAATTAAAAGGACTTGTTTACATGGAAGTGAATGACAAGGATAATTCAGAAGCTGAGCTGATGGCAGCCAGTTGGGTATACGAACAACTCGGTGCCATCCCGGATTTGGAACGGGTTAATGGTTTGTTGAACAGGAAAAACCAATCTGAAACCTACGGCCTGTCACTTCGGGAACTGCAGGTATTGCGTTTAGTGGCTTCGGGAAAAACAAACAAATTGGTTGCCGATGAATTATTTATCAGTGAGCGAACAGTTGACCGTCATGTAAGTAATATTTTCAATAAACTTGGTGTTTCATCACGAGTAGAGGCGACAGCATTTGCACTCAAAAATGAAATGCTTGATAACGGTTTCTAATAAATACCGTTGGCACCTCCATTTAATTATACTCATTTTTTGTTTCTATCCTTTCTTTTTCCAATGGGTAATATTACCCATTTTCCATCTGCAATATAATTGGGCAATCACACCGATGCATTTGATTTTACCCGGCTTTAACTTTGCATTATGTTCTTTTTATCAATTACATAAAAGGTTAAGCAAGTAATCACTAAAAATAAATGCTATGAGTAACAGACAATACGAAACCGTGATAATTGGTGGCGGGCAGGCAGGACTCGCAACAGCCTGGCACCTTACCCGCCAAAATATGCCATGTGTTATTTTGGATGAAAACGACAGAGTCGGAGCCTCCTGGAGAAAAAGATGGAAATCTCTCCGTCTGTTTACACCGGGTCGCTATGATAATTTGCCCGGAATGCCTTATCCCGGGCCACGCGGATCGCACCCGGGTAAAGACGAAATCGCCGATTACCTTGAGGCTTATGCTTCAAGGTTTGAATTTCCTGTAAGAAACGGGTGAAAGTAGTTCGTGTTAAGGCAGAAGGTGATCATTATATTATTGAAACCCAAAATGAAATGATCTCCGCACAAAATATAGTAGTGGCAACAGGCCCCTTTCATCATCCCAGAATACCTGAATTTGCCAATGATTTAAATCCTCAAATTACCCAATTTCATTCCTCGGAGTACCAAAGTCCATCACAGGTTCAGGAAGGTCCCGTTCTGGTTGTCGGGGCAGGCCAGTCGGGAGCCGAGATCGCACTGGATATGGCCAGGGATCATAAGGTTTGGCTTTCAGGCAGGGATGTCGGTGAAGAACCTGCTTTTGATGAAAGTTTTACAGCTCGCATTATCAATGCGATTATGGTTTTTGCCGCAACAAAGGTGATGAACGTAGCCAATCCGCTTGGACGAATGATGCGGAAACACTTCTTTTATCCATCACGTGGAATACCGCGGGCCGGAGGTACAAAAAAACGTTTAAAAAAGGCCGGCGTTGAATGGGTTGCACGCACAAAAGGAACAAATGACGGTTATCCCGCAACTGGAAGATGGACGGTCTTTGAAAGTGAATAATATCATTTGGTGCACCGGATTTGTAACAGATTACAGTTGGATAAAACTGCCTATTTTCAACGAATTTGGATTTCCGTTGCACAAACGGGGAGTCGTTCATCGTCAACCGGGTTTATATTTCATCGGAATGCCCTTTCAACGAACCCTCAGTTCCTCGCTGCTTTTAGGCGTGGGCAAAGATGCCGGATATATTGCTAAACATATTGCCTCCAGACAAACCGAACAAAAAGCAAATTTCAACACGCGACAAGTATAGCTGGTGAAATCGTACGGTAGTCAAAATATAATTTGAAATGAGAATAACGATTCCACTGCACCATATATAAAATATTCGGCGGAAAGTTTTAATTTTAAGGAGAATAAATTTAAGAAAATTGTACTCGTTGGGTTGGGAAAAGCTCCGAAATGCCCAACGTTTCATTTACGTGAACGCCTAATAGAACTTAACAAAACCAAAATCGATGAAATACCTAGTAGTTACCATTTTTTTATTTTTTATTGTTCTGCAAGGATGCAAAAATAAAGACAACGATTCTCAGGTAATAACATTAGATTTGACCGGTAAACTAAGCAGTGAACCTTTCAACCTTAACGAACATGTTACTGATTTAAAAATGGTTCGGTTAGAGACAAATGAAAATTCGTTAATCCGATACTTTAGGGGGCACGCCGGAGAAAAGTTCATAATAAATATTGATAATGACAAAGTGATCCTGTTTTCCTCAACAGGCAAGTACATTCGAACGATAACCCAAAAAGGTAACGGACCTTACGAATTCAAGCAGATAGATGCCTGGACTGTTGATAAAGATGAAACGCACTTTTTATTTCATGACAGATATAAAAATTACATCTTTAATTTTAATCTTAACAGTTTGCAATTTGAAAGAGATGTTCCGTTTGAGGAACATGGATACCTGAGCAAAATGATATTGGTAAATGATAGCATACTCTCTGTATTACCAGCCATGTTTGCTGAATACGGATATTTATTCTTTAATCAAACAATCTCCGGCCACATAACCGGCGGTGTTATAAAGGAAAATGTGCCTCACCCGGGTGCCTGGGCCGGAAGATCTCCTTTATTTAAGCTGTCACCCGACAATTCAATCATTTTTCAACCTTCAGAAGTTGATACGATATTTAGAATTGACGGGGCAAAAATGACTCCGGTTTATGCATTGAAGTTAGAAGAACCGGTGAAAAGCGGAGATAAAACTACCGGTACATTTGTGTCGTATTTATACTCCAATGATAATAGGATATTGTTTTCAAAATCCGGGTATGAATCGATTGTTAATCCCAATAACGCAAGTATGACCAGTACCGGACAAGAATTTATTTCCTATGACCTTAAAACATTACAAACTAGTAAAATTGACCTTATAACGTTGGATAACATTGTACTTAATTTTGATGGTGCAAATGTTTCTTTCCCGAAGAAAAACCACATCCTTTTATCATACCAGGCATTTGAGTTAAAAAAAATGATTGATGAAACCATTAAAAGCAAAGACTTAACTGAAACTGATAAAGAAAGGCTGGAAAGTCTAAATAGTGAAATTTCTGAAAATGACAATCCGATAGTTATTATCGGTAGATTAAAGTAATAGAGATTAAGAATTTATGCGCATTACTACAATAGTAGCATGAGCTTTAAAATTACCCGGTTTGAAATAGCCGCAACATTTATCATAAATTCTGTTTCCGATTAAAACATAGAGCAATGCTCTTTGCTGAATACTCCATGCTCCATGTCTCCATACTCTTTGCTCTTTGCCCTATGCTCATACTTCTTGCAGCTTGCAGCTTGAGACTTGCAGCTTGAGACTAAAAAAATCGCCAAACTCATTGACAATTAACATAAAACCTTAATTTTACAGAACGAAAACCCGGTCTCGTTTCAGGCGAGAGGAAGAACCGCAGCGAAACCTGCCTTAACTGTCGAACGGCAGGCAGGGATAGCCACACCAGGATTTCAGAAAATTACAGGAAGAATAAGTTGAATATGAAATGTTCTGTTTACAATACTATTTTATTGGAAATGACACATTTTATCACACATATAGAAAAAATAACGTACATAAAAGTTACATTAAACATACGTTGTAGCCAATTATACAGACTGAGCACACAAAGATTAAATATTGACATGAAACCTAAAGAAGTACTTATAGAAGCTGTAAATAAATTTCTGAAAGAAAAGCTCAAAGAGAAGGGATTTGTGTTCTCCGACTCACAATTGAAATTAACGAAAAAGCTAAAGGACGGACTTATTGGTGTAATTGGTTTTAGGGCAATGTCATATAGTTAAGCATTATATTGCTCTTTTATAGTTTGTTAAAGTTTGGTATTTGCCGTTTAATCGTTTCACTTTCTTTCTTCGGAGGTTCTGTCTGCCAGGCCTAACTGGTTATTATCCAAATCAAAACTTTACCATATGGTTAAAAAGATAGTCATTAAATCATCTTTCATTATATTAGTTTGAATCTTGAATATCCATGATTATAATTGGTAAAGAATGTTCCTAAACATTTTTTTACGAGTCGCAAACCTTTGCGCTATTTTCTGAATCAGAACAGATAAAGCACAAGCTTTTTTTTGTCTATCTTCGAAAAAAAATAGATTCTTCCATCAAGATAAAACCTAATCGAGCATGAAAAAAATAGTTGGTTTATTTATCATTCTGGCAAGTTTTACATTCTCAGCACAGCAATCGAAATTTGCGAATGTTTATTCTTTCATCGAAAATACAGCGGTATTTGAAATCAACCAGACTGAAGGTCACACGGTTTGTATTCCTTTGAAATCGGTTGATGAAGCATTAAATCTTCAGAAATCGAAGTCAGAAAATGTGCTTTCGTTGAATGGAAAGTGGAAATTCCATTTTGCCAATACTCCCGAAGGTACACCCAACGACTTTTTCACATCAAATTTTAATGATCAGAAATGGTCTGAAATTACAGTTCCCTCCAACTGGGAAATGCAGGGTTTTGGCGATCCTTTGTTCCGAAATGTTGCACAACCGTTTCGCTCCAATCCGCCTTTTGTTCCCCGCGAATACAACCCGACTGGCTCGTATCGCAAATCATTTACTTTACCGGCAAACTGGAAAAGCAAACGCATTTTTTTGCGCATGGAGAAAACCGCTTCGGCATCGTTTGTCTGGATCAACGGACAGGAAGTTGGCTACAACGAAGGTGCGCAAGAGCCTGCTGAATATGATGTTACCAGTTTCCTGAAACCAGGAAAAAATACCATTGCCGTGAACGTAATTAAATATTCAGATGGTGTGTATCTCGAAAGTCAGGACTATTGGCGCCTGGCTGGTATTTTCGACGATGTTTGGTTGTATGCAAAATCGGATGTACATATCTTCGACTGGTATGCCACTACCGACCTGGACGAAAACTATGAGAACGCAAAACTGAATTTGCAGATTACGGTAAATAACCAATCGAAAACCGACAAACAGAACTACAAAGTTCGCACTTCGCTGTTTAATTCAGACAATGTGTTGGTTCAGAATTTTACTTCTGATGCAGTTCAAATAACTGCTGATAATAAGCAAATTATTAATGTTTCATCAGAAGTATTAAATCCTAAAAAGTGGACCGCCGAAACGCCCAATCTTTACCAGTTAACGCTGGAATTAATCAACAGCGAAGGAAAAACCGAAGAGGTAATTGCCGGTCGGATTGGTTTTAAAGAAACCGAAATTCGCCATCAGGTTTTTTATCTGAACGGAAAAGCCATCAAACTAAATGGCATTAACTCGCACATGCAACATCCCGATTTGGGGCACACCATGGACGAAGCGACCATTCGGAAAGACTTTGAAATACTGAAACAATTCAATATCAATTGTGTACGGACGTCACATTATCCACCGGTTGCAAAGTATCTGGAGTTGGCCGACGAATACGGATTGTATATTATTGATGAAGCAGGAGATGAAGCTCATGCAACTGAATATTTGTCCAATAATGCTGAGTGGGAGCCCATGTATCGTGAACGTGTTCGGCAGAATGGTGTTCGCGATCGTAATCATGCCAGTATTCTGTTTTGGAGCGCCGGAAATGAAAGTGGCGAAGGGAAAAATATTTGTGCCGTGATTGATGAAGGACGGAAATACGATACTACACGATATTGGATGTATGGCGGAAATGCTTTTTCGCATTCTTGCGAAGAGATTATCGGGCCGCGTTACCCAACACCTTTTGACCTCAAAACACGGGTGGGAATGGTTCCTGAAAGTGTTGATTCGCGACCATCGTTTCTGGACGAATACCTTTCGGTGGCTGGAAATGCCGGTGGTGGACTGGATGAATATTGGGATATATTTTACGAGTATCCACGCATCATGGGCGGAGCAATCTGGGATTTCGTGAGTCCAGGCTTGCGCGAGCCAGTTCGCAAATTGACAGATTCTTCACCAAACAATGTAGCAACTCACATCATGGGACGCGCCAAACTGGTTGCCGGACACGATGGAAAAGGTATTGATCTGAATGGTCACGATCAGTGGGTGGAAGTTTATCAGGATAAAAATATTGAAATCTCGGGTGATGAACTAACGGTTTCGCTTTGGATTTTTCCACGCGATTTAATGAAAATGGGTGGAACACTGCTCACCAAAGGAAACAATCAATTTGGTTTGCAGCAAAATGGTGACAACTCGCTCGATTTCTATATCTACACTTCGAAGAAAAACAGTTGTCAGTGGTGAATTACCCAACGATTGGACACAAAACTGGCATCATGTGGCAGGTATTTATAACGGGAAAACGATATCATTATTTATCGACAACAAAAAGGTGGCTGAAGAACCGGTCACCGGGAACATTACCAATTTCCCTTTTCCTCTTAATGTGGGTAAGAATACCGAAAGACATGGTCAGCATACCTCCGGTTATTTGTGCGATGCCATTATCGATCAGGTGGGTATTTTCCCAAAAGCGATTGAAATCAATGATTTATTTGCAGCAAAACCAGACTTGAAAAATCGTGCAGCTTTGTGGCTCGATTTTGAACAGGAGCAAAACGAAGGCGAGTTTTTCAGCTATGGAATTGGTGCGCGTAACTATGGATCTATTTGGCCCGATCGGGTTCCGCAGCCTGAAATGTGGCAAATGAAAAAGTCGGCTCAACCCATTTCTGTAAAGTGGAGCAATGCCGAAAAAATGGAAATTGAAGTGCAGAACCGAAACTTTTTTACCAATACGAATGCCTTTGAAGCACGTTGGAATCTGGAGGAAAACGGAATATCAATAGCTTCAGGAAAATTGGAGGTGGATGTGGAACCGGAAGCAAAAAAAATCTACGTTCTTCCTATCCCAAAGCCTCAGCTAAAAGCCGGTGCAAGCTATTTGGCAACAGTTAGTTTTCATTCGAAAGAAGCTACACAATGGGCGCCGAAGGGTTTTGAACTGTGTTGGGATCAATTGGAATTGCCATGGATAGTTCCTGCCGATAAAAAATTGGTACAGCAGCAGACCAATCCTTTAAAAGTGACAGATAATGAGCAACATTTGATTGTATCCGGAGTAAATTTCGATTATACCTTTAATAAAGCCGATGGACAATTGTACTCCATGAAATACATGGGTACAGAATTGCTGAAACAGGGAGCGCAACTCAATGTTTGGCGTGCCCCTGTGGCGAACGAACTGGACGACTGGACCAATCCTGCAGTTAGTGTATCTCCCAGAACCGAGGGCTACGGAAGGATGGTTGCCACTGCATGGTACTCCATCGGTCTGGATAATATGAAGTCAAAACTTGAATCATTTCGGGTTGAAAATAAGGATGAAAATGTAATTGTCAGTATTCTTGAAACTGCTCTTTTTGGAAATTCACGCAGGGAAGGCTTCGAAAATGAGATGATTTATACGATTTCGCCCGACGGTGAAATTAGTTTACAGCACACGATTAATCCGAAAGGAAAAATGCCCATGTCGTTGCCACGCATCGGAACAAAATGGGTTTTCGATGAGCAAATGCAAAATGTAGAATGGTTTGGACGTGGGCCGCAGGAGAATTATCCCGACCGCAAAACCGGCTACCGTATTGGGCTTTATCAGTCGACAGTTGATGCGATGTTTGAACCGTATTTGATTCCTCAGGATTGTGGCTTGCGCACCGACAACCGCTATGTGCGACTGACAAATGCTGAAGGAATCGGAATTGAGTTTTCGGCAGCTAAACCATTCAATTTCAATTGCTATAATTACAGCACCGAAAATTTGTCAAAGGCAAAATACACCTATCAATTGATCAAATCGGATGGTGTAACATTCAATTTCGACTACCAAACTACCGGGGTAGGATGGCACGGCAATAGGGGTGCTTAATAAATATCAAACCATTCCTCAATACATACAGTTCACAAGTTCGATAAAACCATTTAAAATCAATAAGTAAGCCTGAAATTTTTTAAAATAATTCGATCCGAGGGATGGCATCCGCTGGTGGATGGCATCCCTGTTAAACAGAGATGCTGAAACAAGTTCAGCATGACGTTCCAGAATTATAGCCTGCTTTCATTCACAACGTCACCTTGAACTTCCTGCCCGACTGGTCAGGCGGGGTTTCAAGGTCTGATCTTAAATCTGTCATGTTGAGCGTAGTCGAAATAGCTGTATTTCATGGCAAGAGATTCTTCTCCCGAAATTTCGGGATCGCTCAGAATGACAGTAAAAATATTTAGCAAATAACTTTTTTCACCAAAAAAAGGAGCGCTCCTCAACCCCAATGAATGCTCACATTCATAACAACCAAAACAACAGTTGGCGGAGCAATGTAATGGTAACATCATAGCTACCAATAGATACTCGAAAGGGTATTAAACCATTGTAAATGTAAAACGGGTTTTACTGGGTAAAGCAACCGCAGTTCTTCGTTGCAACACCGCCAATTGGTCTGCGACGATTGACGGAAAATTTTAAAACGATGAATACAAGAAAAGAAATCAAAGAAGATTACAAACAAATGAAATTCCCGATGGGAGTTTTTCAGATAAAAAATGTAGCGAATAATAAAATCATCATCGATAATAGTGTTGACATGACATCGAAATGGAACAGGCATAAAACAGAATTGCGATTTGGAAACCATAAAAATAGTGAATTGCAAAACGACTGGAATGAGTTTGGCGAGGATAATTTTGTTTTAGAAGTTTTATCAGAATTAAAACAGGATGATGAAAAGAAGGTTAACTATCCCAAGGAATTACGTTTGTTACAACAAATGATTACCGATGAAATGAATATTCCGGAGAACTTTCTTTATTAAAAATGCCGTAATAACTATAAGTAAAACTATCTATACTTTTTAAAAACCGTAGTAGATGTGTGGCCTCCAAAACCAAAAGTATTGTTTAATGCAATTGTTACTTCCCGGTTTTTAGCCAGAAGAGGCGTTAAGTTTAACATCTCGCTGATTTCAGGATCAACCTTATTTAAGTTTATGGTTGGTGGCACCTGGCTGTGAACAATTGCTTTTATACACGCAATGGATTCAATTGCTCCCGCAGCTCCCAGCAAATGCCCTGTCATTGATTTTGTTGCGCTGATATTAATTTTCTCCAATGATGAGCCAAAAACTTTTTCGATTGCCTTGCACTCGCTAATATCGCCTACCGGCGTTGAAGTAGCATGCGCATTAATATGTGAAACATCGCCGGCTGAAATGCCAGCATCGGTTAAAGCTTCATTAATGGCTAAAACAGCGCCCAAACCTTCCGGATGCGATGCTGCTACGTGATATGCATCGGAAGCTGCGCCAAATCCAACCAATTCGCAATAAATTTTTGCTCCGCGTTTTAAGGCATGCTCCAACTCTTCAATCATAAGTATGCCGGCGCCTTCACCTGATACAAAACCATCGCGCGATTTGTCAAACGGACGAGAAGCGTTTTCCGGCGATTCATTGTTTGTTGATAATGCTTTCATAGCATTAAATCCGCCAATAGCTGCAGGTGTAATAGTTGCTTCGGTGCCGCCTGCAAGAATAACATCTGCGCGTCCCAGCCGGATATGATCAAGCGCATTACCGATTGCATTATTTGAAGAAGCACATGCAGAAGTTACCGTGTAACTAATCCCGTGCAATCCGTAACGAATCGAAATTTGCCCGGTAGCAATGTTTGAAATCATTTTTGTAATAAAGAACGGATTAAATCTTGGGATCATGTTATTCTCTCCAAAACTTATTAATTCATCTTCAAAAGTTTTCATACCACCTATCCCGGTAGCCATAATCACTCCTATCCTGTTTCGGTTGCAACCAGCCAGGTCAAGGTTTGAATCTTTTAAACATTCATCGGCAGCAGCCAATGCATATTGTGTATATAAATCCATTTTTCTGGCTTCCGATCTTTCAAAATACAGCGTCGGATCAAAATTTTTAACCTCGCATGCAAATTTGGTTTTGTGGTTTGTTGTGTCAAATTTTGTTATTGGGGCTGCACCACTTTTACCAAGAACAAGATTCTTCCAAAAATCAATAACATTATTTCCAATTGGTGTTATTGCTCCAAGTCCGGTTATTACTGCTCTCTTCATAATTCATTGTTTTAATTCAAACTATATTTGCATAATATACTTACTAATAAGTAAGTGTTTTTATGAAAATTTTTATGGTCGTAAGTCATCAATAATCGACTGACAATATTCTTTATAATCGATGTTGTCAATAATTCCGAATAGCTGAAGGCTGGCAACCAGGCTCGAAAAAATTGCGATGGCTTTACTTTCAGCGCTGTCGTTAAAAGTAAAAACACTTTTCTTCTTGCCGCTGTCAAGAAGTTGTGTCATCCATTGTGTAATTATTTCGATCATTCTTTTTAGTTCATTCCGGGTTGTTTCACTGAGTGTTCTGTAGTCGGGACTTAATGAACCCACCAAACATTTTTTGCCTTCCCTGTGGCTTTTTATGTAAATTTTTATAAAGGTGTCAAGTTGTTGCCATTCATCGAATTTGCGGCTTCGCATATTGTCAACCATCTCCTCGAATCTGAGGATATTTGTTTTTACAATACTTGTTCCCAAATTTTCTTTTGATGGAAAATAATAATGAATGGCTGCATTTTTCACCCCCAACTCCGAAGATATATCCTGATAACTAAAAGCATTGTATCCTTTAGTACGAATAAAATTCTCACCCAATTCCAATATTCTCTCGCGGGTAATTGTCATTTTCGAAATCAATAAATTTTCTACAAATATACTTACTAATAAGTAAGTATCAAAATAGAAATTACCAGTAATTTATTGCTTTAATTGAATGACCAGATTAACTCACCAATGATTTTAGTAAAGACCGCACCGAAGCAACTGATTCTACTTTATAATGAGCAGCAGTATTTTTTAAACCAACCTTAATCGTAATTGCGGATTCAGGCAATTCCCGGAACATATACTCATCGGTCCAGTCATCGCCGAGTGCCATCACAAAATCATACTCCTGCCCGTTTAAAAAACGCATGGCAGCAACACCTTTGTTTATACCGCCGGTTTTTACCTCTATTACCTTGTTTCCTTCCATAATTTCAAGGTTGTAATTGGCAATCATATTCCGAAGTTCATCTTTTAATTCATTGGCACGGAGCTCACCCTGTTCCGGTTCTGATTTTCGGTAATGCCATACCAGCGAATAATTTTTCTCTTCGATAAAAGTACCCGGTGTGCGATCAACATAAGTTTCCATAATCGGCCTGATCATTGGTTTCCAGTTACTGTTAATATTATCAATCATTTGCCATTCCTGCCCATAATTTCTCAACCAAACTCCATGTTCAACAATCAGGTTTACTTTATGTTTTCCCAACCAACCATCGAGAGTTTCTCTATCTCGTCCACTAATTATTGTTACAGTATTTTTTGGATCTTCTTCCAGCTTTTCAAGAATTTCATGTAAAATTGAATCGGGTTCAGCTGCATTCGGATCGTTTTTAAAGCTCACCAATGTTCCATCGTAGTCGAGAAATATCGCCCGGTTTTTTGCCTTTGTATATCTATTTTTCAGTTGTTTGCGAATTTTTGTTGAAATGATTTTTGCCAGGTAATTTTCCTGAATATTCTCTACTTTACGTAATTCTTTTACGAACTCGCCTGCCCATTTAAAAACATCATATCGTTTAATTCTTTGTTGCAGGTATTTCATTCGTTGTTTCTGCTCTTCAACCGGCATTGTTAAGGCTTGAAAAATGGCTTCTGCAATTTCCGATTCATTATTCGGATTAATATTTATCGCCTCGCCCATTTCTTTTGAAACGCCTGCCATTTCGCTAATAATCATTACACCCGTTTGGTTAACGCGCGAAGCAATGTATTCTTTTGCAACCAGATTCATTCCATCGCGAACGGGAGTTACCAAAGCAACATCACAGGTACTGTATAATTCTATGAGGTTATCGAACGGAAGTGAACGGTAAAAATACCAAACCGGGGTATAATTAACTGCACCAAATCTCCCATTTATTCTACCAACCAGCTCATCAATTTCGCTTTTCAATAATTTATATTGTTCAACTTCACTTCGCGAAGGAACTACCAACATTATAAGCGTAACTTTATTTCTGAATTCAGGGTATTTTTCAAGAAAGATTTCAAAGGCTTTTAAACGGTTTGGGATTCCTTTTGTATAATCAAGCCTGTCGATTGACAACACGAGCTTTCGTTCCGGCGAAACCAAAAAATATTTCTCCAATTCAAGATGAAGTTCTGATCTTTCCTGAAGTGATTTTTGCAATATTTCTTTCGATCTCTTATTAAATTTTTCATAATCAATTCCCATCGGAAAAGCATCACCAAGAATGATCCTGTCTTCAAGATGTATTTGATTGAATGATATTTCATAGCCAAGTAATCGACGCACCGAACTAAAAAAATGGCGTTCATAATCGTAAGTGTGAAAGCCGATTAAATCAGCGCCTAACATTCCTTTTATTAGATCTTTTCTCCAGGGTAACGTTCTAAAAACTTCAAAGGATGGAAATGGAATATGAAGAAAAAAACCGATTGTAACTTTTGGTTTTTTGCTTTTAATAATTTCAGGTACCAGCAAAAGCTGATAATCATGAATCCATATTATATCTCCATCTTCCAGAATTTCGAGTGTTTTTTCAGCAAATTTCTGGTTTACTTCTTTATACGCTTCCCAATAATTTATATTATATTCAATGTATTGTGAAAAGTAATGAAACAGCGGCCAGATAATATTATTACTAAAGCCTTCGTAATACAAACTGATTTCTTCGCTTGACAAATGCACTGCCAGACAGCTTTCCTTTTCGAGCTCCACATCAATTTTATCCCTATCTTTTTGGGTGAGTTCTTCAGAATTTATTCCCGACCATCCTATCCACTTTCCGCCATATTCGCGGTAAATTGAACGCATTCCGGTGGCAAGTCCTCCAATACTTGGTTGTAGGGAAATTTTATCATCAGACTTCGAAATGCTCAATGGAAGCCTGTTGGAAATTATATGAATTTTAGACATATTATAATGCTTTAATTTTATATTTCAATTAGTAGTGTTGTATATTATTCGAATTTATTCAATTGATGTTTCGCAATTATTTTTCAGTTAACATTTTCTAAAAATGACTTCAAGAGAATTATTATATTTGTGCCTTTTCCCAAATTCGTCAAAATAAAGAATTGGGAAGCAACCTAAATAATAATTCTGTGTTTGGATAATATATGTTTTTTTTTGAACAAATCAAACTAATTAATATTTATCCTTAACTCAAATGTAATTAACGTTTGTTTATGAATAATTTAAACTACGGTGTAGTTGGAAACTGCAAAAGCGCTGCATTAATCTCGGAAACAGGAAGTATAGAATGGATGTGCCTTCCGGCTTTTGATTCCTCGTCGGTATTTGCCTATATTCTAGACAATGAAAAAGGTGGAAGTTTTCAGGTGATTCCTAAAAACTTAAAACAAATAAAACAAAGTTACATTAACCGCACAAACATTTTGGTTACCAGGTTTATTTGTACCGATGGAATATTTGAAATACAGGATTTTATGCCCCGTTACAGGCAGCAAGACACTGGCAATTACTATATTCCACCGGATATTATCAGGTACTTTAATTATGTCTCAGGTGTTCCTGAATTCAAAATTATTTATAATCCACGATTAGAATATGCAAAACACAATACAGCTAAATGTCATCAATCATGGTTATATAAAATCTGCTACCCAAAAAGGAACTTATGATTCATTATATTTATATTCCAGCTTTTCTTTGGACGACATCTTAAATGGAAATCCTATTCAGTTAAAAAAAGATGAGTTTTGTTTGATAAGTTATAACCAAAAAATACTTGCGCCAGGATGTTCGAAGGTCAAAATTAAAACTTGAACGTACAAAAGTCTATTGGCTGAACTGGGCGGAAAGAACCACTTCATTTCGTAAATTTGAAGATGAAATTATTCGCAGCGCCTTAACATTAAAAATGCTAAGTTACGATAAAAGCGGAGCAATTCTGGCATCAATAACAACATCACTTCCTGAGAGGATTGGTGAAGAAAGAAACTGGGATTATCGTTTTTGCTGGATTCGGGATGCATCAATGGTTGTAAAAATTATGACCTCATTAGGACATTTCAGAATGGCAAAAAGATACCTGAATTTTATTATCGATATTTTGCCCGAGAAAGATGAAAAAATACAAATTATGTATGGAATTCGGGGTGAGAAAAAACTAACCGAGTATGAATTATCACACCTCGCCGGATTTGAAAATTCTGTACCTGTTCGAATTGGTAATGCAGCTTACAAACAAAAGCAAAACGATATTTACGGAATTCTGCTTGATGTAATTTATCAGCACTTTGAACTTTATTCCATGGATTTGGAACATAGTGAGGAACTTTGGACAATTGTAAGAAACATTGTTAAAGTTATTGAATCGAACTGGGAAAAACCTGACCGTGGAATTTGGGAGATTCGGAACGAAAACAGGCATTTTACCTTTAGTAAAGTTCTTTGTTGGGTTGGTGTTGACCGGGCGGTTAAAATTGCGCTGCAACTTAAGCAAAATCAGTATATTAAGTCGTGGACGAAGCTAAGAGAAGCCATCAGGGATGACATATATAAAAAAGCATGGTCGGAGAAAAAGAAAGCCTACGTACAAGCTTATGGTTCAGAAGATTTAGATGCTTCTGCTTTACTTATGGAACCTTATGGATTTGTATCTGCAAAAGATGAACGGTACATTCAAACGGTTGATGCCATTCAAAAAGAACTGGAACACAATGGCTTGATGTTCAGATACAGAAACAGGGATGATTTCGGTAAACCAAAGTCAGCATTTACAATCTGTTCTTTTTGGTTAACCAACAGCTTATATAAGATTGGCCGAAAAAAAGAGGCGATTGCCATGTTTAAAACATTGATGAAATATTCCAATCATCTGGGATTATTTAGTGAGGATCTTGACTTTGAAACCAAGCGAATGCTGGGAAATTTTCCTCAGGCCTATTCACATTTGGCGCTTGTTGAAACTGCCATTAATATTTCGAATGGAGTAATTACTGAAGAAGAAGAAATAAGGGATCATTTACAATAAAAAAGCTTCAGGGAACTCCTGTGGCTCCTTCTTTTATGGTTAGTTAGTGGCTTAAAAAGCTTCAGGAATCCAATTTACTTTTTCGCCAAAACGACCATATTCTCTAATCATAGGCGTGGTTCCTTTATCAACTTTTTCGCTTCTTTTTATTTTCCACGATCAACCATTAATATGTTTTTGTTAACAATTCAAAAATAAAATATCAAATATTTATTAATTTTATTTTCTATAACCACAGCTTATAGTATGAATTTTAATCAACTTGAATATTTAAAGGAATTACGGCTGCATGGAAGTTTTTCGCTTGCTGCACAAAAGCTTGGTATAACCCAACCTGCCTTAAGTTTGCAAATTCAGAAACTTGAAGAAGAAATTGGATTTAAGCTTATCGACCGTGGGAAAACGTCCATTGGCTTTAACCACTGAAGGTGAAGTATTTTTTCAGAAATCGGTGGAAATTTTAAAGATGGCCGAACAGCTAAAAGCAATTTCTATTGAAATGGCCGAAGAAATAAAAGGTTATCTGAAAGTTGGAATAATTCCAACACTTGCGCCCTACCTTGTCCCATTTTTTATTGAGGAGCTAAAAACTTGATTATCCTCAGTTGCAAATTGAGATCATTGAAATGAAAACCGAAGAAATTATCATGGACATTAAAATGGGTAATCTCGATTGCGGGATTCTTTCAACACCGGTTGAAACGAGCGGCGTTCTATTTGAACCATTATTTTATGAGCGTTTTTATGGATATGTTTCCGAAAGATTCAGGCTTTTTGATAATTCAAAACTAAATATTTTAAAATTAAAAGCTGATGACATTTGGTACCTGGAAGAAGGAAATTGTTTTCAGAACCAGATAAATTCAATATGCAGGGTGAGCGGAATAAATTCGGTGAACCAATATCTGATTTTTAAAAGTAATTCCATTGAATCGCTCCGCAGAATTGTTGAAAACCAGAATGGGGTAACATTTATTCCTGAATTGGCAACCATCAATATTCCCAGTTATCTCGAAGATTTGATAAAAGAGATTGAAGGTGATCAACCTGTTCGTGAAATTAGCCTTGCAGTAGTAAAAAATATGGCACGCGAACGACAGGTTAATGCGCTGAAAAATACCATTCTAAAGACGATTCCCAAAAGAATGACTGAAAAGCCTGACGGTTGGATAGTTGATACGGAATTGAATATTAAATAATAAGATGAATCAGTAAATCACCTTTGTCATTCGTTCCGTAGCCGCCATATAATAGCGTGCAAAATTATCGTCTTTCATGAATTCAGTCAGTTGAATTCTCCAGCTTTCTGCTTCCTCTGAAAGATCGGCGATGCGTTTTTTCACCTCAGAATTGTTTGGTTTGGCACGAAAATCCTTAATGATGGGAATGTATTCATCCATCCATTTTTCATATTGGTCCATCAATTTCTGCTGCTCTATTGTAAGCGGAAACTCGGCTTTTTTGTTTAATACTTTTGCCGATAGTTTCTCGCCTGCTATTGCACTGGCTCCAATTGTCATTCCCAGCTTTGTCAAAAAAGCTCTTCTTGATTCTTCGTATTCATTCATATTAATGCATCCTATTATTCTGCTTTTTGAAACAATATATCCTTAAAAAAGTTTCTTATTATTTTGAAATGAATGCAAATTACAAAAATACTACTTCTGCAAATGTTTTAAAATATCCTTAAAATTGGGAGCGGCGATTTCCCAGGAGCGGCGATTTCCCGGGACCGGCGATTTCCAATCGCCGAAAATGACGCGGTTAAAAACCGCATCTCCCATCATAAAAAAACAATGTACTTCAAAAAGTAAAAGAAAATACAGCAAGAACAAAAAAACTCTCCCGATAAACGAGAGAGCTTTTTTGATTGTACTCATCTGGCTGAATATCCAAACCAATCAAGTTATATGCTTATTTTACTTCTTCAAAATCTACATCGGTAACTTCTCCGTCATCTTTTGACTGATTGTCTGCATTTGCATTTGGATCGGCTGTTGGTTCGCCTTGCTGACCACCACCATCCTGAGCCTGCGATGCATTGTACATTTCCTGTGACGCAGCCTGGAAAACAGTATTTAACTCGTTCATAGCAGTGTCAATAGCTTCCAAATCCTGATTTTTATGTGCTTCTTTCAGTTTTGCCAAAGCATCTTCAATTGGCTTTTTCTTATCAGCCGGAATCTTGTCACCATACTCTTTCAGTTGTTTTTCTGTTTGGAATATCAAACTGTCAGCCTGGTTGATTTTATCGGCTTTTTCTTTCACAGCTTTGTCAGCGTCGGCATTTGCTTCTGCTTCTGCTTTCATTTTCTTAATTTCATCATCCGATAAACCTGATGAAGCTTCAATACGAATAGACTGCGATTTTCCGGTTGCTTTATCTTTTGCATTTACATGAAGAATACCGTTTGCATCAATATCGAAAGTAACTTCAATTTGTGGAACTCCCCGTGGTGATGGCGGAATACCATCCAGGTGGAATCTGCCAATTGTTTTATTTCCCGAAGCAATCGGACGTTCACCCTGAAGAACATGAATTTCCACAGAAGGCTGATTATCAGCGGCTGTTGTAAATGATTCCGATTTTTTTGTTGGTATTGTAGTATTTGCTTCAATCAATTTTGTCATCACGCCACCCATGGTTTCAATACCTAATGAAAGTGGAGTAACATCAAGCAATAATACATCCTTAACTTCTCCAGTTAAAACGCCGCCCTGAATAGCTGCACCAACTGCAACAACTTCGTCAGGGTTTACACCTTTTGATGGAGTTTTACCAAAAAACTGCTGTACTTTTTCCTGTATTGCCGGAATACGGGTTGACCCGCCAACCAAAATAACTTCGTCAACATCACTTGCCGACATACCTGCATTCTTTAACGCCTTCCGACAAGGTTCGATAGTTGCATTGATCAACTTGTCTGCTAATTGTTCAAATTTTGAACGGGTAAGCGTTTTCACAAGGTGTTTTGGAATACCATCAACAGGCATAATGTATGGCAGGTTAATTTCAGTCTGTGAAGAACTTGACAATTCAATTTTAGCTTTTTCAGCAGCTTCTTTCAGACGTTGCAAAGCCATCGGATCTTTTTTCAGATCAACACCTTCATCTTTTTTAAACTCTTCTGACAACCAGTCGATTATTACCTGGTCGAAATCATCACCACCAAGATGTGTGTCACCATCGGTGGATTTAACTTCGAAAACGCCGTCACCCAATTCAAGGATTGAAATATCAAAAGTACCGCCACCAAGGTCGAACACGGCAATTTTCATATCCTTGTGCATTTTGTCCAAACCATAGGCCAGAGATGCGGCTGTTGGTTCGTTAATAATACGGCGAACTTTTAACCCGGCAATTTCTCCGGCTTCTTTAGTTGCCTGACGCTGTGAATCACTAAAATAGGCCGGAACGGTAATTACTGCTTCTGTTACTTCCTGACCTAAATAATCTTCGGCAGTTTTCTTCATTTTCTGAAGAACCATTGCCGAAATTTCCTGTGGAGAATATTTTCTGTCATCAATTTGTACCCGTGGAGTATTATTGTCTCCTTTTATAACTTTATACGGAACGCGTTCAACTTCTTTGGTTACCTGTCGAAAGTTTCACCCATAAACCGTTTAATTGAATAAACAGTTTTTGCAGGATTGGTAATTGCCTGACGTTTGCAGGGTCACCAATTTTACGCTCACCATTTTCAACAAATGCAACAATTGAAGGAGTTGTACGTTTCCCTTCGCTGTTGGGAATAACAACGGGTTCGTTACCTTCCATAACTGCCACACATGAATTTGTGGTTCCTAAATCAATACCAATTATTTTTCCCATGCTACTATGTATTTTGTTAATTCTTTCAATTTTTACGATGTTCTGATAAACAATCACCGTGCCACCTGGTATTTTGGTTAATCGGACGAAAATCTGACACAGTAAAGCAATATTATCCGAAATCAACTGTCAAAATCGGTGACAAAAAGACAGAATTAGCATCTCAGCAACTGGAGCAACCTTAACGGAAACAATTGCAGGAAACATTTTGCGAAAGAAAAAACATTTGGTTGGAAAGAAAATTGGAGGTTAGCCGAAAGTATTGCAATTGCTATCACCTTAATACATTCAACTTTTTATCTGATCCTAAAAAGTACATGGATGAATCAATATAAATTTAGTATCTGCTTCTGTAAATAGAGACCGAAAACTCTGGTCCGGGCAACATTAATTCTTCATCTCCTGCAATTCGATAGGCAAAAGCAAAATTAACCCTTGCTGTTTCAGAAAGCTGGGAATAATAGCCAATATAAGGGATGAATGCATGATTTAGCCTGCCAATATTTTCAAAATAATTGAGCGTAATTCCGGGAACATACTTAATTCCAAAATCGATCTGGCTTCGGAGCTGAATGAAATACGACCAGCCTAAATCTACTTCTGCGCGCATCCAATCCTGCATTTTGTACCAGTTATAACTAAGCGCAACGTTGAATTTTCGGTTCCATTTATAGCTGCAATACTTTTCATTGTCGTATTGAATATAACCACCGAAAATAAAGTCTGGCTCGCGACTATAGTAGCTGAAGAATGGCCCCACCTCTATTCTTGAGCCACTGAATCTTGGAAGAAATTCACCATATTTCCATTCGTTTTTAAAATTATCCGGACGGGTTAATAACATTTGCTGGTTCACAAAATTCAAAAATTGTTCTGCTTCCTTGTCAGAATTGTGTCCTGTAGAAATTGTTCGCCCACCTTTAATTTTTTCTATTTCAAGTATAACTTTCCGGCTTTCTTCTTCAGAAAAAGTTCGACCATTAAAATACTCATCAAAAAGATAATCGGCTACCATTAAATGATTTACCGGATTTAACCTGCCGGCGCCCCAACCTGCCCTTGCTGTAAATCCATATCGTAGTTTCGATCTGTCAGATTCAGTATCAAAATCTGTTATTACATCATTTGAATCGGTAACAAAACCTTCGGAGTTTCTGTGATATAAATCAAACCTTCCTTTCGCATTGATTTGCACAAGGGTGTAGCTTTTATCATTGTAATAAAATCGGTTTAAATAATTCACTGCACCATTAAATCTAAGTCCGAAAATTGATTGATCTGCTACACTATTAGCAACATAATTGCTGTCATTCCAGGTTCCGTTTCCCAATATTGGCCCAACTTCAATATCAAAATCCAGTTGTTCCTGTTTAAAATCAAGAAACGTCCAGTATCGGTTTTCAAATGTAAGTTTAAGTTCGCCGGCAGACAATTCTTCGTATTGCTTTGATTCATCAGTTAACATTTCTTCCCGCTCTTTATTAAAATGAAATTGCGTTCCGATGTTTCTTTCCCTCTTTTCATAAAAACGAATGCCCGATCTGTCGAAATTTCCCTGGCCAATAACATTACTGGGAAGAATAATGACTAGTAATAAAAAAACAAGAAGTGGAGTGTAATGTATTGTTTTCATCATATTCTGAAACATTCTTAATAGCATTTGAATTGTTACAAATTAAGCTAAAATTGCCTTGTAACCTAAAAACGATAAAGCTTTTATTTTGGTATAGGTAAAAACGCGTTTTGGCAGTTGAAAACCTTTGGTTAGTTTTGTCGTTCAAATTGTAAATAATAATATCCATGTCAGTTCATAGCGAAATCAGGAAAGTTACAACGCATCGTTTGTCGGAGATGAAATTACGGGGTGAGAAGATTGCCATGTTAACATCGTACGACTACAGCATGGCGCAGTTGGTTGATGAAGCAGGTATAGATGTAATTCTGGTTGGAGATTCAGCTTCCAATGTTATGGCTGGAAATCAAACGACACTTGCCAATTACTCTTGATCAGATGATTTATCATGGCGCATCGGTTGTAAAAGCCGTTCAACGGGCTTTGGTTGTTGTTGATCTTCCTTTTGGAACCTACCAGGGAAACTCAAGAGAAGCGCTTAATTCTTCCATTCGTATTATGAAGGAAACCGCTGCCGATTCTGTAAAACTTGAAGGTGGATCAGAAGTAATTGAATCTGTTAACAGAATTCTTTCTGCAGGAATACCGGTTATGGGACATCTTGGATTAATGCCGCAATCGATCCATAAATTTGGAACGTACACAGTAAGAGCCAAGGAAGAAGAAGAAGCTGAAAAATTAATTAACGATGCCAAATTACTGGAAGAAGCAGGTTGTTATGCTATTGTACTGGAAAAAATACCTGCCGAATTGGGAAAAATAGTGGCTGAAGAATTACGAATTCCGGTTATAGGGATTGGCGCCGGACATTGTTGTTGACGGACAAGTGCTTGTAATTCATGATCTGTTGGGAATAACGCAACAGTTTTCACCTCGTTTTTTGCGTCGTTATCATAATCTTGCTGCCGAAATAAAAGGCGCTGTTGGAAATTATATCACCGATGTAAAATCACAAGATTTTCCAAACGAAAAAGAGCAATATTAGAATTTTATTGATTTCAATATGTTACAGGTAATTTATGAAGACAACCATATTATTGTAATCAACAAAGCATGTGGTGTAGTGGTACAAAGTGATAAAACCGGCGACATCATCGCTGCTTGATATGGTAAAAGTTTACCTGAAAAAAAAATACAATAAACCGGGAAATGTTTTCTTAGGACTTCCTCACCGGCTTGACCGGCCAACCAGCGGAATTGTTGTTCTTGCAAAAACAGGAAAAGTACTTCCCCGGTTAAATAAGCTCTTTCAAACACGCGGAGAGGTAAAAAAAACATACTGGGCTGTAGTTGATAAACGTCCGCCCAAATATGAGGATACCCTGGTACATTACCTGGAAAAAAACCAGGAAAAAAACCGAAGTTATGCTTACAATGATAAACGCCCGGGAAGCAAAATGGCAAGTTTAACCTACCGGCATGTTGCCAGTATCGACAATTATCATTTACTTGAAATTGAACTCCAAACAGGGAGACATCATCAAATCAGGGTTCAGTTGCGGCAACTAAAACTACACATTAAAGGTGATGTAAAATATGGTTTTCCTCGGCCAAATGACGATAAAGGAATTCATTTACATGCCCGGAAAATAGAATTGATTCATCCTGTAAAAAAAGAAAAACTTACTATTGTTGCAGACCCTCCGGATGATGTAGTTTGGAATGAATTCATGAAACTTTTCAGAGAAAATCGGTTTAGCCCAGTGAATCCGGTTTAAATGCAAACGGAAGCAAACTCTCTGCTTTTTCAAAAATCATTATTTTATCTTTTCCATCTAAAATAATACTAATTGGCTGTTTAAACCGCACCTCGGTTTCAACCAACACCTGCCGACATGAACCACAAGGTTGAGATAATTTAACAATATCGCCCTGCTTCTTTTTTGCTGAAACGGCTATTGCCACAACCGGAACATTAGGATAGTTTGCCTGAGCATAAAATAAAGCCACACGTTCAGCACACAATCCATCAGTAAAATCTGCATTTTCCTGGTTGTTCCCTTTAATTACCTTTCCGTTGGCAAGCAACACTGCCGCGCCTACATAAAAACCAGAATACGGGGCATAAGCAGTATCAGCTGATTTTCTGGCTTTTAAAATCAGTTCCCGATCGGTTGCAGTTAATTCATTTATATTTTCAAATTCAACCGCTGACAGCTGATATGTTCTGTTTTGCATTGATAATTGTTTTGTTCAAATTTACAACTTTAAATCGCAATCGTTCCAAAATCAAATCAATTTCAGATCTTTCGTAATAAATCACGAATAATTCACGTTATTTTGTTTATAAAAATTACACACAGTTGATTGTCAATTTCAGTAACTATATATTTTTGATGTCTGGTAACAAACTCAACCATGAAGAAAACCATTTTTGCGATTGTTTTACTATTTTCCGTTTGTCACATATTCGAATGCACAAATATCGAGGGCAGAATATATTCAAAAATATCAATTGCTTGCCATTGAAGAAATGAACCGAAGCGGAATACCAGCAAGTATAACCATGGCGCAGGCTTGTTTGGAATCAGGCAACGGAGGCAGTGAACTCTCAAAGAAATCGAATAATCATTTTGGAATAAAATGCAAATCATACTGGACGGGGAAAAAAGTGTACTATGATGATGATGAAAAAAATGAGTGCTTTAGAAAATACAAAACAGTTGAAGAATCATATATCGACCACACTAATTTTCTGATGGATAATCCCCGCTATTATGAACTTTTTCAATTATCTTCTGACGATTACATCGGTTGGGCAAAAGGACTCAAAAAAGCAGGTTATGCAACTGCCAGAGACTATGATAAACGACTTATCAATATTATTGAAGAATACCAGCTTTTCAGGCTTGATTACCGAATTAGTTTAGATCAATTAACAGCTTCAAATCATTCAAAAATAATCTCTGAAAATATCTCGGATAAACTTAACAATTACCCCATTTAATGTTCATCAGTTAACAAAAATAAACGGAATAAAATCGGTGATTGCCAAAGAAGGAGACACCTACGAAATGATTGCGCAGGAACTGGGGTTAGAACCATGGGAGCTTTATAATTTCAACGATTTGCCTGATGATTACCAGCCACAATCAGGTGAGATTATTTATGTAGAACAAAAAAACAAGAAAACTTCAAGAAAATTATTGACCCATATTGTGCAGCCGAATGAAACAATGCACTACATTTCGCAGCTTTATGGAATTAAATTAAAGCCTCTTTACCGCAGAAATAAAATGAAATTTGGCACTCAGCCAGTTATTGGACAGGAAATTCTTTTACATTCGAACAAAAGAAAATAGAAGGCTTCCCCTCCCGATAAAAATCGCAGCCTCCAAAGGAGGAGAGTAGAAAAAAATGGTATAACTTTTTGTTATATAATATCATTTGATGACCGATACATAAAATAACGAAGCAGCACACGATCGGCAAATAATATAAATACAACAATGAATAATGTTCCTATGATGAGAGGAATATTAGTTTGCAAAAACGAAATTGCCATATCAGTTTCTAGCCCAAACCACAAAAATGACATTCCGGTTACAACGCCTGCAATACCAACTAACACCCCCAAATAAATCAGGAATTCCCTGAAATACTGTTGCCATGCAAACCTTATTTCAACCTTTTTGGCAACTTTATCCGCAAAATTATCGGAAAGAGTAAAACCCGGATCGGTTTTAAGAACCTCTTCCATCAATTCATCGGTATCAAAAAAGTTTTTCATTTTAGTCATAATTGGTAAATATATTTGTTTTTTCTGTTTCTGTCATCTTTTCCATCTGATCTTTTAAAAGTTTCCTTGCACGCGAAAGGTAACTTTTTATGGTTCCTTCGGGCATTTCAGTTATTTCCTCAATCTCCCTGTACGAAAATTCTTCAAGATGAAATAAAGTTAAAACCGTTCTGTACTGAACAGGCAATTTTTCAATGAACTGCATTAAATATTTTTTGCCTCTTCTCTTTCAACTATCTTCTGGTTCAACGATTCATCCTTTTCTGCAGCTATCAAAAGTGGTTGTTCATCATACGAATGAACATCGTATTTGCCTTTTCGGATATGCGAGATACTGGTATTATATGCAATTCTTGCAATCCATGTTGAAAGTTTCGATTCGCCCCTGAATTTTTTTAATTTTCTGAAAACCTTAATAAAAACTTCCTGGCAAACATCTTCCACATCTTCCTGTTGCTGAACAATACGGCCAACAATATGCACAACAAGGCGCTGGTTTTTTGCAACCAGAAAACGGAACGCATTATTATTTCCATTCAAAACCTGTTGAACCAGTTCAGCATCGTTCATAATTATCTCAACTGACGACGAAAGTTACTCAAATGTTGCAGTATTTTTTAATTTATTTTACAAAAGAAAAAATAACAAACATGCGACCTTTTACCTACATCAGTATTGTTCAATTTGCAAATCTTAATGTATTGCGTTTTGGTATTTGAATTCCATTGCAAAGAACCTCAAATAAAAAAATTGACATACCTGCAACATTTTTGAAACCAGTTGTGTCAAACGGTCAGAATTCAAAAATTAAAAACAAATTATCATGGGAAGTTTAGATGAAATTTTAATTACAGCAATCGTATTCTCAGGAATATATTACATTCTGAGTTTAATTGCAGATTATCTTTTAAAAAGAAGACTGATCAAGTCGGAACAATATGAACGGGTAGGAATTTTGGATACTCCAAAACCAATAAATGATCGAAGTAAACAAGTATCCATCATTAAAATGGGGACTTGTTGCCTTAATGGCAGGATTGGGATTAATACTTATTGAAGTAGCTGAAATGGAATAATCCGGAAAGTTATTTGACTAATTACAATTCAGTTTTACCATTTGGGATTTTACTGGTATCCATTTCATTAGGATTTTTGATTTACTTCTTTATTATGAATGGGAAGAAGAAATAAATTGTATCCAGTCGAAGAATTCAGTATGCAAAAGGATGGCATCTTTCTTAAGAGAGATGCCATCCTTTTTTACATTAAACGGTCGCAGTCGCAGTTTTCAGTTGCAGGAACGCATCTTAAACTGGAAACTGAGACTGGAGACTGAATCTTTTTATTATTGAAAATAGTATTCTCTAATCTGCTGAAACCCTCTCAAAAAATCCTCTGTTTTCATTCTTTTCTTACCTGATATTTGCAGGTCGGTTATTTGCAGCCAACCATTTTCACAAGCAACATTCAAGTAGTTTTTTCCATCCGTTTCAATTAAGCCCGGATTTCCTGTTTTTTCAACAGAAACATTCCGGGCAAAATATATTTTCGCAAGAATCTCTTCTCCGGTTTTCTTATTTACCAAATTACTCCACGCTGTTGGATAAGGCGACAATCCGCGAATCAGATTACGAATTTCTTCCAGGTTCTTATTCCAGTCAATTTTACAATCTTCTTTGAAAAGTTTGGGTGCGTGTTTTATTTCAGTTATATCAGCCAATTTTTTTTGTGGAATGGGCTGAATGTTTCCTGCGGCGATTGCATCCACCGTTTCCAAAACAAGGTTTGCTCCAATTTCCATCAGTCGGTCATGAATATCACCAACCGTATCATTTTCACCAATTTCAATCTCCCTTTTGAACAGGATTTTCCCGGTATCAATTTCATGATCAAGTAAAAAAGTAGTAACGCCGGTTTTTGTTTCGCCATTAATTACGGCCCAGTTTAATGGTGCTGCTCCCCGGTATTGTGGCAATAATGAACCATGCAAATTAAAGGTTCCGTATTTGGGCATATTCCAAACAACTTCAGGCAACATTCTGAAAGCAACAACAATTTGGAGGTCAGCTTTCAATTCTTTTAATTCTTTTATAAAGACAGGATTTTTTAGTTTTTCAGGTTGAAGTAATTTCAAATTATTCTCTAATGCATATTCTTTTACCGCCGATCCGGCCAGCTTTTTTCCGCGTCCGGCAGGTTTGTCAGGAGCAGTTATAACTCCAACAACATTATAACCGTTTTCAATCAGCGCTTTTAAACTTGCAACCGCAAAATCGGGTGTTCCCATAAAAACAATACATAAATCCTTACCTCTCATAATTTATTTTTTATTCCGCTCCGTAAGACTGTGTTTCCTTTTTGTGCTTTTGGATAATAAGGACAATGACGACAACCGTTTGAACAGCAATATCCACGTTTTACCAGGTAATGCTCGGTCATAACACGGTAACCATTTTCAAGATAAAAATCAACGCCTTCTTTCAAACCATCGTCGAAACTGTCGCTGTTACCAAATATGTCATCAAAATATCCCATTCAAAAAATTTCTCCAAAACTAAACATTATATTTAGACGAACTGATTTTTAGATTTTAGTATTAATTGAAATGACAAATACAAAAATTAAAATGGCAAATAATCAGATGACTGAATATTGTACTTTTTTGTTGTATGGTTGTTGAAATTTTTAACTCATGGGATTAGAAAAAGATTATTTAATGCGTCAACTTTTAATGTTGTTTGAGGTAATTCAAAAAATACTAAGGTGGCGTAAAAAAGGAGAAAAGGGAAAAGCACTAGATGAAATAAAATATTTCTATCAAATTCTCGATATTCAAACTGATATTCGAAAAATGAACATTGAACAACTTGTGGAGCTACTTGAAAAAGAAAAAAATCTTACCAATGAACATATTGAAATGGTAGCTTTTGTTTTAAAAGAACAAGGCGAAATGGAAGAAGATGCTGCAAGTAAGCTTGATTTCTTTCGGAAATCTTATTTCCTTTTGAATAAAGTAGAACGGGAAAGTGTGACATTTTCAATGGACAGGCAAATGAAACTGGCTGAATTGAAGGAATATTTGAATTAGAGATTGATGGATTGATGGACTGAAGGATTGATGTGTTGAGTGAATGAGTGAGTGAATAATTTTTACAAATGCAAGAATTCAAGAAGGATAGAATGCTTCAATTTTAATGGGATTTAACTACTTAAAACAAACCAAATAATAAAGGATATATAAAATTAGTATCAATGGTCATGGAAGTTTTACCATTGTTCGTGAGTTTTTGTGTTAAAGAAAAAATAAAGCAACCCCGGCAACGGTAATAATTGCACCAGAAATTTCTTTCCAGTTAACTTTCTCGCCAAAAAGAAAAATGGCAGGTGGAATAATCAGCACAGGAGAAATTGCCATTAAAGTTGCAGCGATTCCAGCCTGTGTATGCTGAACTGCCAATAGTGAAAATGATACTCCGAGAAATGGGCCAAAAAAAGCGCCCAAAGAAATGCGTTTCATTGCCGACCTGTTTTGTAATGCCGCCCAAACCCGTGGCCATCTTTTCATAAAAATGAATAAAATTGCAAAACCAACAATTCCTGTCAGTACCCGTATTTGTGTTGCTGAAAAAGCATCGTAATCTCCCATGCCTTTTTTACTGATGACCAAACCGGTTGCCTGTCCCATTGCACCGCCTATTGCCAGTAGAATTCCTTGCACCGAGTAACTCGCTTTCAGCTTTTTTATCATCTGACCATTTTGTTCCACCCTTTCCCGTTTTAAAATAACGATAACTATTCCTGAAAGAGTAATTGTCATTCCCAATAAATTCATTGCAGACATTATCTCACCCAAAATAAACCAGCTAATTAAGGCTGTGAACGGTGGCGCTAACGCCATCATCAACATCGAAATTCGGGCCCCAATAACAACAAACGCCTGAAAAAGGAGCAAATCACCAATTACAAAACCTATCAAACCAGAGAGCGCGAGCCATTTCCACTGGAACACAGTGGCATCGGTTGGGAAAAAGAATCCCCGTGCAATCCAACTGTAAATACCAATAAAAAAGAGAGCCATCACCAGACGAATCAAATTCACCGCCAACGAGCCAACTTTTTTCCCCGCCGACTCAAATGCCAGACTTGTTATTGTCCAGAAAACGGCAGTTAAAATTCCTGCTATTTCTCCAAAATGATTTTGCATAATTTGCGAACAAATGTAATAATTTGATGCAATAAAAAAGCCTCTTAAAAAGAGGCTCGTCAGTTATTTGGTAATCATCATTAATCAAGAATTTCCGAAACTATTTCACGCAAATCATCACCTCGTTTATCGCGTCCGATAATTTTACCGGTTTTATCAACCAATAAACTTGAAGGAATTGAATTTACTCCATATTCATTCGCAACAACATTGTTCCAATAGGCAAGATCTGAAACCTGTGTCCAGTTTAATTTATCCATTTCAATGGCTTTTAACCATGATGCTTTATCCTGATCAAGCGAAACGCCAAAAACGGTAAATCCTTTGTCTTTATAGTCGTTATAAACTGCCACTACATTTGGGTTTTCAGCGCGACAAGGCTGACACCAGGAAGCCCAGAAATCGAGTAATGTAACTTCATTTTGTGAATATATATCAGAAAATTTTACCGGATTACCATTAGCATCGTTTTGAGTAAAATCAGGAGCAATTTTTCCAACCGCTACATTTCTTAATAATTCAACACGTTCCTTGAGTTGAACCATTGAAGGTATTTCCAAAATAGTTGAATCCAAACCGTTAACCAGGGTATCAAGAACATCAAAATCAATTTCATTCTGAATACTCAAAAGGACAATTGGGCTAAAATAGGATGATGGATTATTTTTAACAAATTCTACCTGAACATCATCAAGGCTTTCATACATTGCCTGAACTTGTTCTAATAAACCTTGACCTTTAACTGTGTCACCAACAGAAAATGCAGCCTGCGCATCTATATATGTTGACATATATTCTTGCTGAATATTATTAATTTTATCTTTTATTTCCTGGTAATCATCGTGTGTTTCAGAGCCGTTAACCTTTATCATATTTAGTGAATCAACATTCCCTGAAACTTCCATTTTTGTATTTTCAACAAAGACGACAGCATTGGAACGGCCCCCAACTATTGAGAGATAATATTGATGCGGATATTCAACCGAACCTTTTAATGTTGCAACACTTTTTACAAAATCAGCAGTATCCACTCCAACAAGAGTTCCGCCAATGTTTTCGCCCAGTGTCACTTTGCCCTGAGCGCCTTCCAAATTCACTTTTATTGTAAAACCTTTTTCTTTCTCTGAACAGCCAAAAAGAATAACAGTAAGAGCAATAAACAAAATCCTTTTCATACTTCGATAATTTCCAATTTTTATGCGAAGATAAATAATACAGCCTATAATCAACAGTATTAGTATCTAAACATTTTCAGCCTTCCATTTTATAATTATTCAGTAATATTACAATTAAAAAATGAATGATAATTTTTTGAAATATGCAATGATTACAATAAATGTGAAGAAAAAGAAAAGCCACCTTCTTATTGCAAAGAAGATGGCATTTATCGTTTCAACCAAAAACTACCTGTTTTTGATATCTGCAAAGATAGCACCTTTTCCGTGAACTCCGCTTACTGCTCTTCCTGAAGGATCAGCATTGTTTTGGAACGATGCATCCCAGAGCAGCGCAGTTTCAGTGCTACAAGCTATTGAAGGCACTGATGGAACACAAGAAGCTGCAGCATCAGAAGGAAAATGCTCGCTAAAAATTGAACGATACAAATACTCTTCCTTGCTCCTCGGAGTATTAACAGTAAACCGGTATTTGGCATTTTTCATCATCTCATCAGTAACCTGCTCACTTGCAATTTTTTTCAACGTATCAATCCAACCATAACCAACTCCATCAGAAAACTGTTCTTTTTGTCGCCAGGCTACACTTTCCGGTAAAATATCTTCAAAAGCTTTTCTTACGGGCCATTTTTCCATCCGTCCGTTTTTAGCCATTTTTTCTTCAGGATTAAACCTCATGGCCACATCAATAAATTCTTTATCAAGGAATGGCACACGACCTTCAACTCCCCATGCAGCAAGCGATTTATTCGCGCGTAAACAATCATACATATTTAACCTGTTAACTTTGCGAACACTTTCGTTATGAAATTCTTCAGCGTTTGGAGCCTTATGGAAATAAAGATATCCACCAAAAATTTCATCAGCCCCTTCTCCGGTAAGTACCATTTTTATACCCATTGATTTAATCACGCGGGCAAGCATATACATTGGAGTTGATGCTCTAACAGTGGTAACATCATAAGTTTCGATATGATAAATTACATCTTTGATAGCATCTAAACCTTCCTGAATGGTATAATGAATTTCGTGATGAATAGTTCCTATATAATCGGCAACTGTACGTGCAGCTGCAAGGTCAGGTGACCCATCAAGCCCAATTACAAAGGAGTGCAGTTGTGGCCACCATGCCATTTTTTCATCTCCGTCTTCAACCCTTTTTCCTGAATATTTTTTAGCAAGTGCCGAGGTAATTGATGAATCAAGACCACCTGACAAAAGAACCCCATAAGGAACATCAGACATTAACTGGCGATGAACAGCCTGCTCCAGTGATTTTGCCAATTCATCAATGCTGGCTGGATTATCTTTTACATTTTCGTATTCTGTCCACTCTCTGTTGTACCAACGTTTTATTTCACCATCTTTACTATAATAATAATGAGCAGGCGGAAATTCCTGAATTTTATTGCAGAATCCTTCCAAAGCTTTCAATTCTGAAGCCACATAATAATTTCCCCATTTGTCCCATCCCTGGTAAAGCGGAATAATACCAATATGATCTCGCGCAATTAAAAACGCATCTTCTTCCTCATCATATAATGCAAACGCAAAAATGCCGTTCATTTCATCAAGGAATTTTTCCTTTTTATCACGATAAAGCGCCAAAATAACTTCACAATCGGAACCTGTCAGAAATTCGTATTTTCCATCGTATTGCTTTCTGATTTCCTGATGATTATATATTTCACCATTTACCCCGAGTATGAGTTTGCGATCCTTACTATATAATGGTTGACCACCTGATTCAGGGTCAACAATCGAAAGCCTTTCGTGAGCAATAATGGCTTTATCGCCACAATAAATTCCTGACCAGTCAGGACCACGATGGCGAAGTCTTTTAGACATCTCCAAAACATTCGATCTTAAATCTTGCGTATTTGTCTTTAAATCAAACGCTCCAACTATTCCACACATATCTTAAAACAATTAATTTCTATTCATAAAACTCCAGCCAAAAATAATCATTATGATTACACTTGCAAATATTTTCTGACAATATTCTATATTAAATTAATTTCATTTTACAATATTGTTGCATATTTGCCTATTTAATAACTTTTGCAAAACAGAACTATTTTAAAACCCCCTATAGTTTAACTACCCTATATATGAAATGCTTATTAAAAATACTGAAGCACACCCCTTAATTGAACCCCGAGCATCGATATAAAATACATAAATTTTTATCTTACCCCTTATTTGACAGAATCGACAAAATAAAATTTTGTTCGTTACTTTTTTTTGCATTTTATTTATCAAGCAGAAAGGAAATTTTAAAGTTGTATTGGTTTTTCGAACAAAAAGCCAATGAAAAAATAATGGATATGAATTCTTAAAAGAAAAAAACCGGGATCAATCAATATTTATTACTGACATCGCCCTTTATGTTAACATTTAAAATCCTGCTTTAAAAGCCACTTTTTACATACATTTACAGTTAATTTCTATCACCATACCCTTTCCATGAATAAGTTTTAATCTTACATATGTCAGATTTCATGAAGTATAAAATCAGAAATTCTGACGCTTTTTTTAAATTTTTTTAGGGGGACCTGTCAAATCCAACCACGTACTTTTATTAGAAGAAATCGGAATTAAAAAATGAACCTTAAGTTAAAGATTGTGGCAACCAGTATTTTAGCATTCTGTTTTACAGAAATTGCTTTTAGTCTGGGAAATTCAACAGCAAATGTTGTTGAGAACAATCTCTCCAATTCCAGAAAGATTATTGCTTCAAATGATACCTTTAATTTTACAAGCGGATGCGGCACTTTAGGTTTTGGGGATAATGTTATTGCAAATGACTTTGTTCCCGAAGGTATTTCAGCTAAAATTCAATATGTTGTTTGTACAGAAAAGCAAATACTATCTTTTGGCAATGGAGGTAATTTTGCCTATTTAGCTAATGTTGGTTATAATGGAACAGTAACTTTCCGTTATCATATTTACGATGAAAATGATGTTACTAATTATTCAGAGGCAACAGCATATATTAATGTAATAAGTGATTTTGATTGTGATGGAATAGAAGATATAAAAGATTTGGATGATGACAATGATGGCATTCCAGATACTGTTGAAGGAAATGGGAACATTGATTCTGATGATGATGGAATTACCGATAACTTTGATATTGATGATGACAACGATGGCATACCGGACATAAGAGAATGGCAATCGGAAGATGATTATAAATTGCCATCAGGAATAGATTTAAATAATAATGGGTGGGATGATGTATTCGAAGGGAAAGATGCAAAAAGCTCATTTATTACCGTTGACACTGACAAAGACAATATTCCTGACTATTTGGACGATGATTCAGACAATGATAATATTAACGATTTTATTGAAGCAACTGACTTAAATTTTGATAGTCTTGCAGATTTTTATTTAATAAATGCAGATTTTGACAATGACGGGCTTGACGATGCATTTGACATTGTAAAATTTTGGCTTCGTGATTGCAACAGTACAGGCTCAAATGTTCCGCTTCCTGATCATAATAATAATGGCATCTCAGACTTTAGAGAAAAATATGTATTAATTGATGAAAAAGATAAAAATGGTTTTACAATATTTGACAGCTCAATTCTAACATTCCCAAATCCAACAAATGGTTTGTTCTCATTCAAAATTCAAAATTTTTCTGAGGAACAGGAATCATCTATTAAAATTTTTAACTCAAACGGTGAAATAAAGGAAGATATTAAGCCATCAAAATCCATTGTAAATGTTGACTTAAGACATTTGGAATCAGGAATATATATCGTAAAAATGCTAACTCCTGATTTGTCATGTACTAAAAAACTTATTCTTCAGAACCGCTAGTTAATTAAAAGCTTTTCCTTAATTTTATTCAATCATTGAAATAACGAGTACTACATTTAAGCGTAATGGCATCTGATAAATGTTTTGTGGAATTTGTTGTTGATCAAATTGAAAATGCTGGTTTAATTACCTGCCGTGCTATGTTTGGTGAGTATGGGATTTTTGCTGATGGCAAAATATTTGGGCTTATTTGTGACAACAAGTTATTTATCAAACCTACTAATGCAGGCAGAGTGTTTATTCAAAATGTTATTGAAGCTCCACCATATCCTGGATCAAAAACAGCGTTTCTTATTGAAGAGAAACTGGAAGACCGGGAATGGATCAGTGAACTTGTTCGCATTACGGTTAAAGAACTTCCCGAAAGAAAACCAAAAAAAAAGAAAAAAAAGTAAATTATTAGTCAACTGTTAATTATCCCTAAATTCAATTCCAGACATCCTTGAGCCAATTTAAATGAATCATTTCAAATAAATTAAGCTGCCATAAAAAAATGTATATCAATATTTTACACCGTATTAGCAAAATTCATTCCGCTTAATTTAAACATAAATCATTTTTATCCGTATTAATTATTATTATTAACTTAGTAATTTTTGAGAATCAAAGATGATTAATTTTAAGTAAGATAAATTGACAGACAATTAAATTTGAAGTTATGAAAAGTTTTATTTTTACTCTGGCTTTATCTATTTTATATTTCTCTGTAAATGCACAGGAAGTTGCAAAAAAAAGTCGCAAGGAGTGCAAGAATGAAAAACTTGCTGAGCAGACAGAAAAAGTAAGCAAGCTAATCGAAAGTAAAACATTTGTATTTAGTGCGCGTTCGGTTGTGCCGCAATGTGGCGATCCGGTAAGTTTAGAAGAATTTTTCTCCTTAAATATAAATGGTGGTATTATTTCTTCTTATTTACCTTTCTACGGGTTTGAATCGGACTACAAAATAGAAAACTCTCCCCTAATTTTCACAAGGCCCTATGAAAACTATTCTGAAAAACAGGAAAAAGATAAATACATTATTGGTTTTAATGCAATGGGAGAAAATGATAATATGAAATTTTATTTTCGTATTTCTGAACTTGGATATACCTATTTAAAGGTATCCAGCGAACAAAGGCAAAGTATATCTTTTCTTGGAATTATTGATGAAGTTGAACCTGCGGTATTTAGTTCCAAATAATCAGGAATTTTTACAGACGAAAATCCAATCGAAAAAACTTCCACCAATAACATTTCCTCTTATAATCTGACAAAAAAATGTAGCCACCCCAAAAACTGAAGTGGCTTTTTCTATATCTATTGAAATTCTACAATTCAAACTTATAAGTTCCCAAATCACTTAATTCTGAAACTCTTATAAACTCTGAATGAGCTTTTACCTGTGCCTTGGCAAATGTTATGTAATTTTTAGCCGATTTCAGGAATGATTCTTCCCGGTTTGAATCGAGCAATAAAAGGTAACTCATAATAATGTGCCCGGCCATTTCAACTAAACGACGAGCGTGAAAATCCACAAACTCGTTATCATCGGGTGCAATTACTTTTTTCACTGCCTGCTCATATTCGTCAGTTAAAATAATTAGTGATCTTTTCAAATATTCCAGTTGCGGAGAAACTTTCTGTGCTTCATATTCACGAATCTGGTTGAGATATGCACCGGTTGTAACGCCTCTTATCGCCGCAACAACCTGCAACTGCGTTGTTCCTTCATAAATTGAAGTAATTCGTGCATCACGATAAATACGTTCCACAGGGTAATCTTTCATAAAACCTGACCCACCATGAATCTGAACGGCATCATAAGCCAACTGGTTGCTGTATTCACTCGCCATTCCTTTAACAAGTGGAGTATAAACATCAGCCAATCGTTGATACATCTTCATTTCTTCGCGCTCTTCTTTTTCAAGTTGACGTTCTTCAGAAATATGCATGTATGTTTTGTACATATCAACAAAACGAGCTGTTTCATAAAGCAACGTTCTTGAGGCATCAAGCTTTGCTTTCATTAACGATAACATTTCGTAAACAGCGGGGAAGCGAATAATTGCTTTTCCGAACTGCATTCTTTCTTTTGCATAATTCAACGCTTCACGATAAGCAGCTTCACTCACTCCAACAGATTGGGCCGCAATACCCAAACGGGCGCCATTCATCAATGCCATTACATATTTAATCAACCCCATTTTTCGCGAGCCAACTAATTCTGCCGGAGCATCTTTAAAAACCAGTTCACAGGTAGGTGAACCAATAATTCCCATTTTATGCTCGATACGACGCACTGTTACGCCGCCTTTCAATTTATCATAAATAAACATGGATAGTCCACGGCCATCTTTTGTTCCTGGTTCAGAACGGGCAAGCACAAGTGAAATTTCACCATCACCATTGGTGATAAAACGTTTTACACCGTTTAAGTACCATGTTTTTTTCTCCTCGTCCCAGGAAGCTTTTAACTGAACTGCCTGCAAATCGGAACCTGCATCCGGTTCAGTTAAATCCATGGCCATTGTATCGCCATTACAAACTCGTGGAAGATATTTATCTTTCTGCTCTTCAGATGCAAACTCGTTAATGGTTTCAGCACAATCCTGTAAACCCCAAATATTTACAAAACCTGCATCAGCACGCGAAACAATATCAGCAGCCATAATGTAAGGAACAATCGCAAAATTAAGCCCACCATATTTGTATGGTAGCGACATTCCCATTAATCCTGCCTGATTCAAAGCTTTGATATTTCTTGATGTACCACTTGCATAAATTACATGACCGTCAACTACCTGCGGGCCTTCTGCATCTATTCCTTCTGCGTTTGGGCCAACAATATCACCACAAATTTCGCCTACTATTTCAAGTACACGATTGTAACTATCGATTGCATCTTCATAATCCACCGGTGCAAATGGAAATTCGTCTTTAAAAGAAAAATTACGCTCTTTTAAACGAACAATTTTTTCCATTAAAGGGTGGTTTAAGTGAAATTTTAATTCGCTATTATCGGTATAAAAATTTGCCATTTTAGTTCTTGTTAATCGTCAAACTATTTTGTGTTCTTTTTGTAATACTTAATCATTTTAGGAATGATTTCAGCTACGTCTCCGGTAATAACATAATCGGCTATGGAATTTATCGGAGCTTCAGGATCAGTATTAATAGCGATAATCTGGGCTGACTGTTCCATACCTGCACGGTGCTGGATTTGCCCTGAAATACCACATGCAATATATAGTTTCGGACGCACGGTTATCCCGGTTTGTCCTATCTGACGTTCATGATCAGTATAACCTGCATCAACTGCGGCGCGCGATGCGCCAACTTCGCCACCTAAAACTTCGGCAAGCTCATAAAGCAACCTGAAATTTTCTTTTGAACCAACTCCGTAACCACCGGCTACAATTATTGGCGATCCTTTAATATTCAATTTGCTTTTTTCAATATGACGATCGATGATTTCAACAATAAAATCTGTATCGCTTACATATTTCGAAACATCAAGCTTTACAACTTCACCTTTATATTTTTTGTCGAGAATGTTTTTCTTCATTACTCCCTCGCGAACTGTCGCCATTTGCGGGCGGCAATCGGGATTAATGATAGTTGCGATAATGTTTCCTCCAAAAGCAGGACGAATCTGATACAACAACTGATCGTATTTTTTATCGGCTTTTTTATCAAAATGATCGCCAATTACCAAACTTGTACAGTCGGCTGTTAAACCACTATGTAACGCGGAAGAAACCCGAGGTCCCAAATCACGGCCAATGGAAGAGGCTCCCATCAAAGCAATCTGTGGCTTTTCTTCTTCAAATAATTTTACAACCACTGAAGTGTGCGGTAAAGTCTGATATGGATATAATCTTTTATCATCGGCAAGATAAAGTTTATCAACTCCATAAGGTATTACCTGTTCAGCGATTCCTTCAAGTTCATGGCCAATTGCAATCGCCTCCAGTTTGACATTTAAGTTCATTTGCCAGCGTTCTTCCTTTTGTCAGTAATTCCTGGCTAACCTCGGCTACCTGGCCATCTTCTATTTCACAATACACAAATATATTATTCATATTCTACGATTTTCAAGGGTAAATTAACCGATGGTGTGGCTATTAATTAACTCAATCATCATGCTCTCAATTTCAGCATCCAAAGAGGAAATTACTTTTGAATCTTTTGCCTGAAGCACCACATTCTCAATGCTCTTCACCTTTGTTGGAGAACCGGTTAGCCCAAGTTGTTCGGGATCGGTTTCAATATCGTTAACCGTCCATTCGGGAATGTTTAAATCCGGACGATCATTGTATAAAGACGTGTAATCTTCATTTTCTTTCTGAAGTTCGGTTACTGTTTTTGCATGTTTGAACTGCATTAATAATTTGGCGTTTCTTGCCCGGCAATCTGGCGCTGAGCCATTAACCGTGATCACCACCGGAAGAGAACATTTTACAGTTTCAACACCACGATCCAATCTTCGTTTTAAAACAATTGTATTGTTTTTTAGTTCTTTTATTTCTTCAACATAAGTAACCTGAAGCATCTTTAGTTTTTCAGCGACCTGTGGCCCTACCTGTGCTGTATCCCCGTCAATTGCCTGACGACCAGCAATGATAAGATCAATCTTCCCCATTTTTTTTAATGATTGTCCCAGTGCATAAGAAGTAGCCAGTGTATCAGATCCGGCAAATGCACGGTCGGTAAGCAAAATACCTCCATCGGCTCCCCTGAATAATCCTTCACGAATTACATCAGCTGCGCGTCCTGGCCCCATAGTAAGAATTTTTACCGTTGATCCCGGATATTGATCCTTAATTCGTAATGCCTGTTCTAATGCATTCAAATCTTCAGGATTAAAAATGGCTGGTAAAACCGCCCTGTTAACCGTCCCGTCAGCTTTCATTGCATCTTTACCAACATTCCTTGTATCAGGAACTTGCTTGGCCAAAACAATAATTTTGTAAGCTTTCATCTGTATAAAATTATTTATATCTGTTGTATTTGATTCAATTTAGTTTTTAAGCTTTTGGTTTGAAGAAACCACAAATTCTTTTATTTCTGAAAAGAAAAGAGGCAAATATAAATATTCAACCCAAAGAAATCAAGATAGATTGATGTAAAGGAAGTTAAAAAGATACGACAAAAATACAATGGTTGAAAATCATACCGATTTACACATGACAATATCACCGTAAATCATTCAAAATAAATATATTAAACCAATTAAATAAAGTTCTCAATTATTTCCAAAATTAACCTATAAGCGTAATTTATATTTGTTTTAATTAATCAATTTCGACTTTCCCCGATAAACAATAGATATTGGATTACATGCAAGAAAAATTATAAAAAAAAGAGGAACCAAAAACTTGATTCCTCTTTAATATCTTTTATGCCTGTGCTGTAGGCCCGCCAAAATTCATTGGCGGCATCATGGGGTCGGAACCCGGCTTTATATTTTTTATTGGTCCGTGCACGGCTTCATATTTCTTAATATTATCCTGTAAAGCCATTAACAAACGTTTAGCATGTTCCGGTGTAAGAATAACCCTCGATTTCACATTTGCTTTTGGAATTCCAGGCATAATTCGCACAAAATCAACCACGAACTCTGAGCTAGAATGAGTTATTACTGCAAGATTGGAATAAATTCCCTGTGCAATTTCCTCACTCAATTCAATATTCAGTTGTTGTGGTTTTTGATTTTTATCATCCATGACATTTCAATTTTTGATCCGATTAACTTTTCATTTCGATCAGTTGATCATATTCTGATTTTGACCCTACAACAAGGTTTTTGTATTCTTTCAAACCGGTACCAGCCGGAATCAGGTGACCACAAATTACATTCTCTTTCAATCCATCGAGGTAATCCGTTTTACCATTAATTGCTGCTTCGTTCAGTACTTTTGTAGTTTCCTGGAACGATGCTGCCGACAACCAACTACGTGTTTGCAGCGCTGCCCTGGTAATTCCCTGTAATACCTGGCTGGATGTTGCGGGAATTGCATCCCTGGCTTCAACCAATTTTTTATCTTTTCTTCTCAATTGCGAATTTTCATCGCGAAGTTTACGGGATGAAATGATCTGACCAGCTTTCATTCCTTCGGCATCTCCCGGTTCAATAACAACTTTTTTGTTGTAAATCCAGTCGTTTTCAGAGAAGAATTCGTTTTTATCCACTACCTGTTTTTCAAGGAAACGGGTATCACCCGGATCTTCAATTTCAACTTTACGCATCATCTGACGAATGATAACTTCGTAATGTTTATCATTAATCTTTACACCCTGCATACGGTAAACGTCCTGAACTTCATTCAGAATATATTCCTGAACGGCAGTTGGACCTTTAATTGCAAGAATGTCAGATGGAGTTGTAGCGCCGTCAGAAAGCGGTGTTCCTGCACGGATATAATCGTTTTCCTGAACCAAAATCTGTTTTGAAAGTGGAACCATGTATTTCTTAACATCACCGGTTTTTGTAGTTACGATTATTTCACGATTACCACGTTTGATTTTACCCAGTGAAACTTCACCATCAATTTCAGAAACAACAGCCGGATTAGATGGATTACGTGCTTCGAACAACTCAGTTACACGCGGCAAACCACCAGTGATATCACCTGCTTTACCGGCTGCACGAGGAATTTTAACCAATACCATACCCGCTTTAACTTTCTGTTTGTTATCAACGGAAATATGACCACCAACCGGCAAGTTGTACGAGCGGATGGCATTTCCATCTTTCATCAATAACTTTCAAAGTTGGGTTCTTGGTTTTATCCCTGGTTTCAATAATTACACTTTCTTTGTAACCGGTTTGTTCATCCGATTCTTCGCGATAGGTAATTCCATCAATCAGGTTTTCAAATTCAACAATACCATCAAATTCAGTAATAATTACACCATTAAACGGGTCCCATTCACAAATCAATTTTCCTTTTCTGATTTCTTCACCATTTTTCACATACAGTTTTGAACCATATGGAATTGGGTGAGTTGACAATGGAATATTTGTATTTTTATCAATGATTTTCAATTCTGCCAACCGGCTGACAACTACATCAACATCAGAACCTTCTTCGTTTTCAAACTTAACGGCACGTAGTTCTTCAATTTCCACATAACCATCATATCTTGATTCAACTGTTGATTGTGCTGAAATGTTACCTGCAATACCACCAACGTGGAATGTACGCAGTGTAAGCTGTGTTCCTGGCTCACCAATTGATTGTGCTGCAATTACACCAACAGCCTCTCCTTTCTGAACTTTTAGTCCGGTGGCAAGGTTACTTCCGTAACATTTGGCACAAACTCCTACTTTTGATTCACAGGTTAATACTGAACGAATTTCAACCGTTTCAATTGGAGAATTTTCAATTGTATGTCGCAATTTCTTCTGTAATTTCATCTCCTGAAGCGACAATGAATTTACCGTTTAACGGATGATAAATATCGTGAACAGAAGTACGACCAAGAATACGATCATAAAGTGAAGCAACTACTTCTTCATTATTTTTTACCGGTGTTGCAATCAAACCACGCAATGTTCCGCAATCGTCTTCAGAAATAATTACATCCTGTGCCACGTCAACCAAACGACGGGTAAGATAACCAGCATCAGCAGTTTTCAATGCTGTATCGGCCAAACCTTTACGGGCACCGTGAGTAGAAATAAAGTACTCAAGAACTGAAAGTCCTTCTTTAAAGTTTGCCAAAATCGGGTTTTCAATAATCTGAGAACCTGTTGAACCTGACTTTTGTGGTTTCGCCATCAATCCCCTCATTCCGCATAACTGTCGGATCTGTTCTTTTGAACCACGGGCACCAGAGTCAAGCATCATATAAATTGAGTTGAAACCTTGTTTATCGGAACTCAGTGTTTGCATTACCGAATGAGTTAGTCTTGAGTTGGCATGTGTCCAAATATCAATAACCTGGTTGTATCTTTCGTTGTTGGTAATGAAACCCATGTTGTAGTTGCTAATTACTTCCTCAACTTCAGCATATCCATCATTAACAATTTTTTCCTTATTTTCAGGAATAATAACATCATCAAGGTTAAATGACAAACCACCACGATAAGCCATGGTATAACCAAGGTCTTTAATATCGTCGAGGAAAGCAACGGTAGTAGCATTTCCGCTTCGTTTAAATACATCAGAAATAATGGTTCTTAACGATTTCTTCGTCAACAACTGATTAATATAACCAGCTTGTCTTGGCACTTTCTCATTAAATAGAACCCGTCCAACAGTTGTTTCAACAATATGTTTGAAATATTCGCCATTTTCATCTACATCTTCTACTTTTACTTTTATAATAGCATGCAGATCGATGACCTTTTCTGAGTAAGCAATAATTACTTCTTCCGAAGAATAAAATGTCATTCCTTCACCACGGGCACCTTTTCTTGGCTTGGTCATATAATACAAACCCAAGAACCATGTCCTGCGATGGCACCTGAATTGGAGCACCGTTAGCAGGGTTCAACAGGTTATGCGAAGCAAGCATCAACAACTGTGCTTCAAGAATTGCAGCATTTCCTAACGGAAGGTGAACTGCCATCTGGTCACCATCAAAGTCGGCGTTAAAACCGGTACACACAAGCGGGTGCAACTGAATTGCTTTACCTTCAATCAATACCGGCTGAAAAGCCTGAATTGACAAACGGTGCAATGTGGGCGCACGGTTTAACATTACCGGATGTCCTTTCAGTACATTTTCTAAGAATTTCCCAAACAACCGGATCTTTACGGTCAACTATTTTTTTGGCTGATTTTACTGTTTTTACAATACCTCTTTCAATTAATTTACGAATTACAAAAGGTTTGTAAAGTTCAGCTGCCATATCTTTTGGAATACCACATTCGTGAATTTTCAATTTTGGGCCAACCACAATTACCGAACGAGCTGAATAGTCAACACGTTTACCGAGCAGGTTTTGACGGAAACGACCTTGTTTTCCTTTCAAACTATCTGAAAGTGATTTTAAAGCTCGGTTATTTTCAGTTTTAACAGCATTCGATTTTCTTGAGTTGTCGAACAATGAATCCACTGCTTCCTGCAGCATTCGTTTTTCATTTCGCAAGATTACCTCAGGCGCTTTAATTTCAATTAACCTTTTTAAACGGTTGTTTCGAATAATTACCCTACGGTAAAGGTCATTCAAATCGGATGTTGCAAAACGTCCTCCATCAAGCGGAACTAACGGACGCAAATCAGGCGGAATTACAGGAACGACCCTTACAATCATCCATTCCGGACGATTGATATTTTTACTTGCCCTGAAAGCTTCTACTACCTGCAAACGTTTCAACGCTTCGTTTTTACGTTGCTGTGATGTTTCAGTATTTGCTTTGTGACGCAAATCAAACGAAAGATCATCAAGTTTGATACGGCTTAATATTTCGAATAAAGCTTCGGCCCCCATTTTCGCGATGAATTTGTTTGGATCATCATCATCAAGCAACTGGTTTTCTTTTGGCAGAGTATCAATAATATCAAGGTATTCTTCTTCAGTAAGAAAATCAAGTTCCTTCACTCCGTCAACCTTTTTAACCCCCGAATTAATTACGACATAACGTTCGTAATAAATAATACTGTCGAGTTTTTTTGTAGGCAAACCAAGTAAATATCCAATTTTGTTTGGTAATGATTTGAAATACCAAATATGGGCTACCGGCACTACGAGTGAAATGTGCCCCATGCGTTCGCGACGAACTTTCTTTTCGGTGACTTCAACTCCACAACGGTCACAAACAATTCCTTTATACCGGATACGTTTGTATTTTCCGCAATGACATTCATAATCTTTTACCGGTCCAAAAATACGTTCACAGAACAAACCATCACGTTCAGGTTTATAAGTTCTGTAGTTAATCGTTTCAGGTTTCAATACTTCTCCAAACGATCTTTCCAGAATTTCTTCAGGTGATGCCAGACCGATTGATACTTTTGAAAAACTAATTTTCGCTTTATTATCTTTTCTAAATGCCATAATACTAATTAATATACATTATAACAGAACCAACTTAAAATTGATCTTGACTTATTCCATTCTTACGCTAAGCCCAAGACCTCTCAGTTCATGCAGTAACACATTAAGCGATTCAGGAATACCAGCCTGAGGCATTGGTTCTCCTTTAACAATCGATTCGTATGCTTTAGCCCTACCCATTACATCATCTGATTTAACGGTAAGTATTTCCTGCAAAATATGCGAAGCACCAAATGCTTCCAATGCCCAAACTTCCATTTCACCAAAACGCTGACCACCAAATTGAGCTTTACCACCCAATGGTTGTTGCGTAATCAATGAATAAGGACCTATTGAACGTGCATGCATTTTATCTTCAACCATGTGACCCAGTTTCATCATGTAAATAATTCCAACGGTTGCCGGCTGATCAAAAGGTTCACCGGTTTCACCATCAACAAGCCTGGTTTCCCCGAATCTTGGAATTCCGGCTTTGTCGGTATATTCACATATTTCTTCAAGGCTCGCACCATCGAAAATAGGTGTTGCAAATTTAATTCCCAGTTCTTTTCCTGCCCAACCAAGAACAGTTTCGTAAATCTGTCCGAGGTTCATCCTCGAAGGTACACCAAGTGGATTCAATACAATATCAACCGGAGTTCCATCCGCCAGGAATGGCATATCTTCATCACGAACAACACGTGAAACAATACCTTTGTTTCCGTGGCGTCCAGCCATTTTATCTCCAATCTGAAGTTTACGCTTTTTAGCAATGTAAATTTTTGCTAACTGAATAATTCCTGCCGGAAGTTCATCACCAATAGTTACATTATATCTTTCACGGCGGGAAACAGCTTCAGCCTCTTTATATTTATGAATATAGTTATTAATTACCCTGAAAATAAGATCATTCTTATCTTTATCAGTTGTCCATTTTACTGGATTAATGTTAAGATAATCAATCTCCTGTAACTGTTTTAGAGTAAATTTAACTCCTTTTACAATTACTTCTGTTCCATAATAATCTTTTACTCCCTGAGAAGTTTTTCCAGTTACCAACGTGAAAAGTTTATCTTCAAGTTTTGCTCGCAAAGAAGTTACTTCCCGCTCAAATCTTTCATCAATCTGATCAAGCAATGTTTTGGTAGCTTTTCCTTTTTTATCTTTTGTTACCCTTGAAAATAGCTTTTTATCGATAACAATGCCTGAAAGTGAAGGAGATGCCTTTAATGATGCATCTTTAACATCACCTGCTTTATCGCCGAAGATTGCGCGGAGCAGTTTTTCTTCAGGTGATGGATCTGATTCTCCTTTTGGAGTAATCTTTCCAATTAAAATATCGCCAGGTTTTACATCGGCGCCAATACGGATTAACCCATTTTCATCCAGATTACGTGTAGCTTCTTCGCTAACATTTGGAATATCAGAAGTAAACTCTTCAACACCACGTTTTGTATCGCGAACTTCAAGGCTGTATTCATCTACATGAACAGAGGTAAACACATCTTCACGAACAATACGTTCTGAAATTACAATTGCATCTTCGTAGTTGTATCCCTGCCATGGCATAAATGCAACCATAAGGTTTCGACCCAATGCAAGTTCTCCTTTATCGGTTGCATATCCTTCTGTAAGAATTTGCCCTTTTTTAATCCTTTCACCTTTTCTTACAATAGGTTTAAGGTCAACGGTAGTTCCCTGGTTGGTTTTTGTATATTTTGGAAGATTGTAAGTTACTACTTCTGGATCGAAACTAACAAAACGATCATCTTCGGTAATATCGTAACGAACGATAATTGTTGTAGCATCAACAAATTCAATTACACCATCAAATTCAGCTTTTATAAGAATTTGAGAATCGGCAGCAGCTCTACCTTCCAAACCTGTACCAACAACAGGCGCTTCAGGTCTTAAAAGCGGAACTGCCTGGCGCATCATGTTCGATCCCATCAAAGCACGGTTTGCATCATCGTGTTCAAGGAATGAAATTAATGAAGCTGCAACCGAAGCAATCTGGTTCGGACCAACGTCCATTAACTGAACTCTTTCAGGTTCAACAACCGGATAATCACCTTCCAAACGCGATTTTACTCTTTCATTAACAAAATTTCCTTTTTCATCAATTGGGGCATTTGCCTGTGCAATTATCTGACCTTCTTCCTCTTCGGCAGTTAGGTAAACTACACCTTCTTCGGAAAGATCAACTTTTCCATCTGCAACTTTTCGGTATGGAGTTGAAATAAATCCAAGATCATTAATTTTTGCAAACACACAAAATGAAGAAATCAAACCGATATTTGGTCCTTCAGGTGTTTCAATCGGGCAAAGTCTTCCGTAGTGTGTAAAGTGAACGTCACGTACTTCAAACCCTGCTCTTTCTCTTGATAAACCGCCTGGCCCCAATGCCGACATACGTCTTTTGTGTGTCATCTCAGCCAATGGATTGGTTTGATCCATGAACTGAGATAATGCATTTGTTCCGAAGAAAGAATTAATTACCGATGAAAATGTTTTTGAGTTGATCAGATCAATAGGAGTAAATACTTCGTTGTCGCGCACATTCATACGTTCACGAATTGTGCGTGCCATACGTGCCAAACCTACACCAAACTGATTGTACATTTGTTCACCAACAGTACGAACTCGTCGGTTACTTAAGTGGTCAATATCATCAACGTCAGTTTTTGCATTTACCAATTGAATAAGATGTTTGATGATTTCAATGATATCTTCATTGGTTAAAACTCTTGTTTCAGAATCAACACTTAAACCCAATTTTTTATTGATCCGGTAACGACCTACTTCACCTAAATCATATCTTTTATCAGAAAAGAAAAGCTTTTCAATTACATCGCGCGCTGTGGCTTCATCTGGTGGTTCTGCATTACGCAATTGACGATAAATGTGAAGGACTGCCTCTTTTTCGGAGTTACAAGGGTCTTTTTGAAGTGTATTGTAAATAATAGCAAAATCCTGCTGATTTTGATCTTCCTTGTGTAAAAGAATTGTTTTTACACCCGAATCGATAATTTCATCGATATGATCTTCCTCAATTTCAGTTTCACGATCAATTATCACTTCATTACGTTCGATTGATACAACTTCACCGGTATCTTCATCTACAAAATCTTCCACCCATGATTTTAATACACGGGCAGCCAGTTTTCTTCCGACTAATTTTTTTAGTCCTGTTTTTGAAACTTTAATTTCATCAGCAAGATTGAAAATTTCCAGAATATCTTTATCGCTTTCAAAACCAATGGCACGTAAAAGTGTGGTTACAGGTAATTTCTTTTTCCTATCGATATAAGCATACATCACACTGTTTATATCGGTTGCAAATTCAATCCATGAACCTTTAAACGGGATAATACGTGCTGAATACAGTTTTGTGCCGTTTGCATGCAAACTTTGACCAAAGAACACGCCTGGAGAACGATGTAACTGCGAAACAATAACACGTTCAGCACCATTGATAATAAATGTACCTCTTTCAGTCATGTAAGGAACAGTTCCAAGATAAACATCCTGAACAACGGTATCAAAATCCTCGTGTTCAGGATCGGTACAATACAATTTTAATTTTGCCTTTAAGGGCACGCTAAAAGTTAATCCCCGTCTCGATACATTCCTGTATGGAATATCTGGGCGGATCGACCTGGTAATCAATAAATTCCAGAACGAAATTATTTCGGGTATCCGTTATTGGAAAATTTTCCTGGAATACCTTATATAATCCTTCGAATTTCCTGTTATCAGGAGTTGTTTTTAACTGAAAAAAATCTTTAAATGATTTAACTTGTACTTCCAAGAAGTCAGGGTAATCAAACCTGGTTTTTGTTGAGGAAAAATTAATCCTCTCTTTTATTGTTTGTACGGACATGTATTTATACAAGTTAATTATACAAAACATCAATAGACAAAAAGGTTTAGAACCCTACTCAGGTAAGGTTCTAAACCATAAGACCTTTAAAAGGTCGAAAATGCGTTATTTAACTTCAACTTCTGCTCCAGCTTCTTCTAATTGATTTTTAAGAGCTTCCGCTTCGTCTTTAGAAACTTTTTCTTTGATTGCTTTTGGAGCGCTGTCGACTACTTCTTTAGCTTCTTTCAAACCAAGACCAGTTAATTCTTTAACGAATTTAACTACTGCCAGTTTTGACTGACCTGCTGCTTTTAAAATCACGTCAAATTCAGTTTGTTCTGCAGCAGCAGCTTCTTCGCCACCGCCTGCAGCTGGTCCTGCAACTGCAACTGCAGCAGCAGCTGGTTCAATACCATATTCGTCTTTCAGAATTCCAGCTAATTCATTAACCTCTTTAACAGTTAAGTTTACCAACTCTTCTGCAAGCTGTTTTAAATCTGCCATTTTTATTATTTTATAAATTATTTCTTAAAAAATTATTCTTTTTCTTCCAGTGTTTTCAAAACACCATGAATGATATTACCACCTGATTGCAACTGTCCAACAACAGTTTTCATTGGTGATTGTAATAATGCAATAACATCTGCAATAAGTTCGTTTTTCGATTTCACTGCAACTAATGCTTCCAACTGATTTTCACCCATGTAAATGGATTCCTCAACATAAGCTGCTTTTAAAACAGGCTTTTTATGTTTTCTTGCTGAAATCCTTAATCAGTTTTGCAGGAACATTTGCATTCTCGGTAAACATTACCGATGTATTGCCTTTAAGCGCATCGTAAATCTCTTCTGCATTCTTATTTGAACTTTCGAGTGCTTTACGAAATAGAGTATTCTTTACAACAACCAGTTTTACATTCTGGTTAAAACATAGTCTCCTTAAATCACTGGTTTTCTCAGCATTTAAACCACTAATGTCAGTCAGATAAAAATGGCTGTATGAATTAATCTGTTCTTGTAAATTATCAATAATAACTTTTTTCTCTGAACTTTTCATTTTAACTCATTTTTATTCAGTGACCGATTTGGGTTCAATTTGAATTCCAGGACTCATAGTACTGGAAAGGTAAATACTTTTAACGTATGTACCTTTAGCAGCAGTTGGTTTCAATTTGATAATAGTATTGATAAATTCTACTGCATTTTCCTTAATCTTTTCAGGAGTAAAAGATACTTTCCCGATTGAAGTATGAACGATACCAAATTTATCAACTTTAAAATCGATTTTACCTTGTTTTACTTCGCTGACTGCTTTTCCAATTTCCATTGTAACGGTTCCGCTTTTTGGGTTTGGCATTAATCCACGGGGGCCTAAAATACGTCCCAGCTGACCAACTTTACCCATAACCGGAGGCATGGTAATAATCACATCAACGTCAGTCCAACCACCTTTAATTTTCTCGATATATTCATCGAGACCAACAAAGTCAGCTCCGGCATCTTTGGCTTCCTGTTCTTTATCAGGAGTTACCATTGCCAAGTACACGGACTTCTTTTCCAGTTCCATGGGGTAACGAAACTACGCCTCTAACCATCTGGTTAGCTTTTCTTGGGTCAACTCCAAGTCTTACATCAATATCAACTGAAGCATCAAATTTGGTAAAAGTAATTTCTTTTACCAATTGAGCAGCTTCTTCCATGGTGTAAGTTTTTCCCTTTTCGAGTTTTTCCAAAGAAGCTTTTTTATTTTTCGTAATTCTGCCCATTGTATAAGATTTATTTAGTTATTGAATGGTGAAGCACCTTTTACAGTAATTCCCATACTTCTGGCAGTACCAGCAACCATTTTCATTGCCGATTCAACAGTAAAGCAATTCAGGTCAACCATTTTGCCTTCGGCAATCTGTTTAACCTGATCCCAGGTTACCGAACCCACTTTTCCAACATGTGGTTCTGATGATCCTTTTTTCAGCTTTGCTGCTTCGAGCAATTGGATTGCCACCGGAGGTTGTTTAATAATGAAATCAAATGATTTGTCTGCATAAACAGTAATAATAACCGGAAGTACTTTACCAGCCTGGTCTTGTGTCCTACCATTAAACTGTTTGCAGAACTGCATTATATTAACCCCTTTGGCACCTAATGCTGGCCCCACCGGTGGTGAAGGATTAGCAGCACCACCTTTAATCTGTAATTTAATTAATCCAGCAATTTCTTTCGCCATAATAAATAATTAAAGCGTTATTACTCCTTTTCAACTTGCATAAAGCTAAGTTCCAAAGGAGTTTTACGTCCAAAAATTTTGACCATTACCTGCAGCTTTTTCTTTTCCTCATTGATTTCTTCAATGGTTCCGTTAAAGCCATTAAATGGTCCGTCGATTACTTTCACAGTTTCTCCAACCACAAACGGAATATTCATTTCTTCGCCGGTTTCAGCGAGTTCATCAACCCGACCGAGAATCCTGTTTACTTCATTCTGCCGCATTGGTACCGGATCTCCACCTTTGGTGTCGCCTAAGAAATCCGATTACATTGGGAACATTCCTTAGCGTGTGCGCAACTTCACCCACTAAAGCAGCTTCGATTAAAACATATCCCGGAAAAAAGTTTCTCTCTTTACTGATTTTTTTACCGTTTCGAATTTGATAAACCTTTTCCGTTGGTATTAGAACCTGTTCCACAAAATCCTTGAAATCTCCATCAGCGATTTCGTTTTCGATATATTCTTTTACTTTCTTCTCTTTTCCTCCAATAGCCCGAAGAACATACCATTTTTTTACTGTTTTCGCTCATGTCGATAAAGGATTTTAATTAATAAAATAATCCGTAAATAAAGTCCATTATGTTCCTAAATGAAAGGTCCATTACGAAAATTAAGAGTGATATTATTAAGGAAGCAACCATTACAACTAATGCACTACTTTGTAGCTCTTTCCAAGTAGGCCACGTTACTTTATGAATAAGTTCATCGTAAGCCTCTTGTAAGTATAATTTTAATTTCATTTTACTAAAACTTTTTTGTACGGAAGGTAAGAATTGAACTTACTGTTATCAAACCACTCCCTAATTGAGTTTCATCCGTAAAATAGTCCCGGGTATAAAAACCCGGGACTATATATATAATTATTTGTTGAATAATTATTCAATAATTTCAGTTACCTGACCAGCACCTACTGTACGTCCACCTTCACGAATTGCAAAACGAAGACCAATATTAAGAGCTACAGGATAAATCAATTCAACTTCGATTGATACGTTATCACCAGGCATAACCATTTCGCGACCTTCTGGCAAGTGAATTTCACCAGTTACGTCAAGTGTACGCAAGTAGAACTGAGGACGGTATTTGTTGTGGAATGGTGTGTGACGTCCACCTTCTTCTTTTTTCAATACATAAACCTCAGCTTTAAATTTAGTATGAGGAGTAATTGAACCTGGTTTTGCCAAAATCTGTCCACGTTTGATTTCTTTTTTGTCAACACCACGAAACAACAAACCTACGTTGTCACCAGCTTGTCCATCATCCAAAATTTTACGGAACATTTCAACACCTGTACAAACTGTTTTACGACCTTCTGCACCTAAACCAATCAACTGTAGTTCATCACCTGTATGAATAACACCAGTTTCGATACGACCTGTAGCAACTGTACCACGACCAGTAATTGAGAATACGTCTTCAACCGGCATCAGGAATGGTTTGTCAACATCACGTGGAGGAAGCGGAATCCAGGTATCAACTGCATCCATCAGTTCCATAATTTTTTCTTCCCATTTTGGTTCACCATTCATTGCACCAAGAGCAGAACCTTGAATAACAGGAGTATTGTCACCATCAAATTCATAGAATTCCAACAATTCGCGAATTTCCATTTCAACCAAGTTCCAATAATTCTTCATCATCAACCATATCCACTTTGTTCATGAATACAACCAATTTAGGTACGTTTACCTGACGTGCCAAAAGGATATGTTCACGAGTTTGTGGCATAGGACCATCAGTTGCAGCAACTACGATAATTGCACCGTCCATCTGAGCAGCACCTGTAACCATGTTTTTAACATAGTCGGCGTGTCCCGGACAGTCAACGTGTGCATAGTGACGTGTTGCTGTTTGATACTCAACGTGAGCAGTGTTAATTGTAATACCCCTTTCTTTTTCTTCCGGAGCATTGTCGATTGAATCAAATGATTTAATTTCAGAAAGACCTTTTTTTGCCAATACCATAGTAATGGCAGCAGTCAGGGTAGTTTTACCATGGTCAACGTGGCCAATAGTACCAATGTTGACATGTTCTTTGTCCCTGTTAAAATGTTGCTTTAGCCATAACTTTAATTTTTAATTTAATTTTATTTTTAATCATTTTTCGAGCCGAAGACGAGAATTGAACTCGTGACCTCATCCTTACCAAGGATGCGCTCTACCCCTGAGCTACTCCGGCATTAATACATAATGAGACAGAAGTTAAAAGTTATTTCTCTTAAAACTTCAGTCTCACAAAATGAGCGGGAGACGGGATTCAAACCCGCGACCCTTAGCTTGGAAGGCTAATGCTCTATCGACTGAGCTACTCCCGCTTATTATTTCTTGCAAAAATGCCGTGCAAAACTACAAAATTTCTCAAAACAGCAAGCAAAACAAATTGCCCTTTATTAAAGTAATTAATTCATCCAACCATGAGCAATATCCTCCTGTAAAATCCAATCAATAAACTGATTTTCATTTAACTACTTTAAGTTCAGCTGTTTTCTGAACGCCCCCGTTTTTTGGGTTTGCAAATGTAAAAATATTATTTTAAAAAACTAAATATAAAACAGGCTAATTTAATATTTTATTTGCTTTTCATTTTATCCTTATATTTATCCAACTGTTTGCGAATTGCATCTACCGCCAAATCAGTTGCTTCCTCAAATGTGTCAGCTTGTTTTTTTGCAAATAAATAGCCGTTTGCAGGAATTGAAACCTTAAGTTCAGAAATTTTATTTTTCGCAGTTTCCGGCTTTAAAACCTTCAGAATCACTTCAGCACCAATAATACCATCAAAAAAAGTATCCAGTTTCCCTACTTTTTTATTTACAAAATCGATCAATCTTTGATCGGCATTGAAATGCACTGAACTAATTTTCACATTCATAATAACACTCTTTTATCCCCTTGGGTGGGCTTGTTTATAAATTTCATGCAGTCTTTCGAAAGTTGTATGTGTATAGACCTGAGTTGCGGCCAAATTTGAATGTCCTAACAATTCTTTTACTGCGTTCAAATCTGCTCCGTTATTTAATAAATGGGTTGCATACGTGTGCCGCAATACATGCGGACTTTTTTTTTCAAGCAAAGTAACTTTTGCCAAATTATTTTTTACAACCCTGTAAATTAACTTTTCATATACCGGTTTCCCATTTTCTGTTACCAACAATCTTTCTGTTAAACTGCCAACTGTTTCATTTCTTACTTGAACGTATAATTCGAGCAATTTGTTGATGCTTTTTGGATATGGAATAATACGTTCTTTGTTTCTTTTTCCTAATACTTTAATCAAATATTCATTCTTATTGAAATCTATTTCTTTTAATTTTAGTAATTCTGCCAAACGAATTCCTGTTCCATATAATAATGTTATAATCAATTTGTCGCGAATTCCATTAAAATTATTTTCAAAGAAACCATCATCAAGCAAATGATTCAAATTATTTTCTTCAACAAAATTTGGTAATTTTTTTCTGACTTTTGGAAGCGTCAAATGCATCGCCGGATTATTATCAACAATTTGTTCCTTCATCAAATACTTAAAAAAGGACTTTACAGTTGTTACTTTTCGATTGACTGACCGGGCTGATAAATCTTGCTCCATCAAACTGACGATCCATCCGCGGACTATTTTAGCATCTACCGTATTAATATTAAAAGCCCCGATCATTTCAGTACAATATTGTACAAATTGATCAAGGTCATTTTTATAAGCAATTACTGTATGAGAAGAATATCTCTTCTCAAATTGCAAATAGTTGATAAACGATTCCTGATAACTCATTAATAACTATCAAAAATAACCAGGAACCCTAAAATAAATTAGTCCTCCTGCTGCTGTAATCCTTGTACGTAGACTGCCTTCTTCAGTTCTTCCCTCTTTTTCACAGAAGGTTTTGTGTATTTTTGGCGTTCACGCAACTCTTTGATTACACCTGTTTTTTCGAACTTTCTTTTGAACCTTTTTAAGGCTCTTTCAATATTTTCGCCTTCTTTTACCGGAATAATTATCATTTCCTAATATTTACATTTTTAAAAATCGAGGCGCAAATTTAGAAATTATTCGATTCATTTCAAATTTAAAGGAAAAAAATAATATTTCCTAAATGAGAATTTTTATTTAGGGTATTTTAACGACAAGTAAAGTATGGAAATATTCTTCTATAAATTGTACTGTCAATTCCGGGAATGTTGATCAATTGTGACACATCATTAAAGGATCCGTTTTTTTCACGGAAGGTTAATATTGAATTTACCTGTCCTGCATCAAGATATGGATGTTTGCTAAGCTCATTGTATTGGGCAAAATTAATTCTGATTTGTTTGATTTTTAATGTATCAACATGAATGTTTTTACTGATATTATCATAAGTTTCGATAGGGAAATTATATACTTCCAGTAATTGAGCCTTATTATAAAACCCACCCAATAAATCCCTGTATTTTAAAATTCTTGAAGCAAAAGCAGGTCCTATTCCCCTAAGTTGTAAAAGCTGACTTGAATCTGCACTATTCAGTTCAACAATAACTGCATTTTCTCTTTTAACTATTTCGCTTGATTTTATTTCTTCAATTAACACATATTTGTTGATCATATTCAGAAAAGATGAATCAATCCCATAAATGATTAGTAAATCTGAAGTTTGTCGAAATTCACCTCCTGTTTCACGGTATCGTAAAAGGTTTTCTGCCTGAAAATTATTTAACCCAAAATACAGCAAAGTTTTTTTGTCGGCAGTGTTTGGATCGAAAATTCCTTCTGGTTCTATTTTATTATCAATTATTTTTAAAGGTTCGTTTTGTTGTTGAATATTTTCTTCCAAAGGAATAGTAACATACTTTTCAATTTCCTTAAATATGCTATCATTCATGCCGTACAATTTATTTAAATCAGAAGATTCTGAAAATTTCCCCCCAGCATTTCGGTAACTTATTAAATTTCTTTTTACAAATTCAGGCATTAATAAAGAATCCAATTTTTCTTCTGAAATGGTATTGGGGTTAAAAGTAAAAAGCCTCTTGTAATTATTGTTATGCGAATTTTGTTTTTTTTCCAATTCCTCCATTTCCTTAGCAAATTTCGAATAATCATACTTTGAGTTATCCGGCATATGTTTGATTATTTCATTCACTATAATTCCGGAAATAATAAGTATAACAATAACGATTATTGCGTTTCGGTCACTTTTTGAATAATTGAAATAATGTTTTAGAAATTTACTGAAGGGATTTCGCATTCGTCAATTTGTTAAAGAATTCGGGGAAATTAACTAAAACTACTCAAATGTCAAAATGAAATGATCTTCAAATCAGACGATTATTAGAATTTCAATAACCCAATTTTATTTAGTAAAACAACGGCAATTGCCAACGGGGAAACAAATTTCACCAGAAAAATAAATATTGAAACAAACATCGATGAAAGTGTGCTGCCTTTTGCTAATTCTTCCTTTACCTTTTTAAACCCAAAATACCAACCAACGAATAATGCAATAAACAGGCCACCGATTGGTAATAGTAAATTTGCAGAAACCCAGTCAATAACATCAAAAATATTTAATCCGAAAACATGTATTGAAGATAATTCACCCATTGACAATGAGCATAAAATACCGAGTAGAGAAATCAAAACAGTAGCTAATATTGTTGAAGATTTTCTGCTCATTTTGAATTCTTCCATAAAATAAGCTACAACAACTTCCAAAATAGAAATTGCAGATGTTAAAGCAGCAACCGTTAAGAGGATGAAAAATAGTATGGAAAATACATAACCACCTGGCATTTGACGAAATACATTTGGGAGTGTTACGAAAATTAATCCGGGACCTTCAGAAGGAGTTATTCCAAAAGCAAAAACGGCAGGAAAAATTGCAACTCCGGCCAAAATTGCGATTACAGTATCGGCAACAGTTACATTTAAAACTGTATTTGCCAAATTATTATTCTTGTCGATATAAGAACCGTAAGTAATTAAAGTCCCCATTCCTAAACTCAGGGTAAAAAAAGCATGACCCAATGCGCTTAAAATACCATCTCCTGTTAGTTTTGAAAAATCAGGTTTAAATAAAAATTCCAGGCCAGCTTTGGCTCCATCAAGTGTAAGTGATTTAACACACAGTACTAATAGTATTACCACTAATACCGGCATTAATATTTTTGTATATTTTTCAATTCCTTTTTTTACTCCAATAATAACTATTGCAGCTGTTAAAATCATAAAAAACATTTGGTAAGCTAATGGTTTTATTGTTGCCTGATTAAAATCTGAGAAAAGCCCAGCTATCTCTTCCGGGGTTCTATTTGAGAATCCGTTTTTTAATGACAATACAATATATTCTACACTCCAACCTGCAACAACACCATAAAAAGACAATATTAAAAATGCGGCTGCCACACCTAAAATTCCGATATATTTCCATGGAGTTCCCGGCGCTAAAACTTTAAAAGCACCAAAGGCATTTCGTTTTGAACTTCTTCCTATTATTAATTCTGACAGCATTACAGGCATTCCAACTGCCAGAATAAATCCTAAATAAACAAATAAAAATGCTGCCCCACCGTAAACTCCGGCGATATAGGGAAACTTCCAAATATTCCCAAGCCCGACAGCAGAACCTGCAGCTGCTGCTATAACTCCAAACTTCGACCCAAATGAATCACGATTTCCCGGGATATTTGACATGTTAACTTTTAATTATAAATTGAATTAAAGGATTTTGTAATCGACTTAATATTTTCTGAGCCGTAAAAATGCAAAAAAATAATACATACCACAACTAACAACAAAAAAAGTAAAGATTTCAAAATGGATAGCCGATGGCAAAATTCAGATTAAAATCGTTGCCATCATACGATCGACTTCCGATTATCCAACCGGCATTATCTGACTGGGAAGGTTCCCGCAACTTCATACCCAAATCTAAACGAAAAATAAAGTAGCTAAAATCAAAACGTAACCCGGCACCTGTTCCCAAAGCTATTTGTTTGTAAAAAGAATTAAAACGAAATAAAGCGCCTTCCCTGTTGTCTTTTTTATTAATTGCCCAAATATTTCCTGCATCTAAAAATAGAGCACCTTCCAGAAAGCCGGTTAGTTTAAACCTGTATTCTGCATTTAATTCCAATTTAATATCGGATGTTTGATTTGGGTAATTCTCCAGCGAATCCTGGTAGGTTCCCGGCCCCAGTGAACGAACAGGCCATGCCCTGATTCCATTTGCACCTCCCGTAAAATATTGCTTTTCGAAAGGTAAAACCCCAAAATTTCCATAAGGTATCCCGATACCGAAAAAGGCCCTGCCAACAACAGAATTGTATTCGTCGATTTTATAACCATGTCTAAATTCGAAATCAGTTTTTATGTACTGTGCAAAACGGGAATTTAAAATTTTATAATATTCATCGTTAATATTTCCTAAAGTATCACTTGCCGCTACCTTTTTACTATTCGAGAGTTTTGCCAGTGCCCAAAGCAAATTCCCGGAAGATTCAATATTAAATCTTGCATAGGTATATTTTTTCAAAGTGTTCACTCTTTGATTATTATAAATGAGTGAATAATTCATGGCAAGAATCATGTGGTCTGTAAAACTACTTTTGATATATAAATCCTGAATGCCATTAAGAAAATCAGGATCATATTCAAATATACGAACCTTATTATAATCCAGTAAGTTCCAGATATTTCGTAAATCTTCTGTTGACTTCCAATCGTAACCAAATTTCAAATTTGAAATGGTACGGGTATATTCCGGTCTTTTCTGATAATTATATCCAAGGGTAATTACTGTTTTAGGAAGAAATCGTTCAAAATTATGAATGTATTTCCCTGGCCCTAATAACTTAGGGATCGTTAAATTTGATTCAACTCCTAATTCTCTCGTATTAAAGTAATCCGGAATTCCTCCCTTTAAATGTTGAAGACGCTCTATTGCACCCCTCAAATTTATTTCGAAAACCTCGGCACCTCTAAACAAATTTCTGTGCTGATAGGAAACGTTGCCTGCTACTCCAAAGTTCCCTGATGTATTTGTTCCTTCCAAATCAAACGATGTTGTCTGTTTACTTAAAGGAGCCAACCGAATGTAACAATCCAACAAATTCGAATCATTTATAGCGCGTGACTCCTTGAATTGAATGTCTACAAATCGAAATTGTCTTAACCTATTAAATGCAAAAAATGTGTTCTCCACAGCAGTATTGTTGTACAAGTCGCCATGTTTCATCTGGATTGTTCTGTCGAATAACGACGGAGGGTATGATATTTCATCGTTTTCGTAAAGAATTGAATTGTTCCATTTGGTGGTATCAGAAAAGGTTCCGAGTGAATCACGCGTTGCGGTAACCGCAGTATTGCCCGGCAGGATTGAATAGTAAAAATTGTTTATGTAAAACGGCTTAAAAACTTGGGTTGAATCGCCCCCTGAATTTGCTAAAGGCTGAACCAACAAATCAAGCAGTACTTGCCTGGAAAACGAGGAAGTATCAGCAAGGAATATTACATTATCATTTGAAAAGTAATAGTAACCATAATTTCTGTAAAGACTTACAATCTCTGACCTGTGCTCTTCAAGATTTTCCAAATCAAACGGATCTGCCTGCCTCCAGTTCCTGTTTTATTTTGACTGTCAAAATAAATTTGCTTTAGCGTTGAATCTCCAATCTGGTAATTAATACGTCTTATTCTATATTGCTCGCCGGGATAAAGATTAAAAGTTAAATCAACTTTTTGCTTTTTCTCTTTAAAACTTGCACTGCTTACTACCGAAGCTCGAAAATACCCTTTACTATAGGCAAACTGTTTCAGCTGCTCTTCTGAACGCTGCGACAACACTTCATCATAAATCTGTGGTGGTTCCCCAATTCGTTTAAGCCAACCTTCGCTTTTCTTTTTCGATGATAAATTATAAAGGAAAAGATGAAATTTTAAAAATCCGAGAATCTTATAGTTTTCTTTTTGTTTAATATATGATTTTGCATTCTCTTTCTCAATTTTTGAATTGTTAATATTCACATCAACTTTGCTAATCAAATATTTGTTTTCAGGAACGAATTTTACCTGGGAACAGGATATCAAAAAAACAACACTTAAAAGTGTCACCAATTTTATATTTCCTTTCACCCACGAGTTTTTTAGTGCTATCAATTCAAATCCTTTTATTCCACAAAAATAGCGAAGTGTTTTATTAAGAAACAGTAACTTTACCTGAAATATTTTTCTGGACCCATTATTTTATATGATTAGTAAAAATACGATAAAACTTATAAAGTCACTTGCACATAAAAAGTTCAGATTACAGGAAAATTTGTTTCTTGTTGAAGGAGATAAAAATGTTTCGGAAGTTTTAAAATCATCCTTTGAAATTGAACATTTATATGCTACTGAGTTTTTTTTAAATTCAAATAAAACTATCCTGAAAAAGGTAAAATCGGTTTCAGAAGTTTTAAAAGATGAAATAAAAAAGGTAAGTCTTCTTAACAACCCTCAAAATAGTTTGGCACTTTGTAAATTACCTGCCAGCTTACCATTACCAAAAGAATTAAATCGTTTATCAGTTTATCTTGATGGAATTCAGGACCCGGGCAACCTTGGAACCATTATCAGGATTTGTGATTGGTTTGGAATTAACTCAAATGTTCTGTTCGGATGACACGGCTGATATTTATAACCCGAAAGTCATACAGGCTTCAATGGGATCGTTTTGCAGAATACAAACCTATGAGTCACCTTTTAATGAAGTTGCACAACTTGCAAAAACTTCGGCGGTTACCGTTTTTGGAGCTTTTATGAGTGGCGAAAATATTTATGAAGCAGAACTTCCTCAAAAAGCTTTGGTTGTTATGGGAAATGAAGGGAAAGGGATTAGTAAGGAATTAGAACATTCGATTGACAGAAAAATAAGTATTCCAAAATTTACCAACAGATGCCGAATCATTAAATGTAGCGATAGCAACTGCTATTATTTGTTCGGAGTTTAAACGAAGGGTTGTGTAACTTATTCAAAATGAAATGAAAGACTAAAAATGTTCGATCGCAAACTTTTTATTGATTGTGCATAAAATTGGCGCTGAGTTTGTGCCGGCACCCGTCCTAACTGGTCATTCAAACCAAAACTAAATTTTGCTTCAACAGAAAACCGAAAGAAAGGAAAATAATGATCCCAGCCACCACCTACTTCAGCATAAAAGCCACCTCCTTTTAACTTCACTAAATCTTCTTTTGCAGTTCTGGAAATATCCTGTCTGAATGCCGCACCAAATATTACATAAGGCCTGTCATTATTAATCCGTTTTGCCTTATATTTTATAAGCAGAGGAAAATCGAGGAAAGTTGACTTTATGGAATAATATTGCGTTGGGAGCAGTATTATTAATATCGCTAACCGGTATATTATAGGTAAGTTTTCTCTCGCCAAACGACATTCCGGGCAAAAATCTCAATGTAAGGTCACGTGAAATTCTTAAACTTGAAACAATTCCAACTGTAAATCCCGGAACAAGAGTTGCCACATCTGATCGTACAAAACTGGAGTCCACATCTGTTATGTCTGGGCCTAACTGCCAATCCTGATGCACAAAATCAGGGTTTTCACCAATTGGATTATAATTAACTACATTAAAATCAAGCATATTTACACCAAGTGTAAAACCAAAATGAATGGTTTTATCATCGAAAGTAGTTAAATATTTCACCTTTTGTTTTTGGGCAAATGTGTGAACGAAAAAAATATCAATAATATGTATAAGAAAAATTTCTTCACCAATTGATTTAATTATACTGTGCTTTTCAAGAACACAGATTTATGGTTTTATTGTATCTTAAAAACTAATTTTCCTTTTTAAAAGCTTCATAAATGGAAGCAATTCCAAAAGTCTGAGGAAAACATGAATTATTTACAAATCCAACCTCTGCTAAAATAGTTAAAAATCTTTCACCATCAGGAAATTCGTTTACAGATTCAGGCAAATAAGTATAAGCGCGGCTATCTTTCGAAACCATACGCCCAATCAGATGGCAAAATTCGTGTAAAATAAAATTTGTAAATCTGTTTAAACGGACTTTTATCTGGTTTTGAAAATTCAAGCACATAAAAAACGCCACCGGGTTTTAAGCACCCTTAAAATTTCCGACAATCCCTTTGTCAAATTTTCAAAATTACGAACTCCGAAACCTACAATTGCAGCATCAAATTTTTCATTTTCAAAAGGAAGATTTTCCGAATCAGCTTTTTGTAATTCTATTACTTCCAGCCAGACCTTTCTTTTCAATTTTTTTTCTCCCACTTCCAGCATTCCTGCCGAAATATCAATTCCAACAATTTTTGCTCCTTCTATTTTTGAAGCAGTAATTGCAAAATCGCCTGTTCCGGTTGCAATATCAAAATTAAGTGAAGGATTTTTGCCGCGTAACTTTTTATCGTATTTTTCCGCCAAACCTTATCAATATTAAATGAAAGCAAATGATTTAGCAAATCATATTTTGAGGAGATATTGTTAAACATCTCCTCAACCTGACCTTTTTTTAGATTGTTCTGAATTTTTGTAAGGAAGTGCTGCCATTAAACGCCAACCGTCATTTTATCGATGTATCCCAAAGATTTATCATCTATTCGGATTTCACCCTTTGTTATGTGCCCCAGTGTAAAAAATGGAACTTTCATTTCGCTAAGAGCATCAACAAATTCATCTTCTTTGGCACTTTCAACTTCCACAATTATTCTTCCCATAGCTTCTCCAAACAAAAACGAATCAATTCGTGTCTCTGCCGCTGTTGTTATATCAAAACCCAGGTTATTTGGTACTGCCGCACGCAAAAGCGTAAAAAACAAACCACCTTTTCCAACAGGATTTGCACTTTGAATCAGTTTTGTTTCATTCAGTTTTTTTATTGCCTGCTGTATTTTTATCTCCTCATTAATATCAAATTGAGGAAGTGGAGAATCAGAAATTTCGTGATAAAACTCAAGATATTCAGAAGATCCAATATCATCTTTTGCTCTTCCAATCAAAAAAACATTATTCCCTTTTTATTTGAAAGAATGGGTTGTTATACTATCATTATTTGAAACCACTCCCATCAGGCTTACAATAATGGTTGGAGGTACAGGTCCATGCTGAGAAAAATGATCGAACCTGATTTTACGATCCAAAACTTTTAGTCCGAATTTTGAAGCGGCATTTTCTAACCCATTTTTAGCACCCGACGCAATAAATTGTCCATTTGGGTCGCCAAAATTAATATGATATAAAAATGCACTCACAGCAACTGGTGTTGCGCCAATACAACTCATCTTCCTAACGGCTCTGGAAATGAGAATTTCAGTAGCTTTCTGCGGATCATTTTCCAAATGATGATGAAAGGCATGTGTAGTCATTGCCATTTTATTCCCATTGGTATCAATATCAAACAGACCTGATTCTTCAAAATCCGTTCCTTCCAATAATTCGGGAGAAATGTTCAACTCCCCAAAATCATTAAAATAATTGATTGAGAAAGGTTTGGATTGACCATCAGTGAATAAATGACATCCTCAATGTTTTCCGGTTCAGGAATAGAATCAATTGTAAACTCTTTTTCCTTTTCAATAACTTCACTCATTGTACTGCTTTGTTTCAAAATAATATGCAAGCAAAGGTAATTAAGTACATCATTTTTCCATAAATTTTGATGTTTTTTTTAATTTCGGTATTTAATCAAAATACTTAATATGAATCGAACAGCAATGATTACGGGAGCCACATCAGGCATTGGAGAAGCCACTGCATTAATTTTGGCCAAAAACAATTTTCGGTTAATTATTACAGGCCGCAGAAAAGAAAGACTTAAATAATTAAAACAGAAAATTGAATCAATAAACAAAACAGAAGTATGTATTTTAAATTTTGATGTCCGCAACCTGGATGAAACTAGAAATCGCTATTGAAAGTTTACCGGAAACATGGCAAAAAAATTGATGTTCTGATTAACAATGCCGGATTGGCGGTTGGATTAAATACTGTTCAGGAAGGAGTATATTGATGATTGGGAAAGAATGATTGATACCAATATTAAAGGATTGCTTTATGTTACCCGATTAGTTTCTCCCGGAATGATTGAAAGGCATTCTGGCCATATCATTAATATTTCGTCTATTGCAGGAAAAGAAACTTATCCGTTTCGGAAATGTGTATTGTGCAAGCAAACATGCGGTGCAGTCGTTAACAAAAGGAATGCGAATTGACATGCTAAAACATGGTATTAAAGTAAGTTCGGTTTCTCCGGGCGCTGTTGAAACGGAATTTTCACTGGTTCGTTTTAAAGGTGATGAAAATAGAGCCAATGGAGTTTACAAGGGATTTACGCCGCTTTATGCAAATGACATTGCTGAAACGATTTTATTTATTTTAACCCGCCCTGCTCATGTAAATATTGACGACATACTAATTATGCCAACAGCACAAGCCTTCTCACGTGATTTTTACCGAGAGGAAATCGATTGATTTTGTTTACTTTTGTAATTCAGAATAACACCAATGCCAGAAGCAATTATTATCACACCAGTAAAGGATTCGTTAAATACCACAAAACTTACAATCAAAGCCATCGCTGAAAGTAAAGGTGACTTTGAATATTATGTTTTTAATGATTTTAGTCAGCCGGAAACAAAATCATTTTTGGAGAAAGCAAAAGATGAATTTCATTTTAACCTTGTTCATCTCGAAAATATTACAACAAATCCTTCACCTAATTACAAACTTGTATTACAAACAGCTCAAAAAATGGCGCTTGAAAAAAAGTGTCCGCTTATAATAATTGAATCGGACGTGATTATAAAATATGATACGATTCAACAGCTTTTGAACATTTCAAGAACCAATAATGATTGCGGAATTGCAGGAGCAATAACTGTTGATGAAGATGGCAATTATAATTTTCCTTACACATTTGAACATGTTAAAAACAATGACACAATAAATACTGCGCATAGTTTAAGTTTTTGCTGCACACTAATTTCAAGTAATCTTTTATCACGGTTTCGATTTTAAAACCCTTTCTGAAAAAAAAGATTGGTTTGATGTTTTTATCAGTCGTCAATCAAAAAAATTAGGATATTCGAATTACCTTGTTAAAGGTGCTGAAGTTTTGCATCTTCCGCATTCAAGCAGGCCCTGGAAAAATCTGAAGTATAAAAACCCACTTCTATATTACATAAGGAAATATTTCTATAAACGCGACCGGATATAATGCCTAAATCTTTTTTATATTACCGCTTTAAAATTATCGGTCATATTGTTTTTTGGCTGACAAGTGTGAGCGTGCTGTCACTCATTTTTTATTTCTACGATGAAAATTTCAGCATCAATTTGGTTGAGAAAGCAATTGTAACCAATATTGGTTTTGCACTGGCTGTTTATGTAAATTTATATCTGCTCATTCCCAAATTCTTAAAACAAAAAAACTACATATTTTATATTTTTTGGCTGGTTGTACTCATAACCGGGTCAAGTTTGTTTATTCAATTCATGTTTATTTATCCATTGAAAAATGCACTTAAAATTCCGGGTAATTACAGTTCATTTGATCCTAATTTACATTCCGCCTACTTTTTTGCAACTCTTGTTTATATTGGCATTACTTCATTTCTGAGATTCATTAAAGATTGGCTTTCCATACAGGATCTAAATTTAAAACTGGCAAAAATTGAACAACAAAAACTTGAAGCTGAATTAAAAACATTAAAGGGGCAACTCAATCCCCATTTCCTTTTCAATTCATTGAACAACATCTATTCACTTGCTTTAATTCAATCGGAAAAAGTACCGGAATTGATTTTAAAACTATCAGATTTAATGCGACATATAATTTATGAGTCGAAAGAAAACTTCATTTCCCTCGATAAAGAAATTGAATTTGTAAATAATTTTATATCACTTCAAAAAATAAGAACTTCTGAAAATACAAAAATAGATTACCGCATTGATGGAAAAATTCCTTCAGCAAGAATTGCCCCCCTTTTATTTGAACCATTTATTGATAATGCATTTAAGCATGGATTACCCGGCAGTGAAGGCTTTGATTATATATCAATAAAAATTTCTTTCCCGGAAGTTGATCAGCTCAATTTTATTATTGAAAACAACTACATTGAAGGTGAAGGATGGAACAAAAAAAATTCAGGGATTGGGATTGCAAATGTAAAAAAACGACTTAAGCTTCTTTACCTGCCAAATGAATACAATTTGAAAATTAATAAAGAGAATCAGATATATTCCGTTTCACTTTGGTTAAAACTAAAAACATGATTTCAGTGCAAAAGACAGTTAACTCAAAAAAAATATTACAATGGAAATAAAAGCACTAATCGTTGATGATGAACCCCTGGCACAAAATGTAATTCAACAATATGCAACAAAGATACCTAGCCTGAATATTATTGGCGCTTGCAATGATGCTATTTGCGCCAATAAATTTTTAAGTGAGAGACATATAGATTTAATATTTCTTGACATTAATATGCCAAAACTATCCGGTATTTCATTTCTTAAAAATTTAGACAATCCTCCTTTGGTAATATTTACTACCGCATACTCTGAATATGCTTTGGAAGGTTTTGAGTTGAATGCCGTTGACTACTTAAAAAAACCATTTTCATTCGAACGATTTTGCAAGGCTTATTTTAGAGCTGAAGAATTACTACAATTAAAACACAGTAAATCAGTTGTTGAGAATCCAAAATCACAATCAGATTTTCTTTTTATAAAATCAGATAAAAAAACAATAAAAGTTAAGTTCACTGATATTTATTTTATTGAAGGATTGGGAGATTATATAAAAATTAATCTCGCTGATAAAAAGATTGTAACAAATTTAACCATGAAAAAAATCGTAGAGTTACTCCCTGAAAATCAATTTTACAGGGTACACAAATCCTTCATCATTTCGTTAGACAAAATTGATTCTTTAGAAGGTAATTTAATCAGGATGAACAATTCAAAAATACCGATTGGAAATAGTTACCGGCAAGAATTTATTCAACTAATTAAAAATTTTCTTGCCGAATAAAGTTAGATATGAAAGCCTTGTTCCCGAATTGTTTGTAGCATTTTTTCAGAAAAAAACTCATTATCCGATTTTTTATATCGAACATCAGTAAATACCTGCGCCAAACTTTCTTTTCCATTTTCTTTTACAAATTGTTTTGAGCTTTCAAGGTTTTCTTTAATCCGGTATAATTCTTTTATTTGATTGTCAGTAAAATTTCTATATTTTTCTTTGTGAATAATTCCACCCAGTGGGATTCTATCTGTAAGCTCAGGCTGTTCACCTGGATATCCAATTGCTATTGTTGTTATAGGGAATGTTAATTCAGGCAATTCTAAAACCTTAATAATTTCACTTGCATTATACGTTGTGGTTCCCAAGTAACAAATACCCAATCCATGATTTTCTGCTGCAATACAAACGTTTTGAGCAACAAGCAAGGCGTCAATAGCTGCTGTAAAAAAAGAGAGAAAGTTATTAAATCCATGCGTCGCCTTACTTAACTCGCACCATTTAACAAACCGATTAATATCGGCAATGAAAGTTAAAAGAACCGGCGCATTTTTAGCCACGGGTTGATTAAAATGAAAAGGAAGTAATTCATTAATCTTTCTTGTTTCCTGATTTACAATGATGCTATACAATTGCATATTTCCTGTTGTAGAGGCTCTGGTCCCTGAATACAGGATATTGTTTAACAACTGATCTTCTATCCTCTTATCTGTAAAATTACGAATTGTTACATGTTTATTTAATAACTCCATAAAATGTATATTATTTGTTTTCAAAAAAAAGGGAAGCTAATAGCTTCCCTTTTTAATCAATCAATTCGGTATTACCTCTTAACAATCCTATCTGTCTTAGCGAGGCCACTTTCAGTGAACATGCTCACAAGATATACTCCGCTTACCAGATTAGCAGTACGGATTTCTCTTTCAGGATATTTAACATCCAAGACTTTCTGACCAGCAATGTTTGTAACAATAACTCTTGTCAGTTTATCATTGTTGTCAATATATATCTTATCATTAAATGGATTCGGATATACTTTAAATGATTCAATACTTAAATCATTTACATCAACTGGAACTTTAGGTCCTGTAGTGAATTTCCAAGCTCTTTCATCTTGAACACCTTCCCATGGGAAACCGTCATTTGCACCAACAATAGCTGCACTATCAACAAGTACAAAATATTGTGTATTAACATCCAGTTTTCCAACAACAGTCCAATCGTAATCTACGATAACACTATCACCATGGAACATTTCAGGTGTAACTTCAATAGTTAAGATTGTATCGCCTGAACTTACTTCTCCTACATAAACGTAACCCATATCACCCATATGCCACACTATCTTCAAATATCATTGTAATCATTGGATGATTATCTGCAATTCTAGCTCTAGGACTTAGTTCAAGCAACAACAGGTCCTTCACTTTCAATCACATCAACATTAAGTTCTGCAATACATCCATCGCTAAGTTCGTAGTAGAATGAATATGAACCTTCAGCAAGTAATGTATCTAACATTGCCGGAGCAAATGTAACTTCAGCTGAATCACCAGGATAAACATAGATATGCTGTATCCATGCTATTTACATAATCAATATCTTCATTGAAAGACATCATACACATGTGTGCATCATAAACGTCAATACTATATGTAACCACCATCTAACATTAATGTAGTTGACAGCTGCGAAATCTGTAGTATCCATATCATTAACAACTACCATATATGGAGCAACACCACCTGTAGCTGATACCATAACTTCAGTAGCACAATCAACAACATCACCAACTGCAACAGTAGCCACAAGTGGAGTTGCCACCTTTGGTCAATAGTTAAAGTATCTTTCATTGATGCACAACCCATATTATCTTTTACCCAAACTTCATAGTGAATATCTACAACATTTTCATTGTCAAACATGAATACCTGATCTAAACGAACTGCACCAGCCTGTACTGTATCTGACATTCCTTCATCTTATGGAATGCCACCATTTTCAAACTGTCTCCAATGAATTACAAATTCACGTCCAGGTTCACCAGCAATAGTAACTAATGCAGAACCTAAAGTATCACTTGCACAAGTTGCATCCATTAATTTCAACAATTTCAACTGCCGCAACAGGATTTAACACCATCACGTTTGAAGTATCTGTACAACCATTCATCTTTTACAACTACATAATAGCTATGATCAACTTGTACTAAGGAATGAATTATCAACTTGATAATCAGTTTTCAAAACGTCGTCTTGCCATAACTGATACATGTATGAAGCAGGAATAATAGCACCTTTCTCACCTAACAAGTGTAGATGATGATACAGTTCCTCCAGTTAGCTGTTGCCTCGATGTAACCTTCTGTTACATCAGGACAAGTAAACTCACCTTCACCTTTATCAAGCATTACTACAAGCTCTTCAGGTTCAGTAATCTTAATTGTATCTGTCCCGTAACAACCACTTTCATGTGTAACCATAACTACATAAGTTCCAGCACCAACATCTTTAACTGTATCATTAGCAACTTCGTTAATCATTACAGTATAATTAGGATTAACTTGTGTCACTCCATCTTTCTTGATTGTAATATTAGCAGGAGTAACCCAAACCATGGCAGTCATGTCACCATTACATAATGGTTCACCTGTAACTTGCGCGTCAACAGTAACAATTACTGCAGGTTCTTCAACTTTCACACGCCATTCATTTATTGGAGTACCATTTAAGTCTTCGCCTCCAACCAAACATCCATTAATTGTATCGTATGCCCAAACAATATATGTTCCAGGCGCTGAAACGGTAAAAATACTATCAGTTTGCCAAGCATTACTTGTTTCTGGATCAGGTACTAATACATGTGCTGGTAATTGAGATAGAGCAGCAAAATAAATAAACTCACCTGAACCTCCTTTGCCTGAACAGAGAATTGACCATCAGAAACACATGTAATATCAGCATCCCAAGTTGCAGCCAAAACAATTGTATCTGGTTGTGAAATAGTAAGCGGAATTACATTTGTACAACCTAATGCATCTTCTACTTTAACCGAATATACACCTGCAATTAAATCGCTAAATGTTATCTCCGTTGTGTTGAATCTTTCTTTCCTGCAACAGGACCACTAATTGTAGTATAGTATGGTGCACTTCCACCACTAATATTTGATACTACAATAATACCATCATTTCCACCTCTGCAATGAACTGAATCCATTACAACAGCTGTAAAGCTAACTGTATCAGGTGCACCAATATGTTTTGTACATTGAAACATCACATCCATTTAGCACCATTTTCAGTAGCAGTTACCATATAATCTCCCATTCCTAAACCTGCATAGGTAATAACACTATTAGAATCTACAGCAAATGGATAGATTGAGTCATTAACCTGAACAGTATATTGAACTCCTGGTCTACCACCGGTAACCAAAATTTCAAGTTCACCATTTGGATCAGAACATGTATTTGTATTATCAGTAGGTATCCACTCCAAGTATAATTTCTTTCGGTTCATTTATGGTGAAATCCTGACCTTCTGCAGTACATTCCAATGAATCTCTTACCCAAACAGTATAATCACCGGGTTCAGTTATTACAATAGCTTTTGTACTTGAACCTGTTGGGAAATTTCTCCAGTTTGTAGAACCAACTTTAAATTGATATTTACCCACACCACCTGAAGCCGATACAGTTATTTTACCATCACTTGCACCATAACATGTAATATCCTCAGGAATTGCAATAAAACTTACAGCGCTTGCAGGTCCAGAAATCATAATATTTCTTGTTTCTGCACCATCGCATCCACCGTTATCAGTTACAACAACTTTATATGTACCAACTTTCAGCCCTTCATATCTGGTTATCTGTTACATCAACATAACCAGTTACATTAACCCATGCACTTCCATTCCATTTCTTCAATGTGTAAACTAAATCTTCAGTTCCACCCATTGCAGCAGCAACTTCAATAACACCTGTAGAATCGCCAAAACAAACAATATTTGTTGTATCTAAAGGATTTCTTGCAATAGTTACAGGATCAAGACCATCAACTGTAAATGGTCCATCATAAACTTTTTTACCGCAATCATCTTTTACAACAACATAGTAAGTTCCTTTACCAACCTGAATATTAACAGAATCAGCACCACTTGGCCAGGCAGAGAAAGCTCCAGCGTAGCAAGATTTTTAGCTGCCTGCAGTGTATTTGCATGACCATATTCAAATGGTGTTGTTCCACCTAATCATTTTAAGTGTAATTACACCATCATTTTCATCCATAGCAACTTGCCTACATCCGTTACCTCTCCTGTTACTTCCAAAGCATCCTCTTCAGTAACTATTACGGTAATTGTATTTTTTGATTGACAACCGAAATTATCTTTTGCCCAGAAATAATATGTTCCAGGAGCAAGATCATTATATAATCCAGTTGTTGTTGAATCACCTGACATATATAATTTAGCAGGATCAGTCTGTCATAACAATCCAAATAATACGGCCATCAGAACCTGTCTGATCTGCCCATGTATCTACATAATATCAACATAAGCATCGTCCGCACCATTGCAATTGATGAATGTATCTTTAGCTAGCAATTGCAATAACATTTTCATCCAATGCATCTACGTTTACATCTTTACTGTACAACTTGATCAGGACAAATTTGATCTCTTGCATATACTGTATATTCACCAGCAGGTACAGCAAATATATTATTTGAATACCATGCAATACTATCAATTGAATATTCAATTATTCCTTACCAGCCCAGCTGATGCTGTAATATTAATAACACCATCATTGCCACCAGGACAAGTTGGAGAAATTGTAACTACAGTATCATTGAAACTAGAGTTGGATCAACTAAATCGTATTTTACACTCATGGAATATCACAAGTGAAGCCATTCCAGCATCTCTTACGCTAACATGATAACCGATGCCTGCAGGAACATTCCATGATTTAGTAGTACTAAATGCAGCATACAATACCATTTGCCGTCTTCCAACTGATATTGATAAACACCTCTTCCACCAGTTGCATTAGAAACAGTAATTAGTTGTACTATCACCATTGCATATAACTGTTCCTATTGTTACATGAAAATCAATTTCCCCAGGAGCCTGCACAGAAACAGTATTTTGAGTATTATTTGGATTTACATAAGCAAATGAATCACATGCATCATTGGTATTATCAACCCATAAACGCTGTAATAACCAACACTTAGTCCTGTCAAATTTTACTGTATCATTTACCGCAGCTACTCCAATTCTGTATCTCATCACTACAATTACTCAGCTGAAAATGCAGCTCCAACAGGACCTGTAAATGTCATGTACATATATTGCACCTGTTGCACATCAGCACATGTTACATCATCAATATCTATATCAAATGTAATCTGGTGCCGGATCAGTTAATACAGCTTCTATCTGATACAACTTCACATCCAAAAGTATCAACAACAGTTGCAGTATATGACCCAGCCATCATCATTAAATAATGCTTTTGTCCTGCTAATATTATCGACCATCTACCAATAATATCATATATCATCTAGTAAGGATGGTGTACCTCCACTGTACATTGTAACTGTTACTATTCCGTATTCCACCTATACATTCAGGATCAGTACCATTTACATCAGCAACAACAATCTGATCTGGTGCCGGATTAACCGTTACCGAATCCCAAATTGCATTTGTACATCCATTAGCAGATTGCAACCCGATGTAATACTTTTTACCTGGTTCAGCCTGAAACTGTGTTCCAGTATAAGCTGAATAAGTACCACCTGGTCCTGTCCATGAAGTTGATGGAACATAGAATACTTTAAAAGCTTCATTTCCACCTAACAACAACTGTCAACTCACCCTGATCATCAGAACACAAAGGTTGTGTAAGCAGGATAGTATCTAAGTTACAGGTTTAATTAAATCCTGTCCAGGAAAAGTTACAATATTCGAATAACAAGTTGAATACTTATAACGAACTTGAACTGTAAAACCAACACCTTCTTTAACCCAAAATGTCGAATCCTTACTGAAACTAGTGGTATCCACACCATTAAACGAATACATCGTACTGTCAGGAAACCCAGTTACCTTGTATCTGATAAGGTCGCTGTCACATTTCGTGGAAATGATCGTCATCAAGCACAATATCACTCGCTGTTAAGGTAATGCAATTCGTATTTATCTGGGCTTTCACCACAGCAACCGCACTAACCAAATACATGAGCAACATTAAGCCAAATAGCCTTGTAAACATTTTTCTCATAGCATTTCTTTTAAATTGAACTTAATTGATTGATTGATTTTAATTTATTTAATTCTTTAATCATTTTTCGACACATTTAGTCATGTTAGGCAAAGTAAATTGTACAAACGTATAAAAATTTGCAACAATGTACAAAATATATGCTGTATAAAATATTGCATATATCATTAATGTTTTCAACAGTCTTATCTTAAAAACCAAACCTTAATTTTTAATAACTTTGAATTGTTGTATTATTTGATTCTTAAGATTAAGTATTATCATCTTCAAAATTGATACAATTTTAAACTTATTTTTTCAATTATCTACAATATTTATCTGTTTTTTTCGCTTATTATAAAAGTATACAGCGCAATTAATCCGGCATATATAACAAAAATGAAAAAAATAATCATTTATCATTCTAAATTTTTTGGCTTTAGTAACCATGTAAATTATTCCCTTTTGCAGAAAAATAATAACTAAATTTAAAATATTCAACCCGGAGCTTTTAATGATATTCATTCTTGTTTTTATCCTTTCAATACTATTTGTTTCTTGCAAAACATGCAAATGTCCGGCATATTCTGAAGCAAAAGATTCCAAATCATTTACATTGAATACAGATGCTGAACTCTACATAATTTAATTTTAGGGAAACCAAGCATTAATTAAACATAACAATAAATGTTTTATGTTAAGAAGAAAAATGAATTTGTTTTCATTTCTTTTACAAAAAAGAAAACAAATACTCCTTCATTAAAGATTTAAAAATGTTATGGCTAATTTCTCTTAAATTAATATTAAGGTTAAAAGCATTTCCCCACAATTTAAAAATCACATTTGATACAATTAAAATATATGTACTTACTTTGTATGGTTTGAAATTGAAATTGAAAATTAGTTATTTAGAATTGTTTTATATAATAAATTAAACTTCATTACTATGTCAAAAATTAAAATAGGCATCAACGGATTTGGTCGAATCGGCCGCTTTGTTTTCCGGGTTGCTGTTGCCAATGAAAATGTAGAAGTTGTTGGAATCAACGATCTAATTGATGTTGACTACATGGCTTATATGTTGAAATACGATTCAACACACGGCAGATTCAAAGGTACTGTTGAAGTAAAAGACGGTGCATTAATTGTAAACGGTAAAAAAATTCGTGTTACTGCAGAAAAAAATCCAGCTGATTTAAAGTGGGGTGAAATTGGTGCAGAATACGTTGTTGAATCCACAGGACTTGTTCCTAACAAAAGAAAAAGCACAAGGGCACATTGATGCAGGTGCAAAAAAAGTAATTTTGTCGGCTCCATCAAAAGATGATACTCCAATGTTTGTTATGGGTGTAAATAACACATCTTATAAAAACGATATGACTTTTGTTTCAAATGCATCTTGTACAACCAACTGTTTGGCTCCTATTGCTAAAGTTCTGAATGACAAGTTTGGCATTGTTGAAGGTTTAATGACAACCGTTCATGCAACAACTGCAACTCAGAAAACTGTTGACGGTCCGTCAATGAAAGACTGGAGAGGTGGTCGTGGTGCCAGTCAAAACATTATTCCATCTTCAACGGGAGCAGCAAAAGCTGTTGGAAAAGTAATTCCTGCATTAAATGGAAAACTTACAGGTATGGCATTCCGCGTGCCAACTCCTGATGTTTCTGTTGTTGATTTAACTGCCCGTCTTGAAAAAGGCGCTTCTTACGAAGAAATCTGTGCAGCAATGAAAGCAGCTTCTGAAGGAGAATTAAAAGGAATTCTTGGTTATACTGAAGATGCAGTTGTTTCTAATGACTTTGTTGGTGACACACGTACTTCAATTTTTGATGCTGGTGCTGGTATTTCATTGAGTCCAAATTTTGTTAAAGTTGTTTCATGGTACGATAATGAAATGGGTTATTCAGCTAAAGTTGTTGAACTAATTGAATATATGGATTCCGTAAAATAATTACTGAATTTATTCTCTATATAATATAATGGTATAAAAAGGATGTCGGAAGGCATCCTTTTTTATTTTCAATTATTCATATCGTAATGATTCGATTGGATCAAGTTTCGATGCTTTTTGAGCCGGATAATAACCAGAAATTATTCCTACACCAAAACATAAAATAACCCCTAAAAAAATCCACGACCATGGTATTATAAAAGTTGATCCAATCATAATTGAAACAAAGTTTCCTGCAATAATGCCCAAAATAATTCCCAACAAACCGCCTATCTGTCCTATTACAATGGCTTCCATTAAAAATTGTTGTTTAACAGTAATTCCTTTTGCACCAATCGCCTTTCGTACTCCAATCTCCCGTGTGCGCTCGGTTACAGAAACCAGCATAATATTCATCAATCCAATTGCAGCACCAAAGAGTGTAATAAGACCAATTATAGTTGCAACAAGAGTAATGTTTTTAATATTGTTTAAAAGGATATTTACGATGTTATCACTTTTTTCGATATTAAAGTCGGTTTCATCAAGCGGCGTCAAATCTCTTACAACCCTAAAATCAGATTCGGCCTGACCAACAGCTGCATCCATCAATTCTGCTCTGTCGACCCTCACCTGTACATCAAAATTCATATTTGGCCTCGAAAAATAACTTCTTGCATTTGTATATGGTATAAAGCAAACCAAATCGCTTTCGCTGCCAAAACCGCTGCCCTTTTCCTTTAGTACACCAACTACCTTATATTTCCCTCCTCCAATGCTAATAATTTTTTGTAACGGAGATTCTCCTCCTTTAAAGAGAGCAGTTACCAAACCACTTCCAATTAAAACCACATTTCTCCCCGATTCAATATCATCATCACTGAAACTTCTTCCAGTTTTTATTTCATAACCTGCAGTAAACAAATAATTTTCATCTATTCCGTTTACACTTACATTTGGATTTGATTTTTCCGACTCATATTTAATAGTAGCCGTTCCGGATGCATTAACTGAAATAGCAACAGTTGCAGGAAAATCGAAATTGCCTTTAAATTCCTGAGCCTCATAATACGATATGTATGAATGATTTTTTGTTCTGTATCGTTGATTACCAACTTGCACCCGTATACCACTACTTGAAATTGTAAATGTGTTTGCTCCCATAAAAGTAAATTCCTGAGTAATCGACTTTTTTATCGAATCAATCGCTGTTAAAATACCAACAAGAGCCATTATTCCAACTGCAATAATCAGAACTGTTAGAATTGTTCGCAGTAAATTATTCCGAATGGATTGAAGTGCAATTCTAAAATTTTCGTACAATAGCGTAGTAGCGCGCATTTCCTTAATTTTTACTAACAAAAATAATGCTTATTATTTCTATTAGTGATTAAAAAGTACTATCAATTACATTTTAAATTCAATAGATTTAAATTGTGAAAATTTAACGAATAATTGTCGCATTCGTTCGATATTTTACTTTCTAAAATTAATTTTAACATTTTTTAAAAAAACAGATTTTTTGACAATATTTAGCTTTTATATAAAAATTTTCTGTTACTAAAATCGTTAAAAATCAGTTTTTTGCCGTCGCTTTTTTATTTCTAATCAATAACAATTTTTGTTTTCACTCATAGTTTTTATCTATTAATATTGAAATAAAAATTTTGGATATTGAATAAAAAGCTTCAAAATTTGATTCGAATTCAAAAAAAGTGGAGTCTATGATTTTTCATTTTCAAATCATATCTCAGGAATCTCAAAATTTCCATTTGGAAATAAAACTGGCTGATTATCATACCTTTTTCGACTTTCATTCTATTATTCAAAAAAGTTTGGGTTACGAGTCGCATCAGCTAGCTTCTTTTTTTATTTCCGACAGCCGTTGGCTAAAACTCAAGGAAATTTCCATGCTTGATTTGGGAATGAATGGAGCAGCTTATTTTATTATGCAAAAAACAAAAGTAGCTGAATTATTACATTCAACAAGGCAGAAACTGATCTATACTTTTGATTTTTTAAATGACAGATCTTTATTAATAGAACTAACAGAAATTATTATGGAAAAAAATCTTAGTGAACCGTTAGTCACTTCAAAAGTGGGTGATGCCCCCGTTCAGGTTTTAGGAGACGAATTCATTGTTGATGAATCTCCCGAGATTATGGAGGAGGAAGTGTTTATGGATTTTGGTGAACTAGAAGATTACACCAAGATTTTTGGCGAGATGGACGATTTTTAGTCACACGGTCAACCTAAAGAAATTTCCAGACTGTTCATTTTTTGAACAGTCTTTTTTTTGTCTTTTATTTGCCTTACTAAATCAGGTTTATGAAAAATACTCTTGTAATTCTCACCGGGCCAACAGGTATAGGCAAAACAAAAACTGGAATTGAAATTGCCGCTCATTTTAATACTGAAATTATATCGGCAGATTCGCGTCAACTTTTTAAAGAGCTAAGTATTGGAACCGCCGTACCATCTAATATTGAGCTTGGTAATATAAAACACCATTTCATTCAAACATATTCAATAACAGAAAATTACAATGCAAGCCGATATGAATCTGAAGTTTTATCATTGATAGAGAATTTATTTCAGAAATACAATCTTTTACTTATGGTTGGTGGCTCAATGTTATATATTGATGCCGTTTGCAAAGGAATTGACATAATGCCGGATGTTGACCCTGAAGTAAGAAATAAACTAAAACTCAGGTTTGAGAAAGAAGGATTGGATAGTCTCAGGTTACAATTAAAAAAACTTGACCCGGAGTACTTTTTACAAGTTGATTTAAAAAATCCAAAACGAATAATACATGCAATTGAAATTTGTGTTATGACTGGCAAACCATATTCATCTTTTCGCTCCAATCAAAAAAAGAACAGACCATTTAATATAATTAAAATTGGGCTTGATTGTGACCGGGGCGTTTTACATTCAAGAATTAACAAACGTGTTGATCAAATGATTGATGCTGGCTTAGTTGAGGAGACAAAAAATGTATATTATTTAAAGCATTTGAATGCATTAAATACAGTTGGTTACAGGGAGTTATTCAGTTATTTTGATGGAAATATTTCAAAAGAAAATGCTATTGAATTAATAAAAAGGAACACTCGGCGTTATGCCCGAAAACAATTAACATGGTTTCGAAATGATCCGGAAATAAATTGGTTTAAACCCGGGGAAACAAAAGAAATAATCAAATTTATTGAAAACAAAATTAGTAATGACGAATAAAATCAGCCAATTTCTGATCAGAGTTTACGGTATAATTCTGAGCAACCAGAACGAAGTGCTTGTTTCTGACGAATTTCAATTTGATACAAAAATGACCAAATTCCCCGGTGGTGGAATGGAATTTGGCGAAGGTCCTGAAGATTGTCTTCGAAGAGAAATTATGGAAGAATGTAACGGCCAGGAAATTGAGCATATAAAACACTATTATACAACCGGTTTTTACCAGAAAGCTTTGTTCTACGAAAACCACCAGTTAATTAGTATTTATTATCAGGCTAAATTAAAAGCTCCCTTAAAATTTGAAATTTCAGACATACCTTTTTCGTTCGAACAAATGGAAAATGGAAATCAGAGTTTTCGCTGGGTAAAAATAAATGACCTGAAAGAAGATGATTTTACTTTTCCAATTGATAAATTTGTCTGTTCTAAACTAAGACTTGATTTTCAATGAAATGAATATTAATCTTAAAATGCTAAAATACCAACAAGCATTTTAAAAATTCATAAGGAATTACCTGTCTGCCGACTAGGCAGGCATCGAATGCAAGAGAAGTAAAATATTTTAATGATATGAAAATTACCCTTTTAGGTCCGGCACATCCATTCCGAGGAGGAATTGCATCGCTTAACGAAAGATTGGCAACACAACTATTATTGGAAGGGCATGAGGTAAACATTGTATCATTTACTGTTCAGTATCCCGGTTTTCTATTCCCGGGAAAAACCCAGTTTAATAATTTCGAAGCCAGTTTCGATTTTCCAATAACACGAGAAGTTAATTCAGTTAATCCCTTAAATTGGATTTTGGTTGGAAGAAGAATTAAAAAAATAAAACCTGATGTTGTAATTGTAAGATTCTGGCTTCCGTTTATGGCGATGAGCCTGGGAAGTATTTGCAGGTTGATCAGAAAAAATAAGCACACAAAAATAATTGCCTTGACTGACAATCTTATTCCGCATGAAAAAAGAGTTGGTGACAATTATCTGATCCGCTTTTTCATAAAAAGTGTTGATGCATTTGTAGCTATGTCAGAAAGCGTTTTAAATGACATCAAATTGTTTGACAACAAAAAACCTAAAAAGCTAACACCTCATCCAATTTATGATCATTACGGATTTATTGAGGACAGAGAAATTGCTCTTCAAAAATTAAATCTTTCAACATCAACCCGATATATTCTTTTTTTTGGGTTTATCAGAGATTACAAAGGATTAGATTTGCTTTTTAATGCCTTTGCTGATGACTTTTTTATCCGAAACAATATTAAATTAATTGTAGCTGGCGAATTTTATTCCAATGAAGAAAAATACATTTCAATGATTCATGACTTGAAATTAACTGAACAAGTTGTTTTAAGAACCGATTTTATTCCCAATCCGGAAGTGCAAAATTATTTCAATGCTGCCGATATTGTAGTTCAACCTTATAAATCGGCAACACAAAGCGGCGTAGCACAAATTGCTTATCATTTTCATAAGCCAATATTAGTTACAAATGTTGGAGGTCTTGCTGAAATAGTACCACATGAGAAAGTTGGGTATGTGGTTTCAACCAACTCTAACGAAATAAAAACAGCTTTGATTGACTTCTTTTCCAAAAGCCGGAAAGGTGAGTTTGAGAAAAATATAGTTACAGAAAAACTGCGCTTTAACTGGGATAAAATGACAAATACTTTTTATGAACTAATTAACGAACTCAACTAATGATACATAACATAAGATCACAATTTACAGAACTTATTAATTCAATTGAAGAATTCCTTCAGGATGAATTTAATCTTCAACAAATTTCACTGGTTTCAGGGATAGTTATCAATGCGTTCAAGTGCGGTAACAAAGTATTTTTTTGCGGGAATGGAGGAAGTGCTTCAGAAGCACAACATTTAGCCGCCGAATTATCCGGAAAATTTAAGATGGACAGAAAACCATTGCCCGCTGAAGCTTGTCATATAAATCCTTCATTCATTACTGCCGTTTCAAATGATTTTAGTTTTGAAAAAAGCTTTGAAAGGTATATTGAAGCGTTTGGCGCCAAAGGAGATATTTTATTCGGCCTTTCAACTTCAGGGAATTCGGTTAACGTTGTAAAAGCATTTCAGAAAGCCCGGGAAATGGGAGTAAAAACAATTGCATTAACTGGTAAATCGGGAGGTGAATTAAAAAATGTCAGCGACTTAATCGTCAAAATCCCTTCAGAGGATGTGGCTCGCATTCAGGAAGTGCATCTTTTAATAGGTCACATTATTTGCGAAACGGTTGAAAAAGAACTTTTTGCCAATGACGCAATTCAATAAAAATAAAGCACTTTTTCTTGATCGGGACGGAACACTTAACATCGAAAAAAATTACGTTTTCAAAATTGAAGATTTTGAATTTACCGATGGAATCATTGAGTTGATTAAATCGTATCAGGACAACGGCTTTCTTATTTTTATTATTTCCAACCAATCTGGCATTGCAAGAGGGTTATACACCGAAAATGATTATAAAATACTGACTGAATGGATGATTAACCAGCTCGAAACTTATGGCATTAATATTGCAAAGGTATATCATTGTCCCCATCATCCTGAAATTACTGGAGAATGCAATTGCAGAAAACCCAGGCCCGGAATGATTATAAAGGCGATAAATGAATTTAACATTAATCCCTTGGAATCGGTTCTGATTGGTGATAAAAAAAGTGATATTTTAGCGGGAGAAAATGCTGGCATCGGGAAGAACTTATTCATTCAGCATTTGTTAGGAAAAAAAGATAAAAGTGAGTAGATAAAACAGGTAAAGTGCAACATTTCACACAAGCAGAAATAAGGTATATTGAGGATTGTTATGAGGACTTTTTAAAAGAAGTGCGTAACAAATTTGACGAGGAACGCATTGCACGTATTGAGAAGGCCTTTCGTTTTGCAAACGCTGCCCATGATGGATTACGACGAAAATCAGGAGAACCATTCATAATTCACCCAATTGCAGTGTCTAAAATTGTAGCAAAAGAACTTGGTTTGGGAGCAACCTCTATACAAGCTGCTATTTTGCATGATGTTGTTGAAGATACCGAATATAAGCTTACTGACATTGAAAATATGTTCGGTGAAAAAGTAGCCCACCTTGTCGACGGTTTGACCAAACTTTCAGGAGATTTCGATTCACGACAGGTTCTTACGTTGAAGAAAATTCTAATGACTTTGTCTGATGATGTCCGTGTTATCCTGATTAAAGATCGCCGATAGATTGCATAATATGCAAACATTGGAATCGATGCCAACCAATAAAAAAATGAAAATTGCTGGCGAAACACTATTTCTTTATGTGCCTCTTGCCCACCGACTTGGTTTATACAACATAAAAACAGAACTTGAAGAATTAAGCTTTAAATACAAACACCCGGAAGAATACAACCAGATTAATTACATGCTTCACAACCAGGAGGAAAAACGAAATTACCTGGTAGATGAGTTCATTAAACCAATTAATGAAAAACTGTCAGCAGAAAAATTTGATTGCCAGGTAACACATCGTCTCAAATCAAGTTATTCTATCTGGCAGAAAATGCAAAAAAAGGGTGTTACTTTTAATGAAGTTTACGATATTTTAGCCATCCGGATTGTAATAAAACCCGATCCTAATATTTCAGAAAAACGTCAATGTTTTGATGTACTCTCCATTGTAACAGACATTTACAGGCCAAAACCAGACCGGATTCGGGACTGGATAAATTTGCCAAAAGTTAATGGTTACGAGTCGTTACACGTAACGGTAATGGGGCCACAAGGCAAATGGGTAGAAGTGCAAATCAGAACAGAAAGAATGGACGAAATCGCCAACCGTGGATTTGCCGCACACTACAGGTATAAAGATATTAGTACTTACGAAAGTGAATTGGAAACATGGATAGAGCGAATCCGCGATCATCTTAAAAGCCCAGACTCTGATGCATTTGAATTTCTTGATGATTTTAAATTAAGTTTATACGGCACAGATATTAACGTTTTTACTCCCAAAGGAGATATGATTTCGATGCCACAGGGATCGACTATTATTGATTTTGCCTACGAAATTCATACTGATTTAGGAAATAAATGCATTGGTGCAAAGATCAATTTAAAACTTGTTCCTATTAATCATGTACTTCAAAACGGTGATCAGATTGAGATTCTGACTTCTGAAAATCAGATTCCAAAACTGGAGTGGCTAAAATTTTCAACCACTGCAAAAGCACGCTCAAAAATTAAAGACGCATTCAAACTTGAAAAAAACAAACACATTGAGATGGGCAAAACAATGGTTGAAAATGCAATTATTGAAGCGGGTGCCCCACTTACCATGAATAACTTGAAAAAGATTATAGCACATTTCAATTTAAATAACAAAGACCAGCTTTACTCCGAAGTTGGAATGGGATTTATTGAGTTAAATCATTTAAACGAAGTATTGGGAAGGAAATCAGAAAACAAGCTGATAAAATACTGGAATATAACATTTGGAGGGAAGAAAAAGGTTGAAAAAATAACTCTGGACGATTCACAGGATGAAACTGAAAAAGTTAATGTAAAACATAAAATAGACAAGAAAAAGCCCTTTCTTTTAAAAGAAGAAGATCAGAACAACACCTCGTACTCGCTCGCAAAATGCTGTAACCCGATACCCGGCGACCATGTAATGGGATACTTAACTTCTGACGAACATATTATAATTCACAAAGCAGACTGTTCAGTACTTGCCAAGTATACTGCCAACCAGGGAGAAAGAATTGTAACAGCAGAATGGACAAGATTCAAAAAACAGTCGTTTCTGGCCCGGTTACGTTTGGAAGGTTTCGATCGAATGGGAATTGTTAACCAGGTAACAAACATAATTTCAAAAGAACATAACATTAATATGCGATCGGTTCAATTCGATACCAATGAAGGAATTTTCAAAGGAGATCTTTTCCTATACATCCACAATGCCGAGGACCTCAACAATCTTATCTCAGAACTCAAAAAAATAAAAGGTATCGACAACATTTCAAGAATTAAAAACCTCTATGATTAATTTTGATTCTTTCTAAGGATAATCAAAAAAATATTTTATTTTTGAACCTTATTTAAAATTGGTTTAATTATGAATAACCAGAAAACCAGAGAAACGGTGCGGCATATGTTTACTGAATATCTGGAAAAAAACGGACACCGAAAAACTCCTGAAAGATTTGCCATACTTGAAGAAATTTACAATCGGGAGGGACATTTTGATATTGAATCGTTGTACATTTCAATGAAAAACAATAACTACAGGGTTAGCGGGCCACTTTGTATAATACAATCGATCTTGCTGCTCGATTGCAAATTGGTTGTAAAACATCAGTTTGGAAAAATATCGCCCAGTTTGAAAAAGCATTTGCAACTTTGCAACACGATCATCTGATTGATATTTCCAACGGGGAAGTGGTTGAGTTTTATGATCCAAGGATTCGCGAAATTATTGAAGATGCCTGTTTAAAAAATAATTTTAAACTTTCGCATCACACACTATATATTTATGGAGAAACAATAAAATAAGATACCTTGTAATCTTTAAAAAAATTTGAAATCCTTTCTGAAGAAGGATTTTTTTATGCCGTTAAACAAAAATAATTTGTACTTTTAAACGGTAAATTTTAATACCGTGAAAATTGCATCATTAATGGTTCGGTTTTCACGGTTTCGTTTGTATAATCAAAATAAAAATCAGATGAAAGTAGATGTGCTGCTGGGCCTTCAATGGGGAGACGAAGGAAAAGGTAAAGTTGTTGATGTTCTAACACCTAAATATGATGTTATTTCCCGTTTTCAGGGAGGGCCAAACGCAGGGCATACTTTGGAATTTAACAATATAAAACATGTTCTACATACCATTCCTTCAGGCATTTTTCGTGAAAATAAAATAAATATTATTGGCAATGGTGTTGTTATTGATCCAATTATTTTTAAAAAGGAAATTGATTCACTAAAAAATATCGGAGTTGATATTTCTGAAAACCTTTATATTTCAAAAAAAGCTCACATGATTCTGCCAACGCACAGATTACTGGATGCTGCTTCGGAACAGAAAAAAGGAGAAACAAAAATTGGTTCAACTCTCAAAGGAATTGGACCAACTTATAAAGATAAAATTGGTCGTGAAGGTTTAAGAGTTGGTGATATTCTGAGCAATTTTGATGAAAAATATAAAACAAGAATTGAAAACCACAAGGTTTTACTTCGCGATTTCTTTAAATATGATTATGAAACTACATTGAATGAATGCGAAAAAGATTGGTTTGAGGGGGTTGAACTTTTGAAAACATTCAAAATTGCAGACACAGAACACATGATTAATGACCTTTTAAAGAACAATAAATCGATTTTAGCGGAAGGGGCGCAAGGAACACTGCTTGATATTGATTTTGGCTCATATCCTTTTGTAACAAGCTCAAATACGATAGCTGCCGGAGCCTGTACCGGACTTGGAATTGCCCCAAACAAAATTGGTGAAGTTTTTGGCATTTTTAAAGCTTACTGTACTCGCGTTGGAATGGGACCCTTCCCTACCGAGTTCGTGGATGAAGTTGGTGAAACATTACGAAAAGAAGGTCATGAATTTGGCGCTACAACTGGTCGTGCGCGGCGTTGTGGCTGGCTTGATTTAGTTGCACTTAAATACTCGGTGATGTTAAACGGCGTTACTCAGCTTATTATGATGAAAGCCGATGTACTTGACCAGTTTGAAACCATTAAAATTTGTACCGGTTACGAAATTGACAATGAAGTTTTAGAACATTTTCCGTTTGAACTGGATGAAAAGGTAAAGCCGCTTTATGTTGAACTGCCAGGCTGGCAAACAGATTTAACAAAAATAAAAGATCAAAATGAGTTTCCTGAGGAATTGAATAACTACATCAATTTTATTGAAGAGGAAATGGGCATTCCGGTTACAATTGCTTCTGTAGGTCCAAATCGGGAGCAAACCATCTTTCTTGAAACAGAATAATCCAATTTGATTATATTATAAAAGAAAACGGCTGGAATATAATTCCAGCCGTTTTCTTTTTACCAGCTTCCACCGGCACCACCGCCTCCAAAGCTTCCACCACCGAAACCACCAAATCCTCCAAAGCTTCCTCCTCCCGAAGAAAAATTACCAAATGAACCATGATGTGAACTTCTGCCCGACATCATTCCCATAGCCAACCAAAATGGCAAACTTCTGCCCGGTGAGTAAAAACGGCCGCGCCTTCTCCGTGCAAGTGAAAAAACAAATAAGATAAAAAGGAAAAAGAAAATTCCTGGTATAACTCCATCATTCTTACCTTGATAGTATTCCTGGTATTGTTCCGCAGTGTATTCTCCCCGTGTAATATCCATAATTACTTTGATTCCGTTCTGTAATCCTTTGTAATAATTGTTGTTATCCCTGAAATAAGGCATCATTTCGTTTTCAATTACAGTGCTATTTACAACAGCATCTGGCAATACTCCTTCCAACCCATATCCTGTTGCTATAAAAACCTGGCCTTTACTATTTCCCTGTTTCGGTTTTAGCAAAATAACCACGCCATTATTCTTGTCTTTTTGACCAACTCCCCATTTTTCACCAAGTCTGAAAGCATAATCTGCCGGATCATATCCTTCAAGATCAGAAACGGCTACAATAACAATTTGAGTTGAAGTTTCACGTGCAAACTGTTCAAGAGTTCCTTCAATTCGGGTACTTTCATCTGAGTTTAAAATTCCTGCAAAATCATTAACCAAACGGGGTGGATTTGGCCTGTCGGGGATTTCAGAAAATGCCGGAAATGTTAATCCAACAAAAAATATTAATAGAACTAAATAATGTTTCATTTCTTACATTTTTTCTCCGAATGATATCTCATCCGAAAGTTCATTTACGTCATCACTTTGATATGGAAAATGCTCTTTTAGCTGTGTACCAGCCTTAATTATTCCAGTTGCTATTCCTTCCGAAAATTTCTTTTCCTTGAATTTCTCAATAACATCATTTGTTATCTCCTCCCAGAAATTCTTAGGGACTTTCATATTAATACCTGCATCTCCCAAAATGGCAAATTTCCGATCGTCAAAAGCAACATAAAACAATACACCATTCCTCAATTTGGTTTTATGCATTTCCAGCTTTTCAAAAATATAAGCTGCCCGATCAAGTACGTTGCCTTCACACACTTTTTCTATATGAACGCGTATTTCTCCTGATGTATTTGTTTCGGCAACACGAATTGCATTAGTAATCTGCAATTTTTCTTCCTCAGTAAAATATTTCTTAACACTCATTTTATATGTTTAAAATTGAACTTCCGGCGCCTTTTCAGCTCCTTGCTGTGCCTCAAAATATGCCTTTTTATCAAACCCAAACCACCCGGCATAAATTACTCTTGGAAACTTTCTAATGTAAGCATTATAAGACTGCGTTGCTTCATTAAATTTCATTCGTTCAACTGTTATACGATTTTCAGTACCTTCCAATTGAGCCTGCAGATCGAGAAAATTCTGATTGGCTTTCAAATCCGGGTATTGCTCAACAACCACCATTAATCGACTTAAAGCCGAAGATAATCCTTGTTGTGCGTCATTAAATTGCTGAATTGATTCTGATGTTAATTTTGATGGATCAACATTTACCGAGGTAGCTTTTGACCTAGCTTCGATTACGCCTTCCAACGTTTCCTGTTCATGTTCAGCATATCCTTTCACTGTGTTAACCAGGTTAGGAATTAAATCGGCACGCCGCTGATAAACATTCTCTACCTGAGACCATTGTGATGTGGTTTTTTCATCCAATTCAACCATCTTATTATATCCGCAACCCGAAAACAAAAAGCCACCAATTACAGCAAATAAAATAATCCAAATTCTTTTCATTGTATATCGATTTATGTTATTAATCTTCTGTTTATAAAACAGTATAACTATTAAAAATGTTAACTTCAAATATTCTAAATTCCTTTTAAAATTCAGACTACTTATCGGGGAATCGCAATTTTTTATCGTCGGAGTTCTTTATTTGGGAGATTAACAAACAAAATTATCACCCTAAAGAATTGTTGAAAAATTATTTAGTCTCCAAAAAGCAATAAATATGGTCTTTCAATCTCATTCTGAAGTTCATTTATTCCAATGTTTCTGCTTTTGCGTATGTATTCACGGCCTTCAAAAAATACGACTATTGTTGGCGCTGTAAATATTTGATTTTGTGCTGCTATTTCAGGTAATTCATCCGATGGAATGTAAACCATTTTCATAAGGGGAAAATTGACTTCAAGCAATTCGGCAACCTTTGGTTTTAATATTTTGCAAACATTACAAGCAACAGTCGAAAAATAAGCAAGTAATGCAGGTTCCTGTTCTTTCAATTCAGAAAATTCTTCAAAAGTTTTTATTTCGGGAATCATAAGATACCTGATATTTTAGTATTGACCTGTATTTAAAAGAACAAGTGTACAGGCTTCAATTGCCTCGATATCGTTTTTTTGCAAAAGGTTTGCCAGCTCATAATTTTCGGCTCCGGGATTAAATATTACACGCTTAGGTTTTAAGTCAATAATTGGTTGGTAATATTCTCCTTGTCGTTGCGAACCAACATACATTGTGATTGTATGAATATCTGTATTCTTTGGGAAATCTGTCTGAATTAAAACATCAGCCACTTGTCCAGCCCTTTTAGCTAATGCAACCACCTCGTGCCCGTGTTTTCTTAATAAATGAATGGCAAAGTGAGAATATCGTGAAGGATTTGTACTCGCCCCTATTACCAGAGTTGGTTTTTTAGTCATTTCATATCTCTTTAAGTAAAACAACTGCAGATGCCGAAATGCCTTCTTCTCTGCCTTCAAATCCAAGCTTTTCAGTTGTTGTGGCTTTTACCGAAATCTGATCTTGATTAACGCCAAGAACATCTGCCATCGTTTTTTCCATTTCAGGAATAAATGGCTTTAATTTTGGTTGTTGTGCGCTAATTGTACTGTCAATATTTACAATTTCATAACCTTTTTCAACAACCATTGAGTAAACTTTCTGTAAGAGAATTTTACTGTCGATGTTTTTGTATTGATCGGAATTATCAGGAAAATGAGTGCCAATGTCTCTCAACTTCAGCGCTCCTAAAAGAGCATCGCAAATGGCGTGAATCAGCACATCTCCATCAGAATGAGCAACTGTTCCCTTTTCATGTTCTATTTGAATTCCCCCCAACCATAAAGTTTCTCCTTCGGCCAGGCGATGAACATCATACCCTTGTCCGATTCTGAAATTCGTCATCGCTGTCTTCCAAATGCATCGATATCAAAGGAGAGTGAGAAACGCAAGGTATTTTCGAGCGGATGGTTACGCTGGGTTGGTAACAGGTATGAAAAATCAAGAGCAAAAACGTTTAACTGTAATCCTGCCCCTGCAGTAAAATATTTACGATTACCTTTAAATTCATTTTCATAAAAATAACCTGCCCTGATTGCAAACTGCTTATTATACCAGTATTCAACTCCAAGCGATAAATTTATTTCCTGCATTTCTTCTTTAAATCCACCTGGTGCATCAGAAAAAGATTTAATTATACCTTCAATAGTTCCTACATCAGACAATCTTCCACCTGAAACAACAACTCCTCCACCAATTGAATCTTTAGGCGGTGTAGGTACTAATAATTTATTTGCTTCAAATGAAAATGTAAATGAGTTATAATCATCAACATTTGTTGTATAAGCAGTTCCAAGCATTAAATTAGTTGGAATAAAATCTTTGATATCGCCATCAGTGTAGGAGATTTTAGAACCTATGTTCTGAATGTTTATCCCCGCAGTCCAGATATTATCTTTCCGGTTTGCCCTGAATTCATGCTGAAAATAAAAAGCAACATCAGCAGCAAAAGCATTTCCTGCATGAGATTCAACACCACCGACCAACTGTCCTCCGGTTAAATCTGACCTGATATAACGTATAGCTACTGCACCTGAAAATTGCTCTGACAATAAGCGGGAATAACTGAAATCAATTGCAAATTCATTAGGTTTTTGTGTATTTAGCACCGTACCGTATTCACTGGTAAAAACAATATCACCAAGCGAAAAATACCTTAAAGATGCACTGACTGATTGTAAATCATCTATTCTTTTATAACCAACCAAATACGCCAGGTTAATATCATCAACCAAATTTCTCAACCAGGGCGAGTATGATAGTCCAACTCCCATATCGCTTTCCATAAATACGTATTTTGCCGGATTCCAGTGCTGCGAATTTATATCAGGTGTTAATGCTACTCCAGCATCACCCATTGCACCGGCACGTGAATCTGGTGTGATCGATAGAAAAGGAACCGCAGTTGTAATTGTATTAGCCCCCGATGTGGTTGATTGTGCTAAAATATTTTCTGTTGCCAGAATAAAAACCACGATAACAAATAACAGTCGAATTGATCTTATCATATTTTTAAAATTGAGCGCTGCAAAGATAAAATATTTGTCCTTGAAGCAATAAATAAACTAAAAAAAGAGAACGTACCTTTTTTCTAAAAATTTTATACCGATAGAAAATTTTACCTGGAGACCATTAATTTCCCTGATTGAAATGCAATTAAACCTTCCTTATTTTTTGCTGATACACGATATACGTAAATCCCGTTTCTTAATTTTGTTTGAGTTTCTGAAAAATCCCATCGGATTGGATTACTGCTGGTTCCATTAGAACCAACCTGCTGGCTGATATAATTTACCCTCTTTCCTGTTTGATCAAAAATCTCAATAACCACATCCAAAATAGCACCTGCCTCGTTGTGCTCAAGTGTGAATAATGTATAATCAATCGCCGGATTGGGTTGGCTGAGTATATTACTTATAGAAAATTCTCCTGCAACTTCAAATTCAATTTCTGCCTCCGAAGAATTGTTGGCCACATCCCAAACTTTTAATCTTAAATGATGTTTTCCTACCGATAAATTTTGAATCTGAAATTCAATTTTACCGCTTGTATAATCATTTTTATCCGCTTTGTAATAATTATTCAAAACCATAATGGTTGAATAGTCATCATCAAGTATTGCTGTAATATCATGACCAATACCAGTTCCAACTGTATTAATACCATTTTCATCAGAAAGGTTGGCAAGTAAAGTAGTGCTTTTACCTGTTTTCCCTCCCGAAACAAAATTAGGGTTATCCATATACATTTCAATTTCCGGTCCCTGGGTATCTGAAATAACTCCATCTGAAGATCCGCCGATAACAAAATTAGTGAATACCCCATGTGCATCCTCATTACCATTATTGGCATAGTAAACAATTTTCCCGGTTCCCAATTCATAGGAAATATCTCTGGGTATTATAAAACTGAATTTAAACTCTCCATTTGTAACATCCGCAACTCCTTTATAAATAATATTTTTCTGAACTTTGAAAGGAATTTTTAATTTATTCCCGTCATTACCAAGAGTGCGCATGGTTGTTTCCTTGTCATAAACAGCGACTTTAACATCACCTGTAAAATCAGTCAGTTTTTTTCCAAAATGATCCGTAACAATCCCTTCAATTTCTACTTTTTGAAGTGTTCCTAAAGTGTCAGATTGAGTTATTGCATCTTTCCCGTTGATTGAAGTTGTAATTACATTGTATTTCGGATACGACAAACGCAAAGCCGGGTCTGCCAGCAATGTAAAACTTCTTTTATCAATACCATTAGAAGTATTAATTTTTGCCAACCTAATAATATCCCCCATTCTAAATCGATCACCATTTTCGTCTGTTTCAAAAACAAAGGAATAAAAGCTCTCGCTCAAAAGTTTATTAGAACTTGCCCATGCTAATCTCGTGGTTGAAAAAAGTCCAATACCTCCTCCATTGGGATTCATTAAAACGTATTCTCCAATTGATGTGTCATCCGCATCATACCGGCTAAATTCGCAGGTAGCTGTAACAAAAATCGGTAAATTATTTTTATTCGACCATGAATTAACATTACTAATATCCAACACATGCTCATGGGCCATATATTGTTCGTTTGCATGACCAACGTAGTTTAAAACCAAAACACCATCTTTAACCCTGTTATTAATTTCATTCGTAACTTCAGGGTAGCTCTGACTTCCTGAATTGGTTTCCTGAGGGTATGCATCAAAATATATCTTATCGGTTACAAATCCATTGTATTTTTTATTTACCATTGAAGTATACAACTCTGAATCGTACACATGGAAGGGCTGCCCCTCATCCTGATCATCTGCAATAAAGCAAACCACATTTCGCCAATCTCCCAATGCATTCGCTGCTGTAATAATTTTCTACCTTGTTTACAACCAATTCAGCTTCATATAATGTTGATGCGGGAATTCTTCCAATTCCTAAATCCATAGCACCTTTATAAACACTCTCTCCTTTATCCAAAATCACAAAATAATCATCTGAAACAAAAGATTCTGTTGGGTTTAATGAATTTTCCGATTGATAAGTTGGAATAAAACTTTTTGATTCCGGGTTTATATTTCTGTTATCATAAGTACCATCCCCAAGCAATAAAACATATTTTAATGATTGTCCACGGTCATAAAACATTTTAATAAAATTTCGAATACCGGTTGCATCCTTACGCCCTGAACTAAATTCATTATACACTTTATCAGCTGCTACTACCGCAACATTCATATTATCATAACTACGGTGAAAATTTGCAAGCCTTTCTGCCGAACCAATAAAGTTACCATGAGTAATAATAAGAAACTCAGGAGTATCCATTGCATGCAAATTCTGATTTGCAATTTCTCCTGCATATTCAGGTTCGTTAAATGTTCCGTTATTTTTAAATACAACATACTCTTTCAATGTATCAGCTGGTCGCTTCCCTTTTGCAATATTTCCGGTTAATTTAAGGGGAACCTCCTTAATCCCAACCGGATCTGTTATATCAAAAAGCCGCGTTTCAGAAGTACTGTTTTCAATCTTAATTTCTATAATACTATTTTCATCAACAGAGTTAATGTCACGCCAGTACAAAGGTTCGTTTCCTGCCCCAATTTTCCTCCTGTAGTTTATTTCTACATAATCGAGCCATGCTTCAGCGTTTGCATCAGAATTTGCTGAAGAGGCACCTGCCGAATATTTCAATCGCAAAGCAAGTTTGTCGTCTGATGTATTAACCGAAAAATTTCCTGATTTCTCACTGGCATAATTAGATATTTCACTTCCTACAGCAACTGCATAAAATTCGAGTTTCCCCAATTCATTCTGTCCCAAATTAATTGTCATTTCAGAGGTTTGATACGACCGTCCTATTCCATTTGTCCGAATATTTATATCTCCACCTACATTATCAGGAATATCAAAAGAAACGGTTTTAGCTGAACCATCCTTAAATTTCTCCCCGTACCACTTTCTTCCTGACCCATTTTTATCAGAACTCTCCTGACAAAACATTTTTTAATTCCTTCTCATAAACATCATACACGTCTCCACTTGTAACGACTTGTAAAGCTTCATCCTGAATTTCGGGATAAACCGTTACCAGATTTGAACTACCTCCTGCATCCGACAGAAAATAATATCCCTTTGTTGAATAATCATTAATTCTGTGTTTAAATAATGAATCTTTGGCATCAAAATACCAATCGGAAATTCCTTTAGCATAAAAGAAAAGGCAATCGGTCCCGTTATTTTTACCATACCAAACAGAATTTTGTGGCAGATCATCAAATTCAACAACCCCAGGATCTTCAGAAAGAATAGTTCCTCCTGCTCCAAAAACATTCACATTTGCCGGATTCGAAAACCCCCACTCTATAAGTTTTGAATATGGTATTTTATATATCCCCTGTTTTGTTGTAGCTATTTTCACCCATTTTCCCTGCTTGAGCACTGATTCTGATTTCCAGGTGATGTTTTCTGCTTTAGCACTTTTAGTAGTAACAGGAGTTGATTTTAGCTCAAAACTTTTCAACACTAAAACTTTATCTCCATCTCGTTTCGCGGGAATAATTTGCAAATAACATTTTCTTTCCCCATTTGAAGAAAGGATATAACTTTCGGGATAAATATTTTGACTCAATCTATTAAGAACATCAACAGTTACTTTAAATTCTAACTCTTCAAAAACCGGGTTTTCAATAGAAAATAAAAAATCCCGGGTTGAATTTTTAACATCAATTATTTTACTGTAAACAGGTATCTCAGGAAATTCGCTTAAATACGCGGCGTTTTCAAAAGTGAGTTTATAGAATTCATCTGAATTACTATCCAGCAAAAATTCCCAGTTCAATTTTATCAACTCTTTCTGCGAATCGCCGTTACTAAAGCCGACTAAGGCTATACAAAACAGAATTAGAAATTTTTTCATATCGAAACCAAATTAACTTCTAAACGGGTTCAGGCAACAAATATTGCTGTCAGATTCTACTGAAAATTTAGATTAAATCAGCATAAAATGAAACGCAAAGATATCAGGATAGTTGAATTAACTTAAATTTTTTTGAAAAGGCCAAACAATAAGAATTGAACTATTTAGTTATATTTGTGTCGATCACAAAAAATGATAAAATGAAGATGATTAAGTTAAGAGCTTTTTTCATGATAATATTGGCTTTATATCTCACTGGATGCGGGATATTTGGCAAAGGTAAGAATGATACTTCCAGAACAACAGGCTGGGAATATAATTCGGAAGAAACTGGTAATATCCCTTATATATCAGGATATGAACAAGAGGCAGGACCTGGTTTGGTTTTCATACAAGGTGGAACTTTTACGCAGGGCCGTGTTGAGGAAGACGTAATGTACCACTGGGATAATCAACCACGTAGAGTTACTGTTGCTTCTTTTTACATGGATGAAACCGAGGTATCAAATCAGGCTTACAGGGAATATTTATGGTGGGTTGAAAGAATGTACGCAGGGAATAAAGAAAAAATAAATTCTATTTTGCCCGATACAACCCAGTGGAGATCTGAGTTAGCATACAATGAACCATATGTTGAAAATTATTTCCGTCACCCTGCTTATGCTGATTATCCTGTTGTTGGCGTTTCGTGGGAACAGGCAAACGATTATTGCAAATGGCGTACCGACCGTGTAAATGAACAAATTCTTGTCGATCGTGGTATTATACAACACGATAATACTCAAGCAGGGCAAAATGTTTTCACATCAAAAACATACCTGGCTGGTATTTATCAGGGAACTGACGGTGAAGACCCATTACAAAATCCTGACGGGACAAACACAAGAGTGAAATGGGAAGATGGAATAATGCTTCCAAGTTATCGTTTGCCAACCGAAGCTGAATGGGAATATGCAGCTTATGGTTTAATTGGGAATACCGATGGGGAACTACTTACCGATCGGAAAATTTATCCATGGAATGGCGCCTATTTAAGGGAGGACAATAGAAAAGATAAAGGAAGATTAAGAGCTAACTTTGTGCGCGGAAGAGGTGATATGATGGGTATGGCAGGTGCATTAAATGATAATGCAGACATTGCATCGCCCGTTTACTCCTATCAGCCAAATGATTATGGTTTGTATTGTATGGCCGGAAATGTTAACGAGTGGGTAGCAGATGTTTACAGGCCACAATCATTTTTAGATGAAAACGAGTTCAACCCATTTCGTGGTAATGTAATTACGGAGTACAAACGCGACCAGAACGGATCGTTGATTAGAGACGAATTCGGTCAGCTTGTACTTGATACAATTGCAGGTAAGGATTACAGAAATTTTAACGATGGTGACCCAAATTCACAAATTGTAGAATCAGGTAACTGGAATCAAGCTGAAAATAATACTACAAGCGATATGTATATTCAGGATAAAGGACAAGGCAATTTCTCTTCATTAATCACTGACGATGTGAGAGTATACAAAGGTGGCTCCTGGAAAGACCGTCCATACTGGCTTGTACCCGGAACACGTCGTTATCTGGAACAAACAAAAGCTCAGGATGACCTGGGATTCCGTTGTGCAATGACCAGAGTTGGAAGCCCTGAAGGATTTTAAAAAAAATTATATTTAGGATATAGAAAACCTCATTTGTTTAAATGAGGTTTTTTTATTTTTGAAGTATGACAACACTCGAAAAAATTTATTCAGTTTTTATCAAAAATCAATTGATTACTACAGACAGCCGAAATGTGGAAAAGGATAGTATTTTTTTCGCATTAAAAGGTGAAAGTTTTAATGGTAACAAATTTGCAATCGATGCGCTAAATAAAGGAGCAGTGGTTGCAGTGGTTGATGAAAAGGAATATCACACATCAGAAAAAACAATTTTGGTTGACAATGTATTAGATACACTTACCGAACTGGCTAAACTTCATCGCAAAAATCTTGGAATTCCTATTCTGGCTATTACCGGCTCCAACGGAAAAACCACTACCAAAGAATTAATTGCTGCAGTTTTATCAAAAAAATTTAAAATTTCATTTACCCAGGGGAATCTCAATAATCACATTGGGGTTCCATTAACAATGCTAAAAATGAATTCAGAAACAGAATTGGGCGTTGTTGAAATGGGTGCAAACCATCCGGGAGAAATTGCTCAACTTTGTGCAATTGCTGATCCTGACTATGGTATTATTACTAATATAGGAAAAGCTCATCTTGAAGGGTTTGGTTCTTTTGAAGGAGTAAAAAATACAAAGGCTGAACTTTATAAATATATTCAAAAAAAAGAAGGTACTGTTTTTTATAATAAAGACAATCAGCTATTGGAAGAACTTGTTCAGGGAATTGAAAATAAAATAAGCTTTGGAAGCAGGAATGCTGATTTAAACGGTGAAATCATTCCAACGCCTCCATTTGTCAATGGAAAGGTAAATTTCAAAAAAGGGGTACTTTATCTAAATTCAAACCTGATTGGAAATTTCAATTTTGAAAATATATTAGCAGCCGCGTGTATTGGAAATTATTTTGGCATTGATCCATTAAAAATACAGCAGGCAATAAAAGATTATTATCCAAAAAATAACCGCTCGCAGTTAATTGAAAAAAACGGGCATAAAATTATTATGGATGCATACAATGCTAATCCCACCAGCATGCAGGCATCCATAAAAAGCATGTTATCTTCAGTTGCAGGACAAAAAACTTTTATCCTGGGCGATATGCTTGAGCTTGGCGAATATTCAAAACAGGAACACCAAAACATCCTTGAAATTCTTAAAGAACTACCTAATGTTCAAGTCATCCTGGTTGGCAAAAACTTTTCAGACTTAGCCAACGAATATCCGTTTTTATTCTTTGATGAAATCGATCAACTTTGTGATTATCTTACGAAACACAAAATATTAAACGAAAATATCCTTATTAAAGGATCCCGGGGCATTCGACTTGAAAAAATACTTGATTATATTTAAGCTACCGGTTTTTCAACATTTAAAACATCTGAAATTGCTTTTTCAAAGGTTTGTTTTGGCAAAGCTCCCATTGCCATTTGTGGTTGTCCGTCAAGTGGAACAAACAATAACGACGGAATACTCTGAATGCCAAACATTCCTGCCAACTCCTGCTGATCTTCAGTATCAACTTTATAAATTACCAAATTATCACCATATTCTTTTTGCAGTTCTTCCAACACTGGAGCAACCATTTTACAAGGGCCGCACCAATCAGCATAAAAGTCAATCATACAAGGCTTTGTACCTTCGTATTTCCAATCTTTATTTACTTCGAAATTAAATACCTTCTCCTTAAATGTTTCTTTCGTCAAATGTTCTAACATAGTATAAAATTTTAAATTCAACCAACATATTTAATAATGTCGATATATCAATATCAATTATCGTACCTACTTAGCAAAACAATAAAATTAAGGCAATTTGAATGAAATAATTGTAATTTTGTCACACATTTTTCAGAATGTGTCAGAGAATTGGAAAATTGACCCTGTTTTTGAATTGTGATAATGCAGAGAAAATTAAAACTTAAAATATTTCAGGAAATATCAAATGTTGCTGATCAAATGCAACAGGAGACTTATGTAATTGGCGGTTACGTGCGCGATATATTTTTAAAAAGACCTTCTAAAGACATTGATATTGTTACAGTAGGTGATGGGATTGAATTGGCAAATCTTGTTTCGCAACAATTAAAAGGCAGACCACGAGTCAGCGTTTTTAAAAATTTTGGTACTGCAATGATTAAGTACAAGGACATGGAGATAGAGTTTGTTGGGGCCAGAAAAGAATCTTATACTCAAAAATCCAGAAAACCAGTTGTTGAAAACGGAACCCTTGAGGATGATCAGAACCGCCGTGATTTTACAATTAATGCTCTTGCTTTGGGGTTAAACAAATCTAACTTTGGTGAATTGAGCGATCCCTTTGGTGGAGTTGAGGATTTAAAAAACAAAATCATTCGTACACCTCTTGATCCGGATATTACATTCTCCGACGACCCTCTAAGAATTATGCGTGCCATCCGTTTTGCCACACAACTTGGATTTGAAATTCACACCGACACATTGCAATCTATTGCAAAAAACAGGGAACGGATTAAGATAGTTTCAGCAGAAAGAATTATTGACGAACTGAACAAGATTATAATGTCTGAAAAACCTTCGGTTGGTTTTAAGATTCTGGAAGAAACTGGTCTTCTCGAAATCATTTTTCCTGAAATGCAAAGGTTAAAAGGCATTGAAACCGTCAAGGGAATTGGGCACAAGGATAATTTTTACCATACGCTTGAAGTGCTTGATCGAATTGTTCCAAATACAAATAATCTTTGGTTGCGATGGTCAGCAATTTTGCACGATATTGCCAAACCTGCAACAAAAAAATTTATTGAAGGACAAGGCTGGACATTTCACGCCCATAATTTTGTTGGCGCCAAAATGATTCCCAAATTATTCAAACGAATGAAACTCCCGCTAAATGAAAAAATGAAATTTGTGCAAAAAATAGTACAGCTTCACATGCGCCCTATTGTTTTGTCGGAAGAAGTTGTTACAGATTCCGCAGTTAGAAGACTTTTATTTGAAGCGGGCGATGACATTGATGATCTGATGACTTTATGTGAAGCTGACATTACATCAAAAAATCCGAAGAAAGTAAAACGCTACATGGAAAATTTTCAGCTTGTAAGGGAGAAGCTAAAAGAAATTGAGACAAAGGACGCCGTCAGGAATTTTGAGCCGCCAATAAAAGGAGAATTAATTATGGAGACCTTTGCACTTGAACCTGGTAGAGAAGTTGGAATAATAAAAGATGCAATTAAAGAGGCAATTCTTGAAGGAGAAATACATAATAATTTCAATGAAGCTTTCTCATTTATGATTAAAAAAGCTGCTGAAATGGGATTGTCCCCAGCCAATTAATTCACTTCACTCAACTTCAGAAGAACTGGCAGGTGATCGCTGAAACCTCCCAGGTATTTCATTCCGCTATATGTTCGAAAAGGCTTTTTGTTACCAAACCTGGTGTCTTCTTCAAATAAAAACGGAAGCTGAATGATACCTGCATCTTTTTCGGATACCTTTATGCCAGAATTCGTTGTTAATAATGCGTCGGAAACAATAATCTGGTCGAAAACATCCCATTGCGACTGATATTTTAAAGTTCCTCTCCCATCATTCAACCAATTAGATGAAAGATTGTATAATGCATTATTATCAACCAGTGAAGTTGCACTTTTTGCCTGCAGAACATTCATTATACTTTCATCTCCCGGATTATCGTTGAAATCTCCAACAATTATTATTTTGGGTGAATTGTATTTCTGAAATAATTCATTCGATTTTACTTTTTAACAACTTTGCCGCAGTTAATCTTAGTGGTTTCGATTCCAATAAACCTGAATACCTCGAAGGCCAGTGATTTACAAAAATGTGCAACGTGTCTGCCCCGTTTAAAATGCCTGAAACATATAAAATCTCTCTTGTATTCACTACTCTATTCTCATCATTTAACAAAGGATAATAATGATATTCCAGCGGGTAGAAATTTTCTTCATTATACAACAAAACAACATCTAATCCCCTGTGATCTGGTGAATCTTTATGGATGATTCTGTAAGGAATACTCTTTAATGGCGTGCTTTTCAACAGCTGTTCAACAACCCATCTGTTCTCAACTTCAACAAGAGCAACCAATTCCGGCGTATTCCACCCTGCAGCGCTTAAAATTACCTTTGAAATATGATTTAGTTTCAATTTTAATCTTTTCGCCGTCCAATGCATATCTCCTGCAGGTGTCAAATCATCATCTTCAGTCAATGAATCATCTTTATTATCAAAAAGATTTTCAACATTATAAAAAAGTAGATTTGCCTCATCAGGATTACCTGTTTGGGCTTTAGATGAATAAAATTGAAGAAAGAAAATTAAAAATAGAATGGTTCTACTCGTCATCTTTTTTTTCAATACGTTCGAATGCACCCAAATCCGGGCCATCGTCAGCAGTTCTGTCATTATTCATAATATCAAGCGGAAATAGTTGACCAAATGAGTGATTTCCTACATCTTTTGCCGGCGAAAGCGTATCAAGAGCATAGTTATAATCTAAATAAGGATCAACAAACTCAGGATCATACGCCTGGCCTTTCCAAACATTCAGAAAATGGTCTTTATCGGAAGTTTTAAAAGTATCGGGTACCTGAATGATTGTATTCTCGAAAAAATAATTAAATATATTTTCATTATTATCTCCCAACTCAAGTTCCAGAAGGTTATTTCCATAGATAATGCTGTTGCCAAATGTTGCTTTTTCCAGATCGCCGGAATAGACGATTTTTTCTCCATCTGAATTTTTATATACAAGTGTATTCGAAATTGTTAATGATGGCGTTGTTCTGGCTCTACTTGAATATCCGCCCCAGTAATTTGCTATGGTTGTATGATAAAATTCGTACTCTCCGCCAATTAATAATGCAACTGCATAAAATCCACAATTTGCAACTAAATCATTATAACCTAATATTTTAGATTTCATGGCAAAAATACCGGCATAAGCCATATTTTCAATCCGGGAATTGGTAAAATCAACCGATGCAAATCCATCATGTTCAATCGTTCCTACCTGTAACCCAATATTTGCATTTTTAATGGTACAAAAATTAAACACATTTTCATGGCTGCCCGAAAAGAGAACTATCCCATCCCATTGATCAGGAATATTTTTGTATGATTCTTCCAAACGATCAGGTAAAAACATAATTGGTCGCTGAAATGTACCATTGGCAACAATTTTTCCTTTTATGTATAATCCGGCATCTTTATGAAAATAAATTTTGGTTCCCGGTTCAATAGTAAGTTCCGACAAACTGTCAACCAAAGCATAATCGAAAACCAGGTAAGGTTTTTCAGCTGTCCACGTAGTAGTTTTAATCGTTTCACGCTTTATTAACTTAAAATCCTGACCATAAGCCATTAACTTAACATCCTGCAGGTTTGCGTTTGTTGTAAATTGAATTGAATCCTGCACAACCATTGGAGTGTTTTGTCCATTTGGGTCAACTGTTATTTCAACAAAAATATAAATGCTGTCGCGGGCAGGTATTTCAATATCATACAATTCGTTTGCCTCTTCTCCATTTATATTTAACCTGAAGTTCGACATATCGCCGCCAGCCAGTTTTATTCTTGAAATAAGAATGTCTTCCTCATAAGGATTCCGAACTGTAAAATGCTGAGTAGTGGATCCAATTGTGGTAAATATTGTATCGAACATTACCGTATCTTCTGAAAACATAAGCTGTGCATCAGGCGAGCTCAAGTATCCTTCATCCTCACACGAAAAGAATGAGATTACAATAACAACCACCGTTATAATTTGTAGCAGGTACTTAATCAACTTTTACTCTTTTAATTAATTTATATCGTTTGATGCGAAACGCTTATTAATGCAAATATATGAAAATCACTATGTAATTTTTAACATTTATTTACAATTATTAATTTTATTCAACATATTTCCTGGAAATTATAAGCAAACCGATAAAAGTGATAAAGCCATTTAATATTAATAACTCAAATCCAAACTTATAGCCATAAAATAAAATTTCTGAATAAGCTGAAACAACATAACATAGCACCGGAGAAAGAATTCCAACCACAGGAACCCAATTATCTTTTACCTTTCGTTTGGAATATATACCAAAAATAAATAACCCGAGAATAGGCCCGTAAGTATATCCGGCAGCACGGAAAACAGCCATTACAACACTTTCGTTATTAATGCCTTTAAAAAGCAAAATAACAATTACCAATAATGCTGAAAACAGGATATGCGACCATTTTTTTAATCGTTGCTTTTTTGCCTCATCATATTTTTCAACATTTAGGAAATCTATGCTAAATGAAGTTGTCATTGCGGTTAATGCCGAGTCGGCACTTGAATATGCTGCTGCGGTTATACCAAGTAAAAATGCTATACCAACTGGAAGACCCAGATAGTTTAATGCCAATAGAGGGTAAAGGTCATCTGATTTTTCAGGCACTGCAATGCCCATTGAACCGGCAAAATTATAAAGAAGAACACCTAAACTCAAAAATAAAAATACGGTGACCAGAAATGAAAAACTGAAAACAATCATGTTTTTCTGCGCCTCTTTTTTGTTTCTGCAACTCAGGTTCTTTTGCATCATATCCTGGTCCATTCCAACAATTACAATGGTGGTGAAAACCCCGGAAATAAATTGTTTAAAAAAGTTATTACTGCCTCGCCAGTCCCAAAAAAATATTTGCGAATTTTCATCGTTCCAAACGTCATTTACAAGGGCTGAGAAATTCCATTCCATTTTCCCCGATATAGCAACAATGGTAAATATCACCGCACTCACTAAAAACAATGTTTGCAAAGTATCAGTCCAAACAATGGTTTTAATTCCACCCCTGAAAGTGTAAACCCAGATGAGGCCAATTGTTACAATAACGGTTAACGAAAAAGGAATGTTAAACGCATCGAAAAAGGCAATTTGCAGAACTCCGGCAACAAGAAACAGACGAAATGCAGCTCCGATTAACTTTGAAACTAAAAAGAAAAATGAACCTGTTTTATAAGATTTTTCACCAAAGCGTTTTTGAAGAAAAGAATAGATTGAAACTAAATTCAATTTATAATATAACGGCAACAGAATTGCAGCTATTACCCAGTATCCAACCAGGTTTCCCAATACAAATTGAAAATATGAAAATGCAGAATTACCAACTTCTCCCGGAACCGAAATAAAAGTAACTCCTGAAAGTGTTGCCCCAACCATACCAAACGCAACCACATACCACGGCGATTTATGATTGCCGGTAAAAAAAGTGTCGGTATTTGCTTTTTTCGAAGTGAACCACGAAACGGAGATTAAAACAAAAAAGTAACCTAATAAAATTCCTAGTACAAGATATGGACTCATTATTCAAAATCTGGATAGAGTAAATATTTCTTTCGAATGGTTTTATATTTTTCAAGATCAGGATTTAGTAACCCAATTATTTCCTTTTCCGTTTTCCCTTCTTTTATCCACTTTAATAATTCATCTGTTCCGGCTAAAAGATTAAACCAGCTTTCCCTGGTTAAAAATGCCGATTTATCTTCATATTTTTTCCAAAAGTCAAGAAAATAGCTTAAAGTGAATTGTGGTATTGCTTCCAAATTACGCAGATCAACTCCGTAACAAACCTTTCCTTCATTTATGGGATAATCTGAAACCCCCGGAATACTAACCGGAGTAAATGTAAAATTTCCAAGAAAAGGTTCAGTGCCTCCAATTAACTGGAAGGGAAAATCGGTTCCGCGGCCAACACTCAAACTTGTTGCTTCAAAAAAACAAAGCGAAGGATACAATCTCACGGATGTGTAATTTGGCAAATTTGGCGAAGGTTTTACCGGCAATTCATATTTTGTTGAATGAGAATAATTCATTACCGGGATAACGGTTAAATCGCATTTATTTTTTGTTTTGAGCCAACCTTCCCCATTTATCATTTTAGCCAATTCGCCTACAGTGCAACCGTGAACCAATGCAATTGGGTCCATGCCAACAAACGATTCAAATCCAGGCTTTCGAACTGGGCCGGCAGCATAATCTCCATTGGGATTTGGCCGGTCAAATACAATTAACGGTATATTGTTTTCGGCGCAGGCTTCCATTACCAAATGCAAAGTTGAAATGTAGGTATAAAACCGGCATCCAACATCTTGTATGTCAAAAACAACCATATCAATATTTTGCAGATTTTCCCTGGTTGGTTTACGATTTTCGCCATAAAGAGAAATTAATGGTATTCCGGTTGTAGCATCAGTATTATCTTCAATTTCTGTGCCTGCAGAAACATCGCCGCGAAAACCATGTTCGGGTGCAAATATTTTTTTTATTTTGATATTTTCACCTAATAAATAATCAACCAGATGAACCTTGCCTGCTAACGATGTATGATTTACCACTACGGCTAATTTTTTATTTTGAACAAGCGGCAGATATACTTCTGGCTGATCGGCACCAACAACTGGCTTTGCTAACTGCCCAACACAATTCAGGACACTTAAAACAAAAAAAATAACACCAATTAAAGGTTTCCTCATCCTGTTAAAAGATTAAATTTGTAGTCGCTAAAATACCATTTGATAATCCGAATAAAGAATAAAACGCGTAAAATTTGGTTGTATATATAAAAGACAGCTTTAAGATGAATTTTAATTTAAAAACATGCCTCCTGATATGTTTATTTGCAGCCTTTTTCGTTCAAAGAACAACAGCTACTGATCCTCCGTTTTTAAAATACAGAAGCGATCCATGGGTGTTGGAAAAACTTGGGAGTTTGTCGCTGGAAGAAAAAATTGCCCAGTTAATGATGATTACCGTTTACCCGGAACAAAACGATGCAAGTAAATTAAAAACACTGGGGTTAATTGGTAAATATAAACCTGGTGGAATTTTGGTTATGCAGGGGTCGCCGTTAAAAACCGCTCAATGGATTAACGAATTTCAGCTACAATCAAAAATTCCGCTCTTGGTTGCCATCGACGGTGAATGGGGTGCATCAATGCGAATCGACAACATTACAAGCTTCCCTTATGCTCAGGCAATTGGAGCAGTTCAGGATTCAACCTACATTTACCAAATGGGGCGCGATATTGCTGCCCAATTAAAATTATTGGGAATTCACATGAATTTTGGTCCCGATGCAGATATTAATACTAATCCTAATAATCCGGTAATCAATTTCCGCTCGTACGGCGAAGACAAACTCAACGTGGCACAAAAAGCATGGTGGGTTGCAAGCGGTATGCAGGATTCAGGTATTATTCCCGTTGCAAAACATTTTCCCGGACACGGCGATACGGATACTGATTCACATAAAACTCTTCCTTACCTCAGTCATTCAAAAACAAGAATGGACACACTTGAAACTTTTCCTTTCAGGTATTTGGCCGACAAAGGTATTAGTGGAATAATGTCAGCACATTTAAATGTTCCTTCACTTGATGCTTCTGAAACTCCATCATCACTTTCAAAAAAAATAGTCACCGATTACTTAAAAGTTGCCATTGGGTTTAGGGGTTTTGTTGTTACCGACGCTATAAATATGAAAGGTGTTAGAACGGAGAAAGGAAATACGGAAGTTGAGGCATTAAAAGCCGGAAATGACATCATTGAATTTGTACCCGATTTAGGCAGTGCAATTGATTCGGTTAAGCAGGCTATTATTAATAATGAAATATCGGAACTTGATATTTATGAAAAGTGCCGCACAATGCTTGCATTGAAACGCTGGGTGAAATTGAATGAATACAAACCAACCGATTTAAAAAATTTAACCCAAAACCTGAATTCACCTCTGTTTGAAGTCACAAACAGAAAGCTTATAAAAGGATCATTGACTGTTTTGAAGAATAACAAAAATATTTTGCCTGTTGAACACCTTGATTCATTAAAGGTTGCCTCAATAATGATTGGAGATGACCAATATTCTAACTTTCAAAAAATGTTAGAAAACTATACGCAAACAGATCATTATTATTTGTCGAAAAATGCAACCGATCAGGAGTGGACAGAACTACGTTCAAAACTTAAGAATTACGATCTCATAATAGGAGGAATAGATGGTATAAATATTTATCCATCCGGCAAATACGGAATTTCTGCAATTCAACAAAAGGCTGTTTCTGATATGGTTAAGGAAAACAATTCAGTTTTTGTTTTTTTTGGCAATGCTTATGCGCTTAAATATTTCGATAACATTCACCTTGCCGATGGCTTAATAGTTGCCTATCAAAACAATAAGCTAACACAGGAACTGGCAGCACAATTAATTTTTGGAGCTTTCGATACAACTGGTAAACTTCCTGTAACTGTTGATAGCCGGTTTAAATTGAAGAGTGGGATTACTGTAGTTAAAAATCGCGGTTTTGCCTATACAATTCCCGAGGAAGTTGGAATAAATTCACTTTTATTAAACCATAAAATTGATTCGATTGCTCAGTTGGGAATTGATAGAAAAGCATACCCGGGATGCCAGGTTTTGGTGGCAAAAGACGGGAATGTAATTTTTCATAAAACATATGGTTTTCACACCTATGAAAATGTTAACCCGGTAAAAGAAGATGATCTTTATGATTGGGCTTCATTAACCAAAGTAACCGGGCCATTAGCTGCAATAATGAAGTTGGTTGACGAAAAGAAAATGGATGTTAACATGCCTTTTAGTCAATATTTTTCTGCCTTTAAAAATTCAAACAAAGAATTTCTAAGATTAAAAGATATTCTCACTCATCAGGCTGGGCTGACGCCATTTATTCCTTTCTGGCAAATGGCATTAATAGATAATGATCGTCTTGATCCAAAAGTTTTTATTGACCATCCTACCAATGATTTTAACGTGCGGGTTTCATCGCATTTATACATGAATAAGGCTTTTCGGGCTGTAATGTATGATACAATCAGGAATTCGAAATTACGCCCGGGAAAAAAGTACGTTTATTCTGACCTCGCTTTTCTTTTATTTCCTGAGGTGATCACAAATCTTACAGGAATTCAATACGAAAACTATTTAAAACAAATATTCTATCGCCCTTTGGGAGCATATAACATTACTTTCAACCCTTATTTAAATTACCCGTTAAACAGGATTGTTCCAACAGAAGATGATGAATTATTCCGCCATGAAACAATGCTTGGATTTGTTCATGATGAAGGAGCTGCCATGTTAGGAGGAATTTCAGGAAATGCAGGGCTTTTTGGCACAACTACTGATCTGGCAAAAATCTTCCAGATGTATTTGCAGAAAGGTTATTTTGCAGGGAATCGGTATATATCAGAAAAAACAATAACTGAGTTTACAAGAATTCAGTTTCCTGAAAATAAAAACCGGCGTGGTTTAGGATTTGACAAACCTTACATTGACAACGAAAAGAATTTTCTTAAAGATGCATACCCGGCGCCTGGTAGCAGTAAAAACAGTTTTGGCCACACAGGATTTACAGGAACTTTAGCTTGGGCTGACCCTGACAATGGATTACTTTTTGTGTTTATGTCGAACCGTGTTTACCCAACCCGCGAAAACGAAACAATTTACGCTTTAAATATAAGAACTGCTATGCACCAAAGCATCTATGACTGCATTAAAACCGGGTTAAAATAATTCTTAAAAAATGTTAATATTATTTTAGTCAACATTCTGTTAAACACATACATACACCTTTACTATTCCCTATCCTGCAATGAATTAGAATTTCTGTAGTTGTGTTATTTTTATTCATTCTAATTTCACCAAAAGTACTACCATAAAATACCATTAAATTATCCTTTCGTTATTAAATTATTAATCTTATTTTTACGTGAATGTAACATTCTATTAGTACTCATTTTTAAATATTACCAATATGACTAGTAAAATCACCTTTAACGATTTACGAAAAATCAAAGACAGTTTACCTGACGGTTCCATTAGAAAGTTAGCGAATGAATTTTCAGTGACCGAGGAAACCGTCAGAAATTATTTTGGAGGCGCTAACTATACCGACGGAACATCGGTGGGGATTCATATGGAACCAGGACCAAACGGAGGAGTTGTTTTAATTGATGATTCTACTATTCTCGACAGGGCAAAAGAAATTATTGATACCCAATACATTTAAGAGAAACCGAATATTGTAAAATATAAAGAAACTGTCCTATATTTATAGGGCAGTTTTTTTTTAAACTAAACCTAATACTATGAAAAAATCTCAACTTTTTATTATTGGCATTCTTTTGTCTATCATTTTTACTTCCTGTAACAAAAATAAGTGGGAACCTTTATTTAATGGGGAAAATCTTGATAACTGGGAAAAATACATTGGCACTCCGCTGTGGGGTTTAGATAGCCTTGCTGACGCGGCAACTCCCGATAACGTATTTTCAATTGTTGAAGAAAACGGTGAAAATTTAATTCGGATTGCAGGTTTTGTTAACGGCTCGCTTGCAACACGCGATACCTTTGCGAACTACCATTTACAACTGATTTTTAAATGGGGTGAAAATGTTTATACGCAACGCAACAGCGGTTTACTTTACCATGGTTTTGGAGATTTTGGAAAAGCTATGGGAACATGGATGGCAAGCATTGAATGCCAGTTAATGAACGAACGAATGGGCGACACCTATTTAATGGATAACACATACTGCGAAACTAAGGTAAAAGATGCTGCAGATGGACGTGGATTTATGTATTCAAAAGTTGGCGAACTTAAAAAATTTGGAAGAGGTTTTAATGGTTCAGGAATTCAAAAAGCTGTTGATGCCAAAATTCCTGTTGGCGAATGGAATACAGTGGAACTTTATAGTGTTGGAAGAACCACAGTGCACGTGGTTAATGGCAAAGTTACTATGGTTAATACCAATACCGGTAAAATTGAAGATGACGAAATTATTCCAATATCATCAGGTAGAATTCAAATACAATCAGAAGGTAGCGAAGTGTTTGTGAAAAGTATCAGGATTAAACCCATAAAGGAAATACCTGCTGAATTATTTCAGGATAATGTTGAATAATTATCATGGAATGATAATCATAAAATAATTATCCTTGCAAAAATTTTAAAACCAAATCATGAAATCAACTTTTTCTGAACAATTCACTGCGAAAAATACAATTTTGGGAGTGCAATTTCTTTTTGTTGCATTTGGCGCCACTGTACTTGTTCCGCTTTTAGTAGGTATTGATCCTGCTGTTGCTCTGTTTACAGCTGGCATTGGAACGTTACTATTTCATTTAATTACGCGTGGTATTGTTCCGGTTTTTTTGGGAAGTAGTTTTGCATTTATTGCTCCAATAATTGAAGCAACAAAATTGTTTGGCTGGGCAGGTACACTTTCAGGAATTATCGCCGTAGGTCTTGTTTACGGGCTGGTTTCAGTTTTGGTAAAATTATACGGGCTTAAATTCATTGAACGGCTTTTTCCATCGGTTGTAGTCGGACCAGTAATTATTATCATTGGTTTATCGCTCGCCTCATCCGCGGTTGATATGGCTAAAACAGACTGGCTATTGGCAGTTGTTTCGCTATTGACTGCCATTATAGTGGTAACATTCGGAAGGGGAATGATTAAACTGATCCCTATATTTATTGGAATTGCTGTTGGGTATTTAGTTGCATTGTTTATGGGTGTTATAGATTATTCCCCAATTAAAGAAGCTTCGTGGATAATGCTGCCTGAATTTACCGCGCCCAAATTTAGCTGGCAGGCAATTTTATATATGGTGCCGGTTGCTGTTGCGCCAATTATTGAACATGTTGGCGATATGTATGCAATTGGCGGAGTGTGTAATAAAAATTTCATTGAAAAGCCGGGGCTAAACAAAACACTGCTTGGAGACGGGATTGCAACTTCGTTGGCTGGCTTTTTTGGCGGTGTTCCAAATACCACTTATTCTGAAGTTACAGGCGCTATTTCACTTACCAAAGTTACCAATCCTTTTATTTTACGAATTGCTGCAATTACTGCAATCGTCTTTGCATTTATAGGAAAAATAAGCGGTTTTCTGAAAACAATTCCGCAAGCTGTTTTGGGTGGAATCATGCTTTTACTTTTCGGAATGATTGCTTCTATCGGAATAAAAACGCTAATTGATTCAAAAGCCAATCTTTCTGAAACACGAAACCAGGTTATTGTTTCGGTAGTTTTAACCATAGGAATTGGTGGCGCTATAATTGAATACGGAACTTTTTCGTTAGCCGGAATCGGATTGGCTGCAATGGTCGGGATTTTTCTGAATATTGTTTTACCATCAACAAAAAAGGAGGAAGTTTAATTTATCTGCTACTTCTCCGGAAGATATTTCCAAAACCTTCGAGGCATGTGCTGACGCTGCAACCGAAGGTTTTTTCGTTCCTGAATGGTGATATGCGTAAAATATGATTTCCACAATTTCTGGTAAAACTCCTCTCCTTCTTCCAGAATATTTTCTTTTACCTGCCCGTTTAACCGACTAAAATTTTTGTTCGAAATTTCTACCTCCTCCATTTTATCTTTACCGTAAAGAACACCATAGTTTCGTTTTAAATCGTACAGGAGCCATTTCTGGTCGGTAAATCGTTTTTGGAAATGCCCCACAACCATGGGAATTACATCATAACGAGGTTCGATTCCGCAAAAATAAAAGCCATCTTTGGTGCGCTGAAACCGAACAAACTGCATCATTCGCATGGCTTCCTTTTTTACTTTCTGAGAAGTTTGTGTGAGGTACAAAACATCCGAATCACCAAAGTCAGTTTCAATATTAAAATGCTCGCTGAACAACCGCCGCAAAAACCGGTAAATTTTCATCTCAATTCCCTGTTTCTTCGGAAAGAAATGCATAAAAAACCAGCTGGTTATTATTCCCTGAAAGCTTTTTCTGAATGCCTTTCCAAACCCGGTCAGCTTTTACCGAATTCGTCGGGATATCACGTTTCTCTGCAAATAACTGCCTTTGTTCACCCACCCTTGACTGAATATCCACCGGAAAATCTTTCCGGCTGTAACAATCAAAAACACCTGTTAAAAATCCCTCAAAGGTACCGTCGTATGTATAAATCAACATAATTAAATTTCTTTCTGATAGCGTATTATCAATTCTCCAAAAACATCAGTCAGTATAATATTAAGTTGAACTGAAACTGAACTTTGAACCCGTCCGAACGGCGTTAAACCGCCCGCCTGAATGACTTTGTCGGGCAGGGGCAGGCTTTGAACATTGAACTTTAAACATTGAACTTTGAACTTTAAACTTTAAACATTGAAACTCAATGCAGCGGAGCCAAAACCGGCCGGTAATCCGTAAACAAACTCAGCTGTGTATCCATTGGTTTTTTGTTTTTTGAAACCGATTCTGTTACCAGTTTGTGTTTCAATTTTTCAGGTTCCCAGTCGGTTGCCGAAACCGGCAATTCGTTGCAGGTAATAAAATACTTTGCTCTTTTCATAACTACTCCTATTTTTTTCAGATGATCAGAATTCAATTTTCTGTGGCGGCGCGCCAGAATAATTTTCTGTGCCGATTGCACCCCAATTCCCGGAACACGCAAAATCATCTCATAATCGGCCCGGTTAATATCCACCGGAAAATGATGCATATTCCGTAACGCATATCCGAGTTTTGGGTCCACATCCAAATCCAGAAATGGTTGATCTTCCGTCAAAATTTCTTCGGCTCTGAATTTGTAAAACCGCACCAGCCAATCGCTTTGATACAACCGGTTTTCGCGCACCAGTGGCGGACGGTTTATGGCAGGCAAACGTTGGTCATAATTATTAACCGGCAAATACGCCGAATAATAAACCCGTTTCAAATTCTGCGTTTTATACAATCCAGACGATAATAAAATAATCTGTCGGTCGCTTTCGGGTGTGGCGCCAACAATTATTTGCGTACTTTGACCGGCTGGCGCAAATTTTGGCGCTCTCCTGTATTTCGCCCGCTCTTCTTTACTTACCAGAATTTCATTTTTTATCTGGTTCATGGGCAGCAAAATTCCCTTGTAATTTTTTTCCGGGGCCAGTTTCTTTAAACTCAATTCGGTTGGAATTTCTATGTTAACACTCAATCGATCGGCCCATAAACCGGCTTCATGAATCAACTCCCGGCTGGCTCCCGGAATGGCTTTGAGGTGAATGTATCCATTGTAGTTTTCTTTTAACCGAAGTTTTTTTGCTACCTGCACCATCCGCTCCATTGTAAAATCGGAATTTTTAATTACACCCGAACTCAGGAACAAGCCTTCAATATAATTGCGGCGGTAAAAACCAATGGTCAGGTCAACAATTTCCTGTGGCGTAAAAGTGGCACGTGGCCGGTCGTTACTTCTGCGGTTAATACAATAGGCACAATCGTAAACGCAATTGTTGGTCATTAATATTTTAAACAGGCTAATGCACCTCCCGTCTTCCGTAAAACTGTGACAAATACCACCATAAACTCCATTTCCAATTCCTTTAGTCGTATTTTTTCGTGTGCTTCCACTTGATGCACACGAAACATCGTATTTGGCCGCATCGGCCAGAATATTTAATTTTTTAAAAACCTTATCGTTGTCCATAATTTTTAATTTTCATAAAAACCCCGGCTGGAAAAACCGGGGATTTTGAACCTCAAACATTTGGGATGCAAGTCCCGGGGAATTATAATTTTCACCTGTCATTTCGAAGGAGGTGCAACTGAGAAATCTCTCGAATTGAAACAACAGATTTCTCCTCGCATACTCGTCGAAATGACAACTGGAAGTTAGATAATAATATTATCAATTTCAACGATAATAATTTAATCATTTCTTTCAAATCACAATCTTTTTTTTGTAATTTTGAATAAGAAATTTAAAGTTAAAAACTAAAGACAAATATTTAACACCGTCCTTCAGGGCGGTGGCAAGGAAGTATAAATTAAAATTGGCTTTAGCCATTAATTTTTTAATAAATGTCGTACGTAAAAATTTGGATACATGCAGTCTGGACAGTGAAAAATCGTCAAACTCTACTTTCAGTAGATGTTCGAAAAAAGTTGCTTGATCACATTCATAAAAATGCATTGGAAAAAGAAATTCTGATGGAAATTGTGAATGGGCATAACAATCATGTCCATTGTCTTTTTCGCTTAAAAAATAATCAGTCGGTTGACTGGGTAATGCAAATGATTAAAGGTGAATCTTCACACTGGTTTAATAAAAGTGGAATAAGCAAATTAAAACACTTACTGCAAAAAGAATATTTTGGAGTAAGTGTTTCTGAATCTCAGGTCAAAAAAGTTGTGGATTACATATCCAACCAGGAAGAACATCATAAGAAGAAAACCTGGGAGGAAGAATACGATGAATTTATTAAAAATTATGGTTTTAAAATAGTTAACGGCTAAAGCCAGCAGCATACGAATAATCAAAAGCACCAAGCTAAAGCATGGTGTAAAACAGAAAATAATATGAATCACTTCAGCAGCAACATCAAACTTTTACGAACCAGAAAAGGCCGTACGCAAAACGATCTGGCAACAGAACTTGAAATAAAACGCACAGCAGTAAATGCTTTGGAAAATTCCATCAGTCAGCCAACGGTAATGCAACTTCAACTATTTTCAAAATATTTTGGAATTGCCATTGATACCTTAATCAATGTGGATTTAAACCGGCTTTCCGAAAGCCAGTTTACCGACTTGCGAAATGGGTTTGATGTTTTTATCCGCGGCACCAACTTACGGGTAATTGCCACAACCGTTGATTCGGAAAACCACGATAATATTGAATTTGTGAGCGAAAAGGCTAAAGCCGGTTACGTTACCAGTTTTGCCGATCCGGAATATATTGGAAACCTGCCGGTTTTCCAGTTGCCTTTTTTATCAAAAGAAAAAAAATACCGCGCTTTTTCCATCTCCGGCGATTCGATGTTGCCCATTCCTAATGGCTCAGTAGTAATTGGAGAATTTGTGCAGAATTTTTACAATATCAAAAAAGGCACCGGATACATTATTGTTACCCGCGAAGAAGGCATTGTTTTTAAAATTGTCGAAAATTATCTTTCTGAAAAACGTTCGTTGCTGCTTGCTTCATTAAACAGTGCATTCAAATCGTACGAACTTCCATTATCCGAATTAAAAGAAGCCTGGAAATTTGTTTGTTATCTGAACACAGAAATTCCTGAACCAGCGAACCGGATATTCAGCGGGTTTTACAAACCGTAAATGATTTAAAATTTGAAATTCAAAATATGAAAAAGTAGTTTTGAAGAGATGAATCGATAATTCAAGGATGGCATCGCTTGAAGCAATGCCATCCTTTTTGTAACTTTAAAGAAAAGTTGACAAAATGTACGAAGCACTTTTCTACACAAAATTGGGCGACCAAACCGTTCGCTGTGATCTTTGCCCGTGGAACTGTGTTTTAAAAAATGGACAAACCGGCGTTTGTAAAGTACGCTCAAACGAAGATGGAAAACTTTATACACACGTTTACAATAAAATTGCGGCACTTGGCATCGATCCCATTGAGAAAAAGCCATTGTACCATTTTTACCCCGGAAAAAATATTTTATCAATTGGTGAAGTAGGCTGTAACCTGCATTGTACTTTTTGTCAGAATCACCGGATTTCGCAATGCTTTTCTTCAGAATTTAAAGGATTTCAGGAAATTACATCGGAAGAAATAGTGGATGAAGCATTAAAAACATACAACAATATTGGCATTGCCTATACTTACAATGAACCACTTACTTTTTATGAATTTCTGCTTGACACTGCCAACCTTGCCCATAAAAACGGTTTGAAGAATGTTGTCGTTTCCAATGGATATATTCAATCCTGAACCACTGAAAAAATTACTTCCATTTATCGACGCCTTTAATATCGACCTGAAAGCATTTTCCGAAGAATTCTATAAAAAACAAACGAAAGGCAAACTTGAACCGGTTCTTGAAACTCTTAAAATCATCGCCCAAAGCAAGGCTCATCTTGAAATTACAACTTTGATAATTCCCGGACTGAATGATGACATTCATGAATTTGAAAATATGGCCGGGTGGATTTCAACAAACTTGGGACACGAAACGCCATTGCATCTATCACGATATTTTCCTCAATATGAATTGAAAATTCAGCCTACATCAATTGAAAATCTGAATCAGATTTTTGATATCGCGAAAAGGCACCTGTCGCATGTTTATCTGGGAAATGTAAGTGACGAAAAAAGATCGTCAACATACTGCTCAACCTGTGGGAATATGCTCATTAACCGAAGTCGTTACCATACTTCTGTTGATGGGATCGATTCAAGCGGAAATTGCTTAAATCTGCAAAACTCCGACCCGGGTTTTAACTTCGCAATAAAATACTTATCAATCTTATTTTATTTTTTGTTCAGTTTTCGTAACTTATTACATCTTGTAAAAAATAATCATTAAATATAAAACTATGACTTACGAAGATTTCATAAACCAACCTGAATTTCAGCAAATGCTTACCGAAGCCGAAAAACTAAAAAGCAAAATTTTTTCAGATGTTATTGATGACGAAGGACTTCAATATGTTGATCTTGTCCAGGAAGGTGGTGGCGTATTGGGCATCGCACTTGTTGGATATACCTATATTCTTGAAACTGCCGGAATACGATTTTTTCACCTTGCGGGAACCTCGGCGGGGGCAATAAATACTTTAATTCTTGCCGGCATCGACCATATCAACAAGCCAAAATCGCAACTGGTTTTGGATGAACTTGCAAAACAGGATTTATTTGAATTTGTTGATGGTGACCCCAAATTGAAGGCAATTATTCAAAAAGTAATTGATGGGACGCCGTTTAAAAAACTGCTTGGAAAATTAGTATTCAACCTCAGAAAGATTAAAAAAGCCATTTTTATTAATCTTGGGTTAAACCCCGGAATAAAATTTGAACTATGGCTGGAAGGAGTTTTGCAAAATTCACCCAATCAAATTAAAACCATTGAAGATTTACAGGAAAAAAGAAGTAAAAAATATTTCCCGAACGGAATACGACACCGGGAATCGGGGCCAATTGCCGATGAACGCGCACTGATACATATTATTACAGCCGATATTACCACGCAAACAAAAGTTCAGTTTCCAATGATGACAAAATTATATTGGGGCGAAATTATAAAAGCCAATCACCGGCAAAAATGGCACGGGCTTCCATGTCCGTACCCTTCTTTTTTGTTCCTTTCGAAATTGACAACATAGTCAACGGTGGTCAGCCTGCAAATGAAGATTGGATAAATATTGCCAATTATTATGGGCCGATTCCTAAAAAAGTAAAATTTGTTGACGGTGGAATGATTTCCAACTTCCCGATTAATGTATTTCACTCAAAACCCGGAACAATTCCGCGAAAACCAACTTTTGGAGTAAGATTAAGTACATATCGAAATCAATTGTCAGATGTTGATGATTTAGGTGGTTTTATTGGTTCAATGATCAGCACCATGCGCCATGATGCAGATAATGAATTTCTGATTCAAAACCCTGATTTTGAAAATTAATTTGTTTTATTGATGCTGACAAAGATTATAATTGGCTGAATTTCAAAATGAGTGATGAAAAGAAAAAGAAACTTTTCCTGCTTGGAGCTCAAAAAGGGCTTGATTTTATTAAAACTTTCGATTGGGAAAATTATAAAAATTTACGTTCAATTTAAGATTTACAACTTTCTGTAAGAATAACAACAATTTAGCTAACTTTGCATCGTCAAAATAAACATGATGTATTCTTAGATAGATGAATTTTTCGGAACTAGGTATTCATAACGATTTAATCGACGCCATTTCATATATGGGGTTTAAAGATGCAACCCCTATTCAGGAACAAGCAATTCCTGTAATTCTCGACGGAAACGATTTAATTGCATGCGCCCAAACCGGAACCGGGAAAACAGCAGCATTTTTACTTCCAATACTTGATTTACTTGCCGATTTGCCGGGAGGAGAAACCACCACATTAATTATTGTTCCTACACGCGAACTGGCAGTTCAGATTGACCAGCAAGTTCAGGGAATTGGCTATACAATGGGGATAAATTCCATTGCTATTTACGGTGGTAGTGACGGTGATGACTGGGGGCAGCAAAAAACTGCATTAACAAAAGGCGCTGATATTAGTTGTTGCCACGCCCGGAAAACTTATTTCGCATTTGAATATGGGATACGTGAAATTCGATACCATTAAATTTTTGGTACTCGACGAAGCCGACCGGATGCTCGACATTGGATTTTACGACGATATTGTCAAAATTATTTCATTCCTTCCAAAAGACAGGCAAACACTAATGTTTAGCGCTACCATGGCTCCAAAAATCAGGAATCTTGCGTCAAAAGTATTGACAAATCCGAAGGAAATAAATATTGCAGTTTCCAAACCTGCCGAAGGAGTTTTGCAGGCAGCATATTTAATTTACAGCCAGCAAAAAAACGGACTTGTAAGTCACCTTATTAAAGAGAATCCAGATTACAACAGCATCCTTATTTTCTGTTCAACTAAGAAAGCTGTAAGTGAATTAACAGGGTTTTGACGAAATGAAAGACTTGCAGCCGAAGCAATTTCCTCCGACCTGGAACAAACAAAACGGGAAGAAGTGCTGCAGGGATTTCGTTCGAAAAGAATACGTATTCTGGTTGCAACAGATGTGATGAGCCGGGGAATTGATATAAAAGATATTAACCTGGTTATTAATTTTAATGTACCACAGGATGCTGAAGATTATGTACACCGGTTGGAAGAACTGCAAGGGCCGATGCCACCGGTGTTGCACTTACTTTAGTCAATGAAGATGATATGTTCAATTTTCATCAGCATTGAACAATTAATTGAACGCGAAGTTTTTAAAATACCGTTGCCTGATAAGTTTGGCGAAGGACCAACCTGGAAAACTCCCCGGTTAAAATCCAAAAAAGGCAGCTTTCATAAGAATAAAAAACTCAAAAAAAACTTTAAGAAGCCATCAAACAGAAATTAAAAGGGAACCAATTTTATCCCGGTAAAAATATATACCTTAACTCCAGCATTTCTAACAATTCAAAAAATGAAAACAATCTGCCTTTTATTTACTCTTTGCGTTATTCTTACTTTGCATAGTTTTGCACAAAATTCAGATTCAACATTAACAAAAATTGAGACAATTGATGGCAATGAATTTGTTGGTAGTATTGTATCAGAAGAATCAGATAAAATTGTTCTGGAAACTGAAAAATTTGGAACATTAACCATTCAAAAAGCAGACATTAAATCTCGCGAAACAATTAAAAATCAGCAAATAAAGAATGGAAAACTTTGGTTCGACAATCCGCAGGCTACCCGTTATTTTTGGGCACCTAACGCGTATGGGCTAAAAAAAGGAGAAGGATACTATCAAAATATTTATGTACTGTGGAATCAATTTTCTGTTGGTGTTACAGAAAATTTTTCGTTGGGTGGCGGTGTTATTCCATTATTTTTATTTGGTGGTGGACCAACACCCGTATTTGCCACAGCCAAATTTTCAATACCAATTGAAGAAGAGAAAATAAATATTGGCGGAGGAGCAATTATTGGTACAGTTCTAGGTGAAGATTTTGGTAGTTTTGGTATCGCTTATGGCGTTTCTACTTTTGGATCGAGAGACAATAATGTTACTCTTGGCGTTGGATATGGTTTTGCCGATGGAGAATTTGCAAAAAGACCTTTAATTAATTTAAGTGGCTTATTTCGAATTTCTAGTCGTGGTTATTTTATTACTGAAAATTATTATTTGAATATCGACGGTGATTTTGGAGGAATAATTAGTTTTGGTGGCAGATGGATAATAAAAAAGGCATCACTTGATTTTCTATTAGCCGTGCCATATGGTGCTGATATGGATTTATTAATTGCAGTTCCGGTAATCGGTTTTTCCATTCCATTTGGGAGCAATTAAAAAATCCGTCGACCACAAACATAGCCAACGGATTTTTCTAAAAGATTTACCCTGAATTTTAATTTTTATGAATGGTTATTTTTATAACATTAGAAGCTGCTGGCCAGGGATAACCGTCATTAAGTATTCTTACATTTCCCCCTTCAACTACATTTTCAGTTTTAGTACCGGGATACTGATTGATTGAAGTTCCTGCATCCCACAGCATTACTTCGTCAGTAATATCTTGAGGATGGTTACCAAACGCCAACTTAATTCCACTATCACCAAATGCAAAAAATTCATCGTTAGAGTTCCCCAACATTGACGCAATACTCAGGTACTGGTTTGGTTTTGCATCAAATGAAAATGAATAAGATCCACCAGGAAATATTGGTCCTGTTCCGCCTACTCCAGTATTATAATCCATCATTAAATTTCCATACAATTCAGCCGGGATTCCTGTTTCAGCAAGCGATTTCAAGCCCAGTGCACGATCCGGACTACCATTGGTGAAAACAGGCATATCACCTTTTTCGTGTACAACCCAAATCATAGGAGCAATTGGCGATACATATCCGCTATTCCAGGCAAGATAGTCACCTAATGGTCCTGTGTCGCCTGACTCAGCAATATTTTCCAACCCTTTGCCATAATCATTCATTTCGGTTTCGAACAATGGTTTTGCAGCAGAATGTACCACCCAGGCTACGGGAGATATTCCGGTAGTGGTTGTTTCCAGGTTATCAATAGTTACAGTAAACATGTGATCGCCATCATATTCCAAAGTAACTTTCAGATTTGTATTTACCATTCCATAATCATAGCCATCAGCAACGGATGACATCAGCTGCACCGGGTCATCTGTATCAGCGCCATCATGCATATTTCCCGGGCCAGGCATTTGATTCATTTCTGTTCCTGCGTCCCACAACAATACCTGTGAAGTTATATCACCGGTTATTGGAGTTGTTCCACTGTAAAGACTTATTCCACTGGTGTCCGGAGCATAAAATCCATCATTTGAAAAACCGTACATCGTTGCAAACGATAGTTTATGACTAGGGCCTGCATGAAATGAAAATTTAAATGATTCGCCAGGATGAGCGGGACCAGGTCCACTGGCACCTTCAGGAATACTTGCAACACCCGATTCAAAAAACAGGTAAGGAGTTGAAATGTTTTCAACCGTAACGGTGAACATTTTAGCAGGAACAACATCAGGTAATTTGCCGCGTTTCAAGGTAGGATCTTCAAATTCTTCTTTTTTACACTGAGTGAATATCAACATCAAAAGTGTAAGACCAAAAATAAAACGAAATAATTTCATAGCTCAAATTTTTTAAATGATTAATAATACAAAGGTCTGGATAAGATGTCACGGGAATATCACGAAGTATTCAACTTTTCATCAAGATTCTATTTTGAAATATTTTTCTTTTCTTACTGAACATCAACAAAATGAGATAGATTAACGATTGGTTATTTTTTAATCGGCCATTTGACATTGATATTTATCTTTCTACTTTTGCGCCATGCAAAGAGTTGTAATAGGTTTATCAGGCGGAGTTGATTCCAGTGTGGCTGCTTATCTTCTTAAGCAACAAGGATATGATGTGGTTGCACTATTTATGGTAAACTGGCACGAACGTGTTGGAAATATAACCAGTGCATGTACCTGGGAGGAAGATGCTTTAATTGCTGAAATGGTGGCTAAAAAACTTGATATGCCATTTCATATTATCGACCTGAGCAAAGACTACAAAAAACGTGTTGTTGATTATATGTTTGCTGAATACCAGGCAGGAAGAACTCCAAATCCTGATGTGCTTTGTAACCGCGAAATCAAGTTCGATATTTTTATGGATGAAGCCCTTAAATTTGATGCTGATTTTGTTGCAACCGGTCATTATTGCCGAAAAGACAGTTTTGATTTTGAGGGCAAAAAAGTTCACCGTTTACTTGCTGGAAAAGACCCGAATAAAGATCAAAGTTATTTTTTGTGCCAGTTAAATCAGGAACAACTGGCAAAAGCCATGTTTCCAATTGGCGACCTGTTAAAACCAGAAGTACGTAAAATTGCAAAGGAACAGAATCTTCCAACCGCCGATCGTAAAGATTCGCAGGGGATTTGCTTTGTTGGGAAAGTTGATTTGCCTACTTTTCTTCAGCAACAACTGGAACCAAAACCTGGAAATGTTATTGAAATTCCGGCTTCTTTTATGGAAAAGAAAAAACAGGTTGAAGTTTCAGAAGAAAACTATAAAAAACTCTGTTTTGTCATATCCGTATAAACCTTGGAACGGAAAAGTGATTGGCGAACACCAGGGAGCACATTTTTACACTGTTGGACAACGAAAAGGTTTAAATATTGGCGGACATGAGGAACCTCTTTTTGTAATTGGAACTGATGTGGTTAGAAATATTATTTACGTTGGTGAAGGGAAAGAACATCCCGGATTATTCAGAAGGGGATTATTTATTTCCATGGAAAACATGCATTGGATTCGCGAAGATTTAAAGATGTCTCCCGGAGAAAAAAAAGAATTTGATATTCGGATTCGTTACCGCCAACCATTGGAAAAAGGAACCATTCATTTGAAAGATGATGGCGCCTGGATTATTTTTGAAAATGAGCAACGGGGAATTACTTCCGGCCAGTTTGCAGCCTGGTATAATGGCGATGAACTAATCGGTTCGGGAGTAATTTCTTAAGAAAACTTCAAACTTCTAACTTCGGACTTCGGACTTTATATTAAATTCGCTTAAAAATTTCATTATGATAAAATCGATGACAGGCTTTGGGAAAGCCGAATTTGAGGTAAACAATAAAAAAATTACCATCGAAATTAAATCGTTAAACAGCAAACAAATCGATATTAATACCCGGATACCAGCGCTTTATCGTGAAAAAGATATTTCACTACGTAAAGTATTATCAGATACTTTAATTCGCGGAAAAGTTGATTTTAATATTTACATGGAGAATCTGGGCGAAGATTCGAACTCAAAAATTAATGAACCCATTTTAAGAAGTTACTTTCTGCAACTTAGCAAGGTTAGTAACGATCTGAACCTAACAATCGACCAATCAACATTACAGGCTGCAATTCGTCTGCCCGATGTGGTAAAAACCCAATACGAAACGCTGGATGAACAAGAGTGGAATATTATTCTTAAAAACGTAAAAAAAGCGCTTGCTGATATCGATAATTTCCGGAATCAGGAAGGGAAAGCACTGCTGGCTGATATTGAAGGAAATGTAAAAAGCATTCAGAATTTGCTGAATGAAATTGAACCTTTTGAGGGAAAACGGATGGAAACCATTAAACAACGGTTAAAAGAAAATCTGGAAAGTCTTCAGCTAAACGGAAATGTAGATAAAAACCGGTTTGAACAGGAGTTGATTTTTTATCTGGAACGATTGGATATTAACGAAGAAAAAGTGCGACTGGCAAATCATTGCAGCTATTTTCTGGAAACTATAAATTTACCGGAACCGGCAGGAAAAAAACTTGGTTTTATTTCGCAGGAAATTGGCCGCGAAATCAACACCATTGGATCAAAAGCCAACGACACAAGCATTCAGCGAATAGTTGTTAATATGAAAGACCATTTGGAAAGAGTGAAGGAACAATTGTTAAATGTATTGTAGAAAGCCCTCTCCGACTCCCCCAAGAGTAAATAAGATGGACAAATTCGAATAATTACATAATTCATTACTCATGGCTCAAAGCTCAAAGCTCAAAGCTCTAAAAAAAGGAAAACTCATCATATTCTCAGCGCCATCGGGAGCAGGAAAAACAAGTATTGTTAAACATTTATTATACAAAAATCTGAATCTTGGTTTTTCAGTTTCAGCAACAAGTCGTGCGCCGCGCCATAATGAAGTTCATAGCAAAGATTATTATTTTTTGTCGTTAGAAGAATTTCAGCAAAAAGTAAAAAACGATGAATTTCTGGAGTGGGAAGAAGTTTATAACGGAACCTGTTACGGCACTCTAAAAAGTGAAGTTGAAGAGCGGCAAAATGCCGGGATAAACGTTATTTTTGATGTTGATGTGGTTGGCGGACTCAACATTAAAAAATATTATGGCAACGAAGCTCTGGCCATTTTTGTTATGCCACCTACAATTGAAGAGTTGGAGAATCGCCTGCGAAATCGTTCAACTGAAACGGAAGAGAAAATTCTGACACGAATTGCAAAAGCTGAATTTGAGCTTGGATTTGCTAAAGATTTTGATGTAATTTTAATCAACGATGATTTTCAAAAAACTTGCAGTGAAGCTGAAAATATTGTCAGGCAATTTTTAAAAAATTAACGATTTTAAAATTTTTATGAGCGATCTGGTATCCGATATATTATTTCCAAAAACGAACTTAAAATTAAAAGTTGGGTTGTACTTTGGTTCTTTTAATCCAATCCATATCGGACACATGGCCATTGCCAATTACATGGTTGAATTCACTTCCATTGATCAACTTTGGTTTGTTGTTTCGCCTCAAAACCCTCTAAAAAACAAATCAAATTTACTGAATGATTATCAACGGCTTGAGTTGGTAGAACCGGGCAATTGATGACGATAACCGATTTCGGGCATCGAATATTGAATTTAATTTACCAAAGCCGAGTTACACCATTGACACACTTGCCTATGTAAAAGATAAATATCCGGATTATGAGTTTGTTATTTTAATGGGATCTGATAATCTGGAGAGTTTTCACCGGTGGAAAAATTTTAAAACAATCGTTCAGAATTATGGTATCATCGTGTATCCGCGGCCGGGATTTGAACAAGCCAAAGTGCTACAACATGAAAATATTGTGATTGCAAAAGATGCTCCTATGATGGAAGTTTCTTCTTCATTTATACGCAACGCCATTAAAGATGGGAAAGATGTAAGGCATTATCTGCCACAGAACGTTTGGAGATATGTTGATGAAATGAATTTCTACAAAAAATAATTGGAGAAAAATGAATATTCGTAATGTATCATATTCATTTTTTCCCGTCATGCTGAATTTGTTTCAGCATCTCATTTTTTTTGACAATCAATATCCTATTAACAAGACCCTGAAACAAGTTCAGTGTGACGTTCATTATACATTGTACATTCTAAGGAAAAAATACTAGTTCAAAAAGCCACATGCTAACCATCGAAAATAAAGATATCCTGTTTATTATAAATCCGAATTCAGGAAGAAAAAAAGCGGAAATACTTCTGAAAAAAATAAAAGAATACAGCGTCGATTTTTCAACAATAATCACAACCGACAAAAAAGATTTCAAAAGAGTGCTGAATGATAAAGTTGAGGATTACAAACTGTTTGTATTGGTTGGTGGTGATGGAACCGTGAATTCGGCAGTTCGTTTCTTTTTGAATATAAAAGATAAAATTATGGCTATTTATCCGGCTGGTTCAGGAAACGGATTCGCACGTGAACTGGGATATGAAGCCATCACTGGAAAAATTAATGCAAGCTATAAAAAATCCTGAAACAGTTGATATTGATGTTTTGGGAGTTGGTAAGCGAATTTGCATTAACGTGGCAGGTATTGGGTTTCGACAGTTTTGTAGCGCACCAGTTTCATCAGCAAAAAGGCCGGGGACTGAAAAATTATATTATTGGCTACCATAAAATCAATATTTCAGTTTCAACCGTTTGATGCTACAATAATTTCTGACGATCAGAAAATTGAAGGAAAATACCAGATGATTACCGTTGCCAACACCCGGCAATTTGGAAATAATGCAATCATTTCTCCGCAATCAAAACCTGATGATGGGATTTTTGAATTGGTGCTGGTAAAACCTTTCCCGTTTTATTTATACCCCATTTTTGTTTTCCGGATGTTTACAAATTCTTTGAAAGCATCGAAATACATTGATTATATTCCTGTAAGAAATCAGGTTGAAATTATTTCAGATTTTAATCAGTACCATATTGATGGTGAACCAAAAACACATAAAGGCAAACTTAAAATTAAGCTTGAAGCGTCAAAAATTAAGTTTTCAAAAATTAGTTTCTAAAAATACCTGATTAGTTCATAAAACAAAGTTTACTGAAACTTCTTTTATATGCTATCCCAAAGCAACCTTATTTCTTTTGTCGGATCATTTTCAACCCTGGTTTCTGTATTAAAAATCATTGTTGAACGGGTATCTTTATTGTAAGCCTGCCATTTTGGAACTTTATCGCAATTTGGATCACCGGTTCTGCCAAAAGCAATTATTGATGATCCAATAATATCTGCCATTTTTCTTGCTTCTGCTGTATTACCGGCAATTGGAATCCGTGGATTTCCGAGAATCAATCCAAGTTCAACACCATGACAAGCTTCAAACCTGCCTTCAAAAGCCGGCGATGCCCATTCCATCAAATATAAATATGCTTTCCCCTTATTTAATTCCGATTTTCGTTCCACCTGGGCAGTTGCATTTTTACGAAGTCTTGAATCGGTGCTTATTCTTGCCTGAACCTGAAAAGGCGTTGCATTTGGATAAACCTTTCGATAAGTATTCAGAATTTTTGTCGCATTATCGCGATACATATTTTGAGCCCACTCTTTTAGTCCATCTTCTGAAAGTGGAGTTTCGGTTGCACTTCTATATGAAGCATCTTCACGGTTATACCCTACAATCATCGGAACATTGGCAGATACTTCAGGAGCAACCGGATCAAATGGATTTGCAGGAATAACTGAACCGTCAACAACAGGTGAAAATCCGCGGTTTGCTTCTGCTTCCAGAATTTCACTCCAAGGAACTTTTTGTATATCTTCAAGTTTTGATAGATTGATTTTCAATTCTTCAACCATTTGTTTTGTCTGGTCAGTATTTCGTTCTCTGACACCTAAAGTTAGCGTCGATCCACTACTAACAACCGCTTTATGAAATAACCCTTTTGCCGATGGCATTACCATTAAAGTTGAGACTTTTGATCCACCACCCGACTGCCCCAGAATTGTTATATTATTAGGATTGCCGCCAAAAGCAGTTATATTTTCATTCACCCATTCCAGAGCAGCTACTAAATCCATCATTCCTGCCACTCCGGCTTTTTCAAATTTCAATAAACCGCTAATTCCGCCTAAATCCATATACCCAAACGGCCCAAGACGATGATTCACGGTTACCACAACCACATCTCCCATTCTTGCCAATTGATCACCGTCAAACGGATAACCACCTGAACCGTTATTAAAGCCACCCCCGTGGATATAAAAAAATACCGGCCGGTTACCACCGTCATTCAATCCAGGCGTCCAGACATTCAACATTAAACAGTCTTCGCTGATTCCCGACTTTACATGATTGTCCCACAATACCGACTGCCCGTAAGGATCTGTTGGATCAATCGGGGTTTGTGGCGCTGCCGACCCATAAGCAAACGCTTCATAAACGCCATCCCACTTTTTAGGTTTTACCGGCGGCATAAACCGATTTTTTCCTGTAGTACTTTCACCATACCTAATTCCTCTGAACGTCATTATCCCGGCTGTATCCATCCCGCGTATTTTTCCATAAACGGTATCAACAACCGGAAACACTCCGGCCATTGATGCAATGCTTTTCCATGGCAACATAAAACTGGTCATTGCAGCCACACTTAAAAAAGAGGAATGTTTTAGAAAATTTCGACGTGACACGCCTGATTTTTCAGGAAATTCTGGTTTATTCATCATTTTAGTTTTAGGTTCTTTTCAAAAATAACGAATAACTTAAAACAACACATATATTCTAAAAGGATTTTTACCTTGAATGCGCCAAGCAGTTAAACCCACTAAGCTCTCCTATCTCGTCTTCGTCATATCCTCATCCACACAAATCGTATAATCTGCCCTACCTGTATTATCTTCCGTCAATTCCGAAACATCATTCTGTTCAACCGTATGAATGGTTACAATCTTTAACCTCGGATTGGCTTTTTTGAGGTACCAGTAAATGCTTTCAAAATTTTCGGAATGGTAAGCACCGTTAAAATGAATTACTGTTTTACCGCTCTTCCAATATTTTAAAATTGAGTTGGCCATGGTAGCGTCTTTTATCGCCTGCGCTTTTGGAATATTAGGCGACATGTGCGCTCCCATTCCTTCCATCTGTAACAAACTTTTATAACATGCCAATTCAGGATCGTAATCAACTGGAAGCGAAGGTAAAAAAGCTTTTGCTTCATCAGATAGATCTTCTAAACCTTCAAAACCTTTAGAATTCACCAGAGATGCATATCGGCGTGGAATATTTGAAGCGACAAACTGCAACTTATTTTTTCGCGCAAATTCAACCAGCGGTTTGTAATCTGTTGAATAATTGGGCCACAATTTTGCTTCATCCTCAAATCTGCCAGTTGAAATGACATCATTCGTATATTCGGTCAATATCAATTGATTATCGGTTTCAAACATTTCGGCTGCTAAAATCAGATCATCATTCTTCTGGTTGAACAAATCTTTTGTAATTTCAAGTTCCAGCCAATGAACAACAGGGTTATTATGTAATTCACCAAATAAAACGACATCAGCATCACGTAACTCTTTCAACATTTTGTCATACTTCTCAGGTTTTCCCTTTTTATCGAAAAGCAGGTAAGCAGGTTTATCGGTTTTAAATGCAGAAAATAGAAACAAAGAAGTGACAAGCAGAATCTGAAATTTATTCATCATTTATATTTATTAAAACAACCATAACAACAAAGAAAGTCATTTTGAGTTTAATTGATAAATTTACAGGCTACATGAATTCCAAATAAATTTATATGGTTGAATCAGGAGGTTTTTACAGCACGTTTGTTGATCCGGTTTTGATGAAAATGCGAAAGCGAATTGCCGATAAAGTTGAGCCGGGAAAGAATATTATTGATGTAGCATGTGGTACTGGCGCCCAGGTTTTTGAGCTGGCAGCGAAATCAGAGTTTGTAGTAGGCGTCGATCTTTCTGATTCGATGATCAACAAAGCTTTTCAACTAAAAAATAAAAATAAGGTTGAAAATGTGGATTTTAAAATTTGTAATGCTGCCGACCTTTCAGATTTTAACAAATCTCAATTTGATTATGCAACCATGTCGCTGGCTTTACATCAATTCCCACCTGAACTTCATTCGTTTATTATAGATGAAATGAAACGGATTTCGCAGAAAATAATAATTGTTGACTATGCGGTTCCTTTACCAAAAAATATTGTTGGCTACGGAAGCAAGTGGGCCGAATTTATGGCCGGAATAGAACACAACCGCAATTTCAAAAAATTTTATGCAGCAGGAGGATTAAACTCAATTCTACCAAAAAATAATTTAAAAATTACACATTCTGAGCATTTTGCCAAAGGCGCTTTTCAATTGGTGATTTGTATAAAAACAGGATAATTAACTAAAGTTCATAGTATTATTCGATAATATCTTCAATATACAATGGCGTGTTTAATGATGTGATCCTAGATTTTATAGTATCGGCATGAATTACAGTTAACCTTAATTTGTAATATTCATATTTTCGTGGAATTTTTAACAATAATAAAGGGTCTGTACTAACCATTTTCATCGCGGTGTTATTACCATGAATATCACATTTTACTAAATACCATTCAAATTTCAAATCTGTAAATTCATTGCCCCTTTTCCAACCTTCATCATTGTTGTAAACCATTGCAATATAATTGCAATTTCCTCCTTCATATAACAATGAAGCTTGTTTTAAAATATTTATTTTTAGCTTATCAACTCTTTTACCGGCGTTACGAATTGCATAATACAAGTTGAAATAATCTTCCTTGAACCTACTTTTACGATCGGTAATTCCATTAAAAACAAGTTTATTTATTGCGTATTGGTCTTGCCAGGCAGTGACAAAAAACGATTCATCTAAATTGTAAATATTATTAGTTGCCAAAGCCTTTTCCTGAATTTCACTATAAATGAAATTTGCTCCAATACTGTCCAATAATATTTTTAAATGATCCAGATGAGTATCATCATTAACCACCAATCCCAGCGCATCAATTTCTGAAATGTTTGCTAAAAGTAATTTTGCAAAATAAATTGACTCTCGGCTAACTTCAAGATCAACAAAAACCGCTCGCGCCGGATCAATCTTCTTTATTTCCTGAATTAACATTTTCAGCCAGAAAATGTATGCCAGGTTTTGATATAAATTCTCTGGTTTGTTATATGAATCTTTCTGATGATACAATACATCATTTTGAATATTCCATGATGAGATCTTCTTCTCATCCTTATATTTTGCGACTTTATTTAATATCTGTTTTTTTAGTGCTGTTGTTTCTATGGTATCATTTACAAAATCGATATCCGGGAATATCCAGAATCCAAAAGAAATACTGAAATCGAATTCCTTGCTAACATTTAAAACATTGTAATCGTATATTGAATTCCCTTCGAATTTCACTGTATTGATTCCCAGTTTTTCAATTTCTCCAAAATCTTTCATCAACCGTTTTCTACTTAACACGTCAAAATCCCTTTTCCAGTCGTGCCCCTTTTTCAAATTTATGCCAACAATACCTTTTAATTTATTTTCGTGATGTTTTATATTAATTGAATCTATATTTTCTAATTGAGGGAGTTCTGAATAAATATATTCAGGAATTTCAGTTTGCTCAACTTTTTTATCAAAACTGAAATTGTCTTTTAAGGTCCAGTCGAGATAACCGAAATTTACATTATCCCCCGGTTCATTGAAATCAAATTTACTGTTAAAGAATACAACTGAATTTATTTCCTGATAATTGTTCTCAATTGCATTAAAAGCCTGATTAACCCATTTTTCCTGTTTCGAATTGTTGCCCTGAGTTCCAAATTCCGCAATCATTACAGGTGTGTCAGGCAGCTTCTGAAACGCTAAATGAAATGGCTGATATAACTCCTCAAAGCTTGCATCTGTAACAGTTGAATTATAATTCCCATAATTTAAAACATCAACACCCAGCCAGTCTACATATTCTTTTCCCGGATAATAATCAGCAATATTTTCCGATTTCCAAGGATTCCAAACCCAAATCACATTGTTGGCATTTTTATTCTTAAATATCTCATACACATGAACCCAGGCCTTTTTAAACCACTCACCAGCATCGCTATCTTCTGTAAACCATGGATACATCGGATTGCCAAATTCATGCGCAAATCGTAAAAAAACAGGGCGGTTTAATCGCTTGAACTTTTCAGCAATTTGTAAAATATATTGGTCGAAATAACCTTCAGCAATTAGTTCAAAGGTGGGTTTGTTCATTAGCTACTTTCTGATCAATCTCAAATGAATTTATCCAGGGTTCCCACGTAATTAGTGGAAGTGATTTTTGGAGATAAATTGAATCGAGTAAATTTTCAGGAAATGAACTTTGAATGTTTTGATCCCATGCTAGATAAAGCGATACAATGCTAAACTTAATATCTGTTTGTTCTGATATTTGTTGAACATTTCTTAAGCTCGTGATTCCATTATCGCTGTTCGGGCTAAAAATTCCAAAATAATTTACACTATTCATGATTTTTTCTACTGATGGCACGGATTCCCAACGTAAGTGCCGATTATAATACTGTATAGAAACAGACGTAAATAAACCAATGATTGCAATTGGCAAAACTACTTTTCTAAAAACCTGTGTATTGAAATTTTTGAATTTATCCAACCTACTTTCAACTTGATTTTCGTTGCCAAAACTAAATAAAACCGATTTTGATTTTTCATATGCAAAGCCAAATGAAAAAAGCATATATACAATATTCAATGCTGCAAAGCCAGACATAAAAACCGTAAATGGTGTAAAATCTATCGACAATCCATAAATAATTGCACATACAGAAATTAGAGCTACAATTAAATTGGGCAATAAAATCGCAAAATGAGTATTCAATTTATCTTCTTTTGGCGTTGGCAAATAAGGGACCTTTTTACGTATTATACTATAAATAAATCCAACACTAAATACCCACCACGTGCATGCTTGTAAAATACCTCCAATAATATGTAACCCTTTTTCGCTTTTATGAATCAGCCAATTTTGTACAAAAACTTTGATACTAATAATTGAAAAAATAATGGGGAAATAAATAAATGCGAAATTTATAATGCTGCCTTTCCAGGGAATTGAAGCAGTGAAAAGTGAAATAACCGGAATTAAAAAGGCGATTAAATATATTACTCCTGAAATATAATGAAGCGGCAGTAATCCGTAATGAATTTTTTGCCGTAACGAAAACTTACTAAAAAGCTTTGGATAAACTTCAAACAAAAGCTCCAGCGTTCCTCTCGACCATTTAAGTTGTTGTTTGTAATAAGATGTAATAGAAGCAGGAACCAATCCTTTTGTAAGTGCTTTTGGCACATAAACTGATTCCCAACCTTCGGCATGTAATCGCATTGCTGTATGCATGTCTTCAGATAAACCAGCTGCATGCCCGCCTATTGAATCAAGCGCTTTTCTTCTGAAACAACAGTTAGCCCCGATTGCATTTACTGTACCATAAGAATTCATTCCCATCATTATAGGTCCGTAAAACAGGAATGTTTGTTCTGCAGATCCTCGCGCTACAAACGATTCATTAACATTGTAATACGCCTGAACCGACTGTACAAATCCAATCTTTTCATTTTCAAAATATGGAATTAATTCATCCAGAATGTTTTCTTTTGGAACGTGGTCGGGGTCAAGAATCAAGCAAATTTCACCGGTTGCTTGTTTTAAAGCATTATTTATATTTCCAGCTTTTGCATCAATTCGGTTAGTTCTGGTTACATGAATTATATTATTTTTCTTACAGAATTCTTTCAAAAATTCGTCGTTTGCTTCATCGCATAAATACGTAGTATGTGGATATTTAATTTTCTGAATTGCCGTTAAGGTATCCGTTATCATGTCATAGGGCTCACCAGGGAAGTAGGTTGTTAACACATCAACGGTATAATTCCGGTTTAATTTGGGCTTTTGAGGTATTGAAATGTCCCAGTAATGATACCACAAATAGATGATCCTTAAGGACTCATATATCATCGTTACCATTATAAAAACAAAGAGCAAATCGTAATCAATTAAATCGGGATTGACGAACCAATAAAAAAAGTTAACGAAACTTATTAACCCGATCAAAATCAATATCCGAATAATGACTTTCTCTTTCTTATTTGGCGCTTTCAACATATCAAACTTATTTATTGGGGTTTAAAACATAAAAAGGAGTATTTGCAGTTGCAAAATTGCCTTTACTATCATTTACTTGCACAAATAACCTGTAAGGCCCCTCCAATTCAGGAACCCTGAATGAAATAATACTATCATTAAAACTTACATAATTAATTTTGATTTTTTTTACTTCTTTATGAGCAACTCCACCGCCAGTATAATTCCATTCTTCTTCAAAAATTTCCCAATTGTACTGTAGCGTTGAATTAATGTTATGTTTAAAAAGCAATTGTGATTGTATTTTTTCGTTTGGCTGAAAAATAAGATTGTCACGCGCTCCTTTATTATTAACCGTCATATATTTAATTTGAGGTGGCCAATTCTGTTCATCAGTTTGGTTTTTCCATAGCTTTTCTAATGAATAATATATCTGCGATTTTCTTCCTTCTTTATCAAAAATGCTAAACCATGTATGTGTTCGTTCCTGCTTTTGTCCCCAAAAGAAAGCCGTTGCTCCAATCGATTCGGAATATAAGTTTTCAAAGATTTCATGATTTTCTAAATATAGCTCACCTTTTCGTGTGCTTGTGTCCTCAATTGGTGCGCTCCATAGGGTTTTATCCTGGGCCCAGGGACCTTCAATCCCCCATTCACTAATATAATAGGGTTTGAAATTTCATAACATTTGATAATCGGTCAAAATATTTTCTGATTTTTTTTGGAGGTGCAAAAATATTGTAGCCTATTATGTCGAGCTTTGGCGAAAACAGATGAATACTTAATACCTTCCTCCAAAAATTATTTGTTGCTAAACTTGTTGAAACCGGATGGTTAGGATCTTCCTCATGAATCGTTTCTATGAGTTCATTAAAAGTTTTAATAAAGCTTTTTCGGTTATATAATTCAATGAAAATATTTCTTATATCTTCAAAGTTTTCTGCAATCCTGTTTTTATTGATTACCGATGGATATTGGATTTCATTGCCTAAATTCCACATTAAAATTGCCGGATGATTTTTATATTTCCGAACCATTATTATAATGTTTTCTTTTAATGAACTGGTAATTGAATCATTTAAATAGGGGTTATAGGTATTACTGAATCGATAAATTGGCAAATCAACAATTACCTCCAGATGATATTTTTGGGCTTCGTTAATTTTATGTTCAAGATTTAGTGTATCGTAAATACGTACTGTATTCGCACCTATCTCAGAAAGATCTTGAAAATATTCATCGCCTCCCGCACCTCTAATATAAAATGGCTGTCCGTTTTTATATAATTGATATCCGTTTTCAACTTTTTCAATATGTACAATAGCGTTTTTGTTAAATTCCGGCTCCCTGTTTAGTTTCCAATAAAGATATCCTCCAAAAAAGATAAAAAAAACAATACAACACAAACTAGCCAATAAAATCCATTTTTTCATATTTGATGAGCTACAATTAAGTGATGCAGGTTAGTATAGATTTTTTAAATGATTTATTTTTCAAAATTTTATTTGCATTAGTTTCTTTGTAATAAATCATAAAAAAATAATTCTAAAATTATAAAATATATATAGTCAACACAAGTAATTCATAATCGGTTCGAAATTAATTGATAATAATCCTCATTTAGCAATTGAATGTTAAGTAATGGACGTAAAATAATGAGGAATAAAACAACCATTTGTTAAAACCTGTATCCTAATATTGTTTCAAATTTACGCAGGTAAATAAGGTAACTGACTTTTATCATATTTTCAACCATCTGTAATAAATTTTATTAAAATATATGCTTGCTATAGCAAAATTTCATCTGTTAAATATGATGTTGCACAAAATATTACGATCTTCGAAGTCGCATTTTATTAGGTAGATTTAAAGTAATATACAATGAAAAAAATATCAATTTTAGTCGCTGGAACTCATTTTTGTTTTTGCAGCATGTAATCAAAATTCTCAAAAACAATCGATGGAAAACAACGCAAATTTGGCTGACAACCCGTTTATGAAAGTCAGCACATTGCCTTTTCAGGCACCCGATTTTACAAAAATTAAAGACAGTGATTTTGAACCTGCCCTTATGGAAGGTATCAAAGAACAACTGGAAGAGATTGAAAGAATTGCCAATAATCCGGAAGAACCAACTTTTGAAAATACATTGGTTGAACTTGAAAAAAGCGGGCAATTGCTTATCGCGTGTTAATAATGTATTTGAAATGTTATCAGGTGCAAATACAAACGATTCGTTTTACAGGATTTGCAGGAAAAAATTGCTCCAAAAATGGCAGTCACTGAGCGACGCAATTTTATCTGAATGCAAAACTTTTCGAGCGTGTTAAACAAATCTATCAGAAAAAAGAAACATTAAATCTTGATCCGGAATCAGCTCGTTTACTTCAATATTATTACGAAGAATTTGTTCGTGCCGGGGCAAATCTTGCAGAAGATAAAAAGGAAAAGCTAAAAAAATAAACGAGGAATTAGCCACATTAAGTGCAAAATTCACCAACCAGTTACTTGATGCTGCAAAGGCAGGCGCACTGATTGTTGACAATAAAGAGGAACTAAAAGGATTATCGGAAAGCGCCATAAATTCGGCTGCTCAAAAAGCAACGGAAAACGGGAAAGAAGGTAAATACCTTATTTCGTTACAAAATACTACGCAGCAACCGGCTTTTAAATCAATGGAAAATCGCAAAACTCGTGAAAAGTTGTTTGAAGCTTCAGTTACAAGGGCTGAAAAAGGTGATGAAAACGATACCCGTGAAACCATTTTACGCATGGCCGAATTAAGAATAGAAAAAGCTGAACTACTGGGATTTCCAAATTATGCTGCCTGGAAACTACAAGACCAAATGGCTAAAAACCCGGAAAATGTAGAAACATTTCTTGCAAAACTTGTGCCTCCCGCCATTGTAAATGTAAAACAGGAAGTTGCAGATTTACAAAAAGTGATTGATAAAGAAAAAGGAGGATTTAAATTGCAACCATGGGACTGGAATTTTTATGCTGAAAAAGTCCGTAAAGAACGCTACAATTTGGATGAAGAACAGGTAAAACCTTATTTCGAACTTTGGAACGTTCTTGAAAATGGCGTATTTTATGCAGCCAATCAACTTTATGGATTGACTTTCAAACAAAGAGATGATATTCCTGTTTATCAGCCCGATATGAAAGTTTATACTGTAATTGATAAGGATGGAAGTGAACTTGCATTGTTTTACTGCGATTATTTTAAGAGAGATAATAAATCGGGCGGCGCCTGGATGAGCGAAGTTGTCGGGCAGTCAAAATTATTGGGCACCAAACCAGTAATTTACAATGTTTGTAATTTTACAAAGCCAGCTGAAGGCGAGCCGGCATTAATTTCATGGGATGATGTAACAACCATGTTTCATGAGTTTGGACATGCCCTGCATGGTATGTTTGCCGATCAGATGTACCCAAGTTTGTCAGGTACCAGCGTTGCCCGCGACTTTGTAGAGTTACCCTCGCAGTTTAATGAGCATTGGGCGCTTTACCCTGATGTATTTAAAAACTTCGCAACACATTATAAAACCGGAGAAACAATGCCGCAGGAGCTTGTAAATAAAATTAAAAATTCAACCACATTTAATCAGGGATACGCTTTAACTGAATTACTGGCAGCAGCGCAGTTAGATATGCAATGGCATACTCTTTCAGAAGGAGAAGAAGTAAATTCTGTAGATGAGTTTGAAAAAGAAGCGCTTAAAAACACCAATCTGGATATTCCTCAGGTTCCGCCACGTTACCGTTCAACTTATTTTCTACATATTTGGAGTCATGGTTATTCAGCAGGTTATTATGCTTATTTATGGGCTGAAATGCTTGACTCGGATGCTTATGCCTGGTTTGAAGAAAACGGCGGATTGACTCGTGAAAACGGACAACGGTTCCGAGACAAGATCCTGTCGAGAGGAAATACAGAAGATCTGGAAAAAATGTATGTTGATTTTGCCGGCCGTGAAGCGGATATTCAACCCATGCTTAAAGGTCGCGGTTTAATTAAAAGATAAACTACGGTTTCTTGTTCTTTTAAAGAGCATGTTCTATAAAATATGATTCCCCGGAATTTCCGAAAAAGAAATTCCGGGGTTTCTTTTTTACACCCGTTAACATACTTAACATTCGGTAATCTTATTTAACAATAGTTTGTTTCCGTTAAATTGTATTAACATAAGTTCATACTACTTTTGAAAATATAAATAAATCAAAACAACAAAACATCTACAATTTCAGAATAAGAAAAAATCAGTTAGAAGTCAAATGCCTCAGCCGAACATAGTTTCGGGAAACAATTAGTTGTGTTAAAGATTCTCCATTTTTTGGGGAATCTTTTTTTGTTTCGTCAAATCCTGATCCCCTTTCTTGATTCGCCTGTTATTCATTTCCGATCAAAATTCCATAGGGAATGGTTTTAAAAATCTGATCAGCGGTTACAGCCCCGTTCAGAATCAACGGTTCTTTGTTTATGCGGTTAATCCATTTTTTTGGCGCTGTATCAGGAAGATTAATTTGAGTATTTTCCCAAGAAAATCCTTCCGGAAGACTTGCCGTATTCAGCGGAATAGCGACAAGCAAATAAGAATTTTCCCAGCTTCTTAAAAATGAAAAAATATTTTTACTGAATTCGCCTGTTACATCTAACGGGATATAATTGCCTCTTAGAAACAGGTTTTCATTCTGAATTCTTTCATTCAGGGTCAGCCAGGTAATCCATTGTTTTAAGTTGCCATTTGTTGGTTCTCGCCATAATTCTTCAGCCAAATTATCCGATTCTGAAAATTTCTCAATAATTTGATTTAATTCAGTTGAAAGTTGGTTGTAGTCAACACTTCGCCGGTTATCAGGATCCACAAAATTAAGGTTCCATTTTTCAGTTCCCTGGAAAGTGTCCGGTATCCCGGGAGCCGTATTTTTTAAAATAACCTGGGTAATTGAATTAATGATACCGTGCGGGATTATTTCTTCCATAAATGCCAGAAATATTTCAGTAAATTCTGAATATGGTGAAAGTATCTTCTGCACAAATTCAAGTGTTTTATTTTCGTAATACTCGTCAGGATCGCTCCACGAAGAATTCACTTTTGCCTCCCTCATTGCTTTAACCAGGTATTTTTCAAGCCGATCAGTAAAATTATCATCAATTTCTGCGCTCATCGGTAAGTGGGCACACACTACCTGGTAAATCAAATATTCGTCGTTGCGCGATGGTATTTCTTTTTCACCATCGAACTGTTTAAACTTATGGTTTACTTCGCGCCACTTTTTTGTTACTCCAAACCATTTTTCAGGTATATCGCTAAGTACATTTAATCGGGCACGGGCATCTTCTCCTCTTTTGGTATCGTGTGTTGAAATGGCATTCATTGTTAATGGTCGCTTCTCCTGCCTTTCTTTCATAGCATTATGAAATGCCTCGGAATGAATACTAAAATAACCCGGGGAATCGCCCACTTCGTTGTGACAAATAAACGGGTTATAAGAATAAAACGCGGTATCTTCTATTCCTTTAGCCATTAACGGGCCGGTAAATTGCATGCAATGTCTGAAAAAAGTATCAATAGCGGGTGTTTCCTTTTCACTTCCTGGCAAACGAAGCAAAAACAAATCTTCCAGTTTATTGATCACATTTTCACTTTCATTTTGTTGCGCCCCTGCTTTTAAAATAATCGATGAAATAAGCATTCTATCGTGATCAGTAAAAGAAGAGGGAGAATGATATATTTTATAAACCGGGCAAAAAACCAAAAACTCGCCAATTGCTGATTTCACTTTTTGTGCATTCAGATTCAGCGCTGAAAAAGACTTGATTTTTACACATTCGCGAGCCAGATTATCCAGTTCTCCATTTAAACGGTTATAAAGAATATAGCGGCTTTTACGATAAAAAACATGGGTGTAATCTTCAGCTTTATTAATCCATTTATTGTAATACAAATAAAACTCCTTCCCTTTTTCAGGATTGGTAAGCAGGTTATTAACCAACCCCAGAAAATCATAACCGGTTGTTCCATCCACCGGCCAGTTTTCAGGAATGTGCTCACCTTCTTCAAGTATTTTTTCTACTATTAAATAAACACCACTGCCTGCCAGTTTCCGGAGTCGTTCAAGGTATTCTGTGGGATTAAATAACCCATCGATGTGATCGACCCGAACCCCCTGAATAACTTCATTCTTTAACCAGCTTTCAATTAACTTGTGAGTAATTTCGAAAACTTTATTATGCTGAACATTAACACATATCAACCCATTTATTGTGAAAAAGCGCCGGTAGTTTATTTTATGTTCTGTATCCTTCCAAAAAGTTGGATAGTAATGTAATTTACTTATCAGTTCCTTTATTTTTTCAGAATCACCGTTTATAACCGACAGACATTTATTTACATACCTTTCTGTTTCTCTTGTCAGAAAGTAGTCATTTATCATATTGTGTTTCGTTTCATCAAAATTGGTGTTTTGTGCCACTGCAATTAAACAGGCTGAAACTGCTGCAGGTACAATTTTTTGAGGGGCTGCTTCGAGTATTAACGGGTAAGCAGGAACCGAAACCGGATAAGAAGTATCAAAATAGTTAATTGTAAATCCCTTTTTATTAATTCCAACTGATAATTCCCCGTCATTTAAAAGTTGTTCTGTTGGTTTACCAAAAAAGGGGAGCATCAGTTTATCTCTTAACTCTTCATCAGGATGGCCTTCCAGAATGTCGAAAAAGGAATAAAATATTGAATGTTTACCTTTTTCAAGCACATCATAAATCCATGGATTCTCTGTGGAAAAAGCCATGTGATTGGGCACAATATCAACTAAAAGACCAAGTTTTAAATCCTGAAGCTTTTGAATAAAAGATTGTAAATCGTCTACTGTACCAATTTCAGGATTTAACTGCAACGGATTGGTTACATCGTAACCATGAGAACTTCCCTTTACAGCGTTTAAAAGCGGCGAAGCATAAATGGTTTTTATACCAAGTTTTTTTAAGTATGGTAAAATTTTTTCAGCGTCGTTCAAAACAAAGTTATTATTGAATTGAAGACGATAAGTGGATAGAGGATTAAATGTTGACATAGTATTATTTTTACTCTTTTACAAACATAACCACACCCAGCGGCGGCAGTAAAATATTAATCGATTGTTCCTCTCCATGATACGGAACTGGATTTGAACTCGCTCCTCCAAAATTTCCCATTCCGCTTCCTCCGTATTGTTTGGCATCGCTGTTTAAAATTTCAATCCAACGGGCATCTTCAGGAACACCTATTCTGTAATTGTACCGTGGCACCGGAGTGAAATTCACTACAATTACCACCTGATGTTCCTTTGTTTTATCGTATCGCATAAAACTTAGAATTGAGTTCTGCGAATCATTGGCATCAATCCATTTGAACCCTTCGCCCGAAAAATCGCATTCATATAATGCCGGAAAACGTTTGTAAACGCTGTTCAGGTCTTTCATAAAAAACTGCAACCCTCTGTGATCGTCAGAATCAAGCAAGTGCCAGTCGAGACTACTTTCGTAATTCCATTCCTTCCATTGTCCAAATTCCATTCCCATGAAATGTAATTTCTTACCTGGGTGGGCAAACATGTAGCCAAAAAGCATACGGAGATTGGCAAACTTTTGCCAGTCGTCGCCGGGCATTTTATTAATCAAACTTCCTTTCCCATGCACCACTTCGTCGTGAGACAGAGAGAGCATAAAATTTTCGTTAAAAGCATACATTATGCTGAATGTTATTTGATTATGATGGTAACTACGGTGAATTGGTTCATTTTTGAAATAATCCAGTGTATCATGCATCCATCCCATGTTCCATTTCATTCCAAATCCAAGTCCGCCTGTATAAACAGGCCGCGTTACCATTGGCCAGGCAGTAGATTCCTCAGCAATGGTTTGTACATCAGGGAATTTTAAATACACTGATTCATTCAAATCCCTCAAAAACGTAATAGCATCGAGGTTCTCGCGCCCGCCATGTTCATTGGGAATCCATTCGCCTTCTTTTCGGGAATAATCGAGATATAACATGGAAGCTACCGCATCCACACGGATTCCGTCGATATGAAAACGTTCCATCCAACTGTGTGCACTGCTAATCAGGAAATTTCTAATTTCATTCCGGCCATAATTAAAAATATAACTGCTCCAATCGGGGTGGTATCCTTTTCGCGGATCCTGATGTTCGTACAGATAAGTTCCATCAAAAAAATGCAGCCCGTGCAGGTCACCCGGAAAATGCGACGGAACCCAATCCATAATAACACCTATATTGTTTTGGTGAAGATGATCTACGAAATACATAAAATCATCGGGTGTGCCAAAACGACTTGTTGGCGCAAAAAACCCGGTTACCTGGTACCCCCACGAGCCTGAAAACGGATATTCAGTTATCGGCATCAGCTCAACGTGGGTATATCCCAACTCCTTGATGTATGCTGCAAGTTGCTCCGCCAGTTCAGAGTAGCTCAGTGGTTTCATGTTTTCTTCCGGCTTTCGCCGCCACGATTCCAGATGAAGCTCGTAAACCGAAAAAGGACTGTCGAGTGCATTGCTGTGTTTCCGGTTTTTCATCCAGTTATTGTCGTTCCAGTTGTAGTTGTATTCCCAAACCACCGATGCTGTTTTTGGTGGCTGTTCGCTGTAAAACCCCACCGGATCAGCCTTTTCAACTTCGTAATTTCCGTATTTCGAACGTATAAAATATTTGTAAGCTTCGCCTTTTTCTATCGCCGGAAGAAAAGCTTCCCAAATTCCCGATTCGTCTTCACGAAGTTTCATGCTATTGGCATCTTTCTGCCAGCCATTAAAATTTCCGACTACAGAAACATACTCTGCATTGGGCGCCCACACTGCGAAAAAAGTTCCCCGTGTATTCTTGTGTTCAATTACATGTGCCCCCAATTTTTCGTGCAATGAAAAATGTTTTCCTTCCCTGAACAGATAGATATCGTATTCTGTAATAAATTCATTTAAATTTTCCACTATGTCAACCTCAGTTTCAGCAACGTCAGTATTTATTGCTTTTTTTGAAATTTTCGATTTATTTTTACGTTCATTCATAACTCTTTTTTTACTGTTTTTGCGCTTCTGTCTCCTGCTCAACCAAATCGTTTAAAATTTTATTCAACCCGTTTAGCGGTATATGTAACCAATCAGGACGATTATTAAATTCGTAGTCTGCTTCGTAAATGGCTTTTTCAATGGTATAAACCGAAAGCAAATTATTGATTTCCTGCCGTTCTTCAGGAATAAACGAAGCATTGCCAGCTGTTTCCAGATAACTGTCTAAAAATGCATTTTGAACCATTTCGTACCATGCCTCCAGCCATGGTTTTAGAAAATCGACATCACCCGGAATTTTTGATTTGTTCTCCAGTTGCCCCATGTAAATTGCATAGTGAAATGAACGCAACATTCCGGCGACATCCTTAAACGGACAGTGTTTTAATTTTCGGGCAGTAAGTGAACGGGTCGGCTCGCCTTCAAAGTCGATAATCATAAAATCTTTCCCTACAAAAAGCACCTGGCCGAGGTGATAATCTCCATGTATCCTTGTTTTCGATGTGTGAATTTTTTTCTTTTCCAACGTATGTTTTATGGTTCTTATAAGTAACTCTTCATTTTTTACAATATCAACTATCAGTCCCTTTTGTTCCGCATTCAATTTCCTTTTCGACGATTTCATCTGGCTCACCGTTCGCTTGATTAATGTTCTGAATGACTGAAATAACGATTTCTGGTACAACAGCGAAAACGGTTCCGGCACAAATTCTTTTTTGTTTTTTACCGATGCTAATGCGAGATGCATTTCAGCGGTTCGCTTACCTAATAATTGAATCATTTCAATAAAAAACCAACCAAGCAGATCTTTCATTTTCTCTTCTCCAACCAATTCAACCACATCCACATTTTCATCTTCAATTTCAGCCATTAGTTTTGATTTGTCAGCAATTATCCTGTCAAAATACCGACTAATAGCGGATTGTGTGAACTCCCATGCATTTCCTTCATTCGGAACAAAATCTACAAGAATACCAAGCGCTGAGCTCTCATTGTTTATATTTTTGTATTCAAGTGATCCTGCATAGGTCGGGAAATTTCGAAATGTTGTGTTTTCCGTCAGGGTTTTTATAATTTCCAGTTCCGGATTATTTCCTTCTTCCGGGCTCCTGTATAGCTTAAAGAAAAAACGGTTGTCGTACAAAATGGAAGTATTTGACTGTTCAGCAAGCAATACCCGCGAATGTAAAGGCAGTTCACTCTTTTTGACTTTTGTACTCATCTTCTTACCAGGAATACCAGCTATTTCGGCGTTCCTGCTTTTTATTTTACTTTTTTGATAAATTAACTGGAAAAACAAATCCCGCATATGTTTATTATAAGAACCATCGTACAAAAGACCGTCGTGTCCGTCAATTTCAATGTAGGAAACTGTTGCTTCCGGATGTTTATTTTTTATTTCGGCTGCCTCATCACCGGTGATTAACGAAACCGGAATAACGTATTTTTCACTTTTTCCTTCAATATAACTGATTTCACAAAGAAAAATGTAAGAAATAAGCGGCCCCTCGTTAAGCGGTATTGCATCTTTAATTTCAACGTTTTTTATTTTTTTAGCTTTCCCCCTAAACCACCTACTCTTGGGCAAATAGTCAGAGAATAAATTTTGCAGCTGGTTTTTTACCGGTGTTTGCATGCGGTTCCAGCCAGTTGTTGTTATTTTAACCCGCGAACCGACTGGATTGAAATCTGATAATTTCTCTTCTTCTTTTTTGACCAATTCAAACCAAAAGTAATTTTTAAGCTGCATCGGAAATATGTACATCTTTTTTGCTACACGTGTAAACTCATTTCGGCTGAAAACTTCAACAGGTATATAACCTTCGAATTCAGACAAATCGAGTTCTGCCTGCTGTGAATATCTTGAAAGATTGATTACTACCAGAATTTTTTCTTCTTCGTAGCTGCGGGTAAATGCAAGTATTTTTGAATTATTTGTATCAATAAATTTAATATCGCCACGGCTAAATGCCTTGTATTGTTTTCTCTTGTCAATTGTTCTGCGCATCCACCATAAAAGCGAACTCAGGTTTTTTTCCTGGGTTTCCACGTTCAGGCTTTCAAAATGATAATCGTGATTAAATATTACGGGTAAAAACATCTGTTGCGGTTCTGCCGATGAGAATCCCGCATTTCTATCGGCCGACCACTGCATTGGTGTTCTCACTCCGTCACGATCGCCCAGGTAATAATTATCTCCCATACCTATTTCGTCACCATAATAAATGATGGGGGTTCCGGGTAACGAAAAAAGCAGTATGTTCATCAGTTCAATATTTTTCCGGTTATTGTCGAGCAATGGCGCCAATCTTCGCCGGATTCCGAGGTTTATTCGTTGTTTTGGATTTTTTGCAAATGCCTTGTACATGTAATCGCGTTCTTCGTCAGATACCATTTCAAGTGTCAGTTCGTCGTGGTTTCTTAAAAAGATTGCCCATTGGCAGTTATTCGGAATTTTTGGTGTTTGTTCAATAATATCAATTAATGGAAAGCGGTCTTCCATGCTCATTGACATGTATAACCGTGGCATTAACGGAAAGTGAAAATTCATGTGGCATTCATCTCCATCGCCGAAATATTCCGAAGCATCATCAGGCCACTGGTTAGCTTCAGCCAGTAACATTTTATCCTCATAATTATCGTCGATATGTTTGCGAAGTTTTTTCAGAAACTGGTGAGTTTCGGGTAGATTTTCGCAGTTGGTGCCTTCGCGCTCATACAAATATGGCACTGCATCGAGCCGCAAACCGTCAACGCCAATTTTAAACCAATAATCCAAAACTTTAGTTACCGCTTTATGCACACTCGGATTGTCAAAATTTAAATCGGGCTGATGTGAATAAAACCGATGCCAGTAATAGGCATTTGCAACCGGATCCCATGTCCAGTTCGAGATTTCAAAATCCTGGAAAATAATCCTTGCGTCTGTATATTTTTCAGTATTGTTATTCCATACGTAAAAATCACGATATGCAGAACCTGGCTTTGCCCTTCGTGCCCGTTCAAACCACTTATGTTCGTTTGATGTATGATTTAATACCAGTTCAGTAATTACCCGAATTTCCCGGCTGTGGGCTTCTCTGATAAAACGTTTAAAATCGGCCATAGTACCGTAATCCGTATTAATAGCTGTAAAATCTGAAATATCATAACCGCCGTCTTTCAAAGGTGACTTATAGAATGGCAAAATCCAAATAGCAGTAACACCCAACGATTTCAGGTAATCGAGTTTTTCAATTAAACCTTTAAAATCGCCAATTCCGTCTCCATTGCTGTCTTTAAACGATCGCACATGAGCCTGATAAATAACAGCATCTTTATACCAACTACTTGTATCTTTTTTTTCCATAATTTTTGTTTTTACATGAAATAATCAAAATCTCTTTCCGAGCGTACTTTCCTTCGCACCTTAAAAATGTGCACAGGCATAATACCCGGATTGATTTCAACATAATTATAATCGCCATTCCAAAGAAAGTAAGCGCCATTTATCAGGTCGTGAACCTGGTATGGTACATGTTCATCCATTTCAAATTCATTCAATGGGAACCGTAACCATCCGGAATGTGTGTGGTATGGATCGAGGTTTACAATCACCAAAATTATATTGCTTAAATCATCTGATTTTTTACTGAAACTTACTAAAGCTTCATTGTCAATATCGTGAAATTGAAGTGAATGCGTATTTTGTAAGGCTTTGTTTTCTTGGCGTATTTTATTGATCCTGCCAATTACTTTATTGAGGTTTTTCCGGCTATTAAAATCCCAGTTTTTTATCTCGTACTTTTCTGAATTCATATATTCCTCTTTCCCCGGTTCAACAGGAGTATTCTCCATCAACTCAAAAGCCGGCCCGTAAATTCCGTAATTGGAACTTAATGTTGCCGCTAATGCCACACGTTGAATAAATCCGGCGCGGTTGGTCACCTGCAAAAACTCGGGTAAAATATCGGGGGTGTTTGGCCAAAAGCTGGGCCTGAAAAATTCACGGGCTTCGGTGTTTACAAGTTCTTTACAATAGGTTTCCAAATCGTATTTAGTATTGCGCCATGTAAAGTATGTATAAGACTGGGTAAATCCCTGCTTTGCAAGGTTATACATTAATTTAGGGCGGGTAAATGCTTCGGCAAGAAAAATAACATCCGGATGTTCTTTTTTTATGTTTTGAATAACCCATCCCCAAAAATTAAACGATTTAGTATGCGGATTATCTACCCTGAAAATCTTCACTCCTTTTTCTATCCAGAAAAGAAATACGCTTTTTAGTTCCTCCCACATATTTTTCCAGTCTTCGGTTTCGAAATCCAGCGGGTAAATATCTTCATATTTTTTGGGTGGGTTTTCAGCATATTGGAGTGAACCATCGGGGCGGTGCCTGAACCATGTCGGGTGTTCTTTCACATAAGGATGGTCTGGCGAACACTGAAAAGCGATATCCATTGCAATTTCAATTCCATGTTCATAGGCCTTGTGGATGAGTTGCTGAAAATCTTCAATAGTACCAAGTTCAGGATGAACTGCTTTATGTCCGCCATTTTTATTACCGATTGCCCATGGAGAGCCGGGATCCGATGGTTTTGCCCGCACATTATTATTTTTTCCTTTCCTGTTTGTTTCGCCAATGGGGTGAATTGGAGGCAGATATAATACATCAAAACCCATTTCTTCAACATACGGCAGAAAATTAATGCAATCCTGAAAGGTTCCGTGCTTATCGTTTTCTGAATGAAGCGACCGCGGAAAAATTTCGTACCATGCACTGAAATTTGCTTTTGTTCGCTCTACACTAACTTCAAATACTTTTTCTGAGTTTGTTACATGTTTTTTGAGCGGGTATTTTACCATGGTTTCGTAGAGCTTGTTGCTGAGAATCGATTCTATTTTACCTTCAGTTAAAACTTCATCTGAAATGAATTCCCCGATAACTTTTTCAAGATATGTTTTGTCATTTTCTTCCAGGTCGGAATAAGCGTCGAGTGTTTGTTGAATTATTACGGCCCCAGTTTGCAAATCGATTTCAAAGACAACTGCGGCATCAATTTTTTTTAAAATATCACGATGCCACGATTTAAAATGATCAACCCAGGCATTTATAGTGTACTCGCAGGTGCCCAGCCCCGATAAGCGAAACTCTCCCTTCCAGGTATCGTTTATTACATATTCCATTTCTTTTCTTTGCCACTCTTCTTCATCGCAGTATTTATGTAAAAGCTCAGCGCTGAGGACATCATGACTATCGCAAAAAATGTCGGCTGTTACTTTAAAATACTCGCCTACTACCCGTTTAACCGGGAATTGGCCTTTATTTACCTGTGGTTTCACATTTTCTATCAGAACTCGTTGTTGACCATTCATACTTTTTAATTTGAATAAATTACTATTGATTTCTCCTTCACCGAAATAGCTTCATTTACTGAAATACCTGCCTGCGCAATTTCCCCCGGCCCGTTCCATTTTGTATCTGCCGAGTCGAGTATTTTATCCATTTTTTCGCCTGGTCCAAGGTTAACTTTTGCTGATCCGGGCTTTTCTTCAAAATTCAAAACTGCAAGAAGTCGGCTGTTATTCTTCCATCTTTTCAATATAAAAATCCTGCCATCTTCTGATATTTCAATATTATCCTTATCCGGATTTTGAAGAATCGGATGATTCTTTCGCAGTTGAATCAGTTCGCGGTAGAAATTAAACATGGCCTTCTTTTCCGGATCATTTTCGATGTTCCACCCCAACTTTGAATCTTCAAAAGCTTTTAAATCGTCGGGGTTTAACGGTGTATCTGTGTAAGTGTAAAAATCTTTAAACTCGTTTTTCCTTCCTTCGCGCACCAGCCTGTTTAGCTCCGGGTTTATATGATTAACAAAATAGTAAAACGGGTTTCGCTCGCCGTATTCTTCGCCCATAAACAACATGGGGATGTTTGGCGTAACAAACATTGCTCCTGCAATGGTTTTGGCAATTTCAAAATCAGTAAGCGATATGAGTCTGTCGCCACGCAGCCTGTTTCCTATTTGATCGTGATTTTGATTAAAAATCACAAATTGATCGCCCGGATTATTTTTAGCAGAATTCCCGTATGATTTTTTTCTGAATCCTGAATAATTGCCATCAAAGACAAATGTCTTTTTAATCGATTTTGAAAGCTGTTGTGGATTTCCAAAATCGAAGTAATAACCTTGCTTTTCTCCTGTAACCAAAGTATGTACTGCATGATGAAAATCATCGGACCATTGAGCATCAATGCCATAACCTCCCTTTGCCACCGGGTTAATATACCTGACATCGTTTAAATGCGATTCGGCAATCAAATAATGTTTACGACCTGTTTCCTGGCTTAGCAGATTCAAATTTTCAGCCAACTCCTGCATAATGTGTTTAGCGCTAAAATCAAAAATTGAATGCACTGCATCCAGACGAAGGCCATCAATATGAAAATAACGGCACCACATCAATGCATTTTGGATAACATAATTACGGACCTCGTCAGAATAGGCATCGTCAAAATTGATAGAATTTCCCCAAGGTGTGGAATATTTCCCCGAAAAATAGTAACCAAAGTTCCCGGCATAATTTCCTTCAGGCCCAAAATGATTGTAAACAACATCTAAAATAATGGCAATTCCCTTTTTATGGCATTCATTAACCAGGTTCATCAAACCATAAGCTCCGCCGTATGAGTTTTGCACTGCAAACGGATAAACACCATCGTAACCCCAGTTTCTGGTTCCGCTGAACTGAGCAACGGGTAATAACTCTATCGCATTTATACCTAACTGTTTGAAATAATCAAGTCTTTTTATAATACCATTAAAAGTACCTTCGGGGCTGAAAGTACCAGTGTGCAATTCATATTGAATCATTGTATTAAGAGGGATATTTTCCCAATTGTTATCCGACCACCCAAAGCCCTCCAAATCAATCACTTCCGAATCTTCATGCACACCATCTGGTTGTGAAAGCGATGCAGGATCGGGATAACTTTGGCCATTGCCTAAATTATACCTGTACCTTGTTCCTTGTGCTACGTTCTCAACATTTGCAAACCAATATCCCAACTCCTGTTGCTGCATTTCAATCAACCTGTAAGGTTCTTTTAATTCTAAATGAACAACCCTGACTTTAGGTGCCCAAACCCTGAATTCGCATGTAGTTTTTATCAATACCGGAAACACTGTTTTGCTTTTCATACAGCTGTTTATTTCTTTTTTTATAATTATTCTTTGTTGGTTTCTGTAAATATAGGTTGCAAGGTTTTTGCCAAACTACCCTTAAAGTTTGAATTCTGAATTATTATTTACTTTTTGAAAAAAATTGTGGCATAATATTTATACTGAAAAGTGTTCAAAAAAGAATTATTTATGGATAAACCGAACGATGGGCCAAATAATCAAAAAATAAAAGTTCTGCCCGGTAAACCGTATCCGCTTGGGGCTACTTATGACGGCAAAGGAGTGAACTTTGCTCTTTTTAGTGAAAATGCCACCGGGGTCCAATTATGTCTTTTTAATCATCCTGATGATTCCATGGAACATACACGTATTGATTTTGAAGAAGTTACAGACTATGTATGGCATGCTTATTTACCCGACATTAAACCGTCCCAGCTTTACGGTTATCGTGTCTTTGGCAGATTTCAGCCAAAAAAAGGCTTTCGGTTTAATTCGCAAAAACTATTAATTGACCCTTATGCAAAAGCTATTAGCGGAAGAGTTGATGTGCACGACAGCATGTTTGATTATGAGCTAAATGCAGAGGGAGAAAAAGATAAATTACGAAAAAGGAGCACTGACAGCGCAGCTAATATTCAAAAATCGGTGGTTATTGATACATCATTTAATTGGGAGGGTATAACAAAACCAAATATCGAAATGCATCATTCAATTATATATGAACTGCATGTTAAAGGTTTTACTGCCCAGCATCCCGGCATTCCTGAGGAAGAGAGTGGAACATATAAAGGGCTGGCTAATCCGGCTATCATAAATTATTTTAAAGATTTAGGAATTACGGCAATCGAGTTAATGCCTGTACATCATTTTGTACACGATAAATTTTTACTTGATAACGGGCTTTCGAATTACTGGGGATATAATTCTATTGGGTATTTTGCGCCGCACTCCGAATATAGTGCCTCTGGCATATGGGGTGAACAGGTTAATGAATTCAAGGAGATGGTAAAAGCATATCATAAAGCAGGCATTGAAATCATACTCGATGTGGTTTATAATCATACAGCAGAAGGTAATCATTTGGGGCCAACACTTTCTTTTCGGGGAATCGATAATCATCATTATTACCGGTTAGAGCAGAAAAACCCAATTTACTACACTGATTATACAGGAACGGGCAACACATTAAACTTGTTAAGCAGCAGAACGCTCCAGTTGGTTATGGATAGTCTCCGTTACTGGGCTACGGAAATGCAGGTAGATGGTTTCCGGTTCGATCTCGCTTCTGCGCTTGCAAGAGGATTGTTTGATGTGGGGAGGCTTTCAACGTTTTTAGATACAATTCACCAGGATCCAACGATTTCACAACTGAAACTGATTGCCGAACCCTGGGATTTGGGTAAGGGAGGATACCAGGTTGGTAATTTTCCGGTTCTTTGGGCCGAATGGAATGGGAAATACAGAGATTGTGTGCGTAAATTCTGGCGTGGTGATGAAAGCCAGGTGAGTGAGTTGGCCTACCGTTTATGCGGAAGCAGTGATTTATATAAAGACAATGGTAAACTCCCCTCATCGAGTATTAATTTTGTAACCGCCCATGATGGATTTACACTTCACGATTTAGTTAGCTATAACAAAAAACACAACGAAAATAACAAAGAGGAAAATCGGGATGGTGAAAATCATAACCTTAGCTGGAACAGCGGCGCGGAAGGCCAATCAGATGATGAGGAAATTCTAAATCTCAGGGAAAAACGAAAACGCAATTTTTTAAGCACTCTCCTATTAAGCCAGGGTGTTCCAATGATCAGTCACGGCGATGAATATGGCCGCACTCAAAATGGAAATAATAATGTTTATTGCCAGGACAATGAAATTTCATGGATGAATTGGAATTGGGATGAAAGGCAGCAAAATTTATTTGAGTTTACTAAGAAAATTATTTCCATCAGAAAGGAACACCAGATTTTGCATCCAAGACGGTATTTCAAAAACAGACGAATACAGGGTGAAGGAATTTATGATATCCGCTGGTTGAATACCGATGGAATAGATATGAACCAGAGGGAATGGGATACAAGTTTTATAAGGGCAATGGGTATGTTGCTGAATGGTGAATTTATGCGGGAAGTGGATGAATTAGGGCAAAGCCTGAAAAAAGAAATCTTATTATTAGTGGTAAATAGTTATTGGGAACCTCTAATATTTACGTTACCGCACGAAGGCTTGCATACTAATTGGGAGATTTTGGTAGATACTGAATCAGAAAAATTAAATCATACACCAACTGTAATTCAAAATGTATGCGAAATTCAACCTCGTTCCCTGGTACTACTTAAAAATGTAAAATAGTTTTAAATAAAATGCTAAATGTTTTTCTGATTTTACAGAATTCAAAAAGCTTTTAGTCCTTTATTGATAGGGAATTGTAAAAGCCTTGATGAAAAAACAACTGAGAAAGTAATCTTGCAAGTAATGTCTCTGATGTTCTGCCGGGATTCATTTTTTTAGAAATTAACCAATTCATTTCTTAACCATTCAGGTCGGTTAGTTGTAATTCCTTTAACGCCCAACCCAATCAAACGTTTAGCTTCATCCGGGTCATCAATTGTCCAGGCAAAAACTTCAATACCTTCTGCATTACACAAATCCATGATTTCATTGTCAATAATTTTGTTACTCAAATTTATACCGTCCAGCCTCACTTTTCTCACTTCAGAAATTCGTTTTTTCACTGATGTTTTTGAATCGCTCAGCCAATAACATTTATGATCAGGGAATCGTTTTTTTGTTTCAACAATTGTATTCCAGTTAAAGGCGATAAATACAATATTTTTCTCAGAACCGTATTTTTCAAGTACATATTGAATATGATCCAATATTTCTTCGCCACTTTTAATTTCAACCAACAATGTTTTTCCCACAGGAACAGTTTCGATGATTTCTTCCAGGTACGGAATTTTTTCGCCCTTAAACTCCTCGCCTTTCCAAATGCCGGCATCCAGATCGCGAAGCAGCATTGAAGGGTATTTGGCAATGGCAAGATTTGTCTTTCCCGAGCAGGTTCGTTTTGTATCTTTATCATGAATCACCATCACCCGGTTGTCTTTCGACAGATGAACATCAATTTCAACGGCATCGGCGCCAAGTTCCCATGCCAGTTTTGCTGAAGCTATAGTATTTTCGGGAGCCAGATGCGAAGCTCCCCTGTGAGCAATAATCATTTGTTGAGCCTGAAGTTGAATTCCAAATAAAATCAATAAAAGGGTTGTAACTATTTTCATGAACTTTGATTTTTACAGGCACTAAAGTAGGAGTAATAAAATTTAAACCGCGATAATACCGTTAAAAAATGTAGTTTTGTTTTTTTCTTTTAAAAACCAATGAATTCAAAATTTACCACAAAAGTTGGAATATTTTTTCTGGATTTGCTTGCCCGATTCCCTTTTTGGCTAATCTATCTGATTTCAGATTTTTTATACATCTTAATGTTCTTTTTAATCCGCTACAGAAAGAAAGTAGTTGCGAGTAACCTCAAAAATGCTTTTCCTGAAAAAACAAATGAAGAAAGGGTCAAAATAATGAAATTGTTTTACCGGCATTTTTGCGACCTAATTCTGGAGTCGGTGAAAGTACCCGGAATGAAAGAAAAAGATTTTAACGAACGCCTTGAAATACAAAACATTGATATTGTAAATCAATTTTACACCAGGGGTAAAAGTTTAATTGCATTAACAATGCATTATAATAATTGGGAATGGGGAACACGGCTTTCAAAATTTGTTAACCACCAAGTACTGGCTGTATATAAACCCTTACATAATACTGAATTTGACAAATACATGATAAAAACCCGGACAGTGAAGGGAACCGAACTTATAAAAAACAACCAGGTGTTACGCCGGATACTAACAGCAGAAAAACGAAAAGAACCTGTAATTGTTTGGCTTGCCAGCGACCAAACGCCACCTTTTCTTCATTCATCGTGGTATATGTTTTTAAACCAGGAAGCCATATTTTACCCAGGGCCCGCCACTTTAGCCAAACAATTTAACCTGCCAATTGTATTTCAATGGGTTGAGAAGACCGGACGAGGCAAATACAAATCGAAAATTGAACTTCTTATAGATAATCCTGCCGAATTGAGCGAATCTGAAATAATTAAAACTTATATTCGAAAAATGGAAGAGATAATACGCGAAACACCAGGGTTTTATCTTTGGTCGCATAAACGCTGGAAACATAAAAAACCTTCAGAAACTCCATTACAATAATCCTATAGGGGCAAATACATTTCTGAATATACTTTGTTATGTGAAAAATCTCAGGAAATGGAACAGAAAGATATTCTGCTTGCTTACGTCAGAAAAACTGAAGATATTATTAGAGAAGAGCCTGAATATTATTTGTGGTCTCACCGGCGATGGAAACACAATAGGCCGGAAGGAATTGATTTAACAACATAAAAAGAAAAGAGAGGCGCCGGCAATTTCCAAACTGGTCAATAATCACGATTCGAAAGTTAGAATTCAATATCTTATTTCCCGGCAACCTCTGAAAAAACTGCACTGTTCAATAGAACAATCATCTTAGGAACTCATCAATATTTCTGGCGGCAACTTTGCCTGCCTCAATAGCATGTACCACAAGACTTGCACCCTTTTCCACATCACCGGCTGCAAAAATCTTATCAACAGAAGTTTGTTTTTTATCGTTTACTTTAACATTACCACGCTGGTCGTACTCCAAACCCAACGACTCCAAAAGCCCTACATGAACAGGTTGTGTAAAACCCATTGATAATAGCGCCAGTTCAACTTCCAAAACCTCGGTAGTTCCCGGAACTTCGTTCATAATCCAGCGTCCGTTATCGTCTTTGCTCCATTCCACCTGAACCAACTCAACGCCTTTTAGTTTTCCCTCTTCACCAATAAAACGTTTGGTTGAAAGGCTCCAGCGGCGTTCGCATCCTTCCAGGTGAGAACTTGACGTGCGAAGCGTATTTGGCCAATATGGCCATGGGTTATTAAGTTCACGTTTATCGGTTGGCTTAGGTAAAATCTCGATTTGTGTAACCGATGCTGCTTTTTGTCGATTTGAAGTTCCTACACAGTCAGAACCAGTATCACCGCCACCGATAACAATAACATTTTTATCCTTTGCCAGAATCCTTTCTTCCTCAGAAATTACCTGACCTGAAACAACCTTATTTTGTTGAGTCAGAAAGTCCATCGCATAATGCACTCCATCAAGGTCCCGGCCTTTTACAGGAAGATCACGTGGCTGTTCTGCGCCAATTGCCAATAATACAGCATCGAATTCCTGTAGAAGTTCTTCTCTGGTAATATCTTTACCTACATTAACATTGGTTTTAAAAATCATGCCCTCATCAACAAACAACTCCAACCTGCGGTCGATTACATTTTTATTTAGCTTGAAATCAGGAATACCATAACGCAACAATCCGCCAATGGCATCATTTTTCTCAAAAACAGTAACCATATGCCCGGCTCGGTTTAACAAATCTGCTGCTGATAACCCAGCTGGTCCTGAACCAATTACTGCCACTTTTTTTCCTGTTCTTGTTTTTGGCGGGTTTGCTTTAACAATCCCTGCTTCAAATGCCTGTTCAACCACTGAACATTCGTTTTCACGAATGGTGACCGATTCATCGTGAATTGCAAGAACACATGATTTTTCGCAAGGAGCCGGACAAATACGACCTGTAATTTCAGGAAAACTATTTGTTGAATGAAGAATATAATAGGCTTCATCTTTTCTTCCACGATAAATTGCATCCTGCCATTCAGGAATTTTGCTGTTTACCGGACACCCCCAGTGACAGAAAGGAATTCCACAGTCCATGCAACGAGATGCCTGTAATTTTCTGTCCTTTTCATTGAGTGTCTGTTCAACTTCCCCAAAGTCGAAAATTCTTTCTTTTGCTGGTCGATACCCTGCCTCTACACGAGGTACCATCATAAATCCTTTTGGATCTCCCATATCGTAATATCGTAATTTTAAAATTTAAAATTTTTACTCATGACGTGAAGGATCATCTTCAGTCAGTTGTAACTTTCTCTGTAACTCTTTTAGCTTTTGTTCTTCCAAAACTTTCTTGTATTCAAATGGAATTACTTTCACAAATTTTGGCAAATATTCTTCCCAATGTGTTAGTATTTTTGCTGCCAGAGCGCTTTGTGTATATAAAAGATGATTACTGATCATCGCTTGTAACTCACTATTATCTGCTTTGTCTTCAACTGGGGTAAGGTCAACTAATCCCTTGTTACAATAGTAATCAAAGTCACCTACCTCATCCAGAACATAAGCAATACCGCCACTCATACCAGCGGCAAAATTCCTTCCGGTTTTTCCAAGCACAACTACCCTACCCCCAGTCATATACTCGCAACAATGGTCACCTGTTCCTTCAATAACTGTGATAACTCCCGAGTTTCTTACACAGAAACGTTCACCTGCCACTCCACGAATGTAAGCTTCGCCTCTTGTAGCTCCGTAAAAGGAAGTATTACCAATAATAATGTTCTCCTCCGGTTTAAAAGTTGAACCAGCCGGTGGCACAACAATAAGTTTACCTCCTGAAAGTCCTTTTCCAATATAGTCATTAGAGTCACCTTCTAAACGGAATGTTACCCCTTTTACAAGGAATGCACCAAAACTCTGGCCGGCAGTGCCATGGAAAGAACAGTTTATTGTATCGTCGGGCAAACCACTTTCGCCGTAATTTTTAGATATCTCTCCTGAAAGCATTGCACCAATAGTTCGATCAACGTTAACAACATTTTTTGAAATCCAGACCTTTTCACCAGCACGAATTGCTTTTTTCGACTCTTCAATCAACTGGTAATCCAAGTGTTCGCCTGGCCTGCCATTTGGATGCGTATTGCGAATGGCGTATTCTTTTGCTTCTTTTGGCACATAAAGTAATCTGGAAAAATCAACTGTTTTCATTTTCCAGTTGGTAACCTCAGTATCAACCTCAAGAAGATCAGTACGGCCAACTATGTCTTCAAATTTACTGAATCCCATCTCTGCCAAATATTCCCTTACTTCCTGAGCAACGAAACGGAAGAAATTTATGGAGTATTCTGCATTACCAATAAACCTCTTTCTTAACGATTTATCCTGGGTTGCTATTCCAGCCGGACAAGTATTCATGTGACATTTGCGCATCATTATACATCCCAGTACAATCAGCGCTGCAGTTGAAAATCCAAACTCTTCTGCGCCAAGGCAAGCCAATGTCACAACATCGCGACCAGTTTTTAGCTGACCATCAACCTGAAGTTTTACCCTGCCCCGTAAATTATTTAACACAAGTGTTTGCTGTGTTTCGGCAATACCTAATTCAACAGGTAAGCCAGCATGTTTAATTGAACTTGCCGGACTTGCCCCGGTTCCACCATCAGCGCCGGCAATAATAATAATATCGGAGAATGCTTTTGAAACACCGGCAGCAATTGTGCCAACGCCATCTTCTGACACCAATTTAACAGAAACCTTTGCCCTTGGATTAACAATTTTTAGATCGTAAATTAACTGGGCAAGGTCTTCAATAGAATATATATCGTGGTGCGGCGGAGGCGAGATCAATGTAATTCCTGGTGTGGAGTTACGTAATTTTGCAATTATCTTGTCCACTTTAAATCCAGGCAATTGTCCTCCTTCTCCGGGTTTTGCCCCCTGAGCAATTTTTATCTGAAGTTCATCGGCATTTATTAAGTAATTATTTGTAACCCCAAATCGTCCCGATGCAACTTGTTTAATTTTACTGTTTCTAACGGTACCAAATCGTTCAGCATCTTCACCACCTTCACCTGTATTACTTCTTCCACCAATGGTGTTCATTGTAATTGCCAAAGCTTCGTGTGCTTCTTTACTTATAGAACCATATGACATTGCCCCGGTTACAAATCTTTTCATGATTTCTTCTATCGGTTCGACCTGTTCTATTGGTATCGGATTCTTTTTCAGATTAAAACAGCTTCTAATGAATGCAGGACGTTTATTTTCTTTATCAACTATACTGCTGAATTCTTTAAACTTTGAATAATCGTTTGTACGTGTGGCCCATTGAATAAGTCCAATAGTCTGCGGATTCCATGCATGATGTTCTCCATATTTTCGCCAAGCATAAACACCGTTGTTTTCAAAACGGAAAGGCTCGGGAGCGTTATCAACTTTGAATGCTTCCTGATGAAACATAGATGCTTCTTTACATATTTCTTCCAACCCAACACCACCAATTTTCGAAACTGTTCCGGTAAAATAATTATCAATTACATTCTTGCTTACGCCGATTGCTTCAAACATTTGGGCTCCGTGGTAGCTTCGAAGTGTTGATATCCCCATTTTGGAGAAAACCTTTAACAAACCTTTTTCGATGGCTTTTATATAGTTTTTGCGGGCTTCCTTATAATCCATATCAATTTTACCATCCTTAACCATTTCGTCGATAGCTGCAAAAGCAAGGTATGGATTTATAACACTAGCTCCGTAGCCCAATAATAATGCAAAATGATTTACTTCTCTGGCTTCACCCGTTTCAACAATTATTCCCACCTGCATTCTCTTTTTTGTTTTGATAAGGTGGTGATGTACTGCTGATACTGCTAACAGTGAAGGAATTGGCGCATAACCTTCTGAAATATTTCTGTCCGTAAGGATGATGTAATTTTTTTGATCGTCAACTGCTGATTCGGCTTCACCAAGCATCTTTTTAATTGCAACTTCAAAGCCTTTCAACCCCTCTTTAACAGGAAAAACTATTGGTACGATTTTATGTGTAAACATTTCATCCTTCAGGTCTTTTATTTTACCTAAATCCGTATTTGTAACAATTGGCCCGTGAAATTTGATTAATTTACAATGTTCTGGCGACTCAGAAAGAATATTTGAATGTATTGAACCAATATAGTTTGTAAGCGCCATAACCAACCCTTCTCGAATTGAATCGATTGGAGGATTAGTTACCTGGGCAAACATTTGCTTAAAGTAATCGAATAAACGTTTTGGCATATCTGAAAATACGGCCGGCGGTGTATCGTTACCCATTGAGTTTGTTGGTTCCGCACCTGTTTCACTCATTGGCTTGATTAACTCGTACATATCTTCTTTTGAGTAGCCAAAAACTTTTGAATAGGTATCAAAATTATCGATTGACGAAGGAACCCGGTTTCTAACTTTGATATCGTCCATCATTAACCGGTTCTCGTTCAGCCACATCTGATAAGGATTTCTTTTGCTCAATTGATCTTTTACTTCATGATCGGGAATAATTATTCCCAATTCGGTGTCAACGAGCAAAATTTTACCCGGCCGCAGCCTTCCTTTTTCTTTTATATCTTCAGCCGGAAAAGTTTGAACTCCCACTTCAGAACCCATTACAATAAGGTTGCTTTTTGTAATTACGTAACGAGACGGACGCAGGCCATTTCTATCAAGTGTTCCTCCAATATATCTGCCATCAGAAAATACCATTGAAGCCGGGCCATCCCATGGTTCCATTATCGTAGAATGATATTCATAAAACGCTTTCAAACTTTCAGGAATTGGGTTCTTTTGATTGAATGATTCCGGAATCATCATACATAATGAATGGGGCAAAGAACGCCCTGTCATATGAAGAAATTCCAACACATTATCAAATGAGGCAGAATCGGATTTACCAGGTTCAATCACTGGTAGTAATTTCTGAAGATCTTCTCCATAGATTTCCGATTTCATCAGTCCTTCCCGTGCCTGCATCCATAAACGGTTTCCGCGAACTGTATTAATTTCTCCGTTGTGTGCAATAATTCTGAAAGGTTGCGCTAAATCCCACGTCGGAAAAGTATTTGTGCTAAAACGTGAGTGAACAAGCGCAATAGCACTTTTAAATCTTTCATTTTTAAAATCGAGATAGTAATCACGCAGTTGATCAGGCGTAAACATGCCTTTATATACAATTATTTTTGCTGATAAACTTGGTTGATAAAAGTAACTTTTGTTTTTCAGATCAGATTCTCTTATTTCCTTTTCTGTATGTTTTCTTACAAGAAAAAGTTTTCTTTCCAATTCATCTTTTTCAAGATTTGCCTTAATAAAAACCTGTTTAATTTTTGGTTCAGTTGTTTTTGCAATGTCACCTGGCGCCGAACTATCAACCGGCACATCACGATATCCGACTAATGTAACACCTTCTGCCTCTATATTTCTGGTTAAAACACTTAAGCAAATATCAGCTTCGCTTTCTTCTTTGGGAAGAAAAATAAGACCTGTTCCGTAGGTTCCTTTTTCACCAACAGGTAATTTCAAAACCTCAGTTATAAATTCATGAGGAATTTGCATTAATATTCCTGCTCCGTCACCAGTTGAATTATCGGCGCTGGTAGCTCCACGGTGGTCCATGTTTCTGAGCACCTCCAAACCTCTCTCTACAATATCGTGTGATGGTTTACCTTTAATATGAGCCACAAATCCAATCCCACAATTATCATGCTCATTCTCAGGTCGGTACAAACCCTGTGCTTCGGGTAATCTCATCTGCATCATTTTTTTCTCCTTATTTTTTAACCCTTAATTTTCTTCCATACAAATACAGCAATATAGAAGCATGTCCATTTGCTGTAAATCTGAAAGTAAAAATTCTATTTTTCTTACGAAGTGAAATCAAAAATAATCAAACCAATGATATTTTACAATCGTAATTTGTAAAATAAATGTTTAATAACATACAATTAACCTATCAGTCACAGACTAATTTTGATTTCAAAATCTCTTCAAATTTTATGAAAACATGACATTTGTCACATTTCCAGCCACTTAAATACTTCAGATGAATAGTTTGCCAATAGCCCTGTCTAATTCATTAAACTTAAACTCGTTCAGAATTTCAGCTTTATTTTCTAATATTCTGTCGAGACATAAATTTCCTATACTCCCCTCATGCGTATGCTTAACACTTTTTTCCGGCTTGAATTCGCCTTTTTCTATTAATTCTCCAACTTGCTTATATGCCTCTCTGAATGGAATTCCCTCTAATACCCTTTTGTTTACTTCTTCAACACTAAACAAATAATCATATTTTACATCATCGAGAATATTTTCATTAACAACCATATTTTGCAAGGCAAGCATTACAATGCTGATGCAACTTTTTATTTCTTCAAAAGCCGGAATAAAAAGCTCTTTAACAATTTGCATATCCCGAAAATACCCACTTGGTAAATTATTAACAATCAAATGTAATCTGTGCCGGAATACCTTGTAATTTATTACACTTTGCACGAACCAGTTCAAAAACATCCGGGTTCTTTTTATGAGGCATAATGCTTGAACCAGTTGTAAATTCAACAGGCAAACTAACAAAATTAAAGTTCTGACTCATAAATAAACAAACATCATAAGCCAATTTTGAAAGTGTTGCGGCGACACTCGAAATTGCAAATGTGACTATTTTTTCCACTTTCCCCCGTCCCATTTGGGCATAAACCACATTATAATTCATTTTCCGAAATCCCAATAAATCAGTTGTCATTTGTCTGTTTAAAGGAAACGAAGAACCATAACCGGCAGCCGATCCTAAAGGATTTTGATTTGTAATTTTATATGCCGCCAAAAGAAGTTCCAGGTCATCTGTCAATCCTTCGGCATAAGCGCTAAACCAAAGGCCAAAAGATGAAGGCATTGCAACCTGCAGGTGTGTGTATCCCGGCATTAGGATATCTTTGGTTTCCTCAGCACGCGTTAACAAAACATCAATCAAGGATGCTGTATTTTCAACAATCTGCCTGATTTCACTCCGGGCGAACAATTTCAGATCAAGCAAAACCTGGTCGTTCCTGGAGCGGCCGCTATGTATTTTCTTACCTAAATCACCAAGATTTTTTGTCAACAAAAATTCAACTTGAGAATGGACATCTTCAACGCCTTCCTCAATAATAAATTCTCCTGCGGAAGCTTTTTTATAAATACTTTTTAATTCGCGAAGCAAAATTGTTAACTCATCTTCTTCAATTAATCCAATTGACTCCAACATTGTTACATGAGCCATTGAGCCCATAATGTCAAAAGGAGCTAAATAAAGATCCATTTCCCGATCTTTACCAACCGTAAAATCTTCTATTGCTTTATTTACAGGAGTTCCTTTTTCCCAGAGTTTCATTCGCTTCGTATTAATTTTCAACAAATATATTCATTTAAAGATGAATATGCGTCTCAGTTAACGTGTTGAACCAATAATTAATACAACTTTCAAGTGCATTATTAATCTATTTTTTTTGATGTGTTAAAATTTTCTCGGCCAAAAAAATTAACGAAATTTTTGTTTGTCAGGTTTAAATAAGAACTTTGGATGATTACTACAATTTCTACGATATATTTGTAATTCGAATTTACATTTAAGGCAAAACATGCAAGATTCAGGAATAAAAAAATACACCATTTACATTATTCCAATTTTATTTTTATTGTATTCTGCCCCGGGAGCATTGGATTATGTTTTTCATTTTCCTGACGAGAAATATTATACTGATTCTGTATTACAGATGATGGACAAAGGAGATTATTTTACTCCATATAAAGCCGACGGAACACCAAGGTTTTTAAAACCAATTTTAACTTACTGGGTATTAATTGGCAGTTATAAAATTTTTGGAGTAAGTACATTCTCATCAAGAATATTTTTTTGGCTTGCAGGAGCTTTGCTTGTCCTGATTACATATAAAATGACAAAATCGTTAACCAGAGACAATAACAAGGCAACTCTTGCCGCATTTATTACGGCAGCCAATCCATTGGTAATTGTTAGTGCAAGCCGTTCAATCCCCGACATACTTCTTGTTTTGTTTTTAACCATTAGCGCCTGGGGATTTTTGGAAATTCAGTTAAGAGAGATTCCAGAAAAAAAATACTATTGGATGGCATATATTGGCGCTGCACTGGCTTTTGAAACAAAAGGTATTCCCGCGGCAGCATTTGCCGGAGCAAGTATGCTTTTTCTCATTTTAAATCCATGGAAAAGAAAAAAAATCAAAGATCTCATTGAGCCGATTTCAATGATTACTGCAATTCTGATCGCATTTAGTTGGTTCATTATTATGTATTCAAAGCATGGCTCAGTTTATCTCGATTCTTTTTTTGCCGATCAGGTTGGCGACCGTGTTTCATCGAAAACTTTGCAAATGTTAAAAAACCTGGGACTGGGATTTGTTACCTTGCTTGCCTTTTTTATTCCATGGATTTTTATCGTTTTTTCAAAGGCTCGTATGCTTAAAAAATATGTTCAAAATTCCGATAATAAAAAGAAATCGATATTTGGATTTATTGTAACGTGGATTATTTTAATCATTCTGATGTCGGGGGCTGTTTTTAAGTTTTACGACCGATATGTTTTACCTGTTATTCCGTTGGTTTCAATTTTAATTGCATTTGTAATTTCAGAAAGTAAAACCGTTGGAAAAAAATTAACAATTTCAATTCTTTTAATCATTAATCTGATTTTACTTCTTATTAATATATTATATGCCTTATTTATTTTACCAGATTGGATTCTTATTACGGGAAGTTTGATTTCCATTTTATTTCTTATTAATTGGAAATGGGGCGTATTCAAAAACATTTCTCCTGAAATAGTTATTGCCAATGGTGTTTTAATGATGTACTTTACTATTTTTATTTTGCTCCATCCGCTTTTAATGCCCAATCCGGGAAAACAAATGGTCAATAATCTTACTGATCTGGGAATGTCAAAATCAGATAATATTTATGTTTACGGTAACATAAGAGCCGCGTCGAATATCAGAATTCATTGTAACGATAAATGGAATGTTATCAGCATGGATACCGTTTTTGTTTTGCCAAATAACAGGAACCATTTTCTTGTATTTGATGCCAAAGAGAAAAATAAACTTGATTTAGGTAATTATGAAATATTTGAGGGATCGGAGGAATGGTTGCGGGTTCCGGTTTCCAAATTTCCGAGATTTTTAAAGAAACCAATTGAAGCCATTAAAAGTAATGACACCAAATACCTGATTGCCAAACCCCACAATAATATGTAAATGAAGAATTTAGAAAAAAAACATTTTATCATTATTGGAATCTGGTTTCTTATAAATCTGTTACAGGCAATTTTTACCGGGTTACATTCTGATGAATCTTATTACTGGATGTATTCTCAAAATCTCGACTGGGGTTATTTTGATCATCCTCCAATGGTTGCTTTTTTCATTTATCTGGGCCATGCCATTTTACCCGGCGAAATTGGAGTACGGTTATTAATTGTACTTTTTTCTACCATAACTTTTGCGCTAATTGTAAACGAGCTAAATGAAAAAAAAGATATTTTCTTTATTACACTTTTTGTTTTATCATTCCCTTTAATTCATACACACATATCTGGCTTTCTGGCAATTCCTGATAATCCGCTGCTATTTTTTGTATTGCTTTTTCTAATCCTTTATAAAAGGTTTATTGAAAAACCCGGGTTGATAAATTCTGTTTTATTAGGAGTTATTACAGCCGCAATGATTTACAGTAAATATCATGCATTTCTTGTCATTGGATTTACTCTTTTTTCAAACCTGAAACTTTTAAAAAACAAATTCTTTTACCTTGTAATTGCAATTTCAGCTGTGTTGCTTATTCCTCATGCGATGTGGCAGGTAAATAATCACTTTCCAACATTTAAATACCATTTGGTAGAAAGAGCAAAACCATTTCAATTTAAATATATTCTTCCCTATTTATCAGGTGTGCTTTTAGTTGTCGGACCATTGTCTGGGGTTTTGGTATTTTGGAAACTTCGAAAAATTAAAATACAAAACCTTTTTCAACGTGCCCTTGTTTTTAACGTAATCGGATTTATTGTTTTATTCTTTATAATGAGTTTTAAGAACAGAATTGAAATTCATTGGCTCGCTGCTATTATCCCAATGATAATGTTTTTGACTTACCCACTAATAAGAGATGATGCAAAAACAAAAAAGTGGTTTATACGACTGGCCGCACCGGTAATTGTGCTTCTTTTTTTATTCCGGTTATACCTTGCTTTAGATGTAATACCAAACGTTGGCAACTTGAAAATCACATTTTACAATCGTAAAAGTAACGCTCTTCAAATAAAAGAATTGGCACAAGGAAAAACAGTTGGTTTTTTTAATAATTATGCAGCTATAAGTAATTATATGTTTTATACAGGCGATTCGGCAGTATTTTTTTCAACTCCTGAATATCGATTTTGTCAATATAATTTATGGAACTACGAACAATTTGCTGAAGGTGACAATGTTTTTGCTATACAATCAAAACACATGAATCCTCCTAATTTAACCCTGATGACAACAGGTGAAATAAAAGGATACATTATAATTCATAATTTCCAAACCCTTAAAGAACTTAAAATTGAGGCGAATAAGATATCGGAAACATATAATGATTATACTCTGGACCTTTCATTATTAAACAATAATCCATTCGCCATATACACAAATCATGTTTCACAACCATCAATTATTGTATCGCAAAATAATAATGAAATCACACATTACTATTTTTCCGAAAAAATTCATTCAAATGAAATTTCTGCAGGTGAAAAAACTTTCCTGCAAATAAAAATTCCTAAAAACAAAGTAACAGAAGGACAACCATTAATCGTTTACACGGTATCAAAAGAAAATATACTGGGAGAGATCCTTTCAATTAACATAAATAATCCCTGAACCAATTTTCAATAATTATGTTTACACCTCATTGCAGACACTACTTCTCTAAGAGTTTTGCATCTAAAAACACTTAAATCTCATTTTATACATTTGATAGCCATTTATCTGTTTAATTGATATATTGTTATTATATTCCTTTTTTTCTGCCTTTTTGAAATATTATTAACTCTAATATTAATATTTTGTTAACACGACCATTCATTTTGATACAATTGGGGTTTATGTTATAAAACATATATATTTTTGGACAGACATCTAATTCAAACAGGGGTATAACTAATTTTTTTATAAATATTTTAATTAACACATTACTTTTTTTAGGGGTTAATAACATATAATATTATTTTTTAAATACGAAGTGGAAAATCTAAAAGCAAAATTTTAACTTTTAAAAATTACAACTATGAAAAAGACAATTTTATTTGCAACAAGCTTGCTAATGTTACTCTCAATTGCTCCGATGACAAAGGCTCAGGAATTTAGTACAGGGTTGGACATTTACAGCAGTTATATCTGGAGGGGTTCAAAATTTGGTACTGGTCCTGCATTTCAACCTTACGTTGAATTTGGCGCCGGCGATTTTGCACTTGGCGCCTGGGGATCGGTAAATGCCGGCAGCGAAGAAGCACTGGAAATGGATTTATACGCAAGTTATGCTATTGGTCCTGTTTCAATCGGTGTAACCGATTATTATTTTGGTGGAGACTGGACTGATTATTCAGGAACCCATTACCTTGAACCCAGTTTAGGCGTAGAACTTGGTAATTTTTCTGTAATGGGCGCCTTTATGTTTTTAGCGGGAGCTGATGCTGTTGAAGCCATGGATGGATCTCCTGCAATGGTTGATTTAGATAATGGTGTTATTACTCCTGAAGTTGAAGCTGTGGAAGCAACTCCTGCAACGAGTTTTGGCGATGATATGGATATGTATTTTGAAGCTGGCTATTCATTTGAAAAATTCAGTATTGGTTTGGGTGCCGGCAATGGCCAATATACTTCTGACGGAGATTTCAACATCTGTAACATCAACGTTGGAACCTCAAAAGAAGTGAAAATAACAGATGATTTTTCGCTTCCGGTTTCCGGAGCAGTAATACTTAACCCCTCTACAGGTGGATTCTTTATTACGGTAGGAATTTCTCTATAATAAATTTAATACAGGCAAAAATGAAAAAGATTGAAGCGTTAATCCGCAAAACAAAATTTGAAGAGGTAAAAGATGCCCTTCATGAAGCAGGAATTGAGTTCTTCTCTTTCTGGGATGTGCGTGGCGTAGGCCAGGCACGTGAGGAACGCGTTTACCGGGGAGTAAAATACGACACAAGTCTTATTGAGCGAACCAAGCTCTCTATAATTGTACGTGATAAAAATGTTCAAAAAACTGTTCAGGCAATTTTAGGCTCTGCCCGTACAGGTGAAATTGGCGATGGTAAAATCTTCGTTTCAGCAATTGAAGAATCTTACCGAATCCGTACCGGTGAGAAAGGTGATGAATCATTGTACATCAAAGGAAAAGAAGATTAATTAATAACCATAAAAAATTAGAATATCATGGAAGAAACTTTACAAGGCCTACAAATAGGTATAGATAATATGTGGTTATTAGTTGCCGCGTTTTTAGTGATGTTTATGCAACCCGGGTTTGCAATGGTTGAAGCCGGTTTTACCCGTAGTAAAAACACTGCAAATATCTTAATGAAAAACTTAATGGACTTCGCAATTGGGTCAATATTATATTGGGCAATCGGATTTACCATTATGTATGGCGACTCTATCGGAGGATTTATCGGAATGCCGCACTTGTTCTATATGAGTGATGGTTTTGGCGACAATTATTCGGATTACGCTAATCTGTTCTTCCAAACAGTTTTTGCTGCAACAGCCGCAACAATTGTATCGGGAGCAATGGCAGAACGTACAGAATTTAAAGCATACTTAATATTTAGTATAGTTATTACCGTACTTATTTACCCAATCTCAGGACACTGGACGTGGGGTGGTGGCTGGTTAAGCCAGCTTGGGTTCCACGACTTTGCCGGTTCTTCAATTGTTCACTCTGTTGGTGCATGGGTTGGTTTAGCTGGTGCTGCAATTATCGGTCCTCGTATTGGGAAATATGATAAAAACGGCAAATCCAAAGCTATACCCGGACATAACCTCGCTTTAGGTGCTTTGGGTGTATTCATCCTTTGGTTTGGATGGTTTGGGTTTAACCCCGGATCTCAACTTGCAGCTGCTGGTACCGACAATGCTGTTGCTATCGGGCATATTGCAGTTACAACCAACCTGGCCGCTGCAGCAGGTGCTATTACTGCAATGATGGTGGCATGGGCCCGTTACAAACGTCCTTCATTATCAATTTCACTGAACGGTGCTCTTGCAGGTTTAGTGGCAATTACGGCTGGTTGTGATGCTGTTAATCCGGTTGGCGCTGTATTTATTGGTGTAATTGCAGGATTTATATTGCCATTTGCAGTTGAATTCGTAGATAAAGTTCTCAAAGTTGATGACCCGGTTGGGGCTGTTTCTGTGCACGGTGTTAGTGGTGCTTTAGGTACTTTAGCTGTTGGTTTGTTTTCAACTTCAGAAGGTTTATTTTATGGCAATGGTGCAAAATTATTAGGAGTGCAGGCAATTGGTGTATTGGCATTCTTTGTCTGGGCATTTGGATTAGGATTTATCTTATTCACAATATTGAAAAAAGCAAACGTATTAAGAGTCTCCAAACGTATTGAAGAAGAGGGTCTCGATGTTTACGAACATGGAGAAAGTGCTTATAACTAATCTTCTTCAATTTCAAAGCCTGTAGCTGTCTGTTAGGCCCGCCATCCCCGGCGGGCCTTTACAGAAACTACAACAGAAAAGTCATTAGTTTATTGGTCAATAGATGGTTTAGTTTAGTTTAGTTATTCGGTAAAACATGAAAACCGGTTTGTTTAAACGACCGGTTTTCTTTTTGTTGAAAAGTTTCACGAATAAACATGATACCAAAATGATTTTAAAACTTGATTTAACCTTACTTTTGTGCGACTTAAAAAATAAAATGCTATGATGCAAACCTGGTTTGAATGTAAAGTAAAATATTTGAAAGTTTCTGAAAGTGGCAATGAGCAAATTGTTACAGAAAACTTTCTGCTTGATGCCGTTTCTTATACCGATGCTGAAGCCCGAATTATCAGGCAAATGCAGCAATTGGTTAAAGGTGGTGAATTCAGTATTGTTGACATAAAAAAGTCCAGAATTGCCGAAGTTTTTCCATACGAAGCAGGTGAATGGTGGTTTAAAGCAACCATTAATCTTGTAACTGTTGACGAAGATGCAGGAAAAGAGAAAAAGATTCGCTCATACTACCTCATCATGGCTGATGATATTAATGAAGCACTTTCAAGACTTGAAGAAAGTCTTTCTTATCTTGTTATTCCTTACGTAACAACTGCTTTGGCGCTTAGTACAATTGCCGATGTTTTTCCATATGAACCTTCAGAATCTGTTGTTCCTCCGGAAGGTTTTGTTTCGCTTAAAGATACTGATTCAGAATAAAAAACAGCCGGTCAGAATTCTGGCCGACTGCTTTCAAGTTAATTAATAACACGTATTTGAAGTAATTTTTTTATAAATTAACCATTGTTTTATAGAAGTTGAACTTGTCGCGCTTAATCGGATCAAACTGATAATATGCAATTGCAATCCGGCAAATATCCTGAACAGTTTTATAAATTGCCGTCATCTCTTTTTTTCCATAATTATTCAGTTCAGCATCTTCTTCCAGGGCTGCAAAGCACTCTTCAAACTTTTTTATATTTTGAGCGCTTTCAAGAATTTTCTCAAAAAGTGAATCCATGGTTCCTTTAGCAACAATTTTGTCGTCGTGTTTCACCATCAATATTTTCTGAAAATGCAATTAAAAACTTACACATACTCATATGATCACCATTTTTGGCATCACTGAAAAATTCATCGTAACCTGTCTTTACAAAAAATTCCTTTAAAAACATTTTATCGTTTTTAAAGTCAACTTTCATTGAAGCTCTCAATATTTTTAAGCTTTGTAATCCTGCCACCATTACTTCATGCCATTCTTTATATTTGCTATCATCCCAGGCATCAAGATTATCTGCGTAGTATTTTTCCAATGTATCATCAATCCAGATGTTCAATGAAATAGCATAAGCCGGATCCCATTCCTGGCGAATACTTGACAGTTCATAAATATTTTCTTTAAAGGCCCTGGCTATATGTTGACACGCCAGGATAGTTGCGGTACTGGTCGGGCAAATAGTTAAGGTTTCCATGACGTTTTAGTTTTGTAATTAATCGGTACTTACAAAGCTACCAACTTCACATCATAAAAACATTCAAATATAGAATGTTATACAACTATGTTATGAAACTATGTTTTATAAAACCTTTTTGAGAAAATAAAGAAATTTACGAATGTCTTCTTTTTAATTCTTTAATGACGTCTTCAATTCGGAAACCCTTGTGTGTAAGCAAAACAATCAGATGATATAGCAAGTCGGCAGATTCATAAATAAAATTCTCGTCGTCATTAGCCATTGCACCAATTATGGTCTCAACAGCTTCTTCTCCCACTTTTTGAGTTATTTTTCTTGTACCAGCCTTAAAAAGCGACGTCGTGTATGAACCTTCTGGCATAGTTGTCTTACGCTGATCAATAAAATCCTGGAGATATTTAAGAAAATAAATACCACTTTTTGTGTTCGTTTCATCAAAACAAGTATCTGAACCTGTATGGCAAGCCGGCCCATCAGGATTAACTTTAATCAACAAAGTATCATCATCACAATCGGCAAAATTGTGACTACATTTAAGAAATTCCCTGATTCCTCTCCTTTCGTCCACAATCGTTTTTTTGTGCGGCTAAAAAAAGTAACTTTTTTAATTTCCAGTGTTTTCTTCAGCGACTCTTCATTCATAAATCCAAGCATCAAAACTTTTTGCGTTTCGTTATCCTGAATAATTGCCGGCACAAGTCCATCTGATTTTTTAAAGTTGATTTGGGAAATATTTTTAAACTCCTTCATTTTTCAAATTTTATGCAAATTTAGCGATTCGATTTAAATGATTACCGAACAACAATTCCGTGGTCGCGAAGATACGATTTTAATTCCGGTACGGGTATTTCGTTAAAATGAAAAATACTGGCGGCAAGTCCTGCATCTGCTTTTCCTTTAGTAAAAACATCGACAAAATGCTCCTTAGCACCTGCTCCACCTGAAGCGATAATTGGTATTTTCAATGCGTCTGCCATTCTTGCCAGTTGTTCATTCGCAAAACCATTTTTTGTTCCGTCGTGGTTCATGGATGTAAAAAGAATTTCACCGGCTCCACGATCTTCAGCTTCTTTTGCCCATGAAAACAGTTCTTTATCAGTTGGAATGCGTCCACCGTTTACAGTAACTGTCCAGTGGTTATTTTCATCACCACGCGCATCAATCGCCACAACTACAAACTGGCTACCAAATCCTTTTGCCAAATCATCTATCAATTTAGGATTTCTTACTGCTGAAGAATTGATTGAAATTTTATCGGCGCCTGCACTCAAAAGTTTTTCGGCATCGCTAAATTCGCTTATTCCACCTCCGACCGTGAACGGAATATTCAAATGAGCTGCAATTCGTCTTTACCAGTTCCACAAATGTTTTCCGGCCTTCGTGGGTTGCAGTAATATCAAGAAAAACCAATTCATCGGCGCCATCGGCAGCATATTTGGCTCCCAGTTCTACCGGATCGCCTACTTCCTTGATATTTACAAAATTGACTCCTTTAACGGTTTGTCCGTTTCGGATATCTAAACATGGTATTATTCGTTTTGCTAACATGAAGCCCCTCCCCAACCCTCCCCGAGGGGAGGGAGTTTAAAATTTATATTTAAACTATTTCTATAATTTTCAAAATTCCCAGTCCCACAGCAATTGCCAAAGTAAATGAAACAAGTGTTCCCAGTAAAAAATATTCAGCTTTTTTATTTCCTTCTTCTCTGGCATCGTTAAACCTGAACACCGATTTGGCAGCAATTAAAAAACCGATGGCCGAAAACTGACCTGTGGTAATAAAAATTAAAATCAACACACGTTCCAGAATTCCAATCCAACCGGAAACATTTATTTTGTTTACTTTATTCTTATCAGTTATTATAACATTCAAAAACTTCCCGGTAAAAATTCCGAGCGGAGTAGTTACCAGCACAAAACCAGTTACATAAATCCAGAATATCACTGCGTTTCCCTGAAGTTCGGTTTTCGTTCCGTAGGTTGCTAAAATCAACAAAACCAGAATATGTAATAGCTGATCGGATAAAAACGCCGGTATGCTATCTTTAAATTTTGTTTTAAAAAAATCGATTATTAAATGAGTGACAAAAATAACCGGAATAAACCACCACAGATTTAACTGAAAAGTAAAAACCACCGGAAGTATTGATGCAATAGCAACATGCAGTAATAACTTTGATGATTTTATGCCATTCGCCTCTTTATGAAGTACCCATGAATATGGTTGCAACCAAAAGTCGGCAATTAAATGTCCAGCCAACATGGGAAAAAACAATGGGTTCATTCTAAATTTCTTTTTATGGTTTCTTCAAATCCGTTCAGAAAATAATCAATCGCCGACCAATTACTCGTTTTTATTGCCTTGCTCACAGCCGCTTCCGAGATATTCAGTTTTTCTGCAATCTCCTTTTGTGTTTTTACAAACGGTATTTGCGCAATAACCTTTACCTGTCCAGGTTTCCAGCCCCAAATTATACTTTCAGCCAAATAAATCGCTGCTGATAAAATGGGTTGAAACTCATTGTTATTCAACGCAATTTTTAACAATCTCCCTTCATCCTTCATTTTATCCATTTGGTGCCCTGAAAGCTGAAAAGCTTCGCCTTCTGATTGCAATACGTCATCATGAGATATTTTGGAAACCGAACCAATTCCAATACTTATCCGGGCCCAGGTTCCTGTTATCGAAAAAACAATTGCCTCAATTATAAATGCAATCCGTGCTGACTTTTCTTTTATAACCATTAGTTGAAAACTATCGCCCCTGTAAAATTGCACTGGCAACAAAACATTATGATTTTTAGTGGTGAAACGTTCCAACTCCATCTTGAGAAGATTTTTTTGTCCGTCGTTTAATGCCGATGAATTAATTAAATCTCCTGTAATAACTCCCACTATCCTTTTATTATCCATGAATCAAAGTTAACCAAAATAAGCTAATAACGATATATTTAACCTAATTAAGTTAATGTATTTACAATAAACCTAAATAGGTTAATTAATTTTTAACTATCCTGAAACAGTTCAATATCTTTTAAATCAATTTTGCCTTCGTAAATTGCCTTTCCGGTAATAACGCAGGGAATGCCCATTTCATCTAATTTTAATATGTCGTCCATTGTTGCGATACCTCCGCTGGCGATAATCTCAATTCCGGGAAGCTTTTCAAGGATTTCAGCATACAAATCAAAAGCAGGGCCGGAAAGCATTCCATCACGACTAATATCTGTGGAAATTACTTTTTTGATTCCCTCTTTTTGAAATCCTGAAATAAACTCAATAACAGGAAGTTCGGTTGCTTCCAGCCAGCCACTCACTGCAATCATTCCATCTTTTGCATCGGCACCTAAAATAATTTTTTCGCTTCCATATTTTTCAAGCCAACTCAGGAAAATATCTTTGTCTTTTACTGCAATACTACCGCCGGTTAACATTGATGCACCGGAATTAAAAGCAATCTCCAAATCTTTATCCGATTTCAGTCCGCCACCAAAATCAATAATCAGATTTGTGTTGGAAGCGATACTTTCCAGCACTTTGTAATTAACAATGTGTTTTGCTTTTGCCCCATCCAAATCAACCAAATGCAAACGTTTGATTCCCGCAAACTCAAACATTTTTGCTACTTCCAGCGGGTTTTCATTATAAACCGTTTTTTGATTGTAATCGCCTTGCGAAAGACGGACGCATTTTCCGTCGATGATATCAATGGCAGGAATTATTTCAATTTTCTTTGTCATTTTTATTGATTCTCGATAAGCTGCAAAGATTTTTTAATCTTCTAAAATAATTTTCTGTATCCTCTACATTTAATTTCTATATTAGAATCTTTTCTGGGTCAGCAATTTCCAAATCGCTGGTTATTGGCGATATTATTTCGACTGCCACAAAATATGTGAACCAGAATTCGCATCACCCAATTTTCTCCAAAATCATTTTTATTGCAGCCTGCGCTGTAAACTCACGATTTGCAGCCTGAGGAATTACAATTGAATTCTTACTGTCGATTACACCGTCTGTTACAATAACATTTCGCCGAACAGGAAGACAGTGCATAAATTTACCGTTGTTGGTCAGTGCCATTTTTTCTTCATTCACTGTCCACGCCAAATCTTGTGAAAGAATTTTGCCATATTCGTTAAATGACGACCAGTTTTTTGCATAAATAAAATCAGCGCCATCAAAAGCCTTTTTCTGATCGTATTCAACTTTTACATCACCCACAAACTCTGGAGCTAATTCATAACCTTTGGGATGTGTAACAACTAATTCATAATCTGTCTCGCGCATCCATTCTACAAACGAGTTGGCAACTGCCTGTGGCAACGCCTTTGGATGTGGCGCCCAGGTTAAAACCACTTTCGGACGTTCTGTGGTTTTGTGCTCTTCAATGGTTACCAAATCGGCATAACTTTGCAGTGGATGGCGCGTTGCTCCTTCCATACTTACCACGGGAACACCGGCATATTTAATAAACTGGTTCAAAATAATTTCGGCATAATCGTCCGTTTGATTTTTAAGCTTTGCAAAAGCGCGAACGCCAATAATATTGCAATACGAAGCAATTACAGGAATAGCTTCAAGTAAATGTTCCGGTTTGTCGCCATCCATAACTACTCCGAGTTCCGATTCCAACTGCCAGCTTTCTTCGCCAACATTCAAAATCATGGTATTCATGCCAAGGTTCATTGCTGCTTTTTGAGTACTCAAACGTGTGCGTAAACTTGAATTGAAAAAGATCAAAATCATTGTTTTGTTCTTTCCCAAATGCTGAAAACCATATGGATTCTTTTTTACTTCAAAAGCAACCTCTAATGCTTCTTTAATACCTGGTATATCTTTTACTGAAATAAAATTTTTCATAACCTATTTAGGCAATTCTTATACATAATTATTTTCTTCTTTCCCCAATCCCCTTGTCTTCAGGTTTTCTTCTACTATCCCAAAGCATTATTATTAGAATAAGTTGGTCAAATACTTCATAAATTATCTGGTAATCCCCTGAAATAAAAATTCTAATTGAATCAGAATCCGTAGCAGTTCCAATATTGGGATATTTTGCAATTAGTTGGAGATTTTGGTCAATGCGTTTGTTTAATTTTGAACTATAGACGGTTGATCCGTTTCTTTCGTTATAAAATTTGAGAATACTAAACAAATCAGCTTTCGCCTCTTTTGACCACCTTATTTCTCGTTTAGCCATTGATCAATTTCCTTTTGCAAATCATCATGTGTTATGGGTTGCCCATCTTTAACTTCTTCCCGTGCCATGTCTATCCTTTCTTTTTGATAATCACTTAAATTATATATCCCCCCTGAAATTTTAGATTCAATAATGGTTTTTATGACCGTTAAGAAAGATTCATCTTCAATCTGCGATAATTGTTCAATGATAATATGCCTTAACTCTAATGTATTCATGCAAATAAATTTATAACAAATATACAAAATTCAACTATTTTGGCCTCACTTGTCCGTCTCCTTCAATAATCCATTTATAACTTGTCAATTCTTCAAGTGCCATTGGACCACGGGCATGCAATTTCTGCGTACTAATTCCTATTTCAGCGCCAAGGCCAAACTGCGCTCCATCGGTAAATGCTGTTGAAACATTTGTATAAACGGAGGAAGCATCAACTACTTTCTCAAATTTCTCAATGTTTTCTTTATTTTCTGAAATAATTGCTTCACTGTGTTTTGATGAGTATGTGTTGATCTGATCAATCGCTTCATCAAAAGAAGCAACTGTTTTTACTGCCATTTTTAACGAAAGAAATTCTGTGCCAAACGATTCTTCCGTTGCAGGGAAAAGCAGATTTTCAGGATAGTTTCCATTAAGTAATTCATATGATTTCTCATCGGCATAAATTACAACCTCATCTTTGGCTAATTTTTTTGCAAAATCAGGCAATTCCTTTAACCGGCTTTCATGGATGATCAAACAATCGAGCGCATTGCAAACCGATGGACGGCGTGTTTTCGCATTATATATAATTTCACGGCCTTTTTCAGCATCGCCAAATTCATCAAAATAGGTATGGCAAATTCCTGCGCCAGTTTCAATAACAGGTATTTTAGCATTTTCGCGAACAAAGTTGATCAGGTTCTGGCTTCCACGAGGAATTATTAAATCAATATAACCGTGAGCATGCAACATTTCACTTGTTTCTTCGCGGCCGGCTGGAAGTAATGCAACTGTATTTTCGTCAAGATTGAAACTTTTAAGCACATTTTGAATAATTGAAACAATGGCCTGATTTGAATAAATGGCATCACTACCGCCTTTCAAAACGCAGGCATTTCCTGATTTCAGACAAAGTGAGAAAACATCGAAAGTTACATTCGGACGGGCTTCATAAATTATCCCGATTACACCAAACGGAACCGTAACTTTTGAGATTTTCATTCCATTCGGGCGGGTAGTTTCGCTTTTAATAATTCCAACAGGACTTTTTAAACTGGCCACATTTTCAATATCGGAAGCTATTCCGTCAATGCGCTCTTTTGTTAATTTTAACCTGTCAAATTTCGGATCCGCAGAATCCATCCGATCCAAATCCTTTTGATTTTCAACCAAAATGAAATCGGTATTTTTTCTGGCTTCCTTCGCCAACTCAAATAAAACTTTTTTAACGGTATCGTCCGTTACCAGATTTAATTTTCTGGATGCATTCAAAACCGCTTTTAATTGATTTTCTATTCTCATCACAATATTCCTTTCGCTCCTGCTATTCTTGTTGGTTTAAACATTATTATGTTCCAGATACAAATAGTCGTAATGAATCACGGGTTTTTGTTTTTCAGAAAGTTTTTCTGTTTCCAGCCGCTCTGAACCATAACCTGCTTTTCCAACTCCAACTATTTTTCCCGATTCATCAACAATTTTTATTAAATCTCCTTTTTTAAATTCGCCGGCTACTTTAACAATTCCAACAGGTAACAAGCTAACCGCCTTATTTGATAATAAAGCAGTTGCAGCGCCTTTATTTATTATTACTTCTCCCTTTGTAAAACCATTGGCATAACCAATCCATTTCTTTACACCACTTGAAGCTTTCTGGTTTGGAACAAACCAGGTATGTGTAAATTCCTTTTCCGTATTCAATATATTCAGCAACACATTTTCAGTTGTGCCGTTTGCAACATGAACACCAATTCCATCTCCAGCAACCTTTTGTGCAATTCTGTATTTGGTCTGCATCCCTCCTTTTCCGAAACCCGATTGTTCTGCTGAAATTGAACCCACCGGCTCAAGGTCATTAAATTCAATCATTTTAATCACCTCTGCATTTTCATTTTTTGGATGTGAATTATAAACACCATTTACATTGGTAAGAATAATCAGCGCCTCTGAATTCACCATGGAAGCTATCAATCCTGAAAGTTCATCATTGTCGGTAAACATTAACTCCGTAACAGAAATTGTATCGTTTTCATTCACAATCGGGATGACATTATTTTCCAAAAGTGTATTAAAACAATTCTTCATATTCAGGTAGTGCCCCCTGCTCGAAAAATTTTCTTTCGTAGTTAAAACCTGGGCGCAAACCAATCCTCGTTCATCAAAAAACCCGGAATAACAGCTAATAAGTTTTACCTGTCCCAAAGCCGCCCACAACTGCCGACGCGAAACCGCATCAGTTCTTTTTGATGGTTCCAAAACTGCTTTACCAGCTGCAACTGCCCCCGAAGAAACCAAAACAACCTCCACTCCATTTTTATGAAGAAATGCAATCTGGTCAACCAAATGCGCAATCCGCTCAACATTTAAGGTTCCATCAGGCTTTGCCAGAACATTACTGCCAATTTTAACCGTTATTTTTTTGTATCGAAACTTCATTTTCCGATCACTTCATTTTATCAATTTTCTTATACGAGGCCAAAACTCCCTGTATTAAAGATGCACTGAAACCTTTGTGTTCCATTTCATTTAATCCCGTGATAGTAACTCCACGCGGTGTTGTTACTTTATCAATCTCCCTTTCAGGATGATTGCCGCTTTGCAGAATTAATTCGGTTGCACCTTTAACGGTTTGTGCTGTAATAAACTGGGCCATTTCAGCACCAAAACCAATTTCAATTCCCCCCTGCATTGCAGCACGAATATAACGCAATGCATACGCAATTCCACAGGAAGAAAGAACGGTTGCAGCCGCCATTAATTCTTCAGGTATTTCAACTGTTTTTCCCAATTTATCGAATAACTCTTTCACATATCCTCTGAATTTTTCAGTATAACCATTTGCTGAAATACAGGTGAGTGATTCCTGTAAGGCAATAGCTGTATTTGGCATCACACGGAAAATTGGAATTTCCTTTCCGGCCATTTTCCCAAGCTCTTCGATACCAACTCCGGCAACAATGGAAATGAAAATCTTATCCGGTGTAAGTTCTTGTTTTATCTCATCAACAACACTTTCAATATGATAAGGTTTTACGGCAATAATCACAACGTCGGCTCTTCGCACTGCATCAACATTATCTGTACTAATCTGAACTTTTAAAGAACGCATTTCGTCGAGGATACTTTCTTTTCTGTCTGATACAAATATATCTTCAGCCTGAACAGACCCTGATTTTAACAAACCCCTGGCAATGGCACCACCCATATTGCCTGCACCTATAATTGCTATTTTTTTATTTTCCATATTGATTGATTTAAATCTTCCGCCAAAATTACCAATTAATGTTCAGTAAACGATGCTGTTACTTCCTCAAATACTTTTTTAAAAGCTTTCAGGAAATCTTCAGCCTGTTGCATATTTAAACTTAATGGTGGCAATAACCGAATGATATTTTGTCCGGAAACCCCGGTGAATATTCCATTCCCGAACAATAATTTCTTTCTGAATTCGCTAATCGGATATTTAAATTCAATTCCAATCATTAATCCTTTTCCTCTAACTTCGTATTCTGAACTAAAAGCTGATAATTCTTTCATCAGGTAATCTCCGACTTTTTCTGAATTCTCAACCAGATTTTCTTTTTGAATTACATCGAGAACTGCTATTCCCGCAGCACAAGCTAAATGATTGCCACCAAAAGTAGTTCCCAACATTCCAAACCAGGATTCAATTTCAGGTTTAATTATAATTCCGCCAATCGGAAATCCATTTCCCATTCCTTTTGCCATCGAGATTATATCGGGTTGAATATCAAAATATTGATGAGCAAAAAACCTTCCGCTTCTTCCGTAACCTGATTGAATTTCATCAAGAATTAAAAGTGCTCCGTATTTTTTAGTTAATACTCTTAATTCAGAAATAAATTTTTGATCCGGAATATTAATTCCGCCAATTCCCTGGATTCCCTCCACAATTATTGCTGCAATTTCACCTGATTTCAGTGCAGATTCGGTTGCATTCAAATCATTAAACGGTAAAATTATTGCATTTTCAGTTTGATTTACCGGAGCGATAATTTTCGGATTATCAGTTAGCGCAACCGCCGCTGAAGTTCTTCCGTGAAAACCTTTTTTGTAACTGATAAATTTCTTTCTACCTGTTACAAACGATGCAAGTTTAATTGCATTTTCGTTTGCTTCAGCACCAGAATTGCAAAGAAAAAGCTGATAGTCGGGATAACCTGAAACCACTCCTAATTTTTCTGCTAATTCTTCCTGCAAAGGATTTTGAACCGAATTAGAGTAAAACCCAATTTGTGAAAGCTGATCTGAAATTCTTTGTACATATTCAGGATGACTGTGACCAATTGAAATTACAGCATGGCCGCCGTATAAATCGAGGTATTTTTTATCGGCAGAATCCCAAACATAGCAACCTTCAGCTTTTACAGGAGTGATGTCAAAAAGTGGATAAACGTCAAATAGTTTCATCTCATTATAATTGTTTGTTTTCAAAGGTATTCGATGTAACTCCCATGAAAAATAGAATGTTGCTCTTTTGTAAAAAAGGTTTATTCATGGTTGTTTCATTTTTTATAAGTCAGAAGTTGGAAGATTGAAGCCAGAAGCTTGAAGTTTAGCTTTCTGAATTCGTTTCCCAATTTTTAATTTCTAATTTTTAATTAAAAAGCCACCGGCTTTAAATTCAATCCGTCTTTTTCATCGAGACCAAACATCAGGTTCATATTTTGAACGGCCTGTCCGGAAGCACCTTTTATCAGGTTATCAGTGATACTGATTATGACCAGTTTATTATTATGTTTTTCAAGATAAAGTACCGCTTTGTTGGTATTTACAACCTGCTTCATTCCAGGGTTTTTATCAGTAACAAACACGAATGGATGTTCTCTGTAATAATCGTTATACAACTTTTCTGCATCTTCCAGCGAACCATCAAAATTTGTGTAAGCTGCTACAAAAATTCCGCGGGTATGATTTCCCCGAATCGGCACAAAATTAAAGTCGTTTGTAAATGCTGGTTGCAATTGTTTAAGACTTTGCAAAATTTCTCCTTCATGCTGGTGCTCCATTATTTTATATGCTGAAAGATTGTTATTCCGCCAGCTAAAATGCGAAGTATCTGTTGGCTTTTGTCCTGCGCCTGTTGATCCGGTAATCGCCTGAATATGCACTTCGTCAGTTAACAAACCTGCAGCAGCCAATGGTAAAAGCGACAATTGAATACCCGTAGCAAAACAACCCGGATTAGCAATATATTTTGATTCTTTTATTTCTTCACGATTCAATTCCGGCAAACCATACAAAAAGCTATTCCCTTCTCTTTTTAAACGGAAGTCGTGACTTAAATCAATAACTTTTAAAGATTCAGGTAATTTATTGGCTTCCATAAACTCTTTCGATTTGCCATGACCCATGCACAGGAAAATTACATCCACTTCTGAAAATGGCATTTTTTCAGTAAATTTCAATTCGGTTTCACCAATCAAATCAACATGAATATCAGCAACTAAATTTCCAGCATTGCTGGTGCTCTGAACAAAACCAATTTCAGCTTGCGGATGATTCAATAAAATCCGTAATAATTCGCCGGCAGTATAACCTGCACCTCCTATTATTCCAACTTTAATCATTCAACTAACGATTGAAGATTAACGATTTTGATTTCAGATTTTTCATCAATCATTATTCGCTAATCAATATTCGATATTCTTAAATTCCTTTATTTACTTTATTGTAAATCTTTAATGAATTCGACAAAATTTTTGTAAATCCTTTCACATCATCAGCAGTCCATGCCTTAACGGTTTCCCCATATTCGCCGAAACCAGAATTCATTAAATCGTGTTCCGATTCAATTCCCTGCAACTCAAAATGATAAGGTTTAAGTTTTACAAAAACTTTACCGGTCACATTTTCCTGCGTTGCTTCGAGAAAAGTTTCAATATTCCGCATTACTGGCTCGTGATAGAGTGCTTCGTGTAAAAACATTCCATACCAGTTACCTAACTGCTCTTTCCAGTAGGTTTGCCACTTTGACAATGTATGTTTTTCCAGCAAATGATGAGCTTTGATAATTATCATTGGCGCTGCAGCTTCAAATCCAACACGGCCTTTGATCCCGATAATCGTATCTCCAACATGAGTATCGCGGCCAATGGCATATTTTGACGCAATCTCTTCCAGAGCTCTTATAATTACCGGGCCACTTTCGTATGATTTTCCATCAATGATTTTTAATTCACCTTTTACAAATCCCAACTCAACCATTCTTTCTTCTGTTGTTTCCAGTTGGCTTGGATAAGCTGCTTCAGGAAGCCCTTTTGAGGAAGTGAGCGTTTCTTTTCCACCAACGCTTGTTCCCCATAAACCCTGATTAATGGAGTATTGCATTTTTATGTAATCTTCATCGATCCCATGCTTTTTCAGGTAATCAATTTCTTCCTGACGGCTCAATAATAAATCTCGTGTAGGTGTAATTATTTCAATTTCCGGCGCCAAAACCTGGAAAGTTAAATCAAAACGAATCTGGTCATTTCCTGCACCAGTACTACCATGTGCGATGTAACCAGCGCCAATTTCTTTCGCATAATTAATGGTTGCAATCGCCTGAAAAACCCTTTCAGAACTAACTGAAATTGGATAGGTATTATTTCTGAGTACGTTACCATAAACCATGTATCGGATACAGTTTTGATAATATTCATTGGTTACATCAAGTGAAACATGTTTAACTGCACCAAGTTTATAAGCTCTTTCTTCAATAACTTTAAGTTCCTGCTCATTAAAACCACCGGTATTAGCAATGGCAGTATAAACTTCGAACCCCTTTTCTTCTTTTAAATATTTAACACAAAACGATGTATCGAGACCACCGCTAAATGCCAAAACCAACTTTTTGTTCATTTTAATATCTATTAAAGAGTGACAACAACGTACATCAAATTATAAAACTATTCATCCTTTTGCTGTTAATTATCCCGGATTGTATTATAAGTACAATTTAATACAAGGCATTGAATATACGCGCTATCACTCTTTGGTTGTAAATTTTATTCGCTTCTTTATTATTGTTTTTTGAAGTTCCTTTTAAAGGTTTTAACCGTTGAATAATATCAAGAAGACTTCGTTTTTTGACTGCACTGCTATTTTTTTTTGCATTATTTTCCCATGCCGGATCAAAAAGCATTCCGGTACATAAACATTTTGAACGCTCTGTTCGTGTCAGAATATCGTAATTCACACATCCTTTACAACCATTCCAAAACTGATCATCAACAGTAAGTTCTGAAAATGTGACAGGACGGTAACCCAGTTCATGATTTATCTTCATTACCGCTAAACCGGTAGTTAATCCAAATATCTTTGAATTGGGGTAACGCTCGCGTGACAATTGAAACGCCTTTTGCTTGATTGATTTAGCTAATCCAATCCCACGATATTCTTCATCAACAATTAACCCTGAGTTAGCAACAAATCCTTTTTCCTGCCAAACTTCGATGTAACAAAAGCCGGCAAATTTATCTCCATCGAGCGCAATGATCGCCTTTCCTTCCTTCATTTTTGTTGAAAGATATTCAAAGGTCCTCCTCGCAATTCCTGTCCCACGTTGCTTCGAGGCAGCATCAATAGCATCGTTGATCGCGTCAACATATTTAACATGATCCTCACTCGCAACTAAAATCTTTATATTTTTCAACTCTTTCATTCTACTTCAAAAAAATTAAATTTTACCCTTCAAATTCGGCATCACCGAAATCAAAGCATTCATTAAATCCATTTTAGAAATTCCCTCTTTCTGTATAATCAAAATCGTATCATCACCTGCAATAGTTCCTAATATCTCCCAACGATTGGCATTATCAATAACCGCTGCAATGCTACTTGCATAACCGGGCCGGGTGCGCATTACTGCAAGCGTTCCAGAGAATCGCAAATCCCGAAAACCATCGGCCAGGTAATTACTTCTTATCTGATCAGAAACTGCAACTGTAGGAACCTCATCGGGAATAGTATAAACATAACCTTTTGCCGGATGAGGTATTTTTGCCACCTGCAGTATCTTCAAATCACGCGACAATGTAGCCTGGGTTAAATCGAAACCTTTGAGCTTCAATTCAACCAATAATTCTTCCTGGCTATGCGTGTTGCCTTTCAGAATTATTTTCCGAATTTCCAATTGCCGTTTTGTGCGATTTTTCATTATGAATATTTATTCATTTTAATTGCAAATTTATTCATTTATTTATAAACAACAATGAAAAGTTTGAGAAATATTTCTATTTTTGCATCAACAAAAATTATACATCATCTTTTTTGTATCTCGATGGGGAAAAAGGAAAAACTAATTAAAGATAAAAGACATTGAAAATGCGTTTGAACTATTTTTAGGGCAAGCGCATTTTTTTTAACAGAATATTGACAACATGTTGAAAGTTAAACAAGCAAAACTAACGCTGGAAGACGGCACTGTATTTACAGGAAAATCGTTTGGGAGTGAGAAATCAGTAGCTGGCGAAGTAGTATTCTACACAGCAATGACGGGCTATCCGGAAAGTTTAACCGACCCTTCATATACTGGGCAAATTTTAGTTTCAACTTATCCGATGATTGGAAATTATGGCGTTCCGTTCAACAAAAAAGAAAATGGAATACATCAATATTATGAGTCTCATAAAATCCACATAACAGGATTGGTTATTTCAGATTATTCGTTTGAATTTAGCCATTGGAATGCTGAAAAAAGTTTATCAGATTGGTTAAGAGAATGGGATGTACCAGGAATTTTTGGGATTGACACACGAGCCTTAACAAAAATTTTACGTGAAAAAGGATCAATGCTTGGAAAAATTGAATTTGAAGAAGAAGTAATTGATTTTTATGATCCTAACAAAGAAAATCTTGTTGCGATTGCCAGTTGTACTGAAAAAGAAGTGTATGGTAATGGCGAACATAAAGTGGTATTAATTGATTGTGGCGTAAAAAATAACATCATCCGATGTTTGCTAAAAAGAAATGCAACGGTTATAAGGGTTCCATGGGATTACGATTTTTCAAATGTAGAGTTTGACGGTGTATTTGTATCGAATGGTCCTGGAGACCCGGCGATGTGCGAAGTAACTGTTGAGAACATCAGAAAAGTAATTGACAGTGAAAAACCAATTATGGGAATTTGTTTGGGAAACCAACTACTTGCAAGAGCAGCAGGAAGTGAAACTTACAAATTAAAATACGGGCATCGGAGTCATAATCAACCCGTTTTATTAACCGGAACAAACAAGTGCTACATTACATCACAAAATCATGGTTATGCAGTTGCAACTGAAACATTACCTGAAGATTGGGAGCCGCTGTTCACCAACGTGAATGACAACACCAATGAGGGAATAAGGCATAAAACAAAGCCATTCTTTTCAACACAGTTTCACCCTGAAGCTTCAAGTGGACCAACTGACACTGAACATTTGTTTGATGAATTTATTGACAACATAAAAAAATATAAAAAATAAAGGCCCCTCGTAACCTCCTTAAAAGGGAGGAATACTCCTCTCTCTTCTGGAGAGAGTCTGAGAGAGGCTCTTAATTTAAAGTAAAATGATACAAACAGAGATTAAGAAAGCAATCATCCTGGGTTCCGGAGCGCTAAAGATTGGTGAAGCAGGCGAGTTTGACTATTCCGGTTCGCAGGCATTAAAAGCGTTGAAGGAAGAAGGTGTTGAAACGGTGCTTATAAATCCAAATATTGCAACCATTCAAACATCGGATGACATTGCCGATAAAATTTATTTTCTCCCTGTTACACCCTATTTTGTTGAACAGGTAATTAAAAAAGAAAAACCGCAGGGAATTCTTCTTGCATTTGGAGGACAAACTGCCTTGAATTGCGGCGTTGCATTGTACGAATCAGGAGTTCTTGAAAAGTATAATATTAAAGTGGTTGGAACGCCGGTTCAGTCAATTATTGATACCGAAGATCGCGACATATTTGCTAAAATGCTTGGCGAGATTGGTGTTAAAACTCCAAAAAGCATTGCGGCTAAAAATATGGAAGAAGCAAGGGAAGCTGCTAAAAAAGTTGGATTTCCGATTATTATTCAGGGCAGCTTATACTTTAGGCGGACTTGGATCAGGTTTTTGCGAAAATGAAAAGGAACTGGATGCACTTGCCTCAAAAGCATTTTCATATTCACCACAAATCCTTATAGAAGAATCAATTAAAGGATGGAAAGAAGTGGAATACGAAGTAGTTCGTGATAAATACGATAACTGTATTACCGTGTGTAATATGGAAAATTTCGATCCGCTTGGCATTCATACTGGCGAAAGTATTGTTGTTGCACCTTCGCAAACGCTTTCCAATTCCGAGTATCATAAGTTAAGAGCAATTTCAATAAAGATTATTCGGCGGGTTGGAGTTATTGGTGAATGTAACGTTCAGTTTGCCCTGGATCCATTTTCTGAAGATTACCGTGTTATAGAAGTAAATGCCCGATTATCACGTTCATCGGCACTTGCATCAAAAGCAACAGGTTATCCACTTGCATTTGTAGCAGCAAAATTAGGATTAGGATATGGGTTGCACGAATTAAAAAATACAGTAACCAAAGTAACCACAGCTGCATTTGAACCCGCACTTGATTACTGCGTAGTTAAAATACCTCGCTGGGATTTAAGCAAATTTATCGGGGTCTCCAAAAACATTGGCAGTTCAATGAAAAGTGTTGGTGAAATTATGGCTATTGGTCGTAGTTTCGAAGAAGCCATCCAAAAAGGAATCAGAATGGTTGGTTTGGGGATGCATGGTTTTGTGGCCAACAAAGAGGAAATTACAATTGCTGAAATTGACTCGGAATTAACAAATCCAACTGATCGTAGAATTTTTGCTATAGCAGAAGCTTTCAACAAAAATTACACAATCGATGAAATTTATGAAAAAACCAAAATCGATCGCTGGTTTTTACAAAAACTCAAAATCATTTTCAACATTAAAAATGAGTTGGAAAAAGAAAGTCATTTGGAAAATGTTCCATTGGAACTTTTAATACGCGCTAAACAGAGTGGTTTTTCTGATTTCCAGATTGCCCGCCTTGTATTAAAAAGTGCAAATAATAAAATTCATGAAGACTTGATTAAGGTTCGAAACTTCAGAAAGAAAAATGGAATACTTCCGTTTGTAAAACAAATTGATACGCTTGCAGGTGAATATCCTGCACAAACCAATTATTTATACCTAACATACAACGGAAATGAACATGACATCGATTTTCTTCATGATGACAAATCGGTTATCGTACTTGGATCAGGAGCTTACCGAATTGGTAGTTCAGTTGAATTCGACTGGTGTAGCGTAAATGCGGTAAATACAATTAAAAAAGAAAAATACCGCTCGATAATGATTAACTATAACCCTGAAACAGTGAGTACTGATTATGATACCTGCGACAGGTTGTATTTTGATGAGCTTACATTTGAACGCGTAATGGATATCGTAGATTTGGAAAGTCCGCATGGTGTTGTGATTTCAATGGGTGGACAAATACCAAACAACCTTGCCATGAAACTACATGGGCAAAATGTTCCGGTACTTGGCACGTCTCCTGTAAAAATTGACAATGCTGAAGATCGTGAAAAATTCTCTTCACTACTCGACAGGTTAAAAGTTGATCAACCACGCTGGGCACGACTTTCGACCATTGAAGAAATTCACAAATTTGTTGATGTTGTTGGTTATCCAATCTTAATTCGGCCTTCTTATGTATTATCTGGAGCAGCAATGAATGTCGTGTCGAATGAGGATCAGCTGGAATATTTCCTTGACATGGCAGCAAATGTTTCAAAAGAACATCCGGTTGTGGTTTCAGAATTTATTGAAGAAGCAAAGGAAATAGAAATTGATGCAGTTGCCAATAACGGAGAAATGATTGCTTATGCCATTTCAGAACATGTTGAATTTGCAGGTGTACACTCCGGCGATGCAACCATCGTTTTTCCTCCTCAGAAATTGTATGTTGAAACCATCAGAAGAATTAAAAGGATAGCGCGCGAAATTGCAAAAGCCTTGGAAATTACTGGTCCGTTCAACATGCAGTTTTTAGCAAAAGATAATGACATAAAAGTTATTGAATGTAACCTAAGAGCATCGCGTAGTTTCCCGTTTGTTTCAAAAGTAATGAAACTGAACCTGATTGAAATTGCAACTAAAGTTATGCTTGGCGTTCATGTTGAAAAACCTGATAAGTCGTTATTTGAACTGGATTATGTTGGGGTAAAAGCGCCACAATTCTCATTTGCACGGTTGCTGAATGCCGATCCGGTTTTAGGTGTTGATATGGCATCAACCGGCGAAGTTGTTGTATTGGTGAGAATTATTATGAGGCTATTCTTAAATCGATGCTTTCAGTAGGATACAAAATTCCGGTTAAGAATGTTTTGATTTCTTCCGGCCCATCAAGAGGAAAAGTTGAATTGTTAAATAGCGCAAAACTTTTACATGAAAATGGAATAAATATTTTTGCAACAGAAGGAACACATCGTTTCTTTCTTGACAATGGAATTGACAACACGTTACTCTACTGGCCAGATGAAGAAGACCGGGCGCCAAATACAATTGATTATATTAAAGAAAAGAAAATTGATTTGGTAATCAACATACCAAAAAACTATACAACCAGAGAACTTGAAAACGGATATAAAATCAGAAGAAATTCGATTGATTTTAATGTTCCATTGATTACAAATGCAAGGGTAGCAAGTGCATTTATATATGCAATTTGTAAATATAATCCTGATGATATTACCATAAAAAGTTGGGATGAATATTAGACGAAAATTCAGGCCAAAAAAAGCATCCAAAACCGGATGCTTTTTTTTAATTCAAAATCTCTTTTATTTTCCACCGTTTAATTCCCACCTTCGCCTTACTTTTTTCCTTCTTCGCCGGGGAGTAAACAGCCACCTTAATTTTCCAAATCGGTCCGATTGGTTTTATTAAGTTGTCTCTACTGTTAACATTCTGATTCATTGTTTCTCAAAATTGTTTTTACTTTTAAAGCAATGGGCACAATTTAAGAAAAATGTATTCATTTACCTCTGATATATTCGGCAAATTGCTTGATTCTATGGAAAAACGATCTCTTTTTACCGAAATTTATCGAAAATGATATTCCCATTCGTCATAATGTTCCTTTTACTTTATATCCTCTTTTCTCGATTGCTTTTTCTATTTCTGCTAACTGAACTTTGGCTGCATCATATTTTACAAGTGCATTTGAGTCATTTAAACTAACTGCAACCGATGCAATACCTGTAAGTTCATTTACCCCTTTTTCAACTGATTTTACACACATATCGCAATCCATACCTCCAATGTCAATAGTTGTTTCCACTAACTGAACAGGAGCAGTTTCCTGGGTTTCATCAGCTGTTTTTTTATTTCCTGACTGACAAGCTGTAAATACAGCAAGAATAAATGTAAAACCAATAATTTTTTCATGATAATTATGAATTTAAATCAAAATACTTTCAATTATGATATAACCTGATTATTAAATATCAACTATAAAACTTTTGATCGCTTAATTAACAATCCTGATTTACAATTGTTTGCAGAAAATCAACAAATTACTGATGTTAATCTTACTAATATAATCCTTCAACAGAAAGGTAACGTTCACCATGGTCGTAACAGAAAGTAAGAATTCTTGATCCTGCAGGGATTTCAAGTATTTTCTTCGCAACTGCAGCCAATGACGCACCAGAGGAAATTCCAACAAAAAGTCCTTCCACTTTTGCCGCTTTTTGTGCATAATCAAAAGCTTCTTCTTTACTAACCTGTATAGTGCCATCTAATATTTCGGTGTGTAAATTTTCAGGAATAAAACCAGCACCAATTCCCTGTATTGGGTGAGGGCCAGGTGCACCACCGCTAATTACCGGACTACCTTCCGGCTCAACTGCAAATACTTTAATGTTCGGAAACTTTTCTTTTAATGCTTCCGCCACTCCTGAAATATGGCCGCCTGTTCCAACTCCTGTAATCAGATAATCGAAACCCTCTGGAAAATCATCAATAATTTCCTGAGCTGTTTCTTCTTTATGAACACTTACGTTTGCAGGATTGCTGAATTGTAAAGGAATCCATGAATTGGGAATTTCTGCGGAAAGTTCCTCAGCTTTTGCAATCGAACCTTTCATTCCTTTTTCCCTGGGTGTTAAAACAAGTTCAGCACCAAAAGCAGATAATGCTTTTCTTCGTTCAATACTCATTGATTCAGGCATCGTAAGTATTAATCGGTAACCTTTTACGGCAGCCACTAAAGCAAGCCCAATTCCTGTATTTCCTGATGTAGGCTCAATAATAACCGAACCTTCTTTTAAAATTCCTTTAGCCTCGGCATCTTCCACCATAGAAAGGGCTATTCTATCCTTAATGCTTCCACCGGGGTTTGTTTTTTCGACTTTTACCCATACTTCATAATCTGCCGGAAAAAGTCTGCTTAATTTTACATGTGGTGTATTACCAATGGTTTCCAAAATGTTTTGTGCCTTCATACTATTTTTTTAATCGGTTAAATGAAAAAGGCTCTCCTGTTTTTTCCAGGAAAGCCTTTTCTATACGTAATTAAATTTCATTTTCAATTAAACAATAAAAAACACCTTCCCTTTTACGGAACAACAACAAATGCAGGTATTTTTCATTTGATAATTCATCATTATGCAATATTAACTAATTTTTATTAAATCTAAATAATAAAAGTTTACAAAAGTGTTTTAGTAACCTAATTTTTATATCGTAGCCACTTAATAAGTTCTTTTATATTCACTTTTTTCCCATACATTAATAGCCCAATTCGGTAAATTTTTGCTGCTGCTGCAATTGCACCAACAGTGGTTAAAATTAACAAAAACATAGAAAGCAAAAGTTCCCAGGTTGGCACACCGTAAGGAACCCGTGCCAGCATGGCCACCGGTGAAGTAAATGGAATCATTGATCCCCAAAATGCTACAGGCCCTTCCGGATTTCTTGCAATAGGAAACAATAACATAATAGAAAGAATCAGTGGTAGTGTTACAGGAAAAACCATTTGCTGCGAATCCTCATCATTGTCGACGGCAGCGCCAACGGCTCCTAACATTGAACTATATAAAAGATATCCGCCAAGAAAATAAAAAACAAATGCAAAAAGCATAAGCGGAATATTTAAGTTACCTATCATTTCCATTATTTCTGACATTTGATTTTGCCCGGCTGCCTGGATCGCAGGATTCATTTGCCCCTGGTTTTGCATGATGTTTTGCCCCGCTTGCTGTGCTGCTTCAGGTGTAAAAAATCCCTGTACTAATGTCATAGCAATAATTCCAACAACAATCCAAATTGCCACCTGTGTTAAACCAACCAGGGCAGTTCCTATTATTTTTCCTGCCATAAGTTGCCGCGGTTTTACCGAAGAAATAATTACTTCAATAATCCGGCTTTTCTTTTCTTCCATCACGCTACGCATTACCATGGCGCCATACATAAATACAAAAAAGTAAATAATAAATCCCATGGCATAACTTGCAATGAAAGCAACAGTCGAAGAACTTTTTTTCGCTTCACCTGATTCCGAAACTTTTAAGTGTATTTAATTTGATTCTTGTTCGGGTGCTTGCCAATTGTTCTTCCAAATCCGGAACTCCAACAGCATCAATTACCTTTTGCCGTTTATCGTTTTCAATGAAGCTGCTTAATTTCCTTTCTATTTGTTCATTAATTTCAATTGGTAGTTGTTTATCGGAAGTTAACCGGGCTGTGTTACTTGTATAAATATTTCCGGGAATATATAGTAATGCGTAATAGCCGCTTCCTTTCAGATTTTCATTTAACTTTGAGTATTCTTCCTACAGGAATAAAATGGTATTGGGTATTTCCTTCCTGCCCCAATTCGCCTAAAAACAAATTAGATTCATCGTAAACAGCAATCGTTCGCTCTTCATTATCGTTATTGAATGGAGAGAAAAATGATAAGTGCAAACATGCCAACAAATAAAAAAGGAATCAGTAATGGTGAGAATCAATAAATGATTTCTTTTTAACCCGTTTTAAGTATTCCTGTTTTAATATGAGTAATGTTTTATTCATCTCTTAGTTTTTTGCATTATTTGATTCTTCAACTGCTTTTATAAACACATCGTTCATACTTGGAATAATTTCTTCAAATGAAATAATTTCGGCAACCGGGATCAATATTTTAAGCAGATCGTTGTTTGAATTTCCATTGGCATATTGAACCTTTAACTGGTTTTCTTTTGCTGTTTCCAGATGATCCAAAATAATAAAATCCTTTTCAAGTGCATTATTCACTTTCTGAATATCGCCTTTGTACTTTATTTCGAAAATGTTCGATTTAAAACGCTCCCTGATTTCATTTGTCGGACCGTCGACAATTTTTTGCGATTTGTTAATTAACGCAATATGATCACACAACTCTTCAACAGATTCCATATTATGGGTTGAAAATATAATTGTTGCCCCCTCCTCTTTCAAATGCAGAATTTCTTTTTTCAAAAGGTTTGTGTTAATTGGATCGAAACCACTGAAAGGCTCATCAAATATCAGCAATTTTGGTTTGATGAACCACTGTAGTAATAAACTGTACTTTTTGTTGCATTCCTTTTGAAAGCTCTTCAATACTTTTATTCCACCAGGGCATTATATCAAATTTCTTAAACCAATGTTTCAGATTTTTTGTTGCTTCATTACGACTTAGTCCCTTTAGTTGAGCCAGATAAATTGCCTGTTCGCCAATTTTCATTTTTTTGTACAACCCACGTTCTTCAGGCAAATAACCAATTTTCGAAATATCTGCTCGGGTCATTTTTCGACCATGAAGAAAAACTTCTCCACTATCGGGTGCAGTTATCTGGTTAATTATTCTGATAAGTGTTGTTTTGCCGGCACCATTTGGCCCAAGCAACCCAAAAATACTTTGTTCCTCCACTGAAATGCTTACATCGGTTAATGCTTTTGTACTCGCAAAAACCTTATTCACATTCCGTGCGCTAAATTCTTCCATAAAATTTGTTTTTAAAATAGGTACTGAATAAGGGGTTAAATTACAAGTTTGAAATTACAATATATATTCAAAATCTTTTAATTGCATTTTTCCCTGAAAATTAATAACAAAAAAACCGGTAAATGGAGATTTGCCGGTTCTTCAGTTATGAAATAAAAATTATTTCTTCGGGTCTATCGGTTCAATATCTTCCGGTTCCTGCATTTGTTCTTCTTTCTGAACTGCCTTTTCTTCTTTTGGTTTCCCTTTTAAATAATCTGGAAGTTCCATTCCTGCCGATTTGAAAACATCTTCCAATGGAGGTATCGACCCCAACATTCCCTGCATAAAGTTCGCTGTTGATGTTTTCCCATCTTTGCCATTACCGGTTTCCCAAACAGTAACTTTATCAATTTTGATATTTTTGATCGCTTCCACCTGGGTTTTAACCAATTCAGGTAATTTATCGGCAATCATCATCAGGACGGCTTTTTGTGCATCGTTACCCGCAGCTTTTACCAGTTGGTCGAAACCTTCTGCCTGCTTGCTCAGAATTTCATAAATACCTTTTCCTTCAGCATCCATTTTCATAAAAATCGCATCGGCTTCACCTTTTGCAATTCGTCGTGTTTGTTCTGCAATTGCTTCTGCATCAATTTCCACTTTTTGTTTATCAATTTCGGCAGGAACAACAATATTAGCAGTTTGTGTTGCTTTGTCCCTTTCGGCACGAACCTGTTCAGCCAGTTTTTCAGCTGCATAAGCTTCCTGCAATGCCTGAGCATCGGTAACTTTTTCGGCAGCCACTGCACGACGGTTGGCTTCAGCTTCTTTTTCACGACGATCGGCATCTGAATTGGCAATAGTAACTTTTGCTACGTTTTCACCTTCAACAGCAGTTGCATCGGCGCTTGCCACCTGAACACGCTGTTCTCGATGAGCCAATGCCTGACCGATTTCACCATCGCGCATTTTTTCAGCAACACTTTTTTTCGCATCATTTATTGCTTTGGCGGCAGCTTCTTTTCCCAAAGCTTCAATATAACCTGATTCATCATTGATATCAGTTACGTTTACGTTGATTAGTTTTAAACCGATCTTTTTCAACTCGGCTTCAACATTTGAAGAAACAGCAGCAAGAAATATATCGCGGTTGCTATTTATTTCCTCGATTTCCATAGTTGCAACCACTAAACGCAATTGACCGAAAATAATATCTTTTGCCAAATTACTTATCGCTTCCTGGTGCAAACCCAAAAGCCGTTCAGCAGCATTAGTCATTACATTTGGTTCAGTTGAAATACCAACTGTAAACCGCGATGGAACATCGACCCGGATGTTTTGCTTACTCAATGCATTTGTTAAGTTAATTTCTATCGAAATTGGGGTTAAATCCAGAAATGCATACGAGTGAATTATTGGCCAGATAAAAGCTGCACCACCATGAATACATTTGGCCGACCGTGATTCACTATCGGCACCTTTCCCAATTTTCCCGTAAACAACAAGAATTCGATCAGAGGGGCAACGTTTATAGCGCCTCATCATTGCCACAATAATTATGAAAAGAAATAATAGCAGCAATGCTAATTAAAATTACAAAATAATCCATTGATATGATTTTTTTTATGAGATTTAATTTCCTTGTTTTTTTACGAGAAGTATTTGATCATCAATCACATTTAGTCACTTCGATTATAGATGAAGTCGGAATATTTTCGGAATCGTCGGTAATTGCATCAAGTGTTCTGATTGCCCCCTGAATACTTAACTGAACTTTTCCCATCCCTCTTCTTTTTGCCGGAACTACTAAGATAAACTTCGCCTAATTTCCCAATGGCATTTTTCATATTTAGTGTTCCATTTTCTGCCAAGTTTCGACATCAAATAAAACAATGTTGCCATTAAAGTCATCATCAGCAAACCACAAAGCACAGCCAAAAGAATAACCAGCCATGGAATCATTTCAGCATGAATGAATCCTAATACCAGACCAACCAAAGACGGTAAAAAATGCAACAATATTTTTTAATGAAAGAAACTGAAACGGGATAGAATCTCCGTCATCGAAATGTCAGCATCAACATCAGTATCAACATCAATATCAGCATCGCTACCAAAAATTGTCAGTACTAAAAGTACAAGGAAAATTACTGTTGCAGGAATGGTAATGATCCAGAAAATCTGCTCTAAAATTCCGATTTTGACCAATTAGGAAGAATTGTATTGATTATCATTGATTAGCGCAATTGGTTTACGATATAAATTTAACCAATAAGTATTCATATCAAAGTACAAATTACACGAAATCATTACTTTTTCAGTTAAAATGTTAAACAGCATTTTTTAAAATGACACAACAAAAAGTACGCTTCAAAAATTGAACGTGCAATGTTTTAAATCTATATTTTTTAAGAAATTATTCTAAAAATGATGTGCAATACTTTCTTCCAGGTAAGGATGGTTTTTGGGTACCAAATTTGCTTTTGCCAGATATGTAGCCACAACAAAAGAGAATAAACCGGCATATCCTAAAAATGATCCTATTTCAAGTAATCCAAATTTGGCATCGCCAACTGTTGCCGGCCATATAATGTAATATAGCTCAATGTACTGGCCAATCATCAACAGGATAATTACCGGCACCATAAAAACCCTGCTCCTTGATGTTTTTCGGGGCATTAATGCAACAAATGGTATGAACCAGTTTAAAATAATAATGGCAAAAAACATGGCTTTATAAGTCCCATGCCAGCGTTCGACAAAATAAAATGTTTCTTCAGGAATATTACCATACCATATCAGCATGAATTCTGCAAAATTAAAGTAACCCCAAATAATGCTTGTCATAAAAATATACCGGGTAAAATCGTGTAAATGACTTCGGTTAAGTAATTCGAGCTTCCCCGACTTATTAAGTAAAATTACAATTAATGCAATGATAGATGAACCATGTAAAAAAGAAGAGATAAAACTTCTCCCGGCAAACAATGTACTAAACCAGTGTGGTTCGAGCGATAGTAACATGTCGACTGCAAATAGCGAAAATGAAATGGCAATAATGAAGATGAAATACTCTGGAATAAAATTCAGATTTTTCAAAATATACCATTCCGCCTACTTCATCTTCCTTTAATGATAGTCTCCTTAAATATTTCGACATAAGTGTCCAAACTGCAAAAAACACAATCACCCGGATAAAAAAGAAAGGTTCATTTAAATAAGGTGATTTATGTTGAAGCAAATGATCGTGTTGAACAACTTCTTCATGTGTCCATTCAAACAAATTATGCATTCCAAAAAAGAGGATAATAAAGAATATACCAGCCACAGGAATATAAGCAGCCATTGCTTCAGGAATTCTTTTAAACATTGCCGACCACCCGGATTGGGTTATATATTGAATGGCACCAAAAAATGCGGCTCCAATCGCCAGCGAAACAAAATAATAGTTGTTAAGCAGGTAATTTGCCCAGGTACGTTTAGCGTCGAATATAAATCCAAGTACAAACGACAAACACACCAATAGCTATTAATAGGTATGTGATTTGTTTGAATCTTGCGGAAACAACTAACTTTTCTTCCATAACCGGTTTATTTTCAAATTCCTCTAAATATTATTTCTGCAATTGCAATTCCTGTTTAATATACATTGCAATCTTCCACCTGTCTTCAGGTTTGAATCATTGAATCCGTGTGCTCCCATAATCCCAAACCCAACTGTAATAACATGATATATATCTGCTTCCGGATTAGCTTTCATTTTATCGCTAAGCAAATTACCGGGCGGATAAGTATATTTTTTACTTACATACAATCTACCCTGTCCATCTCCTTTTTCACCGTGACATTGAGCGCAATAAATTCCATACCTATCCTTGCCGCTACTCAGATTTTCAGGAGTGGGTTCAAGCGGATTCTCCAATGTTCTTGCAGCAAGAGCGCGGTCAGAATCTGTTTTTTCGTATGGATACGGAATCATTCCCCGCGGAATGGCGCCTTCAACAGGTGGTTGCATTGTTTTACCGTCAGCAAAATTAGGATTTGGCGTGTATGTTTCATAAGCCTCCGATACAATCATATCATCAACATAATCCCATCCTGTAGTTTTCCGGGTATAATCACATGATGAAAGAAAAACCATTGCGAACAAAAGAATTGCAATAGTATTAAAGCCGTAATTATGTTGTTGATTTGATTTGAAACTCCCCGCGGTAAATCTGGTGAAGAATCCCTGTCTGGCCGACAAGCAGTCGATTCCGTTAAGTGCTTTTTTAGCGTTTTGTTCGCTAACCCCGCAGCAGAGCCGATGGGGAAAATGCTCGCCAGAATTCATTTTCAATTTCATTGCAATTTTATTCATAAACGGTTACTCAATTTTACCATATTCAGTAATAACTTTTGTTACCCAATCGCCCTGCACTCCCAAACTGTTCTTGTCAATAACCATTACAAACTTGTCGTCTGTTGCCCTGTATATGTTCAATTATGGCAGCTTTCCCGGGGTAAATATTTGCACGTATTGAAAAAGTAAAAAGTGTAAATATCGTTACAATGAGAATGGTAGCCACAATAGTTACAACAATAAAGGAGGGAAAAGAATTAAAAGGTTTTCCACCGTATTGCAATGGCCAGCTAATAACCGCAGCATAGTATAAAAATCCAAGAACACTCAAGTGCCCCGAATAATCCGTAAAAAAATGCAGCATGTAGAAATGCGCGTTTTCTTTCCCATCCCTTCCAAAATCCCATGAACAGGATACGGAGTGTAAACTTCAACCGGTTTAATACCTTTTTCCTTTATCTTTTCAAAGGCTTCAACCAAAGTAAACTCATCCTTAAAAACACCAAGTATATATTCTTTATTCATGAGCTGTCGGTTTTAATTTTCCATTGTTTGGCTTATCAAATTTAGCCACACTTTTCACTTCAGAAATTGCAATTATTGGCAAGAACCGGAAAAACAAAAGTACCCCGGTCATAAACATACCAAGTGTTCCAATATAAAAACCTATTTCCACCCAGGTGGGTGAATAACTTGCCCAGTTTGCGGGTAAATAATCTTTACTCAAGGAGGTAACTACAATATTGTATCTTTCAAACCACATACCCACATTTATAATGATCGAAATAATAAAAACGATCCATATTCTTTTGCGAACTGCTTTAAACCAGAATAATTGCGGAACAATGGCATTGGAAAAAAACATTGTCCACCATTGTGCAGCATATTCTCCAAAGATCCGGTTTTGAAAGAAAGTAAACATTTCATATTCAGAACCTGAGTACCAGGCCAGAAATATTTCTGTTAAATAGGCGGTTCCCATAATTAATGAAATAAAAATTAACACCCTGCAAATAGCATCAATATGCGAATCGGTAATAAAATCATTCAATTTATACAATACCCGCATTAAAACCACCAATGTAAGCACCATGGCAAAACCAGAGAAAATAGCTCCTACAACAAAATAGGGAGGAAAAATGGTAGTATGCCATCCGGGCTCAATACCCGCCGCAAAGTCGGTTGCAACTATAGAGTGCACCGAAACAACCAAAACAGCTGCAATTCCACCAAGTACAAAACTCAATCCTTCATAGCGCAGCCATTCTTTTGATGAACCGGTCCACCCAAATGAAAAGAAACCATAAACAGCTTTTTTAATTTTCGATTTTGTTGTATCACGTATGGTTGCAAAATCAGGAACCATCCCAAAATACCAGAAACTGGCTGAAATTAAAAGGTAAGCCGAAATTGCCACGAAGTCCCAGAATAAGGGAGAGTTAAAGTTTACCCAAAGCGGGCCCCTTGTATTTGGATAAGGGAAGATATAGAAAAATAGCCAGGGACGTCCCATGTGAAGTAACGGGAATAAAGCCGCGCACATTACAGCAACAACCGTCATAGCCTCGGCTGCACGATTAATTGATGTACGCCATTTTTGTCTTAATATTAAAAGGAAAATCGAAAAGGCCGTTCCGGCATGCCCGATACCTATCCACCATACAAAATTAATGATAGCCCATACCCCATGCAATGGAATTATTTACACCCCAGGTTCCTATACCAGTACTTACTGTTATGTATTTACAATAAAGCCCGAAACCAAACATTCCTAAACTAACCAATGTGGCAATGTACCACCACAATGGAGTTTTGTCATTTAACGGCGCTGTGATTTCCCTTGAAATCTGGCTGAAACTCTTATCGTTGGCAATAAGCCTCCCTCGTACCTTTGAATTGAACATAAGGTTCTATTTAGTTACGCTTTTTTATTTCTTACTTTCGTTAAATATCCTACCGATGGTAAAGTATGCAACTCTTCCAGTAAATGGTAGTTTCTTTCATTCTTAAATAATTTCGAGATTTTACTCTCCGGATTATTTAAATCACCAAAAACAAGTGCATTCCCCGGGCACGACTGAACACAAGCGGGTTGTATTTCACCATCGTCAACCGGACGCCCTTCTGTTTTGGCAAGATATTTTCTTTTCCTGAATTCGTTGTACACAGAATGAGCATTTTTCAACCACACCCCGTCGAACGAACTGTAACATCAGGATTTAATACCATCCTGCCCAAATCACTGTTTGAATTATAATCAAATTCGTCGTTCCCAACGTATCGGAACCAGTTAAAACGCCTCACTTTGTATGGACAGTTATTGATACAGTATTTTGTTCCAACGCAACGGTTGTATGCCATCTGATTTAATCCTTCTTCGCTGTGCGGAGTAGCCGAAACCGGGCAAACATTTTCACATGGTGCATTATCGCAATGCTGGCACATTACAGGTTGGTGATATACTTCAGGATTTTCCGGATCGTTCGAGAAATAACGGTCAACGCGAATCCAGTGCATAATTCTTCGTTGCGAACCTGCTCTTTACCAATTACCTGAACATTATTTTCCGACTGGCAGGCAATGGCACAGTTTCCGCAACCAATACAAGAACCTAAATCGACTGCCATTCCCCAATGATGACCAGTTAAATTCAGGTTCAGGATAAAGTGTTACACTTTGTTCCTCAACTTCCTTATGTTTTTCATTACCTGAAGACGGATCAATTTTCCAGTCTTCATAAGTGGTTTCCCTGACAATTGCGCGTCCTTCCATTGAATGATGGGTTTGCGAAAGCGCCAGTTCGTATATTTTGCTGGTAACAATAACTTCTGCTCCTGTTAACCAATACTTTTTATTTCCGTTTTCTATTGGTGTTTGCGCAAACATATTTTTACCAACCCCATCGCCAACTTTTCCGGCAATTTGCCTGCCATAACCTAATGCCACCGAAATGGTATTTGGCGCCTGTCCCGGTTGAATAAACACCGGCAATTCAACTCCATTTACTGTAATTACACTTTCATTTTTCAACCCATTTTCTTCGGCCCATTTAACCGGAACTGCAGCAAAATTATCCCAACTGATTTTTGCAATCGGATCGGGTAATTCCTGAAGCCATGGATTGTTGGCAAAACTTCCGTCAACCATGGCAATATTCTGGTAAAACTGAACTTCCCATCCACTGCCGGCGGGTTTAACTGAAGAAACAGCCTGTGTCAATCCATTTTCAGTATATCCTGGAATCTGATGTATTTCTTAAATCCGGTTCAAAAATGCCTTTTTGCAAGCACATCGTTCCAAAACTGACGACTATCAGCAAAATCGGATTGCAATTTAAAATAATTGTCCGCCCAGTGTTTTATTATGAAATCGTAATAATTTGGTTCTGTTACTCCGCTCCATTTTGCCAGTGATTCCTGTACCTGTCGGCTATCGAACAATTTTTGAATTGTTGGCTGTGCCAAACTGTAATACGCCTTTTTTAGGTTCAGCATCATTCCATGATTCCAAATAATGAGGTTCAGGACAAACCCACTGACAAGCATGCCGTAGTTTCATCTTTCCTGTCAGAAAAAGAAACTGAAAGCGCCATATTTTTTAATGCCGGTTTTAATTTCCTCGCCTGCCGGATGATTATAAACCGGATTAACTCCCCAGCATAAAATTCCGGAAATCGAACCGCTTTTAAGTTCAGTAACAAAATTTTCGAAATCTTCATCGATTCCCTGACGGGTTTGCAATGTTTTATCCAGCAAAATAGTTGAACCGTAGTTCCCAAGTAACTGGTTAATTGCATTTACCATTACCTGAATATGAGTATCGTTGCTATTGGATATCACAATTGATTTCCCCTGATTTTCAAAAGATCTTCGACCAATGCACTTAAATCTACCGAACTTTGAGGAACGGAAATTCCTGCCTGACCTTTGGCTTTTAACAAAGCATTGTAAAGATTGGCAATAATTACCCCTTCTTCAGAAGGACGAATTGGAAAACGTACATCTGCATTTGAGCCTGTCACCGACATTCCTGTTTCAAACTGGTAAAGACGGCTCATTTCATCGTTTTTTTCCAGAACTCTTCTGCCTAGATGTAAAACCTTTGGCATATTCAACAGGAGAAAGCCAGGTGCCTAAAAAATCGGCGCCAAAACTTACAATCACTTTTGCCTTTTCGAAACGGTAATCAGGAATAAATGCTTTTCCAAAATTTAATTCGTTTGCTTTTAACATTCCCGAAGCCGAAACTGCATCATATTGCAACCATTCAATATTTGGATAAGCAGCAGTAAATTGTTCAATTATTTTTTTTGTTGAAGGAGAAATAATAGTTGAAGTTAACAATACCACTTTTTTATTCTCACTCTTCAATTGGATAATGTTTGGGTTATTTCGGCATCAACTTCGTCCCATGTTGTATTTTTCCCATTTTTTACGGAGTTTTAAAACGTGCATCATCGTATAGATTTAATACCGAAGCCTGCACCCGGGCAGAAGTTCCCTGCTGAGAAACGGATGAAAGATTGTTCCCTTCAATTTTAATAGGCCGGCCATCGCGCACCTTTACCAAAACACTGCAATATTCATTGGCATCGAAATAGGTAGATGCATAATAATTGGCCATTCCCGGGGTTACTTCTTCCGGTTTTACAAGGTAAGGAATTGCTTTATTAACCGGTCGTTTACAACTGGCAACCAATGTAGCTGCAGCAACACTAAAACCTAAAGTTTTCAAAAAATCGCGACGCGACGATTCAGCAGCTTTCTTTGCTACTTCACGATTTGCATCCAATGTCCAGTTTTATCTCACTGTTTTTAAATGCAACCGGATCTTTTAACTCGTCTAAACTTTTCCAATATTTTGTCATAGTCTGGTTTTACAAACTTTCATCTTCAATATTATTAATAATGACAACGCATACAATCGTTGGCTCCAATATCTACTGCTTTAACAGAATCTATTTTACCCGCTTTTAATTCTTCGTGCAGTTTAATATAATCATCGTAATATGCGTTATTTTCAAAATGCACATTGGTTTCGCGGTGGCAATTCACGCACCAACCCATTGACAAGTCATTTGCCTGCTTCATAATATCCATCTCCTGCACCTGTCCGTGACATTGTTTACAGTCAATTTTACCCGAACTAACATGAACAGCATGACTAAAAAATACATGGTCAGGAAGATTGTGTATTCTCGTCCATTCCATTGGGTTTCCTGTTTCAGAGGCATCAACAATTTTTGCAATTTCGAATTTACCCGCTGTTTGTTCCTTCTCTTATAAGAACATGGCAATTCATACAAAGATCTGGAGGCGGAATACCGGCTGACTTACTGTATTCAGCTGTTGTATGACAATATTTACAATCGATACCATTTTCGCCGGCATGTACTTTATGTGAAAATTTTACGGGTTGATCGGGAGCATAATTTTGCTGTCGTCCTAAACGAATGGCATCCTCAGCAATCATTTTTGCCTGCCAGCTAAATGCACCCAAAAAAATGATAAGTGGAATTGCTTTTCTTTTTATTTTATGTAAAAAAATCAATTCTATTAATGCCCATGTAAGAATAATTCCTAAAATCAGAAACAAAATCAGATTGTCATAACTGGGTTTTAATGTTGGCGGACCTTGGTGAGCCAAATCATTTAAATATGTTTTTATTGATCTTAAATCTTCTTCTTCAATCGTAAAATTTACATGCGAAGCTTCCATTTTTATACCTGAAGGTTCCATTAAAACCTGCTGAAATGAAGCAAAATCCTTATCCACATATTTTAACGCAATATCCATGGCTGAAGGATTCCAATTCAGCGTGTCCACAGGATTTAGGCGATGACACGAGACACAGGATTCATATGACCGATCGAAAGGCAGCAAACCCAGAAAAAGTCTTTTCCCATGGGTTATTTCATCTTCTGAATGATCGTCAGAAACTACCAGTTCTTCCTGGGATTCCTGTACATTACTATCTGCTTCTTCATGACTGACATCTGAGACATTTGTGCTATCAGCTATTACCGTGTCACCCGTCTGTGAACTGGCTTTTTCTGTGATGGAAAAAATGGAAATGAAAGCGAACAGGAAAACATAAAACGACATAAAATTTACGCCTGTTTTTCCCACGAATTTTTTTATCATTCTGTTCAGTTTAGCAATAATACAACGACCTGATTTTTTTAAACACAATCACTAACAAAAAATGTCAGCAAAAGGTTTCTTAATATACTCAAAAAAATTGGAAAACATTTTCAGTTTTTACTATTTATTCAACATTCAAGAACGAATACAACGTTATTTTAACAAGCAAAAGTTTAATTATTTCAAAAAAAACGAATTATAAAAATTTGATTCTAAATAGTTAAAAAGAAATCTATTATTAATGAAACAACAATGTTATGATTGACTGAATTGTATTTGATAATTTATTTGAAAAAAAGAATCTTTTTTCACTAAAAACATCCTGACAACTTTTATATGCCCAGAATACTTTTAGCAGCTAAAACATTCTTAATTTAATCAGAAGATTTTTCCCATTTTATCAAAATTCGAATAGGCACATTATAAATAAAATTAAAAACCCGATCGAATTTTTTCCACCACCAAAAACTAAGGTATTTCAAAAAAACATGCATCCTCAGATAAATGGGAATTTTGTTGCCAAACGTGTAATATTCACATGATTTTATTTCCTCTCCTTTATATAACGCAGTCAATATTTTTTCATCGAAAGAGTGCAAATGGGCATGAATTGGAGTTGGCTTATTACAATGAACACAGAGTGTGTATTTAATCTTTTCCTTATATGGAGTTGTCACAATTAATTTTCCGCCTGGTTTTAAAACCCGAATTAGGTTTTTAACAAATGCAGCCGGGTCAACTACATGTTCAATAATTTCGGAGGCAATTATATAATCAAAAACATTGGTGTTAAAAGGAAGCGAGAAAACATCGGCGATAACAGCAGAATGATTTTCAAACGGATACTTTTGAAGTGCCTTTGTTGTATTATCCAGGGAAATATCCATTGAAACCACTTCGTAATTTTTGGGACACAAATTTTTTGCAACCCAGGCGCTGCCGCAACCAACATCTAAAACCACGCCTGCTTTTTTTGTAATGTTTGAAATAATGTGTTCCCGAACTCTTCTGTCGCCATGTTCAGTTCCGGCACCGCGTTCCTGAAAATAGTCATGTTCAACACCATCTTTCTGATAATGGTCTACATATTTAAATACTGTATCCTGATTTTTGTGTAAATCAGATTGCATTTCTTTTTCATAATCAAATCGTTTAATAAAAACAGGAACCCCGTTTTCTATACTGTACGATTGGTTGCATTCTCCACAAACCAATTCATTTGCAGTTACAATTAATTTCAATTCCTGGCTACCACAATTCAGGCAATGAACAATTTCAGTAAAATTATTAATCTTCATCTATCTTCAAATCTTTTTACTTTTTCTGAATGATTGCTGCAAAGAAAACAAATACCACTGGATTATATAACTATTGTAAGCGTTTGGCCGAACAGGATGCTTAACCCGGAAATTTTTATTCCCGGTTTGCAATTCTTTTGTAATCTCTCGATAATAAATATCGTCGTTTAGTGGATAATACAATTTCTTAATGGCATGAGGAACAAACTTTAACAGACCCTCTTTTAATGAATTATAGCTTTGGTGTAATTCGGTTGGTTTAAGATCAAAATCAACTTTTAGCTTTTTAAAGAAGCGATTTTCCAATGTGGAATAATAAATATTCTGTTCAATTTTTTGTTTGTCTGGAACCCGATTAAAAAACTTTAAAACATCCAAATCAAATAAAGGCATCATACTTTGCATGCCAAAGAATGCAAAAATCTGGCTCGAGTTACCAATAAATTTGCATTGACGCTCTTTGAAATCCCAAAGTTCATAACCTAGTCTTAACGAATCAACTTTATCATTCAGAAACTCCGTAATAATATAATTATTAAGTGTCTGCCTCTCGTTCAATTTAACCGGAAAGGAAGTACCAAATTTTGAAATGATTTTTGAAGCCAGATAATCCCGATCACCTTTAACCACATCCCAGCCAATGTGGTTACCCCTAATAAAATCTCCCGGATGACCGGGCAATGCTACTGTTTTTTTGTCAATTATCTTTTTTTCGATTAACTCTTTTACGCCAAAATATTCATATAAAAATGGCATTGAAGAAAAATGGCCGGCAAAATCGATATAAGATTTAAATGCAGTTGAGTTTGTAAAATCATTTTTTATGACCTTTGAATAATCAACGAAAAAGTGTTTGTACCCAAGTTGCCCTGCAACCCGTTTTGCGGTTTGAATTTCGCTGCTTCCAAATCTGCCCCAGGTAGCACAAATAACATTATTGTGGCCAAACTCTTTTAACAAACAAGCCAAAAGTCGGGAATCATATCCCCGAGTGAGCGGAAGTAAAACCTGTTTGTTTTTTATTGTATTGAAATACTTTTCAAATGTTGAGCATAAAAAATCATGGAGTTCATTTTCTGAAACATTATCCTTCCTTAAATCACTTTTATCTGAAAAAGGTAAAAACGAGGTAATTTCGAGACTTTGAATCTTAAATCGAATTATCTCTCCTGGTTGAACCTGAAAAATATCTTTGATTAATGTTTTTGACAGTGGCGTAACCCCAAAATTTAGAAAATAGATTTCTGAAAACGAGTCAAGTTTAGTTACTTTTTCATCAAACAAAAGTTCGGTGGGTTCATCGCTGATGAAAATTCCTTCATTTGTATTTTTATAAAATAACGGATAACTCCACGTATGACTTGTCGCCAGCCAGATTTCTTCGTTCTTCTCAACTATAATTGAAAACTGACCATTTAATGGTTGAATTGTTTTCGAAAAATCTTCAAATGAAGTGCTTTTGCAGGAAATATATTCTGCAAATTCTTTTTCTGAAAGATGTCTGCCATTTAGCCATATAAATCCCGCAACAAAAGCTGTCTGATCTTTTGTCCAGTTAAATTTCTTCAATATTACTTTTCGACTTAAATCCATAACTTAATCAGCGCCAACAGGCCAACAACAATAATTGCAATCTTCAACGAAAACAGTATTACACTTTTTAATTTTACACCTGCCAGCTGTAATGAATATCCGCAGAGCCAAACAAAAAACGCAAATCCGGTTAAACTATATAATCCAATTGCCCATTCAATATCTTTCAAAATCAATCCACCCACCAAAAGGCTCACTGCTCTGAATGCCAGCAAAAGTATATTAAATATCATTGAGACTTTTTGCTTTTCCATTACAATCATAATTGCTGAAAGCGGTGATCCAAGCATCACAAGAAAAAGCCACGGAGAAATTAATTGAGCAAGAAATCCGGAGTATTCCCATTCGGCACCAAAAACAAACCGAAACAATGGCTGACCCCAGAAAGCCAGAATGGTAAATGGGATTATTCCTGTTAAGAACTGCTTTTTAAAAAGAGAAAATGTAAGTTCGCTTAATTCACTGATATTGTTTTTTAGCGATCGCGCTTTTTGAATATATACCCTTGAAATTGAGGTACTAACAAGTTGAACCGGAATACTTATATATCGGTTTGGGAACGAATACAAACCCAACATTGTAGAACCAAATATGGGTTTAATCAAAAAAATTGGCAACTGGCTGCTTAAGAAATTAAAAACTTCGGAAGCAACCGAATATTTAAGAAAATTGATGTAACGTTTACCCTGTTTTATTTCATCTGCGGTAAATTTCAACGTGCCCACCCAATGGGTTTCGCGGAGTTTTCCTGAATACAAAAAGAATGTTATCAACTGTGCCAAAGCAGCGCCAATAAACAATCCTGTTCCGGGTAATACAAAAAGTAAACACTGAAATATTCCTGTTAAAATTGCTCTTACAACTTCAAGTACTGATAATTTATTGAACTGTTTATTGCTGATAAAAATATTTCGAACAAGCTGAACAGCTGCAAAAAAGAACGAATAAACAGGAACAAGAGCCAACATTATAACCGATGTCTTTCCGGTTATTCCAACCAATGGAATGTATAATGAAATTAATGCTAATGCGGCAAAATTTACCCAAATATTTAATTTTTGAGCCAACCAGAAAATATGCCGTTTCTCTTCAGTCGTTTCTGCCAGAATAATTGCATTTTCATATTTCCCTGTTGAAACAATCGAAAGGGCAGATGCAATTGTAAGATAAAGAACAAAAATCCCAAAATCATCAGGCGAATATAGCCGCACAATTATTAATGCAAACAGCGCCGGAAATATCCGCGCCAAAAACACCCCTGAAAAAAGGCTGAGAATGTTGCGGTAAAATTCACTTCGAAACAGGTTTTTGATTGACTCAAACAGAGCTGACATGTATTTTTTTTAAACTTCGATAAAAATAGGAAATTGGATGATACCTGAAAAATAAGTAACCGATAATAAATTAGCCAGCTTTCACTGAGCTATAAAAACCATGTATCGTGATTAGTGAAAAACAACTATTTTTGCAAAAAAAACTGAATGGAAATTATTCTCGATAATCAGGAAAAGGAAAAAGAATTTCAACAGATTTTGAAGATCATTCAATCTAAAAAGAATGGCGATGTTTCTGATTTGATGAATGCAAAAGGAATCAGTTATAAAATTAACTGGGGAGTTTCAATTACCGAACTCCGCGAAATTGCTATACTTTTTGAGCCCGATCATTTGCTTGCACTTAAAACTCTGGAATAAAGGCTGGCGAGAAACCATGATTCTTTCAACACTGCTTGAAGAACCTGAATTGGTTACCGAAGAGCAAATGGATTTTCATACAAAATCTTTTGAAAATATTGAAATTGCTGAACAATCTTCTGCCAATTTATACGTAAAAACAAAATTTGCATTTATAAAAGCGCTTGAATGGTGCCGTGGGAAAAAACATTTGGTACGATTTACCGGCATTCACCTTATTGGCCGCCTGGCTTTGACTGAAAAAAATGCTATCGATGAAATGTTTGAACCTTTTTTTGAAGAGTTTGAAACTTTAGCAAAAGACACCAAACTTCACACAACACTCTACCGCACTGTTATTGCATTGGGAACCCGTTCAGTACAACTTAATGAATTAAGTATTGAATCGGCAAGAGTTTTACAGTTAAGCGATTCAGAAACAGCAGCGAAACTGGGTGAAGATCTTTTTAACGAATTAACCGGTGAAAATGTGCAGGACGTTTTGAAACTAAAAGGGGATGTTTAACCTATCATGAAAACTTGTCAGCTAAACATCACTGGCGCACTATTTGTTTTACGGTGCAATGCATTTTAAAAGAAAAACAGAAAACTAAAAAGAAATAAAATGATGAATTTGTCAAGATCTTCAAATCCAGTATTGAAAGACAATGTATTTCAACGGGATTATGCCTCTTCGTCGGATGTAATGACCATTAATGGCACGATAAATAAAACCGCCTTAATGCTTTTATTGGTAATAGCAGGTGCCGTGTTTACCTGGAATAAATTCATGGAAGGATTAACGTTTAGCCCCGAAGCGGCGCGTTCCGCAATAATGCCATGGCTGGTAATTGGTGGAATCGGAGGTTTTATTACCGTTTTAATTACCGTTTTCAGACCTCAAAGTTCTGGTATTTCAGCTCCAATTTATGCTGTTTTCGAAGGGGTTTTTCTGGGTGGAATATCCGCCATGTTTGAAACAATGTATAGTGGTATCGTAATGAGAGCTGTAATGTTAACATTAGGAGTTTTTGCCGCCATGCTTTTCTTTTACCGTTCAGGAATTATTAAGGTTACACGGAAATTTGCCATGGGGGTTTTTGCAGCAACCGCCGGAATAGCACTTGTATATTTGGTGAGTTTCATTGCCGGAATGTTTGGTGCAAGCCTCGGTTTTTTGTACGGAAACAGTAACCTGAGTATTGGAATCAGCCTTGTGGTTGTTGGTATTGCCGCTTTAAACCTGGTTCTCGACTTTTCATTTATTGAAAATGCTGCCAAATCGGGTGCTCCAAAATATATGGAATGGTACGGAGCATTCGGATTGATGGTCACTCTAATCTGGTTATACCTTGAATTGCTTAGATTACTGGCAAAGCTTTCCAGTCGTAATTAGTAGCATATTTTTCAAAATATAAATCATAAAAATAGTCTCGAAAAACTCGGGACTATTTCATTTTTAAAAACACTTTAAAGCTCCTTTTTCCGTTTTTTGAAACAAGAATTTCGCTTCATTTTGTATATTTAACCGCAAAACAGAAACAATGAAACTAACAGAAGTTACTGACAAAAAAACCAAAAAATTATTCCACAAAGTTCCTCATGAAATTTACAAAAACGATCCAAACTGGGTTTGCCCGCTGGAAGTAACTATTGAAAATGTATTCAATCCCAACAAAAATGTTTCGTTTAAAAATGGTGACGCAATACGTTGGGTTCTTAGTGATGAAAATGGAAAACCCATCGGTAGAATCGGGGCGTTTTACAACACGGATAAAGCAAAAATTTATGAGCAGCCAACAGGTGGTTGTGGCTTTTTTGAATGTATTGATAATCAGGAAGCCGCCAACCTGCTTTTTGACACAGCAAAATACTGGTTATTAACTAAAGGAATGGAAGCTATGGATGGCCCCATAAACTTTGGAGAAAATTATGTTAACTGGGGAGTGCTTGCCGACGGATTTATACCACAGGGATTTGGCATGCCTTATAACCCGCCCTATTATGTTAACCTTTTTGAAAATTACGGATTTCAAGGTATATTTCGAACAATACAGTTATCATCTTGATATTACAATGCCGGAACTTCCCGACCGGTTTTGGAAAATTGCTGAATGGGTTTCCAACAAACCACAATACAGTTTTCGGCATTTCAGTTGGAAAGAAAGTGAAAAATTTATTGATGATTTTGCTATTATTTATGATGAAGCATGGCGTTCACATGAAAACTACAGGCCACTTGACAAAGATGATTTACATGAATTCCTGACAGATTCGAAACTTCTTATTGATGAAGAGTTTATTTGGTTTGCTTATCATGAAGAAGAACCGATCGCATTTTTTGTAATGATCCCTGACTTGAATCACATATTGATTCATTTAAAAGGTAAAATCAATTTCTTTTCATTAATGAAATTACTTTGGCTAAAAAAGCGGAAGAAAATCACACGTGCCCGAGTAATTATTTTTGGTATTTCGGCGAAGTACCAAAAATCAGGAATTGAATCAGCTATATTTTTCAATTTACGGCCGGTAATGTACAGAAAGCCATGGTACAAAGAATTGGAATTATCATGGGCAGGCGATTTTAACCCAAAAATAGTTTCGCTTTATGAATCTGTCGGAGGGAAAAAGATGAAAACACACTATACGATGCGCTATTTATTCGACCGAAACAAGCCATTTAAAAAGGCACCAATTATTCATTAAAATTTTGAATCCGGGAATCTAAAAAAAGAGGTTCTTTTTTGGATTATTAATAACAATATTTATCTTTGCAGCCCGATTGAAAAAGGAAACATAAAAATTGACGGAATGGATTGCAGTTAAAGAATGTAACCATTCAATTTAAAACAGATAAAAATGAAAAAAGGAATACACCCGGAAGAATACAGACTGGTCGCTTTCAGAGATATGTCGAACGGTCATACTTTCATTACCCGTTCCACTGTTAACTCCAGGGAAACTGAAGTTATTGACGGCGTTGAATATCCACTCTTCAAAATTGAAATTTCAAACACTTCACATCCTTTTTACACCGGAAAAGTTAAATTGGTGGATACTGCAGGTCGTGTTGATAAGTTCATGAATCGTTATGGGAAACACATGGAAAACAGGAAAAAGTAACTCTTAAAAATATTTTCAAAAGAAAGCTCTGCATTGCAGGGCTTTTTTTGTCACTGTATCAGGTTTTTATAATACATCCAAATAGCAAATAACATTCATCAGGTTTATCAAAATCATTTATTTTAGTGCTGAAATTTTGTCGGCATTTTACGTCAATACAATTGAACAAAAGTGTGTCGTCAACTATTTTAGGTTATGGCACAGCGATTGCAAACCAATAAACCTGTAATTTTTTGAAACCGCAAACGTCAGTTTGTCACAAATAATATATAATGGGGAAAGTACGAAGTTCAATCATACAACAAATATTTGGGTCAAGTTCAATTGGAAATGAGAATGATTTTCTCCCGATAATTGCTGATGGCGACGACCGTGATTTAAAAAACACCGAAGTGCCTGATATACTTCCGATACTACCTTTAAGAAATACAGTATTGTTTCCGGGAGTTGTTTTGCCTATAACAGTTGGTCGTGAGCGCTCGCTGGAACTAATTCGTGATGTAAATAAAGGTGGCAAACTTTTGGGTACAATAGCACAAAAAGATTATACGATTGACCGGCCCGAAGAAAAAGATCTGTATTCGATCGGAACGGTAGCAGAGATTCTTAAAGTGCTTGAGATGCCTGATGGCTCCACATCCGTAATTATTCAGGGAAAGCGTCGTTATCAAATAAGGGAATTTATCACCGACACCCCTTACTTTAAAGCCAGGGTGGAAGCATTAAATGAAACAAAACCAGAGAATGATAATGAATTCAGCGCTATTGTAGGTTCGCTTAAAGACCTCTCCATAAAGATCGCCCAGTTTTCGGCAAATGTTCCTCCCGAAGCAACTTTTGCTGTTAAAAATATTGAAAACTCCACATTCCTAATAAATTTTATTTGTTCAAACACCGATATAAGCGTTGAGGACAAACAAAAGCTACTTGAAGTTGAAAACCTGAAAGAACGTGGTGTTCAAGCCATTAGTTATTTGGTTAAAGAGGTTCAAATGCTGGAACTGAAAAATGATATTCAGAAAAAGGTAAAAACCGATGTTGATCGTCAGCAGCGTGAATTTATGCTCAACATGCAGATGAAAACCATTCAGGATGAGTTAGGTGGAAATCCTGTTGAACAGGAGATTAAAGATTTAAAAGAAAAAGCGAAAACAAAAAAATGGATCGAGGAAGTAGCCAAATTCTTTAAACGCGAAGTTGAAAAACTAAGTCGGTTAAATCCTGCCGCCGGTGAATATTCTGTGCAGTTCTCGTTTTGTCAAACGTTGCTTGACCTGCCATGGAATGAGTACACAAAAGACAATTTTGATTTGAAACATGCTTCAAAAATTTTGGATGAAGATCATTACGGATTGGAAAAAGTAAAGGAACGTATACTTGAACACCTTGCCGTTTTAAAACTGAAAAACGACATGAAATCGCCAATACTTTGCTTGTATGGACCTCCCGGAGTTGGAAAAACATCTCTTGGCAAATCAGTAGCAAGAGCACTGGAAAGAAATTATGTTCGCATAAGTTTGGGAGGATTACACGATGAGTCTGAAATTCGTGGTCACCGGAAAACATATATTGGAGCCATGCCCGGCAGGATTATACAAAATATACGAAAGGCAAAGTCATCAAATCCTGTATTTATTTTGGATGAGATCGATAAAGTGTCTAAACATTTTCATGGCGACCCGGCCTCGGCTTTGCTTGAAGTTCTCGATCCTGAACAGAATTCCGAATTTCACGATAATTACATTGAAACGGATTATGACCTTTCAAAAGTATTGTTTATTGCTACTGCAAATACATTAAGCACCATTGCTCCTCCATTGCGCGACAGGCTGGAATTAATAGAAGTAAGCGGCTATCTGGTTGAGGAAAAAATTGAAATTGCTAAACGCCACCTTATCCCAAAACAATTGGAAAATCACGGGCTTAAGAAAAAAGATATAACTTTTTCAAAAGAGGTTATTGAGTTAATCATTGATGGTTATACGCGCGAATCCGGAGTTCGTGAACTTGACAAAAAACTGGCGAAAGTAATTCGACGGATAGCAAAAAAGATCGCTTTTGAAGCGGAATACAATAAAAAACTAACCAGGCAAGATATTCGCGAGTACCTTGGTGTTCTTGAATATTCAAAAGAAAAATACCAGGGTAACGAATTTGCCGGAGTAGTAACCGGTCTTGCCTGGACGGCTGTTGGTGGCGAAATTCTGTTTGTGGAAACCAGCCTGAGCAAAGGGAAAGGAGCTTTAACACTCACTGGTAACTTAGGCGATGTTATGAAAGAGTCGGCCATGCTTGCTCATGAATACCTTAAAGCACATGCCGAACAACTTGAACTCACACCTGAAGTGTTTGCCAACTGGAATGTTCATGTTCATGTTCCTGAAGGTGCAATACCTAAAGACGGACCATCAGCAGGTGTAACCATGGTTACTTCACTGGCTTCGGCTTTTACTCAACGTAAGGTTAGAAAAAATTTAGCCATGACCGGAGAGATAACATTGCGGGGCAAAGTTCTCCCTGTTGGAGGTATTAAAGAAAAAATTCTGGCTGCAAAACGAGCAGGTATCACCGACATCATTCTATCAGAACAAAACCGTAAAAATCTGGAAGAAATAAAAGAAGATTATCTGAAAGGCCTTAATTTTCATTTTGTACATACAATAATGGATGTGCTGGAAATAGCACTTTTAAAATCAAAAGTTGACAAACCGGTTAAGATTACTTAATCTTGGCACTTTTTTTGTTTTGAATTCGCAGAGTTTTCAGGAAATTATTTATCTATGCTTTCGCAAAATTATAACATCCAAAAAAAGGTTTGCTAAAAATAAATTCTCAATTAAACTTATTAAAAAAAAAAAGTCTTATTAACCGGAAAACAATTAAAATACTCATGAAAAAAATTATTTATTCCCTAATTTTAATTGCTATTAGCACATTATCATTCGCCCAAACTGAAAATGCAAAAGAATTTTACAATTCAGGAAACGATAAACTAGATAAAAGAGAATACAAAGAAGCTATTAAAGATTACGATAAAACAATTGAACTAAACGGAACTTTTTCGGCAGCTTATTACAACAGAGCTTTAGCAAAAAATTATCTTAAAGACTACAAAGGAGCCATTGAAGATTATTCTGTAGCGCTGGAACTTGATTCCACTAATATTCAGGCACTCAACAATCGGGGGCTTGCTAAAAAAGCATTGGAAGATTATGACGGGGCACTTGAAGATTATACTAAAGCAATAAATCTTAATGAATCATTTGCATCTGCTTATTTTAACCGCGGAAGTATTAAAGTTCTGATGGAAGAAAATGGTTGCGAAGATTTTCGAAAAGCACTTGATTTAGGCAATTACAAAGCCATGGAATATCTTGATAAATATTGTAAATAAACTTCAATATTCAGGAAACATTTCAATTCTATATTTCTGAAAAGTTGGGATTAAAAAAAGTCTCGCTGTTTGAGTGTAAGCCTTAAACAACGAGATTTTTTATTGCGCTAATAATCTAACGAAACCAGGATTGCCCTGGAGCCCCTGTATTCACTGGTTTTCTTTACAGCATCATCAATTTCTTCAGGTGTCATCAATACAATACATTGCATTCTAACTAATCCACTCGCAGACGCTTTTAAGGATAATGCCGCCATACTTTCCCTGTCGGGGACATCAATAATCATATAAATATCAAACTCTCCGAATGCGTAATAAACGCAGTCTAATTTCCCACCAAGAGAAGTGGCCAATTTTTCAATTACTGTGCGTCTGCTTGAGCCTCCTTCATTTATCAAACCCTGAATTCCATCGCCAATATAATTCGCACAAACCAGATACTTTGCCATGATATTTAATTTTAATTAAACAATGATTAATAGGACAAAATACTCTTTTTTTGAAAATGTCTGTTAAAATTGCAATTAAAAAATCCTTCAGCAATACCAATTTATACTTCATGTATTAAATAGCTATTCAAATAAATTCCGTAAATTACATTTTACAAATGAAATATTGAATTAGCTGAAAATTGATTTGTTTTTTTTATAATCCGTGTCGAACAAATAACAGGTCAAATGCATTAAATAGATAACCATAACTTATTGTAGTAAACTTGTTTTGTATTAAATGCTGTAATAACTTGTACCTTTTAACTTTTGCAAATAAAAAGTTTCACTCAAACATTGAATTATGGAAAAACATTTTTTTACACCTGTAGATATTGTTAAAAACATATCGCAGGAAAAGTTTAAAAAAGATTATTTGGTTAATGAGAAACCAGTTATTATAAGAGGCTTATGGAATGAATATCCTGCTCTAAAGAAATGGTCTGTAGATTATTTTAAAGAAGAACTTGGTGACATTGAGGTGGGAGTTTTTGATGCAAAATTACAACGAGAGGACCGTTCATTCAAACAACCAGATCGTAAAATGAAGTTTGCTGATTACCTGGATTCCATTACTGCCAATAAGGAAAGTGATGTTCGTTTGTTTCTTTTCAATATATTCAAACACAAGCCCGAATTAAAAAATGATTTTTCATATCCACCATTAATGCGTTTTTACATAAAAATTCCGTTTATGTTTTTTGGCGGGAAAAATGCAAAAGTACGCATTCACCAGGATATGGATTGGTCGAATGTATTTTTAACGCAATTGCACGGACGTAAGGAAGTTTTCCTTTTTCACCCCAGCTATTCAAAATTGCTTTATAAATATCCTTTCGGGGTGCATAGTTCGGTGAATATCGATCAACCGGATTACGAAAAATATCCGGGGCTAAAGTTTGTTAGGGGCATGCATTGCATTATGGAACCTGGAGATTCGCTATTTATCCCAAGCGGATATTGGCATTATATAAAATATCCTGATGGCGGCTATGCAATTAATCAACGGGCACTTTCACCAAAACCTGGGAAGTGGTTGAGGGGTTTCTGGAACGTTGTTGTACTTTCAAATCTCGACGATCTTTTCCGTAAAATATTTGGTGACCATTGGTTTAACTACAAAGTAAAAAAAGCGAACAAAAATGCGAGAAAAGCCATTAAAAACATGCAAAATACAGGAAATTCAGGGAAACAAATTTCGGGCGAACCTAAACTAGTAAATGCATCGCGGGAGTAAATATACTGGCCAAAAATCTTTTCTGCTAAAATCTATCCGGGAGACAATATGGAATAATACACTTTGATTAAAACCTCCGGTTGCATTTTGTCGCTCCCCGCCCCTAAATGAACGATCCAATCAAATCCCATCAATCCATCACTACCCCCGGCCCCTCATGGGGAGATCAAACACACATTTTCATTTAGTTCAAAAAAATGAAAGCTTAAAACGCAAATATTATTCAGCTACAGTCTTTACCTACTGCCAATTTTCTAGTGAATACTGCGACTGCCTACTTTTTTCTTTGAGTCGCGAGCTTCGAGTCACGAGCCGCGAGCTATGAGTTTCGAGTTTACATTGAACTTTGAACACTGAACTTTAAACTTTTTTTCACGCATTCAATCTTTCAATACTTCAATCTTTCTGTTAATCATTCCATCAATCCATTCAACAGAGTATGCCTACAGTTAATTGTCTACTGCCAGTTTTCTCCTGAACACTGAAAACTGCGACTGAACACTTTTCTAAATTCATGCAATCAATCCTTTACACATTCAATAATTCAAGCATTCCCGCATTTAAGTCTTACTACCTGATACTTGCGTCTTACTACTGAAAATTATTTCTTCTTCAACTCCAAACGCGTATGATGCAACTCCATGTTTATTTTAGTATACCGTTCAAGAGCATCTTTTTTATGCAACTCAAATTCTTCTTTCAACTCTTCGTAATCCTTTTTTGTACGTATAGTTATCTTATTACTGCGTGAATACATGTAATACAAAATCAACACGAATACAATAAGTGCCAAAATTATTAACGACAAAATCAATGTGTAAATGCCTTTTTCAATTTTTAATCCGAAAATTTCAATTGAATTTCTGTTTTTAATGCTCGTTTCCAGATCGGCTTTTGTTTCTTCCAGCTGATTATTGGCAGATTTTAACTGGTTCTGAAGTTCTTTTATTGTGATAGCTTTATCGGCATCTTTCTGTTTCAAAATGTCTACCGAATCTGAAAAAGCCCGATAATAATCATTAAGCTGTGTCTCATTCATAAAAAATTTACCGTCCCAAAAATTGAGGTTTTCCTTAAATACCTGGTATTGCTGTTCCAGGTTTTTTTCATTTTTCCATGCATTAATATCCCGTTGTGCAAAGGAAGCTAATGAAAATCCTGTCAGCAGAATAAAAATTATGACTAATCTTCTCATGTGGTTAAATATCATATGGACTTAACAAATCTTAAAAAAAAGGTAGTTTCGTCCATCAATTGGTTTAAAATTAACTAAAACAGTAAACGAATAAAAGCTAATTCTGTTGCATGCACAAAAGATACAACTCAATCCCTTCCGAAACAAATTTTTCGGATCGTGGATTTTAATGACAAATTTAAGGAATTAAATTTTTATCTGAAGATAAGACTAACGTGCAAAGAAAGATTCAACATTTTGTTTAAATAAATTGCAGGTCTAATCCCTTGAAACATTTAATTTCACGAATGCTATAAAGCCTTCTCACTCTATGGAAAAACAATAAACATAAAATTTTAGCAATTATCAGATTCAGCAGTTATCAGAACTACGAGACCAACCGGTTAATCGGGTAACGCACTCCAACATTTATATACCGCTGTTAAAAATCTTCTGATTACACGCCTTATCCCTCCAGTCCTTCATAAACGACTGAAGAAAAAGTAACAAAGAAAAAAAAAAGTTTCTGATTGATTTACCCGACCCGTTATTTATAATGTGGCAGTAGTACGTTTTATTTCGTCAGGTATTGAGTGTAAAACAGGAGACTTTGCTACAAAATCGGCATTCGGAGAATAAATGAATAAAATACTTCCATTGCAGATGGTGTCAATCACATCTTTATAAATTGACATGGAAAGCGACGGACAGCCAAGACTTCGCCCCAAACGACCATATTTTTTAATGAAATCGGCGCTAACGTATTTTGCACCGTGTATTACTATGGAACGATTCCGGGCGTTATCATTAAACCCATTATCCATGCCATCGAGGCGAAGAGAAAGGCCGTGTTTTCCACTGTAGGTTTCACCAGTAACATAAAACCCGATTGAACTGGCATTGGAATTGGATTGATTGGAAAACATTTTAGCAAAATTATTGCCCGATTTTTTACCATGTGCTACCCAATCATTATATAACACTTTTTTCTTTGCCAGATCAATTACCCACAACCTTTTGCTGCTTGAAGCAAGGCTGAAGTCGGCAACTGTCAGAATGTCCTTCTTCACCTTGCCCGACGTTGCCTTTAAATTATTATAACCTCTCACTGCCAAAGAAAATGCCTCCCATGACGGCAATACATTTGTTGGGTCTGATTTCATCTGCTCATATAAATTCTGAGCATCATAAACGTTGGAATTTCCCGGATTAGCTTCTGTATTATTAACCGACGCACTCCCCTGTATCACCCCAAATAAAATAAATACTAAAATTGCAATATAATTATTTCTTCCCATTCTTATCAACCTCTGTTTTGCGATTAGCTTTGGAATTAAAAACCAGCTCAATGATTATCTCATTAATGTTATTCCTTGAATCGTTGCTTATTTGTATTTTGAATTGCATCCGCCCGCTATGCACAAATACTGTACCATAATGTTCTTGCTGATATTCAATTCGTTCATCACTCTATAATCACCATTTTTCGTTAAAAAAACTATAATTTTTCAGGGGCGAAAATAAAAAACTTATTTTATGTGAAGTGTTAAAGAATGATAAAAAGAATCCTATTGATTTTAAAAAAATAGAATTACAATTAAGAAAAAGACATGTGTTACGACTTAAATGCCAAACCAAAAGATAAACATTCTTTCCTTCAATATTTTTTAGAATAGTAAAATGCTAAAGGGTTAGTGTTTTTCATGATCTTTTTCAAAAGCCGCCAGCGAAATCTCATCAAAACCGTATACATCTTCGCGAAATTGGATTTGCCCCGTCTGTTCATCAACCCAGGCAGTTTGATAAAGAACATTTACCATTACCGGATTCTGGAGAACCACAACTTTGGTTTCTTTTTGGGCGAGGTAACTTTGTATAGTATCAACCGGAAGCTGTTCTTCCAATAGAATCTGAGCCAGTTCCACAGGTTTCTGAAGACGAATACAACCATGGCTGAAATCCCTTTGCACCTGGCTAAAAAGTTCTTCCGAAGGAGTATCATGCAGATAAATACTTTGGTTGTTTGTCATTACAAATTTTACCCTTCCCAATGCATTTTTACCCCCGGGTTTTTGTACAATTCTATACGGAAAGTTATTTTCTGTTATTTTCTCCCATTTAACCATTCCGGGTGCTACATCGTCACTACTTGTGTATGAACCTTCTAAAAGCATGTAATCGTTTTTTGCCAGCCAGTTAGTATCGTTTTGTATTTTTGGAAGCATCTCTTTTGTTGCGATACTGGCAGGTACATTCCATTGGGGATTAAAAACGACATCAATTATTGAATCTTTTAAAACAGGAGTGAAATGTTCTGTTTTTCCTACAACCACGTTCATTGTTTCCATTAACTTGCCATTATCATAATACCCAAGCCGGTAATCAGGAATATTAATAATAATATACTTCCGCCCGAAATCATCAGGGAACCAGCGTATCCTGTCAAGATTTAGCTTTACCTGGTTAAGCCGGTAATCAACCGGATGATTCATCTCAGCTATCGTTTTATTGCCAACAATTCCGTCAGGTTTCAAGCCATGCCGCTGTTGAAATTGTTTAACTGCCTGTGTAAGATCTTCATCAAAAACGGTAGAATTTAAGTAATTGGTATTTTTTACATCGAGGTCGCCTGTAGCTAACAGGTATTTTTTTAATGCAATCACTCCGGCTGCTTCATCGTTTTCTTGCAACCTCGACAGATAACCTGGCAAGGGCCAACCACCTTCCGATTTTACTTTTAAAAGACTGTTATATGCATTCGCTAATAAATAATATTGTTCATTTTGAGGTTTGAGCCTCTCAAGTGATTTGGAAATATTCCTGGTTTTTATTGATTCTTCCAGGTACTCTGCAATGTCAGGTTGATTTGGTTTAGGATAAACAATCCATTCTTCACCAAGGTTATGCAGATTTAACCGTCCTGAAGATAAATCACTTGCAAAATTCATATAAGCATTGCTCAAAAGAACATCAAGTTGAACCAGTTGCGAAATCCAGTTTTCATCGTTTGATTCCGATCTTTTAATCGCTTCAATTCCTGATTTAATTTTCGGGAGGTTGTAAAATTCACCTGACAGCCCATCTTTATATGATCCATCCAGACGTTTCACGAGATCGTTTATATTTCTGTTGATCCTGCCTTTTTCGAGCCAGGCAAGTTTATTGTCCCGATTTTTGTAAAAAAGGGCGACTTCAGGTGAATTAAACAATGAGTCAGTTAATCCTGAGTAATTATTTACCCTTACCTCGTCCAGCTTTACTTTTGATGAAATCGCCTCCAATTCATTTCTTGTTCCTGTTGCAGGTATATTATCTTTCACTAAAGGAAAGAAGAATAGAACCATTAAAAAAGAAATTATCGCTTTGTAACTCATATATGTATTTTGTGTTGATTCAATTGTTCTGAAAAACATCCAAAGAATATGCCATAAGCAAAAAATGGTAATTCATGCATTTATTAGGGCATCTTTCAAACTTTGAAACATTCTCTGTGTAATGTTGTCATCAATTGTGGGGTAACAATCCACTATATTGCCATTATTTCAAATGGTGACAAAAACTGTTAAATTCTAATCCTTGACACGTACTTCCCGATAATTCACCAATTCCCGCATTCAATTCTTCAGTCCATCAAATAACCGCGAAATTTTGTTTAAGATAGATTGAAAATTGTTTGAAGTTGTTTGAAATCGGTTGAGATAGTTTGAAATAATTTAAGCATTCAATCATTCATGCATTCAATAACTCAGTCCATCAGTCCCTCAATCCATCACTACCCCCGGCCCCTAAAGGGGAGACTAAACGAACATTTGCCTACTGTTATTTGCTTATTGCCAATTTTCCACTGAATACTGAACACTGTGACTGAAAACTGCTACTGCCAACTATTCTATCATTCACGCATTCACGAATTATCCCATTCAATCATTCAGCGCATTGTCCTTCAACCTTCCTTGTATAAAATACTTTGAACTCTTTATTGTTTTTTATAAACATTCGTCGTAAATTGATTATGTTGATTTCTCTGCAAGAGAAAAATAATGAGGGGAATAAAATACACCATTACATACTACATAGAAAACTTAACTAATTAAAGAGTGGAGATATGAAAAAGTTTTTAAAAATTCTAAAATGGATTGGTATTGGTATTATGGTAGTAATAGCAGGATTTGTACTGTTTGTATATGCAACATCCAATCGTACTTATGAGGCACCTTATCCTGTAATTACAGCAAGTAGTGATTCGAGTATTATTGCCCGCGGGGAATACCTTGTTTACGGACCGGCACATTGCGTTGACTGCCATTCACCCATGTCTGAATTTCAGCGGGTAAGGATGGGTGAGAAGATACCTCTTAGTGGTGGAATGGATTTTGTTTTGCCCCCGGGAATCATACATGCGCCCAATATTACTCCTGATCAGGAAACAGGGATAGGTGCATTTACTGATGGTGAACTTGCCCGTGCTCTAAGGTACGGTGTAAAACACGATGGCAAACCTCTAATAGATATGATGCCATTTTATGATATAAGCGACGAAGACCTTACCGCGATTATTTCTTACCTGCGCTCCGCTCCTCCAATAAAAAACAAAAGGCCCGCAAGCGAATGGAATTTTCTGGGTAAAGCAGTTCATGCATTTGGGTTAATAAAGCCTATGGGAGACGGGATAATTCCAGAGGCACCAAAACCCGACACAACGGCAGCATACGGAAAATACCTGGCCGAAAGCGTGGCCAATTGCAGAGGTTGCCACACCGAACGTAATATGATGACCGGCGCTTATGTGGGTATAGATTATGCGGGAAATCAGCAGTTTGAAGTGATGGATAATCAAGGGGTTATTATTCCGGGAAAACATTTTGTTACACCCAATCTTACTCCCCACACTGAAACCGGACGTATTGCCCTGTGGCCCCGCGAAGTTTTTATTGCGCGTATGCATGCCGGTGAGGCAATACCTGGTTCTCCAATGCCATGGGGAGCTTATAAAACAATAACAGATGAAGATTTGATTGCCATTTATAAATACCTCCGTTCCCTCGAACCGGTGAATCAACCCACTCCGGTAGGCATTCAGGAAGGTGATCCGATTTAAGAGCAACAACCGATTTGATCATACAGAAATACACTTCCTCGAAAGGAGGTGTATTTGTTTTTAGTACATCATTGTTTCATTAATAAATGAGATGAAAATAATGTCCGGGGAAAAGCGTTCCCTTCTAAATAGTCAGCCGAACAAGATTAGATTACGGCTATTTAGCCAATTTTCAGAACAAGAATAAGAATAGAATTGTTACTAATTCTTTTATCGTTAAATACAAAACCGGAAAAATCCCGGTTCTCCCGAATGTGAAAAAATGACAAAAAAAGTACAACTGTTCAAACAAAATCCTCATCGTTATGATATTATACTCCTGATTATAGTGTCTGTGGTACTATTTATAACAGGCATTATTACGCCGGTTATTACATTCGAGAAATTGATTTTTAAAAAAGAAACCTATTCATTGTTCTCCGGTATTACAACTATGTTCCGTCAAAACCAGGTTTTACTTGGGATTGTGGTATCCCTGTTTTCAATATGCTTTCCTATTGTGAAATACATCGCACTTATCATTATATGGTTCGGTAAGTTCAGTAAAAAACGATCGCGAATTTCACTTAAAATGCTAAAATTACTTGGCAGATGGTCAATGCTTGATTTTTTTGTAACGGTAATAGCAGTTGGATCAATGGAATTGGGAATATTAGCTAAGGCCACCATCAGAAGTGGTATTTATTATTTTGGTGCGGCCATTCTTTTATCCATCGTAGTTTCATTTCTTATTGGAAATACTTTGCCTGAACCCAAAGAGAAAATGAAAGTATTTATTGCCTATATAAGAAATCATTGGGAATTGCTTGTATTCGCAATTGTGGGTCTTGTAATTCTTTTAACCGGAATATCACTCCCTCTCATTACACTTGAAAAATGGGAGTTTTGGAAAAATGGTTTTTCACTGCTAAAAGGAAGTTTAAATTTCATACAAAGCGGGCATCAGATACTTGGCTATGTTCTTCTTTTGTTTGTTATACTTATGCCATTACTTCAATTTCTTTCAATATTATTGTTGTATGGGTTTATATTTTTTAAATGGAAAGAAAGGAAAATTCTGAACATTTTTCTCTTTTTTAATGATTGGTCGATGATCGACGTTTTTGTACTGTCGTTACTGGTTTTTTTGTTAAAAAGTGGAGAAGATGTAAAAATTTCGCTTCATGCCGGCTTTTGGTTATTAATCATTACAGCTGCGATTTCCATTACCATTTCTATCTACTTGGCGGTGATTTCAAAACGGAAAGGCTAACGTTGTCAGTACTAATTAATCAACTACCTCATTTCCCCGCTGAAACCCTGCTCCTCATCTCCATAAAGGAAAAAGTTGGAGTTACTTATGTTAATGGAAATGTAAATTTGCCCCGGATAATCCCAATAATTATCGGCACAAGGTGACGAACGCATTGAGCAAAGCCGGAGCATCCAAACCGTTAATCAGGTTTGATTGTTGAATGCACCGGATACCAATGATATTTTTCATTTTCTCCTGCCGGAGGCTTTACTCTTTGTCTTACCACAAAGAGTAAACAGAAAACGCAAGGCTGAAAATATTTTCCGAAAGGGTGCCCACTGCTTTTCTTCTCACGCGATTCTTAATCCGAATCGCTTACCTCTCCTCCCACACAGAAAAGCAGCGACCCTTTTAGCGGAAAATCTTTTAGGCCATTTTCAAAAAATGATAATATGCATCACCCTGTAGGGTTGAAGTAGTAATAGCCCCGTGGATTTCCGATAATTTGGATGGGGTGACACACGCAGTGAGCAAAACCCAATTTTTAAGGAGGCGCGAACGGAGGGCCCGGCATAATTCCCTAATGTCAGCTGCCATTAATCACGAAATGCCCGTCATTGCGAGCCGACAAGGGAGGCGAAGCAATCTAATTCAGTCACCCTAAAAGGGTGAAACTTTAGAAGCCCCGGGTAATCCCAACGATGTGAGCAAAGCCGTAGCATTCAAGCCTGTTTATTAAAATGCATTTGAAGCATGCATCGGAAACTAAATTCGACCCCATAGCAACTGTTAAAAAACCCCTGCTTGCGGCCCACCCTGCATAATTTGAATTTTCAAAACATGCTCTACATACTGAAAGTAATAGAAAAGCTTATGATTTAATTCAAAACCATAATCTACAGTCTCATCATATCCGACAATAGGTTCGAAAAATGAATTTCTCTGTGCATTCGCGGCTTTATAGTTCCATTCAGAAACATATTGGCGATTCCAGTTTTCGTAATATTGCTGTGAGTGATACATTGCCGGGCTATTGTGCAACTGATACCAAGTTTCAAATCTTACGTCAAAAGTTTCCAGTTCGTATTCTACACTGTCTTCTTCCACACTGTCCCCGTTGTTACTATTTACTTTAACTAACCCTTTGGGGGCTGAACAGGACACGATGATAAGAATTAATCCCATTAAAAAAATTATCTGTTTCATAAAAATTGTAAGTTATAAAATGTTTTCGATGAAACTCACATAATAAAACTCCCAAGTATTAAACGACTTTTTAACATGTTCATTTCAATTGTTTTTCTGTTTTATTGTCATTTGTTTTTAATACGACTAATACAATAGAATTGTTTTTGAAAAACGATAGAGTGTAGGGTGAGATATTTGTAACCTCTGGGTGACAAAACAAAGTGAGTACTAAAATCAATTCTTACAAATTACACACCGATTACATTTCGATTTTTAAGAGAGATTAGAACAGTGAGATTGCTTCAGTCGTTCCTCCTTCGCAATGACAAAACAATAAGCTAAAAGTGGCAGCGGATAACCATCGTTTTTCCCCCGGCATAATTCTCGAATGTCCGTGTCAATTATCACTAAATGCGTGTCATTGCGAGCCGACAAGGGAGGCGAAGCAATCTAATTAATCCCTCAGCCAGAGGGAAACATTAACAGGCGGGGATTCACGATAATCTGGACGGGATAACAAACACAGTGAGCAAAACCCGTGCATCCAATGCCGTTAACCTAGTTTGATTGCTACATGCACCGGAAACCAATTATATTTTTTATTTTCTCCTGCCGGAGGCTTTACTCTTTGTCTTACCACAAAGAGTAAACAGAAAACGCAAGGCTGTGACATCATCCTTTTGCCCCGGTATAATTCTCTAATGTCCGCTGCCCAATAATCACAAAATGCGTTTCATTGCGAGCCGACAAGAGAAGCGAAGCAATCTAATTGATGAGTCTGGTTAACACAACTGAGAAAAAAACAAACAATTTTATTTTCTGAGCGTTTTAATTTTAGAGATATGAAAACATTATGAATATGGAATTTAACGAAAAAATCAAAAAAGAATTAGAAGGAAGAATCAAAAACCTGGAAGAACTTATTGCAGACAAAGGAATAGGCTCCAAACAGCTTAAAAAAGCAAGAAAAGTGCAACGTAATGTTAATTTAGCCATTATTGTTGGAAGTCTGATTACCATTGCCGGAATTACCGCGTGGGCAATTAGCAGCAGCAACCAGGAAGATTAGAGTCAAATTATTGAAACGGTCTGCACATTCAAAACCATTATCTTTTAATGGAATTTCCTTTGCACTTCGTTTGTAATGAAGGGTTAATGGTCTTTGGTTTTTAACCCGGCATATATAGCAATACCACAATCAACATACATCCTGCCCCCTGCACAGACGAGGCGCGAAATGAGTGATTGTTTCTGCCGTTCCTCCTTCGCAAGGATGGCATCCCTTGAAGGGATGCTATCCCTAAACTCACTATTACCACGGACGACGTTCTATTTCGGTTGCAACTGAGGGATAAAAACTTTTCTCATCACTGAAGTAGTAACACACCCGGGGATTACCAATAATACGGACGGGATGACAAACACAGTGAGCAAAACCCAATTCTTAAGAAGGGGCGTACAGTGAGATTGCTTCAATCATTCCTCCTTCGCAAGGATGGCATCCCTTGAAGGGATGCTATCACTAAACTCACTATTACCACGGACGACGTTCCATTTCGGTTGCAACTGAGGGATAAAAACTTTTCTCATCACTGAAGTAGTAACACACCTGGGGATTCCCAATAATATGGACGGGATGACAAACACAATGAGCCAAACCCAATTCTTAAGGAGGGGCGTACAGTGAGATTGCTTCAATCGTTCCTCCTTCGCAATGACAATAAAAGATGTAGTATGTGGCAGCGGACAACCACCGTTTTTGCCCAGTATAATTCTCTAATGTCCGCTGCCCAATTATCACTAAATGCTTGTCATTGCGAGCCGACAAGGGAGGCGAAGCAATCTGATTGAATTGTTGCATGCACCAGAAACCAATAATATTTTTTATTTTCCCCTGCCGGAGGCTTTACTCTTTGTCTAACCACAAAGAGTAAACAGAAAACGCAAGGCTGAAAATATTTTCCGAAAGGGTGCCCACTGCTTTTCTTCTCACGTGATTCTAAAACCGAATCGCTTACTTCTCCTCTCGCACAGAAAAATAGCGACCCTTTTAGCGGAAAATCTTTTAGGCCATTTCAAAAAATGATTTTACCAATCCCTCTGAATCCCACACCTACCGGCAGGCAGGCTTTTACTAAGGGGGACAAGAAAAAAGAATCAATAAAAATGAAACAATTATCTAACCTCGAAGTTAGAGTTGTAGGAACCAAAACAATATAAATGAAATATTTAGTTAAAATAATCGATATTAAATCAACCGATGAACTGGATGGAGCTTGGAGTAACGACGACTTTATTGAATTGCTGGAGAGATTTGAGTTCCCTGATGCCGACCAGGTAAAAACCGCAGAATTAAAAGATTATCTTTTTATGGCCATTTCCGATTTTGAACCCCACGAGGCGGCTGCTATTTTGCTCGAATACAAGCTTTCAGATGATTTAGCCGAAGGACAAATTGATAATCTTTCGCACGAAATGCTGCGGGTAAAAGTCTTTGAAAACTATTCCGAGATTGACCTTCATCATGATTTGTTCAACATTAACCAGTTGCTTTACGAGGCTTACAACGGTAAGTTTCCACAGGGCAAGGTAAACCGCATACATTTCGAAATAACAGACGAACACCATAACCCGGTAGAGCTAACAAAGGAAACGGCGTTAAAAGCGCTAAGCCAGGGCCTTTCGGAAAACAATTTACTCAACCGCCTGCTTGGCGACCAACTGGAGGGCAAGGCACCCTTCCCCGAAGCTGAAGGTATTGCTTGGGACCTGCAAAACAATGGCGGCAATGTTTATTCGTTAACGATTTCAGAAAAATGGCTGACCAAAAATGAATTTACTAACCTGGAATATGAATGTACGGTTAGCTTGTTTGAAGAAGACGATGAAGAAGGATAAGTTGCCGGGATTTTTTATCGGTTTCAAAGTGGGTTACAGCTAAAGATGCCATGAGCACGAATTTCTCCTCCTCTCAGAAGGAGTACCACGGCTTGTCGGCGTAGGTGGTTCTTGAAATTTAAGCAACTTAAAGTTGTTATATTCTTGATTTTTAAGCATTAAAAATTCAACCACCCCGCAGGGCATTCTAATCCCAACCGCCCGGCCACCTCTCCTGACAACCCTCTTTGCCATCCCACATTCCTTACGCTGGCATTTCCCCCCTATATGGGGTATAAACGGATTTAATCAGGAGGGAAAAGTTCGAGGCCGGGATTTAATATTGGTTTTCAAAATGTTTTACTTCATTCAAATGCATTCCTTTGTGGCTTCATGAAAGCTTTTATTTAGTAGAGCCTGGCCTTCGCCTTCCGGATGGGTTTCTTAAAGAAGTAGCTGCAGAAATTTCTTCCCAGGTATCTTCGGTTGAAATTCCGCCATCCTCATAAGTCCATATTATTTTCTGATAAACAAAGGATATGTGCTCCCGCTCTTTGTGTCGCATGTTTTCCGGATATTGATTATTCAGCATTTCCTGTTGTACGTTTATTATGCGGGCGTTCAACAATCGAATCGTATAAAATTGAACCTCCTTTCCACTTCGCGAAGGTTGCCAGAACTTCAACTCAACATCTGTTATATTCTCGTTGTTTATTAACGCACTCATTAACAACGGAGTTGATTTGTCAATTTCCTTGGTAACAATTAACGGTTTGTGTTGTCTTTTCCCGGTTGGTAGTCCTGAAGCTGCGTCACGGGGTGAATCAACTTCGTGGCTAAATCCAATAACAAGAATTGAATCTTCACGGCCGGCCTGTGTTACTGAGCCTTTAATTTCGCCCTGTACTTCTGAAGTTAACCTCATGGTTGCATTTAATGCCATAATACTGTTTTTTAGATTAATAATTTTATAATAAGATGTAACTGCCAACGATAAAGGCATTTAATGAATTGTAACGTTGACAAATGTGCGGAAAATGTAATCCGCAAATTCAATAAAACCCAAAAGAGACTCCTTTCACGGAAGGAGCTCTTTCAGTTAATTTATTTAAAACGAATTATCTTCCAATTCCAGGATTCTTTATCGTTTGACCCAGAACAAATTCAGGTTTTATAATTACCGAAGACGCATTTTCAAAACCAGGTTTTAAAATGGTTAAGTGTTCCGTATGTTCAGCATGGCCAATGTAGCCATACCCATTTGTAGTTCTTGCCCACCCGGTTAAGCGGAATTGGTAGGCACATGTTACAGGAGGCACCCATTCACCTGTTGCCGGCACAAGCAGATTTGTTACCCCTGCCCAGGTCCCGCTTCCAGGGTAATTTTCAGAATAGATACCTGCACTCAGGTTACTCCCATAATGCGCTGATAAGCTATACGACCGCAGATTACCTTCCGGATCATGCGCTGTAATATGGAATTTTAGTCCATCGGTACTGCTGGTGAGCTGAACAATTGAACAGGCAGATTTAAGCACGCCATTGTGTGTGATGCTGTTAATGTTCAATTCGGGCAGATTGTTATCGATATATAAGGTCAATATCTCGGTATCTGCAGCATACGAATCCACATCAATACGAAACTGGTGAATTCCTGTATTCATTCCAACAGTACTGAACTGAATCAACAAGTCGTCAATGGAATAATCCACTGAAGGATGCGGGATGATATACTTGTCATTAGTATCAGGGCCAAAATGCCTCAAAACATACTGACTTGTGGCATTATCCCACTGATAATTCTTCCATGAACTCAATAAAGGTGTAAAACTTCCCGAGGTGCCTTCCCTGTGCAATACGCGGTATTTCCTTCCACCAAGTGCAGAGAGTGTAGTCCTGTTGCCAATAAGATTTAAGGTGCCTCCAAATGCTGCATTTTGCACAAATGGATGATAACCTGCAGCAGTTGTTGCCCGGCCGGAAGTGTTTATTTTATCGAACGGAATTAAACCGACTCCTCCAAACACAGTTCCCATGGAGCCCGCAGGAAACATTCTTTTCTTTGACAAGTACAGATAATGTAAACCGGTAAAACTAGTGTAGAAATTTGCCGGTTCGTTGTGCTGAAAACCCGGATTGCTTGATGCTACTCTGAAACCAAAGCGCGTGTAAGGAAACCATGCACTGAGCGACACATTTAAATCGGACAATAGAAATTGCATTTTCCAAATCCGGTGAGGAGTGTCGGAATGGGGTGACGGGCCGAATTCCACCCTGCACATCGATGGACTTGTTTCGTTCTGCAATCCGGTCCAGCTGCCAGGCCCAAGGTAAAACTGTCTTCCCATTTTATCCGGATTTCCGGGATACAAACCGTAGTTGACATCGAAATTGGGGGTAATTGCTGCATTTCTGTTTCGGTCGAAAGTAAACCAAAAATAATCTGCCGTTCCTGAATCATTCCCGTAATCACTAACGATGTCTAAGGCCACATACAAAAACTCACTGTTGTTTTTTACCATCACTTTTCCTTTTGGCATTTCCATAATACCTGCATCATTCCACGAAGGATCATTGATGGAATCATCTAAAATAATGGGTGAATCAACCCATGTGCTTACTAATGTACTCATGATGTTAATTTTTTGAGTTAATAAAATGAATTTTCAAAATCAGTAATGAGTTGATTTTGAATTGATTTAATGGTGAAAAAAAATTACCATTATAAGTTAAGGCTTTTTTTGATTAATTCATAATGAGGTCAAAGAAGTTCAAAGTTTAAAGTTTAAAGAAATGAGTCAGTGGTTACAGCCTGTCTGGATGAACAGGCGGGTTCAAAAAAGTTCAAAATTCAAAGAAACGAGGGTCAGCGTTTCTCTAAATTCATTCAACGATATGAATTTTTGTATTCATAATTAAACCTAAATGATTATCTTGATTTTGATGGAAATCGCTCATAAATATATAATCGTTTATCTTGCCGGAGCAACGGGTATGTGGAAAGGAATTCCTGTTGGAATTGCGCTTGGCATCCAGCCAGTTTATAATGGGCTTTTTACGGCACTTGGTTCTGTATCATCGGTGTTAATCCTGTATTTTGCCGGAGATAAATTTAGAAACTGGATATTGAAACAATATGGACAGAAAAGAATTGAGAAGAAGAAAAATAAATTTATGAAATTCGCCAACCGTTATGGGATTCTTGGTCTTGGATTAATAACTACCGGTTTACTCGGACCTTTTACGTCATTAATACTTGGATTTATTCTTGTTAAAGACATTCGCAAATTCTTATTTTATTTAATTGCCGGAATTTTTATCTGGTCAATTATTCTGGCCTTTTTTTTTACACAATTTGTTGAAATGATTTCATAATCAACGCACCAAATCCAACAAATAAAAACTGAAATAACCGCTTTTTTGAGGCTAACCAGCACAAATTTCTCCTCCTGACCAGGAGGAGTGGATTCCGGCGAGCTACGAGACGGAAGACGAGGTGGTTGGAAACATGATTGAAGCAATTAATAACTCAACCACCCCGACTTCGTCCTGAATTTTTTCTGCTTCAAAATTTATTACCCACCTGACTTCAGCCACCCCTCCTTAAAAGAAAAGGGGAAATTAGAAATCTGTGTACTTTTTCGGTTTAGCCATTTTTTACAGCAAAATATATAACCAGCACAAATTTCTCCTCCTGACCAGGAGGAGTGGATTCCGGCGAGCTACGAGACGGAAGACGAGGTGGTTGGAAACATGACTGAAGCAATTAATAACTCAACCACCCCGACTTCGTCCTGAATTTTTTCTGCTTCAAAATTTATTACCCACCGGACTTCAGCCACCCCTCCTTAAAAGAAAAGGGGAAATTAGAAATCTGTGTACTTTTTCGGTTTAGCCATTTTTTACAGCAAAATATATTACCAGCACAAATTTCTCCTCCTGACCAGGAGGAGTGGATTCCGGCGAGGTACGAGACGGAAGACGAGGTGGTTGGAAACATGATTGAAGCAATTAATAACTCAACCACCCCGACTTCGTCCTGAATTTTTTCTGCTTCAAAATTTATTACCCACCGGACTTCAGCCACCCCTCCTTAAAAGAAAAGGGGAAATTAGAAATCTGTGTACTTTTTCGGTTTAGCCATTTTTTACAGCAAAATATATTACCAGCACAAATTTCTCCTCCTGACCAGGAGGAGTGGATTCCGGCGAGGTACGAGACGGAAGACGAGGTGGTTGGAAACATGATTGAAGCAATTAATAACTCAACCACCCCGACTTCGTCCTGAATTTTTTCTGCTTCAAAATTTATTACCCACCGGACTTCAGCCACCCCTCCTTAAAAGAAAAGGGGAAATTAGAAATCTGTGTACTTTTTCGGTTTAGCCATTTTTTACAGCAAAATATATTACCAGCACAAATTTCTCCTCCTGACCAGGAGGAGTGGATTCCGGCGAGCTACGAGACGGAAGACGAGGTGGTTGGAAACATGACTGAAGCAATTAATAACTCAACCACCCCGACTTCGTCCTGAATTTTTTCTGCTTCAAAATTTATTACCCACCGGACTTCAGCCACCCCTCCTTAAAAGAAAAGGGGAAATTAGAAATCTGTGTACTTTTTCGGTTTAGCCATTTTTTACAGCAAAATATATTACCAGCACAAATTTCTCCTCCTGACCAGGAGGAGTGGATTCCGGCGAGCTACGAGACGGAAGACGAGGTGGTTGGAAACATGACTGAAGCAATTAATAACTCAACCACCCCGACTTCGTCCTGAATTTTTTCTGCTTCAAAATTTATTACCCACCTGACTTCAGCCACCCCTCCTTAAAAAAGAAGGAGGGGAAATTTTTGTGTTGTAATATTACTTTAGCTGTCAAACAAGTGCAGGACAATTTCTCCTCCCGGTTAAGAAGAGCCTGTCCCGATCAAAGCATCGGGAAGTACCCTGACCGAAGTGTCAGGGGGAGGTGGTTGGATTTATTTTTTCCTTTCTCCAAATTCCAATATATCCTGTTTTATTACTTCCGGATATTCAAATACCCAGCGGTTTTCATACCGGATTACTGTAATTCCGTAATGTTTCAGCCATTCATCGCGTTCCGCATCGCGGGCAATATTTATTAAATCAGCATGAGGTTCGCCATCCAGTTCAATGGCCAATTTAAGTGCGGGGCAATAAAAATCTACGACATAATTGCCAATGGAATGTTGCCGCCGGAATTTATATCCACCAACCTGACTTTTTTTTACTATATTCCAAAATGTTGCCTCAGCTGAAGTAGCATTATTTCTTAGTGATTTTCTTATGGGTTTTAAATATTTTCGGTTGTGGAGTGCTGCCATTTTTTGTTTTAAAAATAAATGGTTTGAATGAAATTATCAACCTCCCCCGGTTTCGTCCAATATTAAATTAATCAAATACATTTTTTTTTGGGGACTTCAACCGATCCTTCTCTGAAAAAGGAGGGGAAAAGATTCATGGTGTAAATTATTCATGTCTTCAATGTTTCTCCTCCTGGCCGGCAGGAGAAACCATTTTTAGAATTACAATCCCCCGGACTGTTTTTCTTCCATTTTTTCTTCGTACTTCCTTTATACTTTCCACGATTTTTCTTCGCTTTTTCTTCGGACTATCTTCACACTTTCTTCGCATTAAATTCGCAGTTATTATAGCGATAAAGAGAAGAAGAAAAGCAGGTGTATTTCAAGTGCCGGTTCAAGAAGCAAGAGATTACATTCACTTTTAATACTGTTCCGAAAAAAACAGCACCCCGCTGTCCGGCTGAACAGACGGGTCTGTCCGGATGCCATGTATGTTTCTCCCCGATTATGAGTAATTTTTTAATGTTTATTCCTGAAATGCAATAATTTATCACACGACTCAATCATTCGACAGCGGGAAAAATGAACCATACCTGCTCCAGTTAGTTAGTATTTATGAGGAAAAATGTAAAATCCAAAACAGATGTGTTATGAAAAAAAGATTCAACAGTTTGCAGCGGACCCTGAAAATTATGGTATTTGTTTTTGCAGGGGTGGTGGCGCTGAGCAGTTGCGATAAAGACGACGACAGCGACACAAATGGTATGGAAATAGAAAAAATAGCTATTACTCCCGAAGATGCCTCTATGGCTGTTGGGGAACAGGAGGATTTTTCTGCGTATGCACTTACAACCAGCGGCGAAAAACTGTATTTTAATGAACTGGACGTGGAATCACGCTGGTGGTCATCAGATACTACTGTTTTTACTGTACAGGAAAACGGTGTGGCCACAGGTAAAAACCAGGGTGCTGCCTACTGCATCGTGGAGGCAACAGTAACATTAAAATCGGGTCAACTGAAAGCATTACGCTTTTACACCGGCCGTGATTCTGCTTTTGTATCCATATTTTAAGCCTTCGGGGTTAAAATATTCATCCTGCCAAACAGGTATTGGCAAAAGATGTTTTGGGAAATTCAGCTGGCAGATTTTGCTCTGCTACCCTGCTCCCGTGCAATGAAGCTGCTCTGCGGGAAGGGAAAAGGATAATTAAGGCATTCATGCATGAATTACCACCTGAATTTCGTAAACTTTTTTTTGCCCGACATACATCTTGCCCCTCGTTGTACAACAAGTGGCAGTGGGAAACAGGAAAGGCAGGCAGAGGGGTAAATATAACATTGAAGGTTAAAGTTCCCGCATTGGAAATTGGCTTTACTGCTACCCCTCGTTTGTACCTTAAATCCGCAGGATATTGTTGAAAAAAGCTGTAAAACTTTGCAAATGTGAGTTTTACAGCTTTAGTATTATCACCTATATTGGTGTTGCTAAACAATACCAACATGAAAATAGTAAATTCTTCACCTGTTTCAGCTTTTGGCGGATTAAATTTTGTGATAAAAGAAGTAATTGATTTAAAAATCAATGAGTTATTAAATTCCAGTCTTCCGACTTTGGCAAATCAATCCAAATACACATGGTTTGATATTATCATGTCATACTGGTCAGCGTTTTTCTGTGGTGGTGATTGTGCCGAGGATCTTGCCATAAATTTAAAAGATGGTCTTCGAAATAATCCTTTTATTAATATCCCCAGTCCAGACAGGGTTTTAACCCGAATAAAATCATTGGCAGAAGCTCCTGAATATTACACCACCCACCGTGGAAAAAACGAACACCAGTTTTCATTGGCTAACCATTTAAACCGGTTAAACCTGAAAATGTTATCGTTGCTTCCTGGCTTCAAAAAAGAGAATGTGGTTTTGGATTATGATAACACGCTAATCTTTGCAGAAAAAGCCGACGCACAAATGACTTATAAAAAAGAGTTTGGATATTGTCCAGGTGTAGGAATTATTGGGAAGCACATTGTATATGTGGAAAACCGGAACGGAAACAGCACGGCACATGTATTACAGCATGAAACTATTGAAAGAATGGCTTCCATGTTACAGGAAGAGGGCATTACCATTGATGTAATACGGGCAGACTCGGCATCTTATACCTACGAGATAATCAAAGCAATGGAGAAGAGTGCAAACCGCATTTTCATAAAAGCAAGAATGACCAATACCCTGGAAAGAGCTATTGCAGGTATTAAAGACTGGAAAGAAATAAAAATTGGCGATAATGTGGTTCTGAGAGGTTCAACTACTTTTATCCCGTTTGTCCGACATGCCAGGGGGAACAACGATAAAACCAACACTTTAAAAGAATACCGGGTAGTGGTCACCAAAGAAAATAGAAGAGATGGGCAAATCAACATGTTTACCGGAGAAGCTTGTAATTATAGTCCAATAATAACAAATGACTTTGAAATGTCAGATGACGAAGTTGTATTTTTCTATAATGCACGAGGTGGAGAAGAAAAAGAGTTTGATGTTGTAAAAAATGATTTTGGATGGAATAAAATGCCGTTTTCCAGAATGGAACAAAATGCCGTATTTCTTCTGGTAATGGCCATGTGCAAAAACCTCTACGCACATGTAATTGAACAATTCTCAAAAAAAGTAAAGTTTCTGTCCCCTGATTTCAGGATTAAAAAGTTCATTTTCAGATTTGTTTGCATCCCGGCAAAATGGGTAAAAACAGCAAGAACACTGAAACTACGTTTGTACGGAAATCTAACTTTCCAGACATAAACAAACCGCCCCCGGAAGTTAACCCAACATTCACAATTTCGGCGAGAATAACATTCTGCTGGGATAATTATGTGCTTAACCTTAAAAAATCAGATATCTAAACAGAAATAGAGCCAGAAATATTTGAAATGCATCACATTTGACCAAAAATTCTCAGCCTAAGATGTAATTTTCCACTAAAATGGTAAACAAAATACCAACATGCGGATTTAAGGTGCAAACGAGGGGCAGGGCGCAGAATTAACAGATATAATACTTCTTGTTTTTGTTAAAACAAAACACGGATCACAGATCCGCGCTAACGGCAAACGTCCACGTTTCTCAAAGCCCGTAAGGATAAATCCGTTTGGACCAGGAGGTGTCCGTCAGCTGACGGATCGGAGGATTTGGCTTCATCCTCCCGTTAAACAGGAGATTGCTTCGGTCGTACCTCCCTCGCAATGACAATACTATAATCAACATGAGGCAGCGGACAACGACAGCTTTTGTCCGGCATAATTCTCTAATGTCCGCTGCCCGACACCCATGATTTTCGAGTCATTGCGAACGCGGTGAAGCAATCTGTTTCTTAACGACGCAATGCCAGGTTGTAGTTGTTATTTATAGATGCAATCAACAGACGGCCTGTCTCCGGCATTGACGAGAGGGAGAAGAAGTATTTTCCGAAAAGCCGTAAAATGGTGGGGAAAATTATAATACAGATCAATTAATTATAACCGAATCTTTTCCGGTGCTCATGCAGGCTGTAAACCGATGGGTAAAATCTTTCGTTTACAGGTGAATAATTTGGCAGAAAGACCAACAAGCAGTTTTCCCCTGCATGATGGAGAGAGATTATTTCTGCAGCGACTTCCTGAAATTCATCGCTTTTTCAAAAAACTCCGGATTTTCGCCAAATTCAATCACGCGGACAACCTGATGACCGCACGCATTGCAAGACCCTTCCACCACAATGTCGTTTAGCTTATCCAGTTTTACCGAGTCTAATTCGACGCCTTTATTGCAAATGTCATGACAACCGTTACAATAAATCCCATTCTGCAGCAAATACCGGTAACCGTATTTCTCCTCCTCGCTAAGCAACACATTCAGTTGGAATTCATTGAGTTTTATTTCTTTCAATCGTTTCATTATTGCTTGTTTATGGGGTAAAAATAAGAATCAGGAAGGATTAATTTGCCAGCTTTTTAACGATTGAGCGAATCTTTTTGAAACTTCATCATTGTTTTTTTGAATAATTTCGGCGACGTGATCAAAAGTGATACATTTTTTACCTTCCATTTTTGAATTGTCGGGAGCAATATACAGAATCTCCATTTCAAATGTATTCTCAGAAACTTTTAGCTTATTATCACAATCTTCAAACCATCCGATTTTGATCATTTCATCCAGATAATTCTTGTACTTATTTATACTTCGGGATGCTTTTCTAATCCGGTTAAAACTTTTTACCAATCCCGGAATATTTAATGATTTGGCTGTTTCAAGATATTCATCCTGCGTTTTTCGTAAAGAATTGTTATCGGTTTTTAGTTCGATGAGCAATACCTTATTTTGATTCATATCAACTGCTACATAATCGATACGGTACGATTTATTCCAATCATCTTTTTCAGGATGAACATCACCATACCTAACCGGAAATTCAGGTAAAATTATATCCACATGAAATCCATACACTTCCTTTAAAATCTGAGGTAAGTAAAGTGCAAAGAAAATATCAGCGCGGCGTTCCAGCTGATAAGTTGGAAATGTGCGCCAGTGATCAAGGCGATCGAAAAGATTTTGAATAAAATTTTTATTGTCCATTTTGATTTATTTTTACTTTCATTAATTCAGTTAAACTTATCGTGAATGGGATTCCTGGCGCTTTATAAGGATTTTTTACTTTTTCCTTAATATTTTGATATTTTTTAAGTTTGGTAAATTCCCATGCAGCATTACCAAATGCAGACTTGTCCAATTCTTTTATTTTAATTACTAAATAGTGCGGTTTTGAAGGATTAGGATAACTGAGCCTTAACAGTTTCTCCTTTGAGTAAACTTTCGGCCCATCACTGATAATTTCAAAGATTTTATCCGTTGTTTCTTTACCACTTTCACGCAACAATAGAAATCTTGCTCCTGAAACTTCCTTGTCTAAAACAAGTGAGCCTTCATCATCATCCATCCTGAAATTGTACATTCCGTTTTTAACATACCAATCAAATCTTGATTTATTTTTCGAATATCCCAATAAAACAAAAGTATCATCCGGTATTAAATTTCTGTTTACTACCGATAATTCAGGAATAAAATCTTTTAATTCATTTGGATTTTCATTTTTGTGAATATCGTAAACACGAAATGCAAGTTTTTCCCGCTGAGATGCCCGATTAATAAAATGATCAATAACTTCGAAAATAAATGATTTTAATTCGCCAATTCCACTATCTATTTTTGAAGGACGAACAGGAAAAGCTCCCAATCCGGGTATTATTTCATGAAATCCTTTTTGCTTTAAACTTTTATCACCGGGATAAAGTACATAGGCGCCGCCGGTTCTACGAATAGCATCTTTATAGGCGTGCATTTTCAGTAAATCAGCATTTTTGTAAATACCCTGCCGGTTTTCGTTTTTTTCTTTATTCAAGTCTTCTTCATCGCTTACTTTTTCCTTCTTTTCAATAAAATTCCTGAGATTGTTTTCAACTTTATATTTTGCATCGAAATGCAAGTGCACAACTAATTCCTGCTTTTCGGCTTCTTCTTCAGTTATACCAACCGGCCAAAAGGACAATGTATAATCAGGACGTAATGTTGTTGTCCAGCTGCCAGATACCGGATATTTTTTATTACCTCCAAAGGAGCGGTTATAATTAAACCGGACATTTAAATTTCTTTTATCTGAAAAATAAATCCCGTTCATTGCCGTATATTTGCCTTGCTTTATTTGAAGATTCAGGCCATCATTTGTTTTCTCAATTAGCTGTTCAATATCCTTTGGTTCAATTTGAAAAATAGAATTAAATAAATCGAGCAATTTGAAAAACAACCAGTATTCATAAAGCACTGCAATATCCTTTTTACCGCTGCTGTAAACATCGTCTCCACCACTCCATATTAATTTCGCAGCTAAATCAAACATCAGCCAAACGCGCAGTACTTCCCGGTAACCTTCTTTTCTTTGAAGAACAGGACTATTTATTTTCAACGTATTTGGCCTCGTAATTTCTTTAAAAACAGAATGTGATAAATAAGATTCCAGTTCCCGAATTAGGATTAATGATTCTTTATCCAATTTGGTTTCAGGTACTGATGCCTTGTTTATATCAAAACAGAATTTAAGAAATACCTCAAGTGCATGTTTAATAAACCGGTTCTCAGGAGTATCAACTGTGTCAGATTTTTTTACTGTCGTTACTTTTTCCGGCAAGGAATGCAAACCATAGAATTGTAAATAGTGGTTATCTGGAAGATGCATTCTGTTCCGGCCGGAAACCAATTCTCTTATATTTCTGTTTTTGTATCTTCTTACAGATGAAACATTTTTTTTCTCATCGGTTATTTCCCATTTTGTAACAGGAGAAGATACTATCCTATGAATGGATTGAGAAAATTCATCGGTAGAAAGAATGGACTGAATGAAGGAAAATTTCTGATAAAGTGTTTGGTTATCTTTTGTATAATCAGTTTCAAAATGATGAGAAACAGGCGAATTAGCCTGCATCAATAAATCAGTACATTTTTCTGTAATGAGCTCAAGCATGTCCCGATAATCGTCTCTATAGCCGGATTTTTCGGATTGCACTTCAAGTTCAACTTTGCCAATTTCCTTATCTTCGCTAAAAAAGGGGAGAGTTAAAGTACCAACATAAATATTTGGAGAAATTACGCCAATGTGTTTGTTTCTGGGATGATTTTGTACTATATGGTTTTTATAAAAATGAAAAGCTTTATTGTTAAATTCATAATCATAATAACAACCTTCTACTATTTGGTAACGAGCTTCGCCATTTTCGATTGCGTCTTCAACATCAAACAGCGTCTCACTTTTCCGCTCGTCAATAATTAACTGTAAACCCTCAACATAATGATTTAAAGAAATTGATATGGATTTTAATTTTCCCATTTTTATGCTTCGGCATAACTGGCAAAACCATTATCAATAGCTCCTTTGTACATCCGGGTAATTTTTTCGAGTGATAAAGGATATTTTACCTTCTCCATTTCGGCAAAATCAAAATCCTCCTTCTCAAAAATTTCTTTTTCAATATTGTTAATCTTATCCGTTATACAAAATCCGCCAAGGGTTATTAAAACCGGACATAACTTCCTTCTGGAACCATGTAATTTGGGCAAGAGTTTTTGCATAATCGAAATATCCAATTTTTCATCAGCCGATAAGCTAGAATCAACTGCCTTTAACTGATTTATCAATCGAATAATTTCATTGGCGCTTCTGTATCCAAATTCTGCCCCGGCTTTTTTTAGCTGTTTAAAGAACACTAACATTGTTTCGTTAATTTCCTTATTATGGGTTTCATCGAATATTTTATTTCGCGACAAGTCAATAAAACTTTTTGCCATTGATGAACCACGTCCCGTCAGTTCACCTAAATTCAGATTTTTTTTATTGTTTAAAAAATATTCAATTTCATTCTCGTTTACACTAAATTCTATTGTATTGGCACGATCGAGTACTTTAGGGCTGAACATATAAGTGGTTTCGTCAATATTTACCGTACCAATTATAAAAAGATTATCGGGTAAATTCAGTTTTGCCGGTACTCCATTATTTACAGCACCTTCTGCAAACAATGGTATTTCCTCATCCGACTCCATTACACTTAAAAAATCTGCGAAATACCGTTCAACATGGCTCAGGTTCATTTCGTCCAATATTAAAAAATAAGGCAAACTGCTGTTTTCATTGGCACGAATAATTAAATCAAGAACTCCGTTATCTGGTTTTACATATTCATCCGGTTTTAATGCATTCGGATATCCCAGCAATGGTTCTCTGTTTGTCCAATCGGCACCTACCGGTACAACACAATATTGATTTTCATCCTGGCAAATCCATCTGGTAAAAGCCTGTGCTAATTTTGTTTTGCCCGAACCAGAAAGTCCGGTGAGAATGACAAACGGTTTGGTGAGTAAGGAAGAAATAAATCGCGTTGTAAGTTGAGGTGAAAACAGCAATCCGGAATTAATAAGAGTTCTACTAAATTCAGAATAGTTAAAGTCTGTATTATTTCCAAAACTACTTGGTGGTATTTCGGTTTTATTAATATTATTGAAATACTTATCAATAATCTCATTGCCAACCGATTTACCATATATATCGAAAACTATCTTACCTGCTTCAGGTGTAAATTCATATAAATAACCTTGATTAACGCCACCATTAGAATTGAAAGGTTTTTTTTCTATACCATTAAGTGCACGTTGCAGATTGCTTTTTCTGCTTTTTAAATCTTCTATTTTAATATCCTTATCAAATTCAAAAAACTCAATGTCAACTCTAAAACCTTCCTTCCTCCATGAGGATTCATTTTCAACATTGTTTGAATCGTAACAGTCGTTAATTGCTAATGAAACACCTTTAATACCTTTGGAATAATTGAATATAATATCGCCTCTTTTTACTCTTTTCATATTTTCCCAAAAGAATTTGGGATTCCCTGCTTTATCAAGTTTTGGTGCCCATAAATATTTTTTACCAAATTCATCTGTAAAAGTAGTTCCTTGACACACAAACCAAACATTTGAAACATCAATATTTTTAGCAACGACTTTAAATCCTTTATCAATCAAAATTTTGAATGCTCGTTTTGTTGAATTATTAAAATCTCGTATAGTGATTTCTTCTCCACCAAGTGCTTTATTCGCTTCTGATAATACTAAGATTGGTGGATATTTCTTATCGTTATAAATTAAATCATACTGAAACGATTCTCTGCCTTTTATTAATTCAGGATTAGCATCAATTTTTTGAATGGCATTAAGAATGCTTTCTTTAGTTAGGTTTTCCATTTTTTTATGTTGAACTATTAAGACATAATTTGTGAAGCAATAAAAGTACAAAATTTCCAAGCATATGCTGTTTACTAAAATATTTATCCATTGGCAAACAAAAACTTCCGTACCAATATTTCAGGCTTTGTGTTTTTGCCCTTAATGCGGCTCATGTTAAAACAACGGGTTTCTTTGTTGTGGACTTCGGCATAAAAGTATTATCGGCTGGTACAACGTAAAATTAGTTGCATAAAATTGCAAAAACAAATCCAGAGGATTTGAATGTTTATAGAAAAGTTGACGAAAGGAAAGGTACGACTCCAGTCCAGCTGCGGGTTGCTGTGTTATGTACATCGGCCATGCCTCAAAAGTAGAAAGTAAAAAGGCAAAAGGGAAAGTGAGCAGTGATCAGTCGCAGTTTTCAGTCACAGTTGAAAGAGTTTTCAGTCGCAGTTGAAAGAGCTCAGAGTTCAGCGTTCAAAGTTCAGAGCCTGCCTGTCTGCAGACAGGTTCAAAGCTCACAGCTCAAAGCGCAAAGCGCAAAGCTCATAGCTCATAGCTCATAGCTTTTTTAATAACTTTGCAAAAAAAGGGTTCAGATTACAATGAATGATTATGGGCAGGAAATACTTTCGGAATTAACGGCGTGGCAAAAGCAAATGCTCCAAAAGCCATCGCTTTTCAACCAACTGGCGAAAACGGTACAGGTGAAAATCAATTCGTGGATTCCTGAAAAAGTACATCGGGCAATTACTGCCACCATCAAACAAATGATTCGCGGGGTTTTGTTTGGCGCCAATTATACTACAGCCAAACCTTTGTCAGGCCTCTCGATACAGGAACACGAGGATGCTGCCCGGAAACGGATAAAAATTTATAAAAACACGGCTGCCGTTGAAGGGGGAATAACCGGTGCAGGCGGAATACTGCTGGGATTTGCTGACTTCCCCATTTTAATTGGCCTTAAACTGAAACTGCTGTTTGATATTTGTTCGATGTACGGGTTTAATGTAAAAGATTATAAGGAGAGGGTTTATATTCTGCATATTTTTGAACTGGCATTTTCAAGTCATGTGCACCGGCGAAAAGTTTACCTCAAAATGGTTGACTGGGATCAGAAAAGCAAAGAACTTCCGGATGATATCCATCAGTTCGACTGGCGAAATTTTCAGCAGGAATACCGCGATTATATCGACCTTGCAAAAATGGCCCAATTGATACCCATCATTGGCGCTCCTGTTGGTTTTGTGGTTAACTCGCGCCTTGTTAACAAATTGGGGAAAACGGCAATGAATGCCTACCGTATGCGCCTTCTGGAAAAGGATGCGATTGTAAAACAGGTTTAAAACAAAAACCCGGCAAGCTTATTCCAATTTATCGGGAATTTGAATGTGTATGGAAATAAATGTTCGTTGCGAGTTACGAGTTGCGAGTTACAAGCTAAAAGCTCAGAAATGTTTGTATAAATATGTGATGCCGCTGGCATTGGTAAACAAAACATTTCAAACCGGAATATTCAGGCTTAGTATTTTTACCCTTAATGTGGCTCATGTTATAAGAGCGCCCGCCTGACTGATCCCGATAGTTAATCGGGAAGAGCAGCGGTTGCTTTGTTGTGTACGTCGGTCATTAGCAGGGGTTACCCAAAATTCTTTGGGCATAATGAGGCGATGACTGATAATCGGAGCTGTCATTTCGAAAGAGGTATCCCGATTACTCGGGAAGAAATCTGTTTCAACTAGGAGAGATTTCTCCTTATGCTTCGTCGAAATGACATCATTATATGGAATGTGTATTTGCTTCACATAGAGTGCTTTATGAAATTCTGTCATTAGTAGCATGATAATATGGAACTATTACAAAGAAACAAATAATTAAAAAGTGGGAACCCGTTTATTTACATAATTCTTTTTACCACAGGCAGTTGTTTTACCACCCATGCTGTAAAAAAACACAGGAACAAGGTAGGTGGCACAAGTGCCAAAAATTTCAGCAAAGGAAAAACCTGCCAGTTAATAAAGATAAAGCTGACAATAAGCAGCAAAGGAGGATGGATAACATAAACCCCATAAGCACTGTCGGATAGTATTTTTGCAAAACTACCTTGTTTGTTAAGGTAAGTTTTAAAAATCCCTAGTAATCCGTAAATCATTGAAACGGCTACAAGCTGTTCCCAAATACAGAAAGCCATATTCTGCCAGTACAATCCGCCAACGAACTTTGCTTCTCCCTCGCGAACACCTCCTCCAAGCACAAACAGCAAAGGAAAAACAACAAATATTAAAAATTGCGCAAAACCGAACCACCGCCAGCTGGTTTTTATTTTTATCTCTTCGAACCAATGATTCCGGTAGGCGATTATTCCAATTATAAATAATGCCATATACTGTATAAAAAAGGTGATCCTTAAATTGGTATGAGGAATCGTCCAGCGCAACGGCAGCCATATTCTCATTACAAACTGCAAAAGGGCAACAACAAGTGCAAAAAGAAGAATTTTTTGGAACTCCAGGGAATTTTAAGTTTACGTTTTCAATAAACTTCCGAATAAGGAAAAATAAAAAAGTAAAAATCAACAAAGCTTCAACAAACCACATGGGGCCAAAAGCCCAAAATTCAGGACTTAAAAAGTAGCTTATCAGGTTGCTGTCGATGCCGTTAATAAATTTATCTCTAATGTAGTATGTTAGCGGTGCAAGCAAAAAATAGAAAACAGCCAGTGGAACTCCCAGCCGAAGCAATCGCAGTTTGACAAAATGTTTTGTTCCTTTTCGGGTTAATGAAGGGAGCAAAAAAAACGAGGAAACCATAAAAAACATCCCCATAAAAAAGGCCTGGTTAGTGGCTATAAATATTGACATTAGAATATTAACAGGGAATTCAGCCTTGGTTTCAACATAATACCATTGTCCGGGAGCTCCATAAGTAGTTATCAGGTGAAAAAGAACGACGAGAGCAGTTAAGAAAATCCTGATATTATCGATGAAGGTAATACGGGTTGTTGCCATTTTTTTCAGGTTTTTTATGAGCATACGCTACACATTAAAAAAAGGTTGGAAAAAATTGTTGATTAGCTGAGTGAATGAATGCGTGAATAGAGAAAAGTTGGCAGTCGCAGTTTTTTGTAGCAAGACACAACTATTAATTATCAAAATGTCCATTCCCAAATGACCTTGACCGAATTATCCATTGCTTTATTCTTATTTTTATTCACCAAATGTTACTGATAATGATGCTTTGCCTCCTTTTTAATTTGAAATGCCCCTTTAGTTATTTTTTAATCGCGATTCATCCTTAAAACCAAACCGGTAACTAATACCTACCGAGAACTGGGAATAGGTTTTATTGTTGGAATAGACAGGTGATTTTCCCCAAATATAAAAAGGTTCAACTACAACTTTATCGGCAAAAACAAAAGATCCGGATACGTATCCTTGATTTCCAAAACTGGAGCCAATACGAAAATTGGTACCATTGTTTTTACCCAGGCCGGTGCCAATGCCCAGTTGTTGCCGGTAGCCGGGTAGAGCAGAAGGAAATTGGTCGGCCAGATGATAATCAACAAAAAACCACTTTTGCGGCCCAAGCCGTAAATAAACCTGCGGATATACGGGCAGCGTTTTACTTCCTGAATAGGGATAATCTGTTCCATCTTTCACCAGATTTTCGTAAATATAACTGAGGCTACCTATATGCAATCCACCTCCAATTCCAAAAATGTTGCTGTCCCAGTTAATATATGGTGCAACATCAAATAGTATTATATTTCTCTCATATTGATCTGAAATCCTGATTTCCTGCTGTTTTCCAAACATGGTTTTAACTCCGTAATGCAATTGTCTGCTTAGCAAGGGATTTTCTTCCGTAAATTCTAAAGCAGCTGCACCTAATGTATATTTCTGATGAAAATATTCGGTGTTGCTTACCCTGTCGCATCCGCTTCCCTGACCAATATCGTAACTGTTTTCAAATTCTCCGGTTGCAATGCCAATTTTTAGGGATTTATATTTTTTTATGAGAACAGAATCCTGCCGGTTGGGATAGGTTTGCGCCATCAACAGGAAAGGGATTACAGAACTTGCCAGGTAAAGCCATCGGTACGGCGAAGCATACGAATATTTTACAATACGGTAGAACAGAATTGAAAAAGCACTAACCAGCGTCAGCGAAATTGCAACTATCTCGGAAAAAACAAACCAGAATTTTAGAACCCTGAACAGAATTGAAACCGATAGGAGCATGAAAAATGCCTTTGCTATCCCAAAATCGTTTTCATGGATTCGTTGAATTGAAGGGATTACGTTTTTCTCCCTTTTTATCAGAATGATTATGAGCAAAACAGTTACCGGCAGAAGAACAAGTTGTGTTGTATTTAATATCCAGACAACAGTTCCACCTATTGTATGTGCATGTATATCCCTGAAAAACTCGGTGATGAATCGTACAATGAATATCATCGACAACGAAAACAGAAACAAATTGCCGGGCCTATTAAATTTTTTTCTGAATTTAATGAGAACAAAAAACACAGCCAGCATACCTGCCATTTCGTACAACTGTACAGGATGAACCGGTAAGGACACAAAATCATTATAAGTTAAAAGATTGTCGTTAAACTGATGAAAATGAGGCAGGGTTTGCGCCGGATATTTTACTGCCCATGGTAAATAACTGATTTTACCAAAACAACATCCGGTGAGAAAACAACCAACACGTTGAATTGCAATACCCAGGGGAAGAACCAATGCGAATGCATCGGTAACATTTTGTTTAAGCCTTAAAAACCCAATTCCCGAGAATAACGCGATTCCCCCAAATAAAATGCCTCCTGCAAGTGATTTGCCATTTGCTTCAGGTAATCTGAATTGCGTAAACAAAATAAACCAGTCGTTTGAAGATATGGTGACTATTTTGGTTCCGGTAATAAATAGTAACCTGGTAACAGCTAAAAGAAAAATCCATTTCAACATGGGAAACTTTCGCCGATAACCTTCATAGATAAGAATTGCAAGCGTAACTAAAAAAGCCAGATTGTAGAACAGATCGTACCACGGTCCGTTTGCCGAAATTACCAGAAGATTTTCCATGGTTTTTTATTCAATTAACATATTGCATGCATTAATTTACTAAAAAAATAGCTGACAATCAATACTAAGTGACAAAACATTGTGCGAGTTTTTGCAGAGTGCATCAGGATTTTAGGTTCAGGAAGGTGAAGGCAAACGCAAAGATAATGGTGACTGGTTATTGGTAGAAATGTGAGGAAGACAGGTTTAGTTCAGAGTTCAGCATTCAGAAAGTCATAAAATACAAATCCGGCGGATTTGAATGTTTGTAGAAAAAATTGGCAGAAAGGAATGGTGCGACTCCGGCCGCAGTCGAATGTTTTATGAGTGATTGCGAGTTGCGGGTTGTGAGTTTGGAGTTCCGGGTTCAAGGCTCTTAGCTAAAAGCTCATAGCTCGTAGCTTAGCTTCCTGAAAATAAACATCGCGCTTCAAAACAAATTTCATAACCCGGTTGTTTTTATTTGGTATTAACTCTATTAAAAACACACGATTATGGCTGATTTAAAAATTGAAAAAAAGAAAAAGTACCCGGTAGTATGGATTATACTGGGACTTATTGTAGTTGGAGTACTAGCCTGGTTAATTATCGATTATAATAACCTGGGATGGGAGGATGAAAACGCTGAAAGTGCTTACGCTACAAACGATGACCGGCAAAGCTTTGCCAACTCAGATACCTTCGACAATCGTTATAATGACGGTTATAATTCCAGTAATCAGGGAATGGGCGGTGTCACGTCCGAAGCAGCAAATAAAAGCATTCAGGATTTTGTTTCATTTGCCGAAGAATCGGATTCTAACGGGCTAACAGTTGAAACAACCTATGAGGGCATCGATAAATTGTCGGATGCGCTGGTGGCAGTTTCATTAACAGACTCAACAGGAACGAATATGCAGGGAAATCAGACTCGACTGAATAGCAGCGCCAAACAACGAAACAATGCTGACAAAGAGAATTCAACGTATATCAGAGATGCCTTTGTTGATGCCGCAACACGAATTGAGCGTATTCAGAGTCAGTATAATACTCCCGGTGACAGTCGTTCCGACGGATTGATGAAAGCCGCGATGAACATTGAAGCACAGTTGCCGCCTGATGATCAGAAAGCTGAAATCGATACTTTTTTTGACAAGGCTGCGTATGCCCTGGCAGATATACATAATAAACACGCTGCCAACGTTAAAAACAGGTATTAATTTAAGTTGATTTGTGAATCGCTTGAATTAACTCCACTGGTTTTAAAATTGAATTACCCGTACACTAAAATTAAAAAACAATGAACAGTAAAAAACAGAACCGCAGGTTGGTATATCTTGAAGACCTGAAGGATTATAAAATGGCAGATGGCGACCCTGATGTAAGGGGTTGGAATATACACGATGCCAACAACGATAATGTGGGTGTTATTTCCGGATTGATCGTTGACCCTGAGAAGGAAAAGGTAGTTTACCTTGATGTAGATATAAGAGATGATATTATTGCCGCCGACCATGATCCCTTTGATGCCCGTCATTACGACAATATCAGGGAATATCAGGACAAAGAAGGCGATATTCATATGATTGTTCCGATTGGGGCAGCCCACGTTGACCGCGTTAACAAAAAAGTACTTGCTGACGGCATTAACCAGGGAGCCTTAAGGAATTTTCCTATGTACCGTTACAACAGGGAAAACTTTCAACTGCATCCTGAGTATGAAAGAATGATTATGGAAGAATACCTCAGGGAAAAGCGTTACAGGGAAGGCATGGAGTCAAGGTTGGACGAGTCTGATGTTGCCGATGAAGACTATTATACCCCGGAGCATTTAGATGAAGACCGCTTTTATGGCCGTCACCATGATTTGCGAGATCAGCGGCGGAGGGATGAAGGTTTGAAGGATTGATGGACTGAATGAATGAGTGAATGATAGAATGCTTGAATGCGAGAATGATAGAATAGTTGGCAGTCGCAGTGTTCAGTCGCAGTGTTCAGTGTTCAGGAGAAAATTGGCAGTAGGCAATTAACAATAGGCAAAATGTGCGTTTTGGTCTCCCCTTTAGGGGCCGGGGGTAGCGATGGAGTAATGGACTGATGGACTGAATGAGTGAATGAGTGAATGCGATAATGCAGGGATGAAATAGTGTCTGACTGCTATAACCTGGTTCAGTGTTCAGGAGAGAATTGGCAATAGACAAATAGCAATAGGCAAAATGTGCGTTTGGTCTCCCCTTTAGGGGCCGGGTAGCGATGGAATGATGGACTGAATGAGTGAATGAGTGAATGCATGAATGAAATAATGCTTGACTTCCAAAGTCTGATGTTCAAACCATGTCAAACGATTTCAAACAACTTCAAACTCTCAAACAATTTCAAACAAAACCTCCGCGGTTCTCTGTGTCTTCTTTGCGCTCCCCGCCAGACTGATGTCGTTGGGCTGGTTTGTGGTTAAAAGATTGAATGCGTGAAAAAAAGTTTAAAGTTCAGTGTTCAAAGTTCAATGTAAACTCGAACTCATAGCTCTGCGAACTCGAAAGAAAAAAGTTGGCAGTCGCAGTGTTCAGGAGAGAATTGGCAATAGACAAATAGCAATAGGCAAAATGTGCGTTTGGTCTCCCCTTTAGGGGCCGGGGGTAGCGATGGACTGATGGACTGAATGAATGAGTGAATGAGTGAATGCATGAATGAAATAATGCTTGACTTCCAAAGTCTGATGTTCAAACCATGTCAAACGATTTCAAACAACTTCAAACTCTCAAACAATTTCAAACAAAACCTCCGCGGTTCTCTGTGTCTTCTTTGCGCTCCCCGCCAGACTGATGTCGTTGGGCTGGTTTGCGGTTAAAAGATTGAATGATTAAATGCGGGTAAAAAAGTTCAAAGTTCAATGTAATCTCGAAACTCATAGCTCGCGAACTCGAAGAAAAAAGTTGGCAGTCGCAGTGTTCAGGAGAGAATTGGCAATAGACAAATAGCAATAGGCAAAATGTGCGTTTGGTCTCCCCTTTAGGGGCCGGGGGTAGCGATGGACTGATGGACTGAATGAATGAGTGAATGAGTGAATGCATGAATGAAATAATGCTTGACTTCCAAAGTCTGATGTTCAAACCATGTCAAACGATTTCAAACAACTTCAAACTCTCAAACAATTTCAAACAATTTCAAACAAAACCTCCGCGGTTCTCGGTTAAAAGATTGAATGCGTAAAAAAAAGTTTAAAGTTCAGTGTTCAAAGTTCAATGTAAACTCGAAACTCATAGCTCGTGGCTCGTGACTCGAAGCTCGCGACTCGAAGAAAAAAGTTGGCAGTCGCAGTGTTCAGGAGAGAATTGGCAATAGACAAATAGCAATAGGCAAAATGTGCGTTTGGTCTCCCCTTTAGGGGCCGGGTAGCGATGGAATGATGGACTGAATGAGTGAATGAGTGAATGAGTGAATGCATGAATGATTGCATGAATGATTGAATGAAATAATGCGTGACTTCCTGGTGTTCAAACCATGTCAAACAACTTCAAACAATTTCAAACAATTTCAAACAATTTTCTAATTAATATTCGCGAGTTTGGTTTTTACCTGTTGAACAACTTCTCTCTGGACTTCAATTTCTTTGTCCATTTTCTGTTGTTCCTTTATATTCTTATCCACCTTTTTGTTTAGCCTTTTTTCAGCTTTTTCCGACTTTTTCAGCTCTTTATTTGTCGATTTAAGCTGCTTCGACAAATCCTCATTTGATGTTTCACCAATAACTCCCAACTGATTTCTTCCGTCATTATTTAAAAGATCATTTTGGTAGCTGGCATCCCTATTCAAGCTGGTTTGATCTTGCTTAACATCGGTAATCGCCTCATCGTACGATTTGTTTTTTCGCTGTAGCCGTTTAAGGTTGTTTTCAAGCGTCTTTAGTTTGTTTTCTTCGGCACTCAGTTCTTTTTCAACCGCCAGGCGGTACAATTCAACGCCATACGTACGTATGTAATGACTGGCTGCAAGCGTGGTTTTCTCAGATGAACCTTGCGATCCGATAAATCCACCTTCGCTCTGTAAAAATATTCTGACATAAATGTGACCCGGGAATGACGATACTTGCATAGCAGCATTTAATGGCATAGCAGTAATATCGCTGACAATAATATTATTTGTCCACCATTCGTCTTTAATTTTTTTTGTTTTAGGCGTTTTTTTCAGAAACTTTTTAGGGGTAATTGTTTTCTTCCATAAATCTATCGCTTCGTCGGAAGTTGCCTGTGGCACAACCATTTCAAAACCTGATTGTATTCCAAAAGAGGTAGGTCGTTGTTCAACTTTTACTTCAATTGGTTCCTGGGCTATTGCATGTACAAATGCAAACGATATCAGAAAGGTTATAAGTGTTCTCATACTCCTTGATTTATTAGTTTTTCTCTAATATAATAACAATTATTTATGTTTAGTGTTTTTATGTTATACTGTTTTACAATAAATTAGTTCGCCAAAATTATAATACAGAGGTGTAATCCCAGATACTTGTGTTGAGAATAGTTTTACAGGATATATGAGTGCAGAATTGTTTTATTATGTGGCTTTCCCGCTTACCTGCAGGTGGATTTGCGCCCACTATTGGAAAAAGGAATGATGATATGAATTTTCAAAAATAACATGTAGCTCAAGACAAACAGCATACAGCTAAAAAGCAGGCAATCGCAGTTGCCGGTTGCACAACAACAGTTCAAACTCCTCTGTCAGTAATAAAAGACTTTTGTCGTTATTTATTAAAAACTATGATTTCATTTCCTGAGATTATCATTAAAGATTAAGATTTCAAGGGTAATTTCATTCTTGGTTTTATAACGGCAAGGAAAGGAAACGGAAGAAAGTTGTAGAGAACAAACCGACTGGAAAGAACAAAGCCGGAAATCAGAAGAACACTTCCAACTTCCGGCTTAATATCTTTTTATTCAATTATTTGTATGCTGAATAATCAGAATTTTATACTCCGGTATTTCGAATTATACCACCCCCTGTGCAATCATCGAATCGGCAACTTTTATAAAACCGCCAATATTGGCGCCTTTTACATAATTGATATATCCATCGGCTTCTTTCCCATATTTCTCGCATACATGATGAATATCAATCATAATCCTGTGCAGCCTTTCGTCAACTTCTTCACGCGACCAGGGCAGGCGCATTGAATTCTGGGTCATTTCGAGACCCGATGTTGCAACACCACCGGCATTCGCCGCTTTACCAGGGCCATATAGAATTTTTGTATCAATAAAAACTTCAACCGCTTCGGGGGTTGATGGCATATTTGCACCCTCTGAAACCAGCGAACAACCATTTCCAATTAACATTTTTGCATCTTTTTTGCTGATTTCATTCTGTGTGGCACACGGGAAAGCCATATCGCAGGGAATTCCCCAGGGTGTTGAACCGGGAATATACGTAACCTTGTATTTATCAGCATATTCTTTTATTCGTTCGCGACGAACATTTTTCAAATTCATTATATATGCAAGTTTCTCTTCGTCAATTCCTTCCGGATCGTGAATGAATCCGTTTGAGTCGGAAAGGGTTACCACTTTAGCACCCAATTGAATTAGCTTTTCAGTTGCATACTGCGAAACATTTCCGGAACCTGAAACGACCGCTATTTTACCCTTCATGTCTAAGTCGCGTGTTGCAAGCATTTCCTGTGCAAAATAAACTGCGCCGTATCCGGTAGCTTCCGGACGAATTAAACTGCCACCCCATTCCAGTCCTTTTCCGGTAAGCACGCCCGTGAATTCGTTCCTTATCCGTTTATACTGTCCATACAAATAACCTATTTCGCGGCCTCCAACACCAATATCGCCTGCCGGCACATCGGTATCAGCTCCGATAAAACGTTGCAATTCAGTCATAAAACTCTGGCAGAAACGCATTACTTCATTATCCGATTTTCCTTTCGGATTGAAATCGGAACCACCCTTGCCACCACCCATTGGAAGGGTTGTCAGGCTATTCTTTAATACCTGTTCAAAAGCCAGAAATTTAAGAATCCCCAAATTAACCGTTGGGTGAAAACGAAGCCCACCTTTGTATGGACCAATGGCACTGCTCATCTGAATGCGGAAACCACGGTTTACCTGAATCTCCCCGCTGTCATCGACCCATGGTACACGGAACATGATAACCCGTTCAGGTTCAACCATACGTTCCAGAATTTTTGCATGTTTGTATCTCGGGTTTTCATCGATAAAAGGCATCAATGATTCCACAACTTCCTGTACTGCCTGGTGAAACTCAGATTCACCCGGATTTTTGGCAATTACGTTTGCCATAAAAACATTCACTTTTACATTTAAAATTTCTGACATAGTTGATTTTTGTTATTCTGATTAATTATTCTGATTTTTTGTTTGTAACAACAAAAATAACTGTCCCTGAGCAAGAAAGGCAATATGGGGTTCGATTTACGTGTTTTACGTAATTTGGAAATCTTTATATTTCGATGATGTTGTTTTTGATGGCAAACTTTATCATATCAACGGTGCTTCTTAGGTTGAGCTTTTGCATGATGTGATTTTTGTGGGTTTCAACGGTACGAATACTGATAAATAAACGTTCGGCTATTTCCTGATTGGAAAGGCTCTCACCCATTAGTTGCATTATTTCCAACTGCCGCGCACTTAACTGGTTTATTTCCTCCTTTTCACTAATACCCTCGCTATTTATACCCGATATATACCGGTTGAGTACGATGCGAGTAATCGATTTGCTGAAATAATCGTGCCCACTGCGTAATGTGTAAATAGCTTCTATTAAATCATTTAGTGTTGAATCTTTTCCGAGAAAACCTTTTGCTCCTGCCTTTATGGTTTTCAATACAATCTCCTCGCCTTCGATAACCGACATTATCAGTATACGTAGGTTGGGATTAAACATTTTTAATTGTACGATCAGATTTAGGTTCCGTGCCGAAATCTCGTGCAGATTAAGAATTAGAATGTTGACTTTAATTTTTTTTAATTTTTCTATTAGTATTACCTCTGTCATGACATGCAACTATTACCTGCAAGTCTGGAAATTCTGACAATAACCCCGACATGCCCTGCAAAACCAGATTATGCTCATCGAATACTGCAATATCAATCATTTGTAAAACTTTCTATTCTTCTTCATTGGCTAAATATTCTGGGGAAACAATTGCCGAAATTTTATGTTTTCCATCCATTAATACTGAAACTGGATTATCAAGCCTTACATGATTAAAATATTTGGTTTGATGTTCCAGTGGTTGTTTATTCAGCATTTCCCAACGAATAAAATCGGTTGAAGAGGAGTGTAATACGGAAAAATAGCCAATATTCATCGCTGTAACATTATGGAAGAAATGAGATCCCATCGAAGAATCAAGCGGAAAATTATGCATGCTAACCTCCACAATTATCCTGGCATTCGAAATCTGCGACCAATTTACAGGAATTCCAACAAACTGGTCGCGGCTACCCCAGCGGCCAGGGCCAATCAAAATATACGGCCTTTTGTTTTCAATCATTATTTTATTCAGGCTTTCTATTTCTTCTGCCATTTCAAGCGTTTTTAGTTTATTGAATTTGGTAATATCAACAAAAATAATATCCCTGATATCGTTGATTTTACCATTCCCTACACTTGATTCGGTATAAAGCAACATCTTCGATTTATCAATTTTTTCAAGATTTATTTTATTTTCCAAATATTCACCAATAAGGGGTTTTATCTGCAATAAATAAAACGAAGGCAGTCCATTTTTTGAACGATCCAGATTTACGGCATATTCAATTTCAACGGGCGAACCAAAAGCTTCCTGCACCGTGTTCAATATAGTACTTATGGTTTTGGCGAGCGGAATGTAATTAAATTGCAATATGTTAGCAAAGTTTACCACCAAGGGGCCAAAACCGGTATCCCCGGGTTCAAGCCGGTCGTTGTTTGGGTTATATACCGACACGCAATGTTTCAGTGTGCCATGTGGCATAGCATCGTAAATATCAAGCAGTTTTAGTGCTGCCAACTCACCGTCTTTCAGGAAATCGGTATCTGTTTTTTTGCAATCCACTGCATAGAATTGAACTTGTGAACTATCAAGCAAATCTTTTAAACTGGAATTCGATATGAGTGGATATTTAGGTGAAAACCGGAACGATTTCCATCCGTCAACTACATATGTTCCCAATCCGAAACCCACAACCGCAACACCTTCTTCGGGTTTCATGCTGGCAACCGGATAGTAGTTGAAAGATTGGGCAACACCGCTTATGTGAGGGTAATAATAATCCCCATGCTGAGTTCCAACCAGTTCCTGCAAAACAACCGCCATTTTTTCTTCCTCAATTTTATGATGAATTACTGAAAGAAAATTTCTGGACTTAGGCGAAAAAGTAGATGCATAAACAAGTTTAATTGCGTTTGCAACTTTTTCCAGGACCAATTTTTTGTTTGTGTCATTCGGAACAATATAGGTATCAAATACGCCGGCAAATGGCTGGGTGATGGAGTCTTCAGAATTGCTCGACGATCTTGCAACAATTGGTTTGTCGATTTGGGAAACAAATACTTTCAGCTTTTTCATGAGTGAGCTGGACAACTGTCCTGCCATAAAATGTTCCCTCAATTTTTGGTATGGAATGCTCGTGTCAATAATCTTATCAAACAATTTATTTTTTGTAATAAAATGCTGAAACTCATCGGTGCCGATTACCACTGTAATTGGAGTGATGATATTGATTTGGTCGACCAACTGAGGAAATTCAATATTGTATATTAATGTATTTATAAATGCCAGTCCACGGCCCTTCCCCCCAAGTGCGCCACCGGCAAAAGAAACTATGTTTTTTTCGTCGATTATGGCCGTTTCGTTAAAACTAAGAATTTTCCCTTTTTTCTTTTCTTTTCGGTGCGAGCCAATGGTTTGAAGAAGATGTTGTCTGGTTTCAGCAATGTTGTTAAACATATTAATCGAAAGTGGATTTAGCGTGCGAGCCAACTGAATTTCACCCCGCTGCATGAGCCAAAGCGACAATTGATTTTCAGATGCGTGAAGTTCCAGCGATTCGTCGGGGACTTCCTTCAGCAGCGTTTCAAATTCGCGCAATGTTTTGGCGACTCCAATTTTTTCTCCTTTCTTATTACGAAAAACAAAATGCCCGAAACCCAGATAATTGTTCAGAAAATGCTTGAGTTCATTAAGTAGCGTTTCTGAATTTTTGTTGATAAAATTAACATCGAGCTCTCTGGCCACTCTTTCATTGCTGTTTTCAGACGATTGCAGTACAATGGGCAACTTTGATATGTGCGATTTTACATACTTAACAAATTTAACTCCGGCATCTTTGTCGAGCTTTCCTGCACGTTCGAATTCCATGTCCGAAATTACACAAAGCATAAAGTCGTGATATTTGTTAAAAATGGCCGTTGCCTCTTCGTAATTTCGGGCAAGAATAATCTTGGGCCTCGACCTCATGCGGCTGATTTTGTCCAGTTCGTTCTTTTCTACTTCGGGTAATAACTGATTGATATGTGTAAAAACAATATCATACAGCATTTGTATATATTTCGAATAATAGTCGGGAGAATCTTCAATGAGCAAAATAACCCTAACTAAGCCAACGCGGGTATCGTTTTCAACATTTACCTTGTCTTCGGTAAGTTTCACGATGGCAAACAAAATTAGCGAATCGCCGCTCCACACAAAAAGTTTATCCACCGATCGGATCGTTGGCACCAATTCTTCAAAATGTTTAATGTCGCTCTTTCTGTTTAAAAGTAAGTAAATGGGCAGGTTCTCATGTTTATCCCTGATTTGTTCGCTCAATTGAATTGGAGTCTCGCGATCCACTCCCGCCATTAAAATTACTAAGTTGAAAGGAGTGGTTTCCAGAAGTTCCAACGCTTCTTCAGCTGTTGAAGCTCCAGTAATGCGTGGTGTTGAAAATAAGCTATACTGGTATATTTCGCCCATAAACCGTGCAAAAAACGAGTCTTCACTTTCAAGCGTAAATGCATCGTATAAAGTTGAAACAAAGAGGATATGTTTTATTTTAAACCTCATCATGTCGAGATAGATGTACTTATCTATAGACTGTTGGTTGAAGTATAGCTGAAGGGGTTTTTTATTCCTGACCATTGAGTTGCGAAAAGCATCGGTTGAGTGTATTTCCTGTGGAGGGATACCTTTTTGGTGAATTATCCCCCTTCCTTTGTAATTGTTTAGATATCCGGCAATAAGCTTACTAATATTGATTAACAGGTTTCTTTCTTCGTGGAGGAAAGGACCTTCGTCTTCCCGGGGAAACTCCCTAAGATAATAGATTTCTATAACCCCTCTTTTGTTGTCAATGGTTACAAAATTCTCAGTCTGCACCCATTTTGTTTCCTTAAATTCCTTACTATAGTATGATTTCCCTTCAAATATTATCCGCGCAGCTGTAAACTTTGGGTACTGCCAGGATTTTGGCAACAATGAACAGATTTCCTGAAAAGTTTCATGAACAGGTTTTCCTTCTTCAATAATTTTCGATGTTTGATTAATGGCTTTCAGTTCTTTTAGCCGTTCTATGTTTTCGTGGTTCAGTTTATTAAAAATATTTCTTGTAACCGAACCCGAAATTAATCCGGCAATATTTACCAAAAGTTCGTGTTCTTCTTTTAAAAAAGGGCCTTCAAATTCCCTTGGAAATTCTCGCAGGTAAAATATTTCTATTGCGCCTTTCTTTTTTCCGGGCAATTCAAAAAAGTGTTGCATCACCCAGGATGTTTCTTTGAAATTTTGGCTGGTAAAAACTTTTTTATTGAACTTTATTCGCACCACAGTATCATCAGGATATTGCCACGATTCGGGCAAAATATCTGCAATTTTCTGCAGTGCCTCTTCCATAGTTTTCGATTTTTCAAGAATTTCCGAAGTTTGGTTAATTCCTTTAAGTTCCTTTAATCGTTCGGCATTCTGTTGCAACAATTTCTGCAATGCATTCTTTGATACCGAACCCGCAATTAATGACGATAGATTTTCGACTAGCTGTTGTTCTTCATCGAGAAAAATCTTTTCTCCTTGAGGCACTGGTATTTCCTTATAAAAAATTTCTATGGCTCCACGTCCTCCGTCCGGAGTTTCAAATGTTTGCTCAATTCTGTACTGCGTTTCCCAAAAACCTTCACTGCAGTAACTTCTATTTTCAAAGGTAATCCGCGCCATCGCCTGCAACGGGAATTGCATCGCTTCAGGAAGAATGGAACACACCTCCTGAAGTAACTCATCAACAGATTTACTTTCCTTTAGAATATTGGCTGCCTGTTTAATGCTTTTAAGCTCTTTTTGCCTTTCTCCAATATCGAATGATACTTTTTTTAATTGAAATTTCGACAGGATTCCATTGAGTATTCCAACTACAATATTCAAAACTGCATCGGCTTCCTTCAAAATTCCGGGGGTTATCGAAGAATGATTTAAAGGTTTGAGAAAAACCTCAATAATGCACTTCATATTGTTGGGTAACAGAAAATCCTCTTGTACCCAATCCATGGTTTCCGAAAAATCATCGTTCGTAAAAATTCGGTTCTCAAAAGAAACTCTTGAATGAACCAACCCTGCAGGATAACATGTTCCCGAAATGGAATTGCAAACATGTGTAATCGCCTCATCGAAATCTTTTTGGTTGGCAAGGATTTTTATTAGCTCTGCTATAATTTTTTGCTTGTCGAAATATAAGGTATCTCCAACGGGTTGGGCATCCTGATTATCTGAAAAGGATATTTCTTCCATAGCTTCAAAAATACTCAATCGTTTTAATATTGCCAATTTGGGTTTTGAGTCACTGAAATGAATTTTGACATAAATATTAATACTTTATACAAAGGATTTCAGATGCAGATTACTATTTGCTGAGCAGTACACAGCTAAAAAAAAGACTCGAATGAATGCAATAAAAGATATTTCTTTTAGCGAGATTGCTATGGTCGGCTATGTCGATAAGCTTGCTGGCGGTTTACAACAGTTCATGGCCGGAGCAAGAAAATTCAATATCAATGAAATCAACCGTAATGATTTAATTTCGGCCAACCGTGAAACAGAGGAAGTTACCAAAATTCCGTTCATGACTGATGCTCTTGACTATGAAGCAAAAGCGATTTTACTGGCATAAAATAAAATATGGATAACTGATAGTAGAAACAGCATTCACTTTTTTGGATGCTCTTTTGTTTTTCCTATGAGAGAATGCGGAAATGGAAGAATGCGGAAATGCCTGAATGAAATAATGCTTGACTTCCAAAGTCTGGTGTTCAAACGATTTCAAACTTTTCAAACAAAATCTCCGCGGTTCTCTGTGTCTCCTTAGCGCACTTTGCGGTTAAAAGATTGATGGACTGATGGAATAATGATTGAATGCATGAATGCGAGAATGAAGGAATACATGCCTGCTATTGCCTGGTGTTCAAACCATGTCAAACGATTTCAAACAACTTCAAACAAAACCTCCGCAGTTCTTTGTGTCTTCTTAGCGCTCCCCGCCAGACTGATGTCGTCGAGCTGCTTTGCGGTTAAAAGATTGAATGATTAAATGCGGGTAAAAAAGTTCAAAGTTCAAAGTAAACTCGAAACTCATAGCTCGTGACTCGAAGCTCGCGACTCAAATAAAAAAGTTTGCAGTCGCTGTGTTCAGTGTTCAGGAAATATTTGGCAGTAGGCAATTAACAATAGGAAAATGTGCGTTTGGTCTCCCCTTTAGGGGCCGGGGGTAGAGATGGATTGATGGAATGAATGCGGGAATGATTGAATGATTGAATGCGAGTAAAAAAGTTCAAAGTTCAGCATTCAAAGTTCTAAGTAAAAACTCGAAACTCGAAACTCGAAACTCGTAGCTTGTAGCTTTAAGCTTTAAGCTAATACCCAAACATGACTAATATCAGCCTTAAATCTTGATCATTGTATTATTCTTAACAAATCTTGTGAATTCTTGTAATTGCATTTAATTTTACATTTTCAATATAAATTTGAAGCTATGAAAAAAATAGTTTACGTCGTTTTTATCGTTTTAAACATCTTATTTATGACCAATACAAGCAAAAGCCAGTCGTTAACCCGTGACAAGATCGATACCAAAGACAAATGGAGGCTGGAAGATATTTACGCTACCGATGATGCGTGGAGCGCCGCAAAAAAAGAGGTGACCGCCAGCATGGACAAAATAAGTTCATATAAAGGGAAGCTCTCCAACTCGGCAAAAACACTACAGGAATTTCTTGATTTTTCATCCGATCTATACAAAGAAGTGTACCGGTTGTATTCGTACGCATCTATGCGCTCCGACGAGGACACCCGCAATACGAAATACCTTGCCATGAACCAGCAGATGGAACAATTGGTAACACAACTCTCGTCGCTTTCAGCTTTTAGCGATCCTGAAATTCTGGCTGCCGGACAGGAAAAGATCGAATCGTTTATAAATACGAACCCGGAGCTTGAAAAATACCGCATGTACCTGATGGACTTGTTCCGCAGGCAAAAACACCGCCTGTCGGCAAGCGAAGAAAAAATAATGGCCGAAGCATCAACTATGATGCAAAGCCCGCAATCGATTTACAATATTTTTAGTAACGCTGAATTACCATACCCAAAAGTTACCTTGTCAACCGGCGAAGAGGTTACACTTACCGCCGCCGGTTATTCAAAATACAGGGCAGTTGAAAATCGCGCCGACCGTGAAAAGGTGTTTGAGGCCTTCTTTTCGAAACTGAAAGAATTTGAAAACACGCTGGCTGAGCAACTCTACTCAAATGTAAAAGTTCACGTTTTTACCATGCGCACCCGTAACTACAACACTACTCTTGAAGCAGCGCTCGATAATTACAATATCCCAACCGAGGTCTATCATTCACTGATTGAAAATGTAAACAAAAATCTCTCGTATTTCCACCGTTACCTGAAATTGAAAAAACGCATGTTGGGTGTTGACACTTTAAAATATATTGATTTATACGCACCGGTGGTTAAAGATGTTGATCTGGCTTTTGATATCAACGAAGGAAAAGAGTTGGTACTGGATGCAATGAAACCACTAGGCGACAATTATGTCAATATTTTAAAAAGTTCTTTCGACCAACGCTGGATTGATGTTTACCCGACAACCGGAAAACGCAGTGGTGCCTACTCGCAAGGTAGTATTTACGATGTGCATCCGTATGTTTTGCTGAATTACAATGGCCAGTACGACGATGTAAGTACACTGGCTCACGAGATGGGACACGCTCTTCACAGCTATCATTCAAATAAAAAACAGCCTTATGCAACCGCTGATTATTCGATTTTTGTTGCTGAAGTTGCATCAACCTTCAACGAAGTGTTGCTGATGAACAAAATGCTTAATGACATTAAAGATGATGACACCCGTTTGTCGCTGCTAATGAATTACCTCGACGGTTTTAAGGGAACACTTTTCCGCCAGACTCAGTTTGCCGAATTTGAACTTGCAATGCACGAAAAAGTTGAAAAAGGGGAGCCATTAACCAGCGATGTTCTTAGCGAAATGTACGGCGATATTCTTAATAGGTATTACGGGCATGATGAAGGTGTAACTTATATTGATGAATTGTTTAATTCTGAATGGTCGTACATACCTCATTTCTATTACAACTACTACGTTTATCAGTATGCTACCAGCTACACTGCCTCTATTGCTCTGGCCGAACAGGTGATTGAAAAGGAACCCGGAGCTGTTGATAAGTACATCAACTTTCTTTCGTCGGGAAGTTCTGATTATCCAATCAACCTGCTTAAAAATGCCGGTGTTGATATGACGTCGGATGAACCATTTAACAAAGCCATGGAAGCCATGGACCGTGTGATGGATGAATTGGAAGCAATTCTGGTTAAAAAGGGAATGTAGAGGCAGACTTATGTGCTGATTGATTGAAGGATTGAATGAGGGAATGCGTGAAAAAAAGTTTAAAGTTCAGTGTTCAAAGTTCAATGTAAACCCGAAACTCGTGGCTCGTGACTCGAAGCTCGCGACTCAAAGAAAAGATTTGGCAGTCGCAGTTTTCAGTGTTCAGGAGGAAATTGGCGGTAGATAAATAACAGTAGGCAAAATGCGCGTTTGGTCTCCCCTTTAGGGGCCGGGGGTAGCGATGGACTGATGGACTGAATGATTGAATGCGTAAATGCGCGAAGGATAGAATGAGAGAATGCTTGCCTGCTATAAACTGGTGTACAAACCATGTCAATCGATTTCAGACATCTTCAAACTCTCAAACAACTTCAAACTCTCAAACAATTTCAAACCATTTCAAACGATTTCAAACAACTTCAAACCCTTTCAAACAAACCTCCGTGTTCTCTGTGTCTTCTCTGCACACTTTGCGGTTAATGATTAAATGCGGGTAAAAAAGTTCAAAGTTCAAAGTAAACTCGAAACTCATAGCTCGTGACTCGAAGCTCGCAACTCAAATAAAAAAGTTTGCAGTCGCAGTGTTCAGTGTTCAGGAAAGAATTGGCAGTAGGCAATTAACAATAGGAAAATGTGCGTTTGGTCTCCCCTTTAGGGTCCGGGGGTAGCGATGGATTGATGGAATGATGGACTGAAGGACGGAATGGGAAATTGCGTGAATGATAGAATGCAAGAATGCGAAAAAAGTTCAAAGTAAAAGCTCGAAGTCCGAAGCAGGAAGTTTGAATCTCGTAGCTCGAAGCTCGAATCTTGTAGCTCAATACTCGAAGCTCGCGACTCAAAGAAAAAAGCTGACTGTCATAGGAATCAGAATTCAACTCACTGTGCAATTTGTATCAGCACCTTTCCCCGGGCATGGCCTTCGTTTACATATTTTACTGCTTCAGCTGTTTTATCAAGGGTGTATTGCCTGTCGATTACAGGTTTTAAATGACCTTCCGAAGCTAACTTTGCAACAAATTCAAGGTCGGTTTGATTTGCCTTTGCTGACAGAGTCATCATTTTTCTTTTCCCCAGCGAAAGCAGTTTGGCAAATAACAGGGATTTTAAAATTTGAGTCATTGCACCTCCAACCATCAGGTATTTGCCACCTGGGGCAAGAAGTCGCCGGTAAGTTAACAGCGCTTCGTTTCCGTTAACTGCAAAAATAATGTCGAAACGCTCTTTTGTACGGGTAAATTTTTCTATGGTGTAATCAATAACATGATTGGCTCCAAGCGATTTTGTTTGCTCCACATTACGGGTACTGCAAACGGCAGTAATCTCAGCCTCAAAATAACGAGCAAGTTGCACCAGGTAGGTACCAACACCTCCTCCACTACCAACAATAAGCACTTTTTGACCTTTTTGAATTTTTACCTTATTATGCGCCTGGATAGCAGTTAGAGCTGCCAGTGGAAGAACCGCCGCGGTTTCAAAAGATATTTCAGGTGGAATACTCACAATTGCATTTTCAGGAGCAACCGTATATTCTGCAAATCCTCCAAAACCATGAGACGCCAGATCGCCCATTACTTTATCTCCGGTTTCCCACTGACTTACATTCTTACCAACAGCAACAATAATTCCGGCAATATCGGCGCCGTAAATACGGCGTTTTGGAATCATTCCAAGTCGCATCGACCTGTAATCTGCAGCATTAACCGAACTGGCTTCCATTCTTACCAGCACTTCATTTTCTGCCGGAACCGGTTTTTCCGCATCAGTATAAATCAATTTATCAGGTTTGCCCCGCTTATTAAAAACCACTGCTTTCATTGTTTCCATATAATTCTCTTTTTCGAATTAGATTGCATTTACTAAGACAACAATATAACATGTAGCATGTTTTTAAGATTTGTTACAGAAACTGATGGACTGAATGGGATAATGAGTGAATGATTGAATAGTTGGCAGTCGCAGTGTTCAGTCGCAGTGTTCAAGTATTCAAGTGAAAGAAGGCAGTGGGCAAATAATGTAGTTTAGAGGTCATGGTGTTAAAAGATTTCATTTTGTTGAACGAAATAAAATGTGTAGTTGGTCTCCCCTTTAGGGGCCGGGGGTAGCGAAGGATTGAATGCGTGAATGAATGAATGAATGAATGCCAGAATAGTCGCTAGGAAAAAACAACATCAAACTTTCAAACAATTTTAAACTATTTCAAACAACTTCAAACCATTTCAATCTTTTTCAAACTCTCAAACAACTTCAAACATTTCAAACCAATTAAAACAAATCCTCCGCGTTCTCTGGGTCTTCTTTGCGCTCCCCGCCAGACTGATGTCGCAGGGCTGGTCTACGGTAAGAAGAATGAAGGACTGATGGATTGAATGTGGACTGAATGAAAGAATGCGGGAATATATGAATGATTGATTGCAAGTTTTACTGAAATTTCCATTAAAGCTTTCCAACTTGCCGCTCATGGCGCTTAACTAAAATCAATATTTATTCTGCCAAAATGAACTATAACTGCCAAATGTCCGTTTAACTTTTTCAAGATAACCCATAAAACTGTTACTGCATGTTTCAAAGAAAAAAAATATATTTTACACCGGAACTTAAAATTTCGGAGATTATACCCGACAACCCTTACCTGTTGCTTTTTTTCGAGCACTTTGGAATAACATTGCCGGTAAAAGACAAAACCATACAGGTAGTTTGCGATGAACATAACCTGAATAGTGAGCTGGTAATCTGGTTTGCAAATCTGTTCAACGGAATCAGCAATGTTTCGGAACCACGTCTTTCGTTTGAAGACACAAGGGCGATTATTCATTACCTGAAAAACAGCCATGAGTTCTATTCTCACGAAATTTATCCTGAAATTCTGGACACCATTGAGCATTTAGCCGAGATCAATCACAGCAGCGAGATGGAACTCGTTAAGAAATTTTTTACTGAATATTTTGACGAAGTTACAGAACATCTGGATTATGAAAACAACGTTGTATTTCCATATGTACTTGATCTTTATGAACGAATAAAAAACGGAGTTCCGGAGAATCAGAGAAAGGAATATTCGGTAGTTGAGTACCGTGATCATCATAACGACATTGAGGAAAAACTTGATGACCTGAAAAAACTGCTGATAAAATATCTCCCCGAAAAAAGCGACCGCATATTAAGAAGAAAACTGCTGTTCAACCTGTTTGAACTGGAATACGATTTAAATGTTCACTCGCAGATAGAGGAACACATCTTAATTCCACTGGTTGAAAAAATGGAACTTCAACTAAACCCAACTGTGTGAGCAAGTTAACAAATATTATTTTGGTTGAAACCTTGCCACTTGTGATTGAAGGAATGGCCGGAGTTCTGACTAAAACAAATATCCGTTACCGGTTATTAATTGCGGCGTCGCTGGAAGAAGCTGAAATGCTATGTTTAAAACAAAAATGCAGGATAATAATTATTAACCCTTCAGTTTTTTATAATAATTCAAAGCTTTTTAACGCGTCAAGGTCAAAGTTCGATCAGTTAAAGTGGGTAGGCCTGGTTTTTAGCTGGCATAATCCGGCAACACTTTCCATGTTCGATGCGCTTATTTCGGCTGCCGACACTCCAACAGCAGTTGAATCTACCCTGAATAAACTTCTTGATGAAGATGACGAAACAGAACAAGGCGTTCTGCAGGAGATTTTATCGGTTCGGGAAATTGATGTACTAAAGTTGCTGGCTAACGGTTTAACAAATAAAGAAATTGCCGACCAGCTAAATATCAGCATCCATACAGTAATCTCGCACCGAAAAAATATATCGCAAAAAACAGGAATTAAATCCGTATCCGGATTGACTATTTATGCCGTAACTCAAAAACTGATCTCAATAGATACGGTTAAGGAATAGATTTTTGACGGTGAAGTCGCAGAATCTTACACTTCTTACTAACATAAAATTTGATAAATGAGTTTGCCTTTTTTTATATATATTGTCCAAAACAATACACACAACTGTTTCAGTTAGTTAAATTAAATTATATCCAATGTGCTTGAAATATACAAAACTGAACTTTCAAAAAATTCTGATATATGGGGCGATTGTAATCTTCATGAGCCAAATAAATGCAATGGTTGATTTGGTTGCACATCCTGAAATCCCCTATTTGGATAGCGAACATATCATTGTTGGTTCGGTTGTGGGAGTTTTTGCTTTAGCTATTGGCATTGTAATTTACCAGATAGTAAGGAAACTTGAATTAGAGGATAAGAAACGTAAAAAATTGATAAATGAACTTTACCTGGCAAAAGAGAAAGCCGAAGAAAGTGATAATTTAAAATCGGCTTTTTTAGCCAATATGAGTCACGAAATACGAACCCCGATGAATGGCATTTTAGGCTTTACCGAATTGCTTGAGAATACCGAAACTACCGTTGAAGAACAAAAGAAATACCTTGGAATTATACGGTCAAGCGGAAACAGGTTACTTAACCTGATTAACGATATAATTGATATTTCGAAAATTGAAGCCGGGCAGATTGAAATTAATACGTCGCCAGTAAATATTGTTGAAATTCTTAAAGAAATTTTGCTTTTTTTTAAGCCTGAAGCCGACAAAAAGGGATTGCAACTTATCTGTAATTTTGAGCGACTGGAAGATAGTGTGGTTATTAAAACCGACCGTGAGAAGGTATACGCAATCTTAGTTAACCTGATTAAAAACGCAATAAAATTTACCGATCAGGGAAGCGTTGAATTTGGGTACAATCTCATTGATACTTCGATTGAATTTTTCATAAAAGATACAGGTATTGGCATTCCTAAACATCGCCGGAAAGATATCTTCAAAAGATTTGTCCAGGCTGATATTAAAGACAAAAGAGCATCACAAGGTTCAGGGTTGGGACTGGCCATTGCCAATTCTTACGTTACAGTTCTTGGCGGCAAAATTACAGTTGAAAGTAATCCTGAATCAGGTTCTACATTTATTTTCACCATTCCTGTAAAGCAATTCTAATTAAATTTTCTTCAAAACCCTCACCAATTCTTGTGACCCCCATTGGATATTTCACAATTTATAGGGATTCCACAGCAATTAGCCAGGGTTATCTTTGCAGTTGTGAATGAAAGATTGTTGGAGATGATTAAACGATACCCAAAATTTGGTATAACCCTTTGCATTTGTACTTTTCTTACAAGCCTTGGTTACTCAAATCCGTTTGGCTCAGATAATGAAAATAATCCAGTCACTTTCAAAGCATCTTATGTTGCAGATTATATTAACAACCTTGCAGGAGGCATTAAAAAAGGTTCAAGCTATCTGGGAATGGCAAATTTGACGCTGCTTTTTGAAACAGGGAATGCACGTCTGTGGAAAGGTGGTCAGATTTTTATCAATGCAGCTAATACACACGGTGGCGAACCCTCGGGTCAGTTAATTGGTGACGTTCAGGTTGTTTCAAATATTGAGGCAGGTAACCACACCTATCTTCAGGAACTCTGGTACAAACAACAAATTAAAGACATCACTCTTGTTGCAGGATTACAGGATTTAAACGTAGAATTTGCCAATTCGGAATACGGTGCACTTTACCTCAACAGTTCTTTTGGAATACTGCCCATTATATCCAATAATTTCAACGCGTCCATATTTCCCTTAACCACCATGGGTTTAACTATTGATTGGGAAATTTCGCATAAATACAAGTGGATAAATGCTTTTTACGATGGCAGCCCTACCAATTTTGATTACAATCCGTACAACTTAAAATGGCAGTTTAATTCAGGCGACGGTATTTTAATAATCTCTGAATTTCAGAGAAATATTGCCATTCATAAATTACAGGGAGTTTATAAAGTTGGCGCTTATTGCCATTTTCATCAAAAATTGACAAACACATCCACGCCCGACTCACTCGTTAACCGCTTAACTGGGTTTTACGCTTACGTTGATCAAACAATCTGGGAACATGAACAGCGGTCATTGGGATTTTTCAGCCAGCTGGGTTACAGCCCGTCATCAGCAAGTACCAATAATCTTTATTTTGGAATGGGTATTAACTACTGCGGACTGTTCAGCAAAAAAGGGTTTGATACCATCGGACTGGCATGTGCACACGTAATTTTTACTCGAGATACAGAGAGCGAGACGGCAATTGAATTTACATATCAGTGTCAGCTTTCCGGACACTTTTTTATTCAACCAAACTTTCAGTATATCATTAATCCGTCAGGAACAGATGAAATATTGCCAAATGCGTTAACAGCAAACCTTCGCTTTGGAATTAGTTTTTAAAATGAATGCTATGGGAACCGATATATTTCTTACCGATTTACATAATAACGACACTGCAGTAATAACCAGCGTCAACGGGCAGGGAGCTTTTCGAAAACGAATAACCGAAATGGGTTTTATTAAAGGAAAAACTGTTCGGGTAATAAAAAACGCGCCACTGCAAGACCCCGTGGAATATGAAATAATGGGATACAATATTTCATTGCGCCGAAGCGAAGCATCAATGATCCAGGTTTCTTCAGAAATGAAAGGTTTCCTACAAAAACAAAACGAACTAAAAATAACACCTGTTTTAACTCACTCAAAAGCTCAAACCCGGGAAAAAACAAAACAAATTAAAGTCGCTCTTGTCGGAAATCCAAACAGTGGTAAAACAACACTGTTCAACTATGCATCAGGATCGCACGAACGGGTTGGTAATTATGGCGGCGTAACCGTTGATGCAAAAGAAGGAGTTATTAAGCAGAATGGTTATTTGCTGAAGGTGTTCGATTTACCCGGTACATATTCAATTACTGAATACACTCCCGAAGAACTTTTTGTGCGCAAACATCTTACTGAAAAAAAGCCTGATGTTGTTGTTAATGTTATTGATGCCTCCAACCTTGAAAGGAATATGTTTCTTACCACCCAGCTTATCGACATGAACATGAAAGTGGTTATTGCCCTTAATATGTATGATGAGTTGGAACAGAAAGGAATTGAGTTTCGATATAAGGAATTGGGAAAAATGCTTGGAATTCCCATTATTCCAACGGTTGCAGTGAAAAACAAAGGAGTGAACGAACTGATCAGGAAAATTACAGAAGTTTATGAAGACAATGATCCTGACGTACGTGAGGTAAATATTCACTACGGAAATTCAATTGAAGAGTCGGTTGGCAAAATTCAGTCGCTGATTGAAAAAAATGCTGAATTTTCAACCCGTTACTCATCGCGTTATACAGCAATCAAACTCCTGGAGAACGATAAAACTACTTACAAAATCCTGGATGGATTACCCAACCGCAATGTTATTGCAGCACAGGCAAAAGCCGAAATGCATAAACTTGAAATGGAATTTGGTGAGAGTGCAGAAACAGTAATTACCGACGCCCGTTATGGTTTTATCGACGGGGCTCTGCGTGAAACATACGCTGACAGCACAACTGGAATTTTGCCTAAAAAGCTGGACATTGACCATATTCTCACCCATAAAATATGGGGATTTCCGGTTTTTATTTTCTTTATGTGGCTGATGTTTCAGGCAACATTTTCCCTGGGAAATTATCCCATGGAATGGATTGATGCAGGAGTTGGTTACCTTGGAAATATTATTGGGACAACCATGCCCCCCGGCGCTTTGCACGATTTAATTATTGATGGTATTTTGGGCGGTGTTGGCGGTGTTATCATTTTTCTTCCCAATATTCTCATCCTGTTTTTCTGTATTTCCCTGATGGAAGACACCGGTTACATGGCACGGGTTTCATTTATTATGGACAGGTTAATGCATAAAATCGGGCTGCACGGAAAATCGTTCATTCCACTACTGATGGGTTTTGGTTGTAACGTTCCGGCAGTAATGGCTACGCGAACGCTGGGAAACCGGAAAGACAGGATCATGACAATGCTGATAACCCCGTTTATGTCGTGCAGCGCCCGTTTACCGGTTTATGTTCTTATTATTTCTGCTTTCTTTTCGAAAAACCAGGGATTGGTTCTTTTCTCCATTTACGCCATTGGAATTGTTATTGCTATTGTAGTCGCCCTGATTCTTAAAAAAACAGTATTCTCAAATCAGGATGTTCCTTTTGTAATGGAACTTCCACCCTATCGCATTCCAACCCTTAAAAATACAGTTGCTCACATGTGGCATAAAGGTTCGCAATACCTGAAAAAGATGGGGACTTTCATTTTGCTGGCTTCCATATTAATTTGGGGGTTGAGCTATTATCCCCGGAACGTGAAATATTCTACTGATTATGATGCACAAATAAATCATATTAATTTAAGTTCCAGCCTTTCTGAAACTGAAAAAGAATCAACGGTTTCTGAACTGGAATTATCAAAAGCATCCGAACATCAGGAAAAATCGTACATCGGGAGAATCGGGCAGTTTATTGAACCTGCCATCCAACCTCTGGGATTCGACTGGAAAATTGGGATAAGCATTATTACCGGGCTGGCTGCCAAAGAAATTGTAGTTAGCTCAATGGGTGTTCTGTATCACGCCGGAATGGATAGCGATGAAACATCGGGCAGTTTAATTAAAAATCTCCAGGAACAAAAACACACAGGAAATTTCTTAAACGGACAAAAAGTGTTTACACCGCTTGTAGCTTTCGGATTTATGCTTTTTATCCTTATTTATTTCCCTTGTGTGGCAGTTATTGCCGCCATTAAAAAAGAATCAAGCTGGGGATGGGCAACTTTTACCATGCTTTATACTACGGTTATTGCCTGGGTGGTAGCATTTCTGGCATTTCAGATTGGCTCATTATTTACCTGAAAAAAACAAAAATTATGATACAAAATATCCTAGCTTTAATTATTGTATTCGGAGCTGCAATTATCACAGTCTATTTTTTAATACGAAGTGTAACTTCAAAAAAACCATCAGGGTGCGACGGTTGTTCTGCCTGCGAAGTAAATGATGCTCCAACCATTAAACGGCATCATCAACTTTCAAAAAAAGATTTTCATTCGCTGAAAATCGTACCATCAAAATAGTAGGCCAACTAAAATTGAAGTCTTGTATACCGATATAAAATTTGTTGCGATAAAACACTATTGATGCAGATCCCTGGTACATTGAAAGGTTCGAAATGTTGAATAAAACACGTGCCCATGCCATCGATAGAATGCCAGTTACCGGGAATCGGAAGAACATTTTAGAAACTGGTCAAATTCTACTGAATTCCCGGAAGGCCACAAAAGAGGTTTTAAAGAATCTGGCAAAGGCAAAAGAGGAGGGTAAAGAACCGCCTATGAAATCGACGTTCAGAACCTATACAATTCTTACAGAGTAGATTTTCTCGATTATTATTTCATTTTTTAAATCATTTAGAGATTTTGATTTTAAATTATTTGTTGTACAAACATTGCAAAAAAAATGCAATTGTTGTTTTCGCATCCTGTTTGCATAATCGTCCACCGCTTTATTCTATTGAATTTTGTTAAATTTTGTTGTAAATTGTACTTCTGTAAAACCATTAAATTCAGCCAGCCAGTGTAAAACATTCACTGATGTTTGCATTTCTTTTTGTAACCGTTTTCTTGAAGATTAGTTTGGAATTAACCGAAGTAAACTTTAATAAGAAAAAAATGGCACTATCACAGTTTTTTACCAATTTATGGAACAATGTTAAAAGTTCTCCAACTTTTGTTCCAACCTATATCGAATTTCCAGCGTCTCAAACCGACATGCCTGAAGAGTTAACTGAATTCGATGATCGTCGCGACTATTTTATGATGAGCGTTAGCGAGCTTTTTTTGTCGTACCAACGCTTGTGGCACCAGGAATTTTCGCCAATGGTTTTTACCGTTTGCAATTTTAATTACGGCAACAAAACACACGAAATACCTTATATAATCGGGCCATCGCTGTTGAAAAAATATGAACAGCGGTTACCAAAAGGAATGCTGTTTATGAATACACCGGTAGTTGGAATTTACCCGTGGCGAGGTGGAAATGTTTCACTCAGCGTAATCCTTTGTCGCGTAGCACAAACCAACAATGCCGAGAAACTATTAAATGTTATTGAAGAAGTTTCGGGTAGCCTCGATTTGTCTGCCGGAGTTTCGCAGTTCACAAAAATCGGACGTGTTATTTTAAAAGGTTTTGACACACTTTTAGGGTTTGAACAAACCAGTCCGTTACTGGGGTTAAACAATAACTTCGGACAGGAGGCGGGACATACTTTTAAACCCGGATTTCATGCGCTGATCCATGGTGAAAACCTTGATAAAAGCAAATTCTGGGTAAAGGACAACAAACTCTATTATGGCGATTCACCTGAATCATCTGTTGAATACCGCGACACTGATTTTGTGCTGTTTAAAATTGGTAAAACAACAAAACGACTTGATGATGAAACCCTTCCGTTTTACCAGGAATATAAAGAAATTTACGACTATCTGGCGAACCAAACAGAAATTACACAATCTCAGCGCGATCATATCCGGACAAAAATGATTCACTTATTGGTATCAATAAAACAAAGTCCTGACCTGACGCCATATCATGCGGCGCTAATTCAGAAAGAGATGACCGACGAGATAAACAACTTTGTGGAAACACTTTCTACATTAGGCGACAAACAGAAAGTAGTTGAACTCAGCGAAGTTGATCAAATGATGAACAGCGCAATGAATATGTTAAAGTTTTAACTTTTTGAAATCAGTTCAATGAGCGACTTTTATATCAAATTTCTCAAAGAAGGCAACGCATCTGAAATTCATTATCGCTGGGGCGACAGAAAGTCACACAACAGGGCACCAGCTATCAGGGAAGGGGAACGCGACAGAAAAATTGTTACGATACTAAGGAAGTATCTTGATATGGAACTAAAAGCAGGACAACCAAGTGTTTTAAATAACCGTGATTTTGAAACACTTGGCGAATTGCTTTCAGGGTTGATGTTTATGGATTTTAACCTGCGAAACGATTTTGAAGAATGGTATTACAATGTGCTGGAAGATCGCTGGAAATCTGAATCTTACAATATTTTTATTGAATTCGAGCGATTCCGTGAATACGATGATTTAGCTGTTTTGCCATGGGAATATCTGTTTTTCAGCCCAAGAGAAAGTGGCAAAAATTTTCGAGAACCTTACCTTTCTGCCAGTTTAAAAAACAAGATCAATTTTTACAGGAAGGTTCCGTTTGTTTTGGTTGAAGCCCATGACGAAGATTTTTTCCTACTGACACCGCCTTTAAAAATTCTACTGATAATCTCCAATCAGGGGGGAGAATATAACCTGGAAAAACTGGGCGACCTGTTGACATATTTCAGCAACCTCAAAGAAAAATATCCTGACAATGATCATTTGGAGATCAGGTACTTGTATAATCCCAGTCCCGACGGATTAAGTTTTCAGAATGAATTACAGCAAGGGCAGAAGGATGCCGCCCGTGATCTTTCACAGATTGGAAAATACAAAGACACTATAAAAGGTATTGAAAAACATTCGGCAGATTTCTCGCCCGATATTATTCATTATGTGGGTCATGGCATTGTGGAAAATAACAGAGGATATCTCTATTTTGCCAGAATGAATGAGTTTGAAGGAATAACAGATTTTATTGCAGAAAAAGTTGATGATGAACTTTTTTCAATTTGTATTAAGGAGTCGCAGTTAAAACCTAAACTGGTTGTGCTTCAGGTTTGCAATGGAGGCCGGATTGTAGATTATGTAAACAGTCGTGGAACAGCAATTTGCCTGCTCGAAAAACAGATACCCTTTGTAATTGCCATGCAAAATCCTATCCAGGAAGATGATGCTATGAAATTTACCCAAACTTTTTATGACAATTTTATTGAAGGGAAAAATATTGGCACCTGCGTATCAACAGGAAGATATGTTTTGGGGGGGCACGGTAAGTTTAACCAGAAAGCGTTTGGCAGCCCGGTACTTTTTACGCTTACAAATATTCCATTATCTTTTAAGATTTATGAACATGCGCCTGTCAATGAAAGTATTACCGATGAAAATCAAACAGAAGAAATAATAAAATTCTGTAACTATCCGGGGTGCCCGTATTATGGCGATGAACACAAGTATTTACCAACCGACAAAATGTGTGCACAAGGACATGTACTTTCTGAAAAAAGAAAGAAAGATAGTAATGAAGAGCATGGAAGACGGGCAGATGAAAGACAAATGACAATGCAGAAATCGGTCTATGAAAATAATTTGCCGAATTTTTCTTCAACGAATCAAAATAACGCGAGACCTGCTAAAATGAATCCCGGGAAAAGTAGTAACCAGCGTGTTCAGCGTGGGCCAGCAAAACCATGAAAAACAAGGAAATAAAAGAAAATATTACCCGTATTCTGGCCGAAAATTATTTTCAGGCTGCCAGTAATGATTGTGATATGTTCAGCATAACCAAAATTCTGGAAGAGGTAAGAAATCTGGCTTTGGAATCCGATGATCTTACAAAAGTTGAGGATTGTATCGAGATAAGGCTTGGAGAAAACATTGACCATGATAATGAATTCGGAGTTGTTCAGCAATTGCAGGAACAAGTCAGGATGTTAAAACGCGAAGTTTACAAAGCTGAAATTGAAAATACTTTCAAATCTAATGAAAACGCAGGTTGGCAAAAATGGCTTGAAGCTTTTGGATATGAGCTTACAAAAGCCATCGCAGATAATCTTAACTTTTTGGTTTCACTGAAAATCCCGGCGAGTAAACATGAAGCTTTCGATAAAATAAAAAAACTTGTTCCTTACGTTATTAAAGAACGTTGGGCTGAAAGTGTTCCGCTGTTTGAATCCATTTCCGAAATGGAAAACATTCCCGCTACAGTAAAAGGGGAACTCCATATTCTGTCAGCACAAATTTATCTTTATCATTTGTGGGATATGGAAAAGGCGTTAAAACATATCGAAAAAATAAAAGAAATTATTCCCGATTCACCAAAGGGAGAAAGAACTTTAGGGGAATATTACATTCAGAACAATGATTTTGAAAATGCAAGAATACATTTGCAAAAGGCTCTTGATATTGACAAAAACGATTTTGAAAACTATCTGGTTCTGGGTAATTTATATAAAGCAGAAAATCGTTACGAAACTGCTGAAAACTGGTATAATGAAGGAATAAGAAAAAATCCGGGGAAAGCCGATCTTTATAACCGGATACTTTTGCTGAATGAACATGAACCATATTACAAAAGGCATAAAAAAGATATTGATTCGCTCCTGGAAAAGATCATAAAACTGGATACTGAGTTTACTTTTACAGCGCTTGGAAATGCTGGTTATGTGCATCAGAAAAACGGGAATTTTGAGAAAGCTGAAGATTACTATTTAAGAGTAATTGATTTATTCCCTGACAGGATTATAGGCTATATCAACCTCGCTTATTCGTACCTCGAAAAGAACGATTATGAAAAAGCGGAAGAGGCATTCAGAAAATCACTTGATAAAGATTCGGAAGCATTTGATGCATATTGGGGATTGGTTGCCATGTATCGTAAAAAAGGTGAATGGAATGAAGTTATTACCAACCTGAAATATTGTGAAAAATACCGGCCCGAATGGAACTATTACATCTATAGTGACTATGGAAATGCTTATGAGCAAATCAAAGATTTCGATAATGCCCTAAAGTATTATTTACTTGCCCTGAAAAATGACCCCGAAAAAACATTTGGATTGGACGCACTTCTTAAAATCGCCGAACTTGATGTTCCAATGGAAAAGGGGCTAACAATCCTAAAACGTATTTGGGAAATAAAAGGCCGGCAATTTGATGAAGATTATCATTATAAATGCGGTTCAATCCTGTTTAAAAATAAACAATACGCAGATGCAGCTCATCATTTCGAGCAATCACCTAAAACCATTGAAGGAGATCCTGTCAAATTGGAATATTTAGGTTTAGTCTATGAAAAATCCGGGTATTTTGTAAAAGCGGAAATCGCTTACCAAAAAGCAATTGATGCGGCGGAGACAGATAAAGACAAATATTATAACAGGCTGGCATTCTTCTTAACCAATCAGAATCGGTGTTCAAAAGCTATTGATCTTTTAAACAAAGCCATTGAAATAAAACAAGAACCACTTTATTTTGAAAATCGGGGTTATGCGAGTGAAATTCTGGGAGAATTGGAAAATGCAGAATCGGATTATTTTAAGGCTCTTAATCAGGCTGAAAATAATAAAGATACCTACGAAAACCGGCTTGGCGTATTTTATTACAACCAGAAAAAATACGATGAAGCAATTCAGCGTTATTCAAATGCTATAGAGTTATTCGAAAAAGCAGTATATTATGAAAACATCGGACTTGCTTATGAATATTCAGGAAAAATTGAAAATGCAGAAGAAAGTTACAGGAAAGCGCTTAATATCGAAGAGTATGAAAAAGACATTTATGAAAACAGGCTAGGCGTTTATTATTACAATCTTCAAAATTACGGGGAAGCGATTCAGCATTATTCTAAGGCCATAAATCTAAATGCCAAACCTGTCTATCACGAAAATATTGGCCTTGCTTTTGAGCATTCGGGGAATCATCAGAAAGCGGAAGATAACTACAGGAAAGCACTTGAATTAGCTGAAGCAAACCTTGACAAATATTACAATCGGTTAGGTTTCTTTTTATCTGTTATCGGGAAGTATGAAGAATCAGTTGAAATGCTTAAAAAAGCCATAGAATTGAATCCTTTGCCTACCTATTTTGAAAATTTAGGATTCTCTTTGGAAAAACTTGGAAACCTGAAAGAAGCTGAAACAAATTATCAGAAAGCACTTGAAATTTCTCCTGACCAAAAAGACATTTATCTCAACCGGATAGGAATATATTATTATAATCAGAAAAAATATGATCAGGCAATTCATTATTACAAAAAAGCAGTAGAATACCAGTCGAAGCCTGTATATTATGAAAACCTGGGAAATGCATATTTTGATAGTGAAGATTACGAAAGCGCGGAAAAAGAATTTATAAAGGTATTGGAAATCACTCCTCAAAATTACATCTATTTTGAAAACCTTGGTTTGATTTCTCAAAAACAACAAGAATATAAAAAGGCAATCGGCTATTTCGAACAGGCTCTTTCTTTAGCTCCGGAGAATGAAAAAGGCTTCTTTTACAACTACATTGGTAATTGCTGGTATTCATTAGATGAATGGAACAAGGCCGCTGAATTTTACAGAAACGCGATAAATAAAAATCCGGAACAAGATGTGTATTTTGACAATCTAATACTCGCTTTAAAAAATAACCATCAGTTTGATGAGGCAATTAAAATTATTGAGGCAAAATTAATTGATAATCCTGAAAATAACCCACTTATCAATCAGCTGGGATTATTTTACATCCAGACCAATGAATATATAAAAGCTGCCGATTGCTTTAAGGGCTACATAAAAATTGAACCTACCGCTTCACTGGGCTATGATAATCTTGCTTATGTTTATGAATTAATGCATCAATACGAGGATGCTGTAAAGGTGTATTTGCAGGCACTTCAGTTGTTTCCCGACAAGAATGTATTTATTGAAAATTTTGGAAAATCGCTTTTGAATATCCCGGAAGAAGGGAAAAGGAAGAAATATTATTCTAAGGCCATGAATATAAATGGATTAGACAAATCCAGATTTTCATTATTGGAGGAACAATTATAGTTTGAGGTAATTTTATACTATTTTAGTTCGCTCTAATACAATCATCATGAGTATATTATTACGCATCGGAACAACAATTGTCATTTTTGCTCTTGCAGCTTATTCAGTTGCAATAATTACCGAACAACGTAAAAAGATAATCAGCAAAAAAGTGCTGTTCTTTCTTACACTTGGGGTAATTCTTGATATCACAGCAACAACTTTTATGATCTTAGGCTCATCGAAAGGAGCTTTTACTTTACACGGTTTTATTGGGTATTCATCATTGATTGCCATGTTTATTGATGCAGCTTTGATCTGGAATCAAAAATCAAAAATTGGGTTGAATTCAAAGGTTCCTAAAAGCCTGCATTTGTATTCCCGTTATGCTTATATGTGGTGGGTAATTGCCTTTATAACAGGTGGGGTACTCGTAGCTTTCCGTTAATTATGGCAAAAAAAAAGGCAGCTTCTACAAGCTGCCTCAAAGCCATGAAAACAATTAAACAATGTTCAGAAAACAGAAAACTAGAAACAATTTATATCGTCATAATATCTTTTTCTCTGGCTTTCACCAGATCTTCAACTCTCTTTCCAAAATCATCAGTCATATTTTGAACTTCCGATTCCGCATCTTTTTCCAAATCCTCTGACAATCCTTCTTTTTGAAGTTTCTTTAAACTATCATTGGCCTCTTTTCGTGCCGTCCTGAGACTTACCTTTGCTATTTCCCCCTCTTGATTCACCTGTTTTACCAGTGTCTTTCGCCTCTCTTCTGTCAGTATTGGTATATTAATTCGGATAATCTCCCCATTATTTTCAGGATTTAAACCCAGATTTGCCGTCAAAATAGCTTTTTCAATAACCGGAATTAATCCCTTCTCCCACGGTTGAACTGCAATTGTTCTGGCATCTGGCGTACTCACATTTGAAACCTGGTTTAACGGAGCCATACTTCCGTAATATTCAACCAAAACACCATCTAACATTGCCGGCGAAGCTTTTCCTGCTCTTATATGTAATAATTCTTTTTCGAGATGCGCAATTGCTGCACTCATCTTTTCTTTGGTATGCTCCAAAACAAATTCTAATTCTTCTTCATGCATATCAGGTTAAGCCTCTTTTCAACTCAGTACTGTTAGCAAATATAGAAAAAAAATAAATAATTGAAATTTTATATTAAGAATATTATAAAAAACTATTGGAAAAATATTAACAAGTTACTATTGTTCCAATGTTTTCTCCACTCATAACTCGCTGTAAATTACCAACTTTATCCATATTAAACACCAATACAGGTAAATTATTTTCGTTACACATGGTTGTAGCAGTTAAATCCATTATTCGCAAATTTTTTTTATAAATTTCATCAAAACTAATGGTTTCATATTTAATTGCTTTTGGATCTTTTTCGGGATCTGTATTATAAATCCCATCAACTCTAGTACCCTTCAGCATAATTTCCGCTTCAATTTCAATACCTCTTAAAACACTTGCTGTATCTGTTGTAAAATAAGGATTTCCGGTACCGGCAGAAATGATTACAATTTCACCCTTTTCAAGATATCTAACTGCTTTTTCTTTGGAATAATATTCGCCAACCGGTTCCATTCGAATTGCAGTTAGTACATGTGATTCTACTTTTTGATTTTTGAGAGCAGAATTCAAAGCCAAACTATTGATTACTGTCGCCAGCATTCCCATTTGATCTCCTTTTACACGATCAAACCCTTTCGCCGCTCCACTTAGTCCTCGGAAAATGTTTCCTCCACCAATTACAATTCCAATTTGAACTCCTGATTTCGACAATCCGGCGATTTGTTCAGCGTATTCAGTTAATCGTTTCTGGTCGACGCCATACTGTTGTTCACCCATTAAAGATTCACCGCTCAGTTTCAGTAAGATGCGTTTATATTTTATCATGATTTTTTTATAGATTAGTCGTATTTCTATTATTCCAATTGTAAAATTAGGATTTCGCATGAAAGCACCCAACGATATTTCATAAAAAAAGGTGTCTGTTATAACACCTCTTGCATTACTTTTTTAAATCCATTTGACATAGGTAAAATCTTGTCTGTGAGGAAGTTTTTCATTTTTAGGAAATATCCTGAATCCATAATTAAAAGCACCGGGATGATTTGGCCTCATCTGGTGAGAATAACAGCATACATCTCCTTCGCAATTTTCAGCTTTGAATTCAATTGCCTCCACCAGTTGATTTGGTATATCTGTTCCATTTTCAGTAATTACCAATTCCAACCCAATATCTTCGCATGATAGACCTTTTAAATCAAGAAACACCTTAATCGGATATTTTCTTCCTATCACCATTTTATTCGTAATACCATCTGAAAATTCAATGTTCTTAACTTCAATATTTTCCCATACTGAGCTAATTTTTGATTTCCATGCTGCCATTTCACGGGCCATACCATAATTATCGGTTTTAATTTTCTTAGCTCGTTCAAACTGAGGATTGTAATAACGATCCTGATAATCACGAATCATTCTTCCGGTGGTAAAATTCGGTGCCACCTGGGCAATTGTATTTTTAATGTATTCAATCCATTTTTCAGGAATGCCGAAATTATTACGATTATAAAATGCTGTTGTAATGTCGTTTTCAAGAATACTATAAACTGTTTCGGCATCCAACTCATCCTGAAAATCCTGGACATCATAAGAACGTTCGGCAGGAAGTGCCCAGCCGGCATTTTCACGATACCCTTCTACCCACCATCCGTCAAGAACCGAAAAGTGCATCGTTCCGTTCATTACTCCTTTCTCACCGCTTGTTCCAGACGCCTCTAAAGGACGTGTTGGTGTATTTAACCAAACATCAACTCCCTGCAGTAACATTTTTGCAAGGTTCATATCGTAATTTTGAACAAAAAGTATTTTACCTCTGAACTCGGGCCTTTTCGAAACTTCTACAATATTTTTTATAAGGTCTTGCCCGGCTTTATCGGCAGGATGTGCTTTCCCGGCAAAAATAAACTGCACAGGTTTATCCGGATTATTGACAATTTTTGCCAATCGCTCCAGATTACGGAAAAGCAGGTAGCCTCGTTTATATGTGGCAAAACGGCGGGCAAATCCGATTGTTAAAGCGTTCGGATTCAATTTACCCATTACTTCATTTATAAGTTTTGGATCTTCGTGACGTTTAATCCAGTTATCAGAAAAACGGCCTTTAATATAGTTGATCAGTTTTAAGCGAAGATTCCTTCGAAGTTCCCAGATTTCTTCATCCGGAACTTTATAAATATTATTCCAGATTTCAAAATCGAGCTGTGTTGAAGGAAAGTTTTCACCAAAATATTTTTTATGTATTTGCTTCCATTCCTGGGCGGTCCATGTTGAATAATGAACACCATTGGTTACATATCCAATTTCCAATTCTTCAGTTAAGAAACCCGGATACATATGGCGTAAAACTTCCTTACTCACGTCGCCATGCATCATGCTAACGCCATTAATTCCTTGTGACAGATTACAAGCCAGATAGCTCATATTAAAGTGATCTTCACTTATATTTGCTTTCCCAAGCAATTCAAATTCCTCCCATGTCAAGCTAAGCTTTTCAGCATATTCGCTCATGTAATGTTTGAACATATCGATATGGAAAGAATCATGTCCGGCAGGAACGGGTGTGTGTGTTGTAAATATTGTTGATGACCGAACCACTTCTTTTGCTTCTGCATAGGTCAATCCGTTTTCGATTAATCCGGCTATCCTTTCAATTCCAATAAATGCAGCATGTCCTTCATTGCAATGAAAAATATCAGAATTATATCCCAGCTTTTGAAGCGTTTTTATCCCTCCTAATCCGAGAAGCATTTCCTGTTTTAACCGGTTTTCATTGTCGCCACCATATAAATGATGAGTAACAGAACGATCATATTCCTGATTTACAGGATGGTCAGCATCGAGCAAATAAAGTTTTGTTCTTCCAATTTTAACCAACCAAACTTTTGCTACAAGAACCCTATCCGGGTATTGAAGTTCTACTTCAATCCAGTTTCCCTGATCATCAACTGCCGGTTGAACAGGAATTTTCGAAAAGTGCTGAGCTTCATAATTAGCCATCTGTTCACCATGAAGGTTCAGTGTTTGTTTAAAATAACCGTATCGATAGAGCAATCCGATGGCAACAAGGTTCACATTACTGTCACTGGCTTCTTTTAGATAGTCACCTGCCAGAATTCCCAAGCCCCCTGAAAAAATCTTCAGGCTATCGTGTAATCCATATTCCATACTGAAATAGGCTACCTCTGGTCCTTCCGGATTACTACGATCGTTAAGATATTCCTTGAATTGCTGATTAACCCGATGCATTTTAGCTATAAATACTTCGTCTTTCTCCAATTCAAGAAATCGTTTATAACTCACCTCATCCAACAACACAACCGGGTTGTGTTCACATTCTTCCCACATTTGTGAATCGATAAACTGGAAAAGCTCACGTGCCTCTGTGTTCCATACCCACCAAAGATTTCGCGACAACTCCCTTAAAGGAGACAAACTTTCGGGTAAAGTTGACTCAACAACTATTTTCTTCCAAATCGGTTCCTGGATAACCGGCTGTTTTATATATCTTACTCCTTCTGATTTCATCTTCATTTAATTAGTTCAAATACAATTTATATTTGGTGTGAAATGGCAAATTTAGATTTTCCACTCAATTTCGATTTTATTCTTCAAGTAATGTTGTATAACATAAAAATCAAATAACATTAACCTGCTTCTCTGTAATTTGTTTCGTCTTCTTTGCTATTTCTTTTTTCGAGCCCGCTGAAGTCTGTGAATGCTTGCTTCCAGCTTCTTAATCTTTTCATTTTTTTCAACAATTAGTTTATTAAGAGCCGCAATTTCATTTTCTGTTTCATTTTCGGGGACAAATGAGTTTAACCTGATCTTAAAATCGCTTAATACATTCATATAATTTATAAACGCTTCATAAGGAGAATCGAACGGATTAAAATAACTGTGCACTTCGCCATCAGAAAAATATTTGGTCGACATGTAATGAAAATGGTCGCTTACCTGGAGATAATTCCAGTCTTTATTCATCTGGCTATCATCACATTTTTCCATTCGTTTACCTAAACCATACAATTTCCCAAAAGCTTCTTTTTGCATGCCATTACCTAACCAGGCTGTTAAATCACGCTCTTCGTCGGCCCATGATATCGGATGCGGCACATGTACAACTGACACAGGCTGTAGGTCTTCTACAACTTCTGCTGGTGTTGCAAATTGTAAATATTTACTTTGAATAACTTTCTTTGGTAATGCTTCCAGAAATTTAAAAATTCCACTCTCTTTTGGCTGCCTTTCTCCAAATGATTCATAGCTTAAAAAAAGATTTATTACTTCTTCCTTAGAATTTGTGCTTTCAAGCCATTTTACAAATTTATCGGCTGTTAGCGGAAATTCTGACCAATTGCTGTTTGAAAACCGAAATGAAATATCGTCGCTCAGCTTAAAATTTCGCATAAGGACTTTCAATCTTGGATTTATTGCATTTACATATACATAATTCGGACTTTTCCATCCGAGAATATGCTTTGCACCTTCGGTTAAAATTGCACTGTAACCCATTTCGGCTACCTGGGCGCCAATTTCGTCTGAATAGATCATTTCCGTATTTCTGAATACGCGCGGTTTGTGGCCGAACAATCCAAAGATCTTTTCATCGTGCAATTGAACTTGTTCTCTGAAAATATTACTGTCATTAAGTGATGAAAGGGAATGTGAATATGTTTCTGACAGAAATTCAACACACCCTGTTTTTGCCAGTTTCTGAAATGAACTGATCACTTCAGGAGCATAAAGTGCAAATTGTTCAAGCGCCGTTCCGGTGATAGAAAATGATACTTTGAATTTCCCTTCCAACTGATTGGTTAACTTTAAAAGCAATTCATTGGTTGGCAAATAACTCTTTAACGCAATGTTTCGCATTACCGAATCATTTGTATAATCGTCATAATAATAATGATCGTTCCCAATATCAAAAAAACGATATTTACGATGCCTGAATGGTTGGTGAACCTGAAAAAATAAACAAACTGATTTCATCCTATTTTGTTAAACGTTATCTGGTTAAAACATCATTATAAACTTCGGTTACTTTTTTTGCTGAATTAACCCATTTTAAGTTGTCAACTTCACTTTTCCCCTTTCTTTAAAATGTTCCGAAAGTGCCTGATAATTTAACAAAGCATAAATAGCATCAGCCATGGCATATGTATCCCAAAAATCGATTTTTATTGTATTCTCAAGAATTTCGGCAACTCCTGATTGTTTTGAAATAACCACAGGAACTTTTGACTGCATCGCTTCTAACGGCACTATTCCAAAAGGCTCTGAAACTGAAGGCATGACAAAAACATCGGTTAAACTGAACATTTGTGTTACATCTGCTCCTTTCAGAAATCCTGTAAAATGAAATTTTTCCGCAATACCTAATTCGGCAACTCTTATTACCATTGTATTCATTAAATCTCCGCTACCTGCCATCACAAAACGAACGTTATTCATTTTTTTAAGCACTAAATTTGCCGCTTCAATAAAATACTCTGGCCCTTTCTGCATTGTTATCCGTCCTAAAAAAGTCACTATCTTTTCATTCATTCCTTTTCCCGGGAAAGTAATTTCTTCATCAAAAACAGGCTCAACTGCATTATAAACCACGGTAACTTTATCAGGCGGAATTCCATATTTTTCAACAATAGTAGTTTTTGTCAGTCATACTAACCGCAATTATTTTGTCAGCCATTTCCATTCCCTCACGTTCTATTGCATAAACGCGCGGATTTACACTACCCCCACTACGATCAAAATCGGTGGCATGAACATGAATGACCAATGGTTTACCGGTTATTCTTTTAGCAGCCATCCCGGCCGGATAAGCAAGCCAATCGTGTGCATGAATGATATCAAATTGGTTATTTCGAGCGATTATTTCTGAAACCATGGCATACTTCCAAATTTCCTCCATAAGACTGTGGCCATATTCTCCGCTAAAATCAATCCTGAATTCATCATCCGTTTCCACGAACTTAACTTCTTTTGAATATTTTCTTTCTTTGAGATTCCAAAACTCTTCCTCGCCAACGTACGGAATCAATCCTGATTCTACTTCATAATAATTGATCTTTTCCTGCGGATCATTAAATTGAATCTCTTTTTTTGAAATTGATACCTGGTTAGCACCAATCAGTTGCATTGATGTTGGATTCTCGTCGCCATAAGCTTTAGGTACAACAAAACTTATTTCCACATCTTTTAGTTCTGTCAGTCCTTTAGTTAATCCGTAACAAGCAGTTCCTAATCCTCCTGAAATATGCGGCGGAAATTCCCACCCGAACATCAATACCTTCATTTTTTGCGTTCTATTCTTTATAGTTTTCCAACAAATGAGTTGCGTAAACAACACCTGCCACACTCCATGCCTGCGAAATTGCCCCCTTTGCCCGGTGCGGCGGATTTCCATTATACATTTCCGACATCGTTCCGATGCAGTGTTCTGTAATGTCGTCCTCAAAATCCTCCATAATCTGTTTTACAAAAGGAAGACCTCCTCTTTTATGAATTTTTAGGTATGCCTCCACAAAAAACTGAATTAGCCAAGGCCACACTGTTCCCTGATGTACTGCCAGTTCCCGCTCATTCGGACCACCTTCAACAACTCCCCGGTAACGGATATGATCAGGTGAAAGCGTTCTTAAACCTCTTTTGGTTAGGAGCTTTTGTTTTGCAACACTTAAAACCGACTTTTGTTGTTCACGGGACAGAGGAGAATAATCCATTGCAACGGCAATTACCATGTTTGGGCGAACTGACCAATCGGCAACTCCATTTTTTACTACATCAGCAAGATGATCGTGACCTTCTTTCCAGAATGTTGCTAAAAATGAATCTGCAACTTTTTTTACCATCCCTTTCCATTCTTCAACAAACTCATAATCGCCGGCAAGGTCAGCCAAATCGAGTGCAAAACAAATTGCATTGAACCATAATGCATTTACCTCCACCGTTAAACCATCACGTTGAACAACCGGATTTCCATTCACGTAAGAATTCATCCAAGTTAACGCAACCCCTTCCTTTTCAGCATAAATTAATCCATCCTTGGTGGTGCCAACATATTTTAAAGTTGAATTTTTAATATGCGTTCAATATTTCTTTTACCGCCGAGCCATAATTTTTCCATAATTCCTTCGGATTTTGGTACGTTTTGAAATAATGTTTCAATGACCAAATAAACCACAATGGCGCATCTACCGAATAATAAACAAAATTCTTCTGTACAATACTATCCGGGAAAAATCCTCTTTTCAAGTATGGCAAATAGGTATCAAAAACCTTTTTACAATTGGTTTTATCATTCATCGACAAACACAATCCGGGAAGAGATATAAAAGTTTGTCTTGTGATACTATTATACCAAGGAAATCCTGCAATGATATCAGTTGCATTTGGTTTTTGCATTATAAATTGTTCAGCAGCATTATCAAGCGAGCTCAAAAAAGTTAGACGTGGTCTTCTTGCACTTTTTTCCCGTGTAAATCTTTGTTTTAAAGATACAGGTACTGTTTCTTTTGTTCCGGCAGCAAAAACAATAATCTCGCCTTTTCTAATCGGGAATCTCGAAATAACCAGGAACAAACAAATCTTCGAGGTATTCATAACCCCTGATTTAGTTCTTTTAAATATTCAATATTGTAATACCAGTCGGGAACGGGAACAAACTCGGGCTTCTTTGCTGAATTGCATATAAAGATTCGGAAATCCTTCATACAATTTCATGCTGATACCATTTTTCACCTTTTTATATTTGGTATTTGCATCCATGTTTGCCTTGCTCAACTGATGTACATTTCTGAATGCAAGGAAAGGTTTAAACCTTATGCTGGTTGTGTAATGAGCATCTTCAAGTTTAAAACGAATTAAGCACCTGTTCTTCTTTTTCAACCAACAATCTCTCTTTTGTAAGACACTGCCCCACCAACCCGATAAGTGATTTTTGATATCTGGTCAAATTCCATTTCGTGAATGTACTTATGCCCTTTAGGTTCATAATTCCCACCTTTGTAGCGGTGAATTCCAAGGTTAAATTCAGCACCTTTCTGGATTATCGTTTCATCGAGAGATGAAAGGAAAACATGTTTCTCGCCACCGAATTTTTGAATCGGGCAAATCAGCAGCCCATGGTACTTTCTTGTATTACAACCATTTATAGTTGTGCTTATGTAAGCGCCCGCTCTGTTCGAACGCAAAATCTCCTTGTTTAATGAGTATTCAAGATTAATTAACTGCTCCTTATCAAACCTAAGGTAACTCATATCCAGCTATATTTAAAGATGAAGTTTTAGGTGTAGTCAGAGATCAGTTAGAATGAGTATAACAAATTTAAAATTTCTGACTAATTATTCCCTATTTCATTCTCAATTTCGTTTAATTCTGCATGCAAAAAACTCTTTTTCTAACATTAAATTTATATGCGGAAATTCTTCTGTAATTTTATCAATCTGTTGCATCGTTAATTCAAGAAAATTTTTGAAATCTTGTGTATTCCTGTGAATAGGACGATGCTTTTTTGCCAATAAAATTTTATTTATCCGATTTGAGACTTCCCTGCTTTTTCTGTCAATCAATCTTTCACTAAATTTCTCCCAAATATGTGTAATGGCAACATCTGTTAAATGAATCATATCTTCAGCATAAAACCGATAATCACGCAATTCATCCATTACAATTTCATAAGCAGGAAAATATGCCATATTTTGTACGTTGTTTCTCCTGAATCAATTCATCAATCGCAAGAATCAACGCTGATTTACTTCGCTGATTTTCAATAGCTCCGTCGCTCCAATGCCGGATTGGACTGACAGTAAAAACGATTTTAATTTTCGGATTGACCTGATAAATTCTTTCGATTTTTGGATTTAAAAATTCCACAATTTCACTCACCGACAAGCGCATTTTCTGAAATTCTTTTGCAGGAATTTTATGACAATTTGATACTGTTTGTCCTGTTTTTTTGTATTTATAAACCCAAGCCGTACCAAAAGTTATAAATAGAAAATCAGTATTTAATAGATATTCGGCTGATGATTTTATCCGTGCATTTATTTTCACTAAACTGCTCTTCCGGGTTTATTGATGAAAATCTTCCGTGATGATAAAAACTGTGCCATAAGTCCTCCTGCTTCAATCAAATCCGATTCATCAAAACCTTTTTTATCCAAAATAATTTGAAGTGAGTTGCCAACAGAAACCGGGTTATACAAAATTCCAAACGGATTGATATCCACATCGTATGCAAGTTCAGCCATTCTGTTTCCAACATTTTCAGTAAAACAGGAACCGATAAACATGTTCTTTTTTGCATAGCCTGTTTGCCAACCGATAATTGGGAATATCAACTTCTGTATGAAATTTTGCCGCTTTCATTTAATGAACTTTTGGAAAATCTATTTTTTTCAACACCATCGCCGTCCGGGCAGGCAAATAAAGTCTTAGATAATGTTGACTGGTTACACCTGAAACAGGCATTGTATAATAGCTTATATTTTCATCCATTCTATCCTGTCCGCCAAATCTTCCTGAATCGGTACTTAAAACAATTTTGTATTTCCCAACACCTAAAGGAATTCCGTAATCGGTAAATGATCTTGTTGGATTAAAATTAAATACAAACAAAAATAATCCCCGATGAAATGCCAAAACGTTATCCGGTTTATTTTCCATCACAAAATCAACCGAAGGAATAGTAAGTAGTTTATGTTCACTTATAAATTGAACCATTTCCCTGTCGAAATCATATAACCAGTGAAATTTTAGTTCCGGGTCTTCAGCAATACTCCATATCCTCCTGCAATGTTTATACGACCATCCGTTTCCTTCACGTGGAAAATCAATCCATTCCGGATGCCCAAACTCGTTCCCCATAAAATTGAGATAGGCTCCACCGGCAGCTCCCGCAGTTGCAAGCCGTATCATTTTATGCAATGCAATTCCACGATCTACAATTAAATTCGGCTGATCCTTCCGCATACTGAAATACATTTCCTTATCAATCAACCTGAAAATAATGGTTTTATCTCCAACCAAGGCCTGATCATGAGATTCGGCATAACTTACCACTTTTTCATCAAGCCGTTTTGAAGTCAACTGGTGAAAAATCTCTCCCACATCCCAGTCGTTGTCCGCCTTTTCTTTTATTATTTTAATCCAGAAATCGGGCACTCCCATAGCCATTCTGAAATCGAAACCAATGCCGCCCAGGTCAATTGGAACAGCCAGGCTGGGCATTCCGCTTACATCCTCTGCAATCGATATTGAATTCTTTTTAACTTCTTTAATCAGCTTATTTGCCAGTCTTAAATAAACAATCGCCTCATGGTCAATATTCAAACTAAAATAATCGTCGTAACTGGTGAATGCTTTCTCCAACCCATGATCTAAATATAACATACTCGTTACGCCATCGAAACGGAATCCGTCAAACTTAAATTCTTCGAGCCAGTATTTAATGTTTGAAAGCAAAAAGTGAAGTACTTCATTTTTTCCGTAGTTAAAGCAATAGGAATCCCATAGTTTATGTTCGCCCCTGGCACCTTCATGAAAAAACTGGAAACGGGTTCCATCGTAATTCCCAAGTCCCTCAATTTCATTTTTTACAGCATGAGAATGGACCAAATCAATTATCACGGCAAGTCCCATTGCATGTGCCTCATCAATCAGTTGTTTTAATTGAAAAGGAGTACCAAATCGTGAAGAAGGAGCAAAAAAACTTGAAACGTGATATCCAAAACTACCATAATACGGATGCTCGGGAATAGCCATTAACTGAACCGTATTGTACCCGTTTTCTTTAATTCTCGGAAGCATTTTCTCCCTAAATTCATCATAGGTATGAACTCGCTCCTCTTCTCCTGCCATTCCAATATGTGCTTCATAAATCAGCGGGGGTTCTCCTGAAGGTTCAAAATCAGGAAGTTTCCATACATAAGGTTCATTAGGCGCCCAAACCTTCGCGTTAAATATATTAGTTTCATTATCCTGAACCACATAAGTTGCCCAGGCAGGAATTCTTTTCCCGTAATTTACAGCCCAATGCATCGAAAGCGCATATAAATCATCATGGTGCAACTGTTCTGAATTAAGATTTAATTCCCAAACACCATTTTCCAATTTTTTGAATTCGAACTGTTTTTGTTCCTGCCAGTTGTTAAAAGTTCCAATAAGATAAATATGAGTGGCATTAGGCGCCCATTCGCGAATTACCCATCCATCAGAATTTTTGTGTAATCCAAAATAAAGGTGTCCCGAGGCAAAATCATACAATGTTTTTCCGCCGGTAAGTTCCAACTCTTTTCTATCAGCTTCATCAATACGTTTTTGAATAATCCCGGCATACGGTTGCAGCCATGGATCATTTTTAACGATTTCCGGAATATTTTCCCCCATAAATTCGTTTTTCTATAAAGATAAAGAATCAAGTCCGATTTATCGGTCAAACCATCAAAAAGAGATTGTAAAACTACCGTAAATTTTATAGTGAAATAAAGAATCGTTAATAGATGAATTCAATATTATCAACCCAGAAAACCGACTTTGGCGATCCAATATACTGAACGCCTTCGTAGCTTGAAGTAAAATACATGATTATATGTGTTGGCTTGTCATCTGGTGAGCCCCAGCCGGTTTCAACCAAAGGAACAAGTTCATTTTTAGAATTCTTCACCCATACCTCGCCAACTTGCGGAATTAATCCCATCGTGTTTGAATCATAAAAGACTTCACGAGTAATATCCCCGTAAATTATCTGAAATTCTGCCCCGTTAATCCATTCTTTTTGTTCGCCGCTAAAAAATTGACGTGTTCCACCAATACGGGTTGCAAATACATTTCCTTTCTCTATCCTCCCAACGTTTTTGAAGAATCACACAAAATTCTGCTTTATCCGCTCCCTGAACAGGTTCCTGACGATAAGTAGCTTTTACCCGTTGCTCGCCCACCGAATATTTATAATCAAATTTTACCGCTTTGGGTTTTAATGAAAATGGTACTCCCTGGCTTACATTCTTTATCGGATCTTTCAGTCCGCGTACAGGCTCAATTAAATTGCCAACAAACAAAGTTCCTGCAACCAAAACCTCAACTTTCAGACCAACAATATTATCCTTTCTTATTCTTGATTCCAGTCGCACACAGTAACCATTTCCCCTTTTTTCGGGATAAACTCTGTTCGTCCCGATATCGAGAACCATTTTTGAATAAGATATTTGTTGTTCCCCAGGGCGAACTTTTATCTTTTAATGTATAATCGAATAAATCGGCATTTTTATCCACTTTCCCAACCGCATATAAATCAACTGTTGATCCACTCAATAAAAAATGATTCCTTAACTTTTCTTGAATACCAAAAATCAAGTGATGAATAATTTAACTGTCCGTTCTTATCAACAATGTTTTTTTCAATAAGCTGAGAAAATTAAGGTTGTACAAAACAGAAAAGTAAAATAACCAAGCTAAATAATTGTTTTGAAATCTGTTTCCCGATAAGATTGAGCATTTTGTACTTTAAAAAAGATCGCAAATTTAATTGAATTATGAACACAATAACAGAATTCTAATTTTCTTACTGTTTGTATAAAAACCAAGCCAGCCTTAAATTTGAAAATTTCAAAACTTTTCTCGATTTAGCATTGTTTTCTTTCTGAAAAATAAAAAACATGAAAAAAACCGGTTTTACAACCACCTCCTTAAATATACCCTACGCAAAAAAAGACCCGCATAATGCATTGCAGATGCCAATTTATGAAGCCATTGCTTTTGAGTTTGATTCGGCGGAACAAATTGAGGCCAGTTTTAAAGGCGAATATTCGGCACATGCTTATTCGCGGTCATCAAATCCAACGGTTGAATATTTCGAATTAAAACTAAAAGCGCTAACAAAAGCCAGGCGTGCTTGCCGTAAGCTCAGGAATGGCAGCCATTTCCGATACGATATTTGCAATTGCCAGAACCGGAGAAAATATTATTTCAGGTAAACATTTATTTGGGCACACTTACTCGCTTTTTAACAAACGCTGACAGAATTGGGAGTGGAAGTTCGCTTTTCGACACTTAATTCGGAATCCGAAATTGAGGCTTTAATCGATAAAAATACACGGGCCATTTATTTTGAAACCGTAACCAATCCGCAACTTGAAATTGCAGATATTGAGATGCTTTCCAAAATTGCAAAAAAACATAATTTATTGCTGATTGCTGATAGCACAATTACTCCGCCGAATGTTTTTGAAGCCGGTAAATGTGGGGTTAATGTGGAAGTAGTTTCAGCAACCAAATTTATCTCAGGTGGCGCAACTTCGGTTGGCGGGGCAATTATTGATCATGGAAATTATGACTGGGCAAATAATCCAAACTTCAGTAAGTATATTGGAAAAATTTGGTAAAAATGCATTTTATGCCAAATTAAGAAAAAACATTTACCGAAATACCGGCGGCACAATGGTGGCACAAACGGCCCGAAATATGATTCTGGGATTGGATATTCTTGAACTTCGTGTGGAAAGATGTTATCAAAACTGTATTTCTTTGGGAGCATTTTTGCAAGGACATTCCAAAGTAAAAAATGTGGATTACCCGGGCTTAAAAAACGACTCAGGTTTTGAAAAAGCAAATAAGTATTTTTCCGGAATCCCGGGCACTGTAATGTCGCTCGATTTGGAATCAAAAGAGGCCTGTTATGAATTTATGAACCGGTTAAAATTTATTCGACAGGGCAACCAATTTAAACGATAATAAATCATTGATCATTCATCCCGCTTCAACTATTTATGCTGAATTTTCAGAAAATGACAGAAATGATGCCGGCATTCGTGACACGATGATGAGACTATCGATTGGAATTGAAAATGTAGAAGATTTGATTGCAGATATTGAACAGGCGCTCGGCTAATTTTCAAAAATGCAATGTTAGAAACTACTGTTTTTTGCAAATATCAATTTGATTTCAAACTAAACTTCGCGAATAAAATAAAGGTTGCGTTTTAAGCCTTTGAAACCCGTTCGTTTTACTGCTGATTTTTGAAATAATTCATTAAAAAACGGTTTTTCAATGTTGTGCCAATCTTCCTTTGTCATTTCCAATAATTTCTGATTTGGCTCAAATTGCGCTTCATTATGAGGTTCCGATTTTAAGTTCCACGGGCACACATCCTGACAAATATCGCATCCAAAAACCCGGTTTTCAAATTTGCCTTTTAAGTCATTATCCAACTCTCCTTTCACTTCAATAGTTTGGTATGAAATGCATTTTCGTGCATCAATCACCCTGTCAGCAACAATTGCTTTTGTTGGGCATGCGTCAATGCATCGGGTGCATTTTCCACAATGGTCGGTTACCAATTTTGGTTTATCATACGGGAGTTCAATATCTAAAATCAACTCACCAATAAAAAAGAAGCTACCTTGTTCAACTGAAATCAAATTACTGTTTTTACCAATCCAACCCAAACCGGCTTTTTTTGCCCAGGCACGCTCAAGAACCGGTGCCGAATCAACAAAAGGCCGTCCATTGCACGGATGAATTTCAGCCTGAATAAATTCGAGCAGCAATTTCAATTTGTCTTTTAAAACAAAATGATAATCGGTACCATACGCATATTTTGATAAAACAGGAGCAGTGGTATCTTTTTGTGTTTTTGAAGGATAATAATTTTGAAGAACTATTATTATTGTTTTTGCATTTTCGAACCAATAATTCAGGGTTAAATCTTTTTGCAACATTGCGCTCCATGTATTTCATTTCGCCATGCATCTCCGCCTTCAGCCAATTATTATAAGGTTCAATTTCTTCCGTGAGTTCTTCAACCGGAAGAATTGCACAATCATCTAAACCAAGTTTTTTGGCTTTTAATTTTATAGATTCGGATATGTGAACCGGGTTTTGCATTGGTTAAAAATACAAAGTTTAATGCTGGCGACAATAAACAAAAAAACCTGTTTTTTTTAACTAAACAGGTTTTTCTCATTTCAACAAAGCCTCTTATTTCTTTTTCTTTTTCATTAAAAAGAAAATTACTGCCACCACCACTACAACAGCAACAATAATTATTATTGTAGTATTACCTGACGATGAACTTTCAGTAGCAGGAGCCAAACTTGGGTCCATGTACGAACTATCCTGAAGATTCAGGTCTTCAATGTAAGTACCATCATCTTGCGCCATTAAAAAATACGGGAGTCCTAAAATAAACGATGCAACAATTGCTGCGAGTCTTTTCATTTTTTTCATTTTTCTACATTTTTATTGGTTAATCATATTTAATTTTTCTTTCACTGCATTCTGAAGCGGGTAAGCATTCTCATATCTCGGATTAAATTCAAAAAGAGAACTCAAAATATTCTCTGCTTTATCGTAGTTACCTTTTGTAAACCAATACTGTGCTTCAAGCAGATATAACGGCTCGTAGTTGGGGTAAATTTCCCTTCCTAACTGCAAATATCTGTTAAAACTTTTAAAATCGTTTTGTTTCAATGAAATTTTTGCCAGTTGCGCATACAACCAGATATTATTTTGATCGGTTTTAATGGCATCTTCAAGATTGACTTTTGTCTCTTCCAGCATATTATTTTCAAGATTTGAAAGTCCGATAAAATCTGATTTTTCTGTTCGTTTAATAAGAACCACAATCGGATTTCCCTTGTTATAAAAAATCTTCTCTGTTCCTGCAGGTTTCCACTTGTCGTTTTTCAACATTTCAGGCGGAATGTAATTAACGCCAAATAATCCATAATCCCAGTCTTTTTCACTTCGTTCCAAAAAAGTGGTATAACAATACTGAATATTTGGATGACCTTCAAAATAGTTTGAAAGGTTACAATTAGTAGCAACTATAACGTTTTTATCCGCAATTTCAGCAATAAACTCTTCCGATGATTTTTTAATTCCGTGAAAATAATAATCGTATTCATAATTTGTCCACGCCTTTTTATTTCCGCCTGAAATCTGGTTAAAATAAATGTAATCTTCAGGAAAAGTTTCGGCTTGATGAATTAAAGGAAGTAGCATCAGGACAAAAAAAAAGAGTGCACCAAATGTTTTTAGTGGGGCCAATTTTTTAAGTTGAAAAATGCGGAATATCCCCAATGATGACAGAATAGCCAAAACAGGCATTACAAACAACATTTGACGAACTCCGCTATATAAATTTGAATGGATTGAAATTACATAAATGATTGGAAATAATAACGTGAATAGTAAAAATGCCTGATACCACTTTTGATCTATATTTTCTTTTTTTGAAAAGAGAAAATAACCGGCAAAAGCGATAAACCCCAACATTAAAAATTCAGGTGTTGAAATTAACATCCATTTTGGAAGATAGTACCATGGCAAGTCGGTGCTCCAAAACAAGCTGCCATCAAATATTTGCCTAATGCTTACTTTATAATGTTCCATTACATTCAAACTTTCCAATGGGTTGTGCCAAACATCCTGCAAGGCAAAGGGCCAGAACAGTAATCCTCCAAAATACCCGATAATAAGAATTACTAATGCCTGGCCCATAACCTTAACAAGACAAAGTTTAGTTGAAACGATATGTTTAAGTAAAAAAGGCTTCAAAATGAATGTAAAAAGCAGCGCAACTCCGAGATAAGCAAACAAGATAAATCCACCAACCCTTACTGAAATTGTAAAAGCAATTGCGGCGCCAAGGCCGACTGCAGTTTTCCATTTCGGTTCAGGAAGTTCTTTTAAAAGGTGAATAATCATATAAATCCCCGCCAGGTATCCGGTTGCAAAAGGAATGTCTTTAAGATTACCAAAAGCCTGACCAAATAGCCTGGGTGTTAATAATGCAGAAACAACCGTTAAAGCCGAAACCCAGTAAGAACCAGAGACTTCAAAAGCTAAAAGGCCTGCAAAAATTAGCATCAGAAAGAAAAATAGCGCGCCAAAATAATGACGAACCAAAAATTCGCTTTTAACATTAAAAATACGATTCACCAACGCCGTTAAATTATCAACTGATTGCCCGTAGTATTTCAAATTTGTTTTCGGGGTATCAAAGTTTGAAACATCTTCCCCCCAGTAAAATACCAGTTCACCACTTTTTTTGCATGTGGATAATGCAGTTGTTCATCCACATTTACTGCCGCTTTCGGAGCCAGAAATACAAGTATCATTGCAGCAATAAACAATGTTGCAATGAAGGCCTTTCGTGCAGTTAATATGTGAATGATATTACTCATAAATCTCTTTGATAAAATATACCGGACGGTTCTGAACTTCTTTAAAAATCAGATAAATATATTCCCCAATCAAACCCAAAAAAGTCAGTTGAACCGATCCAAAGAAACTGACAGCCAAAAACATAGACGACCAACCCAAAGGCGCAATTCCTGTAAGTTTTGATACAAGCGTATAAACAATTGCTATTAAAAAAATAATTACACCAAGAATTCCGAAAAACAGGCACGCCTTTATTGGCCATTTCGAGAAAGAATAGATTGCATTGGCAGCCATTCCAAATAGTTTTTTTCGGCTCATTTTGGCGTTTCCTTCCAAACGGTTCGGTCTGTCGAAAACAACAAATTCATGTTTAAACCCGATGAAGTTCCGTATTCCCGGAATATACCTGTTTCTTTCAGTGAAACGAAGAATTGCATTATGTGCTTTCCTGTTTACAATACAGAAATTTCCTGCATTTGCAACCTGCTCTCCTTCAGGAACACTGCTAAAAATGCGATGGAAAATGTTGGTATAAATTCTTCTCGTAAGCTTTTCATTTCGCTGTTCACGAACAGCTGTAACTATATCAGAATTGGTTTCTTTTATCTTTTTTAATAACACCGGGATTATTTCCGGAGGATCCTGAAAATCGCCATCCATCATCACAACATAATCGCCTTTTGCATATTCCAATCCGGCTGTTAATGCAGCCTGTAAACCAAAGTTTCTGGAAAGTGAAATTACTTTTAACTGCGGATTCGTAGTTCTAAAATCTATTAATTGTGCAAGTGTCGTATCTGTACTTCCATCGTCGACACAAACCACTTCAAAATCTTCACCGGTTTTTTTTAGCTGCTGAAATGTTTCATCCATCAACTTTAAAACGAGGTTACTTTCATTTAAAAGCGGTATAACAACAGAAATCATTTTTCTTATTCTTTATGTTGCGACCCAGGAATCGGAACGGGGAATTCCATTGCAACAGGCCCCATTTCATAAGCCGTTGGACCAAGTCGCATGGTGGAATTCATCATTTCCTCCCAGGTTACTTTTTGTCCTGTATAAGCAGCAGTTCTTCCCATAATCGCTGTTAGGGTTGAAATCGCTGTACGTTCAGCTTCTACTACCGGTTTGTTAGTTCTAATTGACGTAACCAGGTGAATGTGTTCCTGAATATAAGGTGAGACTTTTACCTGTTCTGTTGAACGGCCATCCTTGTCCTTCGGATATTCATATTTCCACTTAATACTTCCATCCGGATTGTAGATTGCATTTTTACAATTGGTGTATCCTTCAGTTCCAATAATATGTTCTCCCAAAGTATTTGCACAGTCATCAATTTGTCGTGACATGCTGTGAGAATAAACACCGTTCCCATAATCAAAATCAATACTAAAGAAATCATATTGATCACCTGTCAGTCTTCTTGCACGGCCTCCAAAACCAATTGCTTCAACCGGGTTTTTACCCATAAACCAATTTATAATATCGATATTATGAACGTGAGTATCGAGAATATGATCACCACATAGCCAGCAGAAATTGTTCCAGTTACGTAACATATATTCCATATCAGTCCATCCCTCTTCACGTGTACGAAACCAAACGTGTGTTTGCAACCACCATGCTTTTGCACTTACCAATTCACCAATTGCTCCTGAAGCTACCTGCTTGTATGTTTCCACATAATCCCGCTGATGCCGGCGTTGTGTGCCTGTTATAATCGTTAATCCCATATTTTCCGCCTTTTTTGCGGTGGCCATTATCTGCCGTGCCCCAACCGGATCAACACAAGCGGGTTTTTCCATAAAGACATGCTTTTTTGCCTGAACACAAGCATCTAAATGTAATGGCCGGAAATGGGGGGGAGTTGCCAAAATTACAACATCCAAATCAGCTGCAATTAAATCTTTGTAGGCATCAAATCCCCAGAAACAATTTTTCTCAGGAACTTCAACACGCTGCTTCTCCAGTTTACTTCTGCAATCCCAAACTTTATCTTCAAAAACATCGGCAAGAGCTACCAATTCCAAATCATTTCCTGCTGCCAAAAAGTTAAGCGCCGCACCAGTACCACGGTTTCCACACCCTACCAAACCGGCTCTTAATTTTTTACCGTCGGGTGCTTTATCCAACAGTGGTGGAAATTCATAATCAACTGTTTTGGTTTCATTTTTACAGGAACTCAGGGCCTGGATACCCATTACTCCGGCTGCTCCAATTAATGCGGCCTTTTCCATGAAATTCCTGCGAGATAGTTGATTCTTTGTCATGTTATTTAGTTTTTGTTTTATTCAGCTTTAAGTTCGTTAACATCGTACTCGCAAACCACTCTAAATCCTACATTTTTAGAATCTGAGTACCACCAGATACTTTTTGGTATTTGCGGATCTGTAACCAACCACTCTGTAGTACGGGTAAAATCCCGCCGTCCGGCACGTAAATCTTTTGCCGAGTTATTATAAGAACCTCCTCTTACCACATGTTCCTCTCCGGCGCGAGGCCCTCTCGGATTTTTCACAACTCCAGCAGGATATTTTGCATATACAGTCGGATCATAAAAATCAAGACAAAATTCAGCAACATTACCCAGCATGTTTTTCAAACCAAATGGATTTGGTTTTACAATAGCTGGTTCCTGTGTTCTACTTGGACTATTTTCCTGATAAATTGCATAACTATTTATAACTGCGGTATCGGGACCAAAAATTTTATTCCATAAACCATCTGATTCAAAATCTTTTGGCGAACCTTCAAAAAAGTAGGGTGAATTTGATCCAGCACGGGCGGCATATTCCCATTCGGCCTCGGTTGGTAAACGGTATTTTTTACCAGTAACACTACTAAGCCAACGACAGTAAGTTTGAGCTGCAAGAAAACTCATGGTGATTGCTGGTCTTGTTCCTTTTCCCCAGCCCTGATCGGGAGCTCCCCATGGTGGTGTTGCCCCTGAAATTCCGTCAGTTTCTTCATCTACTTCAACTGCCTCTTTTCTTCCCTGTGATCCTGTAGCACTAAAGAAGGCCAGATATTCGCTCCAGGTTACTTCAATTTCTCCCATCCAGAAACTGTCAACTTCAACTTCCCGCACTGGCCCTTCATCTGACCTCCGGTATGGTTCGTCAACAGGAGTTCCCATATTGAATTTTCCACCAGGAACAGCAACCATTTTAAAAGATACCGGAGTACCCGGTATCTTTTCTTCGAAAGTATTAAAACTTTCAACTTTAGTTGGTTCAGGATAAATTTCCCTATTTTCCGCAATATATTCTTCATTAGTTGTTAAACCCTGTTCTCCGCGATAATGCCCCATTTCATTGTGACATTGCAAACAGCTTGTACTTTCAGGGTTTCTTGTATATTTTAAATGTGCTTCAGCACCTAATGTATTCAGTGTTGAAGGAAACATATTTACATGGCATTTCTTACATCCGTCCTCATAAACGAACCTTTTGGCTGCTTCCCTGCTTCTTTTTTCTGCCCAATCAATATTCTCTGCGTCTTCAGTCATGTAAACATAAAAATCATGAAATCCATGATATGCTTTTCTTGTCAGAAATTTTACAGGCTGATCTTCCGGCGGCAAATGGCAATCAACACAATTTACCGAAACTCCACTTCTCGTAGTGTTATGAACCGAAAGTTTCCATGTTGCATCTGCATGTGGATGCACATGGCAGGAAGCACAAAATTCGTCGGTGGAGGTGTATTTAATTGTTTTATTGGATAGAGCCAAAAAGAGAATTGCAGACAATCCTCCGGCAATAAAAACGAGGTAGTGTTTTCGTTTGATCGTTTTGTCAGTCATTCCGGAAAGTATTTAAATACAATAATAAGTAGTATGAATTAGCCAGATATTAACCAGTTAATGAACACAGGTTTAGCCCAGTCTTAATTTCATCTTAATTTATTTTTGAACTTATTGAATAAAAACACTTTATACTTTCATAAAAAAAATTATTTTTGTTCCTCAACTTTTAATTTCTTTACAATAAGAACCAAAAATAATTTAAAATTAAGGGTTATTATAGCATTAATTCAACATTCAAATGAAGGTATCCATTAAAAAATCAAGTATAATTTTACCTCTCATCCTTTTGATATTTTCATTAAATACCAGAGCAAGTGATGTGTCAGATAATACATTTTTGATTGGAGATATTACACCCGGCAATTTTGAAAGTTCCAGACTTTGGAACTTCCTGAGTGAAGAAAATATGACTGGAATACAAGTGAAGGTAGTAGCAAAAAACAGAGATGTTTTTATTGAAAACAGTTCAATATCATTTCATTCGTTACTGGATAAACTTACAGAATTAATACAAGAAGATGCCTCTAAAATAATACCCGTTTTTTTAAATTATAATGGCAATGTATTGCTGCTCGATTCTCTAATAAACAGCTCAAATATTTCACCATATATTTTTTATTTACCCAGGGGAGAAGCATGGCCTTCGGTAGAATACTTAGTTCAGGCAAACCGAAGAGTTGTATTTTTTATCAATGGCGAGTTTGTAAATGAAAGTAGAGTTCTGCACGACATTAAAAATTACACCCTTCAACTTTCAGTCGATAGAAATTTAGGGAATACATCAATTGTAAATAACAACTCAAATATAAACTACGAACTTTTTATTATTCAAAATTTTGAAAAATTACCAACTGAAGTTTCATCACGTCAAAACAGGAGCAACCTTGTACCCGATTACATTAACTACCTGTTGGAAAACTGGAAAAGATACGGTAAAAAACCTAATTTCATTTTTGTTGGAAATGAAATCCTAAGTTTCGATTTTATTGTTGACCAACTCAATTCATTTCCCTGGGTAAAAGGTTCCATTAAATTTTCAGGTAAAAACCTGGACAAAATATACTGGAGAAACCCGGATGTTTTAATAACCGGGGGTAATTTTAATTTCCCTTATCGTGGAGGTGAAGAATTGATACTCTCTCCTTTTGCTCCCGGATATCAAATGACACCCGAACAAATTACAATAACCAGTGAAATGGCGATTCCTGAGAGCTATTCAATTATTGCAACGCCTAAAGAACTTGGAGAAGAAATGACCAGCAGCTTCAACTTTAACGGTGTAATTGTGAACATGGTAAGGCCTGAACAGAAATTTGAAGGACAAAATTATTCATTCAGTCAGGACATTGACAGAGGCGAGGTTTTACGATTACCTGAAGATGCCAGTATTAATCTGGGCAACCCGGAAATTTACGGATTGAGAAACAAGAGTTTTACAGTAACTTGTTTTGTGAAATTTACGGAAGTTCTTGACTATGGTGACAATGCCATACTTGGAAATTACGAAAGTGGTTACCGCCGTGGTCTTCATTTAATTCTCCGATCGGGAAGTCCGTATTTTGGACTGTGGGCCAATGATTTTGTGTCAAATCAAAAGCTGGAACCAAACGTTTGGTACCACATGGCGTGGCGCTATATTATTGAAACAGGAGAGCAGGCAATATTTTTAAACGGTCAGTTTATTGGTAGTTCCGACGGACATCCGCCATACTCAGGTACCGGTGATATTCATTTGGGAAGTGCTCTGTCATCAGGAGCCAGCTTAAGAGGCTATATTGATGATTTACATACATGGAGCCGGCCACTTGGGAGTGAAGAAATTAACCGACTCTCTTTGGATGAAGAAATTAAACCAATAACAACATCTCAAACAAGTAATAAAAAATTCCTTCAAAAACGTACTTTTCTTGTTTCAGGAATTGTAATTCTAATTTTTGGGTTAAGCATGATACTGCTTCGTTTCAGGAAAAAAAAGGTCGCATTGCAGGAAGAAATTCCAGCAATTGCTGATGAAAATAAAATTTTACTTTTTGGAGAATTTAAAGCCATTGACAAGGAAGGAAAAAATGTAACCGAATCATTCACTCCTAAAGTGCGTGAACTTTTTATTTTTTCTTTAATAAGCACTCTCAGAAACGGTATTGGTGCAGAAGTGCTGGAAATTGACGAAATTCTCTGGTCCGGAATTTCTTCAAGAAAAGCAGCAAATAACCGGGCTGTGACATTAAACAAACTTCGGAAAATACTTCAGCAATTTGATGGCATTGAAATCAATTCTGGAAACAGGTATCTGACTATTTCAACTGACGATTCATTTTATTGTGATTATATAGAAGCTTTCCAGCTTTGCCAGATTCCGCAGGGAATGACGAAACAGCAATTAAACCTGTTTTTCGACCGGGTTAAAAGAGGCCGTTTTTTGAAAGGTATAAATTGGTCGTGGTTGGATGATATTCGCGGATTTATTGGAAACCAGGTAATTGACAATCTTTTGAAATTAGCATCTATGTATAAACAGGAAGAAGATCTGAAACAAATAGAGAAAGTAGCTCAACGGATTCTTGAATATGACGACTTAAACGAAGAAGCGGTTTTTCTACAAATATGGGCGTTGCAAAAAGCCAATAATCTTCACCTTGCCAAATTTAATTTCAGCTCGTTTGCAAAGAAATATGAGCAAAATATGGGTGAACCATTTCAGATGAGTTTTTCACAGTTTAATCACCATTTTGAGAATGTGTTTTAGGAAAAATCAGGCGATTTCATCAACGCTGGTTTTTAAAAAATCACGGGTATAATAATCAGGATCAACAATTTTTCCATTCCAAACTACAATATCCAAATCAATACATCGGGGCCCGAATTTTGGCTGAGACCGATCCCGTCCCATTTGATCCTCAATTCCCTTTAATACCTTTTTCAATTTTTTTTCAGGTAATTCTGTTTGAATTTTTACTGCACCATTCGTGAAATTGGGCTGGTTAGTTATTCCAATCGGTTTTGTTTTAATGAACGACGACACATTAATTATATCTACTTTTTGTTTTAACACTTGAAGCATTTCAGCAATATTCTTTTCTGCATCAATGTTTGAACCAATTCCAAGTATACATTCATTCATCGTGAAGCCTCCATTTCAAGTGAAACGGATTCGGCAAAACGAAGTGCATGTGGTTTATCAACTTCAACTTTTGCCCACTTAACCTTTTCATCTTCCATAATCAGGTCGAGTATTTTTTTTGTTAAAACTTCAAGCAATTTAAATTTTCCCTCCTGCACTAACACAATAATTTTTTTTGTGATAGTTTTATAATCAAAGATATCAAGGGGTTCATCCGATTTCATAGCCTTCATCAGGCACGTCCGCCTCAATTTCAATATTAATGATAACATCTTGTTTGTTAACCAGTTCCTCCGGATTAAATCCGATGTAGGTTCTGATTAACAGATTTTTGATTCTTATTTTTGCCATATTTCTATTTGTTTTCACCTAAATTTTCCCCGCCATCAGCAAATAATAACTGCCCGGTTAAATGAGTATTTTCTAAAATATAATCGATGCTTTTTAAAATTGGCTTAATTCCCAGAGGTTCTTTCGATGGAATATTTTTGGCCAGCTTTTTCAGGTATTCTTCATCTTTATCTTCAGGTGGTATTGTATACACCGGGAGCAATGGCATTAACACGAATTTCAGGTGCAAATTCAAGCGCAGCCATTTTTGTGATTTCCCATAACCCCTTTTTTGATAATGAATATGCAGAAAAATCAGATTTATTTGTTGTAATTCGTGGTATCAACAAGATTAATGATGTTCCCTGTTTTACAGTGATTTTGCAAAATCGCGCATCAGGAAAAATGGAGCTTTCAGATTCATATTGAGTTGTTGTTCAAAAAGTTCAGGCGATGTTTCTTTTAAATAACCCGCTGTCAAAAACTGAAGCATTATTAACCAGTAATTGAAAAGACCCGAATTTTTTAACAATATTTGGAATAACTCTCAATACATTCTTCTATATTATTAAGATTAGCATGAATCTTTTCAAATATTTGTTCCGAAAACTTGATTTCAGTTCCAAAATTAATTCATCAGCAGGTTTTTCCGAATGATTATAATGAATAATAATATTCCAACCTTGGTTGCCAAATGCTTTGAAATTGCCCTGCCAATTCTTTTCGATGCCCCGGTAATTAATGCCGTTTGTCTCATTCTGAAAATATAGTGAATTCAATTCTAAAATGAAACAAATGTTCTGTTTTTCAGTTCAAGTTAGAAACAAACAAAGGCCGGAAATTCCGACCTACCATTGGTATTAGATGCTGTTATAAGTTTTTTATTATTGATACGAATTTAATTTACTCAAGTATTTACCAATAATATCAAACTCAATATTTATAACTGAACCAACTTTAAAAGTATGAAAATTAGTTACTTCGTGGGTAAAAGGAATGATTGCAACCTGGAAAGAATTATCTTTTGAATTAACAACAGTTAAGCTAACACCATTAACTGTTACCGAGCCTTTTTCAACTGTCATATAACCTTGTTTCGCTTTTTCTTTATCAAAAACGTATTCAAATGTATAATACCAGCTTCCGTCCGCTTCATCAACTTTTGTGCAAGTTGCAGTTTGGTCAACATGCCCTTGAACTATGTGACCATCCAGGCGGCCATTCATCATCATACTTCTTTCGAGGTTTACTTTCGATCCCACTTCTAAAAGCCCGAGATTTGATTTGAGCAGCGTTTCTTTAATCGCCGTAACTTTGTAAGTTTTTGTCTCTTTTATCAATCTCAACCACCGTTAAACAAACCCCGTTATGCGAAAGGCTTTGGTCAATTTTTAACTCATTGGCAAAAGAACAGGTTAGATAAAAATGTACATTCTCCTGATCTTTCTCAATTTTCACAACTGTTCCGTATTCTTCTACTATTCCTGAAAACATATTAAAGTGCTGCCCCCTCCAACTCCCCCAAGGGGGAGAGTTAGGAACTTATTTTAAGTTAATACTCAATTTATTCATTTTCTTACTCGCCTCTCCTTAGGAGAGTCACGATAGTTATCGGGATTATCGGGAGGATGAGGCTTTCCACTCAACGCCGTCTTTTGTATCTTTCAATTCAATTCCCAAAGCATTTAATTCGTCTCTGATTTTGTCAGCAGTTGCCCAGTCCTTTTTTTCTTTGGCTTCTTTTCTAAGTTGAATAAGCAATTCAACGGCACCAGCCAAAACCAGATTTTCTCCATTACCAGTTTTATGTTCTTTTTTCAATCCAAGAATATCAAAAACCATCATCTTAAAAAATGATTTTAGATCATCCAGATCATCCGATGATATTTTTTCTGTCCCGGCTTTTATGGAGTTGATCATTTTTACTCCTTCAAAAAGATTGGCAATGGCAATCGGGCTGTTTAAATCGTCAGTTAAAGCTGCAAAACATTTTGTTTTTAATGATGCAATATCTATGGACGACGAATCCGAAATATTCAACTCTTCCAATGTCTCCATTGCTGTCATCAATCGCTCCAGACCCTTTTCTGATGCCTGCAAAGCTTCATTTGAAAAATCGATTGTGCTACGATAATGCGCCTGAAGAATAAAAAAACGGATCGTCATTGGTGAATAAGCTTGTTTCAAAAGATTATTTTTCCCCGTAAACAATTCCTGAAGCGTAATAAAATTACCCAGCGAACGAGCCATTTTCTGGCCGTTAATTGTAATCATATTATTGTGCATCCAGTACCGAACAGATTCTTTTCCCAAACTGGCAGTCGACTGTGCTATTTCACATTCATGGTGAGGAAAAGTTAAATCCATTCCACCGCCGTGGATATCAAACTGTTCTCCCAAATATTTTGTGCTCATTGCCGAGCATTCCATATGCCATCCCGGAAATCCATCGCTCCATTTTGACGGCCAACGCATAATATGTTCCGGCGCTGCTTTTTTCCACAACGCAAAATCAAATGAATTTTTCTTTTCATCCTGCCCGTCAAGTGTACGGGTATTCGTTTTAATATCATCTAAATTACGGCCTGAAAGTATGCCGTACTGAAACTTCTTATTGTACTTTTCAACATCGAAATATACTGAACCATTTGATTCATAAGCATAACCATTTTTCAATATCGAATCAATCATTAACTGTTGTTCAATAATATGGCCTGAAGCACGTGGTTCAATACCTGGACGAATAACATTTAGCTCATCCATGTTATCATGAAAAGTATTCAGATATTTCTGAACTACTTCCATGGGTTCGAGTTGTTCCAGCCTTGCCTTTTTTGTTATTCTGTCTTCACCTGCTCCTTCAACCTCATCTTCCAAATGACCAACATCGGTAATATTTCTTACATATCTCACTTTAAATCCAAGGTATGTAAGATAGCGGTAAAGGAGGTCGAAAGTTATATAAGGGCGGGCATGACCAAGATGCGAATTACTGTAAACGGTTGGACCACAAACATACAACCCAACCCTACCCTCAACCAGAGGCTTAAATTCTTCCTTTTTTCGGGTTAATGTGTTGTAAATTGTAATTGTATTGTTCATGATTTCAACTGAATTCTATTATTTAAACCGATTCAGCAGGTTGCTCTTCCTTTTCCTCTGTATGTTCAGCACGGTTAAAATATTTCCTGTAAAATATCAAAATTGAAAAAATACCGACAGATATGGAAGAATCGGCAATATTAAATACCGGGCGAAAAAAGAGAAACTGATTACCTCCAACAAATGGCAACCAATTGGGATACCTTCCTGCCAACAATGGAAAATAAAACATATCAACTACTTTTCCATGGAGAAAACCTGCATAGCCACCTCCATCAGGAAACAGCGTTGCTACTTGTCCGTAACTATCATTAAATATCAATCCGTAAAATAAGCTATCGATTATATTACCAATTGCCCCTGCAAAAATGAGCGACAGGCTTACAATAAAGCCCAAAGGCACATCTTTTTGTTTTGTAAGTTTAAACAAGTACCAGCCAATTGCAAAAACGGCAACAATTCGAAAAACACTCAGAAAGATTTTACCGTACTCTCCGGCAAATTCAAAACCAAATGCCATTCCGTTATTTTCAACAAAATGAAGAATAAACCAGTTTTTAAAAACTATAATTTCATCTCCTAACGACAAATTGGTTTTTATCCATATTTTCAATAGTTGATCGGCAACTAAAATTGCCAGTATGATTATAATTGATTTTGTTGTACGCGACATTACTTCGATATTAAATAAAAATGCCCCCCAAATAGTCAGTTTCTGAATATTACGGAGAGCAATTTCAAATCTTTTTCCGACTTACTTTTGGTTCTTTTTGGCATCAATAGAAAGTGTTGCATGCGGAACTGCGCGCAAACGCTCCTTTGAAATAAGTTTTCCCGTTTCACGACAAATGCCATATGTTTTATTTTCGATGCGGACCAAAGCAGCTTGCAAATGCTGAATAAACTTAAGTTGGCGCTGGGCTAATTTCCCTGCCTCTTCTTTAGAAAGCGTTGCTGCACCCTCTTCCAAAACCTTGAAAGTAGGAGATGTATCCTGCGTGTCATTTCCATCGCTCTGAGTCAAAGAGTTCTTATACATTTCATAATCTTCCTGAGCCATTTTTAGTTTCTCAAGAATCAATTTTTTGAATTCCTGTAACTCTTCGTCTGAATATCTGTTTTTTTCTCCCATGTCAAAAAAGGGTTTAAGTGTTACTTAATTTTTAAGCAGCCTAATTTAATAAAATTTCAGTATTAAAATCAGGTTTAAACTCATTATATGCCGTTCACTCTTTCCGCTAAAATCCGTGCCGAAAATTCCTTATCAATTTCCACTTCTTTAGCATCAGGATTTGACAGCTTATCAACCAAAACAAGTTGGTTTGCCAAAGTTTGCGTGCAAATATAATCTTTATGATTTAATATTGCCTGATTAAATTCATCATGCTTCTCAATCACAAGATTTATTCTGTCGGTTACCTCGAAGTTGCTTTCTTTTCGCAGGTTTTGAATTTTATTGATAAACTCGCGAGCAATTCCTTCTTCCTTTAACTCTTCAGTAACATTAATGTCTAACGCAACGGTTAGCTTTCCTTCTGATGCAACAGTCCATCCCGGAATATCTTCGGTATGAATTTCCACATCTTCCAATGTAAGTTCTTATGGATTTCTGCTTCTCAATCATTCGCTTTATAACTCCCTTCTTTTTCGAATTTTGCAATTTCAGTTCTGTCCAAGTTGGTTGATCAATGCGGCAATTTGCTTCATCTGTTTTCCAAACTTTGGGCCCAGCGTTTTAAAATTGGGTTTTATTTTCTTTTTAATTATCCCTGAAGTATCGGTTAAAAATTCAACTTCTTTAACGTTAACTTCAGCCAGAACAATATTTTTTACAGCTTCAAACTGTTCCTGAAAATGCGGATTAAGAACAGGTACGATTATTTTTGCCAAAGGTTGACGAACCTTGAGCTTTTCTTTCCGGCGAAGAGCAAGAATCATGGAAGAAGCTTTTTGTGCAATTTCCATTTTTTCTTCCAGATCTTTGTCAATTAACGATTCATAATAAACGGGGAAATCAGCCAAATGGACACTCTGATCCACATCTTTTTTTGTAATCCTGTTGAGATCAGAATAAAGCAAATCTGCATAAAATGGTGCAATTGGAGACATTAGTTTTGCAACATTTGCCAAACAGGTGAATAAAGTTTGATATGCTGAAATTTTATCTGTAGAATATTCTCCACCCCAATATCTTTTTCTGCTCAATCGAACAAACCAGTTGCTCAGATTTTCGGTAACAAACTCTGAAATTGCCCTTCCGGCACGAGTTGGTTCATACGTTTCGTAACTTTCTCCCACTTCTTTAATAAGCGAATTAAGTAACGAAATTATCCAGCGATCAATTTCAGGGCGTTGATCAACCGGAATTTCTTCTTCAGCATATTTAAAGCCATCAACATTGGCGTACAATGCAAAGAAGTTGTAAGTGTTGTAAAGCGTTCCGAAGAATTTACGTTTTACCTCTTCAACGCCTTCTATATCAAATTTCAGGTTATCCCATGGTTGTGCATTTGTAATCATATACCAACGAAGTGGATCTGATCCGTATTTTTCAATGGTTGAAAACGGATCGACAGCATTTCCCAAACGCTTCGACATTTTATTGCCGTTTTTATCAAGCACCAGTCCATTTGAAATAATATTTTTAAACGCCACCGATTCGTTGATCATTGTTGCGATTGCATGAAGTGTAAAAAACCATCCGCGGGTCTGATCAACTCCTTCTGCAATAAAATCGGCTGGGAAAACAGAAGAAAATTTTTCTTTGGCCTCAAACGGAAAATGTCTTTGTGCATAAGGCATCGAACCTGAATCAAACCAAACGTCAATTAAATCTGGTTCACGAAACATTTTTTGGCCACCTGGTGAAACCAATACCACCTGATCGACATACGGTTTATGCAAATCAATTTTGTCGTAATTATCTTTTGAATTGTCGCCGGTAACAAATCCTTCGTATGGTTTCTTATCCATAAACCCGGCTTCCATGGCTTTTTCAATTTCAGCAGTGAGTTCCTCTGTTGAGCCAACACAAATTTCTTCTGAGCCATCTTCAGTTCTCCAAATTGGCAGTGGTGTTCCCCAATATCTCGACCGGCTCAGGTTCCAGTCGACCAGATTTTCCAGCCAATTGCCAAACCGTCCGGTTCCGGTGCTCTGTGGTTTCCAGTTGATGGTATTATTCAACTCAACCATTTTTTCTTTAACGGCAGTAGTTTTTATAAACCACGAGTCGAGCGGATAGTACAATACAGGTTTATCTGTACGCCAGCAATGCGGATAATTATGAACGTGTTTCTCTATTTTGAATGCTCTGTTTTCCTGTTTTAGCATTACTGAAATATCGATATCTACCGTCGGATCATCTTCTGATAAGGTTTCATCGTAGGCATTTTTTACGTACCTGCCCGCAAAGGGTTTATAATTTTCAATATTCACATATTCGGCAACAAAATTTTCTGCCAGATTTTCGAGTAAAAAGAAACGGCCTTTTTTATCAACAAGAGCCTGCATCTTTCCTTCAGTATCTTCAACTATTAGTGGTGAAACACCATTTTGTTTTGCCACCCGATCGTCGTCGGCACCAAAAGTTGGCGCAATATGAACAATACCTGTACCGTCCTCAGTGGTTACAAAATCGCCGGTAATTACTTCAAAAGCTTTTCCTTTGGGTTTTACCCATTCAATAAGTTGCTCATAATGAATACCTTTTAATTCAGTTCCTGAATATTCGCCCAAAACTTTATACGGAATATTTTTATCACCCTGATTATAATCTTCCAAAGCTAAATCTTCATTCTTTGGATTAAAATGAACCTTAAAAAGATCTTTTGCTAAAATCAACGTTACAGGAATTCCTGTATATGGATTAAAAGTCCTGACTTTTACATATTTTATTGACGGGCCAACACAAAGCGCTGTGTTTGAAGGCAATGTCCAAGGAGTGGTTGTCCATGCAAGGAAAAACAAATCGGTATCAACCCCATCGTATAAAAACTCTGAGCGTTCATTTCTGATGGCCTTAAACTGCGCAATTGCAGTTGTATCTTTTACATCGCGGTAACAACCCGGCTGATTCAATTCATGCGAACTTAAACCGGTTCCGGCAGCCGGCGAATATGGTTGAATGGTGTACCCTTTGTACAGCAAACCTTTTGAGTAAATCTGTTTCAGCAACCACCAAACGGTTTCAATGTAGCGGTTATCAAAAGTAATATACGGATCGTCCATATTTACCCAATAACCCATAATGCGTGTAAGTTCTTCCCACTCGCGGGTATATTTCATTACCTCCCGGCGACAGGCATTATTATATTCTTCAACAGATATTTTCTTGCCAATATCATCTTTGGTAATGCCCAGCATTTTTTCTACACTCAATTCCACAGGCAGACCGTGAGTGTCCCAACCTGCTTTGCGGTGAACACGGAAGCCTTTCATGGTTTTGTAACGACAGAAAATATCTTTAATCGCCCTTGCCATTACATGGTGAATGCCCGGCATCCCATTTGCCGATGGCGGCCCTTCATAAAACACAAATGTAGGATGTCCTTCACGTGATGAAATACTCTTGTGAAATGTATCGTCCTCTTCCCAACGTTTTAGTACTTCCTTATTTATTTTCGAAAGATCTAACTGCTTATATTCCTTGAACTTATTACTCATTTTTCTATGGACAAAATGTGTCGTTTTTTAAAAACTGCAAATATAGGAATTTTTTCAGGGTGTATGTCTCTCTGTTGAGAGTTAAACTGAAAACCGATTATTTGATTATTAATTCACTTAAAATGAACGATTTTGAATATTCAGAACAGGTTAAAAATAAAGTGTAAAAGGATGAGATTGATTTAAATATATTCCCGTTTGACTGCACTGCCGGGCAGGCATTTATTCTATTATACGTCTTTCATGCTTATTCTGCGTTGAATTTTCTATAAATAGCTTGTGTTATTCACGTCAAATCGACATTGATTAATCAAAAAAATAAATCGTAATATTTTTAAAAATAAATTCAAAACAGTCATTAAATATTTGAATGACAATTTATTGTTAGGAAATTTTCATTTCCCCATACATTTGATTTCCAACACAACAGATTCAAAATGCTTATGCCAGAATCAGATTATTTGAACTTGTGTTTCAGGTATAATCCGTAGGCTCATTGATTATTTATTATGAATTTTGAATCAGTGCAAACAATAGTCATAGGATGATGAAAAAAGACCCTTATTATAAGTTTTATAATCAAATTCAGGATTTAATGAATTTGTATGAATTAGATCAAATCGAATCAAAATTACCGTTGATAACGAATGAGTATAAAAAAGCATTTTTGATTATCATTTTCGCGGGATATTCAGTTAAAACGGCATTAAAAAATTATAAAAAATTTTATCGATTTGTGGAAAGTAATTACATCGATTACTCAGAAGGAATTCGAATGTTTACTAAGGTTGCTAAAAGTAGAGAGAACGGCATGGTTATAAATGATCTGACTGTTTATGAGTTAAATTAGTTTTTCATGGTTTTGGTTTAGTTAGAAAGAAGCTGGTTGCCGACGCAATCAGCTTTTTTTTATGTGCTTGTATTATAAACCAATATAATCGTTCCAAATTATTTGTATTATATTATTTTTACACGCCTTAGATTATTTTGAATAAACTTTACGCTTTGTGCGTGGTCTTTTTACTATTATTTATTATAAAGAGCAACCAATTAAACTTTATACAATCATGAAAAAATTATTTGCAATTATTACCGGCATGCTAATTTGTTTGATGTTTAATGCCGAGGCACAGTCGGATTATGTACCGTTAAAAGAACTTTTTAAAGATGACTTTCTTGTTGGTGTTGCTGTTAGTGGCCGCGATTATTCAGGCGATGCAGCAAAAATGGTTATTGAAAACTTCAATACAATTACCAGTGAAAACTCAATGAAACCAGAGAGTATTTTGGCACGTCAAATGCGCCAAAGGCCACAAGGCCAGGGAGGACAACAGGGCCAAAACCCGCCTCGCATGTTTGGTGGATTTAACCAGAATCCTGCTGATCTTGACACCATTAACGGACTTGTGTATAACTGGTCGGGTGCTGATGGAGTTGTGAAATTTGCCAAAGAAAATAATCTGAAAGTTCGCGGACATACATTGGTGTGGCACAGCCAGACCCCAGCCAGCTTTTTTACTGATGATGATGGGAACCAACTCACCAAAACGCAACTGTATAAAAGAATGGAAGATTACATGTCTGCAGTAATGAACCGTTACAAAGATGAGGTTTTTTGCTGGGATGTGGTGAATGAAGCGCTTTCGGATTATGAAGGAAGTACTTACCGGACCGAAAGTCCCTGGTACAGGATATGCGGCAAAGATTTTATTGCACAGGCATTTCGTACTGCACACAAAGTTAACCCGGATGTAAAATTGATTTACAACGATTATAACGTTGTTAATCCGGCAAAACTGGAACGCGCCATGACCATGTTGAAAGAATTGGTTGATGCCGGCGTACCAATTGACGGCGTTGGATTACAGGCACACTGGAGCAATGATATTACTGCAGAAATGCTGCAAACAGCCATTGACCGAATTTCGGCGCTTGGCCTGGAAATAATGATTACTGAACTTGATTTAACAACTTATACTTCATTTCATGGCGACGGCGCTAAAAACCAGGTTCAGGAGACTCAGCCATATTCGCCGGAAGTAGAAAATACACTTGCCGAAACCTACAAACGTTTTTTTGAGGTGCTTCATAAAAATGCCGACAAGATTACTTCAGTAACTTTCTGGGGGCTAAACGACAGCAGAACATGGCTAAACGGATTCCCTGTGCGTGGCCGCAGAGATTACCCGCTATTATTTGATGGAGAAATGAAACCTAAGAAAGCTTACTACAGCGTGAAATCGGTTTACATGAAATAGTTAATAATTCTAATACCAAATACAAAGGCGCAGGTTTATGATTTGCGCCTTTTTTGTGTCCCGATATCTACCAAACAATTTTTATTGAAATTGATTTACTTTAGATTTAACACATTTTAAAAAAAATAAACGCATGTAAGATTTTGTGAATTTGAGACAACTAATAGCCCAAATAACTTATAATGTTGTCTTATGATTGTACAAAAAACAAAATTTTTGATTTTTACATTCCTCGTTATATCGCTAAACGGATTTTCCCAGTCAAAAAATTTTCCTGAAACAGAAAAACTGGATACCTATCTCAAAGCAATTCATTTAAAAAAAAGTTTTAGTGGTGAAATTCTTGTCGCCATGGATTCTGTTATTCTCTATCAACAAACAGTTGGATTGGCTTCGATAGAAAATAATGTTGAAATAACAAAAGGAGCTAAATATAATATTGCGTCTATCACCAAAACCTTTACCGGGACACTTATAACAATCGCACAAGAAGAAGGTAAATTGAATGTTCAGGATAAAGCAATTAATTACATCAATGGTTTGTCGTCCAAATTCAAAGAAATAACCATTAAACAACTATTGAATCACATTTCCGGATTGCCGCACGATGAAGGTATTGAGGACTATTGGTTAATAAAGTCGAAATTGCAAATGACTATTGAACAGGCAATTGCTGAAATTAATAATGTAGATTTGCTTTTCAAACCCGGATCTGAAATGAGTTACTCAAGTTTAGGTTATTTTCTATTGGCTATAATACTGGAAAAAGTTTACCATGATGACTATCAAAATATATTTCAAACTAAAATTCTTGGTAAATTAAAAATGACAGAAACCGGAACTGCAAACACTTTAAAAATAATCCCTCAAATGACATCGGGATATCACCTGATAAATGATGATAGTTTAGTGGTTGCGCCATATCGTAATTATTCAATGTTAAAAGGTGCAGGCGATATGATTTCAAATTCAACGGATCTGTTAAAATGGAACAACAGTTTTTTTTCGAATACACTTTTAAGTGAAGAAACCAAAGATTTAATTTTCAGTAAATCTGAGAAGGTATTCAAACAAAATGGAGAACATTATGGTTTTGGTTGGTATATTGATGAAGGAAAGCCTGTAAAATATTATCATGGTGGCGGAACCTGGGGGTTTTCAACGTATAATGCTTTTTATCCGGATGAAAAAATTAGCATAATTATTCTCAGCAATGTCTCCACGCTACCAGTTACATCCATTGCAGCTGATGTTGAGAAAATAGTTTACAGAAAGCCATTTGAAATGCCATCAATTGAAAAAGTGGTCTCAACAGAAGATTTCAATCTGGAAAATTATTGCGGCAAATTTATAGCAGATTCGAATAAAATGCTACTCACTATCACCAAATTAGAGAACAATCTTTATGCGCAACTTGCAGGAAGACCACCTTTTGAAATCTATCCAAAAGGAAACCATCAATTCTTTGGCAAAAAAGTAGAAATTGAATTTACTTTCGATGTAGAGAACGATAAGGCAATTTTATTAAAAGCAGAAGGAATGGGACAAGTCTTTTATTTTAAAAAGCAAAATTAGGTAGTGGAAAAAGCATTTTTAGAAATCATTGAAGAACATCAAGGGATAATTTATAAAGTCTGTAAGATGTACAGGAATTCCCGGGAGGATCAGGAAGACTTATTTCAGGAAATCGTACTTCAGTTATGGAAAGCTTTTCCAAAATTCCGTGAAGAGTCTAAAGTAAGTACCTGGATGTACCGTATAGCGCTGAATACTGCTATAGCGATATTCAGAAGAAACAAAATAGAATTGGATTTAAATGAAACGCTTCCTGAAAGTGTTTATAGGGGATACAACGATGAATCATCTGAAAATGAAGAAAGAATGTTCGAAGCTTTCCGAAAATTAAACCACGCGGAAAAGGCCATCATTGCATTGTTTTTGGAAGATTATTCCTACAAAGAAATTGCTAGTTTAACCGGTATTACCGAAAATAATGTAGGCGTAAAAATAATCAGGATCAAGGAAAAACTTAAAAACATAATAAATTAATACAATGGAATTGGAAAAATTAAAATCAGATTGGAAGCATGCAGGCACCGGCAAAAAAAGTCAAAACGAAATTTTGTTAATGGCCAAAATAAAAAATCACCCAAAAGTGAAACAAATAAGGATTAGATTTTTAATTGAAACCATTGTGATAATCGCCTTTTTAGCACTTTATTACGATGGTTTTGATGGCGCCACTAAACCAATTTGGGTAAATATTTTTTTGATTGGATCAACTGTGGCATATATCCTTAATCGTTTTATCGGATGGCTTGTTTTAAGAAACCCGATTGAAGAAAGCAATCTAACGCAATCCCTGAAAATTTTCCGTAACAATCTTCAGCGAATTTTCTTTTTTACTTTGATAACATCATTTTTATTCGGTTCGTCTATAATTCTTTTTTTTTCAGTAGCAATTGATTTTACTAAAAGTAAATATATGATGTTTGCCGGAATGATCGTTTTTTTAGTACTGCTGATTTTTGTGTCAGCTAGAAACTGGCTTAAAAAAGTAAGAAGTATTGAAAGAACTCTTGAAGAATTTAGTTAAAACTCAAAATGATCAAAAATGACGATTTACAAAATGTATGAAAATAGCTATAACTGCATCTAATTAAATAGTTATGCCAATTAAACCTTTATGTAATCTGATAGTGAACAGCTCTCAGTCGATAGTTTTTCATGTAACTAAATCGTTATAAATTATTGATAATCCTTCACAATCTCATTCACACCATCCAAAACATAATGCGGGCGGTAGGCAAATTCATTAATGGTTTCTTTTTTTGAAATACCGGATAAAACCAGGCAGGTATCAATTTCAGCTTCAATACCGGCAACAATATCGGTGTCCATGCGGTCGCCAATAATGATGGAGTCTTCGCGTTGAACTCCCAATTTTTTTAATGCAATCCGCATCATTAGCGGGTTAGGTTTGCCCACAAAATAAGCTTGTTTGCCTGTAGCCAGTTCGATGGGCGAAATAAGCGCTTTTGTTGCCGGGGTAATTCCGTTTTCAATCGGGCCGCTCAGATCAGGATTTGTACCAACCAGTTTAGCGCCATTGTTTACCAGGTTAATCGCCTTTTCAATAACCTCATAATTGTATGATCTTGATTCACCTAAAACCACGTAATCAGGGTCGATATTATTACTTGAATAACCAGCATTGTAAAGCGCATTTATAAGTCCGGCATCTCCGATAATATAGGCACTTCCGTTGGGTTTTTGGCTTTGCAGAAATGCAGCTGTTGCCAAAGCGCTTGTGTAAAAATGCTCAGGCCCGACATCAATACCCATCCGAGATAATTTGCCCTGCAGCTCTTTAATGGTTCTGGCGCTTGAATTGGTGAGAAAAACAAACTTTTTGTTCTCCTCTTTTAACCATGTCACAAATTCTTTAACCCCATCAAGAATTTTGTTGCCGTGATAAATTACGCCGTCCATATCACAAATGAACCCCGACTTATTCCGTATTTTTTCAACCATTAATTTAATAGCCATTTTCTATTTGCTTTTACCAGTATTAATTTGAGGCGTTAATTTACAATCTTTCCGGCCATTTCTCAATTATATTGCTGTTTTAAATTAGCAATTGCTATTGTCACGATTAGAATTGGAATTACGCAGACATTCAAAATACGATTTGATTCATGCAAATTTTGTAAATTACCTACTGTGTTTAAAAAATATATTTAAAGGATAGAGTTTATAAAAAATTACAAATTAAATGGCGAAGTTATTTCTTTTAAAACCTGATTTTATTGACCAAAACAGAGATGCACACACCAGGTATTTTTGTCCTGAAAATGCATTGATAAACGGGATTATAAATTACTACCCGAAACTTAAGAAGTTGTTGGAAATAGAATATATTGATTTTGAAAGGCCACGAAAACAACTGGTGGATTTGGTTGGCAAAGAAAACCAGGGATGTCCAAACCTTGTTATCAGTAAAAAAGAAGTGAATAAAAATACCGATGTTAGCTATTTCAGTTCTTTTGAAGGCAATCTGTTTGTAAATGAAATTCCATTAATTGAGAAATATCTTTCGGAAAAATACCACATTGGAATTTCACACTAATAAGTTCAAACTTAAAAGACCTCCCTCCAAGAGAGGGGAATAAAAAGAAAAACATGACATGGCATCTACCCTTTACATTTTGAAATACCCCAGCGCCAAAAGTGCGTGATATTTAAATTTGTAAAGCAATTCAATTTTTGTCCCGACTGGAAGCCGGAGCACCAAAAACAGAATGGTAAAACGGACATACAAAATCAGAAAGATTATACGCAATAAAAAAGAAAGGCCCGGATTCCCGAGCCTTAAGTGATGGTTAAAATATAATGTCGTATTTATTGCCAACGTTATTCAAAACGTACGACAAACGTTCTTTGAGATTTTGGAAACAGAGATATGCTTCAAAAGGCAACCATTGATATTTGATTCTTCTCCACAGGATTTCTATCAGGTTTAGTTCCGGGGAATATGGTGGCAGGAAGTAAATCAACAAATCATTTTCTTTCCACTCTTCAATTTTTGCCATGAACTTTTTAGATTTATGGATTGGTGAATTATCAAGTATTACAACAGTCCTTTTGACTATCTGGCTTTTAAATTCATCCATAAACCCGATGAACTTATCAGAATTGAATGTCGTTTCGTTCATTTCAAAAAACAGTTCGTTTTTACGGTTCATCAAGCCTACAACATTTAGGAACTTTCCTTTGGCAGCAGGTAACAATATCGGGTTTTCTTTTGTTTGCCATGCGTATGGCACATTTGGTGTAAGCCCAAAATGGCTTTCATCGCCAAAATAAAGATCTATGTAACCGCTATCTTCCAATTCTTTAAGGCTTTCTATTTGCTGCCGTTTAAGTTCAAAGTCATTGGGGTTGCGTTTGCTTTTTAGGGACAGCCGGGCCCTTTTCCAGATATAGCCCAGTATCTTTTAAAAAATTCTGCAAAGTCTTTTTGCAGATTATAATATTGTGTTGTTTCTCAAGATAGGCCAATACATTTTTTAAGTTACGGTTGTGTTCTTTTAATTGCTCGGAAATCACTGTCTCAAGGCCTTTTAGCCGGGTCTTAACCCCTCTCCCGGGTTGGATGGGGAGAGAATCGAAACCGTTCTTGGCCCAGCTGTCGAGCCAACGTTCGATGGTTCTCCTGTTTACATCAAAAATGCCCGAAAGGTCAGTGATCGTTCGTTTTTGATGGGACAAAAGCAGGCAATGGCTGCGTTTTCTGACCGTATTGTCAGTACTGTTTTTTTGAAGGTTTTCGAGTGTTTCCAACTCCTCTATTTTTAGTGTTACATATCTCATAATGAGATAAATATAACTATATTATTGTACAAAACCTATAAAATACGACATTATATTATTCTAAATACTTATATGATTTTAATTGTAAAAGTTTATTTCTCAACACCAAATTTGTATTCACAAATGGAGTAATACTCATCGCCCGGTTCCAAAATGGTTGACGGGAACTGAGGTTTGTTCGGGCTATCAGGGAAATGCTGTGTTTCCAAACAGAATGAAGAACGGAATGTATAAACTTTCCCACCTTTACCAGCTACTGTTCCATCGAGGAAGTTACCTCCATAAAACTGAAGTCCAGGTTCGTTTGTATAAACTTCCAATGTTCGTCCTGAATTTGGAGCCACCACTTTCGCTGCAAAGTTTAGTCCGCTATCGGCTTGGTTTATCACCCAGTTATGGTCGTAACCATTGCCAATTTTCAGTTGTTCAAAATCTTCGTCAATGCGGGCGCCAATCTTTGTAGGAGTTCTGAAATCCATTGGTGTTCCTTCAACCGGTGCAAGCTCGCCTGTTGGAATTAGTCCTGAATCAACAGGTGTATAATAATCTGCATTAATCATCATGATTTGATCTTTTATATCGCCGCTGCCATCTCCTTCCAAATTAAAGAAAGAGTGGTTGGTAAGATTCACCGGAGTAGCTTTATCTGTTGTTGCATGGTATTCTAACTTCAATGTATTGTCATCGGTTAACGTGAAAACCACTTTTACATCAAGATTTCCCGGGTATCCTTCTTCCATATCAGGAGATAGATAACTTAATTCCAAAGTTTTATCATTAATCTGATTTGCATCCCAAACTACATCGAAGAAACCTTTGACGCCTCCATGCAGCGCATTTTCTCCATTATTTTTTGCCAGCTTATAAACGGTGTCGTTAATTGAGAATTGTGCATTTCCTATGCGGTTTCCATAACGGCCAATGGTTGCGCCAAAATAGCGTTCACTTGTATTGAAATAATCTTCTGCTGAATCAAATCCGGTAACAACATCTTCAAAATTACCATTTTTGTCGGGTGTAAATATGCTTACTATTTTACCTCCGAAGTTGGTAATCTGCACCACCATTCCGTTACTGTTTTTCAGCGTGTATAAATCAACCGGTTTCCCTTCGTGTTCAGTTTCAAAATTTGCTTCGTCAACCAAAACAGGAGATTTTGGTGATTCGGTGCACGAAAATAAAACCACCAGTGTTAAAAAGAAAAGTATTTTTCTCATTTTATTCGATTTTAAGTTACTCATTTGATTTTTCCGGGTATAAAATTAAACGTTAATATTACACTTTAAAACATTTTAGTGTAAAGAAAATGAATTAATTTAATTCTTGTAATGCAGACCTTGACATTATACCCTCAATTATAACAACGATGCCAGAAATTTCCACTAAAAAAAAGCCGTTACTCAATAAATGGAAACGGCCTCTTCGTAATTAAAATATTTTCTTTTATTAATAGAATTTGGATCTTTTATCAGTAATGTCAGCAGCTTCGCGATGTGCATTGTAAGCTTCCGAGAGAGCGCGCATACTTAAATCCTGCTCCATTCTTAATTTTTCGGCTGCAAGGTTTTGGTTTGGCTGCTCGTTAACTGAAGTAACTTTTACAATGTAAACTCCATTTGTACCCTTTATTGGTTTTGAAATTTTATCAACATCAAGTGAACTTACATAACCAACAACGGCAGGTTCCATTCCAATTGCAGGAATAGAGAACGAATTAAAACTAACATTGGTTTCACTTTGAACCTCTTTTCCCAATTCCTGTGCAATGTTTTGTAAATCTGATTTTCCACTCGATGCACTTTCGGCTTTCTGCACCAGGTAATCAGCTTTTTTCTCTTTAAGAACGCTTAATTCAACCCTGTCTTTTACATCTTCAAAAGGAGCAATACCTTCTTCAGTAACTTTGGTTAAAACTGCTATAACAAAATTATCGCCCAATTCAAAAATTGGTGATTCCTGCTGAGACATGATAACTTTTCCCTCGCTGGTTTCATAAGCTGCACGAATAAGTGGCCTTGGGTCTGTCAATCCTGCAATCTCACGATCGTTTTCCCCAATTGTTGCTACCTTTTTTGTTCGTTTTTCCCCGGTAACTGCGGTTTCAAACTCTTTTGCACTTGTATTTTCAGCAGCAAATTTACTTGCCTGAGCATACACATCCTGGTAAGTTTTAGTACTTGGCTGAACCATTCGAACCAAATAAGCAACCTGTGCTTGTTTTGTAAGTTTTCCACGTTCTGTTGTTTGAATGATATGGAAACCATAATTGGAAGCAACCACTGTTATTTCGTTTTTATCGCTATTGAAAGCTGCATCCTCAAAACTTTTTACCATTTGACCTCTTCCAAACCAACCTACATCGCCGCCTAAAATTGCAGAACCCTGGTCATCAGAAAACTCTTCGGCCAAAGCGGCAAAATTGCCACCGTTATCCAGAACTGTTTTTAAACTATCAGCCAATGCCTGGGTTTTATCTACATCAGCCTGAGTGTTACCCGCGGGTTGAAGTAAAATATGTCTTGCCCTTACAGAATCGGGCATCATTTCCAATGCATTTAATTTTGCAAGAGTGTAACGGTCGGTTTCAAAATATGGTCCGTAAACATCGTTTACTTCAGCTCCTTCATCAAAAATCCATGTACCAATATTGGCAGGCAATTGCTCTTTTTTATACCAGGTATCAACGAAATTTATGTCGGAATTTGAATTTACGAACTGAACATTATCATTCGTTTCTTCAAAATCACTTTTGATATCATTAATCCACTTTTCGGCATCACTAAAATCACTTTCTGATGGAGTTACAGGAAATTCAACATATTCAATTTTGCGCGATTTTTCCTGTTTATAATCTTCTTTATGCGCTTCATAATAAGTCTTTAAATCGCTTTCAGTTACCTGCACTTCATTATCAGAAACTTCACTGAAAGGCAACGTAATGTAATCGAAATTCACCATTTTGTTACCTGCTTCAAGACTTGCCTCTGCCTCGGTATTTGTAACATAAAGTCCTTTCCCAACCATGTACGAATATTTGCTGAGAGTTCGATCTTCAACAATTTGATTTTCAAGAAAAAGCCAATAATCATGTTCTTCCTGAGAAACGCCGGTTTCCAGGTTTTTAAGAAAATTAATAATGGAGCTTCTGTTTACCATCCCTGTATTCTGATCAGTAAAAATCTGTTGTATAATTGGATGCAAATTTGATCCCTGGATCATATCAAAAAGTTCATCGGAACTTACTTTTATACCCAAATCATCATATACGTCCTCCATGATTAATTGACGAACATCGTTTTGCCATGTTTGCTCGCGAACCTGAACCCAAGTATCTTCATTCAACTGGCTTTGTTGTGAATTTGATTTATAAATCGCACCAAGCTCTTCTACTTCTTGCTGAAATGCAGGATATTGAATCGATTCGCCGTTTACTTCACCTAATTCCATTTGATTTCTTTGCAAAATGGAAGAACTACTTTGAAGCATGTCTCCAAGTATAAAAGCGGCTAACGAGATACCAATTACAATTGCTACCAACAGTCCTGCTCTGGTTCTAATTTTTTGTAACGTTGCCATTGATTTACAGTTATTTTATGCAATTTTTACTTTAAATTTTTGAAGGTACGAAGATAATAATTTTAACTATTTTACCTTAAAATTTAATTTTTTATTTGGTGAACTGCCAACTATTGAAACAAATAGCTGATTATTAGAAAACTAAACCTGTAACGATTATTCTTCGGTGATCATTAATTTTACCAATTCAATTTTTGTATTCGTTGCTTTTAGTATTTTGAACTGGAATTTCTCAATTTTTATGATTGAATTGATTTTAGGAATACTTTCGTGATAAAAGAGAATGAATCCTGCCAGAGTTTCAAAGTCTTCACTTTCCGGAAGATCCAAATAATATTTTTCGTTGATAAGATCGATTTCTGACCGACCTGAAAAGACGTATTCGTTTTCATTAATTTTTCTTTCAATAATATCACTTGTATCATGTTCATCTTCGATCTCCCCAAAAATTTCTTCCAAAATATCTTCGCTTGTCACCATTCCTGATGTTCCTCCAAACTCGTCAACCACAATTGCAATACTGCGATGCTCTTTAATAAAGGTACTTAAAAGTTTACTTGCCGACATTGTTTCAGGAACGATTAAGACATTTGTTATGTAGGCTTTTATTGATTCAGGATTTCTAAATATTACCGATGAATGCACATATCCAATAATGTTATCAATATTTTCTTCAAAAAATATTATTCGCGAATAACCCGTTTCAACAAACTTCTGTTTTAATTCCTCAATTGAAGCATTAAGATCAAGCATTTCGATTTCGGTTCTTGGAACCATTATTTCGCGAAGTTTTACCTTTGAAAAATCGAGAGCATTTTTGAAAAGTTTCACTTCGGTTCCGATATTCTCTTTTTTGTCAAGGTTTATTTTATCCTGCTCATTCACAAATTCATCTAAATCTATTCTACTAAAAACAAGGTTTTTATTTGAAGCAGCAACGTCGGTCTTAAAAAAATTTCTCATCATCCAGCCTGTTATTGAAATGGTAAGTTGTGTTACCGGATAAAAAAGAAAAAAGAAAAAAGCAAGCGGAACTGAAAAAACATTCAACAACCTATTCGGCACCACCCTAAAAAGTGTTTTTGGGAGAAACTCGGCAAATAAAAGAATGATAATTGTTGAAACCAGTGTTTGCATAAAAAACACCAGCGATTCTGAATGAATAAACTTTCCAAAAACGGGTTCAAGCAAAGCGGCAAATGCAATACCATAAATAACAAGCGCTATATTATTTCCAACCAGCATAGTAGCAATGTACCGGCCTGGATTTGTGGTAACAAGTTTTAATATTCGTGAATTAAATGGTTCAGATTGCTTGTCGAGTTCAAGGCGTAATTTATTGGCCGAAACAAATGCTATTTCCATACCGGAAAAGAAAGCCGATAATAAAATAGTTATTAAAATGATAACGAAAAGATTCATCTTATTAATCTATTTCTTTAACTGCAACTCCTTGCCAAAAGTTTTCTCTTTGTCCGTTTCTAAACTATTTTCAGGCATTTGCTCATTATTAATATTTTGATCAGAATCTACCGTAATATAGATAGATCCTCTGAATTTTAGTATTTTCCAATCATTCATTTCCTCATCAGATGTAAATCCTTCTCCCCAAATAATCCGATCATCACTGATGATCTTAACATATTCATTGTTATAAATAATTCCTTTTTCACGCTCCCAAATCAAATGTTCTGTTTTTAACGTGTCTCCTTTTACATTTGTTGCAATTACATTATTATTGGCTTCCCATACATTATCGATTACACTTTGCTTTGCGTAATCAGAACGAATACTTGAAGTAATATTTCCGTCTTTATCATACTTTTTTAGATCCATTCCCTCCGGGAATTCGGTATATTGTTTTCCATCACTTTCATATCGCAATACCTTGGGAGCTTTTAAAGTAAAACTGACTATTCCTGAATCTTTTAGCTGTGTTGAGAAATCAATGGATTCGACCAAAGGGAGATTTTCAGGTGAACTAAATGCCCTAATTTTTTCGATGTCGTTTTCGCAGGCAAAAAAAAGTATTGCAGCCCCTGTAAAAAGAGCTGCAACACCCGTAATTTTTATAAATCGCCAAATATTAAAATTTAGCTGTTGTTGTTTCATTAATCCAACCTTCTACTTTGTATGGTTTTCCTTCTTGTATTTCTCTCATAAAACCTTCTTCTTTATTTGGGAAATACTTTTTGTAATCTGATATCTTTTTTGCTGCTTCAACTGAACAGTCTTCATACCTTCTTGCTTTTTCATAATAATCAACCGCAACCCAAAATACGGAAGCTTTCTCAAAATTATCATTAGAGAAAGAACTGCTGGCGGCAACGTAGATATCGCCAATAAGAATGTATGCTTTACACAAAGTTGGGTCAAGAGAAATTGCCTTTTTAACCATATCTCTGGCTTCGGCGTATTTGGTTTCCTTGCTGTATAAAACAAATCCATACTCATAATAATATGTAGCCTTTAACGTATTGTCAGTTTCCTGTTCTATCGCTTGCAAATAGTATTTTTTTGCATTCTCAATATCATTTTTTAAAAGGTAACTGTGTGCAAGATTAAACGCAGCTTCTGCAGACGGATCAAGTTCGTAAAGTCTGATAGTTGCTTTATCAAGAAGTTCTGTTTCATCGCAAGCTCTTCTCAATTTTCTTATCATTTCTTTAATGAACTCTGCATCATCTTTCTTCTCTTCAAATTGAGGTGCATAGATATTGGTTAATGCCTCGCAATCAGCAGCTCCCGACTCACCAAATTGTTTTTCAATGTATGGAATAGCTACTTCTTTTGCACTCTTAACTTCAGTTTCATCTTTATTATCTTCAACTATTTTATTCAGTATTTTATTCGATAGATCATAATTTTTCACCACCGTTTCTTTTGGTAATTCATCCAATTTAAACAATTGAATTGTAGTTTGCATAAATAACACAACCGTGGAAACAGCTGAACTTGATCCTTCTTCAGAAATTGCTGTATTTAGCCAATCATACGCTTTTTTCATTACATCATTAAGTTCCTGACCTTCTATCGGGTTTTCGCGTTCGTACACTTTATATTTAAGAAGTGCCTGCGCCTTTCTTGCCAAAACATTACCTTGTTCACCAAAGTATTTAATTCGCTTGTCATACATCTTCATCAATTCATCAAGCAGCTTATCTTTTTCCTCATCGTTTTTTGCCTTCTCAATTAAAGACTCATAAATTTGTGCACCATGGATATAAACATTTTTTGAAGAAGCAGGATACTTGCTGTAAATAACCTTCCAATTGGGTAATGCCTGCTCCATTTTCCCCTCATCTTTATCCTGATTGTAAAGTGAAAAGGCATTCATATAATCCCTATCCTTTTCTTTAATTAACTCTTCCTGAGTTTTAAGTATAACATCTGTTCCATCATCATCGTCACCGCTAGGAATTTCTCCGGTTATAGCATAATCAATTTTATTACCTGTATTTTCATCCAAATCTTTTTTCTTCGATGAACCGTCAGGTGCGGTAAATTGTATCCATTTTGATTTTGTATCGGCTTCAACTTTATATTTGCCGTCAAAACCAGTAAATGCTGAGCCACCTCTGTGTACCTCAACAGTAACACCGGCAGCAGGCTCACCATTCATGTAAACGGTTCCTTCTATTGTTCGTTGTGCCATCAATCCGGTTACGGAAAGTAACACAATTGAGACAAACAGAATTGTTATGCGTGAAAATGCTCTCATAGTAGTTATCTTTGTTTTATTAGTCTTTGTTTTATTAGTCAAATTTTCTTTTTATGAACCACATATCGTATAAATTAACACTAAAGTTTAGTCTTGCATAATTTTCAAGTACCAAATTATTATCTCGCGTTCCGCGTTTTCCAAATTCAGCAGCAATATTAATGGTTGAATTTGAACGATAAATTGGTAAGCCAACACCAAAAGTTATGCCAATATCGTTAATTTGTTGATTTTCGAGTTTCAAATAGGATTGTTTGTAACTCATTCCTGCCCGATATGACACTCGGTTTAAATAACCCCGTATTGAAAATTTGTCGGGTATCCATTCGGCACCAACCGCAAATTTATTTAAATCTGTTAAAAACGAACTCTCTTCACCAAAAAATTTCGCCTTTTTCCATGATTGGTGAAAATAGTCGGCATTAATTTCCAGAACATTTTCCTTAACATAAGAAAGTCCAACACCATAACTTATCGGATATTCAATAAAACCTTGTTCTTCATTTGTTGAGTCAAGCGTAATCGTCTCCCCTGTATTTACATCATAAGAAATACTTCCTATAGTGATATCTGAGTTATATGCTTTGTATTTAGGATTGTTCTCTAAAACAGCTCCAATAACTAATTTTTGATTTGTGCCAACTGGTATTGTAGCCTGGGCACCAAAATCAAAACCAAAATCGGCAATCCGCTGTGATCGATATTGTTGTACAAGGTAATAATCAGTTCCTTCAAGGAAGTTTATGACGGCACTGCGATTCAGCATCCCGAAAGAATAATTCAAATTTGCTCCAATAGATAAATTCTTAATTGGTTTGACTGCAAGACCAAAAAAAGCTTTTGAAATTGTACCGGTACCGTAATAGCGAGTATATGTCTGTCCCACATTATCAATATCTTCTAATACTAATACGTCATACCCAACATCAGAAAATGGCTTTAAACCAAGTGCGGCTCCAACATATTTACTGACTCTGAAATTCATTGCAAAGTACTGGAAATTAACGTCATTACTTGTGCTGGAGGTGCTATCGGTGCTAAATTTTGAGCCCCGTGCATCAACTCCAATCTCAAACATAAACCCTAATGAATCGATCGCACTATACGAGGCCGGATTAGCCAGATTAATCTGCATGCTGTTCCTGCTGGCAATTGCTGCTCCACCCATTGCGGTTGATCTTCCAAAAGAATAATCCCTGAGATCACCTAATCCGAAACGCGAATAAGGTGAAGTGGTATTATTATTGAATTGTGCGAATAGGAATGTTGGTGATAACATTAATCCGAACAATAAAGTTAGTGTGCTAATTCTCCCCATTATATTCCAATATGCGGTTTAAACCCAAGGCTAATAAATTAAAGTTTACAAAGAAAGAGTTTTTTAATTTCTTATCAAAAAATTCCGTATCGCCTCCGGTAATAATTACTTTTAAATTTTTATAAAATTCCTTAAATGTGTCAATGGTTTTATCTACCTCAAAAACAACGCCATTCAGAACTCCGGAAAGAATTGCTTCTTCAGTGGTTGTGCCATATAATTTATTCCACTCGCGAGGCTCAACCAATGGTAACCGGTCGGTAAATTGATTCAATGCTTTTAATCTCATTTGAATACCCGGTGAAATGTTCCCTCCAAGGTATTGTCCGTTTTCATTAATAAAATCGATAGTGACCGCTGTACCGGCATCAATAACCAAAAGATTTTGGTTTGGGTATAAATCGAAAGCGCCAACAACAGCAGCAATGCGATCTTTACCCAATGTATTTTTTGTTTGATAGCAGTTTTCTATTGGAAGTGGTGTTTTCTCATCAAGCTCAATGAAATTCATGAATTTGTTTTGAAGTGTTTCCTTTAATTCTTCCGAATACTTTTTAACCGAAGAAAGTATCGCCTTTTGTAACTCAGGGTATTGATTCTGCAGAATATCGATGTGTGATGATTTAAATTCATCAACAGGAACAGTGGTTAATACCTCTCCCCGATTAAAAACTGAGAATTTGGTCCTTGTATTGCCAATATCGATTACCAAATTCATCTGTTATAAATATTTGTTTTAAAGCAAACAGATGTAACTCGCAATTCCAGCATCCAAGTCTTTGATAAAAGTAGTTTATCAGTTCTTTTCATTTTAATCAATTATACGCTGGCTAATGTCCAACGCTTTAACCGAATGCGTTAGTGCCCCAATTGAAATATAATCGACTCCTGTTGCGGCTACTTTTCGGATACGCTTAATCGTCATATTTCCGGAGGCTTCTATTTTTGCTCTTTTGTTGATGATTGCAACCGCTTCCCGCATCATTGCTGAACTCATATTATCAAGCATAATAATATCCACCTGTGCTTCCAATGCCTCTTTCACCTGCTCCAAAGTTGCAGTTTCAACCTCTATTTTGATGCTTTTTGGAATCTGTTTTCGAATCGCCTCAACTGCTTTTTTTATGCCACCGGCTACCTGGATATGATTGTCTTTAATCATCACCATATCATACAACCCAAAACGATGGTTTGAGGCGCCTCCCATACGAACAGCATATTTATCGAGATGCCGGTATCCGGGAAGTGTTTTTCTCGTATCCAGAATTTCAACTTTATGCCCTTCGATCTCGTTCATGCATTTATTGGCATAAGTTGCAATCCCCGATAAACGTTGTAAAAAGTTTAAAGCTTTTCGTTCACCTGTCAATAAAGCACGGTAGTTTCCTTTAAATTCTACCAGTACATCTCCGGGTGAAACTCTACTTCCATCGGGTATTTTCTCATTCCACTCAATGTTTTTATCGAATTTCTTAAATACCATTTCAGCTACCGGAAGACCGGCAACTACGCCCTCTTCTTTAGCCACTAAAATTGCAGTTTTATTTTGCGTCGGCGGAATAAGGTTATTGGTTGTAATATCTCCGTCGCCTATATCTTCTGCATACGCAAGATCAAATAATACTTCAGCCGATTTTAATATTTTACTGTCCATAATTTACTTTCTAACTTTTTCAAACTGAATTTTTTCCCCTTTTTGTTGAATAGAATGTACCTCTAAATCTGCATTCTCCTGTTGAAAATCTTCCCTGATATGACCTCCTCTGCTTTCATGTCGATTAAGCGCAGCTTCAGCAATTAGAGTACAAACAGAAACTGTGTTTCTAATTTTCAGCAAGTTATATTCATTTTTGTCATCGGAATATTCTATATCGATTTCCTCCAATCTTTTTAACGCTTTCTTAATGCCAATCTCGTTTCTTACAATACCCAAATTACCGGACATTAGCTGGGCAATTTCATTTTGGATTTTCAAAAATTTCATTTCATTATTCGCATCTAAATAAACCGGGGTTATGTCTTCAGACTCAAAATTGGGATCATTAAGTGTTGCTGCTTTTTCGCTTGCCCTTTTTCCAAAAACGAGGCACTCAAGCAGCGAATTACTTGCCAGTCGGTTAGCGCCCATAACACCTGTTGATGCTGCTTCTCCACAAACAAATAAGCCGGAAATATTGGTTTCTGCATCCAGATTTGTTCTAACTCCCCCAACCATATAATGTGCCGCCGGGGCAACCGGAATAAGATCGGAGGTTAAATCAAGCCCATAACCTTTTAGCGTTTCAAAAATATGATTAAACCTTCTTTTAATCGTTTTCGAATCAAGATGTTTTAATGAAAGGTAAATATGATCTGAATCAGACTTTTGAATTTCTCTGAAAATACTATAAGCCACAATATCGCGTGGCGCCAATTCTGCATCCTGATGAATGTTTTTCATAAAACGCTCTCCATCTTTATTCAGCAGCCAGGCCCCTTCACCCCGCACGGCTTCGCTAATTAAATACGCGTCTTTCCCTGGCATGCATAAAGCAGACGGATGAAACTGGATAAACTCAAGATCAGCAATTTTTGCACCTGAATTCCAGGCCAATGAAATACCTTCGCCGGTTGCGGTATGTGGATTTGTTGAACGGGCAAAAATCCTTGACAATCCGCCTGTGGAAAGAATCACTGCTTTTGCCTTAAAAACAAGGTTTTTCCCCGAGACAAAATCGTATCCTTGTACACCATAAATCCGGTTATCTTTGATCAGCAATTTTACAACAGCAGTAAATTCGAAGGGTGTTATTGATTTTTTTTCTTTTACTTTTTTGAGTTTAAAACCGGTAAGCGCTTTGCCTGTAGCATCGCCCCCTGCATGAAGAATCCGACGTTTGGTATGTCCACCTTCAAGCCCCATAAAGAATTTTCCCTCTCTTTTATCAAAAGGCATTCCCATGCTCAATCAGCTCAAGAACTCTCTCACGCCCCTCATTTACAAGCACTTCAACTGCATCAACATCACACAAACCCCGACCAGCAATTAGTGTATCCTTTAAATGAATTTCAGGAGAGTCGTCATCAGCAATTGCAGCGGCAATACCACCCTGGGCATAATAAGAATTACTTGTATCCAACTGCGATTTTGTAACTATAGCTACGGTTCCATATTTCGATGAATGATACGCGGCAGATAGCCCGGCAAGGCCACTTCCTATCACAACAGTATCAAATTCAAGTACTTGCATCAATACGTATTCCTTAATCGACCGGCAAAGTTAGTATTTCTTTTATGCAAACTCATGAATTTTAAAATATTCAGCAGAATTTATAATTCATAATATATTTTGAAGTATTAGCAGCAATTAACCTGTTCCAAATCCAAAAGTAAACATTTGTCCGTTTCAGTTTTGAAGATCAATTTCTACTCGAAATGATTGTTTAAAATGATCAATAGAAAGTTATTCTCAAAATTAAACATACTCCATAATTTTTCCTGAAATCTGAAGCAACGAAATCTCTGCAAGCTTTGTTTGAAATTGAACTGAAATTAAACGCTCTTCAGCATCGAGTAAGCTCTTTTGAACTTCACGAAGTTCAAGCCCGGAAAGACTTCCAAGCTTATATCTTTCGAGTGCGATCCCAAGATTTTCGCGTGCAACTTCAAGATTTTGTTCTTCCATTTTCACTAAACGAAGATTGTTTTCATAAGCATAGTAAATGGTCAGTAATTCAGCCTTAATATCCTGTTCAACTTCCTGCAGTCGAATAACCCGATTCTCTATTTCAATTTGAGCATTGCTTTTTTCACGGCGATGATTGTACCCATCAAAAATATCCATACTTAAATTTAATCCGTAACTGAATGCCCTTGATTGCTGATTATTTATTGCCAATGTTCCGTAATCGCTAATTGACCCGGTTCCGTAACCACGATATGAGTATGCATAACCTGATGAAAGCGATAGATACGGGTAAGCCCTGGATGCAATAATTTTATAATCGAGTTCTGAAATCACCTGATTTTTTCTGGCAATCTGCAGGCTCGTGTTATAACTTAATGTTGAGTCAAGTAATTCCTTATAAACCAGATTGGGATTAAACACAATGACTGAATCTTCAATTGATAATTTTTTCTTCAAGATTCTCCAATGCCATCAATTTTTTTAACTGAACTTCAGATTCCAAAATGGCTTCGTTCTGACGGGCAAGACGTGAACTGTCGGCATTGAGATAAACGATGGATTGAAGTAGCTCCATTTTTGAAGAAGACCCGAGCAGATAACGTTCCTCATCAATTCTAACCCGCTCTCTTGAAAGGAAACTGCATATTCCAGATTTCGATTATTATTAAGTAATTGAATATAATAATAGTATTCAGAAACAATTTGAGAAATCAGATTTTCAACAGACATTTGAGTATTTAGCGTCCCCATATTTTTAAGTTCATTCAGCTTCTGGTAACTGGTTTGTACATTAAACCCATTGAAAATGGTCATGTTCAAATTAATAGCTGCTGATCCTGTTGTATTATAAACACCATTTGATTTTTTTTGAGTGCCATCATTCATATTTTGGGTTGTTGAGGTTGAATTTCCTCCAAACCTATTTGTAGTGGTTATTGTGGGCAAATATCCGGCATTTCCCAAGTGTGTAATTATTCTCTGCTATCACCTCCTGGTTGCGCACAACCTGTAACGAATAATTCTGTTCAAGCCCGGTAATGATACATTTGCTTAAATCAAAAACTTCCTGCGCCTGCGTAAAAACCGGCATTATAAAAAGAAAAGAGATGAATGCAAATTTTATTTGTTTTCAGTTTCCAGGAACATCCAATTCATTTTTAATTGTTTTTGTTTCACTTGAAATTAACAGATAGATTCCCGGAACAACTATAAGTGTAAGAAATGTTGAAATTGTCATTCCACCTACTACAGCAATTCCCATCGCTACTCGACTTTGAGCCCCTTCACCCAAACCAATAGCCAGCGGCAATATTCCAAGAATTGTAGATAAACTTGTCATTAAAATTGGACGGAAACGGGCGGTTGATGCTTCGCGTATAGCTTCGATTTTCGACATGCCTGCCAATTTCCTCTGGTTTGCAAATTCTACAATTAAAATACCATTTTTCGATACCAGCCCAACCAGCATAATTATGCCAATCTGACTAAAAATATTCATGGTAATATTAAAGTACCACATAAAAATCATAGCTCCGGTTAACGCAAGCGGCACAGTCATCATTACAATAATCGGGTCTTTAAAACTTTCGAACTGTGCTGAAAGAACAAGAAATATCAAAATGATTGCCAATAAGAAACGCAAACATTAAACTCGATGAACTTTCCATAAAATCTTTTGAATCGCCGGCAAGCGCTGTTCGAAAAGTATCATCAAGAACATCTGCAGCAATTTTATCCATTTCCTCCAGGCCTTCGCTGATTGTTTTTCCCTGCGCCAATCCGGCTGAAACTGTTGCGGCAACAAACCGATTGTAACGATATAATTGCGGCGGTGCTGTTGTTTCTTTTAAAGAAACAAAATTATCCAGTTGAATCATTTCTCCTGCACCGTTCCGAACATAAAGTGATTTTAAATCGAGTGGTTTATTACGATCCTGGCGAGCTATTTCACCCAAAATTTCATATTGTTTTCCATTCATTATAAAATAACCAAAACGCTGGCCGCTAAGCGCCAATTGAAGTGTTTGTCCAATATTTTGTGTTGATACGCCTAAAAGATTTGCTTTGTCACGATCGATCTCAACCTGCAATTCCGGTTTGGTGAATTTCAGGTTTACATCAGCCATATCAAAAGTTGGATTATCCTGAACCTTTGCCATAAACTCCGGCAAAATTTCCCGCAGCTTTTCAATGTTTGTTGCCTGAAGCACATATTGAATTGGTAATCCTGAACGTCGTCCGCCAAATGTTGATTGCTGGGTTACGCTTGCACGTGCTTTTGTCATTTTCCGGAGTTCAGCACCTAAGTTGAGCTGGCAATTTCCTGCTGAGTTCGGGTCCTTTCCGAAGGCGGAACCAAAACAACTCTTACAGATACACGGCCACCCCTTACCATCATTGTAACCTTATCGCTTTCCGGAACTGTTCTTTCAATAAGCGCATTTACACTTTCGGCATATTCATTATTGAATTCGTAGGTAGCGCCTTCAGGACTGGTGATATTTATGTTTAACTGAGATCTATCTTCCAACGGCGCCATTTCAGATGGAATGCTTTTCCAAAGAATATATATGAGCCCGAATGATAAAACCAAAATTATCAAAGCAATGTACCTTCTCTTGAGAACTGAATTCAATGAATTCAAATAGGCCTTATTCATTTTAATAAAGAACTTCTCCGTCCAGTTGTACATTTTACTCCGTTTGTGTCGGTTTTTCAGGATTTTAGTTGAAAGCATGGGCGTTAGAGTAAGCGCAACAAAAGCCGATATTCCAACTGCTCCTGCTATTACAATACTAAACTCTCTGAATAGTCTTCCTGTCATTCCTTCCAAAAAAACAATCGGGAAGAACACTGCAATCAATGTAATTGTAGTGGCTATAATTGCAAAAAATATTTCGTTTGAGCCTTTCATTCCAGCTTCAAGAGGGGACATTCCCCTTTCAATTTTTACATAAATATTTTCCATCATTACAATGGCATCATCCACAACCAAACCAATGGAAAGAACAATTGCAAGGAGTGTTAAAACATTTATAGTGTAACCTGCCAGGTACATAATAAAGAATACCCCGACAAGAGAAACAGGAATTACAAGAATTGGAAGAATTGTTGTGCGCCAGTCGCGTAGAAAAGCAAAAATGATGACAACTACAAGGAAGAATGCCAGGTAAATTGTATCCTGAACCTCATTAATAGAGGAACGAATATAATCAGTGTTGTCAAATCCTATTTCAATACCAACATCATCGGGCAAATCTTTCTTTATATACTCAAGCCTTTTGTAAATGGCATCAACTATGTCGATATGATTTGCACCCGGCTGCGGAACAATAACTGTACCCACCATTGGAATGCCATTCATTTTCATTATTCCTTTTAAATCTTCCGGGCCAATTTCTGCCCGCCCAACATCTCTGATCCTGATTGACTGATCGCCAATTTGTTTCAGAATTAAATTATTAAACTCTTCGGGGGTTTTCATCAATCCCAAAGTACGAATGGTAAGTTCTGTTGTATTCCCTTCGATACTACCAGCTGGCAATTCTACGTTTTCGCGGGCAATGGCATTTCGAACATCCAACGGAGTCATCTGGTACCCCGCCAGTCTTGCCGGATCGAGCCAGATACGCATGGCATACCTTTTTTCTCCCCAAATCATTACAGAACTAACGCCGGAGATTGTTTGCAACTGTTCTTTAAACGTCAGCTCCGCAATTTCCGATAATTCGAGCAATGACCTTTTCGGGCTTTTAACGGCAATAAACATTATTGGACTTGCATCGGCATCAGCTTTTGATACAGTTGGCGGATCGCAGTCGCGCGGAAAAAAGCGTTGTGCCTGTGAAACTTTATCGCGAACATCATTTGCAGCTGTTTCCAAATCAACTGACAATTCAAACTCCACAGATATTCTGCTGCTCCCCTGGCTACTTGTACTTGTGAGTGTTCTTACTCCCGGTATTCCATTGATGGATTGCTCCAAAGGTTCGGTAATCTGCGTTTCAATTACATCTGAGTTGGCTCCGGGATAGGATGTACTAACAGAAATAATCGGAGGATCGACACTTGGAAATTCCCGTACTCCAAGATAAGTCATTCCAATGGCACCGAAAAGTAGTATGACCAATGAAAAGACGGTCGCTAATACCGGGCGTTTTATGCTTGTTGATGAAAGACTCATATTACTATTATTGTACCGGTTCCCGGTTTGTCACCAATGTATCAAGTTCAACCGGCAATCCTTCCCTGAGTTGTAAAATTGCTGTTGTTAACAGCGTATCCCCAAAATTCAAACCTTCTTTTATCTGTATGTTTGATTCGGTTCTGAGTCCGGTTTCCACTCCAACCTGGTGCGCTTTACCATTTCTATAGGTATAAACCTTTTCCCCTTCCATTTCAGCAATTAAAGCTTCGGTTGGTATTGAAACAGTATTGTCGATTTGTGAAAGTAATGCCACAACCTTTACAGAACGTCCTGGTTTTAATTCGTTATTTTTGTTAGGATATAAGGCTCTAACCTTAATGGTCCGCATCTCAATATCAACTTTTGGATCGACAGCATACACTTTTGCGCTGTATTTATTTGAACTCGTCGTTAAACTGAAATGTAATTGGAAATCCGGGCGATATTTCTCCCGAATATTTTTCATTCACTGAAAACTCAATTTTTAGCGGATCAGTTTTTACCAACCTTATTATTCTGGTTTGAGTAGTTGCGTAAGCACCTTCACTAATCATTCGCAGACCAACAACACCGTCGAAAGGCGCTCTTAGTTCAGTTTCATCTATTCGTGCTTCAAGCAACATGATATCGGCTTCCAGCGATTGAAGCTCAGTGGCAACCTGATCGTAGCTTTCACGGCTGATTGCATCCCGATCAAGAAGTTGTTTTTGCCTGAACTCCTTTTCTTCTGAAAGCTTTTTTTGCGCCTGAAGTTTTAACAACTGTGCCTGCAGGGGCTTATCATTTATTTTTGCCAGAAGTTCACCTTCTTTTACCCGGGCACCTTCTTCAAAAAATATCCCAACAATCTTTCCCGATGTTTCGAAGGCCAGTTCAACTTCCTCATCGGGCAACAATGATCCGGTACTATAAATTAATTCCGACATTTGGGATGGAACTACTAAAAAACCGCTTGCCAGCAGTGATTGTCCTCCACCACCTCTTGAAAACCGCTGGCCGCCAGGCGGCATTCCCTCATCCTGAGATTGGAACACGGGCTTCAGTTTAGGATAAAAAATTATTCCTAACAGCACTAAAATCAAGCACTATTGTAATGGAATATTTGAAAATTTGTTTTTGAGCCACTTCTATAGATTATTATAATAACGTTAAGTCAATTTAGATTAAAAGCATTAGACTATCAAAGTCATTAAAAGTAAAAATGGGTGGTTAAAAATTTTACAGAAAAATTTTTAACCACCCATTCATCACTAAAAGAGATGATTATCAGCGCATAACCAATTCAACCTGTTTTATTCATTGAAACTATATTCCAAATCGAAAACTTTGCACTTGTTTGAATGGATAATATTCAATTAATAAGAAGACAAATAAACATGTATTTATCCGAACAATTATCTTTTCTGTTAAGTTCGATGAATTTGAAGAAATAAATAATTAAACACCCATGGATTTTACTTCCAAAAGAAACCCGCTTCCATGAATATTTTTTATTTCAATAGAAGGATCGTCAGCCAAATATTTGCGGAGTTTGGTTATAAATACATCCATGCTGCGTGCAGTAAAATAACCATCGTTGCCCCAAATTTTTCTAAGTGCAGTTTCGCGTGGCAGCAATTCGTTTTTATTTATGCAAAGTAATTTAAGCAGATCGGCTTCTTTTGGAGAAAGTTTTTGCTCATTCCCTTCACGAATAATGGTGCGAAGCATTGAATCGAACCGGTATGACCCGAGCGTAAAAATTACCTCATTAACAACAGGTTCGGTTGATTGCCTTTTTATAATTGCTTTAACTTTACAAAGCAGAACTTCAGTATCAAAAGGTTTTGTAATGTAATCGTCGGCGCCAATATTGTAACCTTTTAAAATGTCCTCTTTTAGAGCTTTTGCTGTAAGAAAGACCATCGGTATTTCCTTATTGATTTTTCTAATTTCAGCGCCAATTGTAAAACCATCAACGTTTGGGAGCATCACATCTAAAATGCAAATCTGGTATTCATCGCTTCTGAATTTATCTAATGCAAATTTACCATCGTCAACCCAGGTAACTTTAAAATCGTTCAGCTCCAGGTATGATTTTAACACCGACCCAAAACTTAAGTCATCTTCAACAAGAAATATGTGTTGCTTATTTTCCACTCGTACTAAAAAAAATTTATCTAAAATAAGAAATAAACAATAAGAAATAACGAATAAAAAAGTGTTCAAAAAAAGCTAACAATGAACTTATATTTCCTGATTTCTTATTTCTTATTCGATATTTCTTATTTAACCCGTTTTTATTTTTTTCTAATTCATGTTCTCAAAAAGATGTATAAAAAGAAAAACTCCGTTGAAGAGGGATGGGAAGAGGCTTCTCTATTTTCTTACAAAAGGTAAAAATACATTAAATTTACTTCCTTTCCCGGACTCACTCTCCACCGTTATATTTCCTTGATTTGCTTCAACAACTGCTTTAACATAGCTTAAACCCAACCCAAAACCTTTTACGTTATGAATGTTCCCGCCCGACTGACGATAAAATCGTTCAAATATTTTGCTCTGAACTGTTTTGTTCATTCCTATTCCATTGTCTGTTACAGTAATTAAAATGCCACCTTGCTTATTAACCGATGAAACTTTTATTTTTGGTGCATCAACCGAATATTTAATGGCATTATCAAGCAGATTAAAAACGACATTTGTAAAATGCATTTTATCAGTGGTTACAACGGGGTTTACTGCGTTTAATTCTTTCTCTATTATTCCATTTCTTTTTTCCACCTGAATTCCGATTCCAAGAATTGCATCCTCAATAAGTTCATGAACATTCATTGCTTCCCAGTTAAACTCAAATTCCTTTTTATCCAGCCGTGCAATGGTTAAAATATCTTCCACCTGCCGATTCATTCGGGTGTTTTCCTTTTTAATCATCCCGGCAAAATATTTTATTTTTTCTGGATCGCCGACCACTTTATCATTCACAATTGAATCTGTCGCCACAGAAATAGTTGCAATTGGGGTTTTAAACTCATGCGTCATATTATTGATGAAATCGGATTTCATTTCCGAGATTTTTTTCTGTTTCAGAATATAATAGATGCTCAAAGAAAAAGTGAGAAGAATAATCAGTGAAAACAGGAATGACACAATTAGCAACCAATTTAACGATCGGTAAATAAACCGTTCGCGCCCCGGAAAAGTTATGGCTAACCGTATGTTTTTCTGAAATATGTCGTTTGGATATAAATTTACCTGAAATGGTGAATTCAAGAGATTGACTGAATCCGCAGAGTTAATCCTGTCAACAAAAAGTGAATCCTGCAAAACACCATATTTATAATCAATTGGAATATTGCGGTTTTGTAATTCATCTGTCAGCAACTCACCAATCTGTTCCAGATCAATTTCGCGGTTATCCAATTCAACTATTTCATTAAAAAACTGATCTGCGGTCCTCTTAATTCTTTCAGTGCGAAGATGTATTCTGGATGAAATTTCGGGCATAAATATCCCAAATGTATCCAGCTTCGTCATCAAAGTATCAATTTGCATTAATCCTTTTTCAAATGCCGAATCAATATCAATAACAATAGTGTCTGTTTTTGCAATTACTGCTCCATTTTGTTTAATGTTTCCCGTATCAAATACAATAACATTTCTGTTCTTTCGGTCACCTCCGGAATTTATTTTATAATGATAGTTGTAGTTGTAATCACTGTCATTATCAGATTCTACTTTCAATTCAATAATAGCATTATTATTCCCGGGTTGAATTTGACGGATGAGGCGTGCCGGCCTTTTTAGTCTTTTCAATGAATCAGGCACAGGAATACGTTTTGGTGCGTGTGGTAAAAAACTGAAATTGTAATCCTCGTTTGAAATCCAATTAATAGAATCGCCAAAAGCCATATTCCCAAACACGCTTATATCATGTAAATCCTCAAGTCTGTCAACTGTTTTATTTAATGCTTCATTAACACTTCGGTCAAAAAGTTCGTTTTTTACCTTAACTGCATTATTCATCCAAACCAACTGAACAACGATGATCCCCAGAATAGAAACACCCATTAAGATAACAAGCCCGGCAAAAATCTTTTTATTCATTTATATCAGTACTGTTTTTGAAGTGCGAAAATGTTCTGTCAATTAAAATGTATTGACCAAATATAATTGTTTCAAACTGCCTTCCCATAATTTTAACTTTTCCTTAACAGATTTTAACCAGGTCTTAACCGACTGATAATAGGCACTTAACCTATCTTTGACAAAACAAATGAAATTAAATATTAAAAATTATGAAACAGAAATTTTTGACAATTGGAATACTTTTAGTCACCTCCGTTTTATCCATGTCTTCGTTTTCTATTCGTGAAAAACCACAGGACCCACCCCATGGTAAAAAAGCACAAAAACACATTGTTGTTGAAAAGACAGATGAAAAAGGAAACAAAATAACACTTGACACCATAGTTAGCAACGATAAAATTTTTGTTTGGAATGGCGATACAATTGGTGGCAAATCAGCATTCAATTGGTTTGAAAATGATGAGTTTGACGCAGATTCGCTTTTAAAAAATATGACATTCAATTTTGAATACGAAATTGATGACGATGGAGAAAATAAGGTTTTTGTATTAAAATCAGGGAAAGGTGGAAAACATTCAATTCACGAATTCGTAACTAATGGCGATTCCAATAAAGTAATTGAAATTCGTGTTGACAGTGATGATTTTATGAAAGATCATAATTTTATGGTTTGGAATGATGATGAAGGAAATAACACATTTTTCGCTCCGTACATTTCTAATTTACCTCAACTCCCCGGTGTTCCAAAAATGATATTCTCAGAAAAAATTAATCGTGATAATGTGATTGATTTAAGCGACCCCGGAATTATTTCATACAAAAAGAAAAAGAACAAAGATGGAACTGAAAAAATTACTATTGTCAGGAAACAGGGAAATAAAGACGAAATGGGAAAAACAGAAGAGATAATATTGGCTCCGGAACATGGAAATTCCGATGCATTTTTCAGGGGCAGCCCAATGGTTAAGAAAATTAAGGTAACAAAAGAAGACGGAAAAGAAACAAAAGTTGAAGTTGAAGAAAAGGAGATAGAAAACAATTAAACAGCAATTAAACAGCAAAGTAAACCGGTTCATTGTGAGCCGGTTTTTTTATGTCATTCACATAAACAGCATTGAATATATTCTTTGATTTCCAGAGAAAATCACCGATGAAAAAACGAAAAGAAAATGAAAATTATTTCATTACAAATTTCACCACTTTATCCTCAATCATTTCCTGAAGTTCACGCAGCAACGCCTGCTCGTGCCGATCCAGGTACCCATCTTTTGTGGCAATATGAATTATCTGGTCATATTCATCTCTTGTAATTACATGGTCTTCAATTGCCTTCTCAATCATTTTTTTCATTTCCAGCGAGCTCTCACTTACTTTATCATCCATTTTTTCAGTTTTAAATTGAAGTCAAAATATGAAATATTTTACACACTGCAAATACAGTCTTTTACCGATTTACAAAATTCAATTTAAAGACAGGTGTTTTAAAAGTCAATTTCTTAAATTTCAATCCTGAATAATGCTCAAAGTTATTCACAAAAAGCCCGTCATTAATAGTGAATTGTCTGGCGATTAATAAATCTTAACATCTTAAAAAGCCAATTAAAAAGTAAAACCATTACATTTGCGGTCCTGAAAAATAGGACTGCATGAATCTAAAGAAGAAACGAGTTGCTGTAATTGGAAGTGGTAGCTGGGCAACAGCACTTTCAAAAATGTTACTTGAAAATGTGAAGCAAATTAACTGGTTCATGCGAAAAGCTGAAACAATCGAACTTTTCGAAAAACACGGTCATAACCCAAGATATCTGCCGGGAGTTGAATTTGATACCAACCGCATAAATTTTTTAAGTGATATTAATGAAATTGTTGAGGAGTCGGATATTTTGGTGTTTGCAATTCCGTCGGCCTACTTGCCCATTGTTCTTGAAAATTTAACCGTTGATATTAGCAAAAAATACATTCTTTCAGGTATTAAAGGAATTGTACCAAAAGAGAATTTACTTGTTGTAGAATACCTGAATAAATTCTACCATGTTGATTTCAATAATGTGGGAGTAATTGCAGGCCCTTGTCATGCAGAAGAAGTAGCACTTGAGTACCTTTCCTATCTTACCATTGCAAGTCCTGATGAAGCCAAGGCATCCAGTTTTGCGAAGCTGATAAAAAGCGATTACATATTCACCAATATTTCTGATGATATTTGGGGGACAGAATATACTTCGGTTTTGAAAAACATAATTGCTATTGCTTCCGGAATTGCCCATGGATTGAGGTATGGCGACAATTTTCAGGCGGTGCTAATTTCAAACGCCATTCAGGAAATAAAACGTTTTGTTGATAAAGTTCACCCGATTACCCGCGACATAAAAAGTTCAGCATATTTGGGCGATTTAATGGTTACCTGCTATTCACAATTTAGCCGTAACCGGATGTTTGGAACAATGATAGGAAAAGGTTATCCTGTTCAAACTGCCAAATTGGATATGAATATGATTGCCGAAGGTTACTTTGCTTCAAATTCAATTCACATTATCAATCAGAATTACAAGGTTGATATGCCAATTGCTGAATCGGTTTACAAAATCCTGTATGAAGGCGTTTCGCCCAGAAAAGAAATTGCTCAGTTGACGGAGAAACTGAATTAATCTTGATTCTAAACATTTTAATCCACTTTGACATCAATTTTAACACAACTCAAAATTCCAAATTTCTTTTTAATATTAACTTTTCTCTATTTCACCTATTTCCAACAAATGAATACATAAATGAAAGTAACTTTTATTGATCAATATTTTTTGAAAGAATGTTTGCTTACCATTAAATAAAACAGAATTACAACAATAAATAAATATGCAATTGATGGTAATACAGAAAATGCAAATACGGATAATGCAACAATCAATCCGGCAATCGTTATTGGTAGTCCAACATAACGTCCGCCAAATACTTTTGTGTTGTATCTTGCCAGTCGAAATGCACCACCAATTATATACATGAATGAGACAAAAATTCCCGCCAGCTCAAATTGCTTCAAAACAGATAGATAAACAAGAAAGCCCGGAGATATACCAAAAGAGATCAGGTCTGAATTCGAATCAAAATATTTCCCAAAATCGGAAGTTATTTTAAGCCTTCTGGCAACCTTGCCGTCAAGAACATCAAACACTACTGCAATACAAATAAATAAAGCACTACGGTTAAAATTACCTTTAATAGCTTCTGTAATGGCAATTAGTCCAAAAACCATATTAGCTAAAGTCAATAGATTTGCCAGTTGCATTTTCAGAAATTTCATCTAATTAAAATTAAAAGTTTTCAAAGGTATTAGATCTAACCTGCCCGACTTTCTCATTCAGGCAGGCTCCCATTTTTAATTATGCCTTTTTGTAAAGTATTTCTTCATGTTCATTTCATAATAGCAACCTCATGTTTTTTTCAAACATTATTGCAAAATTATTTTCTTATAAGCTTTCTAAATTACAATAAATCAATATCAAAATTTACAATCTCTTGGATTTGTTTTGTAATTTGTACCAGTTCAAGCTGTATATTTAATGAAGTAAACTTCTAACGTATCTGAAAGTACGGCAATCAAATTAAAGTTCAGAATTCAGCAATATATCAGACCCTTAATTTTAAGATTTTTACTAAAAATATAAAAGCCTAATATGTATAAATCTCTGGTTATTATCTATAGGTGGGTACTTTCGTTCATCACTATGTTAATTGTCGGAACCATTTGTTTAATCCTTGTTCTGCTTAGTTTCGGATATTTAAGAAATTTTTGTGTGCGGTACATTTTTCGTTATACGTCACGATTTGTCCTCTTCATTAGTGGTTACAAATGCATTATTCCCCCGTTAGAGAAATTTCCTAAACAGCAGGTATTATATACCATTAACCATAATTCATTTCTCGATATATTTATACTAACTGCAATTGGATTACCAGATTTAAGGTTCATTCTTTCAGAATCTACATTCAAATATGGCCCGCTAATAATTTCAGCACTTGCAGTTGGAACGCGATATATTCCTCAAAAAAAACATGCCGAAAGAAGGTTGCGTTTTTTTATCCGAACAACTGAATTTTTGAAAAGAACCAATTATTCCATAGTTGCATCAGCTGAAGGAGTGCATTATCACGCGCATAATATACACCCGTTTAACAAAGGTATTTTCCATATGGCCATGGAAGCCAAAATACCAATTGTGCCTCTATTCATTTTTATTCCAAAAGAAATTAATCCTTTTGAAGGTTCCTACTCGAAAACAGGGGACATTGAAGTAAAAATAATGGAAGAAATTGATAACTCTGACTGGAAACTGGAAAACATTTGGGATGAAATTAATAAAGTACGACAAATTTATGTACAAAAGTTCAACGAACTTAATCATGCAAATATTACATAAAAAATAGGTATGGGAAAGCTCAAATATAATTATGCTCCTGGGCGCGGATTAATGAATAAAACAGCCCATGAGATGAGGCTGGATTTTTTCCGTACGCTGGTAAAAAATGCTGAATTTATTACGTCAACTGATATTTCGCTGGAACAGGTTCAAAATAATATAGAAAGCTATATTGGTACTGCTGAAATACCTATGGGTCTTGCCGGACCACTTCTCTATAAAACCAACAGAAATGAAACAGAGTGGGTTTATACCGGAATCTGTACAACTGAAGGTGCTTTACTTGCAAGTATAAATCGAGGCGCCAAAGCAATAAGCGAGAGTGGTGGTTTTAGTGCTCATTTTGTGCATCAAAAAATGCTTCGTTCCCCTCTGTTTACTTTTAATAATCTGGCTGATGCTGTTGATTTTGAAAAATGGCTGTACACCAACTTTAACCGGATTAAAGATCATGTCCGGGGATATTCTAACCATGCCGAACTCATTGAGATCAAATCACAATTAATTGGGCGTTTGGCACATTTAAAGTTCATTTATACAACCAGCGACGCTTCCGGACAAAATATGGTAACTCACTGTACATGGCAAGCCTGTTTATGGATCAATGAAAACTTTTTAAAAGAAAGTGATATTGAAATTGAGCACTTTTATATCGATGGAAATGGTTCATCCGACAAAAAAGTATCGTTCTATTCTTTGCAAAATGGTCGGGGAGTTCATGTAACAAGTGAGTGTTTTATAACGGATGAAGTAATAGAAAAAACACTTCGTTCCAATGCCGATGAAATGGTTGTTTTGTATAATCATTCCATGGCAATTTCAAGGTTTGACGGGATTATAGGTGGGACATTAAACATTGCAAATGTTATTGCCGGTATTTTTGCTTCAACAGGACAGGATTTAGCCAGTATCCATGAATCATCTTTAGGTGTAACGCAGGTTGAAAGAGTAAATGGCGGACTTCATGTTTCTTTATCAATACCAGCCCTCGTTATTGGCACAATTGGAGGAGGAACACATCTGCCAATACCAAAAGCTGTTCTCGAACTAATGGATTGTTATGGTAAAGGTAAACTGGAACGCTTCTCAAAATTAATTGCAGGTTTTGCCTTATCACTTGAAATATCGACACTTGCTGCACTTGCCAGCGGACAATTTGCAAGGGCACATCAAAAATTGGGAAAGAATAAAACGGTAAACTGGTTACTAAAATCTGAGATCGATACAACATTTATAAAAAGTAATATTGGTGAAATTAATGGTAACCCAATCAGCGCTGTGGAACACTTACAAACCGATAATATTGGTAATGGAATACTTACCAAATTAGTTCAAAGGGTTTCGAAAAAGATGGTGGGTTTAATCCCGCTATTAATTTATTACGGCTCTGATGAACCAAAACAAATTCTGCTAAAAAGCAAACCACTTGACGATGAATTAATTGAAGGTTTGCATTTTATGGCATCAAACTTAAATTCCAAATTGGCTGATGAGCTGGTGAAATATAAGGAAAACCTGGAATACAAAAATTCTCATGTCAAAGAGATTGAAATCTATAAAATTCTACATCAGATTGAATACCCATATATTCCTAAATTCTATGGAGATATTCAAAATAAGGAAAGAGAAATTTACCTTTTCCTGATTGAATACCTGATTGATAGTGAAATGCAAGTTTTTAATTCAGAAAATGAAACGCAAGTATGGAACAATGAGCTAATCTTAAAAGCAATCAATTCAATACATATTGTTCATAAAGGTTTTCTGAATGGATGGAACAGGGAAGAATTGCAACTGGTACCACCGTTTGACGTTGCTTTAAGTTTGCCTTTTTATCAGTATTGCAATCAGATCAATCAAAAAGATTATCACGACTGGGAAATGGATGAATTATTTCAGGATATTGAAAATGTCATCGAATTGTGGAAACAATCACCGCCAAATAAATTTTCAAAACAGACTCTGGTACACAACGATTATAACTCAAGAAATGTGGCTGTCCGGAAAAATGGCGAAATATGTATTTACGACTGGGAATTAGCAATGATTAACATTCCTCAGCGAGATATATTCGAATTTCTTGCTTTTACACTGGAAGAGTACTTTAATAAAGAAGAACTGCTTTTTATACTGAAAAAACATTTTGAATTAATTGGTGAAATAAATGGTGATTCTTATAGCTGGAAAATGTATATCGATGATTTCATTTTGGCAGGTTATGAGTTTTTAATATCACGTGCATGTTTTTATTTGGCCGGAAATACTTTGCTTAATTACTCATTTATTAAACGGGTATTCGTTTGTGCTCATAATATCATCAGGACTTTAAAAGAAATCGATGGATCAATTTAAAGAAGATATTTATCTGTTTATTATCCCTGGAATAATCGGCAATGTGATACACATGATCATTGTAAAGAAAAATCTGTTTTCATTTTTTGCCCATCCGGTTTCTTCTGAATTATTCGGGGAAAACAAAACGCTCAGGGGATTCGTTTTCTTGCCTTTATTAATTGGGCTTTTCTGTTTTGTAGATAGCATTTTATTAGGTCCGTTTAGTATGAACTATATCACTGATTTACTTATCGGTGTTGGATTAGGATTATCTTATATGCTCGCCGAACTTCCAAATTCATTTATTAAAAGAAGAATTGGAATTGCTCCGGGTAAAACATCAAATAAATTCCGATCGCTTCAACTAATAATCGACAAAACCGACTCGCTGATTGGGGCGTGCATATTTTATCTTTTTGCGATGAACAGAAGCTATCATGAAATATTGTTGCTTTTCCTGGTATCGTTCATTTTGCATGTTAGCATTTCGTATTTCCTTGTATTAATGAAATTAAAAAAATCGATCTGATGGCGTTTCTATTTCCTTTGACAACAATATTAGCTGAACAGGATTTTGGAGGAAAAGCATCCGGTTTATCAAGAATAAATTCTTGTGGGTTGAATATTCCGGCCGGATATGCCATCAATAAATATGCACATGAATTATACCGCTTAAGAAAAATCTTCCCTTCAAGAATTAAAAGTCGAGTTGACAAACAGATTAAGCGAGTTAACAGGAAATCAACTAATCGTTAGAAGTTCAGCTATTGGTGAAGATGCCGATGATTTTTCGTTTGCCGGACAGTTGGATTCATTTGTTGTGGATAACAACCTGAATTCAGTAATAAAAGGAATAATCAACTGCTGGCAAAGCATTGGCAACAAAAGAGTTGAAGCATATCAGAATATCTCCGGAAATAAACTAAATGAAATGGGTGTTGTAATTCAGCAATTTGCAGAAGCTGATTATTCGGGTGTTTTGTTTACACAGTCGCCAAAAAATAAAAATCATACTTATACTGAGTTTGTAAAAGGAGGTGCAGAACCACTGGTTTCGGGGAAAGTAACGCCTTATTCGTTTTCAACCAACGGTAATTCAGAAATAATTGAAAAAATGGAAATCCCATTTAATCATAAAATTTTGATTGAAAACGCCATGCTTCTAAAAGATAATTTTAAAAAGCATTTAGATATTGAATGGATTTACAAAAGAGGTGAATTTTTGTATGTACAGGCGCGGCCAATTAAAAATGCCGACAAGGAAAAAGTATACTGGACCAATACAAACCTAAAAGAGAACTATCCTACACCTGTCTCACCATTGTTATATTCAATTGCACGCGATTCCTACTATCACTATTTCAAAAATCTCTCAAAAATTCTCCAACTTGGAAAAGAATCCATAAGAAGCCTGGAGTACGATTTCAGCAATTCAGTCGGAGTATTCGGAAATATGATTTACTATAACATGACAAGTATTCATAACATTATTGCTGCTTCGCCTTATAAATCCTATTTCCAGGATCGCTTTTAACAAATTTGTGGGGTACAAAACCAACGATGCCTCATCAAAAACATTTTCCGGACGACAATCGATTTTCAGATTGGGATTACGACTACTATTTTTAAATATCACGCTTGGTTTACATGTTCGGAAAATAGAAAAAAAAGTATCCGATTATGCACAATGGGTTGATGATGCAAAGCATATAAAAGAACTTTCCCAGTGTTTTTATGAATTTCTTGATCTTCGCTTTTATCAATGGTACCACGCCAGTTTAGCAGACCTTTTCAGTATGATACATTACAAATTACTGGGGAGTTTTACAAAAACCATTTATGGCGAAACACATGTTGGTGTTCACAATAGTTTAATTCAGGCAATCCCAAATTTAATCAGTAATAAACCTTTGCACGACTCCTGGAAAATAGTAAGTGAAATAAAAAAAATCCCCGATGGAGAGGAAATATTTATTAAAAATGATCCTGATTATTTGCTAACTCTTATCTCTATTTCACCTGAATGGAAAAATGTGCAATATTTAATCGGGAAATACCTTTCGATGTGGGGATTCCGGTGTTCAGGTGAACTAATGTTTAATACCAAAAATTATATTGAATCTCCACAAAAATTTATCGAATTATTACAGTCCTATTTAAAATGTGGACAGGAAGATCCGGCAGCTACCATTAATAGAATGGATAAAACAAGGCGAAAGGTTTTAAAAAATTCCATTAAAAAAATATTCCTGAAAAGACACATTTTATTTCCTGTGTCAATAATCGAATCTTTGGCATTAGTAGTACTGGCAAAATTATGCCGAAATGCAATCCTCAGCAGGGAAAGAGTGAGGTATAAACAAGCCCAGATGTATTATAACTTTAAAAAAGTGGTTTTTCAAATCGGTGACTATTTGAAAAATAAGAGCGTTCTTGAAAACCAAAAAGATATCCTGTTTTTGAGCTACAAGGAAATTGGTAGTTTACTCTCCTCTTCAGATATGTTTACCGATTCAATAATTGAAACGATCTCAATTCGGAAAAGAACATTTGAAAAAGAGTCAGAGTTGAAATTCCCCGAAAACCTGGAAACTTATTTTGGTGAACGGCCAAACATAGCAGAGGAATTTGAATTTAAGGCTACGGGAAGAAGAGAATTTTCGGGATTGGCAGCCAGCGGTGGAAAAATTAAAGCAAAAGTTAAAGTGTTGGAATCGGTTTTGGAAGTAGAGAAATTAAAAACAGGTGAAATATTAGTTACAAAACAGACAGATCCTGGCTGGGCAATGGTATTCCCTATTATTGGCGGATTGATTGTTGAACATGGAGGAGCACTTTCGCATGGTGCTATTGTTGCCCGTGAATTTGGAATTCCTGCCGTACTTGGAATTGAAAATATTACTGAAATTTTAAACGATAATGATGAGGTAATTTTAGATGGCAACCTTGGAAAGATTCAATTATTATAACAAAATAATCTTTCAATATATTTCAACCCGGTTTGAAATATTGAAATTTACAGGCTTTGCATTTCTGTTGACAATGCTTGGTGCTGAGAAAATTTATGGGGTGAAACATTATTTCGAAAATTTTATTTTCGTATTTGTTTCATTATTTGTCTTTCGCCTTTTAGATGATGTTTGGTCTTATTATTTAGACAAAATCAATCACCCACACAGGATTTATATACAAAATGAAAACATCAAAAGTTTTACTTTGATTACTGTCATAGTAACCATTTTGTACCAGATAATTTTATTCCTTATTTCATCCTATCTGGGTTTCACAATTCTTTTTCTTTTTCTGATTTCAAATCTACTTTATTCAATTTTTTACCGGAATCAAAATGTTATGGCAATTATCCCCCTGATAAAATATCCGGTTCTTTTATGGTGCATTTTACGTTTTTATATCTCAACCGATGCAATATTATTATCCATAAGTGCATTTTTTATGATGTTGGTTTTTGATTTTAATGAAGATAACCCAGCAGGTAAAAACAAACTTTTTATAACAACGATATTACTTTTTATAAGTGGACTTTTAATCATTCAGCCATGGACTGGAAATAACAGATTGATCGTAAATATAATTTTTTTGATCGCTCCGTTTATCATTTTTTTATTACCTGATACCAGATTTCAAAAAATATTTCCAGTACTGATTTTTCCCAGCATTACATGTAATCGACCTAATAATTTAATTATGAACCATGCATTTTTGAAACCGGTAAAAAATCCGGATCATTACATATTTGAAGAGGTAAAATGTTACAATTGTGGCGCCAGCGATTATTCGTTCTTACTTATTGGCGAGGATGATTTAACAGGGAAAGATGGGAATTTTCAGTATGTAACTTGCAAGAAATGTGGACTTGCATACCATAATCCCAGAATCCATATCAACCAGATAAAATCGTTTTACGATAGCGAATATATTGCCCATCGTAAAAAAACAAATTGGGGAATATTAACTCCAGTATACGAGTGGGCAATGACCAAACACGATCGCGACAAAGAGAAGCTGGTATCAAAATATGTCACGATAAATTCTGAAACCGAAGTAATTGATATTGGATGTGCGGTTGGCACTTTTCTTCTTTTCCTGAAATCAAAGCACCAGTGTAAAATTAGTGGCGTTGATTTTAAGGAAGACCTTGAATATCCGGGATTTGATGAAATTGAATTCTACCCGGGCCTTTTTTATGATCAGAAAATAAAAGAAAAAAGGTACGATTTGGTCACAATGTGGCATTTTCTGGAGCATGATTATGATCCAAACCGCTCATTACGAATGGCAGGCAAGGTACTTAAGAACAATGGAAAACTAATTATTGAAGTACCCCGTTATGATAGTTTTACTTCTCGCATTTTCGGCAAAAAATGGCCTGGAGTTCAGGCTCCGCAGCATACTGCCATGTACAGTAAAAAAACATTAATTCAAATGGTTGAAAAAAATGGTTTCAGGGTTACTGAATTTCTTCCTTATGGAGCGTTTCCGCCTTATTTCTATATTTTCACCGGAACCTGGTTTAAACTTTTCGGAAAGGGATTGAATCTTAACCGCGCGATTCTGCCTTATTTTTTAGGCCAAATCATACTGACTCCAATTCTTATCTTCCAAAAATATTTGAATCTTTCTATGCAAACAGTTATCTGCGAAAAAGATAATAAACATTAATGCAATTTATTATGAGTATCACTTTTTTGAAAATAAGAATACTATCGTACATTTTAGGACACAATATTTCTTCGTTGATTTCTTTCAGGATTTCACCGGGAACTTTTTTTTACACCATCAAAAAACAGTTTATTCTTTCGTCATTATTTAAAGATGCCAAATACGCAAAAGTTGGAAAAAAATACTTTGTCAATCCATTTGCTCCCTATTTCCCCGGAAAGTATTTTTCAAAAATGCTGGATAACAACAGTGTGAGAAAATATCCGTTAAAACCGAATTATGCGCAAATATCGATTACCAATGTTTGTCCTTGCGAGTGCTATCATTGTCATGTTGAAAATACCCAGGATAGAAGTCAGGATTTATCGAAAGAAAAAGTATTGGCTGCCATTGATGATATGATTGAAGCTGAATTTCCGGTCATATTTTTTGTAGGCGGTGAACCAATGAGCCGCTTTAATGATCTGGTTGATTTTGTTAAGAGTGCCAAACGAAAAATGGACACAAGAATTTTCACGTCAGGAGTTGGTGCAACAACCGAAAAACTAAAAATCTTGAAAGAAGCCGGTCTTGAAGGAATATGTGTTAGTTTGGATCACTTTGATGAAAAAATTCATAACAATCAACGCAGACACAACCAGGCATTTAAAAGCGCGGTGTTCACTATTTCAGAAGCAGCCCGACTCGGATTTTATGTATCGGCTGTTTGCTGTACAACCGGTGCTATGGCAAAAGCAGGTGAATATATGAAAGTGGTTGATTTGGCTGAATCTCTCGGGGCGCACTCCATTCAATTAAACGAAATAAGACCTGTTGGCAGGGCAAATAAAAAGGAAAAATCAGATTTGTTTCTTTCAGGAAAAGACAAAGAAATTTTAATTGAGTATTATAAAACTCAGAATAAAAGCAAAAGAAAAATTGCGATTGTAATACCCTGGTATAACGAAGAGCCTGAGATTTTTGGTTGCATGGCTACATCGGGACAGAATGTCTATATTAATTCAAAAGGTCACGTACAACCGTGTGTGCTTTTAAACGCCAGCATTGGAAATATTCACGAAAGCAGTTTTAAAGAAATATGGAATAATTTTATCCCCACCTGTGAACATCCGGTCCGTGAATGCATTGTGCATACGTTAAGTGATAAAATACATAACTCGAAAACACACTTGCTGCCACCGGATGAAACATTGGAAATTTGGCCTGAATTTTCGAAAATGGAACCAAGTGATCTGTTTAAAAGAATTAAAGTAAAAAAGCATTCGGAGTAAATTATGGATATAGCAAGTAAATACAATCTGAATTTAAAACCCGGTGAAGATTTCAATATCGTAGAAAATCATTGGATTCCTAAAAAAATGGGGGCAGAATTTTTTGTTTTTGGCAAAACCATGTATTGCAATAATAATATGGTTAAAATTCCAAAACATGAATTTCTCCATGTCGCACAATTTAAAAAGTACGGCATCTTTTTGGTAACAATGCACTACCTGTTTTATATCTCGGTTAACATCATCAGATACCGGAATTTAGGTAAAGCATTTTCCAAAATTCCATTTGAAATTGAAGCCAGAAATTTTGAAAAAGAAGGCAATTAATTTTTGAAATTATATTTTGCCATTTTGATGGTTTAAAAATTGTATTGACTTAACAAAACGATCTGTTTGACGTGCAATATTAAATATTTAATCCCTTCACACAGATTTCCATTATTGCTTTCTATTTTTACAGAAAAAACGGATGGTAAAAAAGTTCTCGCTCGACAAAAACAAAATATGTGTTTTATTGCTCGAAGGAATTCACCAGTCGGCTGTAGATGCATTTAAAGCAGAAGGTTACACCAATATTGAATACCTTAAAACTGCACTTGATCCTGCCGAATTGGAGCAAAAAATTAAAGATGTTCATATTATTGGTATTCGTTCTCGAACCAAACTCACGAAAGAAATACTGAAAAAAGCTAAAAAACTTTTTGCTGTTGGTTGCTTCAGTATCGGTACAAACCAGGTAGATTTACCAGCTGCAAAACATTTGGGAATCCCGGTTTTTAATGCACCGTTTTCAAATACCCGTTCCGTTGCCGAACTAGTTATTGCGGAAACCATTATGCTAATGCGCGAGATTCCGGCAAAAAATGCAGCCGCCCACCGCGGAGCCTGGCTCAAAGCTGCACGGAATTCATTCGAAGTAAGAGGAAAAAATCTTGGGATTGTAGGATATGGACACATTGGTTCGCAGGTTTCTATTCTGGCAGAAGCTATGGGAATGAATGTGTATTATTATGATATTGAAAAGAAGCTGAGTCTTGGAAAAGCAATTTCATGTAATTCGCTGGAAGAATTACTTCGCGTTTCTGATGTTGTGACTTTGCATGTCCCAGAAACAGAATTTACTGCAAAGATGATATCATCGGCACAGGTGAAACAAATGAAAAAAAATGCACTGTTGATTAATGCCTCACGTGGAACTGTTGTAGATTATGTTGCAATTGCCGAAGCACTTAAAAAGTGGAAAATTGGGTGGCGCCGCTGCCGATGTTTTCCCAGTTGAACCAGCTTCAAACGATGATCCGTTTATTTCTGAATTACAGGAATTTGATAATGTAATTCTTACACCGCATATTGGTGGAAGTACTTCGGAAGCACAGGAAAATATTGGGATGGAAGTGGCAGAGAAATTGGTTAGATACAGCGATAATGGGTCAACTATTGGCGCAGTGAACTTCCCGCAAATTTCACTTCAGCAAAACAGGAACAAACAACGCTTTTTGCATATTCATAAAAACATGCCAGGGTTGCTAAAAAATATCAATGATATATTTACGGAAAGGAAAATAAATATCGCTGCACAATATTTACAAACCGACCCTGAAATTGGCTATGTTATTATTGACACCGAAAGTGAACTTGGAGAAGTAATTTTAAAAGACCTTAAAAATATTCCACATACTATTCGGGCAAGAATGTTGTATTGATGGGTGATGCGATTTCCAAATCGCATTTAAAAAAGTCAAATCACGAATTGGAATTCGCGACACCCTACCGCATTTCTTTAAACGCATTTATTAAACCATTGGTTGAACTGTCGTGGCCAATAACCGGTTCATCATGCGTCAGTTCAGGCAAAATTGCATTAGCCAGTTGCTTGCCCAGTTCAACTCCCCACTGATCAAAACTAAAAATATTCCAGATTACTCCCTGTACAAAAATTTTGTGCTCGTACATTGCTATTAACGATCCTAAAACTCTTGGGGTAATTTTTTTCACCAGGACTGAGTTGGTAGGAATATTTCCAGGGAATATTTTATACGGTAATAATTTTTCGATTTCATTATCCGATTTTCCGGCGGTTTTCAATTCGGCAATAACCTGTTCTTTTGTTTTTCCAACCATCATCGCTTCGGTTTGTGCAAAAAAGTTGGCCAGCAATTTCACATGATGGTCACCCAACTGGTTATGACTAATTGCCGGAGCAATAAAATCACACGGAATTAATTTTGTTCCCTGGTGAATAAGCTGGTAAAAAGCATGTTGCCCGTTTGTACCTGGTTCTCCCCAAATAATTGGCCCTGTTTGATAATCAACCTGCTCACCGTTCCTGTCAACATATTTTCCGTTACTTTCCATATTCCCCTGTTGAAAATATGCAGCAAAACGGTGCATGTATTGGTCGTAAGGTAAAATTGCTTCCGTTTCGGTGCCATAAAAATTATTGTACCAAATGCCAATTAATGCCAGTGTTACCGGAATATTTTCATGGAATTCAGTATCTCTGAAATGATTGTCCATTGCATGTGCACCTTCAAGTAATTCAACGTAATTATCAAATCCGATACCTAAAACTATTGATAGCCCAATTGCAGACCAGAAAGAATACCTGCCACCAACCCAATCCCAGAATCGAAACATATTTTTTGTGTCAATTCCAAATTCGGAAACCGCTTTTTCGTTGGTTGAAACCGCTACAAAATGTTTAGCCACCTGCTTAATATCTTTTGCTGATGCTATAAACCAGTCTTTTGCCGTGTTGGCATTGGTCATTGTTTCCTGGGTTGTAAAAGTTTTTGAAGCAATAATAAACAATGTAGTTTCAGGATTCACCGCCTTCAATGTTTCGGCAATATGAGTGCCGTCAACATTGGAAACAAAGTGTAAATTCAGGTGATTTTTATAGGGCTTTAGCGCTTCGGTTACCATCAGCGGACCTAAATCAGAACCACCAATACCAATGTTAACAACATCAGTAATAGCTTTTCCAGTATAACCTTTCCATATTCCTGAAATTATTTCATCAGAGAAACTTTTCATTTGCATGAGCACGGAGTTAACTTCAGGCATTACATCCTCACCATCAACCAAAATGGGTTCGTTGCTCCTGTTCCTTAATGCAACATGAAGTACTGAACGGTTTTCGGTTATATTAATTTTTTGCCCGCCAAACATACTTTCCGTGGCCTCTTCAACTCCGCATTCAATTGCCAACTCAATTAGCATTTCACGAATTTCATCATCAATGATATTTTTTGAATAATCAAGTAGAATATCTTCAAACCTGAGTGAATATTTTTTAAATCGATTAGGATCGACAGCAAATAATTCTTTCATTTGAATTCCTTCAAACTCAAAATAATACTCTTCTAATTTTTTCCACGCCTGGGTGATTGTTGGATCAATATTTGGTAACATATATAAAATTTACTTGTTATTAATTTACTTCGAATTTTTCAAATATAGTTGTTTACTTCGATATAAAACGGACGAAATTTCAATTGAAAATTGTTTTAATATATGACAGCAAATTAAATTCAGCTGCCAGAAGTTCAACATTATTATAATGTATTCGTGTTATAATTTCACTCCCTTCGATAAAAATGAAATCCCCTGATTTCCTGTTGTCCAGATCATAACCGATTCAAAAAGAGGCTCAGCGTTTGTTACACGTAATCCCCAGTTGAAAATAAAATTTGCACCCGATCCACCTGTTGTATCCCGACGGTTAATCACAATCTCCACTGTTTCCATTGGCACCAGAAAGATTGGTTCGGAAATATAAGAACGGATGAGTTGTCCGTTTGTATTGAAATAATCCGCTTTCAGAATAAATAATGAATCGGTTAAGCTTGTATTCCTCATGCTAATTGTTGCCGTTAATAAATGTTTAGTTTCATCGGTCATATCGTAAATATCTGAATAAACGGATAAATATGAACTTCCCTTAACCTGCATTTGATCTGCCATAATTTCTGAGGTTCGTGTAGCCCAATCTACACCTGTTTTTATAGGATCTTTTTTACCGCTTTTGCATGAAAAAAGAAATACTACCAGAATAAAAATTATTAATATTCGCATTTTGTTCTAACAATTAATTAAACAAAAATATCAAGAGCCTAAGAGATTGTTTTGAAATTATATATTTTTTCATTTATACGTTTTTTATGTTTATTCTGCATTGAATTTTTCTTAATTAGCTGATGCCATTCATCTTCAAATCCGTCAATGAAAATAAACACATAATAACATTTTCATATAACAAAATCAAAAAAGCCACTTCATGTTATTCAAATATCGTGAGATAAGTTGAAACATTCAAATACTTTTATCAGGCACAGGTTATTTAACCGAATCTACAGATTTCTTCATTTATTCATACCTCGTAATTACTGAATCGTTTTTTCTGCATTCAAATATGGATGCAATTTTTGTAATTTAGTCGCCCAATAATATAAACCAAATGAGATCGGATACGCTTAAAGGATACTTCTTTGCATTAATAGCAACACTCGCCTTCTCTAATGTTTATATTTTCAGTAAAGCCGCAATGAACGAATATCCGTTGACTCAGTTTGGTGGCTATTGGTACGCGGTTGTAACTTTATTATGTTTCTTTTTTGCGCTTTTCAATAAAAAGTTGGGGCAACTATCGAGGCTTACACGAAAGCAAGTTTACATTTTGCTCACTCTTGGTTTTTTGGAAATTTGCACCACCACTTTGTTTTTTGTTTCAATTCATGTTATTCCTGACCCTGCAGTAACTTCCTTTCTGGGGAATATGTATCCGGTAATGGTAATGCTTGGAGGTATATTTGTTTTAAATGAAAAATTTGGGCCTATTGAGATTTTTGGGGGATTTCTTGCGCTTGCAGGTGCGTTTGTCATTAGTTATACCGGGGGAACTACATTGGAAACTTTTTTTATTCCCGGAACTGGAATTGTTTTTTTTAACGCCATTTTTGCTTCTGCTGCAACTTTAGTGGTAAAAGTTCATGTAAGAAAAATCAGCCCGGCAATATTAAATCTTAACCGTGCTGTTTGGTTATTACTGTTTTCAGTTTTAATGTTTTTTATTCTTGGCGAAAATGCCGTTTCATCATCCGAAGCATTAAAAAATACGATGATAGGCGCTACCCTTGAATTTATTGCTATTTTAACTTTATACTATTCTTTGACGCACATCGAAGTTTCAAAATCGTCCATCTTTCAAAGTTTAAAAGGTATTTTTGTATTGTTAGGTGCATACCTGTTTTTCGGATCTTTCCCATTGGCACATCAATTGGCCGGAGGAATGATAACAGTGGCCGGAATATTTATTATGGCCCTTGCCCAGTCGGGGCTCATAAAAAAACGGAAAATTTAAATTTCTGCCAACATTTATGATTTTCTAATAAAATTTAACAATCGTTCAATAATTTAAAAACTATATTTACGTTCTATATATAGTAGGCACAATTTTTGTTAATTAGTGCCAGTTCCAACAATCAAACTTTAAACCATGAACAGAAAACGTTTAATCACAATTTTATCTGCAATTATCGTATTAGTAATCGCATTTTTTCTTATAACCAGTTCAAAAGAAAAAACCCCTGAAATAACAACAACAGCTCAAAAGGGAGCATTTGAAATACTGGTTTATTCAACAGGCCAGTTATCATCAGAAAATACAGATAACATAAATGCACCTGAACAATTAGGAAACTATAACATGACCAGAATTTCATATTTAACCATTACCGATATGGTGGAAGAAGGAACTTATGTTGATTCTGGCGATTATGTTGCAACTTTGGATAATCAGGCTGTTGAAGAAAGACTGGCTGAAGAGTTAGATAATCTTGCGACAATGCTTACCGATTACGAGGATAGTAAAATTGATTCAAATCTTACTCTAAGTAATCAACGCGATCAGATAATGAATGCCACTTTAGATGTGGAAGAAAGGAGAATTGCAGTTACAGAATCTGCTTACGAATCACCTTCAGTTAAAAGAAAAGTTGAAATGGATCTTGACAAAGCCGAACGAAAATTAAGCCAGGTTCAGGAAGCCTACCAATTAGTTGTAAAACAAGAAGCCAATAAAGTTGACCGTAAATATCTTGGCATTAAACAACTACAGGAACGAATTGATGCAATTAATGAATTAAAGGACAACTTAATTATACGCTCTCCAAAGTCTGGCATTGTAACTTATTATCAGTATTCATCCGGCGGTTACGTCCAAACCGGATCAGGTGTTTCAAGGGGAGGTGTTATCGCAACTTTTCCCAACATGAATAATTGGGTTACGAAAACATATATTAATGAAATTGATATTTCTTTAATTAAACCCGGACAAAAAGTTAAAGTTGGAATCGATGCTTTTCCGGAAAAAGAATTAGATGGCGAGGTGGTTGAGGTAGCCAACATGGGGTTAACGGTTCCACAGAGTGATGCCAAAGCTTTTGAGGTGAAAATAAAAATCAATGATTCTGACAAAGATGTTAAACCGGGAATGACTACAAGTAATACCATTCAGGTTGGAAATTACGATGATGTTGTATATGTTCCGATCGAATCTGTATTTACCGACGATAGTTTATCATTTGTTTATTTGGCAGGTAACAATAAAAAAAGACAAATTATTGAGACCGGCGATGAAAATGAAAATTTCATTATCGTTCAACAAGGAATTTCAGAAGGCCAGGAATTGTATTTAAGTAAGCCACAAAATGCCGAAGATTTTGAATTGACGGGGAAGGAAATATATGCAGATATTCTTCGCAAAAAAGAGCAGGAGACATCAAACAAAAACATGGCAAAATCAAAAGATCTGCAAAATGCTGATTCTCCTGAAAATAATAAAACTGCAGGTGCCGGAATTTAATCTTCAAAATCATTAAATCTAATCTGAAATGTTTATAAAAAGATATATACACGATATCCTAATTGCAGTTGAAGCAATTTTTGCCAACCGTCTAAAATCAATTTTAACAGCGTTAGGAATTATTTTCGGAGTAGCAGCAGTTATCAGCATGCTGGCAATTGGCAAAGGCGCAGAACAGGAAATTCTTGAACAAATAAAATTGGTTGGGGTAAATAATATTGTTATTACGCCCAGTTCGCTTACCATAAATGAAAACGGGTCATCAGAAGATGATTCAGGAAACGACAAACCCAACAGCAAGAAGATTTCAAAAGGGTTGACACTTTTAGATGTTGAAGCCATTAAAAAGGTACTACCTACAACTGAAAAAATATCACCGGTTATTTCATTTAATTATTCAGCTTTACTCAACGGAAAAAGTAAACCTGTTGTTTTGGAAGGTATTGAAAACGACTATTTCAATCTTTTCAATATGAATCTTGTGGAGGGGAATCCATTCAACAGGGTTCAGGCAGAAAAGGGATTGCCGGTTTGTGTTATTGGGAATAACATTAAAAATGAGTTTTTTCTTCAGGAAAACCCCATTGGAAATTACATTAAATGCGGCCAGATTTGGTTGAAAGTGGTTGGTGTAATTGAAAAACGCGATTTTACAGCGTCAGCTTCTGATGAATTGGGAATTAGCAGTTCGGACAATAAAATATTTATACCTGTTCAAACCATGCTTTTACGATTTAAAAATCGCGCCCTGCTTCGTTCCGACGAAATTTCTGAGATAAATAAAGGTAATGCCGGAGGAAGTAATATTACAGTAATTAGGATTGGTGGAAATGAGCAGGAACAAAAAAAACCTATTGACACCGACAAAAATCCTAACCAGCTTGATAAAATCATTGTTCAGGTTAAAGAAACGGAACAACTCAGTGAGTCGGCAAATATTTTGAAAAGAATGCTTCTGAGAAGACATTCAAATATCTTTGATTTTGAAGTTACCATTCCCGAATTACTTTTAAAGCAGCAACAAAAAACGAAAAATATATTTAATGTTGTACTTGGTGCAATCGCGGGAATTTCTCTAATAGTTGGCGGAATTGGAATTATGAATATTATGCTTGCTTCCGTTATGGAACGCATCCGTGAAATTGGTGTTCGACAAGCTATCGGAGCAAAGCAAAAAGATATTATCGCCCAATTTCTTGCTGAATCAACATTAATAAGCTTAACCGGAGGGATAATCGGAATTATTCTTGGTATCGTTCTTTCAAAAACGATAACGAGTCTGTTTGATATTAAAACGGTTGTTTCGGTTTTCAGCATATTTATTGCCTTTGGGGTTTCTGTAATTGTTGGAATTCTCTTTGGTTACCTGCCTGCAAAAAAAGCTGCTGAAAACGACCCGGTAATTTCACTTCGTTCATAACCTTAAAACAGAAAAACTATATTAAATGAAAAAAATAATACTGACCATCACTTTTGCCATTGTTTTAGCCACCTTCGGAAAATCGCAGGACACATTAAAACTTAGCCTTGACGATGTGATTCGAATTGGCTCTACAAAATCAATAGATGCATTCAGAAATAAAAATATGTACCTGTCAAGTTACTGGGAATTCAGATATTACCAGGCAGAAAGACTTCCCAGTTTATCTTTAAGCTCTGATCTGATAAATTTTAACCGTTCCATTAGCAACTACTACAACCCAGAGACACAAGAGGAAGAATTTATTAACCGGGAAACATTTAGTTCCAACATGTCGCTTTCTTTATCGCAAAATGTAGCTTTAACGGGAGGTAGACTGTTTTTGGAATCAGATGTAGGAATGCTGAAAAATTTTGCCGGAGACAAAAGAACTTCCTATTCATCAACACCAATCAGTATTGGTTTTTCGCAGGAACTGAATGGATATAACCAATTAAAGTGGAGATCGAAAATAGAACCGCTTAAGTTTGAAAAAGCAAAGAAAAGTTTTATTCAGGATATTGAAGATTTGAATATAAAATCAACATCAAACTTTTTTAGCTTGATAAATGCACAAATTCAACGTGGAATTGCAGAAACAAATCTGGCAAATGCTGATACATTATACAAAATTGGAATGGGACGTTACCAGGTTGGAACAGTCACACAAGATGAATTGCTAAAAATGGAACTTGACCTTTTAAATTCGGAGCAAGCATTGAGCATGGCAAAATTGACAGAGCAAAGAGCATTGGCAAATTTGAATTCATTTTTGGGATTAGACAAGAATACGATTATTGAATGTGTTGTTCCGAGTGAAATTCCCGATTTACAGATTGACCCCGACATGGCCATTGCACAGGCACTTGAGAATAATCCTGAAATATTAAATCAACAGCAACAGATATTACAACAAGACCAGAATGTAGCCAGTGCAAAATCTGATGCAGGATTAAACACCTCATTGTTTGCACAATATGGATTAAACCAATCAGCCGACAAACTTGAAGATGTTTATACTCAGCCAGATGAAAGCCAGCGTTTTACAGTTGGACTTAGCATTCCAATTGTTGATTGGGGAAGACGAAAAGGGAGACTTTCGATGGCACAATCGAACAGGGAAGTAGCGCTGGCGACAATCCGCCAGGATAGAATTGATTTTGAAATGGATATTATGCAAAGCGTGCTTGAGTTTAATCTTCAGGCAGGGCAGGTAGCAAATTCTGCAAAAGCTGATACAATTGCACAAATGGGGTATAAAGTAACTTTCCAAAGGTTTCTTATTGGCAAGATTGATGTTATTAAGCTGAATATTGCCAGTAACGATCAGGAAAATTCACGCATGGCATATCTCAGTAGATTACGCGATTTTTGGACTTCTTATTTCAGAATCAGAAGCATTACTCTCTACGATTTTGAAAAGAAAAGACCATTGATGGTAAATTATGATGAAATACTTGAAAACTAAAAACATGAAACTTAAGAGAAATCATATCATCATTACTGCAGCTTTAATCATCGTTGTTATCACTGTAACCGCTATTTCAGTTGCAACCACTTCAGAAAAAACAGAAAAATACTACGAAGTAAAAAAAGGAAAATTTGATGCTGCAATTGAATGCAAAGGAGAAATTAACGGGTTACATGCGGTTGAAATAAGACTACCTGAAGTATTTGCCAATACTGAACTCAGAATTTATCAGATGAAAATTACTGATCTGATACAGGATGGAAAAACAGTAAAAAAAGGAGACTATATTGCACAATTAGACGCAAGCCAGATAACACCATATTTACGCACCGAACAACAAAACCTTGAACGGGCAATGTCTGACCTGAACAATGCCAAAATAGACAGTGCTATTCAACTGTCGCAGAAGCGGGAAGAAATTACAAATGCCTTACTCGATCTTGAATACAATAAAATTGACCTGGAACAGTCAGTTTACGAATCGGAGGCTTATCAAAGAAAAGCGCAAATGACCTATCAAAAAGCGCAGAATAATATAGCTAAAATAGAGAGAAGTTATAAAATGGATCGGGAGAAGTTTGTAACGTATGTAAAACGCTATGAACAAAATGTTAAGAAAAGCACTGATAAAATTGAGCAATACAATATTGCACTAAAGTCATGCAGGATAACTGCTCCCTCCGACGGAATTGTACTATTTGGGACTACATTGCTTGGGGAAAAACTTTCAAGAGACCAATCTGTAGTTGCTTTTGATTACTACCCTGCTCTTGCTACTTTGCCTGATATGTCGGAAGTAATTTCAGAAATTTATGTAAAAGAAATTGACATCTCCAAAATTGAAAAAGGTGATAGTGTGCGTGCTACATTTGATGCCATTGAGGGTTTATCGCTGAAGGGACATATTAAAGAAATCGCGAGAATGGGTGAAGATCACAGTGACTTCGATATGAGGGTTTTTAAAGTAACTGTTTATCTTGATGAAAATGATCCACGGTTAAAGCCTGCAATGTCAGCCAATATTGATATCATTCTTGAAAACAAATCAGATGTTATTTCAATTCCGCTAAATACAATTCACAATGAAAGCGGCGAATCCTTTGTTTATTTGAAAAATGGAAATGATATCATTAAACAACCCATAAAAACCGGTGTTGCCAATGAAGAATCAATTTTGGTTGAAGAAGGGCTTTCAGCAGGAGACATTATATTAATTAATTCTGATGAATCAATCCGGCAATTAGCTGAATTATAATTTTATTTTACGGGTAAATTCTTAAAGAAAAAATATTTCGGAAATTGATAATACCTACTTCTGAATAACGAATTTCTGTATTTGTTTTTTATTGGAATCTGCTACAAATTCAATAAAATAAATGCCATCCTGGAAACCGCTAACATCAACAGTGTTTCCTGAATAACCTAAAGATGATGTTAAAGTTATACCTGCCGAATTAAATATTCTGTATGATTTTAACTCAGAAATATCTTTGAACTGAATTACATCTTTTACCGGATTCGGATAAACCATAAACTCATCTGCAATATCATTTATAGAGGTAACCGTGGTCACTGTTATATCAAACCCCTTCTCAAATTTATATCCTTCACTGTCGGTAACCCGTATTGTTGCTCTTTCCGGATAAGCACTTTTTGTAAGCGGCTCCAATGATTTCAACTGCATATTTTCTTCATAAAATTTTGGTGCGGCATATTTCCCCGGTTGCAAAAACAAGGGAGCGCCAAGCACTTCAATTGTAAACACATCATTTTCTGAATAGTCAGTAATTGATATATTCCCAACTACGGTTCCCTGCGGCATATTTTCTTTAATCTTCTGATTGCTTAACGCAATATCAGTAGGTCCCCAGTATGGCTCTGAAATTCCAACAACAACTTCCTGGTTTTGTGTAAAATCGTTACTACCGGGAGCAACATCATTAATCGAAAAATAAGCGTTAAGGTTGCCACCCCACCCCCAGTTAAAATGGAAGAAACTATTATTATCATAACCATCAATATTAAAAGCATGACCTACTCCGCCATTTTTTGGATTTCCTGAATAAATCAAAACATTACCTTTGTTTAATTCAGATTTTAGCAATGCAATCCAATCATCTTCATTTTTATATCGGGAAATTGTTTTTACTGATGAGCTAAATCCAAAGTATTTTTGAAATGCAAACGGAACTCTTGTAGTATATGCACCTGAACCTTCACCGCCAAAATCCATTTCTACTGCAACTGCACAATTGTAAAGTAACCTTGTATTGTAATCATCAGAAGTAGTTGTCGACATTTTTGACCAATTATAAGCAGGCTCCTGATCAAAATTTAAGGTAATCTTACTTTTGTCCGGTAGTGTGTAATTTTTAGTTCCTGTTGGTCTCTCCGGGAATTTAAGGTAATGCAAAGCCTGCGCCATAGCAACAGCTACACAGCCAACATAAGCTTTTCCGTCAGGGCCTTCCGCATAATTAGGGCAGAATCTGTTCCACCCACCATCCTGATCCCATTTGGCTTTAATCATTGGCTCAACAGCAGTGGCAGATTTTAGTGTAGGCAGACTGCGTGTTTTTAGTGTTTCCCATTCACCTTTCCACTTTGAATTTGGCTTTACCCTCGAAATCTCTTCAGATTGAATATCTAACCAATCTTTGATATTTGAATGGACTTTCTCCGTGTCGAAATATCCTTCGTATGAATATCCGATAATGGGTCGCGCGTTATCACTGGCTGAAACCAATGCCCAACCTTCAGGTTCAAAATTTATAACGTAAATATTTGAATTTTCCTTATCCCCGTAAAATGAATGTGATTTTACTGCGTGATCTTTATTGTAAAGAAAATTAGAGGCTACCTTAACAGCCTTTTCAACTGAAACTTTCTGTGCAAATCCGTTTATGCCAATAAAAAAGAAAATGAAAATCAATATCAAAAAATTTCGCTTCATACTTTACCCCTTCGCTCAACTTTCAAATTTTTGTTGCAAAGATAAAAAAAACCTACTATAATAGTAAGGTATAGTATATTACGATTAATGGTTTAAAAAGTTCATTATGTCTTTATTTGCCTTTAAAGTTCGTTTAGTCTGACTATAATTAAATTCAACTTATTTCAAGATAACAGGTTTTAACTAAAAAGACCGGCTTAAAAGCCGGTCTTTTTAGTTAATTATTTTACGATACCATATCGGGAAATATCCTTTTTGACATTTATTTTCCGACTGGATTTCTCATTCGTTACAATTGAAGCGCCTCCTAATTTTGTCCAGGTTGATTCAGTAAACATATTTACATAACCTTCATCCGATTCATCGGCAGCTACCCAGTAAAGAGCGAGCCAATAATAAGGATCAGTTACCATATCTCCATTAGGTAAAATATTAATGACAATTTCGTTTTCCTCGTATGACCAGAAATAAGTTTCCCCACCGTCATCAAACAAATCACCTAAGAGATAATCTTCTTCAGCCGAAATTGTAAGGGTTGCAAAGTCACCGTTAAATTTTGCCGGGATTGGAGTTTCACTTCCATAAAAACCATTGATAATTACCATTGATTCATCAAGAGTATCTGCAACAATCTCAACATCAAATGATTCGTCGGAATCATCCCAGTAAGAAACTCCCGAAAAAGTGTAAGTTCCTAAAATCATATCACGACTGTATCCATACGAAATTAACCAGCCAATTGTGTTGATCGGATCATCGGCATTTGCAATTCCATCTTTTCCACTTTCAATAACAGTGTTGGGATTGTCATAATCATCCAGCAGAGCCCCTTCGCTTATTTCGAGATATACCATTTCACCGTAAGATGGAATAAATGGTTTATAAATAATAACTGATGAATCGGCTTCATCAATAACAATATTATCAGCCGGTACATCATAGATTGTTGTTTTTCCTGAACTCTTTACAATAAATCTTACATCTCCATCTTCAGCGTTATTGTAAACCACAAAAGGCGTTTTGAATTGCACGAAGAATTCAGCATCTGAAATAGCATTCCCGTTCTCAGGTTGAATAGTTGATAAATCAATATCCCATCCGATGTTTTCAGCACGCCAGTATAATCCAACAGCAGCGCCATCAATTACTCCACTTGCCATTTCTTCTGCATCATTCCCTGACAAATCCTTAACTGCGCCTTTCTGAAATGATAGAAAAACATAATCGCCCGCGTGAGGTTCCATTGATTGAGTAATGATTACCTGAAATGGATCATCAGGATTAATTTCCGCACTTTTTGCATCAGCTTGAATTCCATCCAAATAATAGGTAAATGAAAATTTACTGGTGTCCACTGAACCAATTGGTTCATCAAATTCCAGGATTATTTCAAAATCAGCAGCTTGTTCAGTGTCGAGAGATGTTTCCGGGTTGGATGAAACCAGTGATGGCCCCACTCCGTCGTTGGTTTTCAATATAAAAGTTTCAACATCCGATTCAACTCCATCAATATTACTTGCAGCTACTGCAACTTTATAATATTTATTTGGCTTTAAACCGTAAATATCAAGAGAAGTTCCACCCGGACCATCAGTAGAATACGTATGTAACATTAAAGTTGCCTCGTTTTCTTCCAGTGTGTTGGATAAAATTGCTATTGCTGATACATTAACCATAGTATCATTTAATACTGCAAATCCAATAAGCCCTGCTTTATCCGTGGAAAAGTCCATGGTAAAGCTTGAATCTTTAACATTGGAAACTGTTAATGATGCTGCAGGTTTTGTAATTACCTCTACAGATTGATATTCTTCGAATTTTGTACATCCGACCAAATATCCCAGCGATAAAACTAAAAAATATACGATTATTTTTTTCATGATTGTTTCTATTTTTAGTTATTGTTTTACCCAGACAGAAGTTGGACTATTCGGATTAGCATCAGAGTTCCAGTTCCACTGAAGTCCTAAACCTTCATTACCTCCAGAGTTTATTGTAAATGTATATTGCTGTCTGAATGTAATTGCAACTCCATTCGTAAGATCAATGGTTCCAACCAGTTCGTTTACTTCTTCGCCTTCTCCGTTATCATCTTCCCAAACCGTAAGTTCAGTTGGTCCATAACCCCATGTTTCCCATTCTTGCCCGGCTATTATTGTTACGGTTGTTGAATCTGCACTAACAGAACCTAATATATAAAATGGATCTTTTAACGCCGGCCCGTATTTCTGACCAGCCATTCCATAAATCTTAATCTTATCTGTTTCACCGTCAACAGCAGAGATTACAATAGGATGCTCATTATTACCATTTGCGGTTTCAACCACATTTGCTGTATAGTTTCCAAACATCCATCCAAGCGGATGATCATCATCAGTAATGGTAACTGCCATCACTGATTCAGAAGACAAATCGTAACCTAAACTATTGCCTGTAATTTTAAGATGGAATGTTTTATTACCCAGAGGATCATATTTATCATTATTTATAGCTGCTATGGTTATTGGAGCATATCCAAATCCGTCAGAAACAGTAACTGATTTTTCACTGAGAATTTCAAAATCAACACCTTCCATTGCCGGATTTACCTGAGTAGTATCTTCGTCTTCAATATGGTAGTACTCATCGCCAATTTTTTGATACCATGAATTATCCACCTCAAAAGTAACATTACAGGAAGGTGAATTTTTGAGTGCTGTTACCAAAATTTTAACAACCAGAACATCTTTCCCACTCATGTCCTTATCTACTTCCAACACTGAAGCGGTTTCACCATAAAAACCAACACTGGCCATATCTTCAGTAAACAGATGATCTTCCTGTTCACAAGAGAAGAATAATGTTAGTGCCAATAATATTATTATATAATTTAACTTTTTCATATTAATTCAGTTTTTATTGTTTTTAAGGATTTTGCACCATATTCTCGTTACCGTCGAACTCCGACTTAGGAATAGGAACCGCCCAGCGATTATCTGGAAATGGAATATTCTTATTAATCAGGGCGTCATAATCATTACGGACCAGATCTTCGTTTCTTCTTGCTAGGTCAAATACATTGTGGCCTTCAAAACAAAGTTCTCTTCTGCGCTCATCCGAAATATCAGAAAGTACAATTGCCGAAGATTTTGCGGCAAGCCCCCTGTTTGTTCTGATTGTATTAATATCACCCAGGGAACTGGCTCCTGATATTACAGCTCCTTTGTGTATCGCTTCCGCTCTGATTAAATACATCTCCGAGAGCCGCAGTACAGGGATATTATTCGTACTACCATCACCTGTTTTACTTGGATATTTATTTGTCCACCAAATTCCTTCATAAACAGGACGTCCCTGAGGGTCAGTATAAAACAAGTCGCGACGAACATCTCCTTCTTCATACAAATTCAAAAGGTCGTTTGATGCACAAACATCACCATGAAACTCAGGGTTTGTCATGTATGGAATTCCAACCTGACCAGGGTCGCCTGAATTTCCCTGTGCACCATAAATTGCAAAAATTACTTCGCTGCTTTCTTTTTCGCGTCCCCAGGCGCCATCCTCATTTTCAGAAACAGTAACATACTGATCAGCTGTCCACATTTGAAATTTTCCTGAGTTAATTACTTTAGTTGCATAATCAGCAGCATTTTGCCAATCTTCCATGTATAAATAAACCCTTGCCAGCAATGCCTGTGCAGCTTCTTTTGTGGCAAATCCTTTCGGATCAGCTCCTCCGCTTCTTCTATAGTCTCCAAAAAGATTTTCAGCTTCTTTCAAGTCATTAACAACCTGAGCATAAACATCTTCTATCGGATCGCGCGATGGTTCTGCTATTTTTGTTTCCAGTACAACCGGAACACCCATACCCGCTTTGTTGTAGGAATATGGTTGTGCATATAACCGAACCAAATCAAAATGTGCTATTGCTCTTATAAAAAGGCATTCTGCCTTATATTTCTGCAACATTTCCATTTCTTCTTCTGTTCCGTCAAAATTAGGAATAGAATTTATAACGTTATTTGCGCGTGCTATTGCAGTGTATGCACCACTCCAAAGACCTTCCGTATTTTCGGTAGTGTAATTCCAGGTATATGCATCAAATTGATAACCTGCATCATTGGGCTTCAATTTTCCGTTTCCACCTCTCATATCAGATGATAAAACGAAATATCCGCCATACCAGTTAGCTCCGTAAAGGAGTGTGTATGCACCAATAGTGGCATTGTTTAATCCCTGATAAGAGCTCAAAGTTAGTTCTGATGTTTGTTGTAATACCGGCTCCTGAACCAAAAAACCTTCACAGCCTGACAGTAGAAATATTACAACTAAAACTATTGCTATTCTATTTAATATTCTTTTCATTGTGATTATTTTAAAAATTAACCGCGTTTAAAATGACACCTCAATTCCAGCAGTAAAAGTCTTGGGAGTGGGATAAATTGCATACGCATGTCCGCTATTACCACGCTCCGGATCAAAAGTATTTAAGCTATGAAAAGTGTAAACGTTATATGCACTAACATATATCCTTATCCTTTCCATGAAGTCAATCTTATTCATAAGTGAGGAAGGAAGATCATAAGCTAATGTTATTTCTTTTAATCTTAAATAATCTCCTTTTTCAAGCCAACGTGTACTTTCAAATGCGTTTGATTCGCTGGAGTTACTAACCGTTGGTTTTGGAGTTTCGGTAATATCCCCGGGTTGTTTCCAGTAATCTAAAGAAGTATTGGCATGATTGGCATACCAATTATATCCGTCTGACCTTAAATAGCGTCCTTCATTCATCACATCGATCATCAAACCTGTTTTAAAATCGGCACTTGCCACTAACGAGAACCCCTTCCATGCAGCGTTAATATAACCACCTCCGATTATTTTGGGTTCGGGACTTCCACCATAAACCAGGCGTGATTTACTATAGTCATTTGTTAATTTTCCTTCTTCATCGTACCAAAGCGCTTCGCCATTAACAGGATTTACGCCTGCGTAATCGTGCATTTTAAAAGTCCATAGTGAATATCCAACCTTGTTTACCCGGTAAGTACCTATTTCGTCTTCACCGGCAAGTTCAATTATCTTCGTTTGGTTATGCGCGACATTTACACCCATTTCAATTCTAAGATCATTTTGCCTTACAATATCACCGGAAACACTAATTTCCTGCCCTGTATTTTTCATACTACCTACATTTCGCATCAGGCTTGAAAATCCTGTAGTCCATGAAAGTTGATCGTTTAACAACATGTCTTCTGTAAATCTTTGATAAAAATCAAATGTAACATTCAACCTGCTGAAGAAATTCAAATCCAATCCTAAGTTGTAGGTTCTATTTATCTCCCACGTAAGGTCAGGATTCCCGAGTTGATCTGGCGCCATCCCCGAACTTGCGTTATATTCCCGAGATCCGTAAACACCATATTGTAAATAATTACCTATTTGGTTATTCCCGTTTACACCATAGCTCGCTCTTAACTTTGCCAAATTAACCCAATCAAATTTATCCTTAATGAAGTTTTCTTCATTTATATTCCAGGAACCTCCAACTGACCAAAAAGTGCCATACTTATTGTTTTCCCCAAAGCGGGAACTACCGTCCCAACGGATACTTGCATGCAAATAATATTTTGACTTATAGTTGTAATCCAGGTTTCCGAAGAAAGAAAGCATAGTCCATTCAGATTCATCTGTAACCAACCTGGTCATCAGCTTGCGTTGATGTGGTTGGATAAGGAATATCCAAGTTAATGTTAGGTGAATTTCCATCAAGATAACTTACCCTGTAGCTTTGTGCTTCCTGTCCAACTAATAGGCTATAAACATGACTTTCATTAAAATTATTCGAATAAGTGGCCGTATTTGATGTGGTAAGCAATTGATAATTATACCTGTTCGTATAAACAGCATTTTGTGTATATCCGGTTATTTGCTGAACAAATTGCCGGGCTTCACCATTGGTTAATTCAACTGAATTATTTGTTTTTAATGTAAGATTTTCGATTGGATTATATTCAATATAACCTGTTCCCTGTAACCTGAACTGTTTGTCCCATGACTCATTTGTTTTAGCAGCAAAAATTGGATTTGTATCTGAGTTCTCAGGAATATTGGAGTTGTAACTGCCATCTTCATTTTTAAGAGGCGTCCATGGCAAAATGGTTAAACTTCCAAAAAACGGGTTAAGATAAGATAAGCCTCCGGTAGAAACATCATAATTTACCATCCGTGAAAGACTAATTTTTGTACCAATCTTAACTGCATCATTAACTTGAAAATCACTGTTGGCACGAAAGTTCAATTTTTCATAATCATTACCAATAACAATACCTTCAATATTTTCATATGCAGCTGAAAAGTAATTGCTTAATTTTTCTGTTCCCCCACTGGCAGTCATTTCATATTTTTGTGTAATCCCGTTTCGTAATCCTTCTTTAAACCAGTTTGTTTGTGGTCCTCCTAACAGCGCTTTGGGAAAATAGGTATTTCCATTTCCGGTTGGATCGTCGGGATTGAAACCTGAGTTAACAGCCGCAGCACGCAGATATGTCCAAATTTCCTGGCTATTCATTGGCCAAAAATCATTATCATTCGCCAGTTGTGAAAATCCACCGGAAACTCTCAAATTAATCTTTGATTCCCCTGCTTTTCCTGATTTTGTTGTAACCAGAATCACTCCATTAGCAGCTCTTGATCCGTAAATAGAGGCAGCTGCAGCATCCTTCAACACTGTAATTGACTCGATGTCAGAAGGATTTAAAGAATAAAGCGCGTTAGATGTTGTGGAAACATAGGTTTGATCTCCTGTCATAACAGGGATACCATCAACAACATACAGTGGCTCATTGCCCGCGTTTACTGAACTTGTACCCCTTATTCGAATTGAGCTATTGCTACCTGGCTGACCGCCAGATGTTGAAACCATTAAACCGGCAACTTTCCCACTTAGTGCTTTATCAATACTTACAACCGGCGTTTCCGCAAGTTGAGCAGTTTGAACTTGTGTTGCCGATCCGGTTTTTGCCTCCTTGGTAGTAGTTCCGTATGCAACAACCATTACTTCATCAATTCCAAATACATCAGGCGTCATCTGAATATTAATTACACTCTGATTTTTTATTTGAACTTCAACTGGCTGCATACCGACAAAGGAAAAAACCAAAGTCTGAGCACTATTCGGAACATCTAACTGGTAATAACCATCAATGGTGGTTATGGCGCCAATTGTTGTTCCTTTTACTGATACAGAAACACCTGGTATTGAGGCTCCGTCTTCAGAATTGGTTACAGTTCCGGATATTCTCTTTACCTGGGCGTTTGCTAATTGCATTCCTATAATGAAAATGCAAACTAAAAACAGCGTAATTTTTTTCATAGAAAAAATTTAATGATTGAATTGTTTATTGTTTACATAGAGTAGATAATAAACTATCACTCCATAGGTTTCATTTGATAGATAATAATTCTAAAGCTTTTAAATTGCAAAAAAACTTAAAATTCTGACATTTTACAAGTAAAAAAGTTAATTATTGTTAATGCTGCTTCGACTTATTGTACTTTTATTTCGAAAATAAGACAATTAAAACTTTTAATTTTGATTTTAATTAAATGATCCGTTAATGACTGAAAATAAAGCTTGTATTTACCATTTTAATCCTACGTGCGACTATGCAGTCGGGAATGGAACTCCGGGCTGGCAACCCAAACTTCTGCTCCAAAAAATGGAGTCAGATTTAGCAACAATTCCTGTTTACTATGCTAACGAATCTGATTATATAGTAACTAATAAAATACCCACAGAACAATTTTACAACTATGTGAAAAAACTGGAATTACAACCGTGTAAATTCCTGCTTAAATCATCTCTTGAAAATATCCCGGAACCAAGTTTCGAAATTGAAAAACTTCTTCCATGGGGATGGAGCCCTGCAGAACATAAACTCCTTAACCCATTAAAAAATTATTGTTCTGAGGCTTATGGAAAATCGCCTGTATTTAATTGGAAACCTCAATTCAGAGATCTTTATTCCAAAAAATTTGCACTTGAAATCCTTCAAAAATTAATTACTGAAATTGACTCTGATTTTGTGATTAAAAACGAACAGGTTGGCAAAGTTTGTTACACAAAGTCAGAAATAAATGGTTTAATAGGAAAATGGAATAAACTTATGATAAAAGCTCCCTGGAGTAGTTCAGGCCGGGGATTACAGCCAATAACAAAAGTTCCTGTCCATGAAAAAGTTTGGGAAAAAATTTCCGGAATCATTCATGATCAGGGATATGTTTTGGTTGAACCGTTGTTAAATAAAGCTTTCGACCTGGCCTTTCAATTTGAATTGGAAAAAGGCAAAATAAATTATTTGGGAATAAGTAATTTCACAACGGATAAAAAAGGACAGTACCAGGGAAATTTTTTGAACAGGCTTCCACCTGACCTAAATTCTGAAGTTCAAGAATTTATAGTAAAAATCCCTGATTTGATCGTTCCTCCTTTAATCAAAACAGTTGAAAATTCAGCATTGGCAAGCAACTACGAAGGAAACTTTGGTGTAGATACTTTGATTTATCGGGATGAGAATAATAAATTGAAAGTCAATCCCTGTCTCGAAATAAATCTACGGAAAAACATGGGATTGCTTTCCCTGCATCTCGAAAAATTGATCCATTCAAATAAATTGGCGATGTACCGAACTTATTATAATCCTCAAAAATCTTTTTTTGATTTTGTACGTGAAATGGAAATTAAATTCCCACTTTCAATTTTGAACGGAAAAATAAAAAAAGGCTTTTATCCACTAACTGATTTTGAAGAAAATACACTTTTCGGAGCTTATCTTTTTGTTGAATAATATTGATTTAATTTTTGGTCGCCGGGCAAGAAACATGATCGGATTTCGAATAATACTTTTGATTTTAGCAAATGAAAATCCTAATTGTCCCTGGTTTTTGTCATGTCAAATAAGTGTGCTGCCTGATCCCCAAGAAATGCATTGTATAATTTCGATTCTCCGTTTTCTTCAACAAATCCCCGCTCCGTAAGCTCTAAATAAGCATACGTCCACATTAATCTTTCAATGCCATTTTCACCCTTTACCACAACTTCCTCTTTTTCCGCCAAAGTTGAAGACTGTTGCAGTTTGCTTCCCGGCTTCCCTTCAATTCCTTCTTTCATTGGAATACCTGCATTAGCCAATGCTTTACAGGTTGAAACCAAATCGGGCCATTCTTTTATATTCTGATGATTAATAAATGCAGCAAAATGATTCACGGAATTTCCATGCAAAAGAACCCATGCACAGTATTGAGAAACATCATTTAATTTTAATACATCTTCTTTTACCGGAATTTCCCATGGACGACGGAAATAATTAACCAAATCTTTTACCAGAAAATCGGCCGCTTCCAACGGTAAAATCTCCTTTTCCTTTAAAATATTTAGCAATTCAATGCTGTGGTCACTAAGTAAATAGCGGGTGTCTTTTACTGTTTTATGGATCAATTCCTGCGCCCATCCCGGAAGTTTTTCAACTTCCAACTGACTGACAAATATTTTAGGTAATGTTTTATCAGGGTGTTCAAAATGAACCGCATTTAACTTTTTTTTCTGAAATTTATATTTACCTGCAATCTTATATCCCAAACTAATTAATATATGGCGCAATGCCCTAATTCCTTCAGGTTGTTCACCTGTATGCGTATTAAAAGTGCGAAAAGCGATATGATCAAAAACCAAACGGCCACCTCTTTGGGAAACCATTGTTGCATATTTGTTTGCATACGACACCCTCCCCTGGTATTGCTGCCATAAATTTTCGAAAAGATCCTTGGAAATTTCTTTTGCTGTCCGTTTCATACCGCATTTTATTCACTTAAACTGTAAAAACGGTAAAGAAGTTACCTGATTTCAGATGTTTAAAAGTATAGGATATTTGGTGAAAATTAAGTAATGCTTTTATCCTTTCGGGGTATTTTTCATAAAAGAGTGCACATCTTTTTTATTAAAATATTCAGTTGCCCCACGTTTGGTAGTATTTAAAGCACCGGCAGCATTACCAAAATTCAGTGAATCCTGGATTGATTTTCCATTCATATAATAGTGTAAGAATCCGGCACAAAAGGCAATTCCCGAGCCAATATTGTCTTCTACTTTAATATGATAGCCACTATCATAAAATGCCCTTTCTCTTTTGTCTAATGCAAAAACCCCGGAATCACCACGGGTAATCAGAACCACATTTATTTTATATCTTTTAATTAAACGGGCACAAAAAGTTTCAATATTATCCGAGTCTATTCCCAGTTCGCGGCCTAAAAATTCTATTTCTTTTTCCTTGATCCGAACAATATGACTGCACTCCAATAAATATTCAACTACTTTAATATTAAAAAAATGATGAAATAACTTAAGGTCAAGAAAATGAACAGAATCGGGAGATTCATTAATCAATTCTCTCAGGGTATTTTTTGAAATCCCGAACCTTTGCGGTAACAAACCATAAAACAAACAATCGGCATTTCGGGCTAATTTAAGCGCCTCTGCAGAAAACTCTATATGGTCGAAAGCCACGTCAAGTGTTACATGAAAATTCGCTTCATTATATTCGTTAAGCGATATGTTCACGGTTCCGGTAGGAAATTCAAAGTCAATCTGAACATCCTCGTCTGATATTCCAAGTTCAATTAATCGGATAAGAGCCTCTTTCCCAAGCTCATCATTGCCCACGCGTGAAAGCAAAAATCCTTCTTCTTTGAACGAATTACAACGGAAGACCATGTTTGTAGGCGTTCCACCTAAAATTTTATCATTAGGTAAAATATCCCAAACAACTTCACCGAAAGCAACTATTTTCTTCGCCATGTATGTTGAAATGAATGCCAAAAGTAAAAAATAATGGGTTATCATTCAAAGATTATTCAATTCATTTTTTTTAAAAAGACAGGAAAATAAAATGCGTAAATTTTTGTTCCCTTTTAATAAGTAAAATCGCGTTTCATTCTTTAAAAACAAATAGCACTGAAAACATTTTTATTTTGCAAACGTTCAGCATTTAAACGCATCTTTAATGAACTATCTCGGACATTTATATTTATCTGGTAACGACGACAAAATGATGGTTGGCAATTTTATTGGCGATTATGTAAAGGGTAAAAATGTGTTTAATTATCCGGATAAAATACGCGATGGAATTTTGCTTCACCGGCAGATTGATACATTTACCGACAAGCACAAAAAAGTTTCGGAGGCAAAAAAATTATTTCGTAAAGAATACGGATTGTACTCGGGGATTATCATTGACTTCTTATACGATCATTTTCTTGCCAGAAACTGGAGTTTATATTCTTCTTCTCCACTCAACGTCTTTACAAAACATACGCACCGAATTTTACTTTCAAATTACAATATTCTCCCTACCCATGTCCAGGGATTTCTTCCATTTCTCATAAAAAACAGAAGATTGGAATCGTATGCATCGGTTGATGGAATAATTCAATCGATAAAAATAATGGCCAATTATACTTCGTTACCCGACAAAACCGATTTTGCCCGGCAAGTACTTCTTGAAAATTATGTGTTTCTGGAAAGTAATTCAATGGTTTTCATGAATGATATGATTGAATTTGTTTCTGATTCGTTCAACATTTTTCTTCCAAAACCGGATTTTATCGGCGGCGCTTAGCGACTGTTTGCATTTATCTGCCGGAGACATCATCAGAATTTATCGTACCTGCTGGCATCTAACCGAATGAAGATAAACAATAAAATGGTAAACGACCATAATGAAGAACCACCATAACTAAAAAAAGGTAATGGTATCCCGATTACCGGCATAACTCCTATTGTCATACCAATATTCATCATAAAATGAAAAAACAAAATAACAGCAACCGAATAACCGTATATACGCGAAAAACCGATCGTTGTCTTTCAGCAAGCCAAATTAACCGTATAAATAAAAATACAAAAAGGGCCACTAACAACAAATGTGCCAAGAAATCCCCATTCTTCACCAACGGTACAAAAAATAAAATCGGTACTTTGTTCCGGAACAAAATCAAATTTTGTTTGTGTTCCTTTCAAAAAACCTTTCCCTAAAAATCCACCTGACCCAATTGCAATTTTACTTTGATTTACATGTCCATCCGGCACCAAGTGGGTTCGAGTTATTCCTAACAATTCGTTAATACGTCCTTGGTGGTGTGCTTCAAGCAAATTATTAAATGCATAATCTACAGAAATGGTAAACAAAACAGATCCTAAAATAACCAACGAAATAGTAGCGAAATTTGCTATCCTTTTCCGAATACCATAAAAAAGTGCAATTATTGATCCAATAATTAAACCTAGATTAATTGCATCGGCTATCTCATATTTCATTTTGAGAATCAAATCGAATCCCATAAATACAATAATGCTCGCAACGTAAATTGCCGCTATACGCAAAAAGATTTTCGTTTTTGGATTAAAAATAAAATAGGCTGCCAATGCATTGCATAAGAACACAAGTGAAAGAACAAAGTTTGAAATTACGAGTGCCAGCACAAATAAAATAGCTACCAATGTTCCGAAAAACAAAACTACACCAGAAAGTCCTTCACGATAAAGCACCAACACAAACGAAAGATATACCAATGCCGAACCGGTATCATTTTGAATAATAATAAAAGCTGCCGGACTAAAATAATTGCGGAAATTATAATTAGTGATTTGAATTTTTGCAACTTAAAGCCATAGGAACTCATGTAACGGGCCAGCGCAAAAGCAGTTGCAAATTTGCAAAACTCGGAAGGTTGTATCCCAAATTACCAACTCCAAACCACGATCTTGCCCCGTTTACTTCCTTTCCAACTAATAATACCAGATATTAGCAGAAAAATGAGAAAGCCATAAATAATATATGAAAAAAGAACATAAAAGTTCGATTCAATGATTAAGATGGTAAAGCCAAAATTAACGCTGCACCAATCCAAATCAGTTGTTTGCCATATTGCTGTGAGATGTCAAAAATATTTTGGTGTTGATCGTTGTAAACGGCAGCATAAATATTAATCCAGCCCAAAAAAACCATAACCAGAAACAACGAAACTGTTACCCAATCAATATTTCCCCAAAGGCTGTTTCTTTTTGGCATATTAATTTTATTAATTCGGGTTTAACAAATTCAATTCCAACATTCCTTTTCTATGCTTTTTCTGTCTTGTTGCAATTGTGTCATTTAAATACTTCTCAACAATTAAGCTTGCAATTGGAGCTGCTGTTGTGGAACCAAAACCAGCGTTTTCAACATAAACAAAAATTGCAATTTCAGGATTTTCTCGTGGGGCAAAAGCTGAAAATACCGAATGATCTTCACCACTATTTTGAACAGTTCCGGTTTTTCCACACATATCAATACCGGGAATTGTCATTATATAAGCCATCTTGGTTTTAGCTACAACCTGTGCCATTCCTTCAATAATTACCTCGAAATTATCCTTTGAAATTGCTATTTCGTGTTTATTACTGAAGTCAGAATTGACAGTATCATTTTCAATTGATTTAATTAAATGAGGCGTATAGTAATATCCCCGGTTTGCCACAATAGCAGAAATATTTGCCATTTGTAAAGGTGTTGCTCCAAGTTCGCCCTGCCCAATTGCCAGCGACCTTATAGTTGATGCGTTCCAGTGACCTTTGCCATAGATTCTGTTATACATATCAGGTTTGGGTAAATCGCCTTCCAGCGCATTACTAAAATCGCTACTTAGTTTTTGACCCAGGCCAAAGCTTTCAGCATAAGAACGCCATTCATTAAAACCTTCTTCTGAAGTCTCTCCATGGTTTATTATCACCTTAAATGTATTCCACAAAAATGAGTTGCATGACTCTCTGATGGCGTCAACTACATTTAACGGCGATACATGGTCGTGTGTGCAACTTATCGGAGAAGAAGATTTTCCATAACAGGAAAAACGGGTACTGGTATTTATTACTCCTTCTTCCAACCCTATTAATGTATTAATTACTTTGAATGTAGACCCCGGTGGATATTTGGCTTGCGTTGCCCGGTTAAATAAAGGCCTTAACGTTGAATCGATTTCAAGTTTGTGGTAATTACTGCTTCTAACCCGACCAACCAAAAGACCGGGGTCGTAGGCAGGTGCGCTTAACATTACTAAAACTTCTCCCGTCGATGGCTCAATCGCCACTACGCTCCCTTTTTTATTTTTAAAGAATTTTTCAGCGTATTCCTGCAACTCCAAATCAAGTGTACTATAAATATCTTTCCCAATTACTGCAGGAACATCCTCTGCGCCATTTCGGTAACTTCCCTGTAACCGATTATGTACATCTTTCAATTGCTTTTTTATCCCTTTTGTTCCCCGTAATTGCCTTTCGTACGCTTTTTCAATACCGCTGGCACCAATATAATCTCCTGACTTGTAATAATTATCCCTTGTAATGTCAGAAGCTTTTACTTCGCTAACATAACCCAGAACATGCGCTGCAACCGGACTTGAATATTCACGCAAAGTTCTTGATTGAGTGTGAAATCCCTTAAACTTATAAAGTTGTTCCTGCAAAATCGCAAAGCTTTCAGGCGGCATTTGTTTTACAAGTATTGAAGGCAGATATGATGAGTACTCTTTTGCCTTTTGAATTCCTGCTTCTAAATCTTCTTTTGAAATATCAACCAACTTACAAAAGAATGCCGTATCAAATGCCTCAACTTCACGTGGAGTAACCAGTAAATCGTAAGCAGGTTTATTATAAACTATTAATTTACCATTACGGTCGAAAATAAGCCCGCGGTTCGGATATTGCACCACTTCGCGTAAAACCTGGTTAGTTGCATATTCTTTATATTCAGGATCAAGCACTTGCAAACTGAATAGTTTCAGTACGAATACAAGGCTTACAACCACAAATATTGCAATGATTAAATATTTTCGCTTTGCAAAAATGTCCACGTTCTAACAATTACTGATTAATTTCTAAACACTAAAAACTGACTTAAAACTATAATAAAAATTGAAAATAAAGAACTTATTACAGCGCGTCCAAGAGTAATAAAAAAGTGAGAAAATGAAAAGACTTCGAGGTAAAAAAGTAGAATATGATGAAAAAATACCATAACGGTTACATATAATGCAAACCATCCAAAGGTATTTTGGCTCAATCCGGGGTAATCACTGCGATCATCCTCTCGATTTGATATTGCACGAACAATATAAGGCCTTAAATAGGCTATTAAAACTGAAGCCGCTGCGTGCACTCCCAGGCTATTCAAAAAAACATCAACGATTAATCCAATTAAAAAAGAAAGAATCAACAGGATATATCTTGGCGTGCTAAGTGGCAATAAAAGAATGAACAGAATATAAACATACGGATTTACAAATCCATTTAACTGAATCTGATTTAGTATTAACACCTGAACTAAAATCAGGGAAATAAACATTACTCCGTATTTAATTAATAACCGGATCATCCAATCGTAAACTTTCCAATGTTTCTATTTCTTCTTTCTTCAAATTGTCAATCACTTTCACATAAGGAAAGCGCCTTGAAATTTACTGCCAGTTTTATTATAATATTATAATAATTTTCACCCGATGGTTCTTCAAATTCACTTACTGTACCTATAAAAACTCCTTCAGGAAAAACCGAAGAATAACTGCTTGTAACAATGGTGTCGCCAATCGCCAGCTCAACGTGAAACGGAATTCCCTTTAAATTAGCATATTGATAATCGTGTCCATCCCAGGAAATAGGTCCAAAAGTACCGCTTTTTTTATGCTTTGCCGATACTCCCCAGCGTTTATTCAACACTGAAAAACCCACTGAAAATGATTCGGAAACATTGGTTATTATTCCAACAACACCATCAGAATTTACTATTCCCTGATCAGGCTTTATACCATCTTTTCGGCCTTTGTTTAACGTTATATAGTTGTATTGTTTATTAACCGAATTATTAATGACTTTTGCTGAAATAAAATGAAATAGCGAATCACCAATTGAAAGCTCACTGTATGTGACTGAATCATTTTTTATAAAAGTTATATCAGAAAGCCTTGACCGTAGACATGGCATTTTCTTCCGATAATTCTTTGTTTACCTGTGTTAATCCAAAATAGTCAACAACTGAATTATAGGAATTATATATTGCTCCTGTTATGCGATTTGAAGAATTCAGGTATTTTGCCCTCTGAAAACTGTTGTTACTGAAAATCAACACAAATGAAGTTACTTCCAGAAGTAAAAAGAGCAAAAAAGCATAGTTCTTAATTAAATACCTGAGTAAACTTCTCATTGTTTACTGTTAATTTCCAATCGGTTTATCTGATCAGGAATGAGAATTTATCTACATTTTTAAGTGCAATTCCGGTACCACGAACTACAGCTCTCAGCGGATCTTCTGCAATGTGGAACGGAATACCTATTTTATCGGTCAAACGTTTATCGAGCCCTTTTAATAAAGCTCCACCACCAGCTAGCCATATTCCTTTTGCAACAATATCAGCATACAATTCAGGTGGAGTTTGTTCCAGTGCACTTAACACAGCTGTTTCAATTTTTGATATTGATTTCTCAAGGCAATGTGCAATTTCCTGGTATGAAACCGGCACCTCAATCGGCAGGGCAGTCATTTGATTTGGCCCCTGAACAACATAATCCGGCGGCGGTTCTTTTAGTTGAGAAAAAGCAGAACCAACATGTATTTTTATCTCTTCAGCCGTACGTTCACCAATTTTAATATTATGCTGATGGCGCATGTATTCCATAATATCAGCAGTCAGGTCATCACCGGCTATACGAATTGATTTGTTCGTAACAATACCTCCGAGTGAAATAACAGCAATTTCTGTTGTACCACCACCTATGTCAACTACCATATTTCCTTCAGGCGCTTCAACATCAAGGCCAATTCCGATTGCGGCTGCCAAGGGTTCGTAAATCATGTAAACCTCGCGACCACCGGCATGTTCGGCAGAGTCACGCACAGCGCGTATTTCTACTTCAGTGCTTCCTGACGGGATACAAATAACCATTTTTAACGCAGGAGAGAAAAATTTAGGTTTTGGATTAATCATTCTGATCATTCCCCTAATCATTTGTTCCGCTGCATTAAAATCGGCAATCACTCCATCACGCAATGGCCTGATAGTTTTCAGGTTTGCATGTGTCTTTCCCTGCATTTGCCTGGCTTTTTCGCCAATGGCAACCATCTTTTCCGATTTTAGATCAATAGCCACAATTGAGGGTTCGTCAACCACAATCTTATCGTTGTGAATGATTATGGTGTTGGCCGTACCCAGGTCAATGGCAATTTCCTGTGTTAAAAAAGAAAATAATCCCATTTGTATTTCCTAGTTATTTGATCTTAGTTAAGATTCTAATTAATGTTTAAAATGTCTTCTCCCGGTAAATGCCATAGCAATACCAAATTCGTTGCATGCCTCAATAACTTCGTTATCGCGAATGCTTCCACCGGGTTCAACAATGTATTTAACTCCGTATTCATTTGCCGCCTCAATACTATCGCGGAATGGGAAAAAAGCATCTGAAATTAATACTGAATTTTCAATTTTCAAACCTTCTTTCATATTAAATCGCGGCATGGTTAAATGGCGCAAACTATCAAGGCGGTTTGGCTGCCCCATTCCCGCTCCTGTAACCAGAACGAACCATTTTCATTTTCGGTAACCACTGCAATTGAATTACTCTTTAAATGTTTACATGCAGTAATTCCAAATTTAGCCAGATTAATTTTTGATGATTCAAAATTCCGTTCAGTTACCGTTTCAAATTGCTGGTCAAGCCCTTCATCCTCATCCTGAACAAGCATTCCGCCACTAATTGAACGATATAATTTTTCGCCTGTGATTTCATTTTTTACCGGAGTAACCAATAAACGTAAATTTTTCTTTTTTTCAAATACTTCAAGCGCTTCGGCAGTAAATTCAGGTGCAATAATAATTTCAACAAATTTACTCCCAAACCATTCCGCTACTTCTTTTGTAACGGTGTCGGTAAAGCAAATAATACTTCCAAATGCGCTAATTGGATCGCCTTCCCATGCCAGATCAAGCGATTCAAGAATATTACCGGTAACCGCCAAACCACATGGATTAAGGTGTTTTATAACTGAAACGGCAACCTTGTTTTCAATATGCGTTACTGAATGATAAGCATCGCTGGCTGATTTCCAGGCAGCATCAGCATCAAGCATATTATTGTATGAAAGCGCTTTGCCTTGTAAAACTTCGGCATCGGCCAGGGAAACATCCTGCGGCGAATTTTTAAATTTGAAGAAAGTAGCTTTCTGATGTGGATTTTCGCCATAACGCAAAACATGTCCGTTGTTCAGGCTTATTCGCTCTGTTGCACCATCTTCGTTTTTATTGAAATAACTAAAAATGGCAGCATCATAATGCGACGAAACTGAGAAAGCTTTTCCCGCGAACCATTTTCTTTCGGCTTAATGAAAACTCTCCATTCTTTTTATCTAAATGACTTAAAAGTGGTTCATATTCATTTTGTGACGGGACAATAACAACATCTTTAAAATTCTTTGCAGCCGCCCTGATTAAAGAGATTCCGCCGATATCAATTTTTTCAATGATTTCCTGTTCTTCAGCGTCTGAAGCAACTGTTTTTTCAAAAGGATAAAGATCAACAATAACCAAATCAATTTCAGGAATCTCATATTCCGTTAACTGGCTGACATCGCCCTGATTATCGCGACGTGACAATATTCCGCCAAAAACTTTTGGATGCAATGTTTTAACACGTCCTCCAAGAATAGATGGATAACCGGTCAGGCTTTCAACAGAAGTAACTTCAACCCCCAGTGATTCAATAAAAATTTTTGTTCCACCGGTACTTAATATTTTAACATTCAAATCGTTTAGTTTGTGAATAATCTTGTCGAGGTTTTCTTTATGAAAGACTGAAACCAATGCAGTCTTAATTTTTTTATTATCAGCCATTTATTCCTTTTTTCGAATTCGCTTGCAAAGATAGAAAAATCAAAGTAGTTTTTAATATAAAAAACTAACGGTTTGTAAATTTATTCTGTAAGATAAAAAAGTTTTTCAAACAACTTTTTATCAGCATTTGTAATCATTATTGCAGAACTTACACTAATTAAATGTTTTGCTGGATTAATTAAGTGAACGTTACAAAACTAATTTTAATTTTACCTCTGTTATTGATTTTATGCTTCTGATCCGACTAATATACGAAAGTTTTGTTTTTGCTTTTAATTCGTTAAAGGCAAATAAACTGCGAACGTTCCTCTCTTTACTGGGAATTACTGTTGGAATTTTTGCCATTATATCAGTTTTTACTGTTATTGATTCGTTAGAAAGATACATTCGTGATAGTCTGGAAGGATTGGGCAATAACATGGTTTACATTCAGAAATGGCCCTGGACTCCGCCTGAAGGAGAAACTGAATATCCGTGGTGGCGATATATGAACCGGCCTTCTCCTGACTTGCGCGAGGCTGAAGAAATTCTACGATTATCAAAAACTGTTGACAACACAGCCTTCCTGTTTGGATTTAGCAGAACAGTGCAGGCTGGTAGCGATAAACTTGAAAATGCCACAATAATGGCAACTTCTTACGGGCTGCTTGATATTTGGAATCTGAAAGTAGAAAAAGGCCGTTATTTTACAGAAAATGAAATGCGCACCGGGGCTCCTGTTACATTAATCGGATCTGATATTGCAGAAAAACTTTTTGCTGATATCAACCCACTTAACCGCGAAGTTAAAATCCAGGGTTATAAATTCAGAATTATTGGTGTTTACGAGCGAAAGGGACAGGATGCTTTTGGTAGTTCAATGGATACTTACGTACATATTCCGGTAATAAAATCGTTGAATATGATTGATATCCGTGACCGTGACCGCGGACAAACCATTTGTGTAAAAGCCAAACCAAATATCGACGATGACAAATTTGTTGCCGAACTGGAAAGCATTATGCGAAGTTTACACCGGTTAAAACCGATGGAAGAAAATGATTTTGCGCTTAACGAAGTGAGTATTGTTGCCAACCAGTTCGACCAGTTTTTTGTAGGATTTAAATTTGCCGGCTGGATTATTGGAGGGTTTTCAATTATTGTTGGCGGGTTCGGTATTGCAAATATCATGTTTGTTTCAGTAAAAGAACGCACAAAAATTATTGGCATCCAGAAATCAATTGGAGCAAAACGTTATTTTATCCTTCTTCAATTTATTTTCGAGGCAATTGTCCTTTCAGTTATTGGTGGAATTTTAGGTTTGTTCCTGATTTTCCTCGGAACCCTTTTCGTAAGTTATATTACCGACTTCAGCATAATTCTTACACTTGATAATATTATTATGGGATTGATGATCTCAACCGTTATTGGTTTTCTTGCAGGATTTATGCCAGCCCGTTCAGCCGCGCGGCTCGATCCGGTGGCAGCAATGAATGCGGTTTAATATTAACACCCTGCCCAACAACATATTTGCAAACCTCATAATCAGGTATTTATACGTACTTTTTTATGCAATATTTTTGTACTTTAGTATCTTTAAAAACACAAAAACTAAATTATTAATCTTTAAACCTAACTTTTATGAAAGCATAATCCATTAACAAAATCTTAAAATCAGCGGGCATCAACAAGGTTGAAATTATTTCATATACACTTGTAATAATCTGAATTCGGGAAATATGAATTATCTAATCCGAAAATAATAAACAACTAAAATATCATCATGAAAAAATCAATAATCCTACTCATTTCATCTCTTTTATTTTTTAACATAATGCTTAGAAGTCAAACCCTTAAAGATTCAGAAACAAATTTAAATGTTGAAAAAGCAGAATACTTAAAAGAAGATATAACACAATTTTTATGCGAAAATTTAAAATACCCAATAGAAGCACAGCACCTCAACATTGAGGGAGATGTTATTGTATCTTTTGTAATAAAAAAGAACGGGAAATTAGATAGTTTGAGTATTGTAAATTCACCATCAGAAATTTTAACTTTAAATTCACTTATTTCTCTTAATCAGCTCGATGAAGAATGGAGTCCTTGTAAAGTAAATGGAAATCCAATTGATAATGAATACCTTTTGGTTTACAGATACAGAACATGGCTGAACACACAACCTACTGATTATAAGATAAAAGCCGAGAAATTGATTGAAAAACAAAAATATGAGAAAGCCTTAAAATGTTATAATAAAGCAATAAATGAAAATCAATTTGATTATAAGCTATACGAATCACGGTCGAAAATAGAAGAAATTCTTGGTGACACAGAAAATGCAACAATAGATTACCAGCAGGCAACCAGACTTAAAAACAAAGTTATTTCTATTGTTGATGTTACTGCACTTCGTATTAGAAGAGAAACAAAATTAATAAGAACAGAAGTTATAAGGGTTGAAAGATGAATTGATTATTATTAGATTTTGGCCTTTATCCTGGGCTAGCAAGGAAAATTTTAAGTAAATACTTAAAAATGAAAACACAAAAATTACAATTACTTACCAGGTTCTTGTTCTTTATAATATTTTGTGCAGTCTTAATTGAGACTGGATGTAATGAAGATCAAGAAATGCTAAAAAAAAGGGAATGTAGTTTTTGATACGGATATTCAGTCCCTGCTAAACTGCGGCCCTTTTAACGTTGACATTTATATCGATGACGTTTTGGTTGGATCTATCTCTGAGGCATCCGGGAAGGAAGATAAAATGCCTGAATTTGCCAATACAGACTCGACACTTTTTTTTGAAATCGACACAGGTACATCTAATTATTATGCAGAGTTCAATTGTGGTGCTTTTGGATATTGGAACGGTGAACTGGAGATAAAATCAGGTTCTTCCATCCAGGTATTCCTGGATCACGAAAACTGTGTCATTGAAAATGAAGTTGAAAAAGTTTGTAACTATGAAACAATCGAAACTGACCCTGCAAAACTTATCATCGGTAAATGGGTGAAAACTAAAAATGATAACATCTCTACCTCTCAAACTATTTATTGGGAATTTGGGCCCGACAGCCTTTTTAAGTGGCAAACTTTCCAACTGGATGGTGAAATAAGCACAACGTATCGTAAATATTGGGTGGATTCATTGCTTCACGTTAATAATGACGGTGGATTTTCTCTCACTCCCTGGCATTATGAATTTCCTGATAACTGCACATTAAAGTTAGCAAGTGCATTTCCAACAGATCCCCATATAAATTGGAGTTATAAACGAACAGAACAATAAAAAAATGAAAACAATATTACTGGGTTGCCTTGTTTGTTTGCCGGGGGCAACAATTTATGGATAAAACGGCCAGGTTAAAATTAAAAACATTTCATCTCAAATAAACTCTCAGCCAGTGCCGAAAAGCCAAACAGTCTCTCATGCAGGCCTTCCGTATATTAATAAAAGTTGAATTTTTATTCAAACCCCATGTGAACAATTGCATCTCCCTGGTAAACAATGGGGGCATGATTTAACCCGATAATGTATCCGCTTTCAGGAATTTTTATTTTGTATTCGAAATTTCCGTAAGGATCGGAAATAGATCCAACAATATCACCTTTTTCCACTTTTACACCATCATTAACGGTAAAGCGATAAAGTCCTGCATACTTTGCGCGTAACCACATCGATTTGTTAATAACAACAGCTCCATTATTTGCTGAATTTTCCAATTCTACACTAAAATTCCTTATTCCAAGATGATGCATAATGCGCAATGTACCGGTTACTCCGCGTTGCGTAACACGCTTTTTCAAATCAAGCGTTTTCCCACCTTCAAAAAGAAGAACTTTTTTTCCCATCTCGCCGGCAGCTTGCCTGAATGATTTGTCGCGTTCATCTGCATAAACGATAAAACGAGGATTAAATACTTTGGCCAGTTCAAGCAACTTATCATCATCTTTTGATATTCTTACCTGGGAAGAGTTGAAACGCTGAGCTCCTCCGGTGTGAAAATCAATGCAATAATCGATGTGAGGGATGATTTCATTCATCATGTGAAAGGCAAAAATACTTGCAAGCGATCCTTTTTTTGAACCGGGAAATGAACGATTAAGGTCTTTGCCATCGGGAAACTCACGAGACTGGTTAAGAAATCCAAAAACATTTAAGGTTGGAATGCAGATAACAATTCCCTTTTCAGGTTTTGTAAATTTCTCTGCCAGCAATTCGCGTACAATCTCAACCCCATTCAACTCATTACCATGGATTCCTGCAATTAAAAGCAAAGCCGGCCCGTCTTCTTTTCCTCTTTCAACAATTACCGGAATCTCTATTTTTGTGTGGGTATGTAAGCGGGCAATGTCAAGAAATAAAATCCGTTTTTGCCCTGGATTTATTTGTTGACCAAGTATTACAATTTTCTTTTTTGCCGACTTTGCCATGCTGTTTATACATTTCGTTCTACGTACCTGATTATGCTTTTAGCAATGTCATTACCCGTTGCTGCTTCAATTCCTTCAAGGCCAGGCGAGGAATTAACCTCCAGGATTAACGGGCCATGATTCGACTGGAGAAGATCAACCCCGCAGATTCCAAGACCCATAACACGCGCCGCTTTTAGCGCTGCATTTTCTTCGTCCTCTGAAAGTTCGATTACCTGCGCATTGCCTCCACGATGCAGGTTCGACCTGAACTCGCCGTTTTTACCCTGCCGTTTCATAGCGCCAACAACAACACCATCAACAACAAATACACGAATATCAGCGCCTGCCGATTCTTTTACAAATTCCTGTACAATAACCCTGACTTTCTGACCATTAAAAGCCTCGATAACCGATTCTGCAGCGTTTTCAGTTTCAGCAAGTACCACACCTATCCCCTGGGTTCCTTCAAGTAATTTTATTACCACCGGAGTGCCACCTGCCGCTTTAATGATTTCCCTTACATTTTTTGAATAATTGGTAAAAATTGTTTTTGGCAAACCCAACCCTGCTCTCGATAATATTTGCAGGCTTCGGAGTTTATCACGCGAACGCACAAGCGCCTGAGATTCAACAGCGGTAAAAACCTTCATCATTTCAAACTGTCGAACTACGGCAGTTCCATAAAATGTTACAGAAGCCCCGATACGCGGAATTACCGCGTCAACATCGACAAGTTTATTCCCCCTGTAATTAATCGAAGGTTTCTTTTTTTCGATTATCAGATCGCATTTTGTATGGTCAACAACCATAATTTCATGGCCTTTTTTTTCTCCGGCCTCAATGATTCGGCGAGTTGAATACAAGCCTGAATTTCTTGATAATACTACAATCTTCATTTCTGTATTGTTTTCTTTAAATCCTATTGTTCAAATTGATAATCTATATCTTTTAAAAAAATGTCGGCTATCTTTTTATTTTTATTTCACTTATTATCCCTTTGTATGACAAATTTTTTTTTGATGTATCAATTAAAAATTTTTTTGAAATAAATTTTCTTCCCAGTAAAACCGGATGTTTCATATCCTGACGCTCGGCAAGTGTTAGTTCAATGGGAAATGTTTTATTGAATATTGTTATTTCAGTTTGAATGGCAAACCGTTCATCAACCAGCCCGTTAGAACTTTTTACTTTCCGAAGCTTAAATTCTTCGAAAAAAAATTCTTTCTCATGATACTGAGGATGATCCGGGTCTAGAAAATAACACCGGATATAGTCTTTATCCTCTTTGACAACTCTTTCAATTTTATGACAATGGAAACTGGAAGTGTATGCACCTGAATCAATCTTAACATCAATAGAAAAAAGATCCAGTTTTCTGAAATCTGCTGTGTCTTTCCGACCTATAATAATTTTAGTCGCACTCACGGTTCAAATTTAAATTACACCAAAAACATATTTGGCAATGGTAAAATAAATAAACAACCCGCTAATATCATTCAATGTTGTGATAAACGGGCCTGTTGCAAGCGCCGGGTCTATTTTAAATTTGTGCAGCAAAAGCGGAATTACAGTTCCAAATAAACTCGCAAATAAAATTACTGCAAACAATGAAATTGAAACCAAATAAGTAATGTTGGATTCTCCCTGGCGGAAAAAATTATATCCAAAAATCAGTAATGAAAACGACGTTGCTGTAATAACAGCTACCAATATTTCTTTAACCAATTTTTGTGATGTTGTTGCAATATCGCGCACACCACTGGCAATGCTTTTAACAACAATTGATGAAGATTGCACTCCAACATTACCACCCATTGCAGCAATTAACGGAATAAAAAATGCCATTTGAGTAACACGGTTAATGGTTGCCTCGTGCCTGCTTAAAACCAGAGAGCTTAAAATTCCTCCAAACATCCCAATGAGCAACCATGGAAAACGAGCCTTTAATACCTGGAAAACTTTGTCGCCTGAATCAACATCACCCGAAATACCTGATACCATCTGGTAATCTTTTTCAGCTTCCTCGCGCACAAAATCAATAACATCATCAAAGGTAATTCGTCCTTTTAACCGGCCAATATCATCAACTACCGGAATGGCTACAAGGTCGTATTTATCCATAATTTCGGCAACTTCTTCCTGCCTTATATCCGTATTTACTTTTCTGACGTCATGATTAAATATGTTTGATATTTTTGTATTTGTATTGGTTGTTATTAACTTTTTTAATGAAAGTACGCCTTTTAGTTTTTCGGTATCATCAACTACATAAATATAATAAATCTCATCTACCTCTTCTGCCTGCTTGCTAATCTCTTTCAAGCAAGTTGCCACAGTCCAGTTTTCATTTACCTTAACCAACTCTTTTGCCATAATACCGCCTGCAGTATCTTCTTCATATTCCAGAAGATCAACAATATCGCAGGCTTGTTCAATGTCCTCAATTTCCTTTAAAACTTCAAGTTTCAATTCTTCATCCAAATCGGCTACAATGTCGGCAGCATCATCCGAATCCATAAATTCGATGAATTTGCTTGCAATAATTTCAGGTGGAAGGACATTTAAAAATCGCCGCCTGTCGTTTTCCGGTATCTCAACAATAACATCCGAAGCCTTTTCACCTTCGAGCAACATGTAAATAAATTTGGCCTCGTCCATGGTGAGTTCTTCCATGATCTCCGCAATATCAGCAGGGTGAAGATCTTCGATTAAATCTTTAACCTCTTTTTCGAGGTTGTCTTCGATGAGCTCTTTGATTTGCTCAATGAATTCTCTTGAAATTTCAAATTGCATAAATCAATGTTTTTCAAGGTTTTCAATTAATACAGTTAATTCAATAAAATCTTCCACAGTTAATTGTTCAGGCCTCTTATCTGCATATTTTTCAGGTAGATTTTTACAAATGTTACCAAGCGAGTTCCGGAGCATTTTTCTGCGCAGATTAAACGCAGCTTTAACTACTTTAAAAAATAGATTCTCGTCACAAGGCAATGCTTTCCTATTATTTCGGGTAAGTTTTACTACTGCCGATTTTACTTTTGGCGGTGGATTAAATACCGTCTCTGAAACCGTAAAAAGATATTCAATATTATAAAAGGCTTGCAGTAACACACTTAAAATGCCATATACTTTGCTGCCATGAGGCGATGCAATTCGCTCAGCCACCTCTTTTTGAATCATGCCAACTACCAGTTGAACACGATCTCTAAGATATAATACCCGAAAAAATATTTGTGAAGAAATATTGTATGGAAAATTTCCTATGATACAAAAGTTTCCTGTGAATAATCCTGAGATATCAGCTTTCAAAAAATCATCGGATATTATTTCAAGCCGGGGAAAATTTTGTTGAAGATATGCAACTGATTCGCGATCGATCTCTACAACTTTGACATTTAATTCTGAACGCTGCAAGAGATACTGAGTTAGCACTCCCATTCCCGGGCCGATTTCCAAAACATCGGGAACACCGGGACCAAGACTGTCAACTATTTTACGGGCAATATTCTGATCCGTAAGAAAATGCTGACCAAGGCTTTTTTTTGGTCTTACAAAACTCATTACTCTCCGATTCGTCCATATCTATTACTTACTATGTTCCCAATTGATGAAATTTAACCAAACAAATTTATATTTTTGTTGGCTACTAACTGCTGTGACCAGCCTTAAATTAGAATTTCAATTGTTGAAATTTCTTGATCAGTAACGAGGCAAATATACAGCCTTTAAATGAATAAAGTTTGAAAAAAGCGGCTTTTAAAGTTTTAAAATTTCTTGGATTCTTCGCTCTGGGAGCATTTATCTTCTGGCTTATTTATAAAGATCAGGACGTTGACAGGATAAAATCGGTATTAAAAAATGATGTGAATTATTTTTGGGTTGTCATTTCCCTTTTAATCGGACTGTTAAGTCATATTAGCAGAACGATTCGATGGCAGTTGATGATAGAACCGATTAGCCACAGACCCGGATTTGTTAACACTTTTCTGGCAGTAATGGTAGGATATCTTATGAATCTTGCTTTTCCGCGTATGGGTGAGATTTCGAGATGCGGAGTTTTATCGAGATACGAAAAAGTTTCGTTTACAAAATTATTCGGAACTGTTGTTGCTGAGAGGCTTATTGATATAATTTCACTTCTTGTATTACTTATAATCGTCATTTTTTCACAGTTTGGTGAAATGATCACTTTTCTGAATCAAAACCCAGAAATAAAATCAAAACTCACTTCAATAACCACTTCACCTTATTTATATATTGGTCTGGTTGTATTTATTATTTTGATTTTTGTTTTTCGAAACGCAATCAGAAATAATTTCCTTTTCAAAAAAGTTAAAGATATTCTTGTAAATTTTAAAGAAGGCTTTATTTCAATCAGGTCAATTAAACAAAAAGGGTGGTTCTATTTTCATTCGGTTTTTATTTGGCTGATGTATTACCTGATGCTTTACAGTGTGTTTTTTGCTTTCGAATTTACGAAAAATCTCGGTCCAATTGCAGGTTTGACCACTTTTGTATTAGCCAGTTTTGGAATGGTTGCGCCAGTACAGGGTGGAATTGGCCCCTGGCATTTTATGGCAATTGAAGCTTTAAGACTCTATAATGTTGCACCTGAAGACGGTAAAATTTTTGCTTTGGTTGCTCATTCTACAACAACATTGATGATTATTATAATCGGGTTAATATCTGTGATGATACTACCATTTCTCAACCGTAAAAATGAAGTTGTTGTAAAACCGGAAATGCAGTAACTTGCTGCCAAATAAAAAAACTGTTACCGGATGAACACTGAATTATTTATAGCCAATAAATTGTTTTTCGATCGCTCGAACCGGCAGTTACTCTCGCAACGAATTATTCGGATTGCACTTTTCGGAATTGCCCTTGGTTTGGCTGTTATGATTGTTTCGGTAGCGGTAATAACCGGGTTTAAAACTGAGGTGCGAAATAAAGTATTCGGGTTTGGCGGACATATACAAATCATCAATTTTAATGCGCAGAACTCTTTCGAATTGCCTCCCATTTCAAAAGATCAGCCATTTCTTGCAAATATTAAAAATATAAAAGGGATTGAAAATATCCAGGTTTTTGGCACAAAACCCGGAATGATAAAAACCGACGAAAATTTCCATGGCATTGTATTTAAAGGAGTTGGAACCGACTTCGACTGGAATTTTTTTGAGAAAAATTTAACTGCCGGGAGATTGCCTGAAATTAATGACTCAGTGCGAATCAACGAAATAATACTTTCAGAAAAAGTTACAAATTTACTGGAAATTGGATTGGACGATCTTGCAGTTTTGTATTTTATAAATGAAAATGACCCAACACCCAGAATGCTGCAATTAAAGGTTTGTGGAATTTACCGAACTGGAATGGAAGAGTTTGATAACTTGTTTGTTATTGGCGACATCAAACAAATTCAGCGACTAAACAACTGGGCCGGAAATAAAATAAGCGGATTCGAAATTCTTGTGGATGATTATCGACAAATCGATAAAATTGAACAGCAAATAAGAAGCCGGGTAGTTAATTATTCTGAAGATGAAGATTCAATACTTAAAACAGAAAATATTATTAGCAACTATCCGCAAATATTCGACTGGCTTGAAGTACTTGATATGAATGTTTGGGTTATCCTGATTTTAATGTTACTCGTGGCCGGATTTAATATGATTTCGGGCCTGCTGGTTTTGATCCTGGAACGAAGCAACATGATTGGTGCATTAAAAGCAATGGGTAGTACAAACTGGAATATCAGAAAAATTTTCCTCTACCTTTCAATGTTTTTAACAGGGCGCGGAATGTTTTGGGGAAATGCAATTGGAATTGCTTTTATTATTATTCAGAAAATTTTTCATGTGGTAAAACTTAACCCTGAAACTTATTATGTTGACGTTGCCCCTGTTAACTTTTCATTATTTAACATTTTAATGTTGAATGTTGGCACACTGCTTATAACCACTGCAATGCTGGTAATTCCAAGTTATCTTGTAAGTAAGATTTCTCCCGAAAAAAGTATGAGGTTTGATTAATATCACTATACTTGTCGCAGATTTATTAAATAAAAATCTAATTTTACCATTCAAAATAAAACAATACTATGTTTTTTGTTGGTGCTACCGGACAACTTTTAACCCTGATTCTTACGGTGTGTTTACCGTTTGTATTCTTTCTTTCAGGGAACCAAAGCATCAATATTTCAAATTCTTCGCTTCAAATTGAAGTTTCCCAGGTTCAGCATGAAATAGCTGCCGGCAACGAAGTAAATACATTTACTTATACTGATGCAAAAAGTATTGAAGACTGGTATTATAATTTTGTTTCAGAAAACATTTCTCACAAAAAAATCCCTCTCCGCGAATTCAATGTTAAAAAAGATTTGTTTTACACTGATAGTAGCGGAAACAAAGCTCCTCCTGTATTCCATTGTTTTTGTTAATCATTTCAGATTTCTGAAATGTTTTGAATTGCATCCATTTTACAATGCCTGCAACCAAACGTAATTTATTATGTTTCATTATATCATGAAAATTCATTTAAACAACTGGAATAATAACTTTTAATCAATACACATGTCACGTATTTTTTACGGTTTTGCACTTGGTGCAGCTTTTATTTTAAACATTCAAACCCTTTTTGCTCAACATACCATTTCCGGAAAAATAGTTTCCGATAAAAGCGAAGTTTTGGTTGGAGCAAATGTAGTAATAGAGAATACTCCGTTCGGAACTGCTTCAAATGATGAAGGAAACTATAAAATTGCCAACCTTAAAAATGGCGAATACATTATCAGGGTAAGCTATTTTGGCTTTCAAACCATTGAGAAACCGGTTGTAATTTCAGGTCAGGATTTAGCAGTAAATTTTGAGTTGACCGAAACCTCGATTGATTTAAATGCGGTTGTTGTTACCGGAACACGCTCTGAAAACCAAATCAGCAGCAGTCCGGTGTTAACACATATAATTGGTAAGAATTATATTGAACAGCGCGGAATTAGTTATCTCCCACAAATCTTAACTTCATCCGACGCTTCCTTTGAAATGGTGAAAGACAACACGGTAAAATCGTTCAAATTTGATGGTCTTGGTCCGCAATATACATTGTTTCTTATTGACGGAGAACGCATTGGAGGCGAAACAAAAGGGGCTGTTGATTTATCCAGAATAAATCCAGCAAATATCGAGCGAATTGAAATTATTAAAGGAGCTGCATCAACACTTTACGGGTCAAATGCAATTGGTGGCGTAGTAAATATTATTACAAAATCGGTTTCACAGCCGCTTGAATTAAATGCCGGGGCTAAAACAAATGTTTACACTGATCCGTCGGAAGATAAAACTCGAATGGACAACTATTTATTCGCTTCTGTAAATACAACTCAGAAAAAACTATCTTCATTTACTGATGTAAAATTCAATAAATATGACCCGTATGATATTAATAACGGAGCGGGAATTCTTGGTTTGCTAACCCAGGAAAAGGAAAAGAATTATGCCATTAATCAGAAATTTTCATACGCAGCCAGCGACAAACTTCAGCTATCTGCAAGGGGTTCATATTATCATTTGGACAGGGATTTTGCGCTTGAAGGTTACCCGGATAAAATAAGCGATGATTTTAATTACGGGGCCAAAGCAATTTATTACCCACACAAGGACTCGAAACTTGAATTCTCATGGCATTCCGATAAAAATAAAATCTACGATGTTATTGACAATAACGGAACCTCGATGAAAGTTCTTGACTATGAAAATCTTTTACAAAACGCAAGGTTTCTTGGTAACTACAATTTAAAGGGAACACATAAATTAACTTCCGGCCTGGAATTTATTAATGAAAAACAATCATCGGTACAAAACAATATAAATGACAAAACAGTAAACAACTTTATCGTTTATTTACAGGATGATATTGCATTGCTTGAAGATATAGATTTGATTGTGGGAGCCAGGGCAGACTTCCATTCTATATTTGGAACAAATATTACACCTCAGGCAAGCGCAATGTTTAGCCCGGGCAATGTAAAATTCAGAGCCAGTTTTGGCCAGGGTTTCAGAGCGCCAACCGTTAAAGAATTATATACAGATCATTTCGAAATACCTGCATTTGGTTCGCCTATTGCATTCTTTCTCGAAGGAAATGAGGATTTAAAGCCTGAAAAATCAAATTACTATTCCTTTTCAATGCAATATATTGAAGACAAGATCGATTTCTCACTGAATTATTCAGAAAACCATATTGACAATCTGATTACTTCCGATTCAATAATAAATATGGTAATGGGACAACAGGGACCCACTCAAATCGATTATATCTATTCCAACGTTGAGAAAGCAAACATCAGAAATATAAATGTTATGCTTAAGTATATGATTACCCGTTATCTTTCATTTACAGGATCTTACACCTACACCGATCCAAGAAACAAAACAACCAACATGAGTTTGGTAAATGTACGAAATCATAATGCACGTTTTAATTTAGATTATAAAGAACATTTTGGAAATTATAAACTCACTGCTAACTTAAACGCCAATTATTTTGGTGAAAAAGAAGTGACGGACATTTATAGCCATGTAAGGCCGCAACCACGCGTTTGGCTTAGCGATTTTACCTTATTTAATATTACCACAACACATACATTTAACAATAAATACGAACTTACAGTTGGCCTGAATAATATCTTCAACAAAACGGACGACCGGCCGGAATACTTTAATTTGTCGAGCCCGGGAAGAGTTTTTGTATTGGGTGTAACCGTAAATTTATAAATCATTTGAAATAACATTGTGTTATTATATTGCAATTTTGATTAGAGGAAAATACCTGCTTCGGCGGGTATTTTTTTTTATTTTTGTAAATTAATGATTACCGTAGAAAACATAAGAAAATCGCTGTTAAAGGATCTTCCCGGAGAAACATCTCACATGCGAATGCTTCCAAAAAACCGGGTGTTGAAGGCTGCTCCAAACGAAAAAAATCGTTTAAACCACAGCAGTGTTTTGTTATTGCTTTTCCCTGAAAATGGAATTTTTAAAATATGCCTGATCAAACGCCCGACGCACATGAAAAACCATGCCGGGCAGATTGCATTGCCAGGCGGACGCATTGAAAAAGGCGAAACAGCGCTTGAAACGGCACTGCGTGAAACTCATGAGGAAATTGGGATTGACATTTCGAACATTGAAATTTTAGGTTCGCTTTCAGAATTGTATGTTGAAGTTAGCCGGTTTATCATTCATCCTTTTGTTGGATGGCTTCCGCAAAAACCCGTTTTCGAAATCAATCTAAACGAAGTAGAAAAAATTATCCTTTTTCCTGTAAACCGGTTTTTAACTTGCCCTGATGAAGTTGAACTTGAAACAGTAAAAGGAAAATTAAAAGTTCCGTGTGTGCAGTTTGAAGATGAAATCATCTGGGGCGCAACTGCCATGATTCTTTCTGAATTTTATGAAATTGTAAAAGACGATTAATACTATTTAGTTACATTCAGGTAATGATTAAAGTTTTCGTTTACCTGGTTAACGTAATTAATAGCTTCCTTTCCACGGCAATATCCCCACTGAACAACCGAATCACGATAATATTTTTCAACCGATTTTTTCTCTAAAAACTCGTCCACATTATTTTTCCAAGTATCAGGATCTTTTCCATATTTTTCAGCTAACCGACGGGCATCATCAACATGTCCCAATCCGATGTTATAAGCCGCAAGAACAAAATTTATTCTCTCTGTTGAATCAGGAACCGATTCCTTTAAGCGGTCATTTAGCCAATCGAGAAACATAACTCCGCCCGTAATATTCTGTTTAGGCAACTCGTAATTTTCAATCCCAAATGCCTCGGCTGTATTGGGCATTAATTGCATCAATCCGTATGCACCTGCCCACGACCCGGCATCGGGATTGAACCTTGATTCGCTGTAAATTATTGAAGCAATCAGCCGCCAATCCCAATGATATTCTTCTGCCACCTGACGAATGATATCGTCATACGGCGAAATTCTTCCACCGCCCAAACTATGAAAATCGCTTTCCATTCGTTCTGCAATTCGTGAACTTTCAAAGTATTTGTGATATAGTGTATTGAATTTCCGGGTGCCTTTATTGTCAGCAATCCATTTATCAAGGTAATCTTTCCATTCAGTTGATCCTTTTTTTACTGCCCATGATATTTTCTGAGGAAAACTTAATCGTAATGAAACATCAAGATTAGGATAGAATGTTTTGTTGAGATTGGCAACGTTTTCGTCACAAACTGTATAATTAATTTCGCCATTTGCTACACGGGCAACCAATTGTTCAACTCCATACACAGAATCTACTGCTATATCAATTTCTTTCCCTATTTCGTCAGACAGATACAAAAGCCGGTTATAATAAGCCGTGTTTTTTTGTACGAAAACGGTTTTTCCCTGTAAATCAACAATCGAATTTACATAAAGCGAATCAATACCCTGATTTAATTTTGCACGCTGCACCAAGACCTGTCTTGTATATTGCAACGGCAATGTGAAATCAACCAATCGTTTTCTTTCTCTGTTTACGGTTAGGTTTTTGGCAACTAAATCATATTCTCCATTTTCAATGCCGTCAAAAGTTTCTTTAAGATTATTGCTCACGGAAACGGTGAGCTTAACCCCAAGATCTTTGCTTAGTTGCTGCAAAAGTTCATATTGAAATCCCATTGGTCTTCCACGGTAAACAAAATAGTTGGTTGAATTGTAATCGACTACGGCTTTTAATTCACCCTTTTCTTTAATAAGTTCAAGTTGATTTAATTCCAATGAATTACTTTCCTGATCTTCTTTTCCTGATTTCTTCCCACTTTCACATCCAACCATTAAATTCATTGAAATCAGCAAAAAGAAGAACCTAAACCAAAAATCTTTATTTTTAACGCTAAAATTCATCAGTCGTAAAATACCCAACTTATTCCAAATCTGAATGTTGATCTTGGCATTGGGTAATTTGGTGTAGTAATGTATTCTCCGTTTAAAAAATTGGTTCCAAAGTTCATCATTTTAAAAAATACGGTGGTTCTTTTTAATCTTAAATTTGCATAAGCATCAAGATAAGGAAAATTTCCATACTTTTTTTTATTCTGAAGATAGAATAAACCTGTGGCCGGAGAGTATTTATCAGCATAATACATTGTATTGTACCTCATATCCAGGCCAATTTGCACATGCATTACTTTCGACCATATAAACTGATAATAAGTTGCAACATAGGTTGAGAATGCCGGCAAATGGATGTATTCTTCATTCGATGCTTTCTGCCACAAAACCTGTGGTCTGAAATGTATGTTCTTAAAATTGAAATCTTTATCTGCAAAAACTGAAATAATGAGAAGTTCATTACCTGTTTGCGAGGGAATTCCTTCAGAATTATTGTATATAAAATTGTTTATTAACGCATAGTTTGCACCAATTTTAAGCTTACTTTTTGGAATTTCGATATCGCCGCCAGCAACCATACGTTGTTCCATACTAAAATTATTATCCCACTGATAATGATTGGAATAAAATTCTTCCTGAAACGGATCGGCTACTTTATTTGTGAGTTTACCATGAATGTTTAATGATGCAATTGAATCTCCAAAAAAGCGAAATGGTTTTGAGATTACCCCTTTTAATTCGGTCTGCCCGATATTTCTTCCCAGCAAATATATTTTGCCTGAAAAGTTCCACGTCCAGAATTTTCCTGTTTCTCTGAAAATTCCACCTCCTGCATATAAATTATTGTAATTATTATCTATCCGCGCCGCAATATCAGAAGTTTTGCCAGGCATGGAATAATTAACATTTTCAATCCCCAGAAAAGCTCTTTTACCGAAGCTGGTTTTTCGGTTTGCATTTTCGTATTGTTTAATTTGAATCGTATTTTCGAGTTTGTTAAATCGAATGGAATCCTTGATGTATGTATCATCAAAAAAAGTGTTTGGAAAAAAATTATTTTCACCTGTTTCTTCTTCTGTAAACTCTTGTTTATTACGCTGATAAACTGCATCATACAAAATGCCAAAAACAGGTCGGAATACTTCACTTATTGAGTCAATTTCAATGGTTTTGCCAAACCTGTATTCACCATTTGCATAAAAATACATGCTGTTAAACTTCGATTTGCTTGCATTAAGATTTACGTTTAAAAGTTCCGAATCTACCCCATTGAATATCAATGAATCGCTTGATAATCCACCATTTTCATTATTTTTTACCAGGTTTGATATAAATCCGGCATAAGCATTTATGTTTTCTTTATTATAGCTTGAATAGAAAGTTATATAATTATTATTGCTTTGCTGATGATTATACTGTCCGGTAGATTTTCCAATATTCATTTTAAGCGTGAGATTCAGATATGGATTTACATTTTGAGAATGAAAAATATTAAAACGCGTTTCATTTTTTACAGTCCGGTTCTCACTTTGGCTAAAGTCAAGCCTGGTATAAGGTGTATGAGTATTATAGTAAACAACCTGTTGAGGTGTTAACAAATAAAATGAACGCGATTGAAGAAATAAGAAATCGACACCCGATTCCCGGTGAAAAAAATCGTTGTTCATTGCCGACATTCCGTAATTCCCAACATAAGTTACTGTAATCGCCTTTTTAAAAATCGGGTTATAAATTTGAAAAAAATCGATCATTGTGTCTAATGTTGTCGAATCCTGAAAGGAACCATATTCTGACAGTTTCCACAACTGAAATTCGGGTTTAATCTCTTTTTCAACATTTTCTGTTTTGCTCATTTCTTCCTCCAGGTTCAGATCTTCAAAATTCTGACCTACAGAAACAAATGGAACAATTACAAGTAACAGTAATAGTTGAATTAATCTGTATTTTCCCATTACAATCATTATTTAACTGAATTGAGTCTGCATCATTAAATCCTATTCTTTGATTGCAAAATCTCTTTTAATAATTAATTGAAATATTAAGGTTGTTTTAACTGCGTTAATATGTTGAACAATATACTTTTTTATAACCGTTGCACAAAACTAAAAAAAGCATTGAAGCAGAATATAATTGTTTTCAACTTTTCACGATAATTAACAGGATTTATGACATAAAAAAACCCGGCTCAATGAAGAACCGGGCTTTGATAAAGTTGGCAGCGACCTACTCTCCCACTGTTACGCAGTACCATCGGCGCTGGCGGGCTTAACTTCTCTGTTCGGAATGGGAAGAGGTGGTGCCCCGCCGCTATAGCCACCTAAAGTCTTTCTGATTTTAAGCTGGTCGGCGGGTACCCCGCCGTCTCGTCTCAGACGAGACCACCTAAAATCTTTCGTCCACCGTAGTTTTAACATAGGTGGACTTAATGGCTTGTTTACACTGCTCAATGGCAATGTGACCACTCTTAAATACCTTTAGGCAATTGGGAAAAAACACAACAAACGTTTTATCGTAAATAACACTTTAATCTTTTCAGCAAGGAATCTCACACAATCTTTGAAAGTCTACGGGCAATTAGTACTGCTCAGCTACGGACGTTACCGCCCTTACACCTGCAGCCTATCAACGTAGTCGTCTCCTACGGCCCTTAATGGAGATCTCATCTTGAGGTGAGCTTCGCGCTTAGATGCTTTCAGCGCTTATCTCATCCCGACATAGCTACCCTGCAATGCAGCTGGCGCCACAACAGGTACACTAGAGGTCAGTCCAACTCGGTCCTCTCGTACTAGAGTCAGGTCCTCTCAAATCTCCAACGCCCACAACAGATAGGGACCGAACTGTCTCACGACGTTCTGAACCCAGCTCGCGTGCCACTTTAATCGGCGAACAGCCGAACCCTTGGGACCTTCTCCAGCCCCAGGATGTGACGAGCCGACATCGAGGTGCCAAACCGCTCCGTCGATATGAGCTCTTGGGAGCGATCAGCCTGTTATCCCCGGAGTACCTTTTATCCTTTGAGCGATGGCCCTTCCATACGGAACCACCGGATCACTATGCTCTAGTTTCCTACCTGATCGACCCGTCGGTCTCACAGTCAAGCGCGCTTATACCATTATGCTCTGCTGGCGGTTACCAATCGCCATGAGCGCACCTTTAGAAGCCTCCGTTACTCTTTTGGAGGCGACCACCCCAGTCAAACTACCCACCACGCAATGTCCCCCGTTAGGGGTTAGGCTCCAAGTAAGCAAAGGGACGTATTTCAAGGATGGCTCCCCGATTCCTGGCGAAACCGGCTCATAGCCTCCGTCCTATCCTACACATCACTTACCCAGAGTCAATGCGAAGCTGCAGTAAAGGTTCACGGGGTCTTTCCGTCCCGTTGCGGGTAAACGGCATCTTCACCGTTACTACAATTTCACCGAGCTCACGGCCGAGACAGTATCCAGATCGTTACACCATTCGTGCAGGTCGGAACTTACCCGACAAGGAATTTCGCTACCTTAGGACCGTTATAGTTACGGCCGCCGTTTACCGGGGCTTCATTTCAATGCTTCTCTTACGATAACATCCCCACTTAACCTTCCGGCACCGGGCAGGTGTCAGGCCCTATACGTCATCTTTCGATTTAGCAGAGCCCTGTGTTTTTGATAAACAGTCGCCTGGATCATTTCTCTGCGGCCTCTATTGCTAGAGGCTCCCCTTCTCCCGAAGTTACGGGGTCATTTTGCCTAGTTCCTTAGCCGTGAATCACTCGAGCGCCTCAGGATTCTCTCCTTGACTACCTGTGTCGGTTTGCGGTACGGGCTGTTATACTCGCTTTTCTTGGAAGAAAATTTACTGCTTCGCTTCGCCCGAAGGCTAGGCTCAACGTACTATTCCGTCAGTACCTAGCAGCTACTTCTCTCCGTCACTTTTATCGTATAACAGGCGCAGGAATATTAACCTGCTTGCCATCGGCTTCCCCCTTCGGGTACACCTTAGGTCCCGGCTTACCCTGATCCGATTAGCGTTGATCAGGAAACCTTAGTCTATCGGCGTGCGGGTTTCTCACCCGCATTATCGTTACTTATGCCTACATTTGCTTTTCCAAATGCTCCAGAATGGCTCACGCCACACCTTCAACGCCTTTGGAATGCTCCCCTACCAGTCTCGTTTAAAACGAGAATCCATAGCTTCGGTGATATGCTTATGCCCGATTATTATCCATGCCCAGTCGCTCGACTAGTGAGCTGTTACGCACTCTTTAAATGAATGGCTGCTTCCAAGCCAACATCCTAGCTGTCGCTGCAACCGGACCTCGTTAGTTCAACTTAGCATATACTTGGGGACCTTAGCTGATGGTCTGGGTTCTTTCCCTCTCGGACATGGACCTTAGCACCCATGCCCTCACTCCTGTGAAACATTTTACAGCATTCGGAGTTTGTCTGGATTTGATAGGCGGCGAAGCCCTCGCATCCAATCAGTAGCTCTACCTCTGCAAAACTATCACAAGGCTGCACCTAAATGCATTTCGGGGAGTACGAGCTATCTCCCAGTTTGATTAGCCTTTCACCCCTACCCACAGCTCATCCAAAGACTTTTCAACGTCTCCTGGTTCGGTCCTCCATGTTGTGTTACCAACACTTCAACCTGGCCATGGGTAGATCACAAGGTTTCGCGTCTAGCGCCACTGACTCTGATCGCCCTATTCAGACTCGCTTTCGCTTCGGGTACGGACCTTAAGTCCTTAGCCTTGCCAGTGACGACTAACTCGTAGGCTCATTATGCAAAAGGCACGCTGTCATCCCGATTAATCGGAACTCCAACCGCTTGTAAGCGCACGGTTTCAGGTACTATTTCACTCCCCTGTTCGGGGTGCTTTTCACCTTTCCCTCACGGTACTTGTTCGCTATCGGTCTCTCAGGAGTATTTAGCCTTACCGGATGGTCCCGGCAGTTTCAGACAGGATTTCTCGTGTCCCGCCTTACTCAGGGTACTGCTAGGATTATATTTCTTTCGTATACGGGACTGTCACCCTCTTCGGTCGGCTTTTCCAAAACCGTTCTACTTCAAAATAGTTCTCCATGTCGCAGCCCTACAACCCCAACATTGCCAAAACAATGTTGGTTTGGGCTATTCCCGTTTCGCTCGCCACTACTCCGGGAATCACTATTGTTTTCTTTTCCTGTGGGTAATGAGATGTTTCAGTTCCCCACGTTCGCCTTCCATTTACATGGAATAATCTAATAAATTAGATTGGGTTGCCCCATTCGGGTATCTGCGGATCGATTCGTATTTGCCAATCCCCGCAGCTTTTCGCAGCTTGTCACGCCCTTCTTCGCCTCTGAGAGCCAAGGCATCCTCCGTACGCCCTTAGTAACTTTCTTTTTGTGAGAATCCTTACTTAGAATTCTTCTGTTGTTTACTCGTTTGTCGTATTCTTTATGATTTGACTCATTATTTTTCCCAACATGCCAAAGAACTTTAACTCTTAGCTCCAAGCTTTTAGCTTTTAGCTTCAAGTACGTAGATAACAAAGGAATCGAACCTTCGTCTTTCAGGCGCCAGCCTTATCTTATACAGTTGCAAGTTGCAGGTTCCAGGTTCCATGCCCCAGGTTTCTGCTTTTATATAAACTTGTCCTGCTTTGTCTTCAATATTTCAATTTCTTTTTGAACGCTTCTTATTCTCCGTAGCCTTGGCGCAGGAGAATTGCCATTTTTTAACGTGTGGCCCACGTTGTCTTGTGTCTTGCGACTTTTTCAGCCTCTCTTTTTATTGTCTCCTTCGCTAAAGCTTCGTAATTGTCTCCTTCGCTAAAGCTTCGTAGACCAAGGGTGGAGAATAAGGGAGTCGAACCCTTGACCTCTAGAATGCAAATCTAGCGCTCTAGCCAACTGAGCTAATCCCCCAAGTCAATTTGCGAGTGATAATTGATTATTTATTATTTCGCTACCGCGAACTACATTCATAAATAATAATTAATCATTCATAAATTTCGTAGTCCCGCCCAGACTTGAACTGGGGACCCCTACATTATCAGTGTAGTACTCTAACCAGCTGAGCTACGGGACTGTTTCAAGCTTCAAGCTATCAGCTAACAGCTCTCCGCTATAACTCATTATATCTTTAAAAAAGCAAGGTCCAAAATTGTCAATCTCGTCGTTTTTTAACATCCAGGCTCCAGAAAGGAGGTGTTCCAGCCACACCTTCCGGTACGGCTACCTTGTTACGACTTAACCCCAGTCACTAGTTTTACCCTAGGCCGCTCCTTGCGGTGGCAGACTTCAGGCACCCCCAGCTCCCATGGTTTGACGGGCGGTGTGTACAAGGCCCGGGAACGTATTCACCGGATCATGGCTGATATCCGATTACTAGCGAATCCAACTTCATGGAGTCGGGTTGCAGACTCCAATCCGAACTGGGACCGGCTTTTGAGATTAGCATCTTCTCGCGATGTAGCTGCCCTTTGTACCGGCCATTGTAACACGTGTGTAGCCCTGGACATAAGGGCCGTGCTGATTTGACGTCATCCCCACCTTCCTCTCACCTTACGGTGGCAGTCTCGCTAGAGTCCCCGGCTCTACCCGCTGGCAACTAACGATAAGGGTTGCGCTCGTTATGGGACTTAACCCGACACCTCACGGCACGAGCTGACGACAACCATGCAGCACCTTGTAAATAGCCCCGAAGGGAAGACGTGTTTCCACATCATGCAATCTACATTTAAGCCCAGGTAAGGTTCCTCGCGTATCATCGAATTAAACCACATGTTCCTCCGCTTGTGCGGGCCCCCGTCAATTCCTTTGAGTTTCAACCTTGCGATCGTACTCCCCAGGTGGATCACTTAATGCTTTCGCTCAGCCGCCTACTGTATATCGCAGACAGCGAGTGATCATCGTTTACGGCGTGGACTACCAGGGTATCTAATCCTGTTCGCTCCCCACGCTTTCGTGCCTCAGTGTCAATCATGGCTTAGTAAGCTGCCTTCGCAATCGGTGTTCTGTGTCATATCTATGCATTTCACCGCTACACAACACATTCCGCCTACCTCAACCATATTCAAGACCTGCAGTATCAATGGCAATTCTACCGTTAAGCGGCAGCATTTCACCACTGACTTACAAGCCCACCTGCGCACCCTTTAAACCCAATGAATCCGGATAACGCTTGCATCCTCCGTATTACCGCGGCTGCTGGCACGGAGTTAGCCGATGCTTATTCCTACTCTACCGGCAACTGTCTACACGTAGACAGGTTTCTTGGAGTAGAAAAGCAGTTTACAACCCGTAGGGCCGTCATCCTGCACGCGGGATGGCTGGTTCAGACTCTCGTCCATTGACCAATATTCCTCACTGCTGCCTCCCGTAGGAGTCTGGGCCGTGTCTCAGTCCCAGTGTGGGGGGTAATCCTCTCAGAACCCCTAAGGATCGTTGCCTTGGTGAGCCGTTACCTCACCAACCAGCTAATCCTACGCATGCCCATCTTGTACCACCAAAGTTTTAATCAATAAACCAGGCGATTCATTGATACTATGGGGTATTAATCCACGTTTCCATGGGCTATCCCCCTGTACAAGGCAGGTTGCATACGCGTTACGCACCCGTGCGCCGCTCTCATCACCCGAAGGTGAATCCCGCTCGACTTGCATGTGTTAAGCCTCCCGCTAGCGTTCATCCTGAGCCAGGATCAAACTCTCCGTTGTATATATTAAAAGTTTAATGCTCTTTCGCTCCAGATGTCTCTCAGAAATCAACAAAGTTGGTTAAACCTTGCTTTTTTTTTGTGCTTCATAATTTTAAAGAACTCGCGTAAAAAAACCAGCACCTTTCACCTCTTTTTACATCCTCTTATGCTGGCAATATTTTTTACTTATTTTTTGAACTTTCCCTTTCGGGGCCGCAAAGATAATCACCTTTTTATTCTAAACAAAAAAATCAATCACCTTTTTTGAAAATTATTTCTATACCCTGAAATTACCCTTCTCATTATCCTATCTCATATCCTGTAATCCCATCCTGTATATCAACATTTCCCTGAACGCTCCCCTTAAAAGCGAGCGCAAAAGTAAGAGCCTTTTTTAAATCACCAAAACATTTCCCTCAAATTTTTACTTTATTTTCTCAACCTTTCACTAACAGGTTGAACAACAAGTATCGTTTAAATGTCAACGGAAGATTATTTACGCAACATCTTTTTGTTGGTTACGAAAAAAACATGGATTTTTCTTTTAAACCGCGTTACAAATTTTTAATAAGCAATGTAATTTTGCCTGAAAAATTCTATGGAATTAATTGTCGTCAGCATATTGTTTTGGCAATTCTTTTGATGCCTTTGCTCCCAACTTACGAATATTTTCGGCACGCTTGATTAAATTTCCAGGGCCTTCCTGCAATTTATTCATTGCCTGTTCATACGATTTTTTTGAATTATCTATGTTCTTACCAATACCTTCCAAATCAGCTATAAAACCAACAAATTTATCGTAAAGGGCTCCTCCCTGACGGGCAATTTCAATTGCATTACGGGTTTGATTTTCCTGTTGCCAGATGGATGATATGGTTCGTAAAGTAGCCAGCAAAGTAGAAGGGCTTACTATAACCACTTTCAAATCCCAGGCAAAAGAAAACAGTTCCTGGTCTTCCTGGACGGCAATGCTAAATGATGATTCTATTGGTATGAACAGCAATACAAAATCGGGTGAATTTAGCTTTTGTGCTGATTGATAATGTTTTTCGCTTAATCCTTTTATGTGAGCTTTCAAACTGATTAAATGATCTTTTATAAATATAGCTCGCTCTTCATCGGTGGCTGCATTAACAGCTTTTTCGTAAGCTACCAGCGAAACTTTTGAATCAACAACAATGTGTTTATTGTCGGGCAAGTTAATAACTATATCAGGCTGAATGCGTCGTCCATCTTCCAAAGTATCGCTGAACTGTTTCTGATAACCTTCAGAACCCTCATTTAAACCTGATCGTTCCAATATTCTTTCCAAAACAACTTCTCCCCAGTTACCCTGTTTTTTTACATCGCCCTTTAATGCCCTTGTCAGATTATTGGCTTCTTCGCTGATACGACTATTTAAATCATACAGTTTTTTTAATTCGGCCCGCAAATCGGTTTGGTCTTTTAACCCTTTCTGATAAGTATCTTCAACTTTTTTCTCAAAAAGCAATATTTTTTCTTTTAATGGATTTAAAACTTCTCCGATATTTTTCTGATTTGCAGCCGTAAATTTCTCACTATTTTTCTCTAAAATCTTATTGGCTACGTTTTCAAATTCGGTAGTAAATTTCTTTTGGAGGTCTTCCATCTCCTGCTTTTGAGTCAGCAGCTTCTCGCGAAGATTGGCAAACTCAACCTCTGCCTTACTTAATCGTTGAACATGAATCAGGTTCTGTTGCTCTGCCTGTTCCAATTCGGCAGCAGTCTTTTCATTCTCTTTTTGAAGATTTGAAACCCGCTCCTCCAATTGAGCAAGCATTTTCTCATCCTCATTCTTATTTGACAATAGTTTGTTCTCAGAAGATTTATTTCGAAGACTTACCATAAAATACGCAACAGCAAAACCAACTGCGAGGCCAATCAAAAGATAGATAAAATCCATAAGTTTAATTTTAAGGTTAAAAGTACAAAATTGAGATTAAGCAAAATGGTTGAAACGGAAAAAGTTCTTTCAAAACCCGAAAGGCAACATATTTTTATATTTTAGATGATCAAAACAAAAACAGACGATATGGACGTTCGAATAGATGAAAGCTGGAAATCAATTCTTCAGGATGAATTTGAAAAAGATTATTTTCTTAAGCTGACTGAATTTATTCGCGATGAATATAAAACGCGTAAAATTTTCCCACCGGCTAAATTGATTTTTAACGCTTTCGATCAATGTACTTTTGATAAATTGAAAGTAGTAATTCTCGGTCAGGATCCTTATCATGGCCCCGGGCAGGCACACGGACTTTGCTTTTCAGTAAACGATGGTGTTAATTTCCCTCCAAGCCTTCGGAATATTTTTAAAGAATTACAAAATGATATTGGCAAACCGATCCCGAAATCAGGAAATCTTACTGATTGGGCAAAACAGGGGGTTTTACTGTTAAATGCAACGCTAACTGTTCAGGCTTATATGGCAGGGTCGCATCAGAATAAGGGGTGGGAGCAATTTACCGATGCCGTTATTCATAAAATTAACCATCAAAAAGAAAATGTTGTTTTTATTTTATGGGGGAATTATGCTATCAGTAAAAGCAAATTAATTGATCAAAACAAGCATCTTGTGCTTACCTCGGTGCATCCATCACCTTTGTCTGCCAGCCGTGGTTTTTTTGGCAACAAGCATTTCAGCAAAACAAATGACTATTTAATTGAAAAAGGTTTGAAGCCAATTAAATGGTAGTCTTTTACCATTTATAAACTATTGAATTAATGTTCATGCCGGCACCAACGGAGCAAAGAATGGTGTAATCTCCTTCATTTACTTCCTGTCCTTCCATCTTTCCTTTCATAACCAAATCAATTAGTGTTGGAACAGTTGCAGTAGATGAATTCCCGAGCTTTCGGATACTCATTGGCATTATACCTTCAGGAATTTCTTTTTCATTATATAGTTTAAAAACGCCAGCCAAAATGGCTTCATCCATTTTTTCATTGGCCTGGTGAATGAAAACCTTTTTGATATCTTTTAAATCAATTCCTGCTTTTTCAATGCTGTCTTTTACAACCCCCGGAACTGTGGTAATTGCATAAATATATAATTTGTGCCCTGCCATTTTAATAAACAGTTCATCCCCTTCGAAGTCAGGATTGCCTGATGGCCCCAAAGTGAGAAGATTAGCATATTGAACTGAATCTGAACGACTCGAATGAGAAAGAATACCAATTGGCTCGTCGCTTTCAATTCCCTCCACAATGGTTGCGCCTGCACCATCTGCATAAATCATTGAGTCACGATCGTGAGGATCGGAAATTCGAGATAAGACATCGGCACCAACTACCACCCCACGTTTAAAAAATCCGCTTTTAATATATGCATCGGCAGTAATCATTCCCTGAGTCCATCCGGGGCAGCCTGAAACAATATCGTGACAAATACAATTTGGATTTTTGAGGTTTAGTTTCATTTTAACCTTGTTACCCAAACCCGGTAAAATATCGGTACGAACATTACCGTGTTGAATATCTCCAAAATTATGCCCGATAATAATAAAGTCGAGGCTTTCTAAGGAAATACCAGCAGATTGACAGGCATCTTTAATGGCAATTACAGCAATATCAGATGTAGTTTGACTTTCATCGACATAACGTCGTTCTTCAATATTTGTTATTTCATGAAATTTATGAATAATCTCTTCATTGCTTTTATCAATCAGTGTTTTCTTTGACTGATCGTAAAATTTATGATTCAAAAAATAACTGTTTTTAATGATAACCGGAGGCAAACAACTTCCGGTTCCAATTATCCTGGTGTATATCTCTTTTCTCATGTCAACTCCTCATATCAGCTATTAGCTGTATCCTTATATTTTTTTAGTTCAAACTTTTCTCCATCAAAAACACCGTATGAAAAATAATTAATCCAGTCGCCCAACAGAATAAAACGGGTTTTCTCAGTCATTTTCTCATTAACCATTTGGTGCCTGTGACCCATAATAAAATAATCTACATATTCATTTTGGAGAAAATTGCCGGCAAATTTATACAACCCATCGTTCTTAACCAAAAAATCGTTTTCATATATCATTTTAGATAATCTGCTCGATTTTGACCAACGATGTGCAATTAAAAGAGCAAAATTGGGGTGCAGCCTGGAAAATAACCACTGTGCAGTTTTATTGGTGAAGAATTTCTTTAACCTATTATATCCTTTATCATCAGCATCTAACCCATCGCCGTGTGCAAGGAAAAATTTTCGTCCCTTAATTGTTTTAATTATTTCTTTATGATGAACGCTAACTCCAGTTTCTTCATGCAGATAATCAAAAACCCATAAATCATGGTTCCCCGGAAAATAATGAACAGGAATTCCATTATCTGTTAAGTCGGCAATTCTTCCGAGAATACGTGTAAATCCGCGTGGCACTACTTTTTTATATTCGTACCAAAAATCAAAAATATCGCCCATCAGGTAAAGTTCTTCCACATCTGCCTTTATTTCATCCAGCCATCGGGCAAAAAGCAATTCACGCTCCCTGTTATTTTTTAGCGCCGGCGCTCCAAGATGAACATCGGAAATGAAATATATTTTTCCTTGTTTTGACAATGAAATAAATTTTTGATTATTGATTACCGCACTTTTGTTAATTCAGTAATTGTGAAAGAACCCTGTCGAGATTGGTTCCGCTTATATTTTTTGCTTTGATTACTCCATCACTATCGAGCAGATAATTTGCTGGTAAAGATTGAACATTGTATGCACGAATTGCATTAACACTTCCTTCCATGTCGCCAACATTTATCCAATTCATTTTATCGGCGTCAATTACATCAACCCATTCACTTCTGTTTTTGCCAACATTTACCTGGTAAATTTCGAATCCTTTAGACTTGTATTTTTTATACGCGTCGCGCAACAATGAATTAAATGCTCTGGAATTCTGATCTTCTGCAGCCCAGAATTGTAACAAAACAACCTTACCTCTTAACGACGATAAGGAAACATCATTACCTTCAACATTGGGAAGTACAATATCAGGACTATTTGCACCTCTTTCATCAATTAGTTTTTTTATTTCATCTGACCTTTGTTGTTTCAAAAGCTGAAGGGTATTTTCATACAATGCCTTAACAAAATCAGAATTTGGGTATACTGCATTTAATGCTGATGCTGCTGTTCGCATAGTCTGGAAGTCAGTCATTACGAATGTCTGATTATTATATTTTTGATAGAGAGCATATACACTTGCCATAGAAAACGGATTTTCTAAAATAAAATTTTTAGAATATTCAGACTGTGCTTCAACTATATTATTATATTCTTCCACCCATTTTTTTTGCATTTGGCTATAACCAGCCTGCCCGTCATGCATCTCCATAAGATTCCCTAATGAATCCAGTTTTTGCTGCGTATCAAAAAAATGCCGGTTCAACTGCCTCAGTTGTTGAGATCCCCAAGAACCTTCGATGGCATAATCACGGTTAAAATTTACCACATCAGCTTCAATAGTCACATTCTCTGTAGAATCCAACAACAAATACATGATCTGATTTGATAACCTTAAGATAAAAAAAGTTGGAGTGGTTGCCACACCTTTCAACTCAAACCGACCTTTATTGTCGATTTTACTTTTGTCCACCGGCTTTGTTGAAGTTAACATCAGTTCATCCAGGTAAATAGTGTCACCTTCCGCATGAGTAATTGTTCCGGTTATTGTGAAATGGTCATCTTTTTTACAACCGCTTAGAAATAGTAAGGTTACAACCAGAATAAAAAAGAATCGATTTAAAATCATTCGTTGTTATTTTGAGGGCGTAAAATTAACAAAATCCAACTTACCAGAAACAGTATTGCTGAAAATAACATATTTTAAGAATTTTGTGTGTGAGCGTTTTTTTTAATTTTGAAGCCATAAACGGCGAATTTAAATCGGGTTCGCAACAATTGAAAAGAAATCGTGAAAATACATCATGGATTAGCACATTTTGAAGCCAAAAAACCTGTTGTTACTATCGGGACTTTTGATGGTGTTCATAAAGGACATCAACAGGTAATTTTAAGGTTAAAGGAAATTGCAAAAAAGTATGGCGGAGAAACGGTAATTTTTACATTTCATACGCACCCGCGGCTTGTTACTGTGCCCGATGAAAATAACCTTCGGCTACTTACCACCCTCAAAGAGAAAACGAATCTTTTTGATCTGTATGGTATAGACCACCTTGTTGTATATCAATTCGACAAAGCATTTTCAGAGCTTTCTTATTCAAAATTTGTTGAAGAAATACTGGTAAAACAAATGCATACCCATTGCCTGGTTGTAGGTTACGATCATAAATTTGGGAAAAACCGTGAAGGTGATTTTGATTATCTTCGGAAATGTGCTGTAAAATTTAACTTCGAAATTGAAAAACTGGATGCACTAAACATTGGTGAAGAAAGTGTTAGTTCAACAAAAATAAGGCAGTCGCTACAGGCAGGTGATATTGAAAAAGCCAACCGGTATTTGGGATATAATTTTGTTTTGCATGGAACTGTTGTTGATGGAAAGCGTATCGGACGTAAGCTTGGCTTTCCCACTGCAAACATTGAAGCATCTGACAAATATAAAATCATTCCGGGTTACGGGGTTTACGCAGTAAAAGTTTCTCAAGGGGCATCAATTTATAACGGAATGTTAAATATTGGAACACGGCCTACTTTCAACAACAACGCCGACAACCGAAGTATTGAAGTAAATATTTTTGATTTTGAAGGCAATATTTACGGCAAAGAAATTACGATAGAGTTTTTCGGGAAAATAAGGGAAGAACAAAAATTTAATGGTATTGAAAGTTTGGTAGCTCAATTGCACAAGGATAAAGTTTCGGCAATAAAAATATTGGAAAAGCATTAGTCTTTTAATACTAAATCAGTAGAAATTGGCAAATGGTCAGACATTTTGAAATCATAGGTCTTAAAATTGTATGATTCAAATTTATCACTGTAAAAAATATTATCAATTCTGAAAGATGGCAACTTCCCGACGTATGTTCGCCCAAATCCTTTCCCTGAATCGATAAATGCATCATTGACATTTTTTCTTAAGATTTGGTAAGCATACGACATTGGCGTATCATTAAAATCGCCACAAATTATAACCGGATAAGGAGATTCGTCAACACGTTTTCTGACTTGCCAAACCTGGGTTACCCTCATTTGAAAAGCACGCCTGAGCTTACTTGCCATATCGCGTATTTCCTTTAAATCTTTTTTTTCATCCAACCTGGGCGATTCTACAATTGTGTAATTATTAGGATTAATACCATACGATTGAAGGTGAATATTAAAAACCCGAATTGTATCTTCTCCAATAAGAAGATCTGTATAAATAGCCATATTCCCAGATCCTTCAAAACGAATTTCATTCATATTTACAATTGGAAAGCTTGTCATTGTAACCAATCCAAAATTATTGCTTGAGCTTGCATACTGATAATGTTTAATTGTAGGTAAATCCTGAACTACATTGCGCAGATTAAAAATTGTGTTTCTTCGAAGACGTGTTTCCTGTAAGCAAATAATTTTAGGGTTCTGCTCGTTTAAAAATGCTGTAATTTTGCTGGCATTATCAATTGGATTACCTGTTTCGTAGCCACCGAAATTACGGACGTTATAAGAAATTACTTTAATATTATCACCATCTAATTTCTTTCCACTTAACTGAAAATACCGGGATATAAAACAAAAACCAAGTAGCACAGTGATAATTGACAATAAGCTATATTTGGGTTTCACAACAAGCCAATAAACGATGAATAAAATGTTAGTGCTAAAAATAAACGGATATGCTAATCCAAAAAAAGACGGCACCCAAAATTTGTCGGGTGGTATAATTAAAGCCGAATAACTTATTAGCAGCGCAAAAACTGCAAAAAGGTTTAAAACAAGTATGATTTTAGATATGGCTTTTTTCACTCGCTTTCAGTTTTTAATTGCCAAGATAGAAAAAAGTAGAATTGCAATTGCGATTATTTTATGCCACATATCATTCTTTTTTTTCCATTAATGTCATTCAATACCTCTATTTTTCTGAATCCTAAAGCATTAAAAAGTTCGTACATTTCTTTACCAAGATTTTCATTTATTTCAAAAAATAAACTTCCATTTTTACTTAAATATTTTATAGCAAACGTTATAATTTTCCGATAAAAAATCAGCGGGTCATTATCTGAAACGAAGAGCGCATTGTGAGGTTCATAAGCAATTACATTTTTCTGCATTTGTATTTTTTCACTTTCCCTTACGTATGGCGGATTACTCACAATAATATCATAATGTCCCCATTTAAAATCTTCCCACCGAAGAATATCAGCATAAAAATATTCAACCTCCAACTGGTTTAGTTTTGCATTTTCTTTGGCTATTTCAAGTGCCATTTCAGAAACATCAACTCCACTTACCTGTGCCTCTTTCAAATGGTATTTCAGCGCTAATGCAATGCAACCCGAACCTGTGCCAATATCCAAAATTCGGGGGCGTCGGTTTGTATTTCTATCAAGTACCAATTTCACTAACTCTTCCGTTTCAGGCCTTGGAATTAATACCTCCGGAGATAGTTTCAATTTCATTCCAAAAAATTCCGTTTCTCCCAGGATGTACTGAACTGGCTCATAATTCTTAAGTCGTTCCACAATCGTTACTATTTCCTGTTTTGCAGATTCCGGAATCTTATTCTGCTGGTTAAGCTGTTGTTGCGTATAGTTCCAGCCGGTAATATGTTCCAATACTATCCTTGTCAGTCCCTGTACTTCTGATTCAGGGTAAACATCTTTCAATTCGTTTTTTATATATTGAATAGTTGTTTGCATTGTGTACTTTTGCGCGGTAAAGTTAAATTTTACTTTTTAAGAAATGTTCCTTAACGATAAATACATGCAGCGTTGCCTTGAACTGGCAAAGAAGGGAGCCGGACAGGTTTCGCCCAATCCAATGGTAGGCTGTGTAATTGTTCATCAGGGACAAATTATTGGAGAAGGATATCATGAAAAACATGGTGGAAATCATGCCGAGGTAAATGCAATAAATGCAGTTGCTGACCATGAATTGTTAAAAGACAGTATGCTCTACGTTACTCTTGAACCTTGCGCTCACCAAGGCTTAACGCCGCCTTGTTCAAACCTGATTATTGAAAAGCAGATTCCAAAAGTTCTTGTTGGAACCATCGATCCGTTTACTGAAGTTGCAGGAAAAGGAATTGAACGTATGAAAAATGCAGGAATTGATGTTCATGTGGGACTGTTGGAAAAAGAATGTCGTGAAATTAACAAACGATTTTTTACTTTTCATGAAAAAAGACGCCCCTATATTTTTTTGAAATGGGCACAAACAGCTGATGGTTTTATTGATATGAACCGTGAAGATGAGCATTATGGACAACCAACGTGGATTACAGGCGAACTGGCTTTAAAGACGGGTTCACCAGATGCGTGCAGAGGAAGATGCGATTATGGTGGGAACAAAAACTGCCTTAAAAGACAACCCCGGGTTAACAGTTCGCCATGTTGAAGGGAGAAACCCAATTCGCATTGTACTTGATAATAAATCTCGCCTTCCTGTCGATCTTAAGATTTTTGATGATTCAGCGCCAACAATAATTTTCAATTCACAGAAAAACGAAATCTCAGGTAATTTGAGCTACATTAAAATCGCCTTCAGTAATAAAGTTCCGCAGCAAATTCTGGGAGAATTATACCGGCTTAATATACAATCTGTAATAATTGAAGGTGGAAAACAATTGCTTGAAAGTTTTTTGGAAACCGGCATCTGGGATGAAGCTTATGTTTTTGTGGGTGATAAAGAATTTCATTCAGGAATTGAAGCGCCTGAACCACCAACTCAATTGTATCAATTTGAACAATTTGGTAAAGACGAACTTTACATTTTCCGAAATATTTACTGAAACGGCACCGCTTTAGGACTGTAATCCATAATCTTAATTTTCAGTATATTCTCCACATACTGAAAATAATAAAACAACTTATGATTTAGCTCCAATCCGTATTTTATGTTGGAACTATATCCTACAATCGGTTCAAAAAAATTATTTTCCCGAACTTCTGATGCATTCGTATTCCAATTTGATACATACTGGTTGTTCCAATATTCATAATAATCCTGCGAATGATATATCGTTTTATTATTGTATCGCTGATACCATGCTTCAAATCTTGCATCAAAAGTTTCTATACCATATTCAATACTTTCTTTCGCTTCATCGCTTTCCATGCCCTCAGTCCCGGTTTTTGCTTCCCCCATTTTTTTCTGGCTGGCACACGATATTCCGATAAAGAATATAATGATTATTGGCAAAAACATTCTCATCACGAATACTTTTCTCATTTATGCAAAATTAATTACGATTTATTACAATTATTTGTTTTTGAACCTAAAAAATTTGTATTTTATTGTTCATTAACAGCGAAATTATATGTACGGTTGGAATACTTTCTGGCAAATCTTCTCATTGATTTTTTTAGCTACAGCAATCCCTGTTGCATTAATGATAGTTTTAGAAAAGAGATCGCCGTTTAAAACCATTGCATGGGTTTTAGTACTAATACTCCTCCCAATTTTAGGATTGTTTTTTTATCTTGTTCTTCGGGCAGGAATACCGTAAACGTAAGCTGTATTCAAGAAAAGGAATAAAAGAGTTGAGCCGGATAAGAAAACTTTCTACGGTGCAGCTACGCGAATTTGATAATACCAAACTGGATATTGATCCAAAAGCGATGGACAAAATCAATATAATCCGTTTATTATTAAATAATTCAAGCGCACTGCTCACAACCGGCAATAAGCTCAGGCTACTAAAAAATGGTACTGAAACCTTCGAAGCAATATTTAAAGCTATTGAAAACGCCCGGCACCATATCCATTTGGAATACTACATTTTTGATGACGATAAGATTGGAAATAAAGTAAAACAATTGCTGATAAAAAAAAGTAAGGAAGGCGTTGAAGTGCGCATTATTGTTGATGATGTAGGCAGTTGGGGTTTAAAAGAGAAGTTTTATAAAGAGCTGCGCGAAAATGGAATTGAAATTTATTCATTTATGGAAGTCAGGTTTCCACGACTTACATCAAGAGCTAATTTCCGAAACCACCGTAAAATTCTGGTTGTTGATGGGAAAGTTGGTTTTACCGGGGGAATAAACATTGCTGACCGTTATATTGAAGGGAATAGGAAAGTGGGGCCATGGCGCGATACACACCTTCAGATAACCGGTGATGCAGTGGCTTGTATGCAGGTAATATTTGCTGCCGACTGGTATTTTGTGATTAATGAAAACTTACACGGGAAAGACTATTTTCTGCCACTAACTGACAAGCCGGAAACGCCTGTACAAATTTCTGCAAGTGGCCCTGATTCTGATTGGCAAAGTATTGATCAGGCATTTTTTTCAGCCATTTCAAATGCACGCGAATACGTTTATATGACGACGCCTTACCTGATGCCTCCACCTCAGTTAGTTGCTGCTTTAAAAACGGCAGCCCTAAGTAATGTTGATGTGAGAATAATTATTCCCGAAAAAACAGATGCAAGGGTATCAAAGTGGTGTTCATTTTCATATATTGAAGAGTTGCTTGAAGCTGGCATAAAAATTTACTTGTACCAAACCGGATTCATCCACAGTAAAGTTTTACTTTCCGACGACATTTTTGCTTCTGTTGGAACAGCCAATCTTGATTTCAGAAGCCTTGAAACAAATTTCGAGATTAATGCTTTTGTTTACGAAGAAAAATTTACGCAACAGGTAAAACGTGTTTTTAAAACTGATTTAAAAAATTGCAAGGAAATTAAGCTTCATGAATGGATAACCCGTCCATGGTTTAATAAGCTACGCGAATCGCTGGCGCATATTGTTAGCCCGATGTTGTAAAGCCTCCATCCCAGCCTTCCCCAAGAGGGTGAAGGAGCAAATAATTCAAAACGGCAACTTCCCTAAATCCAGATTTCCACCCGATAAAATTATTCCTACTTTCTTGTCACGAACATCTAATTTTCCTTCGAGAATAGCAGCGAGTGGAACTGCAGATGAAGGTTCGATTATTATTTTCATTCGCTCCCAAATCATGCGCATGGCTTCAACAATCTTCTCTTCAGAAACAGTTACTATATCATCCACTTTATTCATGATAATGGCAAAATTTCTTTCACCAAGAGAAGTGAGCAATCCGTCGGCAATGGTTTTAGGATTTACTGATGGTGTGAGTTTTTTTGAATGAAACGAACGAAAAGCATCGTCGGCGCCGGAAGGTTCTGCACCAATCACCTTGCAATTAGTCAATAAATATTTTGTTGAAATTGCCGTACCACTTAATAGGCCACCACCTCCAACCGGTGCTAATAATAATATCAAAATCACCAACATCTTCAATCAGTTCTTTCGCAGCAGTTCCCTGCCCGGCAATTACATTAAAATTATTGTAAGGATGTATTTCGGTAGCCCCGGTTTTTTCAATCACTTTTGCCAGCGTATTTTCACGCGCCTGTAAAGTGGGTTCACAAAAAGTGATATTGGCACCATAACCGGCAACCGCCTTCTTTTTTATTTCCGGCGAATTATTAGGCATAACAATATGGGCGCTAATACCCCGCATTTTTGCAGCCAGCGCCAATGCTGCCGCATGATTTCCTGATGAATGCGTTGCCACTCCTTTATTGGCTTCATTTTCTGCCAGGGAAAAAACAGCATTACACGCTCCGCGAAATTTGAATGCACCTATCTTTTGGAAATTCTCGCATTTAAAAAACAATTTGCCACCAACTATTTCATTAATACTTTATGATGTTAATACCGGGGTTCGGTGAACAAATTTTTTAATCCTTAGATGAGCATTTTCAACATCAGAAAAAACGGGAATATCCATATTATGATGGTTTTGAAAATGTGTTGTTCAATAAATTAAAATCCGTTTTGTAAATCGATTGATCTGAAAGTTTTTTTATTCTTTTTAATGCCTGAAAAATACAAGTAACCCAGAAAACCGATAAAAAAGATGGTCAACCATGCATATCCGGTAAACAAAATAAAATCGTAAATACCATGCAAAATAATTGGCATAAACAACGCTTTACGTTTTAGTTTTGCCCGTTCCTTCTCATAAAATTTTGCCATTCCGAAATAAAAGCCCATAGTTACGCCAAAAATTGCATGGGCAGGAACTGCAGTAATCGCCCGGGTAATTCCAGTGGTAAATCCATTTCCGGTAACGTACAAAATGTTTTCTACTGCAGCAAACCCAAGCGAAACAAACACAGCATAAACAATTCCGTCAAACTTCTCATTAAACTCCGGGCTTTTCCAGATTAACAGATATAAAGCAATAAACTTGAAAAGCTCTTCCGAGAAAGCCGCAACTGCAAAAGCATTCCAAAAAGCTGCAGCAACAATACCGTTTAAACCAATGGAAAATTTTGAAAAAAATTCTTCTATAAATAATATTGGAATTACAGTTACAGCGCCCGCCAATAATGCAAACAGTAATAATCGAAGCGGCTCCTTTTCATATTTATCGCGGAAATAAACATAACCTGCAATAATAAATACCGGCGCCAGCGAAAGAATGAGCAATTCCATTTGAAGCAATTAAAATTTACCATTAAAAAAGAATGATTCCACCCCTTTTACTCCCGGACGAGTTTTAAAAACTCCACCGGCATTTGGATACTTCTCCAACTCCTCATCGCTTGTTTCCTGACGAGCAGTGGTAATGTATAAAGTTCCCAAATCGCCATCGCCAAAAGCACAGGAAGTTACATTTTTTGCCGGCACTTCAATTTTTCGGATCAATTCGCCGGTTTCAGGATTCCAGCAACCAACTGCTGCACCACCATAAAGTGCAACCCACAAATTACCATCAGCATCAATGGTCATTCCGTCGGGCAAACCTGTTTCAGCAGGAACTTCAATGGCCACTTTCGGACTTGCTGATTTCACCTGTTTCATTATCGTAATCGTAAACCATAACCTTTTGTGTTGGAGAATCGATATAATACATTTTTGTATAATCGTGACGACCAGACAATTCCATTGGAAATACTCACATTTTCAATCATTTTATGAATTGTACTATCAGGATCAAGCCGGTACAATGCTCCTAACCCCTTCTTCAAATCAATATCCATTGTTCCTGCCCAAAACCTTCCGGCAGGGTCACATTTTCCATCATTAAAACGGTTGGCAGGAATATCTATCTTCAGGATCTACGATCAACTTTTTTGTTCCGGTTTGCGGGTCAAGTTGATAAATTCCGTTTTGTAATGCAACCAACACTAACCCCGATTCTTCAGGAACTACAGTTCCAATCATTTGCCCGGTAAACATTTCTTTATTAATTTCGGTTTTCGGATTGTAAAAATTCAAGATTTTCCCGGTAATGTCAATCCACATTAATTCTCCTGTTTTGTAATTCCAGATAGAACCTTCGCCCAAATCCGATTTTGAATCAATAACCAAGTTCCATGTTGTTTGATTTTTGTGTTGTACAGGCTGAACTATAAATAAAATCATGTAATTAAAAATATTGTCTTTTTCATTATGTTGTTATTAGTTCTATTTAAAGGACGATTGCACTTTAAGCCCGGAACTTTAAACCTTTAAATGCTTTCAATTAGTTTTTTCATGATCAGCGTCATTTTAGGTTCCGCTTTCATGGCCACTTCCTGAACTTCTTCATGTGTAATTTCAACAATTTCACCAGGAACTCCGCTATCGGTAACAATTGAAATTCCGAATACTTTTAAATCCATGTGCCGTGCCACAATCACCTCAGGAACTGTTGACATTCCTACAATATCAGCACCCAAAATCCGAAACATTTTATATTCTGCAGGAGTTTCGAAAGTTGGTCCTGAAACGCCAACATATACCCCTTCTTTTACTTTGATGTTGTTTTCCTGAGCAATCAAGTGTGCTTTATTTTTTAGCAGCTTCATCGTAACAGCGACTCATGTCAGGGAAACGGGGACCCAGTTCATTTTCATTTTTGCCTCGTAACGGATGCTCCGGGAAAAAGTTGATATGATCATTAATAATAACAATTTCGCCAATTTTATAATCGGGATTTAATCCGCCACTGGCATTTGAAACAAACAAATGAGTAATGCCAACCATTTTCAGCACCCGCACCGGAAATGTTACTTCTTTCATGTTGTAACCTTCATAAAAATGAAAACGCCCCTGCATGGCAAGCACCTCTTTTTCTCCCAGTTTACCGTAAATCAAACGCCCTGCATGCCCCTGAACCGTAGAAACAGGAAAATCAGGAATTTCATTATACGGAATTGATTCAATAATTTCAATTTCATTTACCAATCCGCCTAACCCTGTTCCTAAGAATAATACCAATTTCAGGACTGGCTTTTATTCTTTCTTTTATGTAATTCGCGGTTGCTTTTATTTTCTCCAACATAATTCATTATTTTCTTGTTAAACTCTTTTCCTTCATTTTCAAGAAATTTCACTTTTACCGGCAAATAAAACAGTGATTCTTTAAATTCTTCAGGCAGGTTTTCCATAGCTTTTATTCTCATGGAATCCTTCTCAGTAGTAATTATTATTTTCTTTTTAGATGGTATCTCATTAAATTTTTGCATGATCCGTTGAATATCACTTTCCAGATAAAAATGGTGATCAGGAAAAGAAATTACTTCCATTTTGTTTGAATACTTTTTGATGTGATCCTGCATTGGTTTTGGCGATGCTATTCCGGTTACCAGCAATACCGACCATGTTTTATCGGTATAAAATGATTTTTCATTAAGATTCCGCTTCGAAAACAGGAACCAGTTTTTCATATTCCATAGTAGAAAAAAACAGGCTTTGATACGGTAATAAGCCCAACATCTTTCTGAAGAATTCTGCGCATTATTGGCGTAACTTCATCGGGGCATTTGGTAAAAATAATCACGTTTGCGCGCCTCATTTGGGAAACCCCTTCCCGTAATCTTCCAACAGGCAATAAACTATCTTCTTTAATAGGGCGAGTATAATCGATAAGCAAAATATTAATTCCGGGAGTTATCCTGCGATGTTGAAAAGCATCGTCAAGTATAACCACATCAGGAATTTGCTCTCCATCTTCTGAAAGCAATTTTTCTACTCCGTTAACTCTTTTTTCACATACTGAAACGGTTTGCTTTGGAAATTTCAGTTTTATCTGCAAAGGTTCATCACCAACTTCAGTTGCGCTCGAAGTTTCTTCCACATATAAAAATCCTGACGATTTACGCTTGTAACCTCTGCTTAAGGTAGCAACAACAAATTTTTCCCTAAGCAACTTTACCATGTGCTCAACATGTGGCGTTTTCCCTGTTCCGCCAACAGTTATGTTTCCAATTGAAATAACAGGAACGTCAAATTCCTTTGATTTTATCAGGTTAAGATCATACGCCTGGTTGCGCAGATAAACGCCAAACCCGTATAACATTGACAAAGGATATAAGAAGAATTTTAACATAAAAAAGGATTTTCACAGATAGCCTGCTAAGATAAGAAATTGTAATGACCAAATGCTAAACCAGTGCGTACAGAATATACATCAGAATTGAAATTCACATATAGAAAAAATAATTTTATATCCGCACATTTTAATTTATTCTACCATAAACTCTTGATGCCATCTGCTCCATTCCGACCAATTATCGCCAGAATCTCTTTGTCTGACACGACAATAATATTTTTCGCCACTTTCCAGTCGTGATTTCCCTTTCAAAGTTCCGGTAAAAGTTCCATTCTCTGAATTTATTACCACTGTTTCTTTGGAATCTAAATCTACCGACTTAAATACAATATCGTTCCCAAAAAAATTTGATGCAAGTTCAACCTGCCAAACCACATGTTCAGCATTTCCATGATAAGGCGTTTTATGTAATTTTGGGTTAGCAGGGCAAACTACCGGTCCGATTGGTTTTGTTGAAACCACAAAATTATCAAACCAGCGATTTTCAGTTTTAACAGCCATATTATTCCAGTATGATTCCAAAAACACTGCATTTATTCCATGGCTGGTGTAACTTCCTCTTAAGTTTAAATTTATTCGTTCAGCTTCCAAACGACCATCAATCCAAAGCCGACAAAATCCATCATTTTCCCCCGGTGTATTTAGTTTTACCATTGATTCAACCAAAACCCAATATCCTGATTCTTCTGTGGCAGAAATTAAAAATTCAGAAGCTGGACTATTACCAAGCCAGACCAAATTATCAAAATCATTATACTTAGTTGTTTTAATCGAATCCGTCTGTCCTTCAACTCCACGAGCAGGATCAAGAGTTAATGTATTGCCTTTACCACTCCATACATGAGCAATCATGGCCTGTTTCCAGTTACTAGATGAGACAATGCTTGTGGCTCTTGACATTTTTGCCGGTGCTCCTTCCCAACCATATTCGTGTTTTATATAAATTCGCCAATATATTTCATCAAATTTTTCTCCTTTGCGTACTACATATCCATTCCCGGGAAAATCACCAAACATTAATCTTCGGGTGCCCTTTCCGTTAACATTTCCCTTATCGAAACCAGCCTCCATTGAACCACCCCGTAAACCATAATTACAATTGTAATCAATTTTACCTGAAGATTCCATGTAGTTTTTTTCCGTGGAGAAATCATCGTACCATATCACATCGGTATTATTCTCATATGGCTGAACCGCCGACATTTCAATAAAATCGATTCTTGGAACCTCAACACTTTCAGCAGTTAGGCTGAAATTTGTAATTGTACCTGGAATCCAAAAAATAAATACCAGAAAAAGAAAATTCAATAGATTCATTTATTTTAATGATACCATTAATTGATAAAAATATCATATGGCATTCGTGCAAACACACCTTTCAATCCTGAAGTTTTTTTGAAGTATTCGTAATATTTGTATTTATCGCCTAATTCGTTTTTCAGAAATCGCACACGAACATTATTTGTTCCGGTTTGAAATATCTCAGAAAACGGGTCTTTCAGTTCGGGCAAAGATACCGTTCTGTATTCTTCCAATCCTGCAATTTCAGCTGCGCGTTCAATGGCAATATCCAGTCCGCCAAATTCATCAACCAGGCCAAGTTCTTTGGCATTTTCACCGCTCCAAACACGGCCCTGTCCAATTTCATCTACTTGTTCTTTTGTCATGTGGCGACCTTCAGCAACATGCGAAACAAAAGTATCATAAACCTGTTCTACATTTGCCTGCATTAAATTTCTTTCATATTCTGTCATTGGCCGGGTAACTGAAAGCAAATCAGAGTTTTTATTTGTTGCCACTGCATCGGTTGTAATCCCGATTTTATCATTTAGCAACTCACCAAAATTAGGAATTGTACCAAAAACCCCGATTGAACCGGTAATTGTATTTGGTTGAGATACAATTAAATCTGCCGGACAGGAAATATAATAACCTCCTGATGCAGCATAATCTCCAAATGATACTACCAGCGTTTTTTCTTCGGCAGCAAGTTTTACTTCACGCCAGATCACCTCCGAATCAAAAACACTGCCGCCCGGAGAATTCACCCTGAATACAATTGCCTTGTAGGTACTGTCCTGGCGTACTTTACGAATTGTCTTCCCAATGTCATCACCAATAATAGCATCGCCACTTAAAGACAACGATATGCCAATATCGCCGGCTGCGTAAATAACTGCAATTTTATTCCGGCTATATTTTTCTGTGTAATTTTTAACGGGAACATCGGCATAATCAGAAACGCTTACAACCGGAACACCTTTATTTTCTTCTATTCCGGTAATTTCACGAAGATCATTTAACATTTCATCTTTGTATTTTGCGGCATCAACCAAGCCATTAGCAACCAACTCGTCTCCTTTTTTAAATGTTTGAACTTCATCAGCCAGGGCATTTAATTGTTCTACCGAAATATTTCTGGTTGCCGAAATTCCTTCCAGCATGTGATTCCAAAGACTGTTCATATAAACCATTGTTTGTTCGCGGTTTTCATCGCTCATTTTATCGAGTAAAAAGGGTTCCACGGCAGCTTTAAATTTTCCATGCCGTACAACCTGAATATCAACTCCAAATTTGTCAAGCGCATTTTTATAAAACATCATTTCGCCCCCCAATCCGCGAAAGTCAAGCATTCCCATGGGATGAATAACAATTTTATCAGCAACAGTTGCCAAATAATAAGCTTTCTGATCGATATTGTCGCCATAAGCATAAACCGGTTTATCGCACTCTTCCTTAAATTTTATCAGCATATTTCTGATTTCCTCCACCGAAGCCATTCCTCCGCCTACCGATGACAATTTCAGATAAACACCTTTAATACGTTCATCAGCAACAGCTTTTTCAAGTGATTTTTTTACATCATCAAGACCGATTGTTTTTACCGATTCAAAACCCGGAATGTTCAGGTTTTCAAACGGATCGTTAATAGCACGGTCCAAAACAGTGCGTCCTGCATCGATAACCAACATCGAATTATTTTGTACACCTACCTGTTTCTCTGCTGATGAAATTAAAGCCCCTATTATCATCATAAAAAGAAAAGAACCTAAAATAGTTACTGCTACAATACCGACAATGGTTGCCAGCACATACTTAAAAAATTGTTTCATTTGAGTTGTGATTTTATTTTTAAATCATTTTATTTCTGAAAGATTGGTATCGCCAATTTTGGTTTGTTACAAATATACACATCTATGCATAAGGTTTTTCTTGGAACTGGAGGAAACATAGGAGATAAACAACTTAATTTCACAAAAGTTGCACATTTGGTTCATAACAGGTTGGGTGAAATCATAAAAACCTCATCCATTTATGAAACACCTCCGTGGGGTTTTATTTCCGAAGATCATTTCTGGAATCAGGTTTTTTTAATTCATTCTGCAATGAAGCCGGAAAAACTTTTGGATGAAATTCATGAAATAGAAACTGAATTTGGCCGGAAAAGAACAACCGGCAAATACGCTTCGCGCGAAATGGACATCGATATTTTGTATTACGATGATTTGTTTTTTGAAACTGAAAACCTCATCATTCCGCATCCACGAATTCAAAACCGTAAGTTTGTTTTAGTGCCATTGGTTGAAATTGCACCCGATTTTAAACACCCTTTGTTCCGGTTAACGAATTTGCAATTGCTTGAAAATTGCAAAGATGAATCGGTGATTATTAAGATAAATCGCGAAAAAGATTAGAAAATATTTCCTTAAATATTTGCGTCATCCTAAACTTGTTTCAGTATCTTCCTTTTTGAAGCAGATTCCGAAATAAATTCGGAATGACGAAAAGCAAATTAAGTATAGTGATCTTCCAAATTAACTAACCTTAAAGATCTTCTTCATTTTCTGGTTAAAAACTTCAGGTGGTTCGTTAAAAAACTGTTTGAGCCACGGCATTAGTTTTAACCGGTTTAATTCCTGCTGGTGTTCAATCTGGTTGACCAGAATCAAACGTTCTTCCTCATCAAAATCATAGTTGATCGATTTAATTTCTTCCAGAAAAATACCCAAATCATTGTCTTCACCAAGTTGTTCAGTGATTTTATTTAACTGGTCCGATTTCATTCGGAAATAGCGTGGATGCATAAATTTCAGAAAATCGAGTTGATACCAGAGCCGTTTAAGTTTTTTACGAAGTAGATGAAATGCTGATGGTTCAGCGTCGGAATTAATTGCAATAAATGCATAATAACTTTGCTGAAAAGAGATACAAACCTGTTCTTTCAGTTGACTGATTGTTGGCCGTGCACTACCAAAATTTTTTATCTTTTCATTAATGCTTTGAATAAAATTATGAATTTTTTGGCAGCCATTATCCGACAGGAACCGGCTTTCAATCAAATCCCTGTTTTTCTCTGCCAGAACTTCACGAGCAGCTTTAATTTTCCTTTCAGGCACCAGTTGGTTTCCCGCTATTATTTTATCGAAAAGCTGGATATTTACAAACGACTCGCGAATGGGTGAAAGGAACTTACTAAACGCTTTTATTTTTTCACGACATTCCAGCATAAATTCATCGGGTTGGTTATCATAAAAATGCAACAACCCCCGCATTCGTTTAAATGATTTGCGAAACTCGTGTACAGAAAGATTGGGCGAAATATTCTCCGCCGAGCAAAAATAAATGATCTTTTCTGTCTGTTTCTGAAATGCTGCTATTAACCTGTTTCCTGTCTCCTGAACCATAACTTTTTAATTATCAGGAAGTGCAAAGATAGGATAAATCCAAAAAAATTGAAAATCGTTTAAGATTTGTCATTCATACATTAAGATACTTCCACACAATAAATATTCCATCTATTTTATATTAAAAGACTATATGTTGAACAACATATAATCCTTATATCCCTATCAAATACCAAACAACAATACGTTACCCTAATAAAATCAATAACTTATTGAGTTAAAATATTTGAAAATTTATTTCTTCTATGTATATTTATTTTCATTAAACTAATAAATCAAAAACTATCATCCAATATGCAAATCACTTATATTAAAAAGCTTACCAGGTTAATTTAAATTCCTCCCCGGTACTCTTACCTGGGGATGAAAAAAGTCTTTTGCTGCTCTAACTAGAGAAATTCAACAACTATTTTTTTACAAAGCCAAAAAAGCAGAGGTCAAAATAAATAGGAAAAGTACATTTCTAAAAACCATTATATGAAAGATTCAAAAAATTACCGGATTTTTAATTGGATCGTCCCCATTGGCATTGTACTAATATTTATATGTATAGAGCTAATCGTTCGGATATTTGTTCCTCCATCTAAATTGTCCGAGATTGATTTAGGACCTCTTACTATGTTTGAGAAGGTAGAAAAGAAGGATGGAACATGGTATCGGATAACCGGAAAATACAGTACTACTAATAATAACTATGAATTCAGAGCAATACCCGACACCGACGTTTTTAGGATTGTCGTTTTGGGAGGATCAGCTGCAGCAGGATGGCCTCACCCTTCTGATCAAACTTTTAGTTACTATCTTGAAAAGACATTAAACAACATCAATTCCAATAAACGGGTTGAAGTTATTAACTGTGCAGCACATGGGTTTGCAAGCTATAGGATCTTGCAGGTTTTTAAGCAGGTAAAAAAATGGCATCCAAACCTAATAATAGTTTGGTCTGGAAATAATGAATTCCTCGAGGAAAGAGGTATTAATAATAACAAGACCATTCAATTACTGAGAAAGGTTGGTTTAAAAATAAGAATTGTTCAAGTAGTGAATAATATGATTTTCCCACCTATTGAACTTGGAACAGATATTAATGATGCAGAAACCTTTTGGAAAAAAACCCGGCAAGAGGCTTTAACGCTGCGCACCGATGACAAAAAGCTTGCGAATGTCCGCAAAGTCTATTCACAAAGTATTGGTGAGATTGTAAGAGTGGCAAAGGATGAAAATATTCAGGTGCTGTTAATGACAGTTCCGGTAAACCTTAGGGATTGGCAGCCAAATGTATCAGAACTTAACGGTTCCAAGGTTGACTCTACAAATTGGCGACAACATTATATAAATGGAAGAGGTAAAATGATTCAACAACATGTTGACAGTGCACTTACTGAATTGAAACTTGCTTCTCAAATACAACCTGATCATGCTGACACCTGGTTTTGGTTGGCAAAAGCTTATGAACAAACAGGAGATTCTATTAATGCTTACAACTGCTATAATATGGCTCGTGATTTTGACATGAATCCATTCCGTGCACTAAGCGCTTTTAATGATAGTATCAGGAGTTCTCAGCAAACGCCTTTCTGTACCATTATTCGATGCTGAAAAGGTGTTTAACAGATATTCAAAAAATGGCATTCCTGGTTTTGATATGTTTATTGATTATGTTCATCCATCAAAAGATGGTAATATTGTACTTTGCATAAATGCTGCTGAGCAAATTATCAATATTCCGCAATTCAATGCAAAAAATAACATTGTTGTTAATCCATCCAAAATATTAAAATCATTCCAGAATGGCTATTCTGATGAAAATGACATTAATCTTCAACTCAAGCGCTTCTCTCTTTGCTGCGTAACTCATCAAAATAAATCAGTTCTTTTTTATGGTAATTGGTTGTTAAAAAATCTTCCTTATGAGTCAGCAAATGTTGAGGAGATTGAACGTATTACAAAAAAAATACAAGCGGGAGTTGATGCATTCAAACTAAAAATCGATACAGATAGTATTGAATATGTTAATGGTATAATTTCAAATAAACAAAGAGAAATGGCAAAGCGAAAAATGGACAATTTTTTTAATATTTATTATCCTTACGGAACCTACTAATATTTTCTTTTAAAAAATTTATTCTTATGCTATTGGCCTGAATAAAGCGTAAATCAATCGGTCAATCATTCAATTAATCAATCACCTCAAACCCGCAATACGGAACCAAAACTTTTGTAATTCTAATTCCTTTGGGAGTTTGGTTATTCCAAAATAGCTGAAACTGTTTGCGGTAATTCAATATGAATCCGTTGTCCTGAAACAACCAAATACTGGAAACCGATCAGTTGGAATTTGCTATTTATTTATGCATTTGTTGAAAAATGAGCTGCATTCACAATTTTAAAACCAGCTTGACTTTAATGCTATATTTCTTTATTCAAACATGTTTTGTTATCTATTCACAATTATAAAATATGTTGTAATAATAACAGAATAATTATATTTTTACAGGGGTTCAAAATATATATCCTATTAATATGCTAACTATTACAAATTTGTTTTATAAATTCTTGTTTTTCACAACACCAATATAAAATAATCTCAACCTAAAGTAAAGATTGATAAAAAGGCAAACTAATATTTATTTTAATGAAAGAGTCAAAATATTATAAGTTATTTAATTGGATTGTCCCGATTGGAGTTGTACTCATTTTTATATTAATAGAGTTAATAGTTCGGATATTTGTTCCACCTGCAAACTTATCTGAAATTGATTTGGGGCCTCTTACCATGTTTGAAAAAATGGAAAAGGAGAATGGAACTTGGTATCGGATAACAGGAAAATACAGTACTACTAATAATAACTTTGAATTTAAAGAAACACCTGATGATGGTGTTTACAGGATTGTTGTTTTAGGAGGTTCAGCTGCAGCAGGATGGCCTCACCCTTCTGATCAAACTTTTAGTTCTTATCTTGAAAAGACATTAAACAACATCAATTCTAATAAACGGGTCGAAGTTATTAACTGTGCAGCACATGGATTTGCAAGCTATAGAGTGCTTCAGGTTTTTAGACAGGTAAAAAAATGGCATCCAAACTTAATAATTGTATGGAGTGGCAATAATGAATTTCTGGAAGAAAGAAGTGTGAAAAATAGCCAAATCATTCAAGTACTAAGAAAAATTGGACAAAAAATAAGAATTGTTCAGGTAATAAATAAAATGCTTTTCCCACCAGTCAAACTTGAACCAGATATTGATGTGGCAGGAGCATTTTGGAAAAAAACCCGCCAGGAAGCTTTAACTCTGCGTACTGATAATAAAAAATTTGAGAATGTTCGTAATATATATTCACAAAGTATTGGTGAAATTGTAAAGGAAGCAAAAGATGAAAATATTCAGTTGATGCTGATGACAGTGCCGGTTAACCTTAGGGATTGGCAACCCAATGTATCAGTTCTAAAAGGATCACAAATTGATTCAATAAATTGGCATAATCATTATTAATATGGGAGAGGTAAGTATAATTCAACAACATACTGACAGTGCAATTACTGAATTGAAACTTGCCTCTAATATACAACCGGAGCACGCTGATACCTGGTTTTGGTTGGCAGATGCTTATGAACAAACAGGTGATTCAATTAATGCTTACAATAGTTATAATATGGCCCGTGATTTTGACATGAACCCTTTTCGTGCTTTAAGTTCATTTAATGATACTATTAGGAGTCTTGCTAAGCGACATAATGTCCCATTGTTAGATGCAGAAATAGTATTTAAAAAATATTCTAAAAATGGAATTCCTGGTTTCGATATGATTATTGATTATGTTCATCCTACTAAAAATGGTAACCTTATTCTTTGCTTAAACGCTGCTGAGCTAATTAATAATTTTTCACAATTCAATACTAAAAATAAAATGGCTACAATTCAATCTGAAATCGTGAAATTAAGTCAAGATGGCTATTCCGATGCATATGATATTAATCTTCAATTTACACGTTTCTCTCTTTTTTGTACTACTCATCAAGATTACTCAGTAGTATCTTTGGGTAACTGGTTTTTAAAAATACTCCTCCTGATATTATGAACGATAAAAAATTTGAACCTATTTTCAAAAAAGTAAAAGTTGGAATTGATGCATTCACATCAAAAATTGACGCTGATAATATGGAATTTGTTAATACGTAAAATATCAGATAAACAAAGAGAAATGGCAAAGAAAAAAATGGATGATTTTTTTAATACCTACTATCCATATGGAACCTTGTGATATTCTCTTTCCAAAGAAAATTTAGGCATTTGTTTGAAATTGATAATGCTATAAATAATTAATCAATCACCTCAAACCCGCAATACGGAATCAAAACTTTTGGAATTTTTATTCCTTCCGGTGTTTGGTTATTTTCTAAAATAGCAGCAACTATTCGTGGCAAAGCCAAAGCGCTGCCGTTTAAGGTGTGCGCCAGTTGTGGTTTTTTGGAGTTTTCATCGCGGTAACGCAATTTTAACCGGTTCGCCTGGAATGACTCAAAATTGGAAACCGAGCTTACTTCGAGCCACATTTTCTGTGCTGCTGAAAATACTTCAAAATCGTATGTTAATGCTGAAGTAAAACTCATATCGCCACCACACAAACGTAAAATACGGTATGGCAATTCGAGCTTCTGAACCAGCGATTCCACATGTGCCACCATTTCATCCAAAACTTCATACGATTTATCGGGATGTGCAATTTGCACCACTTCCACTTTATCAAACTGGTGCAGGCGGTTTAACCCACGAACATCTTTCCCATAAGAACCCGCCTCACGACGAAAACAGGCGCTGTAAGCAGTATTTTTAAATGGAAGATCTTTTGCATCTACAATTACATCGCGGTAGATATTGGTTACCGGTACTTCGGCAGTTGGAATCAGGTACAAATTATCCAATGTTGCATGGTACATCTGTCCTTCTTTATCGGGCAACTGTCCGGTACCAAAACCGGAGGCTTCGTTAACCACCAGCGGAGGTTGAATTTCTTCGTACCCGGCATTTCGCGCTTCATCCAAAAAGAAATTGATCAATGCCCGTTGCAATCTGGCACCTTTTCCACGGTAAACAGGAAACCCTGCGCCGGTAATTTTTACGCCCAGCTCAAAATCGATGAGTTTATATTTTGCAGCTAATTCCCAGTGCGGAAGTGTATTTTCTTGCAGCGTTGGAATTACGCCCGATTTTTTCACTACTTCATTGTCTTCAGCACCTTTTCCAAAAGGAACGGAATCGTGAGGTAAATTTGGCAACAGCACCAGCAAATCATTCACTTTCTGCTCAATTTCTGAAAACTGCTCATCAAATTTTCGGATGTTTTCCTTTAATTCCGAAGTTCGTTCTTTGGCAACATCTGCTTCATCTTTTTTCCCTTCACGAAATAAAAGTCCAATCTCCTTCGAAATTTTGTTCATTTCGGCTTTTGCCTGATCGGATTGACTCTGCAACTTATTCTTTTGCTGATATAAATCGACTATTTCCGCAACAATTCCAGACGCATCGAAATTCTTTTTCTTTAATTTTTCGATCACCAATTCCGGGTTGTCCTGAATGAATTTTAAGTTGAGCATTTTCTGCGTTTTTTGAATGAAAGCACAAAGCTAACAAATGAATTTTATTGATTTCAAGGTGAAGTAGTACAAATTATTCGTAATTTTAGTTTGATTTCAAAAACCGGTTTAATATCATCTAACCAATGAAAAAGAATCTCATCAAAAAAATAATTGCATTTGTTTTTGTTGTATTACTAATTGTAGCCACATGGTTTGTTTGGCCACGACTGCCGATAATTACTGCATTTGCTGCCAAAGGAATGTGCTCGAGTGTGTTTCTTGCAAACAAACTCCCTGATCGGGTGGAAGCTGAAGATCTTTCGTTTTTTCCAATCAGCCTGGCAAAATCGGTTATTGATTACGATGAAAAATCAGTAACATCAACAGTATTCGGACTGGCAAAACGTAAAGCTATTTTTCGTGAAGGTTTGGGAGCGGTTCTTGTTTTGGATACGCCGGTGGAGGAACTTAAACAATCTGGAATTTTTCTGCCTGACCCCAGGTATTCTCAGGATACAATTCCATGGCCAAAAGGTGATATTTTATCGTCAGAAAAAATTTCCGGTGTTGATTATAACCGACTGAAAGAACTACTTGACACCTGTTTTGATGCACCCGATGCTGAACCTTTCAAAAAAACACTTGGAATTGCAGTGGTTTACAATAATCAATTAATCGCTGAAAAGTATTTAAATGGATACGATTTTAAAACCATGTTTCACGGTTGGTCGATGACAAAAAGTATTACAGGTGCTTTAGCCGGAATATTATTTGACGAAGGAAAATTAACAATTGATGAACCAGCCGGCTTTCCGGAATGGCAAAACGATGACCGCAAAAATATTACCGTAAAAAATATTATTCAAACATCATCGGGGCTCGAATGGGTTGAAGATTATTTTACCATTTCGGATGTAACTGTAATGCTTATGGAAAAGGAAGATATGTTATCATCCGTTCTGGATAACAAACTTATATATACACCTGGTGAACACTGGACATACTCCAGTGGTGACGTTAATTTACTTTCCGGGGTTTTAAGAAACAGGATTAACAACGACGACGATTATCATAAATTTATCTACACAAAACTGATGTATCCGATTGGAATGCTTAATACCAAGGTTGAAACAGATGCAGACGGGCTGTTTGTAGCTTCATCGTATGCATACGGTACTACCCGGGATTGGGCACGTTTTGGAATGTTATTTCTGAATAACGGTGTATTTGCTGGTGACACTATTATTTCCAAAGATTGGGTTGACTTTATGAAAACACCCGCACCTGCCTCAGACGGCACTTATGCCGGAACTTTTTGGTTAAAAGAATCAAAACCTGAAAATGCATTAACGGATGTGCCGGATGATGTTTTTTTCGCCGATGGATTCCAGGGACAGCGGGTTTATATTATTCCTTCAAAAAATTTGGTTGTGGTAAGAATGGGTTACAGTTTAAAGAATTTCGATCTGAATAATTTTTTACAGGAAATCATTAAAACACTCCCGGAGTAAGATATCGAACTCGTACCAAGTTCTTGTTTCTGATTCCAATATTTTGATTATTAAGATCAAATTCATACTGAGTTCTCTTTAATTTGACTTGTAACATTTACAATAATCAAGTTTCTTTGTATCATTAAGCAGACGCTTCAACCTATTATTATAAATAAAAATTTACACTCCCAATAAAGACTTAACATTCGAATTATTACCCTCGTTTTAACAAATCATAAGGTATTTAAAACTACTTAATTCTTTTTAGCATTTTTTACACTAACCTTATTCATTTTCAATTGTCTATGTAAATAAAAACTGTGAATAGTAACTAAAATTTTAAAATAATGAAATGAGCATTAGAAAAGAATTCTTACCAATTGAAATGATTAAATTTCATACGAATTCCATCTGTTGCCATAAAAAATTAAAAATTTAAACAGATGAAACCCGGATCGCCGGGATAAAAACTTTAAAGGAGCAGCTGCAAAAGGACATGTAATTTGTGGTCTGCCAGCAAAATAGCCCTTAGCTTAGAGTTGCGAAACAAAATTGCTAAGAGCTATGAGAGAAAAAGAAGTTATAGAATTTGAACAAGTCGTTGAACGCGGCAGTGCGATGGATGTACATAAAGACATAATAGTGGCAACCATCCAAGGCAAAGGTATAAAAACACAGACAAAAAGTTTTAAGACTTTTACGAGTTCTTTGATAAAATTGAGAGAGTGGTTATTGAAAAACAAAGTTACCCATGTTGCAATGGAAAGCACAGGCGTTTACTGGAAGCCAGTTTTTAATGTATTGGGAGACGATTTTACGATTCTGTTGGTTAATGCCAGGCATGTTAAAAATGTACCAGGTCATAAAACTGACAAAAAGGACAGCCGTTGGTTAGCAAAATTACTTTTAAGTGGTTTGCTAAAAGGTAGTTTTATTCCAGAACGCAGTATCAGGGAACTGCGAGATTTGACCCGTTATAAAACAAAGCTTATCAATCAAATCTCTGCAGAGAGGAACCGTTTTCAAAAGATACTTGAAGATGCAAATATTAAACTTTCAAGTGTATTAAACGATGTATTTGGAGCTACAGGCACAAAAATTATCAACCATATCCTGGCCAGCGAAAGTTACCGTCCAGAACAACTTCTACATTATGTCCATGGCAGGGTAAAAGCCAGCCGGGAAGATATCAAAGAAGCTTTAACTGGTTACATTACACCCCACCACAAGTTCATGTTAAAAACCATAATGGGAAACATTGCCAAGGTTGAAAGTACAGTTTCGGAAGTTGAAGCCCAGATAGAAAATTGCATCGAACCCTATAAAATTGAACGGGAACTTTTAGAAAGTATTCCCGGGGTTGGGAAAGATGGGGCAACCAAAATAATTGCAGAAGTTGGTGTTGACATGGGGCAATTCCCTGACCAAAACCATTTGGCATCCTGGGCTGGGGTTTGTCCCGGGAGCAACGAATGAGCCGGAAAGAACAAAAGTGGACGCATCACCTACGGGAACAAATATTTGCGCAGTCTTTTGGTCGAATGTGGCTGGGCTGCATCCCGGACAAAGAATACTTACCTTAGTGCAAAGTACAAAAGCCTTGCAGGACGAAGAGGAAAGAAAAAAGCAATAATAGCATTGGGACACAAAATATTAATAGCCACCTATTTTATCATAAAAGATAAAGTTGCTTTTAATGAGCTCGGGCCAGACCATCTAAATAATTTTAGAAGAGACCGCTTAATAGCCTATTACAAGCAACAATTAGAAAAATTAACAGCAGCATAAGCTGCAAAAAATATAAGGTCGATTTTTACTGTACGCTATAACAACGCGGATGAAACTGACCTAATCAGTTAAGGACAAAAGAGTATTGCCAAGAGCATGAGAATGAAAATTTGAAACATCCTAACTGATTTTATACAATACTGATATTTAGAATATTAAATTAAATAATTACGAATGAAAAATTTAAAATTAGGCTTGATGCTGTTCATAGTAGTTCTGGCATCAGGTAGTTCAAAAGCAATGGGAACAATAAAAGTAGATGTTGTTCCGGGGGAAAAAAAGGTACTTGTTGATGTTTTGGAAGCTCCGGCAAAACAGTTTAAAATTGAACTAAAAGACAGCCAGGGTAAGGTAATTTATTCAGATAAAACAGAACCATCTTCGTTTGACTATAAAAAGATGTACGATTTTTCAAAACTTGAGAATGGCGAATACAAGCTTGAAGCAAAGTTGGGCGATGTATTAGAATCAGACAATCTTATTATTTCAGATGGAAATGTTCAAATCGTTGGTGAGGAAGAACAAGTTGCACCCGATTTTAAACTGGATGGAAAATTTCTTGAATTTACGTTTCCAAATAGTGTCCGAAAAAATGCAAGATTAATGTTATACGATAGTGATACCAATAAACTGGTTTTCCAGGAAACACTTGATCCGAAATTTAATATTCAGCAGACACTCAACTTAGCCGGGTTGAAAACCGGTTATTATAAGGCCGAAATTATTAGCGATGATACAGAATACCGTTACAATTTTTATATTGGTTAACGTTGAATGACAGAAAAATAACAAGCCGGTCCGTCAGATGACGGATCGGTTTTTTTGTCTCAAACTATAAGTAGTACCGGAATGTTTTTGTACAAACACGTTATGCACAAAACATGGATCAACTGCAATTAATTACACGGATTTTCAAACCCATTTTTGAAAGTTATGGTGAGCTGCACATTTTATATTATCAGTCTTACACCGCCCAGTTCTTCAATTTTATATGGAAATTTATCCCCCGGAGAATCCAATAAACATAAAATTGATTGGGATATTCCACTTTTTTGAAAGACTTGTAATCAATTTTGGAGAAAAGTTACCCACTTCAATAATAAACTCAATCTTTATTTTTGGGTATTCCCGATCTAAAAATTCTATCTCTTCTACAAATTTATCAGGAATCTGAACCTTATCATTTTTTACAATAACAATTTTTAATCGTTTCGTATGTTCGTTTTTCAAAATGTAGAGCATCACTTTATTAAGGGTCGCAAGATCGTCTCCTTTTGTGAAAAACACAAACTCCTGTGAATTAATTTTATCGATAGTACGTTTAATATTTCTGTCTATCAGAATAAATATTTGTCGGACAGGATTAAATATTGCATCAAGCACATTCAGTAATAATTTCAGTAAAACTGTCCGGTTCAGCATAATTATGATAAAAAGTATTGAGGGTATAAAATAGTACAGAAAAACATTCAAATTACTCGGAAAATTAACTTTTGCGGGCATAACAATATTTCCAATCAGGGCTATAATTACAGCGCTAATAGCAAAAAGCACTCCGACCCAGGGAGCTCTTTCGGGTCTTGGCAGTTTGTTTCTCCTTATTTTAAGAAGAATATTTCCAACCCCAAAAAGTGCCATAACCGATAAAAAGGAAATGGTATAAACACCGGCTAATAATTTTACGTTTCCCCTGGTAATTAACAAAACAGATAAACATAAAAGAAAAAACGTGATAATGATTCTGTAGGAACTTCCTTTTTTATTCTTCTTTAAAAAAAACGGCGGCATAATCCGGTCTAATGTCATTCGTTCAAGTAATCCGGTAACGCCAACAAAACTGGTAAGAACTGCGCCGCTTAAAACTAAAAAGGCATCGATAGCAACGAAAGAGGCAATGCCTTCACCACCAACCTGTTTTCCCATTTCAATAAGCAGCGTATTTTGAAATTCGTCGCCTTGCAATACAGGAATAGCAAATAAGGCAAGGGCAAATATTGCCATCAGAGGATTGATAATACTGACGATTATCCACATATTTCTCAGCGTTTTCGGAAAAACTCCTCTTTGCTGCTCTTCAACAAAGTTTGCCGAACTTTCAAAACCCGAGACACCAAGCATTGACGCGGCAAAACCCAAAAATATGGCATTCGCTACAGTACCATGATTTGAAAGGGGAAACTGCCAGTTTTCGATAAAAACGGACAGTCCGTTATGAAGTAAAAAATAAAGGATAAAACCACTTAGAACGGATAAGGATAATAAATGGAAAATAAAAATTCCTATCGCAACTTTAGCAGATTCGGTAATGCCGGCAATGGTTAACACAGCAAATATTCCCAGCAAAGCCATAGTTAATGGGATTATTGGCATCGAAGGAATGAGGTGATGCAAATAATGAATTGCCTCATTGCCGGAAATTACTGCAGTTGCCATGTATGATAGTATGGTTAGTGTTGCTGCAAATGAAGCTGTGGACTTACTTGTAGTATTTAACAATGCATTATAGGCGCCACCATTTAAAGGTAAGGCTCCTACCACCTCTCCATAAATCTTTCTGAATAAAAATAAAACAAGCGAAACAATTAGTAGTGTTATCCACGCATATTGCCCGGCAAAGGCTATTGCTAATGCTGAAACATATAATACAGACGAACTTATGTCATTTCCGCAAATTGCTGTTGCAGATAATTGATTTAGTCTTTTATGTGTTTTTTTCATGCAATATTTATTCGAAACTTTTTGAGCGTTATCATTCAATCCTATTTAAGCACTTTATAAGAAACCAATATAATCCCTGTAATGAGTTTAAAAATGCAAATATTTTTTAAACTATATCTAAATTTTTCCCGAATAATTTTCGTTAAGCTATGTTTCATTTTTTGTTCTATACGTTTTGAATTCAGTATTTTGAAATCATTTTCAGGGTGCGTTTCGGGAACTTTTAACCGATTCTTTGGGAGCAAAATCTTTTAGGTTTGATGATAATAACAATTCAGTACGAGTAGGCTTTTCCCTAAACGGATAAAAAAGATGTGTCCTACATCCTTTACATTCAGATAAAAATATCCGACTCCTCATGAAAAGGATTTATCATTTAACAAGTGCAGCGATTTACAATCGCTGTTTATAAGCGGTTAAAAACCGCTTCACCCAATAAAAAAGCCTGTCTTTGCAAACAGGCTTAATCTTATATCTTGATTCTTTGATCTAATATCTAAAAATCCAGCAATTCAAAAATCTATTCCTCTTTAAACGCTTCAATCAAAATTTCAAGGATTTTCTTTCCGGCAGCGGCAACGCTGGTTCCCGGACCAAAAATAGCAACTGCACCTGCATCGTACAAATATTGGTAATCCTGCGCTGGAATAACACCACCACAAATTACCATAATATCATCGCGACCCAGTTTTTTGAGTTCTTCAATTACGGCAGGAACCAATGTTTTATGCCCGGCAGCCAATGATGAAACACCTAATACATGCACATCATTTTCAACGGCTTGTTTGGCTGCTTCTTCCGGAGTCTGGAACAGTGGTCCCATATCCACATCAAAACCAATGTCGGCATAACCGGTAGCAACTACTTTTGCTCCGCGGTCGTGACCATCCTGGCCCATTTTTGCAATCATAATTCTTGGTTGACGACCTTCCAGTTTCAGCGAACTTTTTCGCCAATTCCTGAGCTTCAATAAACTCATCTTTTCCGTATGCTTCTGATCTGTACACGCCTTCTATCGTTCTGATTACTGCTTTATATCTGCCAACAACTTTTTCGCAGGCATCTGAAATTTCACCCAAAGATGCACGTTTTTTTGCAGCATCAATTGCCAATTCCAATAAATTTCCTTTACCTGACTGAACGGCATTTGTAATTGCTTCAAGTGATTCATGAACTTCTGCTTCATTTCTTTCAGCACGCAGTTTTTTCAATCGTTCAATCTGCGACAAACGAACTGCGGTATTGTCAATGTCCAAAATATCAATCGGATCTTCTTTTTCAAGACGATATTTGTTAATACCAACAATGGTTTGATGTACCGCTGTCAATACGTCCTTGTGCACGGGCAGCCGCTTCTTCAATGCGCATTTTTGGAACGCCGGTTTCAATGGCTTTTGCCATACCTCCAAGTTTTTCCACTTCCTCAATTAATGCCCAGGCTTTTTGTGCCAGTTCGTGTGTTAGCGATTCAACATAGTATGAACCTGCCCATGGATCAGCCGAACGGCAAATTTCGGTTTCCTGTTGAAAATACAACTGTGTATTACGTGCAATTCGTGCTGAAAATTCGGTTGGCAATGCAATTGCCTCGTCGAGTGCGTTTGTGTGTAAACTTTGTGTGTGACCCAATGCTGCAGCCATTGCTTCAATTGCAGTACGACCAACATTATTAAAAGGATCCTGCTCAGTTAACGACCAACCCGAAGTTTGCGAGTGGGTACGCAACGCCATCGATTTTGGATTTTTTGGATTGAACTGTTTCACCAGTTTCGCCCAAATCATTCGGGCAGCACGCATTTTTGCAATTTCCATAAAATGGTTCATTCCAATTGCCCAGAAAAACGAAAGACGTGGTGCAAATGCATCAATATCTAATCCAGCTTTAATACCTGTGCGCAGGTAATCCAAACCATCGGCCAATGTGTATGCCATTTCAATATCGGCAGTTGCTCCGGCTTCCTGCATGTGGTAACCCGAAATAGAAATGGAGTTGAACTTCGGCATTTTTTGCGAAGTGAACTCAAAAATATCAGCAATGATTTTCATTGAGAATTCAGGTGGATAAATGTATGTGTTACGCACCATAAATTCTTTCAGAATATCGTTCTGAATGGTTCCTGAAAGTTGCTCCAAAGTTGCTCCTTGTTCCAATCCGGTAACAATATAAAATGCCAAAACCGGAAGCACTGCTCCGTTCATGGTCATCGATACCGACATTTTATCCAGTGGAATTTCGTCGAACAGGATTTTCATGTCCAGAATTGAATCAATGGCAACACCGGCTTTACCAACGTCGCCAATCACACGTGGGTGATCAGAATCGTAGCCACGGTGCGTGGCAAGGTCGAACGCAACCGACAAACCTTTTTGTCCGGCAGCCAGGTTACGACGGTAAAATGCATTTGATTCTTCAGCAGTTGAAAACCCGGCGTACTGACGAATCGTCCACGGACGCATGGCATACATTGCTGAGTACGGTCCACGAAGAAATGGTGGTAAACCGGCAGCATAATTCAGATGCTCCATTCCTTCCAAATCTTCTTTGGTATAAACTGGCTTCACAGGAATCTGCTCCGGCGTAATCCAGTCTTTTTTGATGTTGTTTTTTTCCATCCAGTCGGAAGTATCCTTCTTTTCTGAATTGGCTTTTATATTTATGTTTTTGAAATCTGGTTTCATATTATTAAGATTTTAGATTCAAGAGCAAAGAACCAAGACTCAAGAATCATGATACTATAAAGTTGTCTTAAATGAATAAATCATTTTCTGTACTTCTTGTAATAAATTTAATATATCCTTTAATTGACTTTCAGTGATGTAGCTAATATCAGCAGCAAGGATTAATTGTGTTTCCAATTCGAAAGCAGAACCTAATGCAATATCCAAAAATCTTGCAAATTCTTTACTCGTGTCACGTCCTGAGCCTTCTGCAATATTAGATGGAATTGAATAAGCACTTCTCATAATTTGAGAAACAAGTCCAAATTTTTCTTCAGAAGGAAAATCTCTTGTTAAAAGAAAAACTTCCTTTACAATTATCCGGGACTTTTGCCATATTTTCAAATTCCTAAAATTGTGCATCATACAAAATCTTTACTCTTTGTTCTTTGCTCCTTAATCTAGATATTAAGCAACGCTTGATAGTTTTTCAAATCTTCCAAAACATTACTCTTAACATGAATAAAGTTGGTGATTCCTTTTTCTTCCAAGGTCAGCTTTACAGGCTGGATTTCCGGCAATTACCAAAATTTCATTATCCAACTTTTCAGCTGCTTGTGGTGCCAGTTCAACATATTCATCATCTGAACTACAAATTACAACGATATCAGCATTTTTTGCTTTAGCAGCAGCAACGCCTTCTTCAATGGTTTTGAAACCGTTATTATCGATAACTTCGAAACCGGCAACGGCAAAGAAGTTACAGCTAAACTGAGCGCGAGCTTTACGGAAAGCCAGATTTCCAATGGTTAGCATAAATGCCACCGGACGTTTATTTTCTTTTGAATAAACATCGGTTTTGTAACGCAATGCTTCAAAGGCTTGTGCTCCGCGGAAAGGTTTTAATGTTTCAACTTCAGCGCCATCAACAGTTAAATCCATTGGTTGGAAAACCGAAGCATCCAACTCTTTTGCCAGTTTTTCAGTGAAATTCGGAAATTGATTGATTCCCAAAAGACTTTCACGACGTTGAGCAATGTTTGTGCTACGTTTAGCTGCCATTGCTTTTATTTCTTTTTGAATAAATCCTTCTTTAAATGCAGCAATAAAACCACCTTTTTCCTGAACTTCAAGGAATAGTTTCCATGCCTGTTCTGCAAAGTGATCGGTTAAGGTTTCAATATAATATGACCCAGCAGATGGATCAACAATTTTATCCAGATGCGATTCTTCTTTCAACAAAATTTGCTGGTTGCGGGCAATTCGTTCTGAGAATTCTGTGGTATCCTCATAAATTGCGTTAAACGGAAGTACAGTAACAGAATTTGCACCACCCAAAACCGCTGACATCGCTTCGGTTTGTGTACGAAGCATATTTACATACGGATCGTAAATGGTTTTATTGAATGTATTTGTTTCGCTGTGTGCTACCAATTTGGCGGTACACTTACACTTTGGATCGTAAGCTTCAACAATTTTTGACCATAACAAACGGGCTGCGCGCAACTTGGCAATTTCCATGAAATAGTTATTGCCGATGCCAAAATTGAATTTGATATTTTTTGCAACCTTGTCGACACCTAACCCAAGTTCAGTTAGCTGCGTAAGATACTCAGCTCCATGCGCCAGTGAAAATGCCAATTCCTGAACAATTGATGAACCGCTGTTGGCATAGTATTTCCCGTTAACAGCAATTACCCTGAATTTTGAAAGGTCATCGGTTTTTTCGATTACCTCTTTAATATTTTTGAATGCGCTATCCCCCATTTTGCCTTGTAAAACAAGGGCTGAAATTGGATCAATTGAACTTGACGCAACAACTTTCTTGATATCCCAACTTCCTTCTGAAACATATTCAGCAAAAACTTTGGCACAGTTACAATTGTCGCAAGCGCAAACAAAATTAATTTCGGCAGCCTCAACGCAAATGTCTTTCAATAAGATGCCCAAATCGGCTTTTGTAATGTTTTTGCAGCTATCAAAATAAAATCCAAGTGATGTTGCACCTTTCCCAAGAATTGTAAGTGCCTTTTTATTTGCTAGTTTCAGGTCTTTTACAAAAATATCCTGACGTATTTGCCAGTTATTTTCTTTTTTAGTGCCACGCACAAAAGGAAATTCTCCGGGTAGTGAATCCAGATAATTTAGTTCGTTTAGATTTTCTTCGCGGTAGTAAGGACGAACATTTAAATCCTTCGTAGGTTTTCCAAACTAACGAACGTTCATAATCCTTGCCTTTTAAATCCGCAATAATTTTATCTTCCCATTCCTGTGTAGTAACGGGTTGAAATTCGGTAAAAAGCTTTTGCTCTTTTTCTTCCATGTTGAAAATTGTTAAAAATCGAGGTGCAAAATTAGTTGAATTTATTGACTGACACAGGGAAATATTCGAATATAAGAGTGATGGTGGTAAAATTTACAATTATATAACTCTTAGAAAACAAGTGAAAATATATGAATATATAACTATTACACTTTGCGTACTTCTAAATTGCTTTCTTTTCAGAATGAGTCAAAATTTCCTTTTTTATGGAAACAATTTTTGAGTAAATAATAGAAACTGCAATTGAAATTACTGCCAACACAAGAAACACAAGTATTCTTAAACTAATATTCATGTTTTTCATATCAACAAAAACCAGATTTATTGTTGATGCAATTAACATTGTAATTGCAAGCCATCGGTATTTGATGTTTTTTATGATGTAACCAAAGACAAAGAAAAATATTGCGGTGCAAATCCAGGAAACGGTTATTAATGATTTTGGCATTGCATAGTAAAATGAAATCAACGTCATTAATAATCCTGAAATCAGATATAAATTCCTGATATATTCCGTTTTAATGTTCAACCTTTCTTTTTTCCAATTTAATACACGCGCTGTAATAAATGCTACCAAAGCATATGTGAAATTGGTATAATTGTCATTTAAAGGTTGGCTCATGTATAGTATCAGTAAAATGATAAACATAAAAATGTTTGCAATAATCATAAAACGCGAACGAAACCAGAGCGCCATTGTAACTACCAAAAGACTTTGAACTGCAAGAAACAGAAATACATTGGGTAACTGAAAAATGCCATATATGAAAACACTCATCGCAATAAAACCATAAATGGCATAAAGCGATGCAGCTATTTTAGTGGCAGATTTACTTTTTAATAGGACAGCATAAAGCAGACAAAAAAGTGATATAAACCCACAAAATATCATGTACTGATTTGGAAAATAGGTTATCACCGTTAGTACAAAAACAGTTGTAAAACCGAGTCCATTCCAAATAATAGCAGAAATGATTAACTCATCTGAGTTGTCCTCCTTTTTCGGGAGCATCGCCAACAAAGAAAATATAAATGCACTAATAATTAAATAGATGACACCAAATTCTTGTTCAGCACGAAATTCAGGGATTTTAGTAATTATTGGATTATTTAACAACCAGTGTAAATCGACAAAATATAGAATTGTGACACAAAAGAAAATCAGTTTAATCCAGTTGAATTGTTTATACATCAATACTGATAAAACGGAAGTACCCAATGTTGTAGCCAATAATAAATGTGTTGAATTACTTATAACTGCAGCGCCAATTAATAGCAGCAAAATGAACCCAAACTCAAATTGCGATTTGTTTTTATATGCCTTGAAAAGCAAAAAAATGGAAATCACATAAAGCAAAGTCAGAACAATAAGCGGACTTCCAACCACAGGATTTTCCTGAAAAAAATAAAGTTGAAGTGTTATTGTATATAAAATTATATGACCATTAAAAAAAAGCAATCTTGATAGATATGAATAGGCATTTTTCGTGTAATATGATGCAAAATAAATTGCAGCCACAGAAAAATATCCAATTATTACCGACAACAGTAATTTCCCTGAATTATGAAGATTTTGAGTTAAAAATATAATTCCAAACAACAAAACAATATTACCCATCCATGCCATGCCATATTCTCCAACACCAAACTCAATTGTAAATTTTGGCTTTAATGGTAACTTAAAATCAAAGCTCGAGTCCGTTTCAGAATTAGAATCATGAATTAAGTTTTCCGGTTTATGGCTAATGCTATGAATGGAACTTTCCATACTGGAAATCCGTTCTTCCAGTTCTATTATTTTTTCGTGGAGGGTAGTCAGGTTAATTTGTTCGTCTTTTTTTACACTCATAATTTCCTCCAAATTTAAATGAACATTAACCCCTGTATTTCACAACTTAAATTTTTAAGCATGATGTTTCTTCCAGGGTGGAAGAAGCCAAAGCAAAAATGCCAAAATCAAAAACGGAAGTATCATCCAGAAAAGCGCCATCCAAAATCCTTCTAAACCAACCATTCCTAATTTAAAACTTGTAAATCCAAGGAAACTTTTTGAAAACAGCTGTCCTCCAATTACTACATTCCATCGCATGCAAAACACCCCAAAAAGGACTAAAGAACTTGCCAGAAAATACATTGGTTTTCGTAATTTTTCTTTTGGAAGCGATATTCTGAAATATCCAAGTATCAGTAACGGGATTACGGTCCCTATAAGTCCCTGAAAAATTAAAAGGGTATAGGTTAATTTCCCGGTTACCAACAAGTGTAAAATTTCGAATGACTCTTCGGCTTCGTAAATCCGGTGAACCTGGTCGAGCGATTCGAGCGTGAAATCAAGAATCAAAACCAGAAATAGAAATTTCCCAATCTCGTCCAGAGCAGCCATGTCAATTTTAACTTTTCTAATCATCGAAATGACCATATATAAAAACATAACCAGTGCAATACCTGAAACCATAGCTGATAAAAGGAAAATAACCGGCATCATTACTGTTGACCACCATGGATTTGCTTTGATCGAGCCAAAAATAAAACCAACATATCCATGCAAGAGGAAAGCAGAAGGAACACCAATAACAGTAATTATATAACCGAGTTTTTCATCCCATTCAAGAGCCTTTGGGGAGATATCAGTTACCCCAAGAGTTAGTATTTTATACATTCTTCTCTTAAAGCCGGTTGATTGTTGCGACCAAAGAACAATGTCACGGCGATAATCAAACCATATTTCCAGTAAAAGTACCGCCATGAGGTACCATAAATAAACAAAACCGAAAATGGCCATAGCCGATGAAAAATGGGGTGTCATCAGAATTTCGTAAGCCCTTGTGGGATGCCCCAGATGTGAAATCAGTGGTAAGCCTGCAACTATTAAAAATGCAAGTGCAGTTAAAAGTGCCAGGTGGTATGTTGGGCGAAGGACTTTTACTTTAAAAACCCTTTCGAGAGAAGCGAGTATAAATGCACCTGCAACCAAACCAGTAATATAGGGATAGAGAACAATAAGTATTCCCCATTGTAGCGCAATTTCGTTCGGATAAATGTATCCGTCTACATGTTTTAGAATATCATATAAATGTTCCATATTATCGTACCTCCGAGCTTAATCCGTTATAAGATAGTTTTGAACCAGTATTTAAATGAGGTTTTAGGACCTGGCAATTATGCTCTTTCAGAAATGCGTATAATTCTCCTTCCTTGTCATGTAAATCGCCATAAATCCGGGCATGCGTTGGACAAACTTCCATACATGCCGGATTCAACCCTTTGGTTATCCTGTGATAGCATAAAGTACATTTATCAGCTGTTTTTTTCTCGGGATGCAGGTACCTGCATCCGTATGGACAAGCCTGAATGCAATAGCTGCAACCCATGCAATATTTTTCGTCAACCAGGGCAATTCCCTCCGGACTTTCATATGTTGCTCCAACCGGACAAACCTGGGTACAGGGTGAGTCTGCACACTGATTACACATTTTGGGAACAAAAAAAGTTTTGTAGATTTCCTCATCAGGAACGGATTGGGTAAATCCATCGATACCCCCGTTGGGTGACTCAACTTTTATTGTGCCATCATTTTTAATGGTATATTGTTCAACCCAGGAACGGAAGTAAAATGGTTCCTGAGAAACATTATTTTCCAGTTTGCACGATTTAGCGCACATTCCACAACCTATGCACTTTTCTATATCAATAGCAATTCCATACCATGGCTTCGTCGGATCTCCGGGTTCGTTTGCCGCAAAAATAATCGCCGAAAAAGGTTTTAATGCAGAAGTCGCCAAAATCGTTCCTGCTAATGCAGCCGATTTCTTTAAAAAACTGCGTCGCGATGCGCTTATTCTTTTAGTTCCCATACAGCATGTGGATTATGACAATCGATACAATTTTCTTTCTCCGGATGATGTTCTTTAATATCAACCTGAATAATTACTCCCTGATTTCGTGCAGTATTCATGCTGTGACATCGGCCACAAAATAATCTGCTACCGTCTTTTATCAGGAAGTCTTTAACCTCATAGTCATCGGCATGTTTGGCATTTGGCCCGTGACAAACTTCACAAGAAAGATTAGCATGTTGATCTGAGGCGAGCATTTCTGCTTCTGTTTCGTGACATTCAATGCAAATAGATTTTCCTGCATAATTTATGGGCAGGGCTCCGATTTCATCGATGGAATCAGCCCGATAGTGACCATATTTACCAAAAGATTCAGGAATTAAGAAATGCCTTGCCACCAGAAACAAAACAATGAATAATCCAAACAAAGGAATTAATGTTTTTAGCTGTGTTGGCATAATTTTATGGTTTTAGCTAAGTAACTCCTTTAAATTAAGCGATTAATCTGCCCAATTACACAGGCAGTAACATGATATTTGTCAACTATAAAGTAATTATAATACAAGAGCTTATTGTCTTTATATCAGCTTTTTGTCTTTGCATAAATCAAATTGTGACATAAAAGTTTTGCTGACAGGTTATTTTCTTCTTTAATACGAAAGTTCACTGTCAAATCTCGTCTAACTATTTATTAACATTTTTTAACATATTTAATATACCCTGTTTTTAAAGGCCTTCATGCAGTATAAATCTATTTTGTTATATTATTATTATCTTTTATTAAACATTTTTTGTTTATGATTGTCTTAATAAATGTTCAACAAAATATGAAATAAGAAAAACAAGTTCAGTTACAGAAGACAGATAAAATTTAGAATCATGAAAACTCAAAAAATTATTAAAATGAAAACAAAAATGAAATTTTTACCACTTGTACTACTAATGGGAGTACTTGTATTTGGCTCGTGTAATAACAACGACGATGATGATTTGCCTGAAGAAGAAATGTCTAATACAATTGCGGATATTGCAACAGCAAATCCGGAGTTTTCAACTCTGTTAGAGGCGTTGACAAAGGTTAATTTAGTAAGTGCGGTTGCAGAGGGGGATGCAGCGCTGACGGTATTTGCACCTACTAACGATGCTTTTGCGGCGCTTCTTTCAGATTTGAATTTAAGCTCGCTCGATGAAGTACCGGATGAAACGCTGAAAAGCATTCTGTTGTATCATGTTATCGGAAGCAAAGGGGTATCGGATGATTTGGAATCAGGCTATTACTCCACTCTTTCAACTTATAATGACAATTATATGTCGATGTACATTAAAGTTGATAATGGTGTTAGCATTAATAAAAACACAATGGTTACAACTCCTGATATAATGGCTGACAATGGAGTGATTCATGTAGTAAACAAAGTTATTCTTCCTCCATCAGTAGTAAACATTGCAATTGACAACGAAAACTTTACAACACTTGTTGATGCTGTTGTAAAAGCCGGTCTGGTAGATGCTTTGAGTGCTGAAGGTCCGTTTACAATTTTTGCACCGACCAACGCTGCATTTAACGATTTATTCAATACACTTGGTATTTCGGGAATTGAAGATTTAAGCGCCGAACAGCTCGTACCAATTCTAACATATCATGTAGTACCGGGAAATGTGCTTTCTACCGATTTGGAAAATGGAGAAGTAAATACATTGAATTCAACAAGTAAAATTTCCGTTGACCTGAGTTCGGGGGTGAAAATTAATAATAGCAATGTTGTTGCCGCCGATATCCAGGGAACAAATGGAGTAGTACATGTAATCGATAAAGTTTTAATTCCAGAATAAAAAAATCACACAAAAGCAAGTATTAATTATAAATCATTTAAATAAATAAATCATGAAAAAGAGTATTAAAAATTTAGGAATGGGGATTATTCTTTCAATAGGAGTAATTGGAGTGAATGCATCAGAATTAAAGTCAGCAAGTTTAAAGAATGTAGAAGAACCAGCTTTGGAGATGGAATCGTGGATGACAAATCACTTACTGTTTGACAGTAAATCAGATGATACGGGAGAACTCACAGTAGTAGAAATTGCAATTGCTAATGCCGATTTTTCAACGCTTGTTGAAGCAGTAAGCAAAGCCGGATTAGTTGATGCTTTAAGTGCTGATGGTCCGTTTACTGTTTTTGCCCCGACAAATGAAGCTTTCGACAAATTATTTAAACAACTGGGAGTTAGCGGAATTAAAGATTTAAGTGCCGAACAACTTGCTCCAATTTTAACCTACCATGTTGTTAGCGGACAAGTAATGTCAGGCGATTTGTCAAATACTTCAGTTGCTACACTTAATGGTAAGAAAATTAAAGTTGACTTATCAAATGGTGTGCATATTAATAACAGCAAAGTAATAAAAGCTGATATTAAAGGAAAAAACGGGGTAATACATGTTATTGATACCGTTTTATTGCCCGAATAATTTTATCACCATGACATCGTTAAATTATAAAAGGATTCCTTCGGGAGTCCTTTTATTTTGCTTATTGTGAACATTATTGCATTGTTTTACGATATAATAAAATGTGTTTAAATTTGCTACCGTCAGATTAAACAAAAAATATTAAATTATAAAATTAACAACTGGGGAATGAAAGAAACCGGATATTCAATAAAAGACCTTGAAGTATTGTCGGGGATAAAAATGCATACCATTCGTATTTGGGAGAAGAGATACAATTTGCTGAACCCGCACAGAACAGACACCAATATCAGATGGTATGATGATAACGATTTAAAACGACTTCTTAATGTTTCCCTACTCACAAAAAACGGATTCAAAATCTCGAAAATTGCCGGTTGGGACAATGAGATTATAAAAGAGACTGTTTTAAAAATATCTTTAAATAAAAATTCGAATTCAGATTACATCAACCAGTTGTTACTGCTGATGGTTGAAATGAATACAGAAGGGTTCACCAGTTTAATTGAGGAAATACTTAACAAACATGATATTGAAGATGCATATTTTAATATCTTTTTCAATGTGTTTAACCGGGTGGGAATGTATTGGCAGGTGGGTTCCATTTTCCCTGCCCAGGAACATTTTGTAACCAGTTTGCTGAGGCAAAAACTTATTGCTGCCATTGACGCGCTTGAAACAAAACAAAGGAAAAATTCAACAATGCTCTTTTTTACCCATGGAAATGAGCTACACGAAATGGGGTTGCTGTTTTATTCTTTTCTGGCAAAGAAAAACGGGTTCAATGTATTTTATCTTGGTCAGGCAGTTCCGCTTTCTGATTTGGAAAAAATTAATAACATGAAAGCTATTGATTTTGTATTCACTACATTTATCAATTCAATCTCAAAACCTGATCTTGAAGATTATCTGAATCAATTAAAAAGTTGCTTTCCACAACAAAAGATTTTTATCAGCGGACAACAAATACAAAAACACATTCCTGATCTTCCACGCAATGTAAAAACAGTAAAAGATTATGCTGAATTCAGGAAGTATTTAGGAAATCCTGAATAGATAAATTTTTCAATCAGAATTTTCGCCATAATTACCCTTATTTATAAAATCCAATTCCATAAATTCGTATTGATGTTGATGAATATTGTTTCATTGATGGATGTGTATCATTATTTTCTTCCATGTTCAGGCCCGAAAAACTTTCCAAAATATCCATGCTATCAGTTACAATATCATTAATAAAATTTCTTTCAAGGAACATCTCGGGATCTCTGTTTTTAATTAATCGCGGATCCCAGGAATTGCCAATAACCGGATGTCCATGTGGTCGTTGTTTCAAATTTTCTGTTTCAAAATTATAGGTTTTATAGAATTGGCTAAAGGTTAAAGTTTTTGTATTGTCTTTCAGATTTGGCAAAACCAATATATCTGACATTTCAGCTATATATCCTGCGCCATCTTCGTATGCATATTCAATTTTTGAATATGATTTTTTATTCATGACTGAAACACCCTCTTTATTTGTAAAAGGATAAGTAGAAACTATTGTAACACTTACCAAACAAGAATCATCCTTTTGAATGGCTACTTCCACTTTTTGGAATTTGCCAATAAAATAGAGTTTAACTTGTATTGAATCTTCCACTTTTAAACTGTAAGAACTTCCAAGAAAGTTTGCCCAATCATATATTTGGTTGATATAAGTAAAAAAAGGTTTCGTTCTACAAAAAGGGGCAGTTGGTTGAATTTCGTTCCTTTCCTGTATTTTATACGGTTTAATTTTCTCTCCTTTCTCTATGGTTCTTAGCTTTTTTTGTACTATATCAAAGTCAATATCAATAATTTGCGTTGTATCCTCATCAATTGTACTTGTATAACGAAAATAACCCTGATAAACATTTTTATCTTTAAACGAATTAAACGTATTTATGCAGCTTTTTCTGAACAGGCTAATTGCATATTTCGCGGTTACAGTTACTTCTCCTATGTTTACGTTTTTTTGTAACAAGATATAATTAGCGTCAACATCTTTCACTTCAAATTCTTTTGTTATACAACTAACATGTTGAATTCGTATTGAATCGCCAACTTTTCCTGTTAAAAAGAACATTCCATTCTTATTGGTAATTGCCGAAGTTTTTTGATTCAGGTTCAAAATAGTGACTTTTTCCAAAGATGTATTATTTTCATTCATAACAGTACCTGAAATTTGCGCGGCTACTAAGAAATTACTAAGGATTAAAAATAGACTTATCAGATTTTTCATAATTCCTATTTTGGATTTTGTCTGGTTTTATGCCAAACACAGTATAATTGATTTCAAGTATTCTTGTGACTGACTACCAAATAAATTTGTTAGACAATCAATTACATAATTACAACTATTTTATTTAACAATTTAACCTAATTCCATACTTATCTTAACCATCCACCAGCATTAATACATTCCTTTTGTTCATACAAATTTCATTTAAGAGATTTTGAGGATTACTCACAAACAATAAATTAAACTGATTTAACTGTATTCGTTAAAATTTCTCAAAAAGGCATAAGAGACGAAAAGTGCATTGGTTTTCTCCATCTAAATTTTCTAAATTGCATTTTCTGTTTCGGAGATAAAAAAATGATGGAAAGGCTTAGTTGGACAAAAGAAGTGTTTGGGTCGAAGCTTGAATTAATGCAGGGAAATGGCCTTGTTGGAAAAATACAATGGGAAAATATGGTGAGTTCCAAAGCACAAGCAATGATCAACGGAAAGCTGTTTATGCTTAACCGCGAATTCTTTCTTTCGAAACTTGAAATTTATGACGCCAATGACCAGTCGTTACTTGGCACTGTTATGATAAATTTATTTAATCCAAGAAGCGATCTTGTAATCAATGGTAAACGTTTCGAATTGGAGATCAGCAATTTTTGGCAGTCGCGCTGGGCCTGGAAATACAATGGAACTGAAATTATCACCTTCAAATCAAACGAATTTATCACCAAAGATAAAGGTGTAATTGAACTGACGTCGTTAAACGAAGAGACTGAAATTCTTGTTTTACTAGGCTTGTTTGTTCGCAACCAGTTTATTCTTTTCATGCTGCTGATCCTGGTTATAGTGGTAATTATTTTTATCTGAAAAATCATTTAATTCATTAATACTGTTTCATGATTTGTATCGTTCTGTTATGTAAAACAGTTCATGAAAAATATATTGCTAATAGCTGCTGTTATCTTTTTTTGCTGGATTTTAACTTCCTGCGATAAACAAGAATTTACAGTTGATCCCAATGTAAAACTAAGTTTCTCAACTGATACAATAACGTTTGATACTGTTTTCACAACGTTAGGATCGACAACCAAATATTTCACCGTAAAAAATTCTGAAAGTAAGTCGGTGAATATTTCAAACATATTTCTTGCTGGTGGAGAAAACTCTCCTTTCCGCTTAAATATTAATGGTACTGCAACAATTTATGATTCTAATGTTGAAATCTCCCCGAACGATAGTATTTACATTTTTGTTGAAGTAACTATTGACCCATCGGGAAATAATTTACCAATGATCGTTCAAGATTCCATTGTTTTTGATTTGAATGGAAACCGGCAAGATGTTGATTTAATTGCTTATGGACAGGATTTTCATCTTTTTAATGGAAAAACCATCAAATCCCAGCACTGGGAAGATGATAAACCATATCTCATTTATAATTCTGTTATTGTTGATTCAAACGAGATATTGACGATTGATGCAGGTTGCAGGCTTCATTTCCATAAAGGTTCAAGCTTATTTGTAAAAGGAACGCTAAAAGTGGAAGGAACTTTTGAGTCTCCGGTAATATTTCAGGGTGATCGATTGGAAAACAGCTATAAGAACATTCCCGGGCAATGGGGCGCCTACAGAATTTTTGAAGATGGAAGTGTCTACGTATATGGAGGAGTGCATTTTTTAGCCGGAAGCATTAATAATGAAATTAATTATTCAATTATAAAAAATGCTGAAAAAGGAATTGAAGTTGATACGCTGGGTGCGTCAGAAAATCCGGTACTTATTTTAAAAAATACTCGCATCGAAAACATGACACTAAATTGCCTTGATGCACGGACTACTTCTGTGAAAGCATCAAACAGTATTTTTGCAAACAGTGGTTCGTTCCCTGTGGCATTGCGTTTTGGAGGTGATTATGAATTCAACCATTGTACCATTGCAAATTATTATAACGACACCGATGGAGAAACCGCCTTATTCATCAATAACTATTACAAGTATAACAATACCGTTTTTAGTTTCGAACTCCATTCCGTTTTTAACAATTGCATTATTTACGGGTATAATAACAATGAAATTTCTTATGAATCCAAGGATAACAGTTTGTTCGAAGTATTGATTAACAGCTGTTTATTAAAAACCAACCTAAAACAGGATGAACCAGGTTTTACGATTGTGAATTCCCTGTTTAATGAGAATCCTCGTTTTAAAGATTTATCCAATTATAACTATGCCATTGATTCCCTGTCACCAGCCAGAAACATTGGTGATTTAACTGTGGCTAAACAATTTCCGATAGATTTGAATAACAACTCCAGGCTGGATGATGAAGGCCCTGATTTGGGAGCAATTGAATGGATTCCGAAAGGAAAAAATTAAAAACCGCTCTTGCTTACAAAAGCGGTTTATTTATAGTAGAGTAAATTGCCGATCCGTCCATCAGCTGACGGGCAGTACTGCAACATACGAAAAGAAGTCCCCTTCAATTCCTCCCCTTTGGGGAGGTTAGGAGGGGCTTCGTTATTTTATTTCCGATCCGTTTTTTACTTTCTGATCCGGTGAAACAATCGAAAGCGAACCATCCGCATTTTCAGCACAAAGAATCATTCCCTGCGATTCAATTCCTTTTAGTTTTTTTGGTTCCAGATTAACCAAAATGGAAACCTGTTTCCCAATTAACTCTTCCGGCTCGTAATATTCAGCAATACCCGAAACAACGGTTCTTTTATCAATGCCAGTATCAACTTTTAGCTTCAGCAGCTTTTTAGTTTTCGGAACTCTTTCTGCCTCCAGAACAGTTCCAACGCGAATATCCATTTTGCCGAAATCATCAAACTCAATGCTCTCTTTTGCCGGATTTGCTTTTGCTCCGGCTATTTCATTTGCCTTTTTGGTATCCAGTAATTTTTGAATCTGGGCTTCAATAACACTGTCTTCAATTTTTTCAAACAGCAATTCAGGTGTATTTACTTTATGTCCGGCCGACAATAAATCAGTTCTCACCAAATTTTCTCCAATCCTGTTTTTCAAAATTCAGCAAGCCACGCAATTTATTCATGCTAAAAGGAAGAAATGGCTCAAGACAAATGGTAAGATTTGCTGTAATTTGCAAACAAACATTCAATATTGTTTTTACCCTTTCCGGATCTTCTTTGATCACTTTCCATGGTTCTTCATCGGCCAGGTATTTGTTTCCCAAGCCGTGCCAAATCCATTGCATTTTTTAGCGCTTCACGAATTCGAAAACTGTCAAGGCTTTTTTCAACTTCTGCTTTTATGGTTGAAATTGATGCCAGCGTTTCTTTATCGTAAGCTTGTAAAATTCACCGGCTGCCGGAACTATCCCCATCGATAATATTTCTTGGTTAAAACCAGTGCACGATTGACAAAGTTGCCAAGTATTGCTACCAATTCATTGTTATTTCGGGTCTGAAAATCTTTCCAGGTAAAATCGTTGTCCTTTGTTTCAGGAGCATTGGCAGTTAAAACATATTTCAATACATCTTCTTTGCCCGGAAATTCTTCCAGGTATTCGTGCAACCAAACCGCCCAGTTTCTTGATGTTGAAATTTTATCGTTTTCAAGATTCAGAAATTCATTTGCAGGAACATTCTCAGGTAAATTATATGTTCCTTCTGCCTTTAACATAACCGGAAAAATAATGCAATGAAAAACAATGTTGTCTTTCCCGATAAAATGCAGCATCCGGGTTTCAGGGTCTTTCCAGTATTTTTCCCAGTCGCCGGTTAATTCCTTTGTTGCAGAAATATAACCGATTGGCGCATCAAACCAAACATACAATACTTTTCCTTCGTGCCTTCCACCGGAACCGGCACACCCCAGTCGAGATCGCGGGTTACGGCACGTGGTTGCAATCCACCGTCGATCCATGATTTTACCTGTCCGTAAACATTTGGTTTCCATTCTTTATGACCTTCCAAAATCCACTCCCGCAACCATGGTTCATACTGATCAAGTGGCAAGATACCAGTGTTTGGTTTCTTTCAAAACCGGCGCGTTTCCGCTTATCATTGAAGTTGGATTGATCAGTTCTGTCGGGCTAAGTGATGTTCCGCAATTTTCACACTGGTCGCCATACGCTTTTTCAAAACCACATTTCGGACAAGTTCCGATAATATAACGGTCGGCCAAAAATTGCTGGTTTTCCTCATCAAAATATTGTTCCGAAGTTTTTTCAATAAATTTTCCTTTATCGTATAATTTTCTGAAAATTTCAGATGCAGTTTCATAATGAACTTTTGAACTGGTACGTGAATAAACATCAAATGAAATCCCGAATTTCTGAAATGATTCTTTTATAATTCCATGATATCTGTCAACAATATCCTGCGGTGTAACACCTTCATTTTTAGCTTTTAACGTAATTGGCACGCCATGTTCATCCGATCCGCCAATCAACAAAACATCTTCATTTTTTAATCGTAGATAACGGGCATAAATATCTGCCGGAACATAAACTCCGGCAAGGTGTCCGATATGAATCGGCCCATTGGCATAAGGAAGCGCAGTAGTTATCAGTGTACGTTTGAAATTATTCATTATGAAACTTTTTGATTTTCCTAACTTCGATTAAGGGTGCAAAGATAATTGAAAAATTTGAAGACTGTTTTGATTTTATTTTTTAGAGATATTATGACGGATTTTTTTACTTAGTCGATGCAAAATTGACACGAATGGCCATAGTTATTTACTTTTGTGCGAAACTTTAAAATAACCATGAATTTTTCGCATATTATTTTCGATCTCGACGGAACACTTACCGATAATACACTGGGTATTAAAAACTCTTTAAGATATGCTTTGCAGAAAATGCATTACGATGAGATTCCCGATTATTTGCCGGATGAATTTATTGGTCCGCCACTGCAATGGGGTTTTAAAAACCTTTTGGGATGAATGAAAAAAACACGGAACTGGCAGTTGAATATTTCAGGGAATATTACAGCGAAAACGGCTGGCATGAAAATGTACCTTATCCCGGAGTTTCAGAATTGCTTGAAGAACTTTAATTTTGCCGGGAAACAGCTGTTTGTTGCTACCTCGAAACTTGAAAAATTCGCATTAAAAATCATTCAACATTTTGAATTCGATAAATATATTCTTCAACTAAAAGGAGCAGATTATGGCGGTGCAAAAGCTACAAAAGCAACCATTATTTCGGAGTTAATGATCGCTCAGCAACTTGTTCCTTCAAAAGAAATAGTAATGGTTGGCGACACGGTTTTTGATATTGAAGGCGGAAAAGAAAACGGGCTTTCAACCATTGCAGTGGGTTATGGTTTTGGCAAAGAAGACGAATTAAAAGCTGCAAATCCGGATTATTTTGTTGAGGATGTTGAAGAGTTGTATGAGATTTTAATTAGTTGAGATTATCAGATAAATTTCGATTTTTGTACCTTTCGAATCAAATCTAAAAAATGAAAACTCCACCATATCTTCAACCCGGCTCCAAAATCCGTATTGTTGCACCTGCGGGAAGAGTAAGCGAGAAATACATTATTCCAGCAGCTCAGTGGTTAACGCATCAGGGTTACAATACGGTTTTAGGCCAGCATATTTTTGCACAACATTTTCAATTTGCCGGAACCGACCAACAACGCCTGCACGATTTACAACTGGCATTGGATGACCCGGAAACTAATGCAATTATTTGCGCCCGTGGCGGATATGGAACGGTTAGAATAATTGATCAGCTTGATTTCACAGCTTTTAAAAAGACCCCTAAATGGATTGTTGGATTTAGCGATATTACTATCCTTCATTCATGTTTAAATCAACTTCGATTAGTATCCATTCACGGAACAATGCCACGTCACTTTTTTGCAGAAAAAGGCGTTGAAACTGAAAACCTTGAAACGTTAATGCAATTGATGGCCGGAGAAAAAAATTCTTATAATTTTTCAGGCACAGAAAATAATCGGTCTGGTGTTGCAGAAGCAGAATTAACAGGAGGGAATCTTTCCATTCTTTGCAGTTTAATGGGCACTAAATATGAACCTGATACAAAAGGAAAAATCCTTTTTCTGGAAGATATTGACGAATATTTATACCACACCGACCGGATAATGCACCAGTTAAAGCTTGCGGGAAAACTTGAACATTTGGCCGGACTTGTAATTGGTGATTTCACAAAAATGAAAGACAATGACTCACCTTTTGGAAAAACGATTGAAGAAATTATTCAGAATGCAGTTTCAGAATATAATTACCCTGTTGCATTTGGATTTCCTGCCGGACATGAAAAAAGAAACCTTGCACTTGCTTTTGGAGAAAAATGGGAACTTAAAGTTTCAGAAAAAAATTCAACCCTAAAATTAACCTAACAACCGAATAATTTGCCAACACAAAAAGAAATAGGAGAATTGGGCGAGTTGCTGGCCCGACAGCACATAATCAAACTTGGGTACAAAATTCTGGCAAAAAACTGGCATTACGGTCATTTGGAACTCGATATTATTGCGCGTGACAAAAACGAGATTGTTGTTGTGGAGGTAAAATCGAGAAGCGGACTTCGGTATGAGCATCCATCAGAAGCAGTTACTTCGGGAAAAATGAAACGAATTGTTGAAGCCACAGACGCTTATTTGCTGGAAAATGAAATTGAATTTGAAACCCGTTTTGATGTGATAACAGTAATTTTCTTTGAAAAAGGCCATGAATTAGAGCATTTTAAAGATGCTTTTTATCCTACGCTTTAAATTTTGATTTTAAAACTATTCTACTATTTTTACCCCCAAAATCAATATCATGAATATAGAAGAACTCCGCGAATATTGTTTATCGTTGAAGGGTGTTTCCGAAGATTTCCCATTCGATGAAACAACACTTGTTTTTAAGGTGGCAGGAAAAATGTTTTGTTTAACCGCCCTTGAGAGTGAGTTTTCAATCGCATTAAAAAATAACCCCGAAAAAAACATTGAACTTCGCGAAGAATATCCTGCTGTAAAACAGGCGTATCACATGAATAAACAACATTGGAATACCATTAAAATTGATGGATCGATATCGGAAGATATGATTAAAAATCTGATTGATGAATCGTATGACCTTGTTGTTTTAAAACTCACCCGGAAACAACAACAGGAACTTAAAAATTATTAATGCACATGATGAAGCGCTTATTATGTTTAAGCTTTGGGCTTTTATTTTTGGTTTCAATACTAAATGCCCAGGGAAAAGAAGATTTTACAATCATTAAAGAAATCAAGCATCTGCCCGTTATTAACCAGGGAAGTTCGGGAACTTGCTGGAGCTTTGCAACCACCAGTTTCATTGAATCGGAAATTATTCGGAAAGGATTACCCGAAACCGATCTGTCGGAAATGTACTTTGTGTATTACGCCTATTTAGACAGGGCTGAACAATACCTTTTTTACCATGGGCATAATAATTTTTCACAGGGCGGCCAGGCTCATGATGTATTTAATGCAATGCGCGAACATGGAGTATCAACCGCTGAAGCATTTCCAGGATATAAAAACCGATGGTAGTTTTCAGGACCGCGACCTGGTTAATGAACTAAATACAGAAATTTCAAAACTAAACAGAAAAAGAAATGGTTTTGATGCCTCAGACCTTGAATCGCTGGAGCCTGTTTTAAATAAATATATTGGAAAAATTCCTAAAAAAATTGAATTTGGAAATAAAAAATATACACCGGAAGAATTGCTGAAAGAAACTAAAATTAATCCTGATGATTATATTGAAATAAGTTCTTTTTCGCATCATCCGTTTTATCAGCCTTTTATTTTGGAAGTTCCTGATAACTGGGCACATGCACTCTATTATAACCTCCCAATGGAAGATATGCTTGAAGTAATTTCTTATTCACTCAATAACGGTTACACGGTTTGCTGGGACGGTGACACCAGCGAAAAAACATTTCAGCATAAAAACGGGAAAGCCGATGTACCCGAGAAACAATCTGGCAAAATAACGCAGAAAATGCGACAGGAAACATTTCTTGACCGCACAACCACCGATGATCATTTAATGCATATTGTGGGGCTTTCAAAAGATTCGGAAGGTAAAACCTGCTTTTACACCAAAAATTCATGGGGCGCCGAAAGCAACGATTTTGGTGGTTATTTACATTTGACCGAAGATTATGTCCGTTTGAAAACGATTGCAATTGTTGTAAATAAAGAAGCAATTCCAAAAGATATTCTCAGAAAGCTGAATTTATAATGCGGGAATTTCATCTGAAATCGGAATATATTGAACTTGTAAAACTCCTAAAGCTTCTTCGAATTGCCGAAACCGGAGGCCATGCAAAAATAATGGTGGAAGAAGGCGAAGTTTATTTAAATGGCGTTCAGGAATTCCGGAAACGGGCAAAATTAAAGTCCGGCGACGTTGTCGAAATTTTAGGAGAGAAAATTTCAATCATTTAAGCAACCATTTCAACTTAATTTCGTCTTAATTAATGTGTTCAGAAAATATTATTCGAAATATTTTCTGAATAATATTAAACATTTGCTTTTCAAACAGAACAAATGTAACTTGCATTGGCTCTTAAAAAGATTTTAAATTCTTTTGCACTCTTGATTGGATATTAATAATATTTCTTTCATACTTGATAATTAAAACCAAACTGAAATAACTTTAAAACCTGAACAATGAAAAAACTCTACTTTGTTTATCTCATAATTTTTGCATTTACTGCAAACGCCCAGAACTTTTCTGCCGATAATTATTTGCAATTCAGAGATGACGTAAAAGGCATTTCTGATTCAGAACTTCAGCAATTGTACTCCCGTCCGGCTGAATATTATCTAAAAGGATTTGAGGATTTAAATGGCTTGAAAATGCAAGTTACCTCGACTCGATGATAATAAAGCTCGGTTTAAAAGAAGATGAACTTTCTCTGTTAAATGAAAATTTGTTTTTTGTTACTGAACGCTTAAACTATCATAATTTTGGCGATGCATTTAATGTTGTTTACAGTAACGATCTTCCTGTATTTGTATCAACAGATGCTATTTTACACGCTTTGCACATGTCATACGATAAAATTCTTGAAACTCTTGAGCGTGAATTAATGTCGGCCAACCTTGAAGAATTTCTGCACTCATTATACGATAATTTTGATTTATCGATTGAAAAATATGGTGACGATGAACGTTTGTCGGATGGATTAAAAGATGCAGATCTTTTTATCACCATTGCGTATTCACTGATCACTGATCAACTTCAATCACCACACATTGTTGATACTGAAAAATTAAATGAAATTTGGAATGCTATTAATGCCGAAAAAGCTACTGACATATCATTATTTACATTTCCGGACCAGAAACAGACATCTTGATTTTAGCCAGTTCACAGTACGTGGCCATTATGTTTATACTCAAGAACAAATGTGGATGGGGATTAAGTCGCTGGAACCCTATTTCAGAACAATGATGTGGCTTGGGAGAACCGATTTTCTTTAACTCCTCCACCCGATAGTCCGTGGGAAAAACCATGGAGCGAGGAAGAAATTTTACGGATGAATATTGGGGCTTTTATGGTGAATGAATTGATTCAGAATTCAGACAAATTGGAATTACTCCAATTTAATGAACAGGTTATTAATTATTTGGTTGGAAAAAGCGATAATATCACTCCATCGGAATACCAGTCAGTATTGTTCAAACCGGAATTAATTCAGCAAGTCAATTAACCGATACAACAACTTTTCATCTTCTTCTGAAAAATTTAAATGCCAACTCCGAGTTTGGACAAGAAATTCTAAGCGACATGTTTTTTATGGATCCGGATTCCGATAAACCCGGGGTTTTGCCCATTTCTTATCGCGTTTCGGGGCAGCGCTTTATTCTTGATTCTTACATTCTGGGAAACCTTGTTTTTGACCGACTTATCTCCAATGGTGTAAAAGTAGGGCGAATGATGCCAAAGCCAATGGACATACTTTTTCCACTTGGAAATAACGATGTGTTGCCTTTACTTAAAGATGAATTTGAGAAATATCCTTATGCCGAACAAATGGCAAATTTAAGGTATCTTGTTGATAATAAACCTGAAGATTTCTGGACAGAAAGTTTATACAACGTTTGGTTAAACAGTCTCCGTGAATTAAATCCGGTTGAAAATGCAAATCAACCATTGTTTATGCAAACAGCTGCCTGGCATCACGAAAAAATAAATACACAACTGGCAAGTTGGTCGCAATTAAGACATGACAATTTATTGTATGCAAAACAATCGTACACTGGAATGGCAGGTTGTTCATTTCCTTATTCTTATGTCGAGCCGTATCCCGAATTTTATGCCAATCTGAAACTGTTTGCTGAAAACGCAGGAAGTTTTTTCAACCAATTAACCACAGATTACCAAGGAATTAGAACCATTACTTACTTCTTTAACAATTTCGCAGAAATAAATGATAAGTTGGCCACTCTTGCACAGAAGGAACTTGATGGAATTCCTTTTTCTACTGAAGAAAATGAATGGTTAAAATCAATGCTTTCTAAAAATGAAGGTGGGTGTGACGGACCAACCTTTTCAGGGTGGTTCACCAAACTATTTTTCGAAAATTCAGATTTTACAAAAAATGATTTCACTGTAGTTGATATTCACACTCAGCCAACTGATGAAGTTGGGAATGTTGTAGGAAAAGTTTTGCACACTGGTGTTGGAAAAGTAAATCTCGGCGTTTTCCTGGTAAATTGTCCAGATTCCAATGGCGAACTAATGGCATTTGCCGGCCCCGTTATGTCATATTACGAAACTACTACCGAAAATTTCAAACGAATGACCGATCAGGAGTGGGAAAGAAAGGTTCTTCTTGCTGATCTTCCCAAACGACCGGAATGGACAAATATTTATCTCGCCGACGGAAGTGGAAAAATGAAAGAAAAATCCATCGAATTGCCTTCAGAAGTATATGTGGGAGTTGTAGATATTCAATTGGATCAAACCGTTTTAACGGCTTATCCAAATCCGGTTACCAATCAATTAACATTGTCGTTTACAACCGACAAAAGAACAGAAGGTAATATTCTGGTTTATAATTCAGCTGGGGTTTTAATCAATAAAATCACAAATAAAATATTTGAACCCGGAACTAATTACGAGAACATATCCTTTGCAGGACTAAAATCCGGTTTATATATTATAAAATTTGAAGACAATCACTCCAATTCATCGGTTATTAAGGTAATTAAAAAATAAAAGGCTCTACATTTTCGGAAGAGCCTTTCAAGCTTATTTTGATTTCTTTTATTTCTGTAAATGCACATCCATTTGTGGGAAAGGAATATTTAATCCTTCCTTTTCGAATGTTTTATATACATTCTCATTTAAATCGAAATGGATTCCCCAATAATCTGTAGCCTCAGCCCAAACACGAACAACCAGGTTAACAGAACTATCAGCAAGTTCAGAAACAGCAATAAATGGTGCCGGAACTTTCAAAATTCTTTTATCATCGTTTATTAGTTTTAATAAAACGCTTCTCGCCTTGTCAACATCATCGCCATAACCAATTCCAAAAACAAAATCAACCCGCCTTTGCAGCTCCGCCGAATAGTTGGTCATTGATCCGGTAGAAAGGCCGCCATTAGGTATTATAATGGTTTTATTATCCGGAGTTTTCAGTATAGTATTGAAAATCTGAATTTCCCGCACACTGCCCGCATGCCCCTGAGCTTCAATATAATCGCCAATTTTAAATGGCTTGAAAATTAAAATCATAACGCCACCGGCAAAATTTTGCAACGTTCCTGAAAGCGCCATTCCAACAGCAAGGCCGGCGGCACCAAGAATGGCTATAAAAGAAGTCATTTCAACACCAAGCATACCAATAACACTTATAAAAAGCATGATCTTTAAAAGTATGCCAACCATACTATTCAGAAACCCGCGCAACGAAATGTCAACTTCTCTTTTCTCAAAAGTTCTTTTAATTGCATTTTGGAGAATTTTTATAACCCAAAGTCCTATTATTAGAGTTATTACTGCCCCAATCAATTTTGGACCATAAATCATTATAAAATCATACAACTTTTCAGATCCAATTTCAAAATATTCCATGAAAGTTTGTTTTAGTTAATAAATTTTAAGTTACAAATCTTATGTTGAGAATGCCAAAAAAAAGAGGGTTAATTTTGTAACCCTCTTTTCTTTATGTTTTCATTAATTATGCTGTATGTCCTAAATATTGTATGGTGTTTTGTACCGTTCCCAACTTGTTTAACTCTTCATCTCTGATCGATATATTAAAAATGCCCTCTAAATAATAGGCAAAAATCGACCAGTCCACCTGATCAAATTGCAGGTCTTCGTTGTACGAAGTTTTTAAACTAATATTCTTCTTATCAACCCCTGTTTTCCGGAGAACCCGATATAAATTTCGCCTGATTCTTTTTTCCTCCATAATTGCTTTTTATAGACATTGTTTTCTGTTTTCTGAAAAAATCGAATGAACGATTTCAAAGTTCAAATATAGAAAAAATAAAAAAACGACAATATCTATACAAATATTTTGCCCACACCCTTTTGTTAATTAAATTGAAATTGTACCGGTTAATTTTAATTACTGTAAATATGTTGAGTCATTTTTTAGAAAGCTGTAAATCTTCAGGTCATGAAATTGCGATTCAATCATCTCTCCATCCCTTTCAATGCCTTCGAACTTAAAACCAAGGCGTTTGGGAATTGCGGCACTTTTTTCATTGCCAACTGCAACTTTTATTTGTATGCGATTTAGTTTCATTTTATTAAAAGCATAATCGATGAGTTTCCTGGCGCAATGTGTAATAACTCCTTTCCCCTGCATATTTTCAGCCAGCCAATAACCCAACTCGGTTTTTTTATTTGTCCAGTCAATTTCATTAAACCCAATTAATCCGGCAAATTCTTCTTTAACCCAAATGCTGTATATTGCTTTCCGATGAAACTCATCCTCATCAACCACACTTTGTATAAACAGCTGTGTATCTTCAACTTTTTGTGTAAATTCAACAAAAGGAAGCCATGTTTTCAAATAATTATGATCTCGTTTTATGGTGTCAAAAATAACCTGTGACATCGAAAGATTAAGTTTTTCGAGCCTAATCGTTTGACTCACCCTCATGTGTTCCATACATTTTCATAGTTTTGGTGTTGAACAGAAAAACCTGTTGCCGAAAAGAACCTGATTGCTCGCATGAAATCAACAGAATATCATTATTCAAAAAACAAACCCCTTCAGTTTGAGCATCAGATATTGACTCCATCTGTATAAATGATTTTTCACCTGAGAAAAAATTGTCATCTTCAAAATCTGAAAACATCCATAAAAAGGGTACGTAATCTCTGTAACCAACTAATACCAGGCTTTTTTTGTCAGGACTAAAATCGGCACCGGTTACCAACCCGTTAACATTAAATTTTGCCAAAGGTTCAATGTGGTATTTTCCTTCTTTTTTAGGAACTTTATACACGGTTGTGATCTGATTTTTCCAGTCTTTAGAGAACAGATATAAATGATCATTTAGTTCAGCCATTGCTTCGCAATCGAATTCGGTAATCTGCATACTAAAATTAAAACTTTCCTGATCTGCATATTTAATCTCAATGATATCGGCCTTAATTTTTTCATTCTTTTTATCCAGATCATCCTTATCGATTTTGTAAATCTTTAAATTTTTTCGATTGCCATTATTATTGCCAAAATCACCTATATAAATGTGTTTTTCATCTTGTGCAATCTCTTCCCAATCAATATTTTCGGCATTCTCTAATTCAATTGTTTTCTGAATATCACCATTAAAATCAATTCCATAAACTATATTTTCACCTCCACTGTCATTAAAGCTCCAAAGCAAACCATCATAATAAATAAGTCCCGAGTTTTCATTTAGCTCATACGGAAGTTCCTGAATAAAAGGCTCCGGAACAATCTTCATCGAAATGGTTTCCGGCGGCAAAACTAAAGGAGGAGATTTTCTCTGTGCCTTTAAATTACACGAAACAAGAAGGATTATAATTGATAGAGTTGGCAGAATATACTTCATGTTTTTATCTTTACAGAAATTTTTATCAAAAGTAGATCAAATTAAACAATTTTTCAGTCAATGAATAAGATACTGTTTTTTATCATTTTGGCGTTATCCGGATTAGTTATTTCATGCGGATCAGCGCAAAAGCAGCCGGAAGGAACAATTGTTTCCATTAAAACCGATCTTGGTGAGATCAAAGTAAAACTGTATGATGACACTCCGCTTCATAAGGAGAATTTTATAAAACTGGCCAATGAAGACTTTTATGATGGATTGCTTTTTCACCGGGTGATTAAAAACTTTATGATTCAAGGTGGTGATCCGGATTCGAAAAATGCGGAGAAGTCGGCGCATTTAGGTGGTGGAAGCCCGGGATATACAATTCCTGCTGAAATAAAAAGCAATCATTTTCATAAGCGTGGAGCGCTTGCTGCTGCCCGGTTAGGAGGCGCACAAAATCCTGAAAAAGCTTCAAGCGGCAGCCAATTTTATATTATTCAGGGTGAAGTTTACCGACCAACTGAATTGGACTCTCTTGTTGAAATGATGAATACACGAAAAAAAGAAACCTTATTTCGCGAACTGGTTCAGCAAAATAATGCGAAGTTGATGGAATTTCAGGAAAAAGAAGACAGGGATGGGTTTAATTTGTTCATTGCTCAACTAAGAGAAAAATCGGACAGTACTTTTAATGCCGGCAATCAACTTTCGCTCACCGGTGAGGAGAAGCAAATTTATACAACCGAGGGCGGTTATCCTTCATTAGACGGGGAATACACAGTTTTCGGGGAAGTTATAGAAGGCATGGATGTAGTAGATAAAATTGCTGCTGTAAAAACCGATCAAAATAACCGACCGGAAGAAGATATTCACATGAAAGTTGAAGTGATTAAATAGAAATGATGCGTTCTTTTACTGTTTTTATTGTTTTTTTACTATTCTCACTGAATTCAAAATCGCAGTCAACAACGGTATTAATTTCAACCAATTTAGGCAATATGAAATTCAAGTTGTATGATGACACTCCTCAACACCGCGATGCATTCATTGAATTGGCAGAAGAAGGGTATTACAATGGCACATTGTTTTACAGGGTTTTGGAAGATTATCTTATTCAAGGTGGTTCGAAAAGCTCGAAAGATGCACCTCCCGGGAAACAAATCGGGTATGGCGATCCTGATAAAACCGTAGATGATGAAATTCTTCCAACTCATTTTCATAAAAAAGGGGCACTTTGTGCACCCCGTCAGCCCGACGAAATAAATATTTTCAAACAATCTGACATTTCCCAGTTTTATATTGTTAAAGGAACAGTTTTAACTTCCGGTAGACTTGACACACTGGAGATTGCAGTTAATCGTCCAATCAGAAATGAAATTGTTCAAAGTATAATGACAACGGAAGTAAGAGAAGAACTGGCACAGTTAAAAGAGGATAAGAAAGTTGAAGAATTCAGGGCACTTGCCCGGAAAATTAAAGACAAAATAGAATCCCGTTACAACCTCGATCCCAACACGCTTAAATTTACCGAAGAACAACGTGAAGCATACACAACTATTGGAGGTTATCCGGAGCTGGATGATAAATACACTATTTTTGGGGAATGCATTTCCGGTTTCGAAACCATTGACAAAATTGCATCTTTAAAAACGGATGAAAACGATCGTCCTTTTACTGATGTTAAAATTATGGTGACTGTATTAAATTAACTTCAAAATGAGGCATTCAATTTTTTGGATATCGATTTTATTTCTGTTGGCTGTTTCTTGCAACAGAAAACAAAACGGGAATGAAAAAGATTCTTCAAATGCCGCTAATACAAAAAGTACAGCACAAAATCAGGAAACCGGATGGGAAGATGTTATGGCCTCTGTGGTTACTTTAAATACTTATGATGGGGACAGGATTTTGGAAAAAGGACAAGGATTTTTTGTTGCTCCAAATTTAATTGTCACAAAATATTCATTGGTAAGTAGTGCTACCAAAGTAGTTTATTCACCTTTAGGATCGGATAAAAATTTTATTTCTACAAAATATATGGCTGTTGACAGAATTAATGATCTCATTCTACTTTATACAGACACTGTCAAAAGAAAACCTATAGAATTATTTGGTGGAACTTTGCCAACAGCGGCTAAAACAATTTATATATCTCCCGCATCAGAAAAAACAATCCAACTTTTTACAGGAAAATTTTTGGATGAATCTATTATTAAAGGAACCAAACGCTACAGGATAACAAACAATGTTCGAAAATCGGCTTTTGGAATGCCAATATTTGTTTCGAACAAGAAAGCGATTGGATTGGGATATTCAGCAACTGTTAGTTACGAAACGCAAAGCATCGTAATTCCATCGAATCTTATTTCCGATTTAATTAAAACCAGCGACAACAAACCAGTAAATCTTGAATCATTACAATCCACAAATGCCGAAGTCGCTGCTGAAAATAAAAAAATAAGAGGGTTGGTTCTTGATACTGATGCAGGAAATATTACCATTCGCTTGTTTAATGAAACACCTGAATACCGCGATAATTTTATAAAGCTGGCAAAAGAACATTTTTATGATAGCCTTTTAATTCACCGGGTAATAAAAAATTTTGGGATTCAAACCGGTGCTGCTGACACCCGATACGCCCAAAAAGGGGATATTATTGGTTATGCCGGTCCGGGTTACACCATTCCGGCACATATTGTTCCTGGTTTGTTTCATAAAAGAGGAATGATTGGATCGCCACGAAAACCGGATACAAAAAACCAAAGACGCCGGTCCGACGGATCGCAATTTTATATCGTTTCCGGCAGAACATACACAGATGAAGGGCTGGATGAAATTGAAAAACAAAACGATTACAAATTTACTGCAGAGCAACGCGAAGTTTATAAAACAATAGGCGGAGCACCTCACCTTGATGGAACTTACACGGTTTTTGGAGAAGTAATTTCGGGAATGAATGTGGTTGATAAAATCGTTCAGGTTGAAACTGATAACGACTGGAGACCAATTGAAGATATCAGGCTGAATAAAATTACAATTCTTAAATAACCGAGGGCAAAACCGAAGTTATTTCCATACCATCCTTTAACCAAAATGTTTTTAACCCGGCTTTTTCAGCGCCTTCAATATTGGGTTTCAAATCGTCAATAAACAACGATTTTGAGGGATCAATTCCGGCTAATTCTATTACTTTTAAGTAAGAAGTAACATCGGGTTTATATTTTTGAATTTCATGTGAATAAAAAACGTTGTCAAACAAGGAAGAAAATTCAATTTGATACTGATTTGAAAATTCCGCACTCAATTTTTCAATATGAATGGGATTTGTGTTGCTAAACAAAAATATCCCGAATCTACTTTGCAATTTTTTCAGCATTTCTACCCGGTGCTCCGGAACGTCTAATACCAACGCATTCCAGGCATGGTCAATCTCTGCATCTGTAATTTCAGAATTTTGAAGTAGCTTTCTGATCCTGTCTCTAAACTCGGCTGGAGACACTTTCCCAATACTGAGTTCATAAAACACTTTGTCGGCATGTGTTTGTTTTTCATCAATCACATCTTCTTTAAGCCCAAGTTTGTTAAATGCTTTTATCGATTTATCAAAATCAAGATTCAGCAAAACGTTACCCAAATCGAAAATGATATTCTTTATATTGGTGAGGTCAATTTGCATTTTATTATTTTTAACCGCGCTAATATAAACATTAAAACAAAACTGTTGAAAATCGGACAAAAACATTACCACACGATTTGGGTGAAACCCGGAGACAATGCTGTTATCCAGGCAATTGACCAACGGAAATTACCATTTCGATTTGAAATATTTGAAATAAAAACTGTTAATGACACTTATTATGCAATAAAAGAAATGATAGTTCGTGGAGCGCCTTTAATTGGTGTAACGGCAGCTTACGGTATGTATATTGCATTATTAAATCATCAGGACAATGATCTTCAATATTCTCTGAATCAAGCCGCTGAATATTTAAAATCCTCGCGGCCAACTGCCATAAATCTTGCTTTTGCTGTAGATGAAATGCTGCACTATATTTTATCACTAAAATCCTCATACAACCTGGTACAAAAAACGCTTGAAAAAGCAAACTCAATCAAACAAAACGAGATTGAGAATTGCGATAAAATTGGAAGTTTAGGAACTGAAATTATTGAAAAAATTTATCAGAAGAAAAAATCGACAGTAAATATCCTCACACATTGCAACGCAGGTTGGCTGGCCTGCATCGACTGGGGAACTGCAACAGCGCCTATTTATAAGGCCCACAAGAAAGGGATTCCAGTGCACGTTTGGGTTGATGAAACACGGCCGCGAAACCAGGGGGCACGTTTAACCGCCTTTGAACTTGGCGAAGAGGGAATTCAACATACCGTAATTGCAGATAACACAGGAGGACACCTGATGCAACACGGGCTGGTTGATATGGTGCTTGTTGGCAGCGACAGAACAACATCGACTGGCGATGTTGCCAACAAAATTGGGACTTACCTAAAAGCCTTGGCAGCTAATGATAATAATGTGCCTTTTTATGTTGCATTGCCATCATCAACTTTTGATTGGAATATAGAAAATGGAATAACCGAAATTTCCATTGAAAAAAGAAACGCAAACGAAGTGTCTGAAATTGAAGGTTGGGACGGATCACAAATTCAAAACGTTCGCCTAATTCCTGAAAAATCAAACGCTGTGAATTATGGATTTGATGTTACCCCAGCCCGGTTGGTTACCGGATTAATTACAGAACGAGGAATTTGTGATGCGAATAAATCATCTATCTTAAAACTTTTCCCAGAATTCAAAAAATGAAAAAGATTGCCATTATTGGAGGATCAGGTTTTGAAGATCCCGAAATTTTAAAAAATCCCGGAGAGATTGAAATTGAAACACCTTACGGAAAGCCTTCGTCGGTTTTAAAAACCGGGCAGATTGAGAATGTTGATGTTGTAATTCTTTCCCGGCATAACAGTGATCATTCCATTCCACCAACACAGGTAAACAACAGGGCTAATATATGGGCTATTCGCGAATTGGGATGCTCACATATTCTGGCAACAACTGCCTGCGGAAGTTTGCGTGAAGAAATTAAGCGCGGTGATCTTGTCATTCTCGATCAGTTCATCGATTTTACCCGATTTCGCTCTACCACATTTTATGATTCATTTAAGAATGGAGAATTAAAACATACTCCAATGTCCGATCCGTTTAATTCGTTTTTAAGGGAAATGTTAATCGAAAAATCAAAGAAATTAAAGCTACATTTTCATTCGAAAGGAACAGTAATTACTATTGAAGGGCCACGTTTTTCAAGTCGTGCAGAATCGAATATGTTTCGGATTTGGGGGGCAGATGTAATTAATATGTCAACTGCACCTGAGTGTATTCTGGCAAATGAATTTTCAATTCCTTACGCAGCAATTGCGATGAGTACGGATTACGATTGCTGGAAAACAGATGAAGAACCTGTAACCTGGGAAGAAGTAATAAAAGTGTTTCAGAAAAATGTTAAAAATGTAATTCGCTTAATTACAGAAACGATACCAGTTATTTAATACACATTCAATTTAAAGCCCCCACTTTAAAAGACTTAGTTTAATATTTTGGCATATATTTTGATATAAATAATTCAACTGTTTCGAAGCCATGAAACAAAGGTTAGAACCGTTCAGTTAGTTCTACATATTTTCAGCCAGAAATGGCTAAAAATTCCCGGCGGCGCTTTTTTAAAGGTGCCGCTTTTTTTGTGTACTCTTCGGTTTTTATCACAATTTGAAACACTATTATCATTTTGATAAATATACTTAGTGCTTTACCGTGCATGTTGTTACACATTCTCATTATTCCTTCATTACCCATAAACCTGCCCCCGGATTTGACTCCCAAAAAACTTCTCTGGCACTAGTAGCTTGTCCTTCCGTTTTATATTTACCAACTCCAATCATGTAAAAATTACCTCGTTTCCCCATATAAAATGGATTAAAACCTTTCACCTTCAATTCTTCCATGTATTCCTTCGCATTTTCTTCTTCTTTAAAACTGCCTCCCACTAAATAATAAACCGGTTGCCCTGAAACAGTATCAATTTTTGCATTTTCTGCTGTCGTGGCAGTTATTACAGAATCAGCCTGCAATGCTTCCTCCTCCGTGAATTGCATAGTATCGGATGTTGTCTCCGTTTCGCTTGCTGATTGCATCTCATTTGGAGTATTTTGCTGAATTATATTGCTTTTCGATTCAGTGGAACCGGGTTTTCTCTCCTTTACTTTGTTTGAAATAAAAATACCTGCAACCAAAATTGGGATTAAGATCAACAAATACCAGTACCAGCCAGCTTTCTTCTTATTCTCTTTTTCAGGCATAGGTTCTGTAGTGGCAAAAACAGGTTCAATTTTTTCTTCGGAATCTCCTGGCTCAGAAACAACCTCCTGATTATAAGGTTCGTTTTGCTCTGGATTTTCTTCGCCTGAAACTTCATTAATTTCGTCTTCACTGCTATTTGTAATTTCTTCTTCAATTAATTCGGCTGGTACTTCGGAACCGACAAATTCATCTTCAATCGGTTTTTCGGTGACAACCGGTGCCTGTTCTTCTATTAATTGATTATTTTCTGAAATTGTATCCTCCTGCCGTTCTTCATTAAGTTTTTCTAAAAACACAGGATCAAGTCCAAACGTTTCTATCGAAAAATTAGCATCAACAACCGGAGTAAAAATTACCTCGTTTTTTTCATTTATGGTTAATTGTCCGGTTCCTTCCAAAGTAACTTTCTCTCCTTTATCAAGAAGAAAAACAATATTGTCTCGTTCTTTTTCAATAATTTTCAAGGCATCAAAATGCGAAACCCTTTCAACAGTGGCAACATATCCAACTAAAAGTCCATCATTGTTTCTTATGCTTACTGAAAACGAAATGGTTTTTGATGGAGGCATTATTTCTGTTTCACCGATTTCGGCCGGTTTATATTCTGTAAAGAAAGCGCCAAACCCGGGAACAATAACGGTTTCATTTTCTTTTAGCAGCTCGTGTATATAATTTTCTAATCCCACTTTAATTTATCTAGTTAAAAAGAGATGTAAATTTATAAAACATCTTCTTTATTCCTTAAAATTGAAAATTAAGTTTCATATAACTGGTATTTGTTGATGAACATTTTCAATCATTAAACAGTTGAATTTTGTAATTTTACATCAAAATATTATATATGTCTCAAAAAATACTTGTTACCGGAGGCACCGGATACATTGGTTCTCATACAGTTGTTGAATTAATGGAGTCGGGGTTTGATGTAATTGTGGTTGATGATCTTTCTAATTCCGGTATTGAAGTTCTGGATAATATCAAAAAAATAACGGGGAAAAAGCCTGATTTTGAAAAATTTAATCTTGCAGATCGCGACAAAACAGATGATTTTTTTCGGCGGAATAATGAAATTGACGCGATTATTCATTTTGCAGCATCAAAAGCTGTTGGCGAATCGGTACAGATTCCCTTACATTATTACAGGAATAATCTTGTTTCACTAATTAATATTCTTGAATGTCAATTAAAATATAACGTACCAAATGTTGTATTTTCTTCCTCGTGCACCGTTTACGGTCAGCCCGAAGTTTTACCTGTTACAGAACAAACACCCAGAAAAGATGCTGAATCTCCTTATGGTAATACGAAACGTGTAAATGAAGATATTTTAAAAGATACGATTGCTGCCAATCCAAAATTAAGAGGAATTGCCTTGCGTTATTTTAACCCCATTGGAGCTCATCCTTCAGCATTGATTGGAGAATTACCTTTGGGTGTCCCTCAAAACCTGGTTCCGTTTATCACACAAACTGCAGCCGGAATAAGAAAAGAATTAAGTGTTTTTGGAGATGATTACAACACACCAGATGGATCGGCAATCCGCGATTATATTAATGTTGTGGATCTGGCAAAAGCTCATGTTGTTGCCATTAACCGTTTATTAAATCATAAAAACAAATCGAATTACGAGGTATTTAATCTTGGAACCGGAGAAGGATTATCCGTTCTGCAGGTTGTTAAAGGTTTTGAAAAAGCAACAGGTGTAAAACTGAACTATAAAATTGTTGATCGTCGTGCTGGTGATATCGAAAAAATTTGGGCCGATACAACTTTTGCTAATAATGAACTGGGTTGGAAAGCAGGAATAGGATTGGAAGAAACATTGCTTTCAGCATGGAACTGGGAAAAGAATATCAGGGGTATTAAATAATAGTATTCTTAAAAATCACATATAAAATCTTTAATTTAACGAAACAAACATTTTTATGAAAACAATACTTATTACCGGTGGAGCAGGATTTATAGGCTCACACGTAGTTCGACTATTTGTAAATAAATATCCTGAATATAAAATTTTCAACCTCGATAAACTCACTTATGCCGGTAACCTGTCCAATCTGCAGGATATTGAAGATAAACCAAATTACGAGTTTGTAAAAGGTGATATAGTTGATGGCGATTTTATTCTGAAATTATTCGAAGAAAAACAATTTGATGGCGTCATTCATCTTGCAGCTGAGTCGCATGTCGACCGTTCAATATCAAATCCAACAGAGTTTGTTTTTACGAATGTTATTGGTACTGTAAACTTGTTAAATGCAGCAAAACAGCATTTGGAAAGATGATTTCGAAGGAAAGAGATTTTATCACATCTCAACGGATGAGGTTTACGGATCACTTGGCGAAGAAGGTATGTTTACGGAGGAAACCCGGTATGATCCGCACAGTCCATATTCAGCATCAAAAGCAAGTTCCGATCATTTTGTAAGGGCATATCTTGATACTTTTGGATTACCAACTGTAATTTCCAACTGTTCAAATAATTATGGTTCATTTCAGTTTCCCGAAAAGCTAATCCCGTTATTTATTCACAACATCAAAAACAAAAAGCCACTTCCGGTTTACGGCAAAGGGGAAAACATTCGCGACTGGCTGTGGGTAGTTGATCATGCCCGTGCTATTGATATAATTTTTCATAAAGGAATAATTGGAGAAACATATAATATTGGCGGTTTTAACGAATGGACAAACATTGACCTGATTCGAGTAATGTGCCTGAAAATGGATGAAAAACTTGGTCGCCCTTCCGGTGAATCAGAAAAGTTAATCACCTATGTAAAAGATCGTGCCGGTCATGATTTGCGCTATGCCATTGATGCCACAAAGGTAAAACGTGAACTTGGATGGGAACCATCACTTCAGTTTGAAGAAGGAATTGAAAAAACAATCGACTGGTATCTTGAAAATACAGATTGGCTTGAAAACGTAACATCCGGAGATTATAAAAAATACTACGAAAATCAATATGTAAAAAGGTAAAAAGCCTCCCCCTGCCCCTCCAGGGAGGGTGAAGAAATGAAAAAATAAAATATTAACGATACGATTCCGGATGCTTTCTTAAAGTCCCTCCTTCGAAGGTCCCGAAGCTTCGGGATAGGGTGGCTTTAATTTCAAAATTACTTTCACAAACAGAATTTTATACTATCTTTGCCGCCACATTTTTCAAAATTATAAGAATTATGCCAGTAAAAATGAGATTAGCGCGGCACGGCCGCAAACGTTATGCTTACTACCACATTGTGGTAGCAGATAGCAGGGCGCCACGAGATGGCAGGTATATTGAAAGGATTGGCTCTTATAATCCTAACACAAATCCTGCTACAATAGATCTCGATTTTGACAAAGCTTACGACTGGCTTGTAAAAGGCGCACAACCAACCGACACCGTTAAGGCAATTTTGTCGTACAAAGGTGTACTCTACAAAAAACACCTGATGGGTGGAGTGAAAAAAGGAGCATTTGATGAAGCTGAAGCTGAAAAACGTTTGGATAACTGGATGACTGAAAAAGAAGCTAAAATTCAGGCTAAAATTGACCGGCTTGCAAATGATGCGGATGCTGAAATTAAAAAGCAACTTGCTGCAGAAGAAAAAATCAAAGAAGCAAAAGCCGCTTCGATTGCTGCTAAAAATGCTGAATTAGCTGAGGAGGCAAAAGCTGCTGTTGAAGAGGAAGAAGTAGAATCTGAAGAAACAGAAAATGTTTCGGAAGATGCTGCAACAGATGTAACAGAGGAAGCTGAAACTCCAACGGAGGAGGAAACTCCCAAAGATGAAAGTGCTGAATAATTAGAAGGTACAACACATCGAAAATAGAAAACCATTCGTCAATTTGCGGATGGTTTTTTTTATTTCTACACTGGTATTATACTATCTTTGTACTCATGGAAACAATACCAAAAGCCGACTGTGAAAATATTGGATTTTTCAGAAAAACCCATGGAGTTCATGGAGATGTTGTTCTTGAATTTGAGCCTCAATTTGAATATTCGGTTGAAGAAACCAACCGTTTTTTTGTTGAACTGGAAGGATTATTGGTTCCGTTTTTCATAAAAGAAGATGGACTCCGTTTTAAAACTGCCAACAGTGCAATTGTAACTTTTGATGATGTTGAAACAGAAAAATATGCCAAACGTCTGGTTGGTTGTTCTGCTTATCTTTTTCAATCTGAAATTGTTGACGAACCTGAAAAAACCACTATTAATGAACTGCTGAATTACCTCATTATAGATCAGGATAACAACGAATTAGGAAAAATCATTCATGTTGATGATTATTCGGGAAACATTGTTTTTACCATCAATCATAATGGGAGTGAAATCCTGATACCTTTTAATAATGATCTTCTTCTTGGAATAGACGACATTAAGAAATCAATGCATCTTCAACTGCCCGAAGGATTGCTTGAATTATAGTTTTTATAAAAAATCTTTTGATGCAACTTATTGAATAGTTGTGCGTCTTTATAATGTCAATAACAGAAACTGTAAAACTTTCAGAGATGATACGACCATGAATAAATTTGTATTGAATATGAACAATTTTATGGTTTTCATGGGAGTTCCCTGTCTGACTGCGCAAGCCAGGCAGGCATCGAATATATTTAAAAAACAAATTATAATAATGAGATGAAAAACAAAATTTTATTCCTCGGATTGTTGATTTTAAGTATTTCCCTTACAAATCAGGTTTCGGCAGAAGAACAGGAACGTAATGTCCCCTCATTTTCAAGAATTGCCCTCCGCATTTCAGCCAATGTACACGTTGAACAGGGATCAAAACAAAGTGTTCGAATTGAAGCAAATTCTTCAACATTGGAAGAAATTATTACTGAAGTTAAGGACAGAACATTAAATATCCGTTTCCCGAATAATTTCCTTTTTCGGAATTTCAACTCAGGGAAAATTGATATTTACATTATCGTTCCTGAAATTGACGGACTAACCATTTCAGGATCAGGCGATATTATTGCAGAAGATATTGAATCAAGAATTATCGATTTAACCGTAAGCGGAAGCGGAACCATAAAAATCGGAAATTTAAAAACAGACCGTATTTCAGCAACAATTTCAGGATCGGGAGGAATAAATATTAAAAATGGCGGCGTTGCAGATGAATTTAAAGCAACAATTTCAGGATCAGGAAATGTTAAAGCTTCCGATTTTGAAGCGAAAAATGTTTCGGCTCGCATTTCTGGTTCAGGTAATTGCTCAGTAAAATCAAACGGTTCAATTAATGCCCGCATTGCAGGCTCAGGAAGTGTATATTACTCAGGCAATCCATCTATTGATTCTTCGGTTGCAGGATCAGGTAGAAAAATGTACGAAAATTATAATACCATGTTACCTATTTCATTTTATTCAATAATTAAATACCTAAATTGTACATAATTATTAATCTTTAAATTGAACTGAGATGGGAATGTTAAAAGAATTCAAAACCTTTGCCATGAAAGGCAATGTGCTCGATTTGGCTGTTGCCGTAATAATTGGCAGCGCCTTCGGAAAAATAATAACATCGTTTGTAAATGATGTTTTAATGCCTCCTATTGGACTATTGCTGGGAAACCGCGATTTTGGCAACATGAGTATTATATTGAAATATGCGAAGGATGCTGTTACGAATGGCGACCAGATTATTACGCCTGCAATTGCTGAAGTTTCCGTCAAATATGGCGCTTTTGTAAATACAGTGCTTGATTTTCTGATTGTTGCATTTTCAATTTTCATGGTTATTAAAGCTTATAACAAAATGAAAAGAAAAGAAGTTGCTGCTGCACCTCCAGCGCCACCGGCACCATCAAAAGAAGAAGTTTTACTTACCGAAATCAGGGATATTTTAAAAGAAAAGAAATAGAAGTCTTTTGAATCTATATAAAACTGTTTCGATTCCCGGAGCAGTTTTTTTATTTTCTTATAATGTCAATTCTTCCACCTGAACCAAGTTTAATAATGCTCGATGGTTGCGATGGAGTTTTATCATCCTGCCGATATTGTACAATATAATCAACCTTTTTTTTATCTCCTCTGAAATTTCTTCAAAAAATGCGGGTGACTTTTCACCGCTTATATTTGCTGAAGTAGAAACCATAGGCTTTCTGAAACGCTGAATAAGCTGACGGGTAAAATCTTCCTGTGTAAAACGTATTCCGATACTTCCATCTTCAGCTATTAAATTTTTAGCCAGATTTTTTGCTTTCGGATAGATTATGGTTAACGGAGTGGTTGTAATTTCAACCAGGTCCCATGCAACTTCCGGAACTATCATTAACATATCGATCAAGTAATGCAGGATTTTCCATTAGCACCAGCATACTTTTACTGTCTTCCCGGTTTTTTATCTGATAAACTCGTTTTACCGCTTCCTCATTTGTTGCATCGCATCCAATTCCCCAAATTGTATCCGTCGGATAAAGAATAACTCCTCCCGCTTTCAGTATTTCAACTGCTTTTTTTAAATCTTCGTGCATTTCTATGATAAGAGTTCTGAATACAAAGAAATCATTTTTTTAGAAAAATATTCCGGATGAAAAAGTTTTGCTCTCTCTTTCCCTTTTTGAATTAGCTCATTTCTAAATGATTCATTGGTAATAATTTTTTTAATCTGTTTTCCCAATTCTCAGTCCGTCAGGGTGAACATAAAATAGCTGCTCCTCCTGCAGTTTCAGGCAGGCAGGAAACATTGCTGGTAATCACCGGACAACCGCTTGCCATGGCTTCAATAACAGGAATCCAAAACCTTCGTACACCGACATGTAAACTGACAACCGCGCATTTCGATATAACCCAGCCAAATCTTTACGTGGAATATTACTGAGCAATTTTACCTGGTCGTCCATTTTATTATCCGAAATATATTTCAATAATTCAAATGAATAATCAGTAGGTTTTCCAACAAAAACAACCTGAATATCCAATTTCCTTTCTTTTACAGCTTTTAGAACAGCCAATGGATTTTTTCGGGGTTCAATGGTTCCGACCGATAAAATATAATCCTTTTTTAAGCTCATATTTCTGAAATAAATCCTCCGTCTCTTTCAGATTCAAAAAATACGGGAGAAACCGACTGAAAAACAACCTCGATTTTAGCAGGATCAACTTTAAAATATTTAATTAAGATCATTTTTTGTTTGGGAACTGATAGCAATTATTTTCTTTGCAGCTTCGCTTGCATATTTCACTTTCGTATAATATATTTTCCGATCGATGGATTTATAAAATTGTGGAAATTCCATAAAAATAAGATCGTGAATGGTTACTACAGAAGGAACATCAGTTTTATGAATACCCTCCGGCAGTTCATTGCTCAAACCATGAAAAACATCAAGTTCGTGATTTTTTAGCTGGCGACTAACAGAAAAACTTCGCCATAAAGATTTAAATATTTTCGACAGAGAGCTATCTGGAGAAATAACATCAAAATCTTTATAATTGGAAAACAATTCTTCGTTTATACCGGGAGTAAACAAAACATATTGATTATCATTATAATATTCTTTTAAAGCATTTAAAGTGTTTCTGCTGTAGTTTCCAAGACCTGAGGAGTTTAGAAATGCCCGTTTTGCATCGAAACCTATTTTCATGTTATAACTGATTTATTACAATATACGACAAAGCAAGATGATAGTTTTCTAACTTATAGTGAATTAATTAATGTTTCTATCTCAGTAAGAAATAACTTCATGTCGTGGAATTTTTTTTCAACCTCATCTTTTTAAAATTGAACAAAAATGCCATAATCTCCGTCGGTTCTGTCTTCAAAACCTTTGTTTATAATTTTCCCAAATTTCTGTTTTATTGTTCCGGTTTTTACAAATTCCCTATTAAACCAGCCAATTAATTGATTATGTTTTGAAGTTTTAAATCCTTTTTTCAAAGCTAGTGCTAAGAGCATGTAAAACATTCCATAATAAATACGGTTAATGACTAAGGCTAAAAGATTCTTTTCGATTAGTATTTCAATTTCCGATAAGGTTCGTTTTGCTTGTTCAATTCGGTATTCAACAAGTTCATTTTGATTATCTTGCGTAGATTCCATAGGTTAGTGCATCGGTTATTAGTGGATGTTTCCCCCAAAACTTTGTATCTATTTCAAAAAGCGAAATAATTTTTGAATCAATTAAAATATCAAATTTGAGCGAAACTTCGTAACAAAGATCACGGATTACACCTCGTTCCTTCCATGAAAACTGGTCGCTGGTAACGATTAAAATATCAAAATCTGAATTTTTGTTTGCTGTGTTTTTTGCTTGCGAACCAAAGAGGATAATATCTGCAATCCGGTTATTGAATCTTGATTTTAACCGGATAGATATTTCTTGTAATATCCTGTCTTTCTTTGTCATAAAACAAAAATACAAAAAAGGCCGGGTTTCATTCCGGCCATTACCAAATATTTTCCAGTGAAAATTATACGATAAAATCTTTCAGCCCATCAAAATCAAGTGTAATAAAATAATCTTCAATAGTTTCAGCACGACGAATCATTGCAACATCACCATTTTCACGCAACAACAATTCAGCCGATTTCAACTTTCCGTTATAGTTAAAGCCCATTGAATGACCATGAGCGCCGGCATCGTGAATAACAATAATATCATCAGGTTTCAACTCAGGCAACATTCTGTCGATGGCAAACTTGTCGTTGTTTTCACAGAGAGATCCTGTAACATCATATTTCACATTGTTATCCTGGTTTTCTTTGCCAAGTACGGTAATGTGGTGATAAGCGCCATACATTGCAGGTCTCATCAAATTTACCATGCTAGCATCAAGTCCGGCAAAATTCTTAAATGTCTTTTTAATGTGACGTACCTTTGTAACCAAATATCCGTAAGGACCAGTAATTGCTCGTCCCGATTCAAAGTAAAGTTTCAGCGGCGCTAAACCATTTGCCACAATCATATTATCATATAATTTTTTGACTCCGGCACTTACGTACTCCATATCAACCGCTTTTTGATCCGGTTTATACGGAATTCCAATTCCACCGCCAAGGTTTGCAAATTCAATTTTTACTCCCGTTTTTTCTGAAACTTCCAAAATCAATTTAAACAGAATTTCAGCCGTTTCAATAAAATAATCAGGATCCAATTCGTTGGATGCAACCATAGTATGAATCCCAAAATGTTTTACCCCTTTTTCTTTTAGAATTTGATACCCTTCGATGATCTGTTCGTGAGTAAATCCATATTTTGCATCTTCTGGATGACCAATGATTAAATTTCCTTGCTTTAAATCACCCGGATTATAACGCATACAAATTGTATCCGGCAAACCCACATTTTTATCTACAAAATCAATGTGTGAAATGTCATCCAGATTGATAATTGCGCCAAGTTCTTTTGCCAATTGAAATTCATAGGCAGGCGTATCATTTGATGTAAGAATGATTTCCTTTCCACTCATTCCTGTTTTTTTAGCCAATTCCAGTTCGGCAATTGAACTGCAATCAATTCCAAATCCTTCTTCCCTGAGTATTTTCATTAAGTATGGATTTGGCGCCGCTTTTATGGCATAAAATTCTTTAAATCCTTCGTTCCACGAAAATGCATTTTTAAAATACCGGGCATTTTCCCGAATTGCCTTTTCATCGTATATATGAAATGGAGTTGGATAACTTTCAATTATTTTTTCGATCTGTTCTTTCGAAAAAGGTAGCTGCTTTGTTGCCATAATAAACTTTAAATTGCAAAAGAGTGCAAATTTACAATTTATAATTCACGGAATAGAATTATTCTAAATAAAGAAAGACGGAAGAAATTAATTTAACTACATGTTTACAAATTATTGTTCAAATACAAAAAATAAATATTTTCCTCTTTTTCTTTTCCCCCTCCTTTGGAGGGGTCAGGGGAGGCTTTTGTCTTGGGAAATTAAATGCATCGCTGCTTTAATTCCATCTGCCGCGCTCGATATTATTCCTCCTGCATAACCGCTTCCTTCACCAACCATATATAAATTATCAAATCCTTCAACCAATCCACTTTTTTCGCGAATTACCTGAACGGGCGAAGATGTTTTACTTTCAAGTCCCAATAAAATTCCGGTTTCAAAACCCCTCATTTTTCTTATAAAATCCAGGAGCCCGGCTTGCATGGAAGTTACAACAGCCGGTGGCAAAAATTTCCATAAAGGAGCTGCCACTAAACCCAGTGGATAACTACTTTCAGATTTTTCATCTTTCATTCGCTGTTTCAGGAAATTTTGAATGCTGCAAGTTGGGGCCTGATAACCACCTGCCAATTCATAAAATTTTTGTTCCAGTTCATTCAAATTTTCCAATGCCTCAATTGGTGAAACCGTTTTACCGGCCAGTTCATCAGGATGAATACCTGCAACACAGGCAGCATTGGCAAACTCACCGTTTCGCTGATAAAAACTCATCCCATTAACAATGTTTGTACCGGCGTAAGCAGCAGCCGGAACTACCATTCCACCCGGGCACATGCAAAATGAAAATACATGGTGATTTCCGTCAGCCTGCGAAGTCAGCCGATACTCTGCAGCTTTTACTCCCGGTAATTTTTTATATCCCAATTGCGCCAAATTTATTATCTCCTGTTGGTGTTCCATCCGACTGCCAATGGCAAAATTCTTGGTTCTGAATAGGACTCCACTCCGAATCAACATTTTATAAGTTTCAAAAGCAGAATGCCCGGGTGCAATAAATAACGCATCTGCCGGTAAAGTTCCTTTTGAAGTTTCAACTCGACTTAATTTTGGAATTTTTAAAGTTCACATCTTCCATCAATGTTTCAAAATGAAACTTTCCACCCAGCTGCTCAAATTCTAAACGAAGATTTTTAACAATCTTTCGGAGATTATCTGTTCCCAAATGTGGATGAGCCATGTATTCAATTTCAGACGGAGCGCCGGCTTTCACATAACTGCTGAGAATAAATTGCTTTTCTTTTGAAATATGTTTTGAACGTGAAGTTAGTTTTCCATCTGAAAATGTACCTGCTCCTCCTTCACCAAAAGAATAATTATTTTGAGCATCAAAAACGCCTGTTTTTTCAAAAGTCCGGATCGATTTTCCACGCGTTTCTACATCAGAACCTCTTTCAATTAGTGTGACTGAAAAACCTGCTTTTTGAAGTACAAAAGCTGCAAAAAAACCTGCCGGTCCACTTCCAACAACTACAATCTGCTCTTTCCTTTTTTTGAATGGAATTTCAAGTTCTTCTTTTTCCAAAAACTCATCGCTTTCAATTTCCGGTGAATTCACCACAACTTTTACAAGCCAAAAAATATTCGATTTCTTTCGGGCATCCAGACTTTTATTTTCGATCTGAAAAGTAAAATCACTAATCCGAAGTTCTTTTTTGATTTTCCCCAGAAGTTGCTCTTCCGTAAAATCGGTCGGCATTTTTAAGGATATTGATTTAAATCCCATTTCGGTTTTTTATATTCAATTCAAAAGTAAAGAAAGCATTTTGCATTGACGGATACTCTTTATTGAAAATCATTCAACGATTTGAGGAAAATTTTAATTTTTAAGGTATGGATTAGATTTTCCATTTTTTCTGTAACGAAATGTTCAGCAAAGCGTCCAACAAATAAATTTCAGAAAAACAGTTTCCAGACAACAACCGATTTTAATCATTCAACAAGAAAATTACGGTGTTTATCGAATAAATTTTCAAAATAACTGTTGAAAACCTGAAATTTAACAAAATTCGGAAGCAGGTAAAAAATTCCGAACAAGCAAAAGCAGAAAACGAAAACAGAAAACAATAAACTCATGATTAGTCTAAACAATGTTCACAAATCTTATTTTACCGGAAATACATCTTTGCATGTATTAAAAGGTATCGATTTGGAAATCGGACAAGGTGAATTCGTCTCGATTATGGGATCTTCCGGTTCAGGAAAATCTACCCTTCTAAATATTCTTGGGATTCTGGATAATTACGATGAAGGGTCGTATCATCTGAATGGTAAACTCATAAAAGATATGAGTGAAAAAAAAGCAGCCAAATTGCGAAACGAAATGGTAGGCTTTGTTTTTCAGTCGTTTAACCTGATTTCCTTTAAAAATGCAATGGAAAATGTTGCACTCCCGCTGTACTATCAGGGAGTTAAAAGGAAGAAAAGAAACAAGATTGCACTGGAATATCTCGACAAAATGGGACTTCTTCCGTGGGCAGACCACATGCCAAACGAACTTTCTGGCGGGCAAAAACAAAGAATTGCCATCGCGCGCTCGCTGATTTCAAAACCCAAAATCATTTTTGCTGATGAACCAACCGGCGCACTCGATACAACCACATCGTACGAAGTAATGCAAATTCTGAAGGAAATTAATAAGGAAGGTATTACCATTATTTTGGTTACGCACGAGCACGACATTGCTGCAATGACCCAGAAAATTATTCGGTTAAAAGATGGTGGAATTGCTGAAATTATTACCAACGGCGACCTGAGGCATTTTCAGAATCAATACTCAAAAGAATTGGAAACTGCCTGAAAAGTTATACTGACGGAAAAAGTTTCAAGTTAACAGTAAACGAAAACCACAATGTTTGACATCGATAAATGGCAGGAAATACTTGCTACCATTAAAAAAAATAAAATGCGAACTTTTCTCACAGGCTTTAGTGTTGCCTGGGGGATTTTCATGCTTATGATTTTGCTGGGTTCAGGAAATGGGTTGAAGAATGGAGTTTCCGAGAATTTTAAAAGGGATGCAATCAACGGAATGTGGTTTTGGAGCGGCAACACCAGTATTCCATATCAGGGAATGAAAGAAGGACGCCAGATTAAACTTACCAACAGCGATTATGATGTAATAAAAGATATGCCCGGTATCGACCGCGCATCTGGCAGATATTATTTCAACGGAAATACCTTTTCTTACGAAAACGAATATGGAAATTACACTGCCATTACCTGTCATCCTGATCTGCAGGAGGTTGAATCACTTGAAATTATTGAAGGAAGGTTTATCAACGATGTTGATATAAAAGAAGCTCGTAAATCAGTAGTTATAGGAAAGGATATTTACGATGCATTATTTAAAGATAAAGAAGCAATTGGTGAATATATAAAAATAAATAAGGTGCCATTTAAAGTAGTCGGAATTTGTAAAGAAGGTGGAAGCACCCGGCACCGAAATGCCTATTTGCCCGTTTCAACTGGCCAAAAAGTTTTTAACGGCTCCAACCGGCTTCACAATTTTGCTTTAACCATTGACGCTAAAACAGTTGAAGAAAGCAAACAGATTGAAAAGCAGGTAAGAGAAACGTTAGGACGAAGACATAAATTCGAACCTACTGACGATTCAGCGTTGAGTTCATACAACAAATTGGAAAATGTTATGGAAACCATGAAGATATTCGAGGCGATAAATATTTTCATCTGGATTATCGGAATTGGAACTTTAATCGCCGGTGTAGTTGGAGTGAGTAATATTATGCTGATTGTGGTAAAAGAACGAACCAAAGAAATTGGCATACGAAAAGCCATTGGCGCCAGTCCACGTTCAGTTATCGGACTTATTTTACTTGAATCGATTTTAATAACCACAATTGCAGGGTACATCGGATTAGTTCTTGGAACAGGGTTAATGGAAGGATTGAATGTAATTGTAGAGCAACAATTTGCAGCATCGGCAGCTACTAATGGCGGTCAGGGAGATACCATTTTTCGCAATCCAACAGTAGATTTGAATGTGGCCATGATGGCAACTTTATTATTAATTGTTGCAGGAACTTTTGCCGGTTACATTCCCGCAAAACGAGCAGCCCGAATAAAACCTATTGAAGCATTGAGGGATGAATAAAAAGAAAGCCTCCCGTAATCCCTCCAAAGGAGGGAAATTGAGAAAAAACAATTTGAATATGAAAACTTTGAACTTTAAACTCGAAACTCGGAACTCTTATGTTTGATTTAGATCTTTGGAAAGAAATATTAAGCGCGCTGAAAAAAAACAGGATGCGAAGTTTTATGACAGCCTTCGGGGTTTTCTGGGGGATTTTCATGCTGATAATTATGTCGGGTGCCGGGAAAGCGCTTGAAAACGGTGTAATGGATGGTATTAAGGCAATTGCTTCTAATTCCGCATTTTTCTGGACAGAGGCAACCAGCAAACCTTATGAAGGATTTCAACGTGGAAGAAGATGGGACTATAAAAACACGGATATTGAATACATTAAAACTAATATTAACGACATTGAATACCTTGCGCCCAAACTTTTTGGTTCAAACTCAAACAGCGGAGATAATACCATTCGCGGCAAAAAAACAGGTGCTTTTAATATCTCAGGCGATTATCCTGAATATTTTAAAATTGATCCATGGACACCAATAAAAGGAAGACTGATCAACGAAATTGACATACTTCATAACCGTAAAGTTTGCATTATTGGTGAACGTGTGGTTGAGGTGATGTTTGATAAAGATGAAGACCCGATTGGAGAATATTTAAAAATAAATGGCGTGTATTTCCAGGTAGTTGGTGTTGTTCATGCTGAAACAAGGATCAATTTTAACGGCAACCGGAAAGAGGAATCCATCATGATTCCATTTACTACCATGCAAAGAACATACAATTATGGCGATATAGTTCATTTTTTCTCTTTTACATCTGCTCCAGGAGTTCCGGTAAGCAAAATTGAAACCCGCTTAAAGGAGCTTTTAAAAGACCGGCATCATGTGGCGCCCGATGATGTTCAGGCAATTGGTTCATTTAATATTGAAGTAGAATGGAAAAAATACATGGGCCTGTTCACTGGCATTCAGGTGCTAACATGGATTGTGGGAATAGGAACTTTATTTGCCGGAATAATTGGAGTGAGTAACATAATGTTGGTAATCATAAAAGAACGTACGCAGGAAATTGGAATTCAACGCGCATTAGGAGCAACACCGGGGAAAGTTATTCTTCATATTGTTGCTGAGAGTGTTTTTCTCACTGTAATTGCTGGTTATATTGGATTGGCGCTTGGAGTTGGAATTCTCGAATTACTAAATATGGCATTGGATTCTGAAGGCACAGATATTTTCTTTCGCCGACCAGAAGTCAGTTTCCAAATGGCAATTTCAGCATTAACTGTTTTGGTTTTTGCCGGAATCGGCGCCGGCTTAATACCAGCCCGGAGAGCAGTGAAAATTAAGCCCATTGATGCATTGCGGGATGAAGGGATTTAGAAAGGATGAAGGATAAATAACAGAAAACGAAAAACGATAAAGTCATGAAAAAAGCAGTTAGAATTTTAGGAATTGTAATATTAATTGCAGCCTTTGGAGGAACGCTCTTTTTCCTCTACAACAAATCAAAAAACAAACCGGAAGTTTTTGAAACAAAAAACCCGTTTGTCAGCGATGTAGTTATGAAAACCGTGGCAACCGGATCGGTGGTGCCACGAAAAGAAATTGAAATTAAACCACAGGTTTCAGGAATAATCGATGAAATTTATGTTGAGGCGGGCGATCGCATTCAAAAAGGCCAAACCATTGCCAAAATAAAAATTATTCCCGACATGGTTACACTGAATTCAGCTGAAACAAGATTAAACCGTGCAAAGTTAGATTTTGAAGATGCTCAGGTTGATTACGAACGCCAGCAAAAGCTTTTCGATAAAAATGTGATTTCTTACGAAGAGTTTAAGAATGCAAAACTGGCCTACGATTCATCAAAAGAGGAATTGTCGGCTGCAGAAAATAATCTGGAATTAATTAAAAATGGTGTAACAAAAAAGGCAGAAAGCGCTACTAATACGCTTGTTCGTTCAACCATTGATGGAATGGTGCTTGATGTTCCGATTGAAGTTGGAAACTCAGTAATCCAGTCGAACACCTTTAATGACGGAACAACCATTGCATCGGTTGCAGATATGAAAGACATTATTTTTGAAGGAAAAGTGGACGAAACCGAAGTAGGAAAAATAAAAGAAGGAATGCCCATTGAACTGGAAATAGGCGCTATTGAGAAAGAAAAATTTGAAGCTGTTTTGGAATACATTTCGCCAAAAGGAAAAGAAGAAAATGGCGCCATTCAGTTTGAAATAAAAGCAAATGTACAGTTAAAAGAAGGGCAGTTTATTCGTGCCGGTTACAGTGCCAACGCAAACATTGTTCTCGATAAAAAAGATAACGTTCTTGTCATTCCTGAAGGATTGCTCAAGTTTGAAGATGAAAAATCGTATGTAGAAGTGATGACAAATGTTGATCAGCAATTTGAAAAACGTTTTGTTAAAACCGGACTTTCCGATGGAATAAACATTGAAATTACTGAAGGCCTGAAAACAGAAGACAAAGTAAAAGGCGAAAAACTGGACCCTAAAAAACAAACAGAAACCAAAACTAATAACGGATAATTTATTTGTTGATATAGTTTATTTAATTTAGCACGACATAAAAACCACATAAAATGAAAAATATTTTCATCTGTATTTCTGCTCTTATTCTGGTATTTGGCAATGCAACAACTTTTGCCCAAAACACATGGTCATTAGAGAAATGCATTGAATATGCACTGGAAAATAATATTCAGATCAAACAGCAGGAGATCAATACAAACTATAATGAAAATCAGGTTAGCCAGGCAAAATCAAACCGGCTGCCAAATTTAAATGCCCAATTTAGTAACGATTATAGTTTCGGTCGGTCTTTAACCTACGAAAATACCTATAAAAATGTAAACTCATCGAGTTTTTCAGGAGGGGTAAATACCAATGTCACTCTTTTTAATGGTTTTACACTTACCAACGAAATTAAACGGCAAGAGCTTGATTTACAGGCAACATTGCAAGATCTTCAAAAAGCAAAAGACGATATTATGTTAAGTATCGCAGGTGCATACATGGAGATTCTCTTTGCTGAAGAAGTTGCATCTGTAACTGAAGCACAAATTGAAGTTACAAAACAACAAATCAACCGCACACAACAATTGGTTGATGCCGGAAGTCTCGCCAAAGGAGCTCTGTTGGAAATTCAAGCGCAATTAGCCCGCGAAGAATTACAGCTGGTAAACAACAAAAACAGTGCTCAGCTTGCTTATTTATCTTTGTTCCAGTTACTTGATTTGCCAATTACTGAAAGCTTTAAAATTGAAGTGCCTGCATTGCCCGAAATTAAAGCAAACATTACAATGGCGAATTCACTTGATGTGTTTAATAATGCAATGAATGTACGTCCGGAGATTAAAGCTGCACAATTGCGTGTTAAAAGTGCCGAAACCCAGCTTGATATTGCCAAAGGAAATCAATACCCAAGTTTGAGTTTTGGAGCCAATTATTATAATCTTTACAATAATAAATACACTGATATTTATGGTGAGAAAATAGCGTTTGCCGACCAGTTAAAAAACAATGCACGATCGTCAGCAGGTTTTACTTTAAGCATCCCTATTTTCAACCGGTTCCAGGTAAAAAATGCGATTTCAAACGCCAATCTGCAGATTTACAATTACAAGTATCAGCTACAAAGCGCCAGTAATGTTTTACGTAAAGAAATTGAACAAGCTTACACCAATGCTCTTGCATCTTTAAATCGTTATATTTCAACAGAAAAAGCAGTAGTTTCAATGCAGGAAGCTTTTCGGTATGTGGAAGAAAAGTTCAATGTTGGAATGGTGAATTCGGTGGAATATAACCAAAGTAAAAACGATTTAACAGCCGCACAATCACAACTTCTTCAAGCAAAATACGAATATATTTTCAGAACAAAAATTTTGATTTTTATAACGGAGTGCCAATAGAATTATAATAAAAGTAAAACTACATAACTATAAATAATTTCTGCCCGAAGGATAATCAATGCTTCGGGCTTTTCTTTTATCGAATGGTTTTACTTTATCTGTTACTATTTCTGAAACTGATAACAGATGCCATTTTCAAATCAGGAGTGCCATGAAGTTATGAGCATTTGACGAAATATAACTATTTGTAAACTTAATCCGTTTAACCAATGATTATTTTAAACATTCGCAAAATCATTTATCTTTGTGCGTCTTTATACCTAAATCGATTATTTAACTATTAAAGAATAAACTCAGAATAAAAATGAAAGTTACCGTAGTTGGAGCAGGAAACGTTGGAGCAACATGTGCACAAATTGTTGCCGAAAAAAACATTGTACAGGAAGTAGTTCTTCTTGATATTAAAGAAGGCATTTCAGAAGGGAAAGCCCTGGATTTATGGCAGACCGCCCCAATTAATTATTATGATTCCCGACTGATAGGTTCAACAAATGACTATTCAAAAACCGCGGGATCAGAAGTGGTGGTTATAACTTCAGGAATTCCTCGTAAACCTGGAATGAGCCGCGATGATTTGATTTCAATTAATGCAGGCATTGTAAAAAATGTAACAGAAAATGTGGTAAAATATTCACCAAAAGCTAAAATAATCATTGTTTCCAATCCTTTGGATGTGATGACTTATGTAGCTTATCGTTACTTCAAAAAAACCAAAAACTGAAGTAATGGGAATGGCCGGTATTTTGGACACAGCCCGTTATCGTGCATTTTTAGCAGAAGCTTTGGATGTTTCTCCACGTGATATTCAGGCGCTGCTAATGGGTGGACACGGCGATACAATGGTGCCACTGCCACGTTACACAACTGTTGCCGGAATTCCTGTAACTGAATTAATTGACGAAGAAAAACTGAATGCCATTGTTGATCGCACTAAAAAAGGTGGTGGCGAACTGGTAAACCTGATGGGAACATCTGCATGGTATGCACCGGGTTCGGCAGCAGCTCAAATGGTTGAAGCTATTGTTATGGATCAAAAACGAATTTTCCCTTGTTGTGTTAAACTCGACGGAGAATACGGATTAAATAATATGTTTGTTGGAGCCCCGGTGAAATTGGGTAAAAATGGCGTTGAAAAAATTATTGAAGTTAAATTGAACGATGCTGAAAAACAATTGCTTCACGATTCGGCCAATGCTGTTAAAGGAGTTATGGAAATTCTTGATGGAATGAATATTCTTTAAACAACAAATAATTCATAATATAAACGGTTGATTCTAATGGAGTCAGCCGTTTTTTTATTTTTATACATGCAAATAAAATTACCTATTAAATTTGTTGAACTGGAAGATGCATAATTTCCATCCTGTTATTTCTTCTGAAATTAATGGTAAAAAAGCCAATTGGATTATTGATACCGGGGCATCGAAAACAGTTTTCGATAAAAACAGAACTGATGACTACAAGTTGCTGAATGAGGAAGATGAAATTCATTCAATAGAATTATCAGAAACTCCAATTTTTACTCCCCTTGCTGAATTAAAATCAGTTCGATTTGAATCTTGGAAATCCCGATAATTAAAGTTGCAATAATCGATTTGTCGCACATTAATAATCTTTATAAAAAAGCCGGAGGACCAGAAATCTGCGGATTAATTGGAAGCGATTTTCTGATTAAATATAACGCAGTAATTAATTACAAAAAAAAATTTTGAATCTGACAATTAATTCTGAATTGAACTCCCTAAAGGTTGCAGGAACAATTTTTTCAATATAAATTTGAAGCGAATTCAAAACAAACTCCTCCTGATTCCAGTCATATTCTTCCAACCCGTTTATTGCTGAATTCCACACAAAAACATTCGCTTTAATAAATTCAGTTTCAATTTGTACATCCACCACTTCGCACCAATAATCATTCTCCTTCATAAAAAGATAAAATCTTCATTGATCAGTTCATCCACATCATGCAACAATATCCCTTTAACTTCGGAATTACTATTATCAATTATTGCCGGATAATCGGCATTTTTAACGCTTCTTCGCTGAAATCCTTTCAAAATGGCTTTTCCAGATGAAACGATTTCCCGGTAAGTTTTTCAACAATTTCAGGAAAACACAATGTTCCGTAAACAAAAAGATTTGCCATTTATATATCAGTTAAATGATTTGGATCAAAAATAACATTTCGTTTTTGCAAACCTGAACTATTTAGGTATATTTGCTCCGCTCAAAAGAAACGATAACAGGCACAAAAACAAATGAATATCAAAATAAAAATTACAAAGAAACAGTTACTAAAACTTGCACTTTTTGTGGTAGTTATTGGTGTTGCTGCTTTGCTCGATTCTTATCTTGATAAAAATCCTGTTCATTTTAAAGATGAATCTAAACACTTCAAACAATCAGCATAACGAAACAAATATTGTTTATTTATACAGCCAGTTTAATGTGCCTGTCGCAAAAGTTGAAATTCAAAAGCCAACTTTCAAAAAAATTCAACCAAAATTACACGACCGGTTAATTCAGAAATATCACCAGGTAAGAAACCATCAGGTTTTAAAAGCTGAAGTGGAAACAAAAACTTCACCGTTGATTTCGGTCTATCATTATTTGGCATTCAAAAACTATTATTTTACAAACCCCGACGACGATCATCCTCCTGTTTCGTAAACCTTGTTCCGGAAAAGTTTCAAACTTATGGACATAATAAATCTTATTTCTTTAACAGGAAATCCTTTTTGAATTATCAATAAATAATAAGAATTATAACATTAAAAATTAATGTAAAATGCAAAACAAAGGTGCAATCTTAACATTTGCAATTCTTTTGGCAGCCGTTTGTTTATACCAGCTTTCATTTACATGGAAAGCAAAACAAATTGAAAAAGCTGCCGTTGAATATGCACAGGGCGACTCTGAAAAAGAGTCCAAATATCTTGATTCTATTTCAGACCAGGTGGTTTACAATTTCCTTGGGCTGAAAAAATTCACTTACAACGAAGTTAAAGGACTGGAAATGAACCTTGGTCTTGACCTTAAAGGTGGGATGAATGTTACTCTTGGAAATTGAAGTTAGTGATTTGGTCAGGGCGCTTATCAAATTACAACACCGACTCAACTTTTAATGCGGCTTTGAACAGTGCAAAGCTGAACAAACGAAAAGTCAGAAAGATTTTGTAACTCTTTTTGGTGAAGCATTTGAAGCCATTGATCCAAATGCCAAACTGGCTTCTATTTTCAACACTCTTGAACTTCGCGACAGAATTAACTTTCAACACATCAAATGCAGAAGTTTTGAAAGTTATCAGTGAAGAAACAAATGCAGCCATCGACAATGCTTACAATATTCTTCGTACACGTATCGACCGTTTTGGAGTTGCTCAACCAAACATTCAACAGTTGCAAACCAACAAAGGACGTATTTTGGTTGAACTTCCAGGGGTAAAAGATCAAACACGTGTTCGTAACCTGTTACAGGGAACTGCTAAACTGGAATTCTGGGAAACATACGAAAACCAGTGAAGTTTATCAATATCTGCTTGCAGCCAATGAACGTATCAAAGAAATAAACGAATTGAAAGCCGAAGAAAATCCGAAACTACAACTTCAACCACGTAGAAAACTGAATCATCACAAAACAGTTTCAGAAACTACAACCTCTGAAGAAAACTCACTTTTAAGTGAATTGCAGGATACAACTAGCTATCTGATTCAACGGAATCAATTGACAATCTTGCTGATATGGAAAAAGATTATCCACTGTTTGCTGTTCTTAATCCAAATACTGACCAGTCAGTGGACAATTACATTAACAGGCCCGTTAGTAGGTATTGCTCAGCAGCAAAGATACTTCAAAGTTGAACGCATATTTGAATATGCCACAAATTAAAAGTTTATTCCCGCGCGATATGTTTTTCCGCTGGACAGCTAAACCAATAAGTGAATCGAGTAATTACTTTCGGTTGATTGCATTGAAAGTTACTACCCGCGATGGACAACCACCTTTGGATGGAGATGCAATTACTGACGCCCGCCAGGATTTTGACCAATTTGGATCAACCCGGAAGTTGCTATGACCATGAATAGCGAAGGTTCAAAAACCTGGCAACGCATGACAAAAGAAAATTTAGGAAAATCAATTGCAATTGTACTTGATGGTGCATGTTCGTTCATTCCCAACCGTTCAAAGCGAAATATCGGGAGGCCGTTCAAGTATTACCGGTTTGAAAGTATTGAAGAAGCAAAAGACCTTGCCAACATTCTGAAATCAGGTAAAATGCCTGCACCGGCAAGATTGTCCAGGAAGAAATTGTTGGCCCTTCGCTGGGGAAAGAATCAATCCATTCAGGAATGTATTCATTTCATTGTGGCATTTATTATGGTGCTTATTTACATGTTGTTCTTCTACAGCAAAAAAGCCGGTTTGGCTGCCAACGTGGCTTTGTTTGCCAACTTGTTCTTTTTGTTCGGTAGTATTAGCTTCGTTAGGAGCGGTTCTTACATTGCCGGGTATTGCCGGTATTGTTTTAACCATGGGTATGGCTGTTGATGCCAACGTTATTATTTACGAAAGGATTCAGGAAGAACTACGTGCAGGAAAAGGTGTTAAACTTGCCATTGCAGATGGTTATAAAAATGCCTATTCTGCAATTATCGACGGACAGGTAACCACATTCCTTACAGGTATTGTTCTTTATCTTTTTGGCTCAGGCCCAATCAAAGGTTTTGCTACAACATTGATGGTTGGTATTATAACCTCATTGTTTACTGCAATTTTCTTAACTCGTTTGATTTTTGAATGGCAACTGAAAAAATCACGGAAGATTACTTTTACTTCAAAAGTTACTTCGAACTGGATGGTTGATACTAAAATCAAATTCCTTGACAAACGAAAAATTGCTTATATTATTTCAGGTTCATTGATTGCAATTTCTATTATTTCATTTGCTGTACGTGGCTTTAATCTTGGAATTGATTTCCAGGGAGGGCGTACTTATGCAATTCGTTTCGATCAGGATGTTAAAGTTGCCGATGTTCAGCAAGGCGCTTGACAGCTGAATTTGGATCAGCCACCGGAAGTTAAAACCTTTGGCGCCGATAACCAGGTTCGTATTGTAACCAAATATAAAATTGATGATCAACTCGGAAAATGTTGATAATGAAGTGGAACAAGCATTGTATAATGGATTGAAAAAAGGTGGTTTTATCGGCGATATTTCATACAATGACTTTATTGATAATTACCGGATGAGTTCTCAAAAAGTGGGACCAACCATTTCTGATGACATCAAAAAAGACGCAGTAATCGCAATTACTTTTGCACTGATTATCATCTTCCTTTATATTATGATCCGGTTCAGCAACTGGAAATATGGTTTGGGTGGTGTGTTATCACTGGCGCATGATACCATTATTACATTGGGATTTTTCTCCGTTTTCCATGGAATCCTGCCATTCTCTCTGGAAATTGACCAGGCATTTATTGCAGCAATTCTGACGGTGATTGGTTATTCAATTAATGACACGGTTATTGTTTATGACCGTATCCGTGAATACCTGAAAATTCATCCAAAACGTGATTTGAAATCAAACATGGACCACGCGATGAACAGTACACTTCGTCGTACAATGAATACATCAATGACAACGCTTGTTGTTTTGTTGGTGATATTCATCTTTGGTGGTGCAAATATCCGTGGATTTATTTTTGCATTGTTAATCGGAATTGGAGTTGGTACCTACTCTTCCATTTTTGTTGCTGCTCCAATTGTTTATGAAGCACAAATAAGAGTAAAAAAACTGGTAAGAAAAACGCATAATTTACGAAACCCAAATATTTAAAAAGGCAACCGATTTGGTTGCCTTTTTTATTTCTGGTATTAATTTCACGTATCATGCGCAACAAAAATACACCTTGCACAGGTTAAACAAAAGTGTATTTTTACATTTAACCGGGCTAAACCTGAGGGCAAATTTTTTGTTTGTTTTATGAATTTGGCTGCATTAGCAATTTGTATATTTGTGCGTTAATAAGGTAATAAAATGATAAACTATTTTCTGTTTATAAGTGGTGGAGAACTTGTGATGGTGATGCTTCTGGCTTTGCTTTTTTTTGGTTCCAAGGCAATTCCTGATATTGCAAAAACGCTAGGAAAAGGAATGCGCGAATTCAGAAAGGCAACCAACGAGATAAAACGTGAAATTGATTATCATTCATCAGATGTGAAGAAAGATTTTGACGAGGTTTCTTCTGCAACAATAAACAAAGAAACAAAAGAATATATAAAAAAGATTTATGAATCCACGGATCAACTGGAAGAATAACAAATGTCATTCCTAAAATCACTGATTCTTATGACAATTCTGTATAATTATCCTTTTACTGATTTGTTTTGTTTTACTTGCCCGGATTGTCGATCTGTTTTTTATAGAATCTCTTGATAAAATCTCCAGTGATCTGAAACTTTCAAGCGATGCTGCCGGAGCAACTTTAATGGCAGTTGGTTCAAGTGCACCTGAGTTATTTGTGGCATTATTTGCAGTTTTAAAACCCGGCAATCACCAGGTAATTGGTGTTGGGAGCATTGTTGGCAGCGCCATTTTCAATCTGATGGTTATTATTGGTGCAGCATCATTGGTAAAAGAAGCAAAACTTAACCTGGAAACCCATGGTTAGAGATTTGGCCTTTTACGTTCTAACTGTTGCCATGCTTGGTTTGGTTTATCAGCGACGGCTCATTTAATTTAAACGAATCATTTATCTTTCTCGGCATGTATGTTGTTTATGTAATTGCGGTTATTTACTGGAAAAAATGGGTGCCATATAACGATATGCCTTATGTGGACGAGATAAAAGATGTGCACGGCCAACATAATCATTACACCAAATACATCGATCGTTTCTTATCGCTTCTATTTTCCCTTCAAAAGAAAGATATTACCTGGTTTTTTTTTCTCAATAGTAATAATTGCCGCATTAAGTTATGTTCTTGGTTGAATCTGCTGTTGTTAATAGCACACAATTTAAATATTCCTGAATCAATAATTGCCTTGACAATTTTGGCAGCAGGAACTTCTGTTCCTGACTTATTTTCTTCGGTAATTGTTGCACAGGCAAGGCAGGGGCGATATGGCTGTAAGTAATGCCATTGGCTCCAATATTTTTGACATTCTGGTTGGGTTAGGACTCCCATTTGTTATTGCTATGCTTATTTACGGTGGAGAAATACAATCGGGCGGAAACCTTACTCTCTCTTCCATTATTTTGTTCGGTTCGGTAATCCTGCTTATTTTATTACTTTTACTTCGCAAGTGGAGAACGGGCAAAACGGTAGGTATTATTTTGCTGAGTTTATACGTTGTTTATGTAGCAATAGAAATTTACAGAATATACGGAAAGCCACTCTAAAACAAACATTTTGATTAGATCTGAAAACATAAAAAAATCATTTGGAAGTCTTGATGTTTTAAAAGGAATTAACCTTGAAATTCCAGACGGGAAAATTTATTCTATTGTTGGCGCCAGTGGAGCAGGAAAAACTACTTTGCTTCAAATTTTGGGAACATTGAGCAAACCTGACAGTGGAAATTTATATATTAACAATAAAGAAATTTCATCTCTTTCTGAAAAGCAACTCGCTGCATTTCGTAACAAGGAAATCGGGTTTGTGTTTCAGTTCCATCACTTACTTCCTGAATTCACCGCACTCGAAAACGTTTGTATTCCTGCATTTATCGCAAAAACATCAAAGGCAAAGGCAGAGGCAAAGGCAAAGGAACTATTAAAATATTTAGGGTTGAATGATCGGATGGAACATAAACCCTCCGAACTTTCAGGGGGTGAAAAACAACGTGTTGCAGTTGCGCGTGCCCTGGTAAATAACCCAATGGTTATATTAGCCGATGAGCCATCAGGAAATCTGGACTCAGCCAACCGTGATGAATTACATGAATTGTTTTTCAAACTTCGCGATGATTTTAATCAAACCTTTGTTATTGTAACACACGACGATAATTTTGCCAAACGGTCGAATAAAATTATTCACATAAAAGACGGAATCATTGAAGGTTAATCCCAATGAATTTTTAACATGAATAGTTTGGAATTAAAAGATTTTTTAGACGAAAAAACGGCCAAATACAACCATCCAAATTTTATTGAAACAGACCCGATTCAGGTTCCTCATCAATTCTCACAAAAAGAAAATATTGAAATTTCAGCATTTTTAACGGCAACCATTGCTTGGGGAAATCGAAGGTCAATCATCAATAATGCGTTAAAATTAATGCAATCTATGGATGATCAGCCGTATGATTTTATTATGAACGCGTCGTCTCTTGAAAAAAAGAGACTTCAAAATTTTGTTCATCGTACTTTTAATGGCAGCGATTGCCTGTTTTTTATGGAATCATTAAAAAATATTTATAATAATCATGGTGGGTTGCAAAATGTATTTGAAGAAAAATTTCAAATTGAGAACACATTAAAATTTACTTTGATCCATTTTTATAAATTGTTTTTTGAACCAGGAGGAGAACGCACACGTAAACATATTTCGAATGTTGCCAAAGGTGCAACAGGGAAACGTCTGAACATGTTTTTGAGGTGGATGATCAGACGAGATAATGCAGGTGTAGATTTTGGAATTTGGAAAGAAATTCCGGCATCTGCATTAATGTTGCCACTTGATGTTCATACCGGAAATGTTGCCCGAAAACTTGGGTTGCTTCAACGAAAACAAAACGACTGGAAAGCGGTGGAAGAAGTAACCACTAATTTGTGTTTATTTGATTCTTCAGATCCAATAAAATATGATTTTGCACTCTTTGGATTAGGAGCATTTGAGAAGTTTTAGAATACTTAAATTCACTTTATTCTTCATGGAAATTCATGGGTCACAACAATTATTTTCAGTTTAAACAATTTCTGATCAGGCAGGAAAAATCTGCTATGCGCATTGGCACCGACGGTGTTTTACTTGGCGCCTGGACTGATACTTCTCATTCAGAAAACATTCTGGATATTGGCACAGGCACTGGCTTAATTGCAATTATGCTGGCTCAACGGTCAAACGCAAAAATTACTGGTGTTGAAATTGAAGTTCAGGCTGCAAATGAAGCTATTCAGAATGGAGAAAATTCACCCTGGCCTGATCGAATTGATATCGTTCATTCACCTTTCCAGAAATTTGCCGCGGAAACATGCGATAAATTTGATACAATTGTATCAAACCCACCCTATTTTACAAATGCAGTAAAAAACAGGCAAGATGAAAAATCGTTAGCCCGTCACAATCATTTGTTACCTTTTAATGAACTCCTGCAGGGAGTTTCAAAGATATTGTCAAATGATGGAAAGCTATCACTTAATTCTTCCTGTTAATGAGGCCATTGAATTTACAAATCAGGCCAAAAATTATGGATTATATCTTTCAAAGTTACTGGAAATAAAACCTTCAGTAAATAAGAACCCAAATCGCCGGTTAATGGAATTTTCAAGAAAGATTCAAATTTCTGGTAAAAGTTCGCTTTCAATCTTCGAAGAATAATGGTGTTGAATATACAGTTGAGTATAAAAAATTAACTGCAGATTTTTACCTGAATTTTTAAAATATAAAAAAACGACGGTTTGAAAATCCAATTTTCGTAATGAACAATTGTATAAATAATAGGTTAACATTCATTAAACATCGGTCAAAAAAAGACACTAAAACGTCTTTTATTTTTAAAAACCGTTTATTTTTGCAGTAATTTTTTTAACAGATTATACCATGACAATTGATATGAAACCGGAAATCAAGATTGATACGCATTATTACAAAGTAGAAAACTTCAGAAAGTTAACAGATAATACTTTTATTCTTTCATTACCACAGGCAAGGTTTAAATTTGAGGCCGGTCAACACGTTTCTCTTTCAATAAAAGGCGATTATCAAAGCCGGGAATACTCGATTTATAGCCCGGAAAATGCAAAAAATCTGGAAGTATTGGTAAAGGAAGTGGACGGTGGATATTTTTCACCAAAATTAAAACACCTGAAAATTGGAGAACAAGTAGAAGTTCATGGCCCTTTTGGAAAATTCGGGTTGGATGAAAAACGCAGAGATAATCATCAACATGTATTTATTGCAAGCGGTACCGGAATTGCTCCTTTCCATAGTATGGTTAAAAGTAACCCGGAATTGAACTATTCAATTATTCACGGAGTTCGCTACGTTAATGAAGCATACGAAATTGAAGAATACGACCGGGAGCGTGTAACAGTTTGCACATCAAGAGATAAAAAAGGCGATTTTAACGGTCGTTTAACAGAATATCTGAAACAGACCAATTTTGAAAAAAATACTTGTTTCTACCTTTGCGGTAACAGCGATATGATTTTCGATGCCATGGAAATTCTGAAATCAAAAGGTTTTGACCGGGAAAGTGTAACTGTTGAAGTTTACTTTTAATCGGCAGGTACTTAAATCATTCAAAACTTTAGTCGCCGGTAAAATATTCCCGCGATTTGAGCATCGTTAAATTTGTTGTCTGAACATCAGATATTTTAAGAACACTTTTCTCGTTTACCTTTTTATTGTTTTGGGAATATGATTTGTCAACAGAAATAGAAGCTGGCATTAAATTTCGGTATTCGGTTTTGAAGTTATAGCTTACATTCTTTTGAATTAAATCAGATTCGTTTCCTATGGCAAGTGATCTTCCCTGCCTGCTATTTTGGGGCGATTTTATTTCGCCTTCAATGCTCAGCACAGTATAATCCTCTTTACGAATTGTAATTTTCCCTTTAAATTCGCTGGCATAAAAATCACCCGAACCCTCCAGTGTCGGGTTTTCCTGTCCAAATGAAATCACCCAGCACTCTTTTCCCAAAACCAAAGGTTCGCTATCTAAAGTCAATTGAAATTCGTTTAAAATTCCGGGGTTTAAAACTGAAGAAGCCGTTCGTACCCAGTCGAAACTTAATAAGTTATCAATTTCGGTTTTCCCGGTAGAAAAACGATAATCCACTTCCCAATCCGATTTTTGTATCGAATAATTTAGTTGATTAAATGCATTAAGTTTTGAAGGTTGCCTGTATCCTGACTGATCATAAAAAAGAACTTCTGCCGACTGATTCACAACATCATTTCCGGTTGTGATAGTATTTGTATAAGATGCATTATAGTTAAGCGGGCCGGCTACCATATTATGAGGTGTATTTTCAGCAGCCATAGCTAAAATCCTCATTAATACTCTTGATCGGGCAACTATATCAACCCGGGCAATATTATAATTTTGAGGCTCCAGTTTCACTATGCTATATTCCTTTTCAAACAACTGACGGGCCGGAAATTTTAAGTTCATAAATCCTACAGCTGAAAAGAAAATGTCTTTACCGGTCAATTCTTTCGGTATTTTTAATTCGAAATCACCTTCACTATTACTGGCTGTGCCAAAATAAGTTCCTTCAAGTCCGATATTAGTATAAGCAACCGGTTCATTGGTTTTGGCATCAATAACTTTACCTTTAATCGTTGCAATAACATTACTTTCCTGTTGTGCAAAGCCCCCGCAACTTAATATGAAAAAAGCCAAAAAAATATAAATTGATTTCATTTTGTTTTAAATGTCAATATGTTAGAGTTTAAAATTTAACTCGTCAGCAAAGTAGCGACTTGTTTCATTTGTCAATTTTTCTTAAAATTAAGAATTTAATACAATTAACTGTTTTTATAACGTTATTCTATCGAATTATTATTTGTTATCTTTGTTAAAACACCATAAAATATTATGATTCAAAAATATTCAATACTCACAATTTTATTTTTTCTATTTGCATTTTCTGGCTGTGTTTCAAAAAAGAAATACGTTGAAATGGAAGCTGGACGCCTGAAAGCTGAGAATATGGCCAGTAGGCTCGATGAAGAAAACAGAGCAAAAGCTACAAGAATTGAAGCCCTGATTTCCGATTTTGAAGCTATGAAAAATGAATTGCTGGGTAACAATGCAATTAAGGAACAGGTAATTGATTCACTAAACGGAACTATTTTCAAACTGAATGAAGATATTGAAAACCAGCAAAATATGCTTCAAAGAACAAGTTCTGATTTAAATTTTCAACAAAACAGGTTGAATGACGAACTACAGGAGAAAGACAGAAATATTACCAATCTTGAGAGAGAAGTAACCCGTCTTGAAAATGAGGTCTCGGAAAAAAATGATCAAATTGATCAGAAAAATTTTGATCTTGGAAAACTCCGTGACGAAGCAACTTTGTTGAATGGAAAAATTACAGCAGGTGATCAGAAAGTTAGTGATCTTCAAAAGCAACTTGAAAAAGTAAAAACAGATGTTTCTAATCTTCAGAAACAAATAACAGAGAAAGATGAAACTATTTTAAGGCTTGAAAATAATGTAAAGTTGCTGAAAAAAGAAATTGGCCAATAATTCGTGGCAGGTTAATAATAGCATTATTATTTCATTGCCTGTTCAATTTTGTAATAATAAAAATACTCAACAATTGCCGCTCTCACCTGGTATTCATTCGAAGTATACGGCAACACATCCTGCGCATTAAACCATACCATAAATGAATCGGCATCCGCCTCATTTAATCCGGTTAATTTCATTACTGCCTCTTTATTATAATTTTGTGAATGCATTTCCCAGTTTTTTTCAAGCAACATCGCTTTCCTAACTTCACGTTTACTTTTTTCGCGTTTGCTTAGATAGTATTGCCAGTAAGAAATTGGATTAAAAAATGCTGCAATTACCGGGGGAGACTCATTAAATGCATCGCCTCGTAATTCGGGCGGAATATCAACAGGTTTGCCCGTTCCGAGGCCAAGATCAACTTTTGGTCTTTCTCCCTGAACGTTTACTTCACGCAACGGGTAATTCACTGGTAACATTGCAAATACCAATTCCTCCCGGCCGGAATAATTGGGCGGAACTTTAATAATGTATTTTGAATATCCGACTGAACTAACCTCCAATGTATCAATATTCAACATTTCCAAAGAGAAGTAACCTTCAGTATTTGTGGTTGTGCCACTATGTGTACGATGATTTAAAATATATGCATACGGTATTGGTGAACTGTCGGCTGCACTAATCATTCTGCCATGTAAACGAATTAAAACAGGATCAATAATATCATCCTGAGTCCACCCCGAAAAGGTAAATGATATTACAAAAAACAGTATTATGTAGCTTTGTTTAGACACTTAAATTTTTGCGCTAAAATATCTTAAAAGATATTATACAAAGCCAATATAACATATTTTAACTGGACTTTTAACAAGATTTAAAAAGTGGAATAATATTCATTGGGTGACTTAAAATCACCCAATGAATAATTTTATTTTATGATTATTTTCTTGAGAATCGGAAAACCTTCACTGAGTGTGGAGGAAGTTCAATGTAAACTACCTGATCTTTTATTTCAACATTCTCGTGTTTCCATAAGTCTCTAACATTGTAATCTTCCAGTTTATAAGGGTCATTCCCCCAATAGTTCTGACTGGCAGCCAATAATACATTATAATCCACCTGAACTTTCTTTATTTCATCTCCCCTGTTGAACAAGCAAACTGCTTTTTCGCGGTTGGCAAGTGGTTTTACCCATATTTCATAGTCGCCATTATCACGGTAGCAAAATCCTTGTCTTCCCATCGGATCCTGATCAAGTGCAATAACCTCTTCATTCATTAGAATCTCCTTTGTTTCAGGAGACATATTTGCCAGATCATTTCCTGCCATTAACGGAGCAGCCATCATACACCAAAGGGTAAAATGTGACCTGTATTCCTCTGTTGTCATGCCACCGTTGCCAACTTCCAGCATATCAGGGTCATTCCAGTGTCCGGGACCGGCATAACGTACCAATTCTTTCTGTTCATCAATAATGTATAAAACTGATTCCCAAAGATCACGAATATCTTGGGTGGTTCTCCATAAATGACCAACATCTTTTGCCCATTCCCATGGTTTATTAGCTCCCCATTCACAAATACTGAAAACAACCGGACGGCCTGCTTTATACAGAGCATCCCTCATAATGGAATACGAAGCCTGTGGATTTTGTGTAGTTGTATTGCACCAGTCGTATTTTAAATAATCAACTCCCCATCTGGCATAGGTTCTGGCATCCTGAAATTCATAGCCTCTCCCACCCGGACGTTTGGCACAGGTTAAAGTTCCGGCACAGGAATAAATTCCAAATTTTAATCCTTTTGAATGAACGTAATCCACAACATGTTTCATTCCATTTGGAAAACGTTCGGCATCAACCACAATTTCACCATTTTCATCGCGGTCAACCTGCCAGCAATCGTCAATTACAATGTATTCGTAACCGGCATCCATCATACCGCTTTCAACCATAGCATCTGCCATACCTGTAATCAGTTTTTCACTTACATTGCAACCGAATTTATTCCAGCTATTCCATCCCATCGGCGGAGTTTTTGCCAGTTCATCAAATTTCTGAGCAGAAGAAAACAGAAATAGAAAAACAGATAGCACTAATAAAATATACTTTCTCATTTAGCTTAATTTTAGATTAGTTAATGAATAAGAAGTCCAAATTTAAAAATTATATGGCAATATCATTCAGTTTATGAAAGCAGACTTCGACTACGCTAAGTCTGACAGTCACTCGTTCCTGTTGATGGGATCAGGCTGTTTGTCGATTGTATATAGAAAACTACAATACAAATTGGTCTTGTGAGTGGGTCGCGGGTGCAATTCAATCGGATTTGGGTTCCGGTGCATGCACCCAATTCAACTTGATTAACGCCGGATGATGCACCGGTTTTGCTCTCTGCGTTCGTTACCCCGGGTTTTACCCGGGGCTATTAATGTTTCACCCTTACAGGGTGAATAAATAGATTGCTTTTCCGCTAACCGGAAGATTGCAAATGTATCATCACCAAATAATTTTAGACATAATGTTAAAAAGGCAATACCCGATACGGGTCAAATATTTGTACCCTGTTTTCACAATTCCTCCCCTCGGGGAGGCCGGGTGGGGCTTCCCTATTTCATTCCTGCAATGCGCTCTTCTAAAACTTTTATTTTTGATTCAGCATCAAGTTGTTTTGTGCGCTCTTTCTCAATAACAGCTTCCGGAGCATTATTTACAAAATTAGAATTGCTCAGTTTTTTCATTACCGAAATAAGAAAACCTTGTGTATATTTTAATTCATCTTCCAGCTTTTTTAATTCTTCCTCCGTATCAATAAATCCTTCAAGCGGAACATAAAAATTGGTTGATTTTACGCGGAATGACGCAGCTCCCTTCACTTCCTCGTTCACCATTTCAAGAGAGGAAAGATTTGCCATTTTTATTACTACACTGTTGAATTGAGATTCAAAACCTTTATCACCTTGCTGAACTTTCAATTCCAGTGAATCTTTATTGGGAATGTTTTTGTCGGTACGAATTTTACGGATTCCTGAAATCGTCTCTTTTATATTTTCAAAAGAAGCCAATAACTCATTATCAAATTTTTCAACAACCGGAAGTTGGCTAACCATAATACTTTCGCCATCTTTTCTTTCCGCCAGTAACTGCCAGATTTCTTCGGTAACAAATGGCATAAACGGATGCATTAACCGCAACATCTGATCAAATAATTCGATAATCTCGCTGTAAGTTTTTGCATCAATGGGTTGTTGATATGCAGGTTTAACAACTTCGAGCAACCATCCTGAGAATTCATCGCGAACAGTTGTATAAACTGTCATCAATGCTTCTGAAATACGGAACTGATCGAACTGATTATTTAATGTAGAAACTACTTCACTCAGTTTATTTCTGAACCATTCGATCGCCAGTTTCGAGTGTTCCGGCTGTTCTATCACTTCGGAGACTTCCCAGTTTTTCACTAAACGGAAAGCGTTCCAGATTTTTGTAGAAAATCCGGCACCCTGTATGACCAGGTTTTCATCAAAGAGAAGATCCCCTCCGGCCGGTGAACAAAGCAACATACCCACACGTACGCCGTCAGCACCATATTTAGCTATTAGATCAAGAGGTTCGGGAGAATTTCCCAACGATTTTGACATTTTCCGACGCAATGCATCGCGCACTATTCCAGTGAAATAGACATTTTTATAAGGATAATTATTCCTGTATTCATACCCGGCAATGATCATTCTGGCAACCCAGAAAAAGATAATTTCAGGTGCTGTAACCAAATCGGAAGTTGGATAATAATAGTTTACCTCATCATTATCAGGGTAACGAATACCATCGAAAACTGAAATTGGCCACAACCAACTTGAGAACCAGGTATCAAGCGCATCTTCATCTTGTTTAAGAGAAAAGCCTCCCACAGCCTCTCCTAAAGCGGGGTATTTTTCTGTTGTAAGTTTCCGGGCTTCCTCTTCAGTCTCAGCAACCACAAAACCCCAACTTCCCCCATTGGGGGGATCGAGGGGGGCTTCAATATAATATACCGGAATTTGATGGCCCCACCACAACTGGCGACTAATACACCAGTCTTTTATATTGCCCATCCAGTGGTTGTATATATTTTTGAATTTTGCCGGATGAAATTTGATGTTGTCGTTCATCACATTTTCCAGCGCCGGTTTCACCAACTCCTCCATTTTCAGGAACCATTGTGCCGAAAGTTTTGGTTCGATGATTACATCAGTCCTCTCCGAGAAACCAACTTTATTAGTATAATCTTCTATTTTAGCAAGATTCCCTGCCTTTTCCAGTTCCGGTATAATTTTGTCCCGAACGGCAAAACGATCTTCGCCAACAAACAGTTCAGCTTTTTCACTCAACGTGCCATCATCATTAAAAATATCAATCGAAGGCAGATTATGTTTCATCCCAATTTCGTAGTCGTTTATATCGTGAGCCGGAGTAATTTTCAAACAACCTGTTCCAAATTCCATATCCACATATTCATCTTCAATAATTGGTATTGAACGATTAATAAGCGGAACCAAAACACGTTTCCCTTTCAAATTTTTAAAACGTTCATCGGCAGGATTTATACAAACGGCAGTATCACCTAAAATTGTTTCAGGTCTGGTCGTGGCTATCGTTACAAAAGCTCCCTCTTCTCCTTCAATTTTATATTTCAAATAATACAGTTTTCCCTGCATTTCCTTATAAATCACCTCTTCGTCAGACAGTGCTGTTTTAGCTGACGGATCCCAGTTTACCATTCGAACGCCGCGGTAAATCAATCCTTTGTTAAACAAGTCAACAAAAACTTTTAAAACTGATTCACTGCGAGCTTCGTCCATAGTAAAAGCAGTGCGTTCCCAGTCGCAGGAAGCTCCCAGTTTTTTTAACTGTTCAAGAATTATCCCACCATGCTTGTCTGTCCAATCCCAGGCATGTTTTAGAAATTCCTCCCGCGGAAGATCATATTTATCAATTCCTTCCGCACGTAATTTATTTACCACTTTTGCTTCTGTGGCAATTGAAGCATGATCGGTTCCGGGCACCCAGCAAGCATTTTTCCCTGTCATTCGTGCACGACGCACCAAAATATCCTGAATGGTATTATTGAGCATATGTCCCATGTGTAAAACACCGGTTACATTTGGCGGCGGAATAACGATCGTATAAGACTCACGATCATCAGGTTCAGAATGAAAGAAACCATTTTTCATCCAGTATTTGTACCATTTGTTTTCTACCTCTGCCGGAGTATATTTGCTCGGAATTTCCATGTTCGATTCAATAAAATTTTGAGGGGCAAAAGTACAATGAAAAGTTGAAAACTAAAACAGGAACGTAATACCATCATCGTAATAGTATTTTATCTTGGGTTTCAAACATTAATGAATCAAATATCAAAGATAGACTGAACTTCACAAGTGTCCAGTGGAGTTTGAAAAGATTCTTCTCCCAACCAATCGGGATCGGGAATGATAAGACTTTTAGAATTTTGCTGCAACAAGAATTGTGAAATAATTCCACACTTTTAGCGTTTTTATGCTAACCCTACATCAATAAGTATACAACTCATTTTCAACACTCTACACATATAGAATCTTCTATTTTAAAAAAGTGGCATAATCTTTCTCTGATTCATTTTACAATTGTTTCAGATTTAAATATTTAAATACAAAAGCATGGAAGAAATTTTTAACCAGGATTTTTGGACCACATTTGTTAACAGTTTAACGTACTGGGTAGTTAATGAGCTACCAGCAATTATTATATTAGTTGTACTGTTAATTATATCTTTAAAAGTTAGTGCCTATTTGCTGAGAAAATTCAAAAATATTCTGGCAAACCGAACTGTACATAGAACCGATGAACCTAACACCGAAGTTGAAAAAAGATTAAATACCCTTATGGGAATTGTGAAAAAAGGAATTGCCATAGTTATCTGGGCTGTATTTATTATGATTTTCTTAAAAAAGATAAACATCGATATTGGACCTCTGTTAGCAGGTGCAGGTATTATTGGTTTAGCTGTTGGTTTTGGAGCACAGGAACTTGTTCGCGATTTTATAACCGGCTTTTTTATTTTATTTGAAAACCAAATCAGAACGGGTGATGTTGCTATTATTAATGGCACAGGCGGACTTGTAGAAAAAATTGAACTGCGCACCATTACATTACGAGATCTTTCCGGTGTTGTCCATATTTTTCAGAATGGAAAAATCAATACTATTTCAAACATGACAAAAGATTGGTCGGCAATGGTTTTTGATATTGGCGTTGCTTATAAAGAAGACCTGAATAAAGTTATGCAACTAATGAAACAGGTGGCAGATGGAATGTTGGAAGAAGAGGAATATAAAGAAAATATTCTGGAGCCAATGGAAATATTTGGCCTCGACAGCTTTGGCGATAGCGCTTTAGTTGTAAAAGGCCGTATTAAAACAAAACCTATTCAGCAATGGTCGATAGGAAGAGAATACCGTAAACGGTTAAAAGAAGTTTTTGACGAACACAGAATAGAAATTCCATTCCCGCACCAAACCATTTACTGGGGAGAAGAAATTGAACCACTAAAACTATCGATGGAAAAAGCTGAGGAAGAGGCAAAAAGAAAATAACATCAGAATTCTGAACAAAAATTAAAATTTGGCTTCCAAAACAGGGAGGAGTAAAACGATAAACTTGATTACTTCTTCCCTATTTTTATAAAAAGAGGATGTTTAAAAAGCATTATAAATGAAAATCTCAGTTTCAATTTGTAAGCCACTTACCCCTCCTAACCTCCCCAAAGGGAAGGAATTGTTCCCCTTCTGGGGTCCCGAAACGCGATAGGAGTCAGAAAGGTTAAATTACTTTCATTTTATAAGTTGTTTTAATTCATTATGTCCTTTTTTATAGTAGCCGTAAATATCTAAAAATTGAACTATCGTCTTGCAATCTCCCGGTGATAACCAAGGTCCAGTCCTTTTTTCTCATCCATTCTGCCCACTTTTACACGAACCAGTTTGTTTAATCCTTTCAACATATAAAGCGTGAAAACAAAACCCCATGCCGCAGCAAGCGCAGTGGCAACTACCTGTTTAAAAAAGAAACCAAATCCACCTCCCAGTAAAAGTCCCTGTGCTCCGTTTGGATTTACAAATGTGCTGGCAAAAAGTCCAAGCATTATTGTGCCCAACACACCGCCAATACCATGTACTCCCCAAACATCAAGCGCATCATCCCAACGTTTACGTTGCACAAATTTTACAGCCTGAAAGCAAACAAAACCCGCACTGAGCCCAATGAACATTGCCGTTGGTAAATTAACGTAACCTGCTGCCGGTGTTATAGTAGCTAATCCGGCAACCGCACCTGTCATCAATCCAATAAAAGTTGGGCGTTTTCTTCCGGTTGTCCATTCAATGGTTAACCATGTTATTGCTGCCACCGAAGCGGCAACATCAGTATTCAGGTAAGCTTGTGCCGTAATGGCATCCACATCCAATTCACTTCCGGCATTAAAACCATACCAACCAAACCACAATAGACTGGTTCCGATTGCAACCAGTGGAATATTATTTGGACCATCATTTTTATCAGCACGTGCACCCACAAAAAACACAGATGCGAGTGCGGCAAACCCAGCAGTTGCATGAACAGCGATACCTCCGGCAAAATCGAGCACTCCCCATTCAGCAAGGATTCCTCCACCCCAAACCATGTGCACAAATGGGTAATAAACGAATATTTGCCAAAGAATTAAGAAAATTACATACGCCTTAAACGTCACCCGATTTATAAATGCACCGGTTATTAGTGCGGGAGTAATAATGGCAAACATCATCTGGTACGCCACAAAAATAAATTCCGGAAAGTTTCTATCAGGTGAGTACGGAGTGTTAGCTGTTACGCCATTCAGAAATGCTTTATCAAGGTTTCCTATGATCCCCAGAAAATCGCTTCCTTCGGCCAGTGTTCCGCTGAAACACATGGAATAACCAAAAGAAATCCATAGAATTGTTGTAATTCCCATCGACACAAAACTTTGCATCATTATATTCAGGATGTTCTTTTTATTTCCTAATCCTCCATAAAAAAACGCCAAACCGGGTGTCATTAACATTACCAGACTGGTGGCAATAATCATAAAAGTAGTAAGACCTTTGTCGTACATGCGATTAATTTTTTAAAGTTTGTTTTGTAGCTGCTGTTTTAAAAATTGAAAACAATTCATTCACCTTTCAATCTGAAATTAAATTCCCAACTTTCAACTTTGGTTTCAAAAATAAGATAATATTCAGATAAATAGTAAGCTTTTAAAGTTGCCAACAAGAAGTTTGATTATATTTTATACCATATTCTAAACAAAATTTCATCTGCGCATCCAAAACACAACTTTTTGTCAAAAGAGATATCAACATAATTAAATACAAAATACCAATACAGTTTTTTATTTTGATGGGGTGCAATGTTTATTTTAAAGAAAATAACCGTTATTTTTTCAAATTCATGGGGGTTTTAATTCAAATTCAGGAAAAAACAAACTTCAATTTTCAACAACGAAAACATGACATAAATCAATCTTTTTAAATTGAATCTAAATTACAGTTTGTTTAAAAATAGTTAAGATTGATTTTCAAAATCTCAAATAATATCCGATTTATGCCAAATCAATTGAAGTTTCGTCATGCTGAACCTGTTTCAGTATTCTTATAATGTTGATAAAATGGACTACATAAATCAGACCCATAAACGAGTTCAGGGCAATGGAATAAATTATAATTCATTGCGGAAATTAAATACAGGAAATAATTTATTGTTGTATTCCTCACCCCCAACCCCCTACAGGGGGCAGCTGCCAATGGAAATTGGCATAAGTTTCATAGAGCGAAAAGTCCCCTTTACGGTTTCGAAGTCTCGGGATAGGGGTTGAAAAACAAATGCGACTTTATATTGTTTTTTATACTTATATTATAAGTATCATAAAATATAACGCTAAGCCAACTGGTTATTTTTTAATTTTGAATTACAGAAAAAAGAAAGTTGTTTAAACTAAATAAATATTGCCAGTGTATTTTCTTCGAATTATCATACCGCTTATTATTCTTGCACTAATTGTTTTTATTATAGTGGGAATCAGGAGTAAAAGAAAAAAATTCAAGTGACTATTTTAATACGATCAAAATGCATACTCTTTTAAAAGCTCGGTTATGACAAAATCGAGATTCAGTAATAGATATTGAATGAATAATTAATAACCAATTATGAAAATACTATTAACCTGTCTCGTTTGCATCATAAGTTTATGTGCAAGTGGTCAACCCATTAATCAGAATCGTCATACATTACTGAAAAAAGATAGTATCAATTCTACACTGGATGGTAATGTGCAGGTCTTTTATTATTATAAATCAACCGAAAAAAAATCTAAACCTTTAATTGTACAGCTTCATTCGTGGAGTTATACTGCCAATGATTTGGAAACAGTGGGATTAGATACTATTGTGACAAATAAAGATTACAATTATATATTTCCAAATTTTCGTGGAGTTAACAATCATCCAAAAGCTTGCTGCAGTGAATTTGTTATCGCTGATATTGACGAAGCAATTGACTGGGCTTTAAAAAATATGAATGTGGACCGAAAACGAATTTATATCATTGGATATAGCGGTGGCGGTTTGGCTACTTTGGCAATGTATATGAAATCACGACATAATATCCGAGGTTTTTCAGCGTGGTCGCCCATCTCAGATTTGGTAGCCTGGTATAGCGAATCGGTTGAAAGAAAAAACAAATATGCCGGGGAAATCATTCAATGTATTGGTACAATTAACGTTTTTGACACTTTAAAAGCTCAAGAACGTTCACCATTATTTTGGAAAACTCCTGTTAAGAAACGGAAGAAAAGTGACTTGCAGATTTTTGCCGGTATTCATGATGGATACAGATTTAATGCACCGGTACCTATCTCACAATCAATTAACTTTTACAACAAAATTTTATCAGACTCCGGTGAAAAAGATTCTTCCAGATATGTAAACAACAATGACTTAATGCTTATGCTTGAAAAACAGTCTTTTCCATCTTCAAATAATAATAAATTGGGTGATAGAGTTATTCACAATCAAAAGACATCAAAAAAGATTACGGTAACCATTTATGAGGGGGGACATGAATTATTAAGCAAACAGGCGTTAGATTATATTGAACACAAATAAATTCCTGGCAAAGTAAATTAGACTTAAACAGTTGATTTATTCCTGATATTATTCCCCGTTACATGCTTATACTTAAAGATTACAGCGAATAAAAGCGCTACTACTAATGCGTATCCCGAAAAAATATACCAGGAAATTCTCCAGCCTTCCAACTGGGCAAACGGGTCTGTTTTGGAATACACAAAATGATTAACGATTTGTCCGGCAGCCAACATTCCTAAAGTGGCGCCAAAACCATTTGTCATCATCATAAAAACCCCCTGAGCGCTGGAACGGATACTTTTGTCGGTTTCCTTGTCTACAAACAGTGAACCCGAAACATTAAAGAAATCAAAGGCAATTCCGTAAACAATCATCGACGAAACAAACATCCAAACGCCGGCGCCGGGATTTCCCATCCCAAAAAATGCAAATCGTAAAAACCAGGCAAACATGGCCATAAGCATTACTTTTTTTATTCCAAATCTTTTCAGGAAGAAAGGAATTAGCAAAATGCACAACGTTTCGGAAACCTGCGATAAAGAAATCAACGCATTTGCATGATTTGCACCCCAGGTAGTTACATACCCCGGAATGTCTTTAAAACTGGTAATAAACGGATTGGCATAACCATTTGTAATTTGCAGCGAAACTCCAAGAAACATTGAAAAAACAAAGAAAACCGCCATTTTCCTGTCTTTAAATAAACTAAATGCTTTTAAACCAAGTGCATCCGAAAGTGTTCGTTTTTCATTGCTTTTATTCACCGGACAATCAGGCAAAGTAAACGAGTACAAAAACAGGATTATTCCAAGAACAGCCGAAACAAAAAATTGTGTCTGGTTATTCTGAAATCCTGTAAAATCAACAAATAACATGGCACAGATAAAACCTATCGTTCCAAAAGTCCGGATAGGAGGAAATGCTTTAATTGTATCATAATTATTTGTTACCAATACATTGTACGCCACTGAATTTGACAACGCAATTGTTGGCATGTAAAACGCAACGCTAAGAGAATACAGTGTAAATAGAATCGGAAACTGAACATCACTTCCGGCAGTCATTCCGTAATAACCCGCGGCAAAAATAAAAATAGCTGCAAGAGCATGACAAATTCCTAAAAGACGCTGAGCCTGAATCCAGCGGTCGGCAACAATACCAAGAATTGCCGGCATAAAAATGGAAACGATACCCTGCATGGCATAAAAAAGTCCGATATCGGCGCCTAAACCAATCGAACCTAAATAGTTTCCCATTGAGGTTAAATAGGCTCCCCATACGGCAAACTGCAGGAAGTTCATGACAACCAACCTAAATTTTATTGACATAAACTATGGGCTATTTCTCTCGTTTTTTTATTTCGTCACGAATAACGGAAGCTTTCTCATAATCTTCATTCTGCACAGCCTCTGTTAGCATTTCTCTTAATTCAGTATATTGAATATTGCGCATAAGCAGAACTTCCCGGGGTCTCAATATCATCATCAGCAAAACTTCGAACAGGTGAATTTTCATCCTCCAATTGCAAAACAATTCCCGCTTTCTTCAATATATCCTCCGATGTATAAATTGGGCATCGAAAACGCAACGCCAGTGCAACTGCATCAGACGTTCGTGAATCAATACGAATTTCTTTCCCATTCATTTCGCACAGTAATTCTGAATAGAAAATTCCCTCTTCCAATTTATAAATGGTTACTTCGAGTAAAGCATATGTCAAATGCCAAAGCAATATTTTTAATTAAATCATGAGTTAACGGCCTTGGTGGTTTTAATCCTTCAAGCTGAATTGCAATTGCCTGTGCTTCAACCGGACCAATAATTATTGGAATTCGTCTGTCACCATTCTCTTCTGCCAACACCAATGCATAAGCCCCTGATTGTGTTTGACTTACTGATAATCCTAAAATATTTAAACGAATTTTTTGCATGCCAAGTTGATCCTGTTTTTCAATCAAAACAAATATAACAATCATTTTTATTTATACCGGAATAATCAATTTTAAATAATGAACAGCCATTTTTCATATCTTTTAAGACAGCAAAAAAACGCATTATCCTTTTATGTTATCTTACGTTTTTACAAACCTATTAACATCAGCAATAGTTTTCCTCCAAATTAATTCCCAATAATTTGCTATATATCTAAAAATAACTACTTTTGCAGTCCGAATTTTGAATCGTTCAGGCTCTGGTAAGTGATTTTCAACGGAAATTCCGCCTGACGGTGTAAACAATAAAATTGAAATTATGTACGCGATTGTTGAAATTGCTGGACAGCAATTCAAAGTTGAAAAAGACAAAAAACTTTTTGTTCATCAACTGGACGCTAATGAAGGTGACTCGGTTGATTTCGAAAAAGTTCTACTGGTGGATAACGACGGAAAAATAGCCGTTGGAACCCCAACTGTTAAAGGTGCTAAAGTTACAGCTAAAGTGCTGGAACACGTTAAAGGCGAAAAAGTGATCGTTTTCAAAAAGAAAAGAAGAAAAAGTTATCAGAAAATGAACGGTCATCGTCAACAGTTCACTCGGATTCAGATTGAAACCATTGTTGGATAATATTAAAAAAAATTTACCATGGCTCATAAGAAAGGTGTAGGTAGTTCGAAAAACGGACGTGAATCGGAAAGTAAACGACTTGGTGTAAAAATTTACGGCGGTCAGTTTGCAAAAGCTGGTAATATTTTAGTTCGCCAGCGTGGAACAACTCATTATCCGGGATCAAATGTAGGAATGGGAAAAGATCATACCTTATTTGCATTGATTGACGGAACTGTAGTATTTAGAAAGAAAATGAAAAACCGCTCGTATGTATCTGTTGAGCCGGTTGTTGAAGTTGAAGTGGCTGAATCACCTGTAAAAAAGGTAGAGGCAAAGCCAAAGGCTGAGACCAAGGCTAAGGCTGAGGAAAAAGCAGAGGTTAAAGTTGACGCTCCAAAGGAAGAAACTCCTAAAACGGAGAAGAAAGAAGCTCCAAAAGCTGACACAACAGGCGCCGACGACCTTACAAAACTTACAGGTGTTGGTCCTAAATTAGCTGAAATATTATTGGAGGGTGGTTTTAAAACTTATTCATCAGTTGCTGCCGCTTCAGTTGAAGATATTCAGAAAGTGCTGGAAGCCGCTGGAAGCCGCTATGCTTCAAAAGACCCGGCTCCATGGATTGAAGAAGCAAAAGAATTGGCTAAGTAAAATCAACTGATTTATATAGGCTTTAAAAATATGGTAAACCGTTTCAAAATTATTGAAACGGTTTTTTATTTTTTATAAGTTATCCAGTACAGCCAAAATATCTTCGTTGGTTGCCCGCCCCGCATGAGATGTACTTATTTTTGAATAAATAATTGTTCCCTCTTTATTTATAACAAAAGTTGATGGATACGCTGTTTCTCTTGGTTCATCCCACCGTAAATCATACTTATTAATCATTGAATAATCAGGATCAATGGTAAAGTAAAAATTTTCCGGAAAATTAAAGTCTTCAGAAAATTCTTTCGCATGCGCCTGCAAATCCTCAGATGGGCCGGGATAAACCATTAAAATTGTAGCATTTGAATTTTTAAATTTCTCCTTATCAGCAACCAAACTTCCAACTTGTCTTGTGCAAATCGGACATTGATACCCTGGCCAGCCTCGCAAAACAACTAAAATTACTGGTTGTTTTTTATATAATTCACTAAGTTGAATTTTATTCCCGTCAATAGTCGTCAATTTAAAATCCTGGGCTTTGCTACCTGTTTTTGTATATTCATTTCCTTGCGAAAATGCGACAAAAGAAATCAAAACCAGTAAAGTTGTAATAATTGTTTTCATATCAAAATAGTTTTGTGTAACCGGCATTTCAATGCTGAATTTATTGAATTAAAAATTCTGCTTTTAATGGAGCAAAAATCAACCTCACCGATTAAAATAATTAAAAATTGTACAATTTTTATCCCACGTTTTATTTGTATCTTAGAACACGTATCCAAATCAAAAGTTTGCTTTGAAGTAATATTAATTCAATCTTGAATAAACTTTATATTCATTTAAAACAAACATCAAACAAACCATTGTTTTGGCCGTTTATTAAACAGACGTAAGTTGGAGAATGTCAAAATATAGAATTGAAATACAGGTTACAATTATCGCACTAATTATAGGAGCGGTGTTAGTTACTTCAGGTTACTATGCATATAAAAGCCTGTCGGAAATTGTTTTTACAATTCATAAAGAAACCCGGCCAGATAACAGGTTATTTCTGATGAAAGACATCGCCAACGATCTGAACGCACTGGAAAACAATGTAAGATTGTATTCTTTAACCAGCAATAAATCAGATCTGAAATTGTATGATACAATTCAAAATAACATCATTCAATCCATTCAATATTTATCTGAACTAAGTATAGAGGATCCGACAGAAAGAATGCTAACTGATTCGCTGGCAATATTATCAGCCGAGAAACTTGATTTATGGAATAGCGTTCTAAACCTCCACCTTTCAGCAGAGGCCAAAACACCTGGTTTTACTGAATTATATACGAAACTAGAGGAGCAAAAAACAGATACAATAACACGCGAAGTTGAAGTAAAACAAAAAGGTTTGATCGGTAATATTTTTGGAGGGAAAAAAGATACAATACCTAATAATGCTGAGGCGGAACCGAAAGGTCTTTTAAAATCAATTTTCGGCGGGAAATCCACTAAAGTTGATACTACTATAGTTGAAGTCCCTATTCAGAAAGACTCTATCAAACAGGAAATTCAAAATATTGAAACAAAAATTGCCGAGGAAGATAAACGAATTTCCCGACGCGAAACACAACTAATTGAAAAAAATCTTGTTCTCACAAAAAAAATAAATCAACTGATTACCAAATCGGAGAATATTGAAAAAGCCGCGTTAGTTACAAGAACAAATGAAGCTGATCTACTGGCTGAAACTACCTATACACGACTCGCATTATTTACCATTGTAGCCGTTATTCTTTTGTTGATAGCGCTTTTCGTATTTTTAAATTATCTCCGTAAATCAAGGAGTTATCAATTGGCGCTTCAAAAAGCAAAAAACGAAGCAGAAAATCTGGCTAAGGCAAAAGAACAATTTGCTTCCAATGTCAGCCATGAAGTAAGAACTCCTGTAAATGCCATCTTCGGTTTGGCAGAACAACTGCTTCAGCAAAAAACAGATTATGAGTTAAAAGAACAAATATCTGTAATTGCACAATCGGCAAATCATCTTCGAAATATTATTAACGACACACTTGATTTTTCCAAAATTCAATCCAATAAATTAAAAATCGACGCTGTTCATTTCTCACCTGAAAAAGTATTTAAAGAAGTATTAAACCTGGAACAAAACGAAGCAAATAAAAAAGGCATTGAACTTAATTTTGAAAGCGAAGGAGCGATACCTGATGCATTGGTTGGAGACCCGGTTCGGCTGAAACAAATTTTGCTCAATCTAATTGGGAACTCCATTAAATTTACTGACGAAGGAAATGTTACTTTAATGGTAAAATCCATTAAAAAGAAGTACCTGATGTATCACCTTGAGATTACCATCTCCGATACAGGAATTGGTATTCCGAAGGAGAATATAAATCATATTTTTGAGGAGTTTGTTCAACTTGAGAATCAAAGCGGAAAAAAATTCAGTGGCACTGGCTTAGGATTATCGATTGTAAAAAAACTTGTTGAACTTCAAAAAGGATCGATAAAAGTAAGCAGTGTAGAGAATGTTGGCACCGAAATAAAAGTGAGTATTCCCTACCCGCAGGGGAAAGTCGAAAACATTGAAGAATTGAAGTTTGATTTAATAAGGATACCTGAAATATACAAAAATTTAAAGGTACTTATTGCCGACGATGAAGAATTCAACGTGTTTCTGATGAAAGCAATTTTAAAGAAATGGGGCATTTCCTATAAAATTGTTAGTGATGGAAATGAAGTAGTTGATATAGCCGTTAAGGAAAACTTTGATTTCATTTTAATGGATATCAGAATGCCAGGAAAGAGCGGCATTGAAGCTACCAGAGAAATTCTTGCTCAGGCTCCTGATACCAAAATTATTGCCGTTACAGCCACCAATGAAGATTTTGACAAAGAAAAATGCCTTGATGCAGGAATGAAAGGATTTTTATTAAAACCTTTTTCAGAAAGAGAACTTTTTGATCAGTTTAACAATTTAACCAAGTTAATTTCAGATAGAAAAACTTCAGCAAATAACAATCAAAAAATAAACATGAAGGATGCCAAACATTTTGCCAATGGCGACAAAGCATTCCTGAAAGAGATGAGTGGGTTATTTTTAAAATCAACAAATAACGGTTTAGATGATATACACAAAGCCATTGCTGTTAAAGATTATACCACCATTGCCGAAGTATGCCATAAAATGGCTGCTCCGTGCAAACATTTTCATGCCACTGATCTTTATAATTCGATAAAACTTATTGAAGAAGAAGCGAAAAAGAACAGCGATTGGGCAGAAATTAATACTAATGTTAAATATTTGGAAACAGAGATTATGGAGGTAAATAAAATTATTGGAGAAGTGTTAAATTTATAAATGTTATAAACCGGCCATTCCCCGGGCAAAAAAAGTTATCTTTCAGGTTAAATTATTTTAGTGATAAAGCATGGATGACAAACCTTTCAAAATATTTGTAGTTGAAGATAATGAGTGGTATAATCGATTGTTGGTGCACCATCTTTCACTAAATCCTGACTATGAGATTGAATCTTTTTCCAACGGAAAAGATTGCATAAATAACCTGCATAAAAATCCCGATGTTGTTACTCTCGACTATCGATTGCCTGACATGCAAGGCCTTGATGTGCTGAAAAAAATAAAAACTGAAAACGAAGAAATTCAGGTGATTCTGATATCAGAGCAAAACGAGATTGAAGTTGTAGTGGACTTACTAAAATATGGCGCTTACGACTACATTGTAAAGTCAAATGATATCAGGGAGCGACTGTTAAATACGGTTCAAAATATTCGTAAAGGAATACACCTCCAGCGCGAAATAGTCTCTCTTCGAAGCGAAGTTAAAAAGAAATACAGTTATCAAAATACCATTGTTGGCACAAGCACAGCAACAAATAAAGTATTTGAACTCATAGAAAAAGCGACCCGAACCAATATTTCGGTTATCGTTTCCGGGGAAACCGGCACTGGCAAAGAACTGGTTGCCAAAGCTATTCATTATAATTCATCAAAAGCTTCAAAACCATTTGTTGCAGTTAATATGGCTGCCATTCCTAGAGATTTAAGCGAAAGCGAACTTTTTGGCCATGAAAAAGGAGCATTTACAGGAGCCAATTTCCGTAGGATTGGTAAATTTGAAGAAGCCAATGGTGGAACACTTTTTCTTGACGAAATTGGCGAAATGGATGTCTCTCTTCAAGCCAAACTTTTAAGAACACTCCAGGAAAAAGAGATTGTAAGAGTTGGCAGCAATAAATCAATTAAAACCGACTGCAGGATCATTGTTGCAACAAACAAAAATTTACAGGAAGAGGTAATGAAAGGAAATTTCAGACAAGATTTATATTACCGTTTATTTGGGTTATCAATTAATTTACCTCCACTTCGGGAGCGGGGAAACGACATTATTATTCTTTCCAAACATTTTATTTCCGAGTTCTGCAAGGAAAATAACCTCCTGCCAAAATCACTTTCGAATGACGCGGCCGATAAACTGCTTGCCTACTCCTTTCCGGGAAATATTCGCGAACTAAAATCGGTGATTGAACTCGCAATTACACTTTCAGATCACGACGAAATAACAAGTGAAAATATTGCGCTTGGGAACGAAGCTCTTTTAAGTGAAAATGTTTTCAATGAAATGAGCCTCCGTGAATACAACATCAGAATTGTAAAAAAGTACCTCGAGAAATACGACAATAACATTAAACTGGTTGCTGATAAACTGGATATTGGGGTTGCAACAATCTACCGGATGTTAAAAGAAGACGAAGCTGAGTAATTCTGTTTATCTACCTTTCAACGTTTACTATCGTTTTGATAAATCCTTATCATAATGATTTATTTTACATCATTCATTACTTTCATAAATTCCTACAAATGTGCTACTTATGAAAACAACCATCATGTTGGCATCATTTTGGACTTGTTTAGTTAATCCTAACAGGGATTTTATTTGAAAGTTGAAAACAATATTAATTAAAAAGAAAAATCATGGAAACTGAAAAAAGAACACGAGTAAGAAACATATCAATCTTAGTGTTTCTTACTGCAATAATTATTTTAGGATTGTTTATCGTAATCAACAAAGAAAACAAAATTAAAGAATTGAATAACCAGTACGTGAATCTTAATTCAATGTACGAACAGCGCGATTCGTTGGTAAACGATTTTAATAACACGCTTGATGAAATTGAGAAGAACCTAACGTTTGTAAAAAACAAAAGGAGCCAGTTATCAATTGAAAATACAGAGGGAAATCCCAGCCATAATGAATCAGTTGTTGCCGATATCAAACTGATGAATACGATGTTGGATGAAAGCAGTAAAAAAATTGATGAACTGGAAAAGAATTTAAAAGCATCGGGAGTTGATATCAAATCATACAAAAACAAAATTGCACAGCTTACAAAAAACGTTGAAGAGCAGAATGCAAGCATTGAAAGTTTAAAAACTGAGCTACTTGAACGTGACCAGCACATTGCACAGCTGGATGAAAGAATGACAAATCTTGAATCAGATATCGAGGAAAAAAGCAATACGCTCGTATTGAAAAATGATTCGTTGCAATTGAGAGCATCAACCATCGTTCAGAAAGACAATGAGTTGAACAAAGCATACTTTGCAATGGGCACATTTAAAGAATTAAAAGATAATGGAGTAGTTGAAAAAGAAGGAGGATTCCTTGGTATTGGTAGAAATGAAAAACTAACAGAGAATGTGAATGATAAATATTTCACGGAGATTGATCAAAGAAGTACTGATGTATTTCCTGTATTCTCTAAAAAAGTAGAAATGATTTCACACCATCCTGACAGTTCATACCGGTATATTTACGATGATGATCTGATTGCATATTTGAAGATTGAAAATCCGGAAGAATTCTGGAAACTAACCAAATACGCAGTGATTGAAGTAAAATAAAGGTTAAAGATTCACAGGGTTATGGCACTTTAATATTTGAAATAATGGTGCCAGGTTTAAGACAGACAATATTACCCTTATTACTATATATATATCCTCATTAAAAGAAACTCCGGGATTTGTTTCCCGGAGTTTCTTAATTTAATCTCAAAACAAATCTGAACCTGTTTGTACATGCTCATTCGGGTAATTTTAATAAATTTAGCTGAAAAATTATCCTGAATAATGACTAATACAACTTTAGCTAATCTCTATACCACCTCTTTTCAACATAACTGGAACAATTTGGCTTTTTCTGATTACGAGGGAACCAAATTTAATTATTGCGATATTGCTAAAATTATAAAATCACTTTCATTATTTTATCAGAAATCAGGCATTCAGGAAGGTGATAAGGTTGCAGTATTGGGGCGTAATTCAGCAAACTGGGGAGCAACTTTTCTTTCTGCAGTTTCGTCAAGGTTAATAATTGTTCCTATACTTCCTGACTTTAACGAAACTGATACAAATCATATCATTAATCATTCTGAAGCAAAAATCATTATTGCTGCAAAATCGTTAATTGCAAAAATTGATTTCAATAAAGCTGAAAATTTACAGGCAGTAATTGTTCTGGAAGATTTTTCACTTTATAGTACGAAAAATAATCATTGTCAAAATAATCTTTCTGAGGCTTTTCAGTATTACAATAACAATCCTTTGACTTCTGATGAGTTTTCTTTTAAAGAATGGAAAAAGGAAGAAGCTTGCGTTATTTCATATACCTCGGGAACTTCAGGTTTTACGAAAGGTGTTTTAATTCCTGAACGCAGCCTTGTTTCAAATATTGTATTTGCACAGGAACACATGCCTTTAAAACAGGGAGATAAAATTGTTTCATTTCTGCCAATGGCTCATGTTTACGGTTTGCTTTTCGAATTTCTTTTCCCGGTTACGCTGGGTTGCCATATTACTTTTTTAAACAAAATGCCTTCTCCTGCACTACTTACAAAAGTATTCAGTGAAGTTAAGCCACATTTAATTTTATCGGTACCTCTTATTATCGAAAAGATTTACCGAAAAAGGTTACAACCTACATTAGAAAAACCTGTGATGAAAATCTTTCTTGGAATTCCGGTAATTTCTTCAATTCTGCTAAAGAAAATAAGGGCAAAATTGGTGGAAACTTTTGGTGGCAGATTTTTTGAAATTGTAATTGGTGGTGCGCCTTTGAATGCTGATGTTGAACAATTTTTTAAGAAGATTAAATTCCCATTTACCATTGGCTACGGAATGACCGAATGCGGGCCTTTAATCAGTTACGAGACGTGGAATAAAACAATGACCTCCTCGGCAGGTCGGTTGGTTGACCGAATGGAAGTGCGCATTGATTCAGAAGATCCATTCAATAAGGTTGGCGAAATCCAGGTAAAAGGAGAAAATGTTATGCTTGGTTACTTCAAAAATGAAAAAGCCACAGCAGAAAGTTTTACTGACGATGGTTGGCTAAAAACCGGCGACCTCGGTGTTATTGATAAAAACCAGTTCATTTTTATCCGGGGACGATCAAAAAATATGATTTTGGGGCCATCGGGTCAAAACATTTATCCTGAAGAAATTGAGGCTAAACTGAATAATCAGTTGTATGTTTCTGAATGCGTTGTAATTGAAAAAGACCACAAATTAATTGCTCTTGTATTCCCTGATTTTGATGCCATTCAACAAGATAATATTCACATAAATGCAATCCCTGAAATTATGGATGAAAACCGAAAAAAAGTAAATTCTGAACTTCCAAAATATGAGCAAATAAGTAAAATTGAATTGGTAAGCGAGGAATTTGAGAAAACTCCTAAAAGAAATATAAAACGCTTCAAATACATCTAAATGAGAACGTTATAAATTATTTAACTTCAAAATAATCATCGTTAAAATTAGTAAACCCCCTCCTTTTTGAAACAAAACAGTAATTCTGTACGTAAGCTATCGCACACTTTGTATAATTGTTAGCATCTTCGTTTACAGGATTGATTGGTTATTGAATTGTACAAGGTTTAGAGAGTTATTAGTTGTTTATAGGGGAAGCGGTGAACCACCGCTTTTCTTAATTAAATGAATTGATCTTTCCCTGTTTTACCTGCGTTCTTTTACCTCTTTTGCGTCAATGAGTTTATATAATTTATCTGCACGTCTAAGTTTTTCATTAATCAGAATGGAAATTCTTTCTCCTTTTTTACCTTCTTCTGTCGGCTTTAAATCTACCCTTATTTCATTTACAGTAGTTTCAACCACTCCTGTTGTTGGGCCGGAGATAATAATTTCGTCGCCCACTTTCAAATTTTTGGTTTCAAGCTTAAATTCGGCCACTTTTATGTTCGTAAAATAATTGGTGCATTTTCCCAGATAAAGTTTGCGTTTTGTCGCAAGCGATCCATAATTGCTGCTCCACTCACCCAACCGTTGCCCCAAATAGTAACCATCCCAGAAACCTCTGTTAAATACGGTACTTAACCGCTTGTTCCATTCCTCAATTTTTTCATTTGTAAAGCTATTTTCGAGATAAGCGTCAACAGCTTCGCGATAACATTCAACCGTAGTTTTTACGTATTCTGCAGAACGTGCCCGTCCTTCAATTTTAAGCACCGAGACACCTGAATCGAGGATTTTATTCAAAAAATGAATGGTCTTCAAATCTTTTGGCGACATGATGTATTCGTTATCAATGTCAATCTCAGCGCCCGTTTCTTTATCAGTAACAGTGTAAGCCCTTCTACATGTTTGTAAACATGCCCCCCTGTTGGCAGACGAATTCATTTCGTGCAGGCTCAAATAACATTTTCCGCTAACAGCCATACAAAGTGCACCATGTGCAAACATTTCCAGTCGAATCAAATTTCCTGAAGGACCGGTTATATTTTCTTTTCTAATCAGATTGCTGATCTCACATACACGACCAAGGTTCATTTCCCGGGCAAGAACAACAACATCGGCAAACATCGCGTAGAATTTAACCGCCTCAATATTTGTAATGTTTACCTGTGTGGAAATGTGAACCTCGAGATTAATTGAGCGTGCAAACTGTATCACTGAAACATCGGCCGCAATTACAGCCGATACACCCGCTTCTTTAGCGGTTCGCAACACTTTGTGCATTTGCTCCAATTCTCCGTCAAAAATTTCAACATTAAGAGTAAGATAGGTTTTTACACCTTTTTTTGATGCTATTTCAACAATTTTCCGAAGATCATCAAGAGAGAAATTATTTGAAGAGCGAGATCTCATATTTAGATGTTCAACTCCAAAATAAACCGATCCTGCTCCCCCCTGAATTGCTGCCATTAACGATTCATACGAACCAACCGGCGCCATTATCTCAATTTCTCTTCGCTCCATCTAATTTTATTTAGGGGACAAATTTAGGTATTTCCTTGTATTAATTGTTTCATATTTAAATCACTTTTATTTCAGAAAGAATATTTCAAATAAGTAAATGGACCCAAACAAAAAATCCCGGATTTCTCCGGGATCTTATTCTGAATCAAATTTTCCATTTAATCAAAGCGTATCGATTTTGATGAATTTTTCTGAACCTGTCATTGATATTCCACAACGGGCAGGTGCTTCATTATCGTAAGTATTTCCGCATGTCGGACAAATATAAAAAACAACAGGTAACGATTTTACATTGTTACTTTCCAATGCAGCCAACGCTTTTTCATACATCGGTTTATGTTTCTGCTCTGTTTTATAGGCATAATTGAGGCTCATAAGCGAAAACTGATTTCCTGCTTTATCGGCATTCACAATAAATTCAGGATACATGGTTGTAATTTCATACGTTTCACCAGCAATTGCATCTTTCAGGTTTTCTTTAGTAGACTTTACAGTAAATTCTGGGGTGAATGACGGAACTTCTTGTTTTCCTTCTTTTAAAACAGCTCTATGATTTCCCGCATGAACTTTTTCTGAAGTAGATGCTGCTTTAAACAACATTGCAATTTCGTGGTACCCTTCTTCTTCGGCTTTTTTACTATAAGCAGCGTATTTCGCACTGGCAGTTGTTTCGCCTTTAAAAGCTTCTTTCATATTTTCATAGTTCAACTCTGATGCATTTGCAGCTGAAACCGTAGCTTCAGTGGCAGATTTTTCGGCATTAGATGAATTACCAGTCAACGGGGACAGCAATATTATCGCAGTAACTGCTGTTAAAATTGTAATAAATGTCTTTTTCATTTTGAATTGTTTTTAAAATTTAATTTTACGTTACAAAGATGCAACGGCTCTGTTTCAAACTTCCTTAAGCAATTCTTAAAATCTTCTTAATAAATTGAAAGTCCTCGTAGTAGAGCTGACAGAAAATACGCCTTCCAGAATTCAGGTTGGAAAATGCAGTGAAAAGGTGGTGCCTACACCTTCCTGGCTAGTTACATTTAATGTAATGTTTTGTAAGGCAGCAAGTTTCTGCACAATAGATAGCCCAAGCCCGCTTCCTTTAATTACAGAACTTCTGGATTCGTCAGCCTGATAGAACCGGTTAAAAATGAATGGCAAATGTTTTTGTGAAATACCAATTCCGTTGTCTTCAATTAATAATGTCTGAGAATTCGTATTCCAGTTAAGTAATACATGTCCGTTTTTTTTACCATATTTTATGGCATTGTTTACCAGATTATCAATCATAAGTTCTAGAAAAAACTTATCTCCTTTCACCTGAATTTCGGATGGAAGATTGGAATAAATAGTAATGTGCTTATCTGCAGCCTGTTTTTCCCACTTTTGTTTAATGTTTAAAACAATTGGCTGAAGTGAAATTGATTCGTTCCTGACAATGGTTTTTTCTGAATCGATTCGTGCTACCTGAAGTAACTGTTCAAGGATAGCATCCAAACGATCAACCATCTGTATGATCCCCGAAATTTTTTCCTCATAAACCTCCGGTGTGCGTTTCCTGCGAATCAAAACTTCCAGTGTTCCACGAATGGCCGAAAGGGGTGTACGAATTTCGTGTGAAGCATCGCTGGTAAACTGTTTTTGCTGTATTATGCTTTTTTCAATCCTTCCAAATAAATCGTTAATGGTCTGAGTAAGATCGTATAATTCATCCTTTCGTGCAGGGAGTTTTAGTTTCTTCCCAATTGTTGAATCATCAATTACAGAAGCTGATGCAATAAGCTGGTGAACCGGTTTTATAGCCCGGGAAGCAGCAACCGATAATGAGAAAAACTGGACCAGCAAAACAACAGGAAACGAAATAATTAAAACCCAGATTAAATTGTTCAATACATTAGATGACTCTTCCCTGGAGACGGCAATAGTTAATTCTCCCATCAATTTCCCATTTTCATTACTTATCGGGAACTGTCCAAGCCGGATTATTTGGTTGTCTATTTCGCCATTATAAAAAGTATTGCCTTTTGTTTTGGGATTCTCAAGTACCTGGTTGCCCGGCAAATTTGCAGAACGAAAAATAACTTTTCCACTGAGGTCTTTTACCTGTAAAAAGGTGGGATTTACTTCTACCTGACTGTGCTCAGCTTCATCCCATTCAGGCATTTTATTGATAATGATTGAATCCTGAATCCAAAACAAATTACTGATAACTTCTTCTCTTTCCGTATTAATATCATCATCGAGATGATTATAAGCTGTTTTGTAAACAACAAAACATATAGCAAGAAAAACCAAAGCCGTTGTAAAAGCTACTGCAAGTGTGTTAAAAAGGGCAATTCTGTTTTTAAATTTTAAGGCCATTCTTCCTCTATTTTATAACCAACACCACGCACAGTAATAATTACAGAAGATTTCCCGGGGTCATCCAGTTTTTTTCGTAACGCATTTACATACACGTCGATCACTGATGTATCATAATCAAAATGAATATCCCAAACCTTTTCAATTATTCCTGTACGTCGGCAGACTTTGCCTTTATTTCGTAAAAAATATTCAAGCAACGAAAATTCCTTTTGTGTTAGCTCTACAGGTAATCCGTTCTTTGAAACAGTATGTTTTTCAATATCCATCTCAATTCCTGCTGCTGAAAAAACAACGGGCTGTGTCTCACCTTTTCGCATATGAACACGAATTCTTGCCAGTAGTTCTTCAAACGAAAAAGGCTTGCGAATGTAATCGTCAGCGCCGGTTTCAAGACCGAAAACCACATCATCGATGGTATCTTTAGCTGTTAAAAAAATTACAGGGACTACCTTATTTTGTTTTCTGATATTACGGCATATTTCGATACCGGAGAGGCCTGGCAACATCCAGTCGAGTAAAATAACATCATATTCTTCCAAATAATCGAGGGCAAGTTGCAAACCTTGTTTACCATTGTTGGCGACATCAACCGCATATCCTTCTTCTTCCAAACCGTCGCGGACAAAATTGGCAATGGATGCTTCATCTTCCACAATCAGTATTCGCATATTTTAACTTTTGCTTAATTAATTTCAAAGTTACTGAAAGATTTAATCATCAGCCGAAAAATCGCCAAAATCAGGCAGTGCCAACTGTACTCCGGCTGCATGTTTATATACCAGCTGACCGCCTAAATAACCTGTAACAGTTACAGAACCTGCCAGGGTTGCAAAAAGAAGAACAGAAATCCAGGTAACCCACCGACGATTATGTTTGAAATACAAAACAGCTACGCGAAACAAAGCTATAATAACTACCAGCCAGAGTGTGACAGTGGCTGCTATTTCGTGAAATTCCAGTGGACTTTTGAGCGGTCCCTCTTCAATTCCGTCGCCAGCAAAATTACCACTGACATAGGCTACAATTGCCCCCAACGCTCCCAGCAGAAGAAGGAATAATGATGCACTTCTGAAAAAATCTTTTTTTGTGACCATTCCCAAAATTTCTGATAAGAAACCTACAATTATTAAAGCAATTGGAAAATGGATAATCATTGCATGAAAATGTGTTGCTGAAATCATAATATATATTTTTCAGCAAATTTATGTTCAGTAAGGTTCAAAACAGGTTATGATTTTCTTAAAATTGGCTTAAAAAATTGATCGATTAATATCCAATTACAAATTGGAAAAACAAAAAGTTTGAGGAAGAGTAGTGTTATACAAAAAAAAACCGGACACTTGGCCCGGCTTTTCTACTTTATTTATACTTTATACAAATCTCTCTCGTTTTTGCAGGTTGTATAACCCGTACAAAATAAATACTAACATTCCTACACCGAGGAAAATACGGTTTTTAGAAATAAGTCCTTGCCAGAGTACTTCATTCATATTATTTGGAATGCTGAATGGATTTAAGAACACATTCCATTGAGTTCTGGCCAATATATCGCCAAGAACGATTAATGCCACTCCAATTAAAACCATTATTACGGCAGTACCATTTCCGTTTTTTATTAACGTTGAAAACATAAATGCCATTGATCCCATAAAAACCACCGGAAACATTAGTTGATATGACATTTCGAGCGTATTAATATCATACAATAATATTGATGCAAGCCATGCAAACAATAATATGATAAAGAATACAAGTGAGTAAATCATTACCAACCGAACGAGCCAAACTTTATACCTGTAATTCGGAATTCCAAACAAAATTTCAAGCATTCTTGAATCATCATCATTTTGTATTCCAAAAACGGAAGGATAAAATATAAGTAGTATTCCAGGGAAAATTAACAGTTCATAAATGGTACCTTCAGTAATGGTTTCCTGGTTTAACACCGAATTCACGGCAAAAAACAAAAAGATACCCAAAGCAGCCAACAAAAACCAAATGAATTTATTGGCGAATATGATTTTTAAATTATACCGGACCATTTTCAAAGAAATGAATAACCGGTTTCTAAAACTTGTTTTATTGCTCATTTACTTTTCTTTTTTAAACAAAATCTTTAAGTAAACATAAATAGGCATCTTCAAGGTGCGGAGATACATTAATTGCATTTTCTGCAGGTTTTTCCTTCGCCAGACACCGAACCTTAATATTCTCGCCATCACGCATGTGGTGAACAATCATCTGTTTTTGCGGATAATTTTCGAAATCTTTTGCAGGCATACTAAACTGCCAAACAAATTTGTTTCCTATTTGCAACATATCATTAGGTGCACCAAAATATTTCAGGTTACCGCGATTAATAACCGCTACCTGGTTACATGAACTTGATATATCTTCAATAATATGTGTTGAGAAAATTACGATTCTTTCACGGCTTAATTCAACAAGCAAATTACGGAAACGTATTCTTTCTCTTGGGTCAAGACCAGCAGTAGGTTCGTCAACCACCAAAATACGTGGTAAGTTCAATAAAATCTGAGCGATCCCGATACGTTGTTTCATACCACCTGAGAATGAACCGATTTTATCGTCTTTTCGGTCGAACATGTGAACATTTTTAAGCACATACTCCATTCTTTCGTTCCTTACTTTTGTATCCGTAATCCCTTTCAGAATAGCCTGATAATCGAGGAATTCCCATGCCGACATGTTTTCGTAAGTTCCAAATGCCTGTGGCAAATATCCAATTAAACCCTGCAACTCTTCCCTGTATTTCTGAGTATCTAAGCCATTAATCCAAATTTTACCGTAACTCTGTTCCAGAATTCCACAAATGGTTCTCATCATGGTTGATTTACCAGCACCATTAGGGCCAAGTAACCCAAACATACCAGTTTTAATCTCCAGTGTAACTCCGTTTAATGCTCTGAAAGGATTTTTACGTTTACCTATAATAGGTATTTGCCTGATCACAGTAAAGTATCCTCTTCTTAAACCACTGAATCTACCTGAAATACGGGCGATATTCAGATTTTTCTTTTGTATGTAATCACCCGAACTGTATATTAAAAGAATCAGCATCCAGATTACACCCACAAATATTACCATTCCCATATTATCCCAACGAAGGAAGAAAACATAAAGGAATGCTAAAGGCGCCCCCCAGTAAATTAGATTTCTGATAATGTTACTTATTCGTAGATAAACTTTTTTGGATGAAGCCTCATATTTATTCTGAAGCACTTGATTGACCGGAATAAACAACAGGAATAAAAAGAAATAAACTCCATGTGCAAACAACCACATCCAGAATGCACTTTCAATATAGAAGAAGGTGAAATATACGGCAAATATGAATAATGGAAGTTGCCATACCAGATCATAAAAATCACGAACCGATTTGTAATCTTTTAGTAATCCTGCACGTTTTCTAACGTTAATTCCTGATTTCCATTCACGTAAAAATCTGCTGTCGCGATCGTAAACTTTAACCAGCTTTCTAACTTTAATTGTAATTGCTGAATTTTCATCAATAACCTTTGTGCTTGCCTGACGCAAACTTGTCATTACAAATGCAGTTACCCCTGGCACCGCAACCATAATGATCATAAAGTCGAGCATTTGCCAAATAAAATCTTGAACTTTGAAATAAATATAAAGTACGCCAACAATAAATACTACTGACTGTGCTAATTTCAAACCCCAATGCAATGATTTTATCCAGTTAAGAGCATTTTCAACTCCTGCATATAAAGTAGGAATAAAAACTAATGTTAGAATTGTACTGAACGCCAATCCACCTATAACGGTAATTGCAAACGGAGCGCCAATAGCACCTACATATTCAGCTTTACCCATGGCTAATGGAATCATCGCTACAATGGTCGTAATTGCAGTTATCAAAATAGGACGAACCCTAGATAAGCCAGCTGTCATTAATGCTCTTGACTTACGATAGCCATTTTTACGAAGTATATTAGTGTAATCAATTAAAATAATTCCATTATTAACAACTACCCCGAGTAAAATCAAAAAGCCCATTAAGGTATTTGCATTTAACAGGCTATTACCTGTAAATAAAATCGCAAGCAATGAACCAATTGCAGCAAGCGGTACAGAGAACATTAGAACAAACGGAATAACCAACGATTCAAATACTGAAGCAAGAATCATAATTATAAGAATGAATGCGGCACCAATCAGGAAATAGAATTCATTAAATTCATTCTCCTCATGAACCACTTGCACAGCTATCCCCGAAGGAAGCTTGTAACCTGCGACAATATCGTCAATCTCTAAACGGTAAGCTTCCAATATGTCACTTGATTCTTGTGCATCATCAGTAAAACTATAGGTAACTTCAATTTGCTTTTCCTGATTAACCCTGTTAAACCTGGCCATGCCATCAGCATAAACTAAATCAGTAAAATCCTGAAGATCGTATGTTGCACCTGCATTGTTAGTAATTGGAAGCCGACGCAAATCATCCATATTTCTTTCATCATTTGCTTCCTCTTCCTCTTCCTCAGTCATTTTTTGTTTTATAATGATATCATATTCTTCATCACCCTGAGTGAAAGTTGCGCCGGAAGTAAACTCAGTTGAGAATGTTCCAAGCTCCGAAGTCACATTATTTAAACTCAGTTCATACTGTGTTAGAAGCAGAGGATTGAAATACATATGTACTTCAGGTTGATTTCTTGAAATGTTTGTTCGTACACTATTTATTGATTCAAGATCCTCGATAAAATACTCCAGATCCTCAGCAACACCCCTCATAACTTCAAAGTTCTCCCCTTTAATAATAATACGCTCCTGGTTTGAACCAATTCCAAGGAAACTGCTAAAATTCTGATTCTCCTGTACTACCTCCGGAAGAAGAAGTGGATAAAATTTCAATATCAGCCTGTCGGATATTATTTAATTTATCTTCAACTTCTGATCTTATTTCGGAAACACTTCGATTTTTTATCTTCTTAAAATCATCTTTCAAGGAAACTGTAAGTGCAGCTTGCTCTGCCTGAATGTTCGATGCAATATCCTGAATTTCTTCTGTGCCAGCTAACCTGGTTTCAATATCGGTTACCATTAAATCAGTAGATTCAAGTGTTGATCCCGTTGGCATGGATACAGAAATCTGAAACTGATCTTCTTCAATCTCCTGGTTGGCAGTAATACTCATTGCCAAGGTGATAAAAACGGTAAGGAAGAAAACAATTATTGCACCAATAATAGTACCTGCCGGATTTCTCAAACTTGATTTAAGAAGCAAAATGTAAATCTGGATAATACGGTTATTGGTTGTAACTTTTTCATAGAAAATATTATGAGAAGCTTTACCTTTCAACATTAAGTGAGCTGCCATAGGAATAAAAAGCAAAGCAACTAAAAGTGACACCATTAATGTTGATACTATGGATACTCCAATGTTATTACCCAACATTCTTACCATATAATCAGAAGAAAAAATGAACGGTAAAAAAACAGTTACGGTTGTTAACGTGGCTGCAACAATCGACCGCCACACTTCTGTGGTTCCTTGCACAACGGCGCGCCCTGCATCATATTTTTTGCCAGATAACCGATAAATATTTTCCAACACAACCACACTGTTGTCGAGGAGCATCCCGATTGCCAGAACCAATCCAACCAACGTTAAACTGTTCAGGGAAATATTAAAAGCATAAAACAAGTTAAACGAGGTAAAAACTGAAATAGGAATAGCCAATGCGATAAATGATACAATTTTCAGGTTTTTCAGGAACATCCACAAAACAAAAATTGCCATTAACCCACCCACCAGAGCCAGGTTCATAATTTGGTCGATGTTCTCCTCCATTGTTTCTGCAACATTGGTTTGAACAACTATTTCAACATCTTTTGATGCAAGCTCTTCATTCAATTTTGCTATCTCATCCTGAACATCATGAGACAAATCAATTAAATTGGCCTGCGATTCATTATAGAGAACCATTGAAACAGATTCCATTCCATTAATCCTGCTAATGGTTTCAACTTCCTTAACTCCAAAATATACCTCGGCTACATCTTTTAGATAAATGGGACCATCTGCCACAACAATATTTTCGATATCCGATACTCTGTCGTAGTCAGAAGAAACCAGAACAAAATATTCTTTTTTCGAATCGTGTAAATATCCGGCAAATGTTCTTTGTGTTGCACCCGAAGAAATTGCACTCTGAATTTGAGATGGAGTAATATCATAAGCTTCACAGGCAGCTAAATCATAAGTAACCTCAATTGATTTTTCCTGTCCTCCAAATACATCAACAGTAGCAATTCCGTCAATATTTTCTATCTTACTGGTAATCTCCTCATCAACTACATTTCTTACCCTGTCGGCGCCATCACTTCCGCGAATCTGGAGTTCCATAAAAACACTGGAAGCATTTCCTGCATTCCGGTTAACATTTACAGTAAAATTGTCATCCAGATTTTCAGCTGCCTGGTCAATTTTTTCCTGAAGACGCAGGAATAAATATTTTGTATTGACGTTCTGCTTAAAATTAACCTGAATGGTAGCAGACCGACTATTGATAGAAGTTTCCATGCTTTCAATTCCTTCCATTGTTCCAATCGCTCCTTCAATTGGAATAACTGCCTGTTTCTCCATGTAGTTCGGATCAACTTCGTTCCGCGAACTAATCTGGACACTCAGGGTAGGAAGTTCAGCATTTGGCATTAACTCAACAGGTAGTTGTTTATACGAGACATACCCAAGTAAGGTAAGCCCGATAAACAACATACTTATGAGTACTTTTCTATTTATGATGAAATTCATCCTTTGAAAATTCTTTTATTATTATTGTTCTACCAATGATTCTTTTCTTCTCACAAAAAGATCCTTAAATCTGTCCAGAACATCGTAAACACATGGAATAACTACCAATGTCATAAGTGTTGAAGTGGTTAAACCTCCAATAACTGCAAGAGCCATTGGCGAACGTAATGATGCACTTTCACCAAAACCTATCGTTAATGGCAACAACGCCAAAATAGTAGTTAAACTTGTCATAATTATTGGCCTGATTCGTTGTTGCCCAGCTTGCAGAATTGCATCTCTTCTATCCATTCCATCACGTATTAACTGATTTATTCTGTCAACCAGAATAATGGAGTTATTAACTGCAATACCTGCCAACATAATTATTCCTATAACTGCCATTATGTTAAAGGTTTTATCCATTATAAAAAATGTGAGGATACTTCCAACAACTGCAAGCGGAATAGTTAGAAAAATGGTAAATGGGTGTACTAATGACTCAAATTGCGATGCCATTACCATGTAAACAAGAATTACAGACAATATTAAAGCAAAGCCAAGGTTTTTCATTGATTCCTGTCTTTTTCTTCCTCACCGGTAACTTTAATGCTGTAATCAGGACTTAATTCAATATTTGAAGTTTCCTGTATAATTTTTTTCGAAACCTGATCCAAGGCAACTCCGGTTGCCATTTGTGCAGTAATCTTACCAATTCGTGTTTGATTTCTTCTGAATATTTCTTTAGGTGAAACACTGTATGAAATATCAGCAATTTCATCAAGTCTGAATACCTGATTGCCCGAAGTAATCGTCATTTCATTAATTTCAGATAAACCTTTTTCAGGAACTTTAATAACAATATCCTCCATTTCTCCATTTGATTCCAACTGACCAGCTTCCTGACCTTCCAATTGAGATTGCAACTGGCTAATAACATTTGAAACGTTAATATTATAAACGCCGGCTCTTATCCTATCAACTTTTATTTCAATTTCGGGAGCGCCATCTTCGATTGAAGTTTGAACGTTAAAAAGTTCATTCATTTCCAACATTCGCTGTTTAACTTCGTTTACAATCTTTTCAATTTCATCCATCTCTTCACCACGAACTTCAACAACTACAGGAGCTTCGTCGGTTCCAAATATAGTTTGCAATGCACTTTGTTCCTGTGAGAAGTTAACTTCAAATCCTTCAATCCCTGAAGTCATGTTATCAATTGTTTGAATTACCATTTTAGAAGTAATTGGTGAATCTTCGTTCAGGGTGATCATTATCTGGGCAGTATTATCACCCTGAAAAACCGCATTTTCATCGCCCTGAATACCTGACGTTGGTCCAACATGAGAATAAATTAATTTCAGATTATCACCCACGTATTCTTTTATAATTGCCTCAATATTTTTCACCGTTGCATCTGTTCTCTCCAATTCAGTTCCTTCCTGCAATTTTAAATCAATGGTAAATTCATTGGTTTCTGCTTTTGGCATAAATTCGGCACCAATCCTCGGCATTAGCAAATAAGCTCCTGCAACAAGCAATGTAGCTACAATAATAACAAGCCATTTTACAACCAAGACTTTTTCAAGAAAACGGGCATATCCGCCAAGTTTTACCGATTTATGTTTTACCACAATCTTTTTATTTCGGTAAAGTCGGTGATACATCATCGGGATCAGGAAAATAGCTACAAACAATGACGACAATAATGAGAATGCCACTGTCCAGGCTTCATCTTTAAATAACTCACCCGAAGCACCATGTAAATATACAATTGGCAGGAAAACAACGATTGTTGTTAAGGTTGAGGCTGTAATTGCCCCACCAACCTGCGCAGTTCCGGTTATTGCTGCATCCTTAACACTCATACCGCTTTCATGATTTCGGAAAATATTCTCCATAACAACAATTGCATTATCAACAAGCATACCTGCTCCAAGTGCCAAACCGCCCAAAGTCATAATATTAATGGTCAGGTTATTGAAATACATTAAATTAAATGTGGCAATAATTGAAATTGGAATTGCAACACTAACGATTAATGTAGTTCCGATTCGTCTCAGGAACAGAAATAAAATGATACTGCAAGTAAAATACCCAGCAATGCCGAATTTTGGACTTCCTTAATTGCCTGGCTAATGAATTTACCCTGGTTTGATACCACTGTTAGCTTATATCCCGGTAATGCTTTTTCAATACTACCAATGCATTATTAATTTGATCTACAGCTTTTACTGTATTGTACCGAGTTTCTTTATAAATAGCCAAACCAATACAGCGTTCTCCGTTAATATGAATAATATTGGTTGGTTTTTTATTTTCTTTTACAGTGGCTCATTTTTTAAATAAATTGGAGCCATTCCAACATTCGACTGTCCAGTAGTATTTTTAGGTCTAACAGCTTCATTATATCCAAGATTAACAATACAATGAAGTTTAGTACTACATAAACAT
>CAWKIX010000054.1:0-16525 GCA_963849775.1 uncultured Prolixibacteraceae bacterium | reverse complement strand
TGGTATTGATTGTTTTTCTGCGTGAAAGCAAAGACCGCGACATCTCAAAAAATACAGTAGCAAATTTCCAAAACAAACTTAGTGGGTTGCAATCTATAAGAAAAAGTCTGGGAATGCTGCTGGGTACGATTAGTTTTTGGGTTATCCTGTTTTATTTTGCTGCCCCGAGTTTTCCGGGATGGGCAACGAAAAACTGGCTGCCAACGCTGTTCTCGGAAAGTTTGGGAATTGAAATGGCATAAAGCCGGCCCATGGCAACTATAACCATTGCGGTTTCTTCATTTATAGGAGTTATTTTTGGTGGAATCCTCGCAGATCGCTGGATTCAGAAGAACGTGCGCGGACGTATTTTTACAGGTGCAATTGGTTTGGGTTTTCTGATTCCTGCACTTATTCTTTTAGGTTTTGGTAACGGAATTATTGGAATTGTTGGTGGCGGAGTTTTGTTCGGAGTTGGTTTTGGAATGTTTGATGCCAACAACATGCCCATTTTGTGCCAGTTTGTTTCGCCCCGACACCGTGCTGCAGGTTATGGTTTAATGAATTTAACAGGTGTTTTTGCGGGTGCAGCAGTAACTGAATTTCTTGGTAAATCTACTGATTCGGGGAATCTGGGACATGATATGGCTTTACTGGCAATTCCGGTTGCAGCAGCTGTTTTGTTGCAATTAACCATGTTAAAACCTAAATTTGCTGATAAAAAAGAAGATTAAAAGCATAATTGTAAAACTAAAAACCAAAGTTTGTTGGGTGCAGGTTATTTAAAATGGGTGGAAATTGTAAAAACTTTGTTGAAATAATAGTAGAAGAGAATAAATTTAATTGTCTGGATTAATTAACGAAAGTAATCACATCCAAATTGTGGTTCGTATAGTTTGTAAAATCTTTGTCATCTGTCACTATTTTCCAGTTATCCAACTTTGCCAGCTCAATATAATAACTGTCATTAAAATCTATACTTTGTAAATGGGTGAATACATCATTTAAGTTAATTGCATTAAAATTGTCTGACGATTTTTCACAAAACTTCATTATAGTTTTTATTTGAATTTTTATTTCTTCAACGGTTGTAACGTATTGCGGTGAACCAACATAATTCTTTTTATAATCGGCAGAAAAATTTTTTGAAGCATTTTTCCATTGTTCGAAATCTATTCGTAAATAACTATTTGCGAATTCAGAAATTACCATGCTATTAATGAAAATAGTTGCCCTTAACGATTGAACGCTTTGTAAAAAAGCAGAATAGATTTTTTGCCGACCTTGATTGTAATTGCCAAGCGGACAAAAAAGGAACATCCAAATGTTATTGTCGAAAAAGAAAACATCTGACGATTTTGGAGAATAGGATTTTATGTTGATGATATTAGCTGCCATATATTGCCTTATTCGCAGAGTCTTCAAATCCCTTTTTATCGATGAAATATTGTTTGGCGCGTTCAATTACTTTCGACAGAATCATCAAATCATCATCACTTAAATTCTCAACTTTTAAATGATTTCGAATAAAATCGGATTTATAAAATCCGTACAACTGGCCAATGCAGGCATTCAGAAAAGTAGATACAATTAAGTCAACATTTTTAAAATCAAGTGTTACCAAATAGTTTTCCTTAAATGCTTTATCAATACGCTCAAAAATTATTTGTCCATCATCTGACGATACCGCAGCATCGCCACCAATGATTTCATAAATATTGATTTTAAAAGTTTTTTCCTGATTCATAATAATTAAAAGATTGAATCCGCATTTATTTCAGAAGATAAAACATATGAACTGTGGTCGTTGATATTTATATCTAAATTCACGATTGTTCCAATTAACGAATTTTCAAAATCCTTTGCAAATATAACACCTTTTCTTTCTTCCCAATAACCATTTGCCGAAACGATTTGGATACCCCCATTGTTCAATTTTAAAAAATCGCGGATTAAACTTAATCCTAATCCCCCCGGAATTGTTCCGGTTTTTGTTGTATTACCTTCTTCAACTGCCCAATTTATTGCTTCGGCTCCTGAGAAAGATTTTTTAAGGTATCCGTTTACATTGAACTTTATGGTACTGCCCAAATCGGCAATGGTAAAAAGTAATCTCTTTTTCTGAGGGAAATATTGACCGCAACTAAAAACATGTTTGCAATGCCCATGAATATTGGCATTATTGAAAATTTCAAATATGCTTTTATTGATTTTGCTTTTTAACAAAGGTGACATACTTGGCAAATCAGGTTGTGAAAGTAATTCCAAATCGAGATAATCTTTAAATGCTTTTTCTTCGGTAACTTTAAATTTCTTGAATTTGATGGTAGTTTGATAAGTGTCGGGTAATGATTCGCTGCCAAAGTTACTTAGAAAATGGTTTTTAGATAAAATCATGTTTACATCATAATTCAGGTTTTCGAATCGTACTGAAACAAATTCCTCTTGTAAACGTGATAAAACAGCACCTAAAGCTGCGCACAAATTTGCTTCGAGCCAAATGTTATTTTTGAAATCGAGAATAAGCTCATCAAAACTCAACTCTTTAGTTTGCTCGAATAACTGAGCAATAAAGTTAAATCCAGCATGTTCGCTCATTAGTTTTTGAGGAACTATTATCTTCATGATTCCAATTTTTCATAATATGTCAATTTGCAGTTTGAGTCGTTTTGTATTTCTATAACTGTCATTTTAATGTCTATTTTATTTTAATTGTAAAAGTATCATATTATTTATTTGGGGATGAATCTAAATAGGGTTTTGAAGAATTTTGATAATCGCTTTTAACTTTTCCAGATTTTCCTCACATACGCGAAAAATCCAACCAAAGCAGCCAGTGTAACAAATGCCCCTGCGGTATAAGAAATTTCTTTTGAGAGTGAAAATCCTTCTGGTGCAAAAAGCAGGTAGGTTGAAGTTACCGCCGTCATTAAAAGTGCCGGTAATAAAGTAATCCAGTATAATTTACGTTGTTGTGCCAGGTAAATAGTGATCGTCCAGAGTACAATCATTGCCAGCGTTTGGTTCGACCATGCAAAATAACGCCAGATAACGCTGAAATCCATTTGTGTTAACAGTAACCCGATTGCAAAAAGTGGCACACTGACAAACAACCGATTTTTAATGGGTCCCTGGCCGTATTTTAGAAAATCGGCAACAATTAAACGGGCACTTCTAAAAGCTGTGTCGCCTGATGTAATTGGTGCGGCCACAACCCCAAGTAATGCAAGGAAACCGCCAAATTTTCCCAACAGGGAATTTGAGATTTCATTTACAACAAAAGCTGCATTTCCATTTTGTTCGGTCATTACAACATTCAGTTGCTGAACACCGCCATAAAAACTCATCCCTATTGCAGCCCAAATCAGCGCCACAACACCTTCAGAAACCATTGCGCCATAAAACACGCGACGACCCAGTTTTTCATTTGTCAGGCAACGAGCCATTAATGGCGACTGCGTTGCATGAAATCCAGAAATCGCACCACATGCAATTGTTATAAAAAGCATGGGAAAAATCGGGAACTTATCAGCATTTTCGTGGTAGTTGTGAATGCTTGCAATATTCAATTCCGGTATATGGTAACCTTTTACAAACAAAGCAATTATCAATCCGACGGCCATAAATAAAAGGGCAAAACCAAAAACAGGATAAACACGGCCAATAATTTTGTCGATAGGAAGCATGGTTGCCAATATATAATAGCCAAATACCACCCAAACCCAGAATGACATGGTTGCCCAACCGGGAGTTAAGCCGGCAAGTATTTTTGCAGGGCCCATAATAAATACTGCACCCACCAAAATCATGAGTAAAACAGTAAAGCCGCGCATAAATTGTTTCGTGCCGTTTCCCATATAAATGCCAACAATTTCAGTAATGCTTAACCCATTGTGTTTTATGGAAAGCATTCCCGAAAAATAGTCATGAACGGCACCGGCGAAAACGGTTCCCAAAACAATCCACAAAAAAGCCACAGGTCCCCACATGGCACCGGCCACAGCACCGAAAATAGGTCCAAGTCCGGCAATATTTAAAAACTGAATCAGGAAAATCCTCCACCACGGCATCGGAACATAATCAACACCGTCTTTCATCGAAAAAGCGGGTGTAATGCGCGTTCCGTCAACTTCTGCAAAGCGTTCTATAAAACTGGAGTAGAAAAGATATCCTAAAATCAATATGAGTAAACCTGAAAAGAAAGTAATCATAAATTGAAACGTTAATTTTCATTTGTATTTTTTTAAACAACAAATCGGCTTTAAAGTAATGTAATTTTTATAAATGGTAAAGTATATTTTTTCGGGTTCATTCCCTTGTATAATATTACGACAGGTATGAATTCTATTGCTGATAACTCAGAACCTGCTTTCTTTTTTCAAGTTCAGTTTTTAAATCATCATAATTAACGTCCTGCACTGCAATGTTTTTATCAATTGCCATGCATGCTGCAACTGCTGCCGACTGACCAAGGATCATAAAAACAGGTTCCATGCGGATTGAACCAAAAGCTATGTGGCTTGAAGATACACAAACCGGAACAAATAAATTTGTACAGTCTTCTTTCTTCGGCACAAGCGAACCATAGGAAATTGAGTAGGGGGCTGGTGGTGCAACTCCAATATCGCCTTCGTTTTGCACAAAACCTTCAGGTGTTATATACCGCTGAACATTGTGCGAATCCATGGCATACGAACCCATTCCCACAGGTTTTGGAACTTCACGTTTTAACAGAACGTCGTTTTCGGTGGTTACATATTCGCCAGTCATACGGCGGGCTTCGCGCACATATATCTGGTGCGGCCAGTTGCCGTTATCTGTAAATTCATCTTTAGCCAAACCCCAGCTTGCCATTTTTGTGCGGATATCTTCAGGAACCCGCGGATCATTTGCAACAAACCATAAAAGTCCTTTCTGATAATCTTCATGCTCTTTTATGATTTCTTTCCTGCGTTCGTAACTTGCTTCAGGATAATCGTAATTCATACCAATGAAGTCGCTGCTAAACGGACCATGGTTATTTGTGTCGGTTTTTCGATTTGGGATATCATCAAATTTATTAAACCAATCTTTTCGCCCGGTATCAAACACCCTGACCAACAAATCATAATGTGATGAATCATAATTTTCAGGTTTTGGAAATGGTAAGCGGTTTTCATTGTGGTTTGTCATGCAGGTTCGAAAACAATAGGCCTGGATTTTATTGTCCGCGGAGCCATATTCTCCCGGTGGTTCAGCCGATACTCCATAGAGCAAACCACTTGACGGATCGTTTGGCATTTTATAAGGCGATATTTTCGATTTGAAAAAATGACCATGATGCAAAACACCAGTTTGAACTCCGTTCCATTGTTCGTTGTATTGTTTGGTACTTTCGCGGCCAACATGATAACTCACGCCTGCTTCGGCCATTAAATCGCCTTCGTAAGTGGCATCTATAAATATTTTTCCTGAAAAAGTTTTTCCTGAAAGCGTTTTGAATGATTCGATTTTGCCAACGGTTTTAACAACTCCATTTTCACGATCCAGCCATTCATCGCGGAATACTTGAATGTTGTTTTCGGCAACAAAATCTTCGAAAACCTGCTCGGCAACGTGAGGTTCAAAAATCCACATGGTGCGGTTCTCGCCGTCCATTGCAACTGTGCCCTGACCTTTGTTTCCATATTCGCTGTGTTTTTGCCAAACCCATGCCGACGAGTCGTTGTAATGGTTCCAAACCCTGTGATAAAATTCGCGCGAAAGCCCACCGATTACTGTTTTGTTTCCAGTATCAGTGTAACCCAAACCGCCTGAAGTTAATCCACCCAAATGTTTATCGGGCGAAACTACGATGACTGATTTACCGGATTGAATTACTTCTACTGCTGCAGTTATCGCACTCGAAGTACCACCGTAAATAATTACATCGGCTGAGAATTCATTCGTTGATTTTTGCGGAGATTTGCACGAAAATATTGCAAAGGCAACAAATAAAATTAGAATTGTAATGAGTTTCATAAGTATGATTTTTCATGTTAAAATTTATAAAATCCGGCAATAAAGTTAAAGATAAGTGTGGTATTTTCCCTCAAAGGTCGTAAATTGAATAGCTTTTTGAAGTTTAAATCCTGATTATTCAAGATTTATTCATGCTAATTCAGTTAAATTATGGATTATATCAAACTTACAGGAAACAACGGAAGTGTGCCCGACCCGTATTTTCATCAATTCAGTTTGACATTTTTGGAAGATGGGAATTCAGCATTGGAAATAAGAATTGGTCGGCCTCCGGATGATCAAATCACAACTCAGGAAAGAAACGAAAAATCGCCCGTAGAAATTGCAGGATTAATTGAGGAAGCACGAGAACTTTCAACAGATACCGAACATTCTGCAATGGTGGGCGGATCGGAAAAATTCATCGAAATAAATTGTAAAGGCAAAGCCCGGAATGTATTGACCGTGCTTGAAAACACAGCGGAATTTAGGTTTTATATCAAATGCCTTGACAGCTTTAATACCGGTTTGAGAACAAGACTGGCTGATATTTTATAGTTTTTCATTAACAATCATTAAATCATTACAAAATGGACAAAGTAGGTAATTTGAATGTAGGGGCTATCAACCCCTATGCCTTGACTGAGGCACTGACAGGAAGAAAGATTGATTGGACTAAAAAGGAATCCATTCAGGTTATGGAGGATGCGCTGGAAACCGATTACAACGAACTTTTTGACATGAAGTTTAATTCGCCGCTTTATGCCGGATTAAAATTAAATGATCAAAACATGGCCGTACAGGTTGCCGCTTCTGAAATTACAATCAGAACCGAAAAAGATATGGAAACACCTGATGTTTCGAGTCTGAAAACTTTAAGTGAACTAAAAATTTTAGGGGTCAAAAATCTTGACACCACAAAAATTAGTTCGGGTAGATTGTCACGGGGCGTTTTGAACATACAACTTAATGTGCCTGAAATGGATAAATCGCTTTCCAAAACCCGGCTTAGCAAACAGCTTGCTGCCATTTTACTGGGACCAGGGACTGCCGGCGACTGGACTCCGGCAAACGGGGTGTGGAGAGATATGGGCGATTTCTTTAAAGATGTTACTGAGTTTAACGACCCCATTCAGGGGGCAATTGGCAATTGTTATTTCATTGCTGCCCTTGCAGCAATTGCCTGGTCTGACCCGTATCAGATTGTGCACCGGAACCGTGCAACAGGCACCGGTGAGACCGCCAGAGTAAATGCAATCCAGTTTTATTCGAAGGGTGGTGGGAAAGATGCACCCAGCAAGATGGTGGAAGTTACGGATCTGACATTGGTTAATTCGTCAAGCAACCTGCCAATTTACTGTCGCTCAAACGATGCCGGAGAAATTTACCCGGCACTTTACGAAAAAGCATTTGCAAAATGGATACTGAAAACAGATTCGGACAAACCTGATATTACCCAAACGGCTTTTGGCGACATGGTAAAGGCTACGGCGCAACTCAACAATAAAACACCTTATTACTATAATACCAACACCCGAACAGGCGATCAACTTTACGCAATCGTAAGGGAAAACTCGATGAGCTACAAAACCATTCATCCAATGACCGCCTGGACTTACGGTTCTGATAAAAATTATACAGGAACCAATGTGGTTGGAAACCATGCTTATACTGTTTTGGGTTGGGCATACAAAAACAGCAAAAAATACATCGTGCTGCGCAATCCATGGGGTGTTACTGAGCCTGTCGGCTTAAATTCCTACCAGGGCGTTCTTTCTTTTTTCGATAAAAGCTTCTGGAGACCCATAAGTACAATTGGCAACGATGGAATTTTTGCCATTGAAGCCAATTCATTCCAAAACCTTTTTGCCGGGATTGGAGTGGCTAAATAATTTATTCCTGTGGTTTCTAAAGGGATACATTCATTGTTTGGGGGTATTCCTTTTTTTTGAGAGATAAGATTTCGAAATACTTATTGATGTGATCATTTGGCAATGAGTGGTAGAGAGGGAAGTTTGTAACATCTTTGTTATCTGGGGAATATTCTTGATGTTCATGAAAAAAATTATTCAACTCGTTTAAAAATAAATACTGTCTTTCTTTTTCGTTCTTTACTTCAACTTATCTTCCTCCGGCCATTCAGTTTCAATGCCTTGGGTGTTTATAAAAGCTTGAAAATCTTTTAAAAGTTTGTTGTTTGCCCTTGTTTCGTGCGGAGTTGTATTTTGTTGAATTGAATAGCTGATTAAAGAACCCACAGCTTCGCCAATACTCCATTCAACCGGGTGGAGACGGTAGCAACCATTTGTAATATGCGTTGTTCCAATGTTTTTGTTGGCGGGTAAAAGATTTTTGACGCGGACAGGTAAAAGTGCGCCGAGCGGAATTTGAAATCTGAGTGAAGGAAAATCTACATAATTCACGCCACCGCAAGTGGGGTGGAGGTCGATATGGTAATAACCAATCCCGACACTGTCATAAAAAGGGGCTGCGATTTTATTCGTTTTGTTGGAAACCTTGTCATAATTCTCCTTTCCAACATGTTCTTCCAAAACGGTAAACACCGCTTTTATTCGGCGTGACTCACGGACATACGGATATTTTGCCAAACCATCTTCTGTGCCCAATATATCTTTTCTTAGGCGAATTCCCTGCCATCCTTTTCCACCATCCGCACGCGGAACTTCGGTTTGAAGCCAGTATAAAAGTGAAAGACTTAATTGTTTTGATGCCTCGAAATGCATTTCAAAATCCTTTTCCGAATTCATCAAATTCCCCAGCATGTAGTCGTTTTGCGGCCAGTTAACTATGGTAATATCTCCTGAATATGTTCCGGGTTCAAAGTTGTTTTTACTGATGATTTTCCTGTAATTCCAAAGATTTAAAGTTCCTTCAATTGAGGCTCCAGTCGGATCAAAACCAAGCAATTTGGGTTGAAGTGTGCTGGGATGCGTGTATTGCATTGACACAAGTTTTCCGGGCCACGGCGGGTTTAAAACAGGAACATAATTTTTCCAAAACTCATAATCAGTAGGTTTTACGATTGTGTGGTTTTCTCCCGGAACGTAATCCATGGCAAAACAAGTGGTAAATGCCTGTACGTTATCTGAATTTAATTTTTCAGGCGCATGCAATTCTCCTGTTTCATTTTTTGATTCTGTTCCGGAAACATATTCGGCGCCGGTAAGAGGAAGTAAATCTCCTAATTCTGTGGCGTCAACAAAATAGGGAGCCGACAGTTTTAAGGTTTTTTTATTTTGAAGATTTTTTACTGTTACAGATTTAACTGTATCGGCAATTACCTCAGCCGATAATATTTTATGATTTAAAAGAAGAACAAGTTTCCCTGAACTGATGTAAGGAGCAAGTATATTATTCAACACTGTCAACGCAACTTTTGGTTCATGGCATAATTTCGAAACCGCACCGTCTCCGGGATTTAATAATGGATTTTTTTTCGCTACTTCGGTAAGTGGATAATACAATCTGTAATAGTCACGAATTGCATTACGGAAATCGCGGTAGGTTTGTGTTGAACCTGTAAATTCAATCCACGGATGTTCATCCGGCGGTACTCCTTGCTGGGTTAGTTGGCCACCAATCCAGTCGGTTTCTTCGGTCAGGATAACGGTTTTGTTATTTCGCAGCAAAGCGATAGTTGCTGCAAATCCGCCTAGTCCGCCACCAATAACAACTGCATCGGCTTGCAAAATTACTCCCGAATCATAGTTTTGATTTATTGGTTTTGATTCTATATTTTCTCCAAAACCTGCAAGTGGTGTTGAAAGAATTGCAGTTCCGCCGGCAATTAGGGTTCCTATAAAATTTCTTCGCTTCATTCTTTAATTTAGAGTCATAACAGTAACATTTTCGTGTATTAAAATTCGATCCCCATTTTCTAAATGGTTTTGCAAAACCAAGACGGTCGATTCAGTATAATTCGGACAAACAAAGTAATAAAATTCACACGAAAAGATCCTGCTAAAGAAATATTTTCAATGAGGGTGTAAACTAAAACCGCAACAAGTTAAATCACAGGATACTTGTAGAGTAATGTTCTTACAATCTGTTTTTTAAATTGAACAACTTCAATGGTGGTAGCAATTGTTTATATAGTTCGGCCTTAAATTATTGCGTCGGAAGATAATTTGGAAGCGGATTTTCCGGATGAATGATAATAATAATAAAATTATAAAGACAATTTATAAGATTTTATTCTTAACAGCTTTTTAGGTGTAGATATTGAAAAATATACCTTCTTTTTACAGGAGTTTTTATAATTGAATTGTGTTCATAACAATGTTACTCACTTAGTTTGTCCTATTTTATTGAAAAATAGTTTTAACTAAAAAAGTTCTCCGGTTCGCCGGAGAACTTTAATCTAACTAAACTAATGTTTGCAATTACCTTAACAACATACAAAAACACTAATCTATTGTTATTTATTTTTAAGTTATCTTTTTTTGCATGAGGCATTATTGGCGTTTAATAAAATAAACTTTGGTGCTTTTGTGCATATTTAATAAGCTCATCAGCTATTTGAGGATATTGCTTAATAACATTTCCTTTTTCGTATGGATCGTGCACCAAATCAAATAGTGCGGTATCAATTTTTACTTGGATATATTCACCAGGCTGCCCATCTTTCCCTCCGCTTTCTAATGTTCGATATGTATGGGGCATATGTAACTTCCAGTGTCCATCTGAGCTTATTACACCTTGAAAATCAGTACCTGTAGATAGGGGATAGTAATCGTGTGGATTTTTTGATCCAGGCTTATTTTGTATTAAATCCCATACATTTTTCCCGTCTATCTCGTTTCCGGGTAACTTTGCATTAGTTAAATAACAAATGGTTGGAAGAATATCTACTGAACAAAAAGTAGTATGCGAAATGGAATTGGCTACAGAATGGCCCGGATATTTTATTATACAAGGATTCCGCACTCCTCCGTCGAAACTCGTTCCTTTCCCCTCTCTAAAAGGAGTTACTCCTGCATGATCGCTGTAACTTAACCATGGTCCATTATCTGAAGAAATAAGAATGAAAATAGTGTTCTCTTCCAGGCCATTTTTGTTCAAGGCTTCCATAATTTGGCCAATCGACCAGTCCAGTTCCATTATAACATCGCCGTATAAGCCGGTGCCGGATTTTCCTCTGAATTTGTCACTGCAATGAATAGGTACATGTGCCATTGAATGAGGAACATATAAAAAAAATGGTTCGTCCTTGTGATTATTAATGAATTCCACTGATTTTTCTGTATACCAGGTAGTCAGCATGTCTTGATCCTCATTGGTAACTGTATCGATAGTAACTTTATCGTTTTCCCAATAAGGTAATGGTGGATAGTTTGTTGGAAATTGAGGATGATTCGGCCACATGTCATTTGAATACATTAATCCGCATGATTCATCAAATCCTCTTGATGATGGTCGTCTTCCGGAAACGTCACCCAAATGCCACTTACCAAAGCAAGCAGTAACATATCCATTTTTTTGCATTACTTCACCCAATGTGGCAAATTGAGGCTCAAGTCCTGGTCTGTGTGGTCCTATGGCCCCAAAGACACCTGTTCTTCCGGGATAACAACCGGTTAACAGCACTGCCCTGGAAGCTGAACATACAGCTTGCGGTACATAGAAGTTATAAAAACTTCGTCCCTCTTCCGCCAGCGTGCTTACATTGGGTGTCGGATATCGTGGTTCACCAAAAGGTTTAAAATCAGCGTATCCGCCATCATCGATAAAAACCAATACAACGTTTGGCTTCTTTTCTTCTTCCTTTTTAGTTTCGCTACAGGAGAATATTGTCCCCAAAAAAATTACACCAACAAAAAGAAATATTGCTATTTATGAAAATTACCTTTTTTCATGGTTATTTAATTTATGTTTTAAAATCTATTAAGTTACTATATCAATACAACATGCCGGATAAATTTCAGCATGTTGTATTGATAATATTTTGAGTTGTGTAACAACCCAATTTGAGCTATCCTTTTTACCAGCCCGGATTTTGCTGTAAATTTGGATTTAGATCTATTTCCTGAGTTGGAATGGCCCATAAGTAATCGCGATTGGAATTAAATTTTCGATCCTCATATACATTTCCCTGCCAATCATGTACAGGTCCATTCATTTCTATTTCAGCAGTTCTCCATCGTTTTATATCTTCCAAGTATTTTCCTTCCATCGCTAACTCAATTCTTCTTTCATGACGAATTTCTTGTCTCATTTCTTCCTGAGTTAATCCAGTTGGTAAATCGGGCATATCAACAGTTGGCCTATTTCTTATTTTGTTAATAGCATCATAAACAGATTGCACCGGACCTTCTGCTTCATTTTTTGCTTCGGCATAATTAAGTAAAACCTCTGCATATCTTATTACTATTGGATTAATCTCACTTTTCCCAGCCGGTATCTCCGCGATTTTAGTGTTGTCACTGTACGTTGTGAATTTTTTTGTGCCAAATCCAGTTTGATCGAGTTGTTGGGGCGTATCATTCATCCCGTTATACATATACCCCATCAGCCTAATTGTTTGATATAATCGTGGATCTCTGTTTTTGTATGGATCTAATGGATCGTATATTGGTGATTCTTGAATGGACATTCCATCGTTCATATAATAGGCATCAACTAGCTCCTTTAAAGGTGAATTATTACTATGGCGATCAACAGCATCATCATACCCATGTCCGAATTCAGGCAATTTGAATTGTATGTCCCATATTACTTCAGAGTTATTTTCATTTTCTAATTTAAATAATCCTCTATAGTCAGGGAATAACGAATATTTATTCAAATCCATAACATTTTGGGCAGTACTTGCTGCCTCACTCCATCTACTTTCATATAATAGTACTCTGGATTTTAAAGCCATAGCAGCCCCTTTTGTAGCTCTTCCTGGTGCATTTGTTTCTGCCAGAGCAGATATTGATTCATCCAGGTCTTTTAAAATTTGTGTAATTACTTCGCCTCTTTCACTTCTTCCCAAATCGCCATGTATTTCTAAATCAGGTGTTTCAATTATCAATGGAACTCCTCCAAATTTATTTGCTAAATCAAAGTAAAAAAATGCACGTAAAAATTTTGCTTCCCCTACAATTTGATTAATTACATTAGGGTCTGTATCTTTTAGATTTTCTGCATTTACATTATCAATTACAGTGTTAGCTCTTCCAATTCCATTATAATTGCTATTCCAGGCATCCTGGAATAATGGATTTGTTGTTTCAGCAGATCCTCTTGCCAGGCTCCGCCATCCTCCCGGATCATCAAATCTGGATGAGTTGGGAGTTACTTGCGAACTAAATAATATTTGATTTGCAGGATATCCCCTGAGAGTTTGATAAACGCCTGTCAATCCTGCCTGAGCTTCTTCTGTCGAGCTCCAAAAATTTTCAACGGTGTATTGATCTGAAGGAACAGTATCTAAATAATTGTTACAACCAGAAAATAAAAGAACACCAATAATTATTTGAATGATATATTTTTTCATGATTTTTTAGTTTTGAAATTTAAAAATCAATTTCTATTCCACAAGAATATGTTTTAACGCTGGGATAATCATAATATGCATTATCCGTACCCATATCCCTCTCCGGATCAAAGCCGTCCATTTTGGTTAAAGTCCATAGATTTTCAGCATTAACAAAAACCTTTGCAGAACTAATGTGCACAGCTTCGAGAAGATGGGCAGGCAGATTATAACTTATTTGCAAATTTTTTAATCTTAAATAGGAAGAATCAAACAATAAAAAATCTGAACTTCTGAAATTAGTATTAACGGCATCTTCATATGTTGTTAGTATGGGTAATTTGGCATCCATATTATCAGGAGTCCATGTATGATTTACCCATTTGTCAGTAATTCCGGTTCCATACCAAAATGGTACGTCTCCCGGTTGAGCCCTAAAGGTATATACTCCCTGTACTCCATTAAAAAAAGCGGTCATATTGAAATTCTTATAAGTCAAACTTAAATTAAAGGTACCAGTATAATCTGGAATACGATTTTGATCCATGATTACCCTGTCATCCTGATTAATAACTTTATCATTATTAACATCTTGAAATTTAATATAACCTGGCTTTGTATCTGCAGTTTGAAAAGCATGATTATCTATTTCTTCCTGAGTGTTAAAAATACCTTCAGCGTGCAGCAAATAATAGGATTGAATTGGATAACCTTCTTTAATTATTGTACCTCCTTGAGAACGAGACCCATATTCATAAATAATTTCACCATTTAAATCTATTACTTCATTTTTTATTCTCGTAAGAGAACCTGATAGCTCAAATGAAATAGGACCTACAGAGTTTCTGTAAGACAGACCTAATTCATATCCTTTGTTGTCAACAGCTCCAATATTTTTTAATGGACCGGTTAAATTTCCTACCTGAGTTGGTATATTTACACTATGAAGTATATCTGTAGTTCTTTTTTTAAAGACTTCAAAGCTGAAGCTCAAACTATTATGTAGTAAATATGCATCAAGCCCTATATTTGATGTTGTTGTTGTTTCCCAGGTAAGTGATGGATCATTATACTTTGTGATGGCCGCGCCGGGCATTATGGTGCTGCCAAAACTATAATCATAACCCAAATCTACAAGATTTACATATCGAAACGAGGGAACTCTTTCATTACCTAATTGACCCCAGGAAGTTCTTATTTTTAAATCATCCAACCATGCTATTTCTTTCATGAAATTTTCCTGACCAATTCGCCATCCCGCAGAAAACGACGGAAAAAATCCCCATCTCCGGTCTTCCGCAAACCTTGATGAACCATCATATCTGAAATTTCCCTGAAATAAGTATTTGCTGTTGTAATTATATTCCAAACGTGCAAAAAGTGACATTAAAGAATTTTTTGAATTAGTGCCAGTAGTCCTTGGATTAGTAGAACCAGCATTTAATGATGATAATCCGTTACCAAGATATCCTTCTATATAACCAAACAAATTATCATAATTGAATTCTTTTACCTCGTATCCTATTAAAGAACTTATATTATGTGAATCAAAAGATTTCTTCCAGTCAAGCGTTGTATTAAAATTTAAATCATAATCGTTCGTTAGGCTTTTTTGCCCCCTTCTAACAGCGGCATCTGCAATAAGGAGATATTTACTTGCTCCTGTCTTAACATCATATTGGTATACGAGAGGCTCAAATTGAGTGTTCAAATTATTTTCTTTTGAATAAGATCCAAGTAGCCTGTATGTTAAATTTCCTGGCAAATCATATTTAGCGTCTAAAATAACATAATAATGCTCATCTCTATGATTATTAATACCTTCAGTAGCAGTAGCAATGGGATTACGAAACTCATAATGTCCTGGAGTTATGAACCATTGATTTGCATACTTCCCATCTGCCGTATAGGTGGGTTCATATCCTAGCCCTGCATTTTTAAAAATTGTATTCATAAGGTAAGGAGTTCCGGCTAATGCTTCATCAAATTTTTTAAGTTGTCCATTAAATTTAAAACCAATAGATAATTTATCCGTTACATCGAAATTTGTATTCAGAGCTACAGAATATTTATTTGAATTTGTTCCCATAAGAGCTCCGTTATGATCTTGGTAACCTAAAGATAATGAGACATTATACTTTTCAGTTCCTCCTGTGAATCTGAGATTATGATTTTGCAGAAAGCCAGTATCAAACATGATATCAAACCAATCATTGTGCGGATAAACAATTGGATCTGTTTTCATTCCTTGTCTGTATTCCTCTATCAACTCCTGGCTATACCATGGTTTATTTCCAGCATTTGCTTTTGCCACATTTATTAATTCAAGTACTTGTACAGGGTCAGTTACAAAATTGGGCAAGCCAATAACTTCTTCCATTCCAAAATAGTTACTATAATTTACATGAAATCCCTTGGTTCTTTCTCCATTTTTTGTCGTAACTAAAATAACACCACTCGCCGCTCTTGAACCATAAATCGCTGCGGCTGCAGCATCTTTCAAAACCGAAATGCTCTCAATATCATTTGGATTTACATCATCTAATGGAAATTCGATTCCATCCACCAAAACCAGTGGATTGTTATCATTTAAAGTACCCAACCCGCGAATTCTGATAGTTGATTGGCTTCGACCAGGTTGCCCCCCTGTTTGATTAACGTACACTCCTTTAGTCCCCTGCAATGCTTGAGTGGAACTTGTTATTGGTCTATTACTCAATTGTTCGCTATTTACTATAGAAACAGCCGCAGTAAGATCCCTCTGTTTCTGGGTTCCATAACCAATGGCTACTACCTCCTCCAGGCCAATAGCATCAACTTTCATTTCAATATTTATAGTTGATTGATTTCCAATGGTTATTTCTTGCGTTATCATTCCTACAAATGAAAATTCAAGGGTTGCGTCATCAGGAATATTCAAAATTGTATAATTCCCATCCATATTGGTAACTGTACCTTGTGTCGTACCTTTTATTACCACGGTTGCACCTGGCAGTGGTTGTCCGTTTTCATCGGTAACTGTACCTGTAACAGTTTTGTCTTGTTGACTTTCCCCCGGAGTAATCACAATCAGGTTATTCTCCATTA
>CAWKIX010000053.1:0-16491 GCA_963849775.1 uncultured Prolixibacteraceae bacterium | reverse complement strand
TGGCCATTTTTCTTTGGATTTACGGTTTAATGAGCCCTGTTGCCGGGTTAATTGCCGACCGAATTAACAGAAAATGGCTGATTGTGGGAAGTCTGGCCGTTTGGTCGGGCGTAACTTTGACTATGGGTTATGCAACCGATTTTCAGGTTTTATATGTTTTGCGCGCAATAATGGGCGTGAGTGAAGCATTATACATTCCGGCCGCACTTGCCTTAATTGCCGATTATCACAAAGAAGGCACCCGGTCGCTGGCAATCGGAATCCATATGACAGGATTATATTTTGGTCAGGCAATTGGCGGATTTGGTGCAACTGTAGCCAGCAACTTTTCGTGGCAAACCGCTTTTCATTCTTTTGGTTTGATCGGGATAGTTTACAGTTTGGTATTGATTGTTTTTCTGCGTGAAAGCAAAGACCGTGAGATTTCAAAAAATACAGTAGCAAATTTCCAAAAGAAACTCAGCGGGTTTCAATCTATAAGAAAAAGTCTGGGGATGCTGCTGGGTACAATTAGTTTTTGGGTAATCCTGTTTTATTTTGCTGCCCCGAGTTTTCCGGGCTGGGCAACAAAAAACTGGTTACCAACACTGTTCTCGGAAAGTTTAGGAATAGAAATGTATAAAGCCGGCCCCATGGCAACATATTACAATTGCGGTATCATCATTTATCGGGGTTATTTTTGGTGGAATTCTGGCCGATCGCTGGATTCAGAAAAACTTGCGCGGACGTATTTTTACCGGAGCAATTGGTTTGAGTTTGTTGATTCCTGCACTCATTCTTTTAGGTTTTGGAAATGGAATCTTTGGAATTATTGGTGGCGGCATTATGTTCGGAATTGGTTTTGGTATGTTTGATGCCAACAACATGCCCATTTTGTGCCAGTTTGTTTCGCCCCGACACCGTGCTGCAGGTTATGGTTTAATGAATTTAACAGGTGTTTTTGCGGGCGCAGCAGTAACTGAATTTCTTGGTAAATCTACTGATTCGGGGAATCTGGGACATGATATGGCTTTACTGGCAATTCCGGTTGCAGCAGCTGTTTTGTTGCAATTAACCATGTTAAAACCTAAATTTGCTGATAAAAAAGAAGATTAAAAGCATAATTGTAAAACTAAAAACCAAAGTTTGTTGGGTGCAGGTTATTTAAAATGGGTGGAAATTGTAAAAACTTTGTTGAAATAATAGTAGAAGAGAATAAATTTAATTGTCTGGATTAATTAACGAAAGTAATCACATCCAAATTGTGGTTCGTATAGTTTGTAAAATCTTTGTCATCTGTCACTATTTTCCAGTTATCCAACTTTGCCAGCTCAATATAATAACTGTCATTAAAATCTATACTTTGTAAATGGGTGAATACATTATTTAAGTTAATTGCATTAAAATTGTCTGACGATTTTTCACAAAACTTCATTATAGTTTTTATTTGAATTTTTATTTCTTCAACGGTTGTAACGTATTGCGGTGAACCAACATAATTCTTTTTATAATCGGCAGAAAAATTTTTTGAAGCATTTTTCCATTGTTCGAAATCTATTCGTAAATAACTATTTGCGAATTCAGAAATTACCATGCTATTAATGAAAATAGTTGCCCTTAACGATTGAATGCTTTGTAAAAAAGCAGAATAGATTTTTTGCCGACCTTGATTGTAATTGCCAAGCGGACAAAAAAGGAACATCCAAATGTTATTGTCGAAAAAGAAAACATCTGACGATTTTGGAGAATAGGATTTTATGTTGATGATATTAGCTGCCATATATTGCCTTATTCGCAGAGTCTTCAAATCCCTTTTTATCGATGAAATATTGTTTGGCGCGTTCAATTACTTTCGACAAAATCATCAAATCATCATCACTTAAATTCTCAACTTTTAAATGATTTCGAATAAAATCGGATTTATAAAATCCGTACAACTGGCCAATGCAGGCATTCAGAAAAGTAGATACAATTAAGTCAACATTTTTAAAATCAAGTGTTACCAAATAGTTTTCCTTAAATGCTTTATCAATTCGCTCGAAAATTATTTGACCATCGTCTGACGATACCGCAGCATCGCCACCAATGATTTCATAAATATTGATTTTAAAAGTTTTTTCCTGATTCATAATAATTAAAAGATTGAATCCGCATTTATTTCAGAAGATAAAACATATGAACTGTGGTCGTTGATATTTATATCTAAATTTACGATTGTTCCAATTAACGAAATTTCAAAATCCTTTGCAAATATAACACCTTTTCTTTCTTCCCAATAACCATTTGCCGAAACGATTTGGATACCCCCATTGTTCAATTTTAAAAAATCGCGGATTAAACTTAATCCTAATCCCCCGGGAATTGTTCCGGTTTTTGTTGTATTACCTTCTTCAACTGCCCAATTTATTGCTTCGGCTCCTGAGAAAGATTTTTTAAGGTATCCGTTTACATTGAACTTTATGGTACTGCCCAAATCGGCAATGGTAAAAAGTAATCTCTTTTTCTGAGGGAAATATTGACCGCAACTAAAAACATGTTTGCAATGCCCATGAATATTGGCATTGTTGAAAATTTCAAATATGCTTTTATTGATTTTGCTTTTTAACAAAGGTGACATACTTGGTAAATCAGGTTGTGAAAGTAATTCCAAATCGAGATAATCTTTAAATGCTTTTTCTTCGGTAACTTTAAATTTTCTGAATTTGATGGTAGTTTGATAAGTGTCGGGTAATGATTCGCTGCCAAAGTTGCTTAAAAAATGGTTTTTAGATAAAATCTTGTTTACATCATAATTCAGGTTTTCGAATCGTACTGAAACAAATTCCTCTTGTAAACGTGATAAAACAGCACCTAAAGCTGCGCACAAATTTGCTTCGAGCCAAATGTTATTTTTGAAATCGAGAATAAGCTCATCAAAACTCAACTCTTTAGTTTGCTCGAATAACTGAGCAATAAAGTTAAATCCAGCATGTTCGCTCATTAGTTTTTGAGGAACAATTATCTTCATGATTCCAGTTTTTCATTGTATGTCAATTTGCAGTTTGAGTCGTTTTGTATTTCTATAACTGTCATTTTAAGGTCTATTTTATTTTAATTGTAAAAGTATCATATTATTTATTTGGGGATGAATCTAAAATAGGGTTTTGAAGAATTTTGATAATCGCTTTTAACTTTTCCAGATTTTCCTCACGTACACAAAAAACCCCACCAAAGCAGCCAGTGTAACAAATGCCCCGGCAGAATATGAAATTTCCTTCGACAGTGAAAATCCTTCGGGTGCAAAAAGCAGGTAGGTTGAAGTTACCGCCGTCATTAAAAGTGCAGGAAGTAAAGTAATCCAGTAAAACTTACGTTGTTGGGCCAGATAAACAGTTATCGTCCAGAGTACTATCATAGCAAGAGTTTGGTTCGACCATGCAAAATAACGCCAGATAACGCTGAAATCCATTTGTGTTAACAGTAACCCGATTGCAAAAAGTGGCACACTGACAAACAACCGATTTTTAATGGGTCCCTGGCCGTATTTCAGAAAGTCGGCAACAATTAAACGGGCACTTCTAAAAGCTGTGTCGCCTGAGGTAATTGGTGCGGCAACAACCCCAAGTAATGCAAGGAAACCGCCAAATTTTCCCAACAGGGAATTTGAGATTTCGTTTACAACAAAAGCTGCATTTCCATTTTGTTCGGTCATTACAACATTCAGTTGCTGAACACCGCCGTAAAAACTCATCCCTATTGCAGCCCAAATCAGCGCCACAACACCTTCAGAAACCATTGCGCCATAAAACACGCGACGACCCAGTTTTTCATTGGTCAGGCAACGTGCCATTAATGGCGATTGCGTTGCATGAAATCCTGAAATCGCACCACAGGCAATTGTTATAAAAAGCATGGGAAATATGGGGAACTTATCAGCATTTTCGTGGTAGTTGTGGATGCTTGAAATATTCAATTCCGGTATATGGTAACCTTTTACAAACAAAGCAATTATCAATCCGACGGCCATAAATAAAAGGGCAAAACCAAAAACAGGATAAACACGACCAATAATTTTGTCGATAGGGAGCATGGTTGCCAATATATAATAGCCAAATACCACCCAAACCCAGAATGACATGGTTGCCCAACCGGGAGTTAAGCCGGCAAGTATTTTTGCAGGACCCATAATAAAAACTGCGCCCACCAAAATCATGAGTAAAACCGTAAAGCCGCGCATAAATTGTTTCGTGCCGTTTCCCATATAAATGCCAACAATTTCAGTAATGCTTAACCCATTGTGTTTTATGGAAAGCATTCCCGAAAAATAGTCATGAACGGCACCGGCGAAAACGGTTCCCAAAACAATCCACAAAAAAGCCACAGGTCCCCACATGGCACCGGCCACAGCACCGAAAATAGGTCCAAGTCCGGCAATATTTAAAAACTGAATCAGGAAAATCCTCCACCACGGCATCGGAACATAATCAACACCGTCTTTCATCGAAAAAGCGGGTGTAATGCGCGTTCCGTCAACCTCTGCAAAGCGTTCTATAAAACGGGAGTAGAAAAGATATCCTAAAATCAATATGAGTAAACCTGAAAAAAAAGTAATCATAAATTGAAGCGTTAATTTTCATTTGTATTTTTTCAAACAACAAATCGGCTTTAAAGTAATGTAATTTTTATAAATGGTAAAGTATATTTTTTTTTTTATTATTTTCGGGTTCATTCCCTTGTATAATATTACGACAGGTATGAATTCTATTGCTGATAACTCAGAACCTGCTTTCTTTTTTCAAGTTCAGTTTTTAAATCATCATAATTAACGTCCTGCACTGCAATGTTTTTATCAATTGCCATGCATGCTGCAACTGCTGCCGACTGACCAAGGATCATAAAAACAGGTTCCATGCGGATTGAACCAAAAGCTATGTGGCTTGAAGATACACAAACCGGAACAAATAAATTTGTACAGTCTTCTTTCTTCGGCACAAGCGAACCATAAGAAATGGAGTAGGGGGCCGATGGCGCAACCCCAATATCGCCTTCGTTTTGCACAAAACCTTCAGGTGTAATATACCGCTGAACATTGTGCGAATCCATGGCATACGAACCCATTCCCACAGGTTTTGGAACTTCACGTTTTAACAGAACGTCGTTTTCGGTAGTTACATATTCGCCAGTCATACGGCGGGCTTCGCGCACATATATCTGGTGCGGCCAGTTGCCGTTATCTGTAAATTCATCTTTAGCCAAACCCCAGCTTGCCATTTTTGTGCGGATATCTTCAGGAACCCGCGGATCATTTGCAACAAACCATAAAAGTCCTTTCTGATAATCTTCATGCTCTTTTATGATTTCTTTCCTGCGTTCGTAACTTGCTTCAGGATAATCGTAATTCATACCAATGAAGTCGCTGCTAAACGGACCATGGTTATTTGTGTCGGTTTTTCGATTTGGGATATCATCAAATTTATTAAACCAATCTTTTCGCCCGGTATCAAACACCCTGACCAACAAATCATAATGTGATGAATCATAATTTTCAGGTTTTGGAAATGGTAAGCGGTTTTCATTGTGGTTTGTCATGCAGGTTCGAAAACAATAGGCCTGGATTTTATTGTCCGCGGAGCCATATTCTCCCGGTGGTTCAGCCGATACTCCATAGAGCAAACCACTTGACGGATCGTTTGGCATTTTATAAGGCGATATTTTCGATTTGAAAAAATGACCATGATGCAAAACACCAGTTTGAACTCCGTTCCATTGTTCGTTGTATTGTTTGGTACTTTCGCGGCCAACATGATAACTCACGCCTGCTTCGGCCATTAAATCGCCTTCGTAAGTGGCATCTATAAATATTTTTCCTGAAAAAGTTTTTCCTGAAATCGTTTTGAATGATTCGATTTTGCCATCGGTTTTAACAACTCCATTTTCACGATCCAGCCATTCATCGCGGAATACTTGAATGTTGTTTTCGGCAACAAAATCTTCGAAAACCTGCTCGGCAACGTGAGGTTCAAAAATCCACATGGTGCGGTTCTCGCCGTCCATTGCAACTGTGCCCTGACCTTTGTTTCCATATTCGCTGTGTTTTTGCCAAACCCATGCCGACGAGTCGTTGTAATGGTTCCAAACCCTGTGATAAAATTCGCGCGAAAGCCCACCGATTACTGTTTTGTTTCCAGTATCAGTGTAACCCAAACCGCCTGAAGTTAATCCACCCAAATGTTTATCGGGCGAAACTACGATGACTGATTTACCGGATTGAATTACTTCTACTGCTGCAGTTATCGCACTCGAAGTACCACCGTAAATAATTACATCGGCTGAGAATTCATTCGTTGATTTTTGCGGAGATTTGCACGAAAATATTGCAAAGGCAACAAATAAAATTAGAATTGTAATGAGTTTCATAAGTATGATTTTTCATGTTAAAATTTATAAAATCCGGCAATAAAGTTAAAGATAAGTGTGGTATTTTCCCTCAAAGGTCGTAAATTGAATAGCTTTTTGAAGTTTAAATCCTGATTATTCAAGATTTATTCATGCTAATTCAGTTAAATTATGGATTATATCAAACTTACAGGAAACAACGGAAGTGTGCCTGACCCGTATTTTCATCAATTCAGTTTGACATTTTTGGAAGATGGGAATTCAGCATTGGAAATAAGTATTGGTCGGCCTCCGGATGATCAAATCACAACTCAGGAAAGAAACGAAAAATCGCCCGTAGAAATTGCAGGATTAATTGAGGAAGCACGAGAACTTTCAACAGATACCGAACATTCTGCAATGGTGGGCGGATCGGAAAAATTCATCGAAATAAATTGTAAAGGCAAAGCCCGGAATGTATTGACCGTGCTTGAAAACACAGCGGAATTTAGGTTTTATATCAAATGCCTTGACAGCTTTAATACCGGTTTGAGAACAAGACTGGCTGATATTTTATAGTTTTTCATTAACAATCATTAAATCATTACAAAATGGACAAAGTAGGTAATTTGAATGTAGGGGCTATCAACCCCTATGCCTTGACTGAGGCACTGACAGGAAGAAAGATTGATTGGACTAAAAAGGAATCCATTCAGGTTATGGAGGATGCGCTGGAAACCGATTACAATGAACTTTTTGACATGAAGTTTAATTCGCCGCTTTATGCCGGATTAAAATTAAATGATCAAAACATGGCCGTACAGGTTGCCGCTTCTGAAATTACAATCAGAACCGAAAAAGATATGGAAACACCTGATGTTTCGAGTCTGAAAACTTTAAGTGAACTAAAAATTTTAGGGGTCAAAAATCTTGACACCACAAAAATTAGTTCGGGTAGATTGTCACGGGGCGTTTTGAACATACAACTTAATGTGCCTGAAATGGATAAATCGCTTTCCAAAACCCGGCTTAGCAAACAGCTTGCTGCCATTTTACTGGGACCAGGGACTGCCGGCGACTGGACTCCGGCAAACGGGGTGTGGAGAGATATGGGCGATTTCTTTAAAGATGTTACTGAGTTTAACGACCCCATTCAGGGGGCAATTGGCAATTGTTATTTCATTGCTGCACTTGCAGCAATTGCCTGGTCTGACCCGTATCAGATTGTGCACCGGAACCGTGCAACAGGCACCGGTGAGACCGCCAGAGTAAATGCAATCCAGTTTTATTCGAAGGGTGGTGGAAAAGATGCACCCAGCAAGATGGTGGAAGTTACGGATCTGACATTGGTTAATTCGTCAAGCAACCTGCCAATTTACTGTCGCTCAAACGATGCCGGAGAAATTTACCCGGCACTTTACGAAAAAGCATTTGCAAAATGGATACTGAAAACAGATTCGGACAAACCTGATATTACCCAAACGGCTTTTGGCGACATGGTAAAGGCTACGGCGCAACTCAACAATAAAACACCTTATTACTATAATACCAACACCCGAACAGGCGATCAACTTTACGCAATCGTAAGGGAAAACTCGATGAGCTACAAAACCATTCATCCAATGACCGCCTGGACTTACGGTTCTGATAAAAATTATACAGGAACCAATGTGGTTGGAAACCATGCTTATACTGTTTTGGGTTGGGCATACAAAAACAGCAAAAAATACATCGTGCTGCGCAATCCATGGGGTGTTACTGAGCCTGTCGGCTTAAATTCCTACCAGGGCGTTCTTTCTTTTTTCGATAAAAGCTTCTGGAGACCCATAAGTACAATTGGCAACGATGGAATTTTTGCCATTGAAGCCAATTCATTCCAAAACCTTTTTGCCGGGATTGGAGTGGCTAAATAATTTATTCCTGTGGTTTCTAAAGGGATACATTCATTGTTTGGGGGTATTCCTTTTTTTTGAGAGATAAGATTTCGAAATACTTATTGATGTGATCATTTGGCAATGAGTGGTAGAGAGGGAAGTTTGTAACATCTTTGTTATCTGGGGAATATTCTTGATGTTCATGAAAAAAATTATTCAACTCGTTTAAAAATAAATACTGTCTTTCTTTTTCGTTCTTTACTTCAACTTATCTTCCTCCGGCCATTCAGTTTCAATGCCTTGGGTGTTTATAAAAGCTTGAAAATCTTTTAAAAGTTTGTTGTTTGCCCTTGTTTCGTGCGGAGTTGTATTTTGTTGAATTGAATAGCTGATTAAAGAACCCACAGCTTCGCCAATGCTCCATTCAACCGGGTGGAGACGGTAGCAACCATTTGTAATATGCGTTGTTCCAATGTTTTTGTTGGCGGGTAAAAGATTTTTGACGCGGACAGGTAAAAGTGCGCCGAGCGGAATTTGAAATCTGAGTGAAGGAAAATCTACATAATTCACGCCACCGCAAGTGGGGTGGAGGTCGATATGGTAATAACCAATCCCGACACTGTCATAAAAAGGGGCTGCGATTTTATTCGTTTTGTTGGAAACCTTGTCATAATTCTCCTTTCCAACATGTTCTTCCAAAACGGTAAACACCGCTTTTATTCGGCGTGACTCACGGACATACGGATATTTTGCCAATCCATCTTCAGTGCCCATAATATCTTTTCTTAGGCGAATTCCAGGCCATCCTTTTCCGCCATTTGCGCGTGGAACTTCGGTTTGAAGCCAGTATAAAAGTGAAAGGCTTAATTGTTTTGATGCCTCGAAATGTTTGTTGAAATCTTGTTCCGAGTGCCAATTAAATTCCCCAGCATGTAATCATTTTGAGGCCAGTTTACAATGGTTATGTCACCCGAATATGTTCCGGGTTTAAAGTTGTTTTTACTGATGATTTTCCTGTAATTCCAAAGATTTAAAGTTCCTTCAATTGAGGCTCCAGTCGGATCAAAACCAAGCAATTTGGGTTGAAGTGTGCTGGGATGCGTGTATTGCATTGACAAAAGTTTTCCGGGCCACGGCGGGTTTAAAACAGGAACATAATTTTTCCAAAACTCATAATCAGCAGGTTTTACGATTGTGTGGTTTTCTCCCGGAACGTAATCCATGGCAAAACAAGTGGTAAATGCCTGTACGTTATTTGAATTTAATTTTTCAGGCGCATGCAATTCTCCTGTTTCATTTTTTGATTCTGTTCCGGAAACATATTCGGCGCCGGTAAGAGGAAGTAAATCTCCTAATTCTGTGGCGTCAACAAAATAGGGAGCCGACAGTTTTAAGGTTTTTTTATTTTGAAGATTTTTTACTGTTACAGATTTAACTGTATCGGCAATTACCTCAGCCGATAATATTTTATGATTTAAAAGAAGAACAAGTTTCCCTGAACTGATGTAAGGAGCAAGTATATTATTCAACACTGTCAACGCAACTTTTGGTTCATGGCACAATTTCGAAACAGCACCGTCTCCGGGATTTAACAATGGATTTTTTTTCGCTTCTTCAGTAAGTGGATAATACAATCTGTAATAGTCACGAATTGCATTACGGAAATCGCGGTAGGTTTGTGTTGAACCGGTAAATTCAATCCACGGATGTTCATCCGGCGGTACTCCCTGCTGGGTTAGTTGGCCACCAATCCAATCGGTTTCTTCTGTTAAAATTACTGTTTTGTTATTTCGCAGCAAAGCTAAAGTTGCTGCAAATCCGCCTAGTCCGCCACCAATTACAACTGCATCGGCTTGCAAAATTACTCCCGAATCATAGTTTTGATTTATTGGTTTTGATTCTATATTTTCTCCAAAACCTGCAAGTGGTGTTGAAAGAATTGCAGTTCCGCCAAGCACCATGTTTCCTATAAAATTTCTTCGCTTCATTCTTTAATTTAGAGTCATAACAGTAACATTTTCGTGTATTAAAATTCGATCCCCATTTTCTAAATGGTTTTGCAAAACCAAGACGGTCGATTCAGTATAATTCGGACAAACAAAGTAATAAAATTCGTGTGAAAAGAACCATCTGAAAAATTATAATCAGTGAAAGTGGAAACTAAATTGCGGCAAGTTACTCCGTCAGAGTTTGTGCAGGGTAATTCAGTTAAAACCTATTTTTCTGACAAACTACAGTTGATTAAGCTGTGTTGGTGCGGGAGAATTCTCCAAGTAAAACAATTACATCTGATGAAAGTGTATTCCCAGCTTTAAAGCCTAAATTACCCATCGAACGTTGGCTCGACAATTGGGTAAAAAACGGTCTCGATTCTCTTTCCATCCAACTTGGGTAAGGGGTTTCGTACTTCTTAAATAACTTTGGCATAAAATACGACATTATATTTAAGCCATTACTTAAATACGTTGAGAAGGAATTCATTTTGGTAATTTACATAGAAACTTATCAAAATTTTAAGATAAATCAATCATTTCAAATCATCGCCGGCAATATCACTCCAACTGTAAAAATGGAATGTCTTACCTTCTGACATTGCAACAAACAATCCTTTAGGGAAACCAGGCAAAGAAATATTAGTAACCTCATTACCATCGCTGCTGTCTGTTGAAGCCTTTACTATTTTAACAGGATGATGTTCATGAGGATTTTCAGCTGTTCCTTCCCTGGGAAATATCCAGAATTGATTAGCTTGCTGGTCCGATACGATAATATATCCCGTAGTATCCGTTTTTTTGTAAATTGAAATTCCTTCATGATCACTGGCAAATCCTTCAGTAGCAAATAAGACAAGTTCTTCATTTGCACCTGGAACATCAGGATCTGCATGATATTTGTGTACTCCCTTTTTTTCATCTGAATAATACACATATCCTAGTTCATTATCAACTGCAATTGCCTCAATTTCTTGCATCCCACTGTACTTGCCAAATTCCCTCACCAGAGAAATTTTTAACTGATTTTGTTCATTTTCTTCCAGCAAATACTGCCCGATATAACCGTTTTGCGGGCCTGATTTGCCACTAACAAACACAAAAAATGAATTGTCTCCTATTCTTTTATACATTGCAATGCCCATGGGGGCTCTTTCAGTATCACCATCAAAAACGTTCAAATCACCCTGATCAATGGATTCCAATTCTGGCAGTTTATACACCCTGATTCTTTGCTCAAGTCTTTCGGTTACCACAGCAATATCTATCAATTCCCCTCTTATAGGAAATCCGTATGCAATATCAACATTGTTAGGTCTTGCAATATCCTTTACCACGTTGACAATTTTGCCATCTAAATCAAAGGCATATAATGCACCATCCTTATTTTTATCTGTTCCAATTATTAGGCTTTTGGAAAGGTCTGTCGGGTGAATCCAAATTGCCGGGTCATCAGTGTCCCATTTTACTGTATCAGTAATCAAAATTGGCTCAATAAATGCAATTGGAAATTTATTTGAACTTTTTTCAAAACATGCAAAAGTAAATGATATAAACAGTAGTAATGATATATTTATTATTTTGTTGTTATGAAACATGATGAGATATTTTAATAATTTTGAGGTTGTTTGCATTAAACAACCTCAAAATTTTATTATTGTTATTATTAGTTTTTATTAAAATCCTGGATTTTGAGGCATTGGACTGGTCAGATTAGCATCAATAACAGCTTGAGGAAGTGGGAAAAGGGTATCTCTTTCACTGATTTTTTCTCCACCAAAAGTGTTATGTGCCTTTGTTCTTTCATACCATTTACCTGTTCTTAATAAAGTGTATCTGCGATACTCTTCATTAAATAACTCACGCGACCTTTCATCAAGTATAAAGTCAATATTTATATCACTAGCACTTACATCACTGGCATTGGATCTTCTTCTTATTAAATTTATAGTCTCGGCAGCACCTGGTGAATTACCCATTTTAAACTGAGCTTCAGCTTTTAAAAGGTAAGTATCGGCAAGCCTTACAGCAATATAATCGTCGTAATTATAATCGGATGCAACATTATCCGGAATACTTCCTTCAAATTTTCGGGAATAAGGCCAATCGTTTACTTCCCAGTTCTCCGCAGTAAGAGGGTTACTCCAATTCAACTTTATGGTATCTCCAAAGGCATAACCAGGAGGTAATTTATCTGATGGATTTGGAGCATTTTGTTCACTATCTTTGAGAATAAAGAACTTTCTCACTGCGTGATTACTAAACCTATCATCTTGAGGTTCATAAGATTCCATAAAATATATTGTTGGAGCAGTATAAGCTTTGCCCCTTCCACCTCTTTCAAAGGTAATTTGTAGTGGCTGTAAACCACCAATTTTAATATCCATGTACCTTTGAAGATGCATAGCCCGTGGTCTTGGATTGGTTCCTCCCCCAATCATCTGATATCCAAATTGCCACACCCATAAAGCCTCTGTATTTCCATCCTCCCTGTTTTTATTTCCTTCATAGAACATATCCATAAATGGGACCCCTGGCTTATCCAGATTCACACCGTATCTTTCCGTTACAAGTTGATATTCAGGTGTATTGATAGCCTTGTTAGCCCATTGTAAAGCTTTTTCAGGATCATTTATAACAAGATACATCTCTGCAAGAAAAGTTTGAATTGCTCCTTTGCTCATCCTTCCAGGAATGGGTTCTACAGGAATATATTGCTCTGCAAATAACAGATCCTCTATGATTTGCATCCTCACCTCATTTACCGGTGTTCTTTCCAAATCTGTTTTAATGGAATTGCCAGCCGATTCAACCAACGAAAGTGGAACATCACCCCACAAATAAGTAAGGTGACGGTATGCCCACGCTCTCATGGCTTTTGCCTCAGCTATTACAAAGTTCATATTTTCCATTTCGCTTCTGTCTCCACCTTTCCAGTCAATATTTTCACCTTCCGCCCTTTCGATAATTGTATTTGTAGCATTAATGATACGATAAAGCCAATTGAACACTCTGTCAAAATCGGAACTTGCAGCATTATTAATATCTCCCCATTTTGAAGCAAGGTTGCCAAATCCATTGACATAGTTAGGACTCATATTATCATTACCGTTCACAAATACCTGTTTGGGCATACTCGTTTGCTCTATTTCATATCTAATTTCTGCATAAGCGCCATTTATGCCGGTTTGAAACCCGGAGTAATTTGTATAAAGTATATCAGAGGTTATTATGTGTGGAGGATCTTCATTTAACGTTTGGGTCACGTCACAACCTAAAAACAGGATGACAAACACTGACATTAAAGCTATTATTTTAAATTTCATTGTTGTAATATTTAAATTGTATTAATAATCTTTGAAGTAATTGTTAAAAACCTATTTGTAGTCCTAAAACAAATTCACGTTGTAAAGGAATTGATCGTTGGTCGTTCAATTCAGGATCTAGTCCTCGCCATTTCGTTAAAGTAAGTAAGTTTCGTCCTGTAGCATATACCCGAATCTTATTACTACCGATTTTTTGAATTATCTCAATGGGTAAATCATAAGATAAAGTTATATCCTTAACACGCAGAAAACTTGCATTTTCATAAATACTTGTAGTTACACCAGCCATTCTAAAAGCATCCACATCGTTCATATACCATTCATTACTTGGATTATCTGTGGTCCACCAATTTTTCATAATGGTATTAAGGCGAACTCCTGAAGTGACACCTTCATCACTCATTAAACTGTTTTGGTTTGTTACTCCCTTAACCCCATGCATAAATACCGATAGGTTAAAATTCCCAAATGTGAATTCGTTGGTCATACCCCATATTAATTTGGGATCCTGCTGGCCAATTATTTGTCTGTCATCAGGAGTAATTTTACCATCATTATTTACATCTTTAATTTTTATATAACCAGGTTGACTACCCCAGCCTTCAGCTTCGGCTGCCTCATCCAGTTGCCATACACCATCAAAAACATAATTATAATTTACCCTGATTGGTTCACCGATGAACCATCCGTTGCCTACATCATCAAGTCCGTTTCCGTATAAATCCAAAATTTTGTTTTTTAAATACGAAATGTTACCAATTGTTGACCAGGTAAATTTCTTTTTAACAATATTTCTGGTATGAAGGGAAAATTCTATACCCCTGTTTTGGGTTTCTCCAATATTCTGTAAAATTGAGGTGATACCATGAACCGGGGAGATTGCCCTATTAAGAAGCAGGTCATAAGTATTGGTATGATAAACATTAAGGTCACCAGAAATTCTGCTGTCCAGAATACCAAAATCCAAACCTAAATTTATTGAACGTGAACTTTCCCAGCCAAGTGTTGGCTGTCCCAATGTGCTGGGAAAAAATCCTGGCATTGTTGTATTTCCCGAAAGGTTATTTTTTTCTTCTAACGTTCCCATGGATCGATATGATCCTACTGCCTGATTACCATTTAATCCGTATGAAGCCCTAATTTTCAGCTGATTGAATAAGTTTTTCCATGGAAAGAATTCTTCATTGCCAAAATTCCAACCTAATGCCAGAGAAGGAAATATACCCCATTTTGAATCTCTACCAAATCCTGAATATCCATCTCTTCTACCCGTTAAGGTCAAAAGATATCGACTGTCATAAGCATAGTTAATACGTAGCATTTGAGAAACCAGGTGAGATTCCGTATAATCAAAAGAAGGACTAGATAAACCAGCTTGTCCTCCTGCATACCAGGTTAAAAGATCGTTGGGAAAATTCTCCATATCAAGCCTTTCATAAGTCCACAAATCATTTTGGATACTATAAAGTGCTGTGGCAAATATGGAATGTTTTCCAAAATCATTTTTATAAGTAAGTATATTTTCGAATACTGTGTTAAAGTCATAATTTTTAATAAGACTTGCTCTTCCTTGAGAAGTTATTCCATCGTAGGTATCTCTTCCCCTATAGGTATTGTTTTGACTTACCCCATCTGTTAATCCATAATTAAATCTAAAATTTAATCCAGGAATAAGCTGTTCAAAATCAACAATGGCATAAACATTTGCTACAATCCGATGGGATATATCTTTATTTTCAAATAAGATTTCCTGCAATGGGTTTGCACGTTTTGGATCATCGGGGCTTGGTATAATTGTTAAAGTACCATCCTCATTGTATGGTACTGATAATGGGTTCATAACAAAAACATCAGACATGTTTGGAGCGACTCCGCTTTTATCGGAGAAAGTTAATTGAGTGCGAGTACCAATTGTCAGCCAATCAGTAATTTTAGTATCCAGGTTAAATCTGCTGGTACCTCGAAAATAATCATCGTTGTCTGCAATTCCCTGAACATCCATAATTCCACCTGAAACAAAATATGTAGTGTTGCCAAAACCTCCGGACACGGATAAATTGTGCTGTTGACTCAATCCTTTACGTATTGCCAGATCTGCCCAATTCACCCATTCACCTGCATCATAAACGGCCTGTTCGGAAGTAGTTACTCCAGCTTGTAATCGTTCATTCTTAAAATTATAAAATTGTGGTCCATCCATATAGTCGGGTACATTTGAAAAATGTTGTGTGGAATAATAGCCATCGTATGTTATGGTTGGGGTACCTTTTATTCCCTTCTTTGTGGTAACCAATATTACACCATTTGCACCTCGTGATCCATAAATGGCAGCTGCTGAAGCATCTTTTAGAATCTCAATGGATCCAACATCGTTAGGATTAATGTCCGATAATTTTCCTCCATAGGGTATCCCATCAACAACAACTAAAGGTGAATTATTTGCACTTATTGAATTTCGACCTCTAACCATAATTGACAAACTGGGCTCAGCACCTGCAGAAGTATTCTGTACTACTAAACCGGGTATTGACCCTTGTAATGCCTGAGCTATAGAAATGTTTGGCACCATTTCCAACCTATCCTTAGATAATGAAGCAACGGTACCGGTTATATCACTTTTCTTTTGAGTACCGTAACCAACAACCACAACCTCGTCAATTCCAAGGTTTTCATCTTCCATAACAACCATAAATGTGGTTTTACCTGCTATCTCCATTTCCTGAGCTTTCATGCCAACAAACGTGAATTGAAGTACTTCGGCATTGACAGGAATGTTAAGCGTAAAATTTCCATCATCACCGGTTACTGTTCCGATTGTTGTTCCTTTAACTAATACGGTAACACCAGGCAAAGGAAGCCCATTTTCGTCGGCAACTTTACCCGTTATCGTTTTGTTTTGCTGATTCTCTCCAGGAGTTATCACTATCAGATTATTTTCCATGATTTTGTATGTAAAATCCGACTCCT
>CAWKIX010000052.1:0-134477 GCA_963849775.1 uncultured Prolixibacteraceae bacterium | reverse complement strand
AGTATCCCATTCGAAACCTAGTATGCAATAATATTGTTCCCTTTTGCATCATAGATCCAGTCATGCTTTTCACTAGGAGTCCAATTTCCAACTTCAGTATTCCATTTTGAATTTTTTGTGAGCTGGATTGTGTTCCCATCTATTATAGCTATATTCAGTCATGAGGTGTCCAGTTGCTTGTGTTATTTCCCATCTAAAAATAATATCCTTAATTCTGTTCCTATTTGTATCGAAACTATGTTCAATATTATTTTTGTATTTAATTACTTGTTACAGGAATCCAGTATGAAGCGATCAACTGGATTAAATCGCCATTTGCATTGTATGAAAATTCTTTCTTATAAGTATTTATCCATTGACCGGCAATTTCATCATATTGACATCAAGCAAAGAATCAAGTTTTGCTTGATATTTTTGAGTCGATTTCAGTTCTGGAATTGAGAATATTTTGAAAATGATGGAACTTTATAGTCTCGATTATCATCGTAAATCGCATCCTTCGCAACGGACTTCAGATTGATTTTCGGTATTTTTCAAAATTTTCAAGGTCAATATTCTGCCCAAATGTAAATGATGATGCTATAATAAAAAATGTAGTGAGTGTAAATTTGTTTTTCATTGCAAATCGATTTTTATTGTTGTTGTAAATTACAGCGATAACACTTTTAGTCCTGAGCTAATGATAGCAATCGTTATTCAATTGCTTTGGGAGAATTTTTACTCCTTTACCAATTTCCACTCTGCAACTTACCATCCATATTAAGTTTGTACAAATACATGCCACTGCCAACTCTTCCATACTAACTTTTGCATTGCTGCTGATTTGTTTTGACATGATTTTGCGACCCTGCACAAACAACCGAACCTGGACAATTTCCGGAAAACTAACTGATAATATATCAAAAGGGATTTGGATAAACATTTACTTAATCCCGCATCAATCTGGTTAACAGCTGTTAGTTATTGTGAAAGAATATGCAAAGGTGCTTTGATAATCTGATGTCCATCTTCCTATGTATGATCGTATGTCAAATCCTTTCATTTCGATTACTACTTATCATGTGAGTGAAAAAGTCATCGTCTTCACGAAAGGGAAGAAGGAGGTCATTTCTTGTATTCTGTTGTCAAAAGTGGTCTCCTTATAAATTTCATTCCAACTGCGGTTTCTCTTAATCATAATAATCTAACGATTGTATATTATTTCCGCTATCATCAAATACATAAACTTGTTTTGAATAAATCATCCAAATAACCGTGTTAATATTCATATTATAATTAAGGTTTTGTATTAACTGCCCTTTTATATCGTAGGTATTTTCATCAGCAAACGATCTAAACAACACTTTGACATGGGATCTTAATAGAAAAGATGAAAATACCTACGATATAAAAGGGCAGTTAATACAAAACCTTAATTATAATATGAATATTAACGGTATTTGGATGATTTATTCAAAACAAGTTTATGTATTTGATGATAGCGGAAATAATATACAATCTGTTAGATTATTATGATTGGGACAATGAAACCAACCAGTGGAATGAAATTTATAAGGAGGAGACCACTTTTGACAACAGATATACAAGAAATGACCTCCTTCTTCCCTTTGGTGAAGACAATGACTTTTTCACTCACATGATAATCGAAATGAAAGGATTTAACTGGGATTCATCATTGGGAGAATGGACATCAGATTATCAAAGCACCTTTGCATATTCTTCACAAAATGTAACAGCTGTTAACCAGATTGATGCGGGATTAGTAAATGTTTATCCAAATCCCTTTTCAGAATATGTATCAGTTAGTTTTCCGGGAAATTATTCCCAGGTTTCTTTTGAGTTGTTCGATATGCAGGGTCGCAAAATCATGTCAAAACAAATCAGCAGCAATGCAAAAGTTAGTATGGAAGAGTTCGGCAGTGGCATGTATTTGTACAAACTTAATATGGATGGTAAGGTGCAGAGTGGGAAATTGGTAAAGGAGTAAAACTCTCCCAAAGCAATTGAATAACGATTGCTATCATTAGCTCAGGACTAAAAGTGTTATCGCTGTAATTTACAACAACAATAAAAATAGATTGGTTATGAAAAACAAATTTACACTCACTACATTTTTGATTATAGCATCATCATTTACATTTGGGCAGAATATTGACCTTGAAAATTTTGAAAAATACCGAAAATCAATACTGAAAGTGCATTTAGAAGGATCGAACTACGATGATAATCGAGACTATAAAGTTCCATCATTTCAAAAAAGCAGAAATATTTCTCAAATTCCAGAACTGAAATCGACTCAAAATATCAAGCAAAAACTTGATTCTTTGCTTGATGTTGAATATGATGAAATTGCCGGTCAATGGATAAATACTTATAAGAAAGAATTTTCATACAATGCAAATGGCGATTTAATCCAGTTGATCGCTTCATACTGGATTACTGTAACAAGTAATTGGATCCAAAACTATAAATATGAACATAGTTTCGATACAAATAGGAACAGAATTAAGGATATTATTTTTAGATGGGAAATAAGCACAAGCAACTGGACACCTAGTGATAAGACTGAATATAGCTATGATGCAATTGGGAACACAATCCAGCTCACAAATTCAAAATGGAATACTGAAGTTGGAAATTGGACTCCTAGTGAAAAGCATGACTGGATCTATGATGCAAAAGGGAACAATATTCTGCATACTAGTTCGGAATGGGATACTATCATCAGTTCGTGGTTACCTGTTTATAAAAACGAAATGACATATGATATAAATGGGAATAGTAGTTTGGATATTGCTTCAATTTGGGAAACTGGCACAAGTGCATGGAAAGCGAGCAATAAGTATGAAAATACATATGACACCGAAGGGAACAGAATTCTTAGTATTACTTCCGTATGGGAAACCTCAACAAATACTTGGGAAGATAGAAACAAGTATGAAATTAATTACGATACTATTGGGAACAGAATCCAGGATACTTATTCAAAATGGGATCTAAACAATAATATTTGGGTCATAATTCATAGTGATAAATTGACTTATGACTTAAAAGGGAATATCATAAAAAAATATATTTATGATAGAACTGTCAGTACATACAATGCTGAAGAAGAAATCGAATTCTCTTATGATGAGAATGGAAATTTGGTTAAGGAAATCTACAGACTGGTTCAGGGTGAAAGTGATATGTATCCGTATCCAGAATATAAAATCGAAACAAGCTATAATAATCTAATAGCTTCAGACCAATTAATTATTCCCCCCTATTATGTTGTATCTGTACTTGCCGATGCTGAGGTTTATCCTGAAAAGCACATGATTATTAGTTATGTTGAATATATAGGCCCTTCTCAGTGGTCAAGTGAGGATGTCGAGGATAGCGTATGGGTAATTTATTCCAGTGGAAAACTCTACTACTCGGAATTAAATATTACCGGAATTATCGATATTTCAAGTGGTGTCATAAAAATTTATCCAAATCCAACAAGTGAGTTTATTATGGTTGACCTGAGTAGTAGAACCCAATCAGCATTGATTGAATTATTCGATATGCAAGGCCGTAAACTTATGTTAAAAGAAATTAGTGGTAATGAAAAAGTAAGTTTGGAAGGTTTAAAAAGTGGTATGTATTTGTACAAGTTAAATGTGAATGGCAAGGTGCAGAACGGAAAGTTAGTGAAAAAATAAAACTCAATCTTATGAGAAAATTATCCTTTTTAATTCTGGTACTTCTGTTGAATGGAGGTACGTTTTATGCCCTTGCACAGAACACCATGTATTTTATGGATCGGCTTCCTCAGCAGCTTAATTTTAACCCTGCTCTGGTTCCACAGGTTAAATTCTTTCTGAATCTTCCGGTAATTGGAGGTAACCAAATTGCCGTTTATAATTCAGGGTTTAATTACAATGCAGTTCAAGGATTTTTCGGATAATCTTGGAACTGAAAATTATAATCCAGACGAATTTATTAAATCAATCGGCGATTTCAATCAAACAAATCTCGAAACCAGGACCAACTTATTTGCGATGGGTTTTAAACTGGGTGATAAGGGCTATTTTTCAATTTCTGCAAGTTTCAGAAACTTATTAGAACTTAAAGCTCCTTCCAATTTTGTGTATTTATTGGATGATTATCGAAAAAATTGACGACAGATTGCCTTTAAGTATTGAAGGGGCGAACCTTGTATTTAATAGTTTTTCGCAGGTTGCAATTACCTACAGCAGGGCAATTGGGGAAAAACTCACTATCGGGATTTCACCTAAGCTAATTGGGGCTTTGGGCGGAATTAAGTCCGACAAGCTAAGTTTAAAAGTGTCGCAAACCGGGCAAGAAGATTTTGAAATTGAATATTCAGGTGAGGCTCAAATTGGGCTACCCGTTCCCATAAATCCGCGGGCGATTGATGAAAACGGAGAACTAAACCCGGATGAAGGTATTTTGCCTGAAAACTGGATGGAGAATATTAAAATCTCAAGTATGTTTCAAAATGTTGGTTTCGCATTTGATTTGGGTGTCAATTATGAATTGAATAAAAAAATCTCTTTGTCAGCCAGTTTGCTGGATATTGGCAGTTCCAGATGGAGCGGGAATGGTTATGAATCTTCACTCGATAATGAAACTTATAAAATAAAGAAAAATCAAACGGTAAAAATAAAAATACCTTCAAAAATATATTTGGGGGTAAACTACAGACTCTCGCAAAAATGGAACACCGGATTACTTGTAAGCGATGCAATGTACAGTAATGGTAATCGTATCGCAACAGTTATATCTTTGAATGGGTATGTTTTCAGATTGCTCTCAACATCAATAAGTTATGTGAATTCATATGGAAAAAGCAATGTCGGACTTGGAATAAGGCTGAGAATTTTCCCCGGAATGGATTTATTTGCAGTTACCGATAACCTGACGCAAATTATGGATTATAAAAAAGCACACAATGCTTCTATCGCATTTGGATTTAACATTGCCTATGGGATAAAACAAAAAACAGCAAGTAAATATTCAGAATTTCTAAACTAAAATTAAATGCCACAGATTCACAAATTAAAAATAAAAACCTGTAAATCAGTTGCATCTCATACCTACTCCACCGTAACACTCTTTGCCAAATTCCTTGGCTGGTCAACATTGCACCCTCTTAAAACTGCAATATGATATGCAAGCAATTGTAGTGGCAAAACTGCCAGCAAAGGCGCAACTGCCGGGTGCGAACGAGGAATTTCAATCACATCGTTTGCCAATTTTTTCAACCCAGTGTCGCCCTCAGTAACAATAGCTATCACATTTCCTTTTCGTGCTTTTACTTCCTGAATATTGCTGACAATTTTTTCATAATATTCATCATGCGGAGCAACAACAACCACAGGTAAATTATCGTCCACCAGTGCAATTGGCCCGTGTTTCATTTCACCCGCTGCATAACCTTCAGCATGTATATATGAAATTTCCTTCAGTTTTAGAGCGCCTTCCAGCGCAACAGGGAATAAATAACCACGCCCTAAATACAATGCATTTAATGAATCTTTATATTTTTCAGCAATAAGCTTAATCGCATCATTCTTTTCTAAAACCAATCTTCCTTTTTGCGGAACATCTGCCAGTTCTTTAACCAATTCCTGGTACAAACTTTCTTCAATTTTGCCTTTAGCCCTTGCCAGCTTTAATGCAAACATGGTTAATACCGTTACCTGGGCAGTAAATGCTTTTGTTGATGCAACTCCTATTTCTATGCCTGCATGGGTATAAACACCGGCATCTGTTTCGCGGGAAAGTGATGAACCAACAACATTGCATATTCCTAATGTTAATGCACCTTTTTCTTTTGCCAGTTGCAAGGCTGCTAATGTATCGGCTGTTTCACCGCTCTGGCTAATGCAAATTACCACATCTTTTTCCGTTAATACCGGTTTTCTGTACCTGAATTCGGATGCATATTCCACTTCAACCGAAACCTGTGCATATTCCTCGAGCAGATACTCACCGATTAGTGCAGCATGCCATGATGTTCCGCATCCGATAATTACAATTCGTTCTGCCTGTTGAATTCTTGGAAACACATTTATTAACCCCCCCAGCACGATTTCGGAATAATCGGTTTTTAGTCTGCCCCTGAAAGTTTCTTCAATTGTTTTTGGCTGCTCAAAAATTTCTTTAAGCATAAAATGCTCGTAATCACCTTTTTCAAGTTCACCAATTTCAAAATCAATATTAGTAACTTTTAAAGTTACCGGTGCATTACTTACGCTTTTTAACGTGAAGTCATTCTTTTTAATAATCGCAATATCCTCATCATTTAAATATACCACCTGGTTGGTAAATTCGGCAATTGGCGAGGCATCGCTGGCAATGAAATATTCTCCTTTTCCAAGTCCGACAACTAACGGACTTCCTTTTCTTGCAGCAATAATTTTGTCGTTTTCGCGACTGCATAAAACTGCAATTCCATAAGCTCCAACAACTTTTGACAAAGCAAGCTGAACAGCCACTTCTGCCGAAATAGTTTCATCCTGATTATAAAAATACTCAAATAAATTGGCTAAAACCTCTGTGTCTGTTTCGCTGCTAAACTTAAATCCGTGTTCAATTAAGTCTTCTTTCAGCCTTGCATAATTTTCTATAATTCCATTATGAACAACAGTGAATATTCCATTCATTGAAAGTTGCGGATGCGCATTTACATCGCTTGGTTCACCATGAGTAGCCCAACGTGTATGACCAATTCCAATGTTTCCTTTCGTATTTTTCAACTGAACAAAAGCCTCTAATTCCGATACTTTGCCTTTCTTTTTATGAACTTCAAGAGTACCGTTCAACAGCGCGATTCCAGCCGAATCATAACCACGGTATTCGAGCCGTTTCAAGCCATTTAATAAAATCGGAAACGCATCTTTATCGCCAATGTATCCTACAATTCCGCACATAATATTTTATTTGATGATTACTATTTTAGGGTTAATTATATTGCTGTTACCTGAGACTGAATTGTATTTTTCATTCTCGAAATCAATTCATTGCCTAATTTTTCTTTGGTTTGAATGTGTGCTTTAATCGTTTTTACGGTTTCATTTTCATCAAATTCTCCGCGTACACTAGCAAAATCCAGTTCACGCGCACCATTTTGTCCGTCAACTCCAAAACCGGTCATCTTCGACATGGAAAACTCTTTTTGCGCATCTTCATACAGATATTGGTCGATACTTAACACGCTGTTTTTCCATTTTTCTACCACGTCAATAACATTCTCAGCCGTAAATTCTCTTATCGATTTTCCTGTAAATTTCTCTAAAACATCGGTTGCCCAGGTCCATTCATAATTATAATAATTTTTATGCATCGCTGCCAAAGCCGAATTTACTTCCTCCAGTGAAGAAGTCTCTCCTATTTCAATCGAAACCAACAGATTATCAAGAGCTTCGAATGGACAAATTAACCCTGAAAGATCAACCCAATTACCTTTCCCCTGTGATGTATCGGTTTTTAAAGTTTTCCTTATTTCATTATTATTATGAAAATCCTTGCCCTGTAAACGGGTAATCAATGAGTTTCCAAGAAATTTCCAGATAGCCATTTCATACAACTGAATGCCACGCTCAAGAGCCTTTTTATCGATAACCATCTTATCAAAACTATAGCGTTTTGCATTTTCGCCTGCCGCTTCTTTCAATTCCAATAATATATTGCGTCCATTTATCATTTTCTGAATCGTGTACGGACTTAATAGATTAAAATTAATCAGGTCAAGCAGGTTCGAATCCTTACGTTTGTCACGTTTAGGCCATTTTTGAGTATCTCTGACAGTGCCAATGCTTTTTAAATTTACCGCTGGCACCAATATACTTTCATCGTTGCTTTCAATAATATAAGAGAATGGAAAATCAGTTGTATCGCTGTGTTTGTAGTGGCGCCCCATAACCAGTGTAAAAGCTCCAATTCTGGAAGGCCACAAAATGTATGAATCGCTGGTGGTTTTTGCCCCTCGTTCCATTATACCCTGGTGAATGGGGCCCAGTTTATATAAATGGTTACTTTGGTTTGATCCACTTCCGGCATTCAAAAAAGAATACATCCCAGCAATTAACAGTGTAGATTTATGATGGGTGACTGTGTAAGGCCCGGCGAAAATGGAACAGGCTTCGCCATGAAAACCCTGAAAGTTTGCAAAAAAGAGTGAATTAACAGCAGAATAATGTTTATCAAGAATACATCCCTGACCAATAAAACATTTTGACACTAACGTTGCATCAGTAATTTTTGATCCGGAGCAAACAATAAAATCGTTCATAATAACTCCTTCACCAATTAAAACAGGAGCTTCCAAAGTACTGTTAATACTTCCGTTCCTTAATTTTTTTGCCCCGTCAATTTGGGTTGATGGCCCCATTTTTACATCCAAAATAGTATTGCAATTGATGATTTGAGATTGCTTTCCTATTTGTCCCATATTGTTTTTAACAAACCGTGTATAATCGCCAACCATATTTATTAGCGCCGAAACAAGTTTTGGACGATGACGGTACAAAGCCATCATATAAGCAACATGCGTTGACAAATGATCATAGATAGGAATTTCACGGCCACCTCCTTCATTTATTGCCTCAACGCGAACACCATTCCCAAAAGTAGTTTCGCCGTCAACAGCAATTGTTGTAACGTTGTGAATTACAACATCATCTTCAATAATGTAATTGGCAATATAACCATGGATATTATTTATTAAAGCATTTTTTCCCACAATACAGTTGTGAAGCCATGCATTGTAAATACCGGTATTGAATTTTATTCCACCAAACAACTCAACTGTCTTCTCAAAATGATTGAGGTATATGTATCCTGTAAATTTTGAATTTTCGATATTATCGGGAATAAAATCGTGCGAAACTTTAACAAGACTCCAATCTGTGGAAGAATTACCCTGCCGGACTAACTGGCCTATTTCTTCATCAAGTAATGATCTATAGATCTTTTTTTCTGAATTTAGAGACATACTTTAATTTTTGTTTGCTCAAATTTAAACGAAATAAAATCAAAGCCTGATCGCAAACATAACAAAAATAAGAAACAAATAAACATAAACATAACAGATAATTTATATAATACTATATTACTGATTCTTATAAAATAATATAACATTACAAATTATTTTCATTATACATAATTAACCTTACTATATTGTGGAAATATAATTCAACAAACGGGTACTTTGCTGAAGTTTTATTTTTTTTCGAAGACGCACACGGGCAATTTCAACACTTTTAGAAGAAATACCCTGTAGCCCAGAAATTTCCTTACTTGAGAGACCAAGCCTAAGATAGGCACACAACTTTTTCTCCTTCGAAGATAAATTTGGATGCCTGGCCTGTAACCGGGCTAAAAATCCGGGATACAATTTTTCCAGTTGAGTTTCTACTGATGCCCAATTCAAGGTTGAAGCAGGAGTAGATTCAATAGTTTCAAGCAATGAGTTCAACAAATCAGAAATATTTTTAGGCGGCTTTGCCAAACTTCTTTTCACCTTATTTTGAATAAGTGTGATCAGCTCGTTTTTTTTTGAAAGTTGAAGAAGAAAAGAAATCAATTCCCGGTCTTTATCTTCAATCTGCAATTTCATCAGCATTTTAGCACGATCATCCATCTCTTTCACGGCAGATAATTCTTCAATGTGCCCCATCGCCTTTTTTAAGCGCGTAATATCATTAATTGAAGCACGCACTCCCAGATACCTGCCCTGTTTATTATACACACCTCTTACATTCATTGAAAACCAACGCAATTGTTTATGACGCGTTAATACACGAAATTCATGAGATTGATTCATTAAAACCTGGTCAATAGAATCTTTGAGAAATGCATCAAATTTTTCACGGTCAGGATCATAAACAAGCAATTCAGCAATGTTACCTGAAGCAATAACCTGGTTGGAAGTAAAACCGGTTAAGTCAAGACATGATGGAGAGCAATACTTAATTTTGCCTCCTTGTTCAAACCAAAGTTCCCAGCCAAAAGTAAAGTCGGCAATCAATTGATAAAACCTTGCCTTATCTCTTTCTTCTTCCAAAAGTGTTTGAGATTCCTCAAGCTTAAATTTCAATTCCGAGAGTTTTGACTCCAACTGTCTCAACTTCTCGTTATCATCGCCATTATTTTTTTGCGTAACCATTAAATTCCAGAATAAAGGTTGTCTAAAAGTAATACCTGAAAGTTGCAATTACAAACATTTATCCTCCTGAAAAATAAACAACCCATAAACTACATTTTTGTAGGAAATGCACGTGATTTCATATCCATTAGCAACGTATTGATAAACAGAAACGAAAAAGATTTCTTCACAAAACAAATTTACAATCGAAAATAAAGGGTAGTTTTTATTCAGGCAAAAGGGAGAAGAGATCGAAATTCATTATAGTAAAAGTCTTCAATAATCTTATTTAAAGAAAACAGAAAACTAAGTTTTCTTTGTTTGGCTGCTTTTAGAAGCTGGCCTTAAAATTAATCGCAACGACTGGTCATAAGTCAGGTAATTCCACATCCAGTTAACAAAAATGACGAGCCGGTTTTTTACGCCTACAATCGACATGAGGTGAACAAACATCCAAACCAGCCAGGCCAGAAATCCTGAAAAACTTAAACGTGGCAAATCAACCACAGCGCGGTTACGACCAACTGTTGCCATTGAACCTTTGTCTTTGTACCTGAACGGTTTCAATGGCTGGCTATTTGCTGTATTTATAAAATTATCAGCAAGAGTTGAAGCTTGTTGCAAAGCTACCTGGGCAACCTGAGGATGCCCTTTCGGATAATATTCTGTTTCCATATAAGCAATATCGCCAATGGCAAAAATCTCTTTAAAACCTTCCACCTGGTTGTATTCATTTACTTTTAAACGGTTACCGGAAACAATGCAATTTTTATGAATTCCCGAAGGCATTTGTCCCTTCACTCCTGCTGCCCAAATTAACGTTCGGGTTTGAAAATTTTCCTTGTCCTCAAGTTCAATTTCCTTACTGTCATAATTCATTACTTTATGATTGAGTTTAACCTCCACTCCAAGGTTGGTTAAATAATCTAAAGCCTTTTGCCCCGCCTTTTTGCTCATCCCGTGTAATAACTGATTGTTAGCTTCAACCAATGTTATTTTCATCAGATCAAAATCCAATTCCGGATAATCTTTTGGTAGCACATATTTTTTCATTTCAGCCAAAGCACCACAAACTTCTACGCCTGTCGGACCACCTCCAACCACTACAATATTTAATAACCCATCAATTTCTTCTTTATCCCTCAATGTAATAGCCTTCTCGAAATTTTCAAGCAACTTGTTCCGAAGATACAATGCTTCTGCTGTCGATTTCATTGGAATACTGTTATTTTCGAAACCTTCCATTCCAAAAAAATTGGTAGTAGCCCCCGTTGCAATTACCAAATAATCATACCAAACAGTGCCAAGCCCTGTTTCAATTATATTCTTTTCATGGTTTATATTCACTACTTCTGTTACACGAATAAATACATTTTTAATTTTCTGAAATGCTTTACGTAAAGGAAAAGAAATAGAACTTGGCTCCAACCCCGAAGTGGCCACCTGATAAAACAAAGGTTGAAACTGATGGTAGTTATTTCTATCGATTAAAACAATCTGAAAATTGCGTTTGTATAATTTCCTGGCGAGCCGCAATCCGGCAAAACCGGCACCTATAATTACCACTCTTTTTTGCTTTGTTTCCGGAATGTTTACTGGCATTGTTTTTATCTTTAATCAACAACTTCAACAATGCATGTAGCAGATTGTTTTTCTTTAAATGCAACCTTCAAATAGCTTAAAGATTATTTAAATTTCATGCATTAAATTATTAGGAATCGAGCATTCGGTTTGCACTAAAAACCGGCTTTCTTTCGTTTGACTCTACCCGCGTTTCAGCTAACGATGTTGGTTTTCCAATAGATATTATAATTTATCCAAAAGGCAGTCCAAATCTGATTGTGAAACGATTAGAAGAGAAAGATCTCACCGAAATTTCTCATCTGTGGGGAGAAAAACTGACACAAGCAGTTAGGGAAATTCCTGATGATTGGGCGGATAATATTATTCATGGTAATGGTTGAAATATTATTCCACTCTCAACCCTGTCACCAAAGTTTTCTTTTGAAGTGAAAACCAGGTCAATCCAAAAATCCAAAGGAAACCGTTGATTAAAATCAGTCCTGTTACAATTGCAACTGTGCTGAATGAAGCATCGGAATTGGTGGATAAAAATGCCGGAAGTGTGGCAACCACAGCGGTTATAAATCCGATAAGAACACCGGTAAATAAAAGAATTAAATATTCAGTTGTTATGATTTTGAAAATTGGTTTGTTATTGAAACCAATCGCCTGCATTACTGAAATTTCACGACGACGCTCCAACAATGTTCGCGCTAGAATTACTGCCAGCCCAATGGTTCCGAGAATCAATCCCAGCGCTCCCAACGCAAGAAAAATGGAAAGATAAGTATTGGTTACCGAATAAAACTCAACCAGACGTTTGGCAGTCAATTCCATTTCCCAACCATAATCGCGGAAAACAGATTGCAGTTCATCGCCAATTTTCTGTTCGTTTTCAGTATTCCCGTCAATCAGAAGAATATATCGAACCACTGTTTGTTGGATAGTTTTTCAAGAAGTTCTGGTTTGAAATAATAACGTATCCCTGAAAAATCGACGGTGCTGTTCCGGCTATTAATTTTAGTCGTAATGTATCGCCCAACTCATTTTGATACAGCAAAACATCGCCTACTTTTTTGCCGAGTCCCCACTGGATTACGGTTTGGTCGGCAATGACAGGAATGGTTCCATCATTAAACGTTTTATTGAGTGTCAGCCACGGGTCTTCATCTCCCATATCTTTCATTTTAGCAGCAAATGTAAAACGCCCCTGCAATGCTTCCGGGTCAACACCTAAAATTGCAGGTTGAGTAGTACGGTTCAGGTTTAAACAGCTGGCATCGTCACCCTCCACTTTTCGAAACTGAACGGCATTAAATTCTTCAAAAATCCCTTCCTTTGCCCTTTTCTCAGTATTATTCAAATCAAATAAAACCGGCATTGTTGTTTCTGCAAAATAAAGAAAACCACCTGTGCCGCTGGATTTGTCTTGTGCATTGGCAAATAAATCGAGTTTATTCGAGCCAGTGGAAACTACCACAAAAGTTCCCAATGCAAATAAAATTACTACGGTTAACGAACGTCCTTTATTTCTTGAAAGATTGAGTTGTGCCATCCTGCCCAAGGCAAGTTCATCGCTTTTTACTTTTTTCAAGTTTGATGATAAACCACCGGAATAATAAAATTAAACCAACCAACAATAAACCACCGATAGTAAAAAACAGCGATGCGTCCATCTGTTTCGAGAAAAATAGCTGAAATACAAAAATGCCAATTGAGGCAATTAGCGATAATATCATTATTCCATTCCAGATAATTTCCTTTGTTTTGTTTTTTGCTACCGACGTTTGTTTCTGTAATTCAGCCGTTTTTTGTTTTTGAAAACGTGAAACTGAAATGTAAATCGCAGCCAGCGAAACGAGCAAACTAATAACAAGCCCCATCGCTATCGTTGCAGGATAAATCTTAATCATCAAAACATCGGTTCTAACGATATCAAACCAGAGTGTATTCAGAATTTTAAATACCAGTTGTGTATAAAACACCGATACGATAATTCCAAGTATTCCTCCCAGTAGTGCAACTGCAAAACCTTCCCACAAATAAAAACCGCGCACCTGTTTTTGCTTAAATCCCAAAGCATCTAAAAGTCCGACTTGTGTGGAACGAGTTTCCAAATTCAGACGAAACAACAAAGAAGTTAGAACGATTCCGGCAATCAATAAAAAGAAACTTAACCCGATAAATAAACCGCTAAAATCGGTTCCATTTTTGGCTGCCTGCACTCCCATTTCCCGGATGGGTTCAACTGCCATTCCCAAATCGGCCGGAGTTATATTTTCTGCAAAAACCCGTTTATATTCATCTTCATTAAAATCATTGGATGAAAATCGCACCGCCGTATACTTCCCAAAGCGGTTCGACCAAATCTCTTCAGCTTTATCCAACGAAATATATGCTTTTGGCGAACCTTTGTATTCGTCCCAGTAATCTTCATCTTTATCACGAATGGCATCCAAATTAATTGGCACGCCTGCCTCCCACTCACTACAATGACCGGCATCTGATAGTCCGGGTAAATTAGGCATTCGTGATTCATCAACCCACCCCGGAACCATTGGTACGATTTCTTTTAATGTAAAGTCAGATTCCTTCTCAATTAATTTACGCAGCGGACCAATTTGCCAGTATTTCAGCTGAATAGAATCACCAACTTTGGCTCCTAAATCATCAGCGGCCCACTGGTTCAGAATTATTTCGTTTTCACCCAAACCTGAAGTCAAAGTGGAGACAAAAGAATATGGAATACTAGCTTCGGGCTTTGAGCTTTGAGCCTCGAGCTTTGAAATATCGTTTACAAAATAGGTTAACATGGGTTGAGCGCTGGGGAGTTTTTGTAGTGTTTCTGCAACTTTATCTTCCAGAAAAACACGTTCGGTTGAAATCTCAACTTCATCAGTAGCTTCAATATTTTTGATTTGAAGTCCGGCATCTTCCGGTGTCAAACAATTTTTCACCGATTGCAAAACTTCATCAGTTGACAAATCTGTTGAAATAAGAATTTGATTGGCTTTTCCTTCAAATTCCATCAATTGATTTAACCGCTCAATGGAAAGAAAAATATTGTATGGTGCTGTTTGCGAATTTTTCAGACTGAACCGGCCCAAGCTCTTCTCTTTTGAACCACTTTTTTAACCGTAGCCCGCAGAGAAACACTGGTTTCTTCAGCAGAAATAAAAGGTGCATTTAAAGGAATTAAACTGGCCTTTTTAATACGCACCAACAAATTGTCGCCCTCTTTTAACTCCAATCTTTCCGCCAAATTCTGACTAATTGCAATTTCATTATTTTGCAATTCAGAATAAGTAGTTGAATTAGAAATCTTTTCAAAAGACTTATCAACGCCAACAATTTGCACTTTATTCGCCCGCAGTTGACCACCATCAGCAACGGCAACACCTTCGAGTAACAAAATTGGTGAAGCTTTAATTTGCGGATTATCAGCCTCCATGTCAGCAGCCATTTCATGTCTGAAATACCGTTCGGTAACCGAAACTAAATGTGTTGTTTCACCCAACCGGTAAAAAGTTAGACTGTTCCAAACTGTAACGTACCGAATCGCCTATTATCAGCGAACCTGTTAAAACCATTGTACTTACTACCACACCCAAAGCAACCAGCAGATTGGCTTTAAAATAGTGTATAAATGTTTTTAATATGTATTTTAATTTTGTCATAAAAAACTCTAATTAACATTTAGAACAGTGGGTATAGTTGAATTCGTACATGTTCATAATTGTTGTTCGACCGATTGCATTTTAAAATAAACCGATTCCCCTTTTTCCAATACCAATTCCAAAATGTACGAAGTTACCGTGCATTATTATTCTTATTTATCAGGTTTACAATAATTTTTGTTATTGTATCTTTTTCTTCTGTTTTGCTAACAGCTATCATTAATGTCAAAGCAACTAAAGCATTATCTGCAATTCTCTTTTCACCATTCTCATCATAAAGAACTCCATTCCGTTCAAGGAAATATAAGAACAAAAATGCTGCAATTCTTTTATTGCCATCTGTAAATGAATGATTTTTTGTCACTAAATAAAGTAAGTTTGCAGCTTTCTCTTCAATACTCGGATATAAATCTTTCCCATCGAAAGTTTGGTAAATTGTTGAAACTGAACTTTTGAAAGAATTGTCCTTTTCGCGTCCAAACAATTCACTATTCCCATATTTCTGTTTTACAAATTGAATTTGTTTAATTGCTTCGTTGTATGTAAGTTGATATTTTTCTTTTCCTGAGGTTTCCTCAATTTTCAAAGTCTGATAATCGTATTGGTCTAGAATATCAAGAGCAAAAGCATAGTCAGAAATTATTTTTAGCAATCCCATGCTTTCTGAACCAGACAATTCTTTCTGGGTTATAACGTCACCTAAAATTTTTACTGATTTCTTTAATTCTTGTAATTGCTCATTTTGTTTGGATAACCGTTTTTCATTTATTGAAAATCCCTTTATTAAAAAATCCTTTAAAATTTTGTTTGCCCAAATTCTAAACTCTGTCCCCCTTTTCGAATTAACACGGTATCCTACGGCAATAATTACATCAAGATTGTAATATTTGATTTTTCGTTTTATTTCCCGGCCACCTTCTTTTTGAACTTGTGCAATTTTTGCACAAGTTGACTTCTCCTCAAGTTCTTCTGTTTTATAAATATTTGAAATATGTCGGTTGATAGAAGTTCTGTTGGTTTCAAACAAAGATTCAAGTTGATATTGATTTAACCAGACTGTCTCATTGTCAAGCTGTACCTCGATTTCAGTTTGTCCATCTTTGGTCGTAAATATTTGAATTTCGGAATAATTCATTTTTGTTTTTTCTCAAACATTGTCAACAGCAATATGTACTATTTAACAATTCTCACATCGCAATAATACTGCAAAACAGTCGGACTGTACTAAACCAACACTCCATTTTTAAGTTTGAATACTCTATCCATTTGTTCTGCAAAAACTGCTGAATGTGTTACTGTAATTAATGTTACACCTTCCTCATCACTTAATTTTTTCAGTAAATCGGTTAATGCATTTGCATTTTCTTCGTCGAGTGCGCCAGTTGGTTCATCTGCCAAAATAAGTTTTGGCTTATTAATTAACGCCCTAACTACCGCTGTTCGCTGGCACTCACCACCTGACATTTCAGAAGGTTTTTGGTTGCGTTGTTCCCAAATACCAACCTTTTTTATCAGATACTCTGCCCATTCTTTTTGTTCTTTTGAAATTTTATTTCCTTGCGGTAAAAGAGGAAGCAATACATTTTCCCACAAACTCAGTTGCGGCATTAAATGATGCAGTTGAAAAACAAATCCAAGGTGCTTGTTTCGGAATGTTGCCAACTCGGTTTTTGAATATCCGGTTATGTCCTTCCTTTCGAAAAGAATTTCCCCGGACTCCGGTTGGTCGAGTGCTCCGATTAAATTCAGCAAGGTTGTTTTACCCGAACCACTTGGACCAATAATGGCTACCTTATCACCTTGTTTTAACTCAAAATTTAAATTTTTCAGCACGGAACGGTAGCTGTGTGTTCCCGGCTCACCGTAACCTTTTGTTATGTTTTGTAATTGTAGTAGCATAATTCTTTCATCGCTAAGACGCAAAGTACAACGCGAAGTATTATTGTTCGTAAACTCTCGTATAAAGTTATAATTTCTTTGGCGTGATTGTGAATATTGAACTTCTTATTTGTGCCTTCATAACCTTTTTTGCTGAGTTCTTCCAACTTATCAGGGTTTGATAAAAGGCTCAGCCCAGGTTTCAACTAACTTCTCAGGAGTATTGGGCATATAAGTAACTCCTCCACCAGAGATTTTAATGATTTCAGGAAACGCACCTAGTGCAGGCTGAACCAACGGAACACCGGAAGCCATTGATTCAATCATGTACATTCCAAAAGCTTCGCCAATACGCACCGGAACAGAAACCAGCGAAACTCTTTTGAAAAAGTCGTTCACTTCCCTTCCCTCAAAATCAGGCAGGATTTCAAACGAATCCAGTAAATTATTTTCCTTGAGCTTTTGTTTTTGTTCCTTATTAAATTTTGTATCGTCGCCGGTTGAGCCACCCGTAGCAATCAATTTTACATCTTCAAAGCCAGGTTTCTTTTTTAGCTCGATAAAGGCATCAACCACAATATCAAAACCATCTTTGTGGCACATTCTTGAAATATATCCCACATTTCGTTCTTTCTCTTTGGTAGAAATGTATTTGTAATCTTCCACATCCACACCGAGATGAATGGTTCGATACTTTTTCATCCGGAAGATTCATTCGTTCTTTCATCACTCCGGCAAAAAAGTCACTTACCGAAACCAACATATCAACATCCTTTGCCCTTTCATGCATCAAATCCCAGATTTTCTTTTGGAATTTTGGTTGCATCGGGTCAATCCAAACATCCTCATCCTGCAGTGTGCAAAGAACCGGCACTCCGATTTTTTCTTTTAATCGACGGGCTAAGTCCTAAAAGCAGCGCATTTGAAATGTGGATAATATCGGGCTGGCAATGTTCAGCAATCCAGTTTACCATGTGGTCCAACTCTTCCTTTTGTTGTCCTTCCTCACCCAAAAGCATAGAAAAGGTCATGTCTTCCAATCCTTTGGCACGTGTAGAACCAGCCATTGAAGCTGCCATTTTCATCATGGGTTTTGAATTCAGCAACTTATCCACCCAGGCGGGCGCTTTTCTGAAAATGGGATACAACTGTTTCAGATATAAACTGATGGCACCATAAAAAATGGGAACTTCCGAAATATCGTGTTCATCGGCAAACAGCGGCAGGTACATGGGAATTTTTGTCACTTGATGACCTTCAGCACGCAGCGCATTAAAATATTTACTGTCGCGTAAACAGTTTCCGCAGTAAAAACTACCTCCAGAACCGGGTATAATTTGAATGATATTCATAAGGCCCCCTCCGACTCCCCCAAAGGGGGAGAGTTTTGAATTACATATATCAATAACTTTTGCATTCTTATATTAATTAAAACACCCTGATTTCTTTCCATTGGCGAGATACTGTTAAGCAGAGGGGTTTTCTTTTATTCCTCTCCGCCAGCTGGCGGGAGGTTAGGAGGGGCTCCAAAACAATATACATTTCCGTCGTAAGCCCCCACAAAAATCTTTCCTGCTGCCACGGCCGGATTATTGATAATCTGACCACCTATTTCATAACTCCAAACAAGCTTGCCATCCGAAAGGTTTACCATGGCCAAATCGCCGCGCATATTGGCAATAATCACTTTATCTTTAGTAATTACCGGCGATGCTTCCACTTGTCGGCCTGTATTATATTCCCACAACTTTTTGACCGGAGTTTTTATCAAAACAATACAAAAACTTATTGTAGTTGGCGGTTAAAACTTTATTACCGATTAAAGCCGGAGAAGCAATGAACTGTAAATGCGTTTTTTCATCTTCCCAAACCCAGGTTGTTTTGCCGGCTTTTATATCAACCTGAAAAAACCGTCCATCGTAATCACCAATGTAAGCTTTATCTTTGTCGACCGTTACTGAACCAGCTACATACGTAGCCACATCAATTTTTTTATCGAGTTTTCCGGTGGCAATATCAACAATGTGCAAAAACCCATCGCAGCCTCCAAACATGGCCTTTCCGTTGGCACTTGCTGCTGCACCATTAATGTAATTATCCGATTCGTATTTCCATTTCACTTCCCCGGTTTTAGCATCAACGCAATGCAGATAAAAATCATAACTACCCACAAAAATATATGTTGATTTTCTATCACTCCACCAGTTGGGTGAGCCGATTATCTGATTGTCACACTTATATTCCCACAATTTTTTTCCTGAATTCAGTTCGAGGGCATATAACATTCCATCGAGATTACCAACGAAAACAACGCCGTTGTGAATCAGTGCAGGTGCTTCAATGGAATTATTAGTCTCGAATTTCCAAAGCAATTTACCGTTCATATCGAGACAGTAAACAAAACCATCCGTTGAGCCAATAACCACTTTGCCGTCATCCACTACCGGAGCCGATTTTATGTTATCGCCTGTTTCGTATGTCCACAATAATTTTGGCGAATTGGGAATCGTTGTGTTTGAAACACCTGTCAGGTTTTGGTCGCCACGGAAGATTGGCCATGAATCGGTTGGTTGCGCAAAAGACTGATTTCCAATAATCAACAAAATAAATATAATGGATATATATTTTTGAATCATATTTGTATATTATGTTGACCCCGTTAAGGGTTCTTGTTTATTTTTACATTTATATCGTAAGTCACTTACGTCCATTGTTGTTTGACTCGGAGTCATTCATTTTCAGTTTTATAAATTAATCGTATTATAACTTTCCTATTATCCTTCTCCACCAAATCCTGAAAAGATTCAACAATAATAGCCGTAGGTTTTTACCTACGGTTACTTGCCAGCCACAAAATCCACAACCCTAAAGGGGTTGAATTTAAAATAAATACTTTTCATCGAACTCAATTCCATGTTCATTCAATAATTCGATATACTCTTCCTTAAACGTTTTCACGCGATGATGCTGTCTTTGATTCTTTACATAATTTATTAATGTTTCCTTTTTATTTATATGATATGTGAAAGCACCATAACCTTCCTGCCATCCGATAAAGTCAGGAAATATACCTTGTTCTTTCAACCAAACTGAAGACGAAACTTTAATATCTTTTACCAAAGAAGACACAGAGACAGAAGGATGAACATGAGTCAAAATATGTAAATGATTCTCCGTTCCGTTTAATCGGTACAAAACACAATTTTTATTTTTCAAAACACCCCACATATAACGATATAATTTTTCGCTTTCATCAAGCACCATTGTATTTTCAGCGTATTTTGTGGAAAACACAATTTGATACAATATTTGCGTAAATGTGGCCATCTTAAATATGTTATTGAACCCTTTTCAGGGTTCTTGTTTGTATTACTTTTCTTACCGTAAGTTACACTTACGGCTATTGTTGTTTGACTCTTTCGGAGTCTTTTAGCGAAATCGCTCCAGTTGGACATGCCTTAGCCACTTTTTCGGCTGTTGCTGTTAATCCTTCTTTTAATTCTTCATGGAACGGTACGCCAATTTCCACATCAAAACCCCGGCCAATATACGTGAATCCAAATTTCTCGGTATATTTTTCGGTTAATCGAACACAAATGCCACATTTGATACATTTCTGTGGCTCGTAAATCACCGAACCATGATTCATCATTTTTGTGATGTTGCGGCGTTCGCTGGTTTTGAACCGTTTTTGGTCGGCCTGATACTGGTCGGAATAAGTTCTTAGTTTACAATCATCAATTGCACGACAATCACAATGAAGACATCTTTTTGCTTCAGCAATAGCCTCTTCTTTTGAAAAACTAGTGTATCCACCTTTCTCAGGGAATGTGCGCTTTTTATTTACCGATTCCTTTAAATATTCTGAAAATTCAGCTGCTACCAATTTTCCAAATCGTGAGTTAAACAAGCGAGGCTCACCTTTTGGTTTCTGACTGTTAAAATATTGCAAAACCGAAAAAGCTACTTCTTTCCCCTGTCCAACTGAACGCACCGCCAATCGTGATGAACGCAAAACATTACCTATAGCAAACACCTTTTCATCAGATGTCTGATACGAATTTTTATCTGCAACAATTCCCTTTAGTGTGGTTTCCAAACCAAATTTTTCAGATTGTTCCGAAATTACGCCGGTTGCAATAACTACAGCATCAAAATCTTTTTTCAGCGATTCAAATACTTCGGCATTGATTTCCTTTCCACCCTGAAATTCAACGCCTGTATTTAAAATCACTTCTATTTCTTTATCCAGAACCTCTTTAGGCAGAATTTCATCATTGATTTCAGTTCTGAGCAATCCGCCCGCTTTTTCATTTTTATCTAGCAAGGTAACCTGAATCCCTTTCAACTGAAGATAATATGCTGCAGCTAATCCAGCAGGACCAGCTCCAATTACCACTACTTTTTTTCCAGTTTTTTCAGCCGGAGTTATTTTAGGAGATTCCCCTTCATCGCCAACAAATCGTTTCAACAAACAAATTGAAACCGGCTCATCAACTGTTTTACGATGACAAGCACCTTCGCACGGCGCCGGGCAAATTCTTCCCAAAACCGCAGGCAATGCAATGTCGCGTTTAACCACTTCCAGTGATTCATCAAATTTCCCGGCAGCAATCAAGCGGTTCATTAACGGAATATTCATGTGTGCCGGACAAGCAATCTGGCAAGGCGCTTCACAATCGCCGGTGTGCTCACTCAAAAGTAATTCCAATGCCGTTTGCCGCGCTTCCTTAATTTCAGTATCGTCAGTAACAATTTCCAAACCTTCTGTTGCTTTTACTGAACAGGAAGGAAACAATTTTCCATTCTTTTGATCTTTTACCAAACAAAGCATACAGGAAGTAAAATGCTCCAGCTCATCGTGCCAGCACATATTGGGAATTTCTACACCCATTTTTTGTGCAGCCTTCATTACTGAAGTGCCTTCTTCAACTTTGATTTCGGTATTATTTATTTTTAGTTTTATCATGTTTCAAACGTTTCAGGTTACAAGTTGCAGGTTACAAGTTACGGGTTCTTTTCGTTCCAATTCTTTTCAACGTAGTCAATAAACTTGTAAAGCTTTCTACCTAAAATCTCATATTCAGAAACGAGTTCTGTCAAACCTTTTGATTCAAAATGAATTTCATTAATCATTGCAAGTTGAGAAATGGCCTCATCACAAGATGAATGTGCAAAAATCAAAAACCGTATAAACTCATTTTTATAGCGCCTTCTGCCATAACCTTCAACAATATTATCTTTTATGCTTTTTGTTGACCTTCGAACCTGACTACCTTGTTCATACATTTCATATTGTGGAAGAGTTAAAGTCATTTTATGCACCTCAACTGCCAATTGATAAGCTTTCTGAAATATTTCTAAATCCCTGTAACTTTTCATAACTCTTTTTCTTTCGAACCTGTTACCATGAAACCTGCAACCTATGCAACCTACTTCACATCTATCGCATCCACCGGACAAACCGCCCGACATGAATCACATTTTATGCACAATTCTGTATTGATGCTGTGCTTTTCATGCGGTGTAAACGGGATCGCATCTACCGGGCATTTTTGCACACATTTAGTACAACCAATACAGTTATCATTCACTGAATAGGTAATCAGCTCCATGCATTTTCCTGTTGGACAAACGCCGTTGATGTGCGCTTCATATTCTTCCCTGAAATATTTCAATGTACTCAACACCGGATTTGGTGCCGTTTTTCCGAGTCCGCATAAACTTCCTTTGTTTGTCCACTCGGCCAGTTTTTCCAGTTCATCCAAATCGCCGGGCTTACCTTTTCCTTTGGTAATATTATCCAAAATGTCGAGCATTCGTTTTGTGCCCACCCTGCAGAAAGTACATTTCCCACACGATTCTTCCTGCGTAAACGAAAGAAAATAACGGGCAATATCAACCATGCAATCCGTATCATCAAGAACAACCAGTCCACCAGAACCCATCATCGCGCCCATTTCACTCAACGATTCGTAATCTATTGGCGTGTCGGCATGTTCAGCCGGAATACAACCACCTGACGGACCACCAATCTGAACGGCCTTAAATTTTCGACCATTGGCAATTCCACCGCCAATTTCTTCAATTACCTGTTTAATTGTGATTCCCATTGGAACTTCTATCAAGCCACCACGAGCCACTTTCCCGGCCAACGCAAAAACTTTTGTTCCGGTACTTTTTTCTGTACCATATTTATGCAAATTTTTCTGAACCTTCACGAAGAATATAGGAAATCTGTGCAAATGTTTCGGTGTTGTTTACCAAAGTTGGATATCCCCACAAACCACTTTCAGCAGGAAATGGCGGACGAATTCTTGGAAAGCCCCGATTTCCTTCAATAGAGGCCATCAATGCCGATTCTTCACCACAAACAAAAGCTCCGGCTCCTTCATAAATGGAAAGATCAAAATTAAATTGGTTCCCAAAATATTTTCACCCAAGCAAATTATTTTCTTCGCAAATCTTCAATTGCTTCCCGAATTCGAGTTACCGCCAGCGGATATTCAGCGCGGATATAAAAATATCCATTACTGATTTCGGCAGCAAAAGCAGCCAATCAGAATTCCTTCAATCACACGGTATGGATACGATTCCAGAAGCATCCTGTCCATAAATGCCCCGGGATCGCCTTCATCGCCATTGCAAATAATGTATTTTATTTCGCTTTTTTGTTTTTTTACCAATTCCCATTTAATTCCTGTTGGAAAACCTGCACCGCCGCGACCACGAATTCCGCTTTCTTTTACTTCGTGAATCACTTCATCGGGTGACATGGTTTCCAATACCTTTTGAAGTGCAGTAAATCCACCCCGTTTTTTGTATTCATTAATATCCAGCGGATTAATCATTCCACGATATTCTGTTGCAATTGGAATTTGTTTTCCCAAGAAACGATGCAACCGGTTTTTCGCGCATGCTGATTTCATAGCGTTCAATGCCATCCCAGTTGCGATCGGTTTGAATATCTTCAACCAGATGTAGCAGCTTGTTTTTTGTTTTAGTGAAAAATCCCGGAGCTTCAAAATGCGATTCAACAATATTTTTTACATCCTCCGGTTTACCTTGGCATACAGAGTTGGTTCGCCTTCATTTGGAACTACTTCAACCAACGGAACCTGATGGCACATTCCCACGCAACCTACATGTTTCAGATTTACGCGCAAGCCACTTTCATTGACCACGCTTTCTACTTCTTTACGAATTTCCTCACTTCCGCTTGCCACACAGCAGGAGCCAAGACCAATCCGAATTTCTCCTTTAATTTCTGAACCATCAGCACGACGAGCCTTTTTTGAACTCTTTTTTCCCTTTCTGACTTTCAAAATCTTCAATAATCTGTCCAACCTGGTCATTTGAAACATGACCATAAGTAATATCATCAATCTGAACGACCGGTGCCAGCGTACAACAGCCAAAACAACTCACTTTTTCAAGCGTATATTTTCCCGATTCTTCGGTGTTGACGCCCTCTGGTAATTTAAATTCGCGACGAAAAGCATCGTACACCTGTACTGCTCCTTTAACATGGCAGGCAGTTCCCACACACACCTTAATCATGTGTTCTCCTACCGGTTTCAATCTGAACTGTGAATAAAAACTGGCAACTCCGATGATATCAGCTGCAGTGATTGAAGTTTTTTCAGCCACATACCTTAACACATCCTCAGGCAGGTAATTGTATTCTTTTTGAATGGCCTGTAAAATCGGAATCAGGCTCTTTTTCGTTGAGCCTTTTTCAGCAATTAACTGGTCTATATTTTGAAAATTGTTTGTCATATTATTTTCGCAAAGAATTTAATTAATCTTTGCCGTTTTCCTCTTTAATCAACTTCACTTTGTGTGGCGCATGCCTATTCGTTTTTCAAATTAACGGGCGTGGATGCGCCTTTTTTTGTTTCTTTTTCTCCCGGTTAAAACCCGGGGCTATCAATATTTGACTCTTTCAAAGTTCTTCAATGTTTCATTATTTCAATTAATTGTCATTCCGAAAGAAGATACGAATTGTAGAATCTCTCAAATTACAGATTTCTCAGTCGTCTCTCCAGTTCGAAATGACAGCTTTAAATTTTATTTTCCTATACAATACAAATCATTTGCACCACGCAGGTAAATACGGCCATCAGCAAAAGCGGGTGTTGGGCCAGATTTTTCACCAAGACTATTTTCACCTATTAGTTTCATTTCTTTTCCTACTTCGTAAATACGCATTGTTCCCTCATTATCCATCAAAAAAACCTTTCCATCAGCAATAGTTGGTGAAGAATAAATGGTTGTACCGAAATCGTGCTCCCAATATTTTTCGCCCGTTTTTAAATCGTAGCAAACAAAAACACCATAACTTGTTGCAATAAATAATAATCCATTATAGGCAACTGGACTGGAAGCTTCAGGGAGGTACTCATCATTTTCCCAAAGTATTTTATGGGTTCGAATATCTATGGCCACCATTCGGGCATATTCATTAGCAGCCACAACAATTCCATCAGAATACGCAACTGAAGGACCAACTTCGCCCATCATACAGTCCACCGACCATAATTCTTTTCCGGTTTCCTCATCATAACCGGCAACAATTGGGTCGGCAGTTAATATTATCTGGTACTTTCCGTCAACTTCGGCTAAAACCGGACTTGCCCAAGAGATTTTAGATTTACGAACTGTTTCCCAAACTGTATTTCCGGTCGCCACATCAAGAGCAATCAGTTTTCCACCTTTGTTTGTATCATACTGAATAAACAACTTATTATCCCATGTAACCAATGATGAAGAATGTCCATAATGATTATCAGGAACACCCAGATTTCTTGCCCATACACGCTTTCCATTCATGTCGAATGCAATAACATCACCGGTAGCAAAAATGGCATAAACACGTTTTCCGTCAGTTGTTAATGTTGGTGCTGAAAGTCCTGTATCTTCAGTAACTTTTGGCAAAGTGGAAGGTGACCCTTGAATATTATCAGCTACACCTGTCCAAAGTAATTTTCCATCATTTCGATTAAAACAATAGACTTCCCGACTTGCAGCATCAGCTCCTGCCAGAAATATTTTATCGCCCCATATTATTGGTGAATTAAATCCTTTTTTAGGAATGGTGGTTTTCCATAAAATATTTGCACCTGTTGTGCCATCCCATTCTGTTGGTATATTTTTGCTGAAACTCACTCCCTGGCTTAAAGGCCCGCGAAATGCATTGTGATTCTTTCGGACTTCTGTCAAAAAATCAGTTGAACCTGAAGTAACTGTTTTAGGTTCATACTTTATAACTTCTGAATTTTGTGTTTTTAAATTTGTATCGACAGGCTGCTTCCGCATCCACATGGCTTTCAGGATTTGAAGTTGTTGCCTGTGCTAATATCTCCTCCAGTTGAAGTTGGATTTTCCCCAACCTCAATCACTTCTATTCCTTCATCTTCCAGAGTTGATTGAGCTCCTGCCTACGTTCTTATCAACATCATAATATTGCAATTGATTTACCGTAAAAATGATGCTCCAAATGCCAGAACCAAAACTACAGAGCCAACAATTATAATTCCATTTTGTGCCAGAATCCGACTGACAATTTCATTTTCATGTAGTGTGTCCGGTTTATCAATTTTTGCTTTTAATGAATAATAAAAACGCAGCGAAAAGGCCAACACAATTGCCCCGAATAATAAAAGATACGCCCCAGTTTTCACCTGCCATTCGCTATTAAAATAAGCTTTGCGTGCCAACAGATCATAATTTCTGATTTCCATTTTCAGGGCATCATTATCGGGCTCGTGCTTAAGTCGTTCAACCAGCGCCTGAATAACTTTACTATCGGTCGGGTCGTTTTTCGACATTTGCATATAATTAAGCAATAGTAGCAATGCTACCGTAATGCAAAAAATGCCGGAAACGACTGCGATGTTTTGTGAAAGCTTTATTTTATCTTTTATTTCCATATTTATGTTGAATGCCTTTTCAATTCCTGTTTTTGTTTTGCGGCGCATGTTTACCAACCATTTCAATTTGATGAACGTGAATGCGCCTTTGTTACATTTTGTTTCATTTTATCCCCAGGTTAAAACCTGGGGTTACTAATATTTCACTCCTTCGGAGTTTTTCTCTTTTATTCTATTTCATTTTAAACCTTCCTACCATTTTGTGGCGCATGTTAACCAACCGTTTCAATTTGGTGAGCGTGGATGCGCCTATAATTCGCTCTGCTCATATTCCCCGGGTATAAATCCCGGGGCTATTATTGTTGAACTCCTTCAGCGTTCTTTTCTTTTCAATATTTCAAATTTTTCCCTCTCATTTTTTTCTTTTTATCCCCCTCCTTTGGAGGGGTCAGGGGAGGCTTTTATTCATTCACTTTTCTACCGGACAATAATCCATACATCGCCCGCAGCTGAAACAATTTCCTTTGTGTGGCTCATAATCCTGTCGCTTACGGAATACAACCGTATTCAACAAAGTCAATCCAATTACCAATCCTAAAAATCCACCGGCAATCATACTTCCCGTGTAAAATTTATCCTGAATTATCTCAGCTTCATTTACTAATGTTTCCATAGTTTTTCCTGATGCCATGAATGTTTGCACATCAATATTATCCGGGTCATTTTTTACCTCAGGATGAGCAATTAACAGTTCGGCCAGATAAACATCCGGATTTGCCTTTGATAAAAAGGTGTGCGATTTTGCACCCACAAAAACACCTGCCGCAATCCATAACGGAATAATTACAGCGTAAGTAACAAAACGTTTTGGCCCTAATCCCGATTTTACCACTTCCTTTTCGTTTGTTGGAAAATCAATAGCATCAAACGGACAGGAATGCGAACACAATTTACATTGAATACATTCTGTTGGAGTAATCGTTAAATGATGTTTTGAAAATCGTGACATCCAACTTAGCGGAACACTGTATGGACATAAAAATCTGCAATATGGACGCGCGACAAACATGCCCATTAATAAAATTGCTATTCCCAATACAATCATTAAAAACTTGGCATCCATGCGAAAAATCCCTACAAACGGATCGTAACGACAAATGATAAAATCGGTTCCGGTAGCTGCAAAAAGTACTGCCAGTGACAGATAAATGTATGGAATCAATCCTAATGTTTTATTCAGCCATTTGGGTAAACTCAAAGGTTTTATGATGATTAAATCCTGAATGGCTCCCAACGGACAAGCACCTGCACAAAATGTTCTTCCGAAAAAGAGTGTAAATACCAGTGGTAACATAAAAAAGAGCAATACGGTTAATGAAATTGCATATGCAGGATCGAAAAACGATAATGTTACATTTTGAATGGCTCCAATTGCGCAAATACAACCGTTCCTGTAAAATCCAAAATAGATTAGTGTAAATATTGAAAGCCCCAAAATACCATATCTCGAACGTTTTTTAATGGCAAAATACGACGCCAGCGAAAGTACGATAACCAAAATTATTACATCAAAATATTCCAGTTGAAGCGCCCGTGGTTCGGGAGTGATAGTAGTGGGCTGAGTATAACCTGTGTCAAATTCCGGCTTTGGAAATCGCTGCTGCTGGGCAGACAAGGTGAAAGTGAAAAAGAAAAAAAGTAAAAAGATAAAGCCCCTCCTAACCTCCCCAAAGGTAAAAGCCCCTCCTAACCTCCCCGAAGGGGAGGAATTAAAAAAAACCTTGGATTGAGAATTGTGGTCTTTATTTTCTTTTCCTTTATCGCTAAAATTTTTCATTTAAGTTGTTCAATTTCTAACTAGTTGGTTTTGACCAGTTGCCTTTAACTTTATATGCCTCACTTGCTTTTACTCTTTTTATAGCATTGGACGGACAATTTCGGGCTATGGAACATTCATTGCAATTCACACATATGTCGTGAATGATTTGAAGATGCAGCGAACCGTTTCCAAACGATGTACAGCCTTTCACACACTTGGCACAACCAATACATAAATCTTCATCTATGGTATATTCAAAGTAAGGCTCCTCAATATAATTGCGTTTAATTGCGGCAGTTGGACAAAGTTGATTTTCGGCCGCAGTAGTTCGTGCATTTGGGTCGGGTTTTAAATAACCTCCACACAAATCGCAGTAGCCACAAAGTTGAAAGGCGTGTACACATTTAACAGCCGATGGAGTCATCACACACTCGGTGGCACAACGACCACATTGTGTGCATTCAAATGGATCAATCTGCCAAACGTAATCGTCGGCTGTTACTTTTCGTAAGGCAGCTGCACTAACCGTTCCTAATGAAAGTAACAGAGAAAAACGTACGCCGTTCTGAATAAATTTTCTCCTGCTTTGTGATTTGTTTTTTTCCATTTCTTCGTTCTAATCAACTTCTCATTATGCGGCGTATGTTCCATTCCATCTTTAATCAACTTTCTACCTATGCGCCTTTTTATTCGCTTCGCTCATTACCCCGGGTTAATCCCGATAGCTATCGGGACCGGGGCTATTATTATATCACCCCTTCGGGGTTTTTAATTTCATTCTCTTTTCATCTGCGGTGCATGTATTGCCGGTTTTTCAAATTACGGGCGTGGATGCACCTTTTTATTCGTTTCGCTCATTAATCCCGGGTTTCACCCCGGGCTAACAATATTTCACTCCTTCGGAGTTTTTTCTCTTTCGGTTTTTACTTCAGGATTTACGCAGTCGGTATAAATTCCGCAACTGTTGCATGCTGGAGAAATGGTGCAATTGGCAGATACTTTTTTATTGACAACCAGATATCCTACCGAAGCTGTTAATCCACCAAGCAATAATATTCGTCCTCCTGTTTTAAAAAATTCTTTTCTATTCATTTCTTTATCATCTATTCATCCTGCGGTGCATGATATACCGGATTTTCAATCAGCCTAAATGGATGCACCTTTTTATTCACTTCGCTCATTCCCCGGGTTGAAACCCGGGGTTACAAATATTTCACTCCTTCGGAGTTGTATTTTATATCCTTCTTTGCGGCACTCTGTGTCTTCTCTGTGCTCTCCGTGGTTAAAATTACAGACACAGTTTCCACTAAAATTATTTCAATTCAAAAACACGTATAATCTTTCTATCAAAATCGAGGGCATAAACGTTGCCCGAACTATCTGCTGCAACATCGGGTGCTTCGCCGCCATCTTTAAATTTTACCGGAGCGGCAACAACGCATTTTAATTCACCGGATGGTTTGTGAACTTTTATTCTCACCAAACCTTTTTCGCTGGTTACAAAACTTCCATCCTCGAGAAAAGTAAAATGTGCCGGATTACAACAGCCGCTAAATCCCTCTATTTCAATGCTTGTATATTCCCAAAATCCTCTTAAATCACCTTCAAACGTATAATTTTCCAACGAGTGCATTCCCGGGTTCGCTACCCACAATTCGCCAAACTGATTTACACCCAGATCAAAATAAGGACTTGGAACAATAAATCCATGTACAACTTCATCTCCCTTTTTTCCTTCAAATTCATTGATAAGTTCTCCATCCATTGAAAACCGTGATACCTTTCTCAATCCTGCATCAGCTATAAAAACATTACCTTCATAAATAGAAATTGCCGTTATAAAAGCGTTTTCATCTTCAAAATTCCATTCATTAAGTAATGTTCCTTCGGGAGTAAATAACAGAATTTTATTGGCAGTAGCCACAAATATTGTATCACCGGACGGCTCAACCGTTTTTGGTTCTCCCTGAATGCTTATTTCATTAAGTAACTTTCCGGTGAAATCAATAATTTTCAAACTTTTATCGCCGGTAACGTATATTTTATCCTCCTTAACTGCGATTCCTGTTGGATTTTCAAAACCAATTTTAAAGTTTTTGGTTTCCTTGTAATTTATCAATTCCGGAGCAACATCTTTAAATTCATCAATATTGTATTCGTATGGATTTGCTTCACTTTTATTCGGGCGCTCAGAAGAATAATCAATGGCAATAACTGCAACTATTATTACCGCGAGGATTATTAAAAATATTACGATTCCTTTATTCTTCATTCTTTTAGATCTTTAGATACCAGATATTCGGATTTTCAGATTCAAATCATCAGTTGTCAAAACATAGTAAATTCGAAAATTCTTCAATTTGTCCATTTTACAATTTCTCAGTTTTTCACACATTCAAATCGATACAAACCATCGTTTTTGAATCCCTCAATATCAAATATCCATTTGCCAATGCAAAAGGTGCCCATGCATCATGCGCATCTTCAATCACTTTTACCTGATCCAGTTGAATATATCTTTCAGTACTCGGTCGAACAATGGTTAACATACCTTCGTCACTCAGAACAAACATTTTGTTATCCGCAATAAAATAGGGTCCCAAACCAAAACGAACCTCTTTCCCACTTGACCATACAATTTTTCTTGTATCAGAGGGACTAACGCAAACCAGCTGATTTCGAAGCGCCCCACCATCTTTTGGTAAAATTCCAAACAAATGATTATTCCATAAAATAGCCGTTTGCTGTTCGCATGCAAGTCCGTCTTTTGGAGCATAATCATAAAGTGGTTCAATGCTGTAATTTCCATCATTAACTGAAAGTTGCAACATCATACTTCCTGCTCCATAACCTGCGGTAAGAAAAATTTTTCCATCGGGCATACAAACTGCTGATGGTGCTACTACTGAGTGATTCCATGCCGGAGTTTCCCATAGAATTTCACCAACATCTTCGCCATCGGCTGCAACTCCAACCAAGCCACCAACCGCGCTGTACACATACATTTTTCTTCCACCAAAAGTAAATGGCATAACGGATGCATGCGACATTAACCAGCCATTTGGATTCGGTGTTTCCCACAATTTTTCACCGGTAGCACAATCAATACCAACCAGGAATGCTTTTCCACCAGTCGCAATAATTGCAACACCATTATCGATATACGGACACTGCCCTGTGTACCAAAGTGGAACTTCCGATTCATATTCTTTAGCCACATCCAATCCCCACAATAAAATCGCCGGTTTTTCGATCGAGACACATCACCTGGCACATTGGTCCCATGGTTAAAATAAAATCTTCGGTGACGGCAGGAATGGTTCGAGACATTCCATGATTTCGTTTGATATTTAGCTTGTAACCTCTTGACCACATCTCTTTGCCTTCGACAACAGAAAAACAACGCAGCATATCGGCACGCTTTTCCTCATCATAATCCATTACATAAGCCAACCCTTTGTAAATGGCTGCACCTGAATGTCCTTCACCCAGTTCGACGCTCCACAATATTTTTGGTCCTTCTGGAGGAAATTTATCGATCAGTTTTACCGGTGATTTTGAAATATTATCAAAGTCGCTACCACGAAAACGTGGCCATGTTTCACTTAACTCTGTATATTCCGTTTCGTATTGATGATATAACGCACCAATATTAACCACAACTGCAGAATCACCAACGCCCCTGTTATCAGCACCTTCAACGCTAATATCAAAATTTCGTGTCGGATCATTATTGATCCACCAAAAGATGATTACAAAGCCAATAAAGCTTATAACAAGAAGTGTAATATTTATGGTTCGTTTCGTATTCATTTAATTTTTAGTACAGAGTAGTGAGTAAGTCGTAAGTCGTGAGAAGGATAGAGCAAAGATCAATGATTAGGTCATTATTAAACTTTCAGTTTGTGTTGGAACAGATTCCCTGCCCGACCAATCATTCAGGCTGGCTCACTTTGTTCGGAACGACAATAACGTACTATCATTCATTTTTTCTCTCATAATCAGCTTTTCATTTTTTCCGACTACTTACGACTTACTACTAATAACTTATTATCTATTTCTCTTTTATATCATATACAAACAGCACTTCGCCATGACGTAAAAACAGTTTTCCATCAGCAATAAACGGATGCGCCCAATGTGGCCCTGCTCCACCAGCTTAATTTAAACTGGCTTATAACATTAAAACCACTGGGATCGGGTTTAACCAGACCACTTCTCCCCTTTCATTATATGCATATAATAATCCATCGGCCATAACAAGTGCTCCTTTTGTGCGCCAGTCTGTTTCATATTTAATTTCGCCTGTATTCCAATCCATGCACACCCATTTTCCCCGATTATTATCCGTCCAGTTAGCTCCGTAAACATAGCCATCAGTCAGAATTAAACCGCCAAAATGATTATCAAGTATAGTATTTGAGAATTTTTCAGAAACCGATTTACCATCAGCACTCATTTTCAACATAACCGCCGGATAATCGTATCCCATCGAAATAAAAATCTCATCATCTTTATATGTTGGTGTATTTGTCCAGATTAATCCTTCCTGATCCCATTTTTCAGCATCGTAATATTTATAACTCCAAACAATTTCACCAGTTTCAGGAACCAATGCAATAAATGTGTTCCGGTTGCAGCAAGAATATAACGGAAGTTTTTATATTCATAAACCGTTGCTGACAAATATGCTCTTGGTCCGCCAACCGATTTACTTTCCCAAACGGTTTTCCGGTCATTTTATCCAAAGCAACAATACTTGTTTCAGCGCCTCCGGGAGAACAAATTACCATATTATCAACTACCAGCGGAGTTTCAGAATTTCCCCAAATATGATAAACACCATCAAAATCTTTATCCACTTCTTTAGCCCAGATTTCTTTTCCCGTATCTTTGTTGATACATGCAACCCGGCCTGTTCCACTTTGCACATAAATCCGGTTGTCATCAACAACGGGAGTACTGCGTGTATCAGGATAAGATTGATTCCATGAACGGCCATAAGAAACCTGCCATTTTATATTTCCCTGCATATCAATTGCAGAAAGATAATCAAGTGTATCAATCATTCCAGTAGTATAAATCATTCCTCCGGCATAAATTGGCGACGACCAGCCTTTTCCAATTTTTTCTACCTTCAATAATTTTTCAGGGCCATTCTTCAGGCCATTGTTTTAACAACCCTGTTTCCTGAAAAATCCCGTCACGATTTGGGCCACGCCACTGGATTACCTGCGCATTTAAATTCAAACTAAAAGCGATAAAAGAAAAATAACAAAATATGATCTCATTATTGATTGTTTAATTGGTTTCTATATTTATTTTTGTAAATGAATTCTTGAAATTCAATTTCCTGTTTATTTGATTTTATAAGAGATTAAAACATTTCCATGCCGTAAATAAAGTCTACCATCGTTTATTACAGGGTGTGACCAATGTTGAGCAGACGCCCATGTCAACTTTTGTTTGGCTAATAATATTGAATTTTTCAGGTGTAGCTTCTACCAATGCCAATTCCCCTCTTTCGCTATAACAATACAACATTCCATCAGCATAAATTACCGGGCCTTTCATTATTTCTGTTGAAGCATAGGTTTCTTTTCCTGTTTTCCAATCAATCACATCTCCATTCACGATTGTTATCGCCCGAACCGTAAAATAACCATTTACAAGAACTGCTCCACCCATTCGACTATCCAGCTTTTCGCTCTTCCAGGCTACCTTTACACTGCTTCCATCTGCATTCAAATCCAGTTTTACACTTCCAGCATCCATAACCACTGAAACAGAATAAACTATTTTCTAAAAAAATTGGTGTATTTGCATGAACTCCCCAACGGTTGGTTTGTGGCTGCGACCATAATAATTTTCCGGTTGAAGCATCCAGCCCAATGATATTATTAGCAGTATGTGTAACCAGTAGTTTTCGGGAAGGAAGTTTTACAAGTATTGGTGTGCAATATGCTGATGGATCTCCCAACGCTTCTGAAGACCAAACGATATTCACCATTAAACCGGTTTAAAGCCACTACATTATATTTTTTGCCGCCCGGAGTTATATATACAATATCTCCATCAACCACAACCGTTTCGCAAACGCCCCAATTCAGTTTTTGTCCATCGAAATCATCAAAAGAACCTTTTTGCCATTTTATTTCACCGTTTTTTGCATCCATGCAGGTTAATATACCATGACCTGAATAAATGTATAAGTAAATCTCCAACCACAGTTGGTGAAGATCGAGCTCCCGGATAACTATCGTAATATTCTTTCCCGTAAGATGCTTTCCATTGAAACTTCCCTTCTTTATTTAAAACTACAATGTAACCCATTGAATCAATTCCGGCAGAAATATAAATCAGATTATTGGCAAAAACCGGTGATGAATGTCCTTCACCCAATTCATCGTAATGCCAGATAATTTCAGGTCCTGAAGCAGGCCACTGTTTTAACAAGCCGGTTTCGTTGTAAATTCCGTTTTCATTTGGCCCTCTCCATTTTGTCGGCTCCTGCCCAAATGAGGTTATTACAATAAGCTGAATACTAATAATACCGGGAAAATTTTCTTGTTCATACCTTCTGAATTTAATTGGCTAAAAATAAGATCAATAAGGAATATTTACAATTAATTAATTCAATTTAGTACATGTCTAAATAGTGAAATATGTTTACATTTTGTTTTGGTTTTATTAACAACCAAGTTAGAAAAAAATTTATCTGCACACTTCACCCCCAACCCCCTGATGGGGCTATTGGCACATATTAAACAAAGGTTGGGAGTCCGATAATATCCTGCTCCTTCAAACATGAGTTTCAAAAATAGAACATATATGTTTAGACTAATTCTAAATTGCAAAATTATAAACGCTGTATTTCTGCAACTTGCACTCAATAAAAAAAAAAAAAACGATTTCTGAAAAAAAAAAGTGTTGGATTTAGTAATTAACTTCTATGTATCTTGTATTTAATTAAACTATAAATCAAAAACGTTATCTGTAAAATTTACAAATAACCACCATTATTTCAACCAACATGCAAATCATATATTTCAAAATATTTACCCGGCTAATTTAAAAGCCTCCCCGGTACTCCCACCCGGAGAGGCAAAAAGGTTCTCGCTGCACAGGCGCGGGGAACGAGCGTTGATTTTTTTCAACCTGTACCTAAATGTCCCTGTTTCGTTTTTACGAACAGAAATTCAACCAAATTGAATTTTATTATCCATGATTCTTTTATTTATCTCTCGTTTTAAGTAACGATTTTCAACTTTATACTTAATGATTTCAAAAACTAAAAATAAATAAAATGAAAAATTTTAAATTTATTACCATTATCGTATTTTTATTTCTATCTGTTTCTTCTTATTCCCAATTAAAAGTAAATTCTGCCGGTAACGCTGGCATAGGGGTTGAACCAGATGGAAGTACTTATGACCTTAGAGTTATTAGTGCTAAATTTAGTACTACTGCAAGTGACAGTTACCCGTATCTGGAAATTATAAATGGGTCTAATCCAAATTATAAAAAATTTCTTCCAAGTGTAAATTACACTTGTACAATTGGTTCTGAATATAATCAGTTTAAATATGTTTTTGCCCAGTATCACTATGCCCAGTCTGTATTACTAACTTCCGACGGACGCTTAAAAGAAAACTTCAGGGATATAGAAAACCCTCTTGAAAAACTCTTACAGGTTAAAGGATTTAAATATGATTTTATTAACCAGGAACAAGAAAATGAAAGCTTATTAAGCGAGGTAGAAAGACAAAAACAGTCAGAAATGCGAAAAGACCGACTTGGTTTTGTTGCCCAGGATTTGGAAAAACTATTCCCCGAAGCTGTTCATTATGATGAAGATGCGGATAAATATTATGTTGAATATAATGCAATTATTCCTGTAATTGTAGAAGCAATGAAAGAGCAACAGGCTCAAATTGAAGAACTGAAAAACGAACTGAATAATTGTTGCTCAGTCAAATCTTAAGGTTGGTAGAATAAATAATTCCGAAGATTTAAATTTAAGCGGAAATCAAGTCAAACTTTTCCAAAACGCTCCAAATCCATTTAGTGTGCAAACCAATATTCGGTTTGAAATCCCTAAACAGTACAAAGTGCCCAGCTACATATTTACAATATGACATGGAACACTTCTGAAAAATATTCAGGTGAACCAAAGAGGCGAAGGAAACGTAACAATAAACGCCAATGAATTCTCTGCCGGGATGTATTTGTATAGTTTGGTTTGCGATGGAAAAATTGTGGATACGAAACAGATGTTGTTAACTGAATAAAATTTAGAAAAATGAAAAAAATAATATTATTCATTTTTTGTATTCTCTTTTTTTTTGTTTCTTTTTCTCAAACTGAAAAATTGTTTCAAATGAAAAAACAAGAAACAAAAAAATTGAACATTAATAAAACATATACTTCTGACTTCTACATACCAATAGATGATATCAGTTCTGTATCTTCACTTTCAATTAGTGGAAAAATAAAATTAAATGATTATCCAAGTCTTGTGAGGGTAATATTAATAACGCGAAGAACACGAGTATTTGGTTTTGGAGGCCTTTCCATTAATTTGTGATAAACAGGAATTTTCGTTTAATAAATATTGCGATGAAACATCTCTTATAAATGATGAAAAGCCATTGGAGTTGATCATTGTAGTAACAAATGCAGAAATTGAATTAAAAGATATTCATTTTTCTGATGGAAAATTAACCGACAATGAGAAACTAAATTTTACTGCTTTGCAACATTTAAATAAAGAAAAGGCAGAAAAATTTAAATCATCCAAGATTAATCAAAATAATTTTAAAAAGAATAAAAATTGGATTGCAGGTGTAACAGAAATTATCTATGCTATCTTTCGAAGAAAAAAAGAATCTCTGGGGTGCTGATAATGATTTGCTTTCTGGCGGGTTTGAATATTATGCGGATGGAATTTTTTCCCTAGAAAATTTTGATCTGAAAGAAAATAATGCTTTAAAATCGGCTACTACCTCTAATTATGTTTCAGAATTTGACTGGCGAAACAGGCATGGACAAAATTGGAATACAAGCGTAAAAAATCAAGGTTCTTGTGGAAGTTGTTGGGCGTTTACTGCCGTTGCAGTTACGGAGGCTATGACAAATATTTATTACAACAATTCAAATATCGATTTGAATTTATCGGAACAAGATGTCCTGTCTTGCAGTAACGCAGGCTCCTGTAGTGGAGGTACTACAGAAGGGGCATTGCGATATATTAGAGACTATGGCGTTGTCAACGAAAGTTGTTTCCCTTACGTTGCAGCTAAAGTTCCTTGTAGTAATAAATGTCAAAGTCCAAGCGAAACCATCCAAATTACTAGCATTCAGACAGGTATTTCTGGGTATGATAATATTAAGAGTGCTTTAATTAATTATGGCCCTTTGGGTAGTGGGTTTTGGTTTAGTACTGGTGGTGGACATGCAATGGAATTATGTGGGTATAATACAATCAGCATTGGAGATATAATCAGATATGCAAATAATAATGGATATGGCTTTGATTCAACAATTCAGGCAGGAAGTTCACTGATAGGTCAATTATATTGGATCTTCAAAAATAGTTATGGAACAACAGGCAGACCAAACAATGGATATATGTATTTGTTTTTAAATGATCCTTCTGACTTAATAAGTGGTTGCTATGCTACTGCTCCTTACAGCACGACTTCTTATGTTAGAAATTGCACTGATGATGACAACGATGGATATTACTGGTGGGGTATTGGCCCTAAACCTACAACCTGTTCAATTTGTGCTCCCGACACTCCAGATGGTGATGATTCAAATGCGAACCTTGGACCTATGGACGCTTACGGGAATTGTACTCCAATTTCATCACCCTATACCCATCCAGCGCACGAAATAACATTTACAGAAACATGGCAAAGTATAACAACCGAGTGTGGTGATGTAATAGTTAAAAACGGAGGGAATCTCACCATTAACGGTGCAACAATTAATTTGGAAGGCGAAGCTGTTTTCTCTGTTGAAACAGGTGGTATACTGACAATAAACAGCGGGACAATTCAATAATTTTAATAAACACAAAATGAAAGCTTCTATCTTTAAGCCGTTTTTAAAACAAAAAACATATGTAATTAAATACATCGTTTTCATGACTTCATTGTCACTATGTGCTAATTCCACTTTTGCCCAGTCATTTATCGATACTACAAAAATGTGGTCAATTGTGAGTATGGCTGTTGGTGGGGGTCCAAATCAAGGCAACTTGACAACAACACTTTTCAAATTCGATGGCGATACCATAATTAATTCAGAAACATATCATATTTTGCATGATAACTCCGACGCCAACCAACAAAACTGGGGAACAGATTCCTTTTGGAGAGAAAAAAATGACAGTATTTTTCAATTTAATAACAACGCAGGAAATGCAGATTTAATTTATGATTTCAATTTAACCGAAAATGATTCGTTTAAAGTTTACGATTGGTTTACACTTTACGTTGACTCCTTGAGGATAAAAGAATGGGGAGGAGAAATGCGCAAACACTGGTATTTTCACCAATTGGAAAGTCATTTAAATGAAATAACCGTTTGGATTGAAGGAGTAGGAAATACAAACGTTTTTACCCGAAGCTCTGATATTGGCATAACAGGGGGTGTTTCATGGCTTTTATGTTTTACCGAAAATGGTGAGTTGGTTTATCAAAACCCGGAATACAATAGTTGTTATGTGGTTACTTCAGTACCAACCAAAAAAAAAGAGCCTGAGCTTATAGAAGTGTACAACATTGGTGAGAATGTAGTAACGGTTAAACCGCTAACCGGTAATTCTGGCATAATCCAAATTTTTGATATTACCGGTAATCAGATCATTCAGGAAGGAATAGAATTAAAAGAAAGCCAGATTTGTTTACCTGCAACTGGCGCCTACATTTATCGGTTTATTGCAAAAACCAGCGAGGTACAAAACGGGAAAGTGGTTGTGAGATAATCAAAGCAACGTTGGTAAACTGGTGGCTATTATTCATACCCTGGCTTCGAGTTGGGTATGAATATTCGGCCAACCAAAAAGGGCGAAGGAAACGTAACAATAAACGCCAATGAATTCTCAGCCGGAATGTATTTGTACAGCCTGGTTTGCGATGGAAAAATTGTTGATACGAAACAGATGTTGTTAACGGAATAAAAATCGCCAAATGAACACAACTGGAAGCATAAAATTTAACCATAATTTAAATAGCTTCTTCATATAAATAATTACATTGGTTAGAAAACCTTTAAGACAAATGAAAACGAAATTTAATCTGCGATATTTTATAAAAGCATGAATGAATTTATAATATAATTATGTGCAATCTACATTAAAGTTTAATATTAAACACATATATGAGAAGACTAACTTTTTTATTGATATTATCAATGTGTATTTACAAGTTAAATGCACAAACATTTTGTTTTACGCCTCAAAATTCATCTAATATAAATGCATTCTCTTCATCGTTGAAAAGTGCAAATGTATTTGATAATTATACTTTAAGAATTTATATCCATGTGATCAGAAAAACTAATGGAACTGGAGGTCAATCAGTAAGTGAAGTTGACCAAGCGATAGGTTTTCTTAATTCTGACTTTAATCCACATGGCATATATTTTCAACGAGAAGGTAATATTGACTATATAGACAATGATACTTATTACAGCTCACCGACAACAACAATTTATACTATTAATAACCATTCTGATGGAATTGATATTTATATTTTTGATGATGCCTCGGTAGCAGGAGGACGAGCTAACGGTGTTGGAGAGTCTTCCGAGTATTGGATATCAGGAAGCTATTGGAATTTTCCGTATGGTTCATTAGTGAGGTCTCATGTAATCTCACACGAAATGGGACATGTACTATTTTTATGGCATACACATCATGGTACCTATTATGAAAGTGGAGACCCAAATCAATGTGCAGAATTGGTCGATGGTTCTAATTCTACAACATGTGGAGATTATATTTCAGATACACCTGCGGATCCACACTTAGAATTCAATGTAAATTATTCTACATGTAATTGGACTGGTAGTGGAACTGATGCAAATGGTGATAGCTATAACCCGGATGAAACTTTAATTATGGCTTACACACATCCTGATTGCATGAGTTATTTTTCAAATGAACAAGGACAAAGAATGAGAAATGCTATCGCAACATTATCTTTTTTGCAACAAACAGTAGTTTGTGAAGAAACAATTGTTAGCAATCGAACAATCACGGCTGATGAAACTATTGAAGGTTGTGATGTGAAGGTTGATAATGTTACAATTCAAAATAATTCTGATGTAATAATTGATGCTACGAATAATGTTACAATAGAGAAAAATTTTGAAGTGAAGTTAGGTTCAACTTTTGAAATAAATTAAAAATAAATCTACTTATATATGAAAAAAATGCAAATACTTATATTATTAATTGCTTCATTGTTTCTGTCATGTTCAGAACAAAAAAATGATTCAGATAATACCCAAGATAAGTTAGAAAACCCAATAGTCGGAGAATGGAATCTCAAAAAGATTTCCGGGGGTTTTTCTAAATCAGAAGAGTTTGAAAAAGGAGATGTAATATTTAACTTTATGGAAAATGATTCTGTAAATATAGCAATTGGAATAGTTATTGAAAATACGAGTAAACTTCCGTTTAAAAATGATACATTTTTGCACTATGGATTTGATTCATTGGAAATAATCATAGGAGATAAAGAATTTGAATATTTGCTTGCTGATTCTTTGCTAAAACTGTTTGATAATCTCGCAGCTGATGGGATATTATTAGAATTAGAGAAATGACAGTCGATTTGGCAAATGGGAATCTCACCCCATGCTGACGCAGTTTTGTAAACCGTGTCTTGCTTTTTAAATGCACCTAATTATTTGCCAAACCGGCAAGGCACTAATTGCAAATTAGCACCAGCGATGGGATATACCGGTATCATACAAAATGTACAATTCAAATTTACACCATGAATAAAACTCTTCTTAAAACTATTCCTGTTAACCAAAAAGGCGAAGGTAACGTAACAATAAACGCCAATGAATTCTCAGCCGGAATGTATTTGTACAGCCTGGTTTGCGATGGAAGAATTGTGGATACAAAGCAGATGTTGTTAACTGAATAGTGGAATATTACATCAATTTAAAATTTAGTAAAATGAAACTTATAGCTGTAGTATTATGTTTTTCATTGTCATTTTATTTACATGGGGCAAATAATTATGAACAAGTTATATTAAATCAAAATGACAATTCAGTAAAGGTTCTATCATCAACAGATACAGAAATAATAATAGAATTCACTATTGGTAATTATTTAATATCTCCGACTAAAATTAATAATGAAACTTTTCATTATGTGAGCTTGCAAGGAGAAAGTTTTATAAAACAAAAAGGAAATCCTGAACTTCCAAAAATAACAAAGAGTATTGCTATTCCGGGGACTTCAGATTATACAGGTGAAATAATTTCTAAAAATTATATTGAAGTTGAATTACCCATTGTACCTTCAAAAGGAATTCTACCTAGAACTGTAAACCCTGAAGATATAGCTTTTACATTTTCTGATACTTATACTAAAGATGCATTTTTCCCGTCTGTAAATTATGATTTTGGGGAACCTTATCTTATTAGAGATGTGAGAGGAGCAAATGTCAATTTTTATCCTTTTTTATACAATCCAGTAAAAAGAACTCTGAGAATATATACTAAACTGATTCTAAAAATATCTTTTGCAGGAATTAATAATATTAACACAGTCCAAAGGAAAGCATACTATCGCAACAAATATTTTGAGCCAATATATAAAACTCATTTTATCAATTATCAATCCTCCGATGAAGTTTTAAAAAGCACGCATACTGTAGATGAAAATGGCAAAATGTTGATTATATGTTATGATGATTTTATGGATGAGATGCAAAATTTCGTCACACACAAAAATGATAGAGGATTAGCTACTGAAATAGTTAGTATGAATACAATTGGCTATTCTTCATTATTAATCGGAAATTATATACAAGACAAATATAATTATGACCCCTCTTTAACTTTTGTTTTACTTGTAGGAGACTATACACAAGTTCCCAGTGATATTTATTATAACGGAGGATCAGATCCTTCTTATTCCCTAGTTTCAGGGACTGATTCTTATCCTGATATTATAGTAGGGCGTTTCTCAGCAGAAAATGAGAGCCAGGTGGAAACTATGATCGATAGATCTATAAATTATGAGAACATGGCAGATCAAGCATGGTTGCATAATGGAGTTGGAATTGCATGTGATGAAGGCCCAGGTGACGATGATGAGTATGATGACGAACATATAAGAAATATTAGGAATGATTTATTGGAATCTTGGCGCTACAATCAAGTATATGAATTTTATGATGGTACACAAGGTGGTAATGATGCTTCTGGAGATCCAACATCAACTATGATCAGTAATTCTATTAATGAAGGTATCTCTCTAATTAACTATGCTGGTCATGGCTATCAGACAGGTTGGTATACATCAAATTTTACAAATTCTAATGTATACTCACTTACAAATGATAATATGCTGCCATTTATATTTTCAGTAGCTTGTCAAAATGGAAATTTCACAAATGCCACCTGCTTCGCGGAAGCATGGCTGCGTGCGACAAATAATAGCACAGGAGAGCCAACTGGAGCTCTTGGATTTTATGGAGCATCTACAGACCAAAGCTGGGATCCTCCAATGCAAGCTCAAGATGAATTTAATAAATTACTTATAAAAGGAGATTATACAACTTTTGGAGCACTTTGTTATAATGCATCTTGCTCAATGATGGATGATTATGGGAGTGCTGGGAAAGATGAATTCCTTGTATGGAATATCTTCGGGGATCCCTCTATTGTAATTTCACCTAATTGCACATATACTTATGTATCAGAAACAATAAGTATGGATAAAACCTATAATTGCGCAGCATTAGAAATTGGAAATACTGTAATTCAAAATAGTGCAGATGTAGTTTTTAATGCTGATAATCTAATAATCAACGGAACTTTTGAAGTTGGTATTGGCTCAACTTTGGAAATAAAATAAATACTAAAAAATGAAAAATTTATTTGAAAAAAAATCGATGAAAAGCATCGTTTTTGCCTTTTGTACTTTAGTTGTAATCATTAGTTGTAGCAAAGAGGAAAAATTGCCAACACCACCAACACCGCAAGTAGAAGATAAAATCGAATTTTTAAAGTCGGCATTAGGTGGGTGTAATGGAAATAGAGCTTATGTTGCAGAAGAGGAAAAAGGGGATACAGTAATAATTTCGCTATTAAATGACACACTTAACATTTCCACTGGACTAAATTATATTTGTTGTGCACCGTTTGTTACCGAATGCAACGTGATTAACGATTCTATATTTATATCAATAACAGACACATGTACGAATTTATACCATACCTGTTATTGCAGATGTTATTGCTATTATACTTTTGATTACTATTTTGAACTAACCGGTAACAAGGAGTATTATTGTCAGATTTTATTGCATAATCCTGCAGAGGAAAATCCTATTTTATTTTATAGCGGTGAGATTGATGAAGCTAAATTGGAAAATTGACTGGAATTATGCTAAAACGAGAATGCCACCCGTTTTAAAACGTTGCTGATGCCGATGGCCTTTAATAAATACGGCTTAAACCATACAGGTTAACCAAAAAGGCGAGGGAAATGTAACTGTAAATGCCAATGAATTTGCAGCGGGAATGTATTTATATAGTTTAATTACTGATGGGAAAATTGTGGATACGAAACAGATGTTGTTAACTGAATAGGATAATAGAATAATACAACAAAACCAAATAACAAATGAAAAAGAAAATGAAAAATATTATTTTATTGATAATTCTGATTACCGCATGTTCCGAAAAAGAGAATATTGAACCTGACAGTAATTGTTTGAATTGTGAAACAGAGTTAAATATGGAAGATATTCAAGATTTAACTTGTAAAGTTGCCAAATTTAATGATACAATTTATGTTCTTACTTATGATAGTATAAGCTTAATCGACTCTGGCTATGTTGTTGGAAGCGATTTTATATTGGTACCCTGTAGCCTTCCTGATTCACTAAAGATACCAGAAATGATGGTAGAAGTGAGTGGTCAAATAGTGAAAGATTGTTGCAACCTCTTGACTTTACCTCAAATAAGAGGCGGATTTGGATGTAAATTTTATATCACAGAAATTAAAAAATTAAATTAACATGAAAACCACCAAGTTTATTCTTTTTTTTATTGCTTTTTTTATTCTTGCTTATAAAGGATACAGCCAAAGAACTTGCGGAACGTTAGTGCCCAATTTGGAAATTTTGCAAAATACTAACCCCGCATATTATCAAAGATTAGTTGATATTGAATCACATGAAAATGATTTAAAAGAATTTTCAGCAGAGTTCTTTTCTTCAGGTGGTATTTTAACTATTCCTGTAATTGTGCATGTCATTTGGAATACTACTTCTGAAAACATTAGTGATGCTCAAATAGAATCACAAATTGATGTATTAAATGAAGACTTCAGACGAAACAATCCTGATGCATCAAATACTCCATTAGATTTTACATCTGTTGCAGCTGATGTTGAAATTGAGTTTGTACTGAGCAATATTATCCGCAAAAACACAACCAAGACCAGTTTTACAATTTCTGATACGAATGGAAATGGTGTTCTTGATTTGGCTGAAGAACAAACTGCAGGTATTAAGTTCAACACATATGGTTCAGCAGCAATTTCTACTGATAAATATTTAAATATTTGGGTTTGTGATTTAGCTGGTGGATTGTTAGGATATGCTCAATTTCCAGGTGGTGAATCATCGACCGATGGAGTTGTTATAACTTATGATAGCTTTGGGAGAATTGGAACTCTATACACGCCATTCGACGAAGGAAGAACTGCAACACACGAGATTGGACATTGGTTAAATTTAAGGCACATTTGGGGGGACGATGGCAATTCCTGTTCTGGCACCGATTATGTAAGTGATACCCCAAATCAAGCAGGACCAAATTATAGTTGTCCTACGCACCCTCATGTTTCATGTACAACAAATGATATGTTTATGAACTATATGGACTACACAGATGATGCATGAATGAACATCTTTACGCAAGGTCAGAAGACAAGAATGCATGCTTTATTCTCTTCTGGTAGTGTAAGAGAATCTTTTGCTGATTGTATTGATATTAATATTCAAAATCAAACAATAAGTACAGATAAAAATATTAATGGATGCAATGACATTACCATTGAAGATGTAAAAATTCTTAGTACCGCAAACGTTGTAATTAATGCAGAAAACAACCTAATAATAGAAAAGGATTTTGAAGTATTAGTTGGCTCTACTTTAGAAATAAATTAAAAAAAGGAGGGTGTTCTTAAAGTAAAATGGACACCCTCTCTATTATAATTTAAGTAAATCTTTTAGTCCTGAACCACTGATTTTGACTGGCGTTTCCGGTCGTGTTCATTTAAAAGAATTTTACGGATACGCATGTGTTTTGGTGTAATTTCAATGTACTCGTCGTTGCGGATGTATTCCATTGCTTCTTCCAATGAGAATTTTATTGCCGGAGAAATGCTTGTTTTATCATCGGAACCAGAAGCACGCATGTTCGTCAGCTTCTTGGTTTTCACAATATTCAGTGTTAAATCATCCTGACGGGTATTCTCGCCAACTACCTGCCCCATGTAAATTTCTTCGCCCGGATCAACAAAAAATCGTCCGCGATCCTGCATTTTATCAATTGAATAGGCAATGGCAGTTCCTGTTTCCAGAGCAATTAAAGCGCCATTTCTGCGAACAGCCAGTTCACCTTTCCATGGTTCGTAACCATAAAAACGATGTGCCATAATTGCCTCACCTTCAGTTCCAGTTAACATTTGATTACGCAAACCAATTAATCCGCGTGCAGGAATCAGAAAATCGAGATGAGCTCTGTCTCCTTTTATTTCAATATTGGCAATATCCCCTTTTCGTTGGGTAACCAATTCGATTACTTTTCCTGAAAATGCTTCAGGAACGTGCACTGTCAGCGCTTCAATTGGTTCGTGTTTTTTGCCGTCAATTTCTTTTATTAATACTTTTGGCTGGCCAACCTGTAATTCAAAACCTTCGCGACGCATGGTTTCAATTAAAATCGACAAGTGAAGAATACCACGTCCGTATACCAGAAATGAATCTGCCGAATTTGTGTCTTCCACTTTTAAAGCCAAATTCTTTTCAATTTCTTTGTATAGGCGATCTCTTAACTGACGAGAGGTTACAAATTTTCCGTCTTTACCAAAAAATGGGGAATTATTAGCTACAAACACCATACTCATGGTAGGTTCATCAACACGAATTGGTGCAAGACCTTCCGGCAATTCACCATCGGCAACTGTATCTCCAATATCAAATCCATCTAAACCAAGTACAGCACATATTTCTCCGCACGGAACCGGTTCTTTCGTTTTTTCTTTGCCCAATCCTTCAAAAAGATACACCTCTTTTACAACTGTTTTAACTGCCTTTCCATCGCGCTTAACCAACGAAACCTGTGAGCCGGGAACCAATGTGCCACGAGTAACTTTTCCAACCGCAATTCTTCCTGTATATGAAGAATAATCAAGCGATGTTATGCGCATTTGCAGCGAGCCTTCTTTTGGTTTCGAAGCCGGAATATGTTCTAAAATCGTATCGAGCAAATATGTAACATCTGTAGTTGGTTGTTTCCAGTCTGCACTCATCCACCCGGCTTTTGATGAACCAAAAACGGTTGGGAAATCCAGCTGATCTTCAGTAGCTTCCAGACTGAACATGAGATCAAAAACTTTCTCCTGTGCAATATCGGGAGTACAGTTATCCTTATCAACTTTGTTAATTACCACAATTGGCTTTAACCCCAGTTCTATGGCTTTTTGCAAGCACAAAACGGGTTTGCGGCATCGGTCCTTCAAAGGCATCAACAATTAAGCAAAACACCGTCTGCCATGTTTAATACACGCTCTACTTCACCTCCGAAATCGCTGTGACCGGGAGTATCAATAATATTTATTTTTGTGTCTTTATAACGAACCGAAACGTTTTTTGAAAGAATTGTAATTCCCCGTTCCCGTTCCAAATCGTTACTGTCGAGAATTAATTCTCCCATGTCCTGATTATCACGGAAAAGGTTTACCTGGTGCAAAATGCGGTCAACCAATGTTGTTTTACCGTGGTCAACGTGCGCGATAATCGCAATATTTCTAATCTCTGTCATTTTCTTATTTTACTAAAACATAAAAACCAACCAAACCATATAATGTTTCTGAAATCACAATGTTACCTCAAAAATTAAATGCCAAAATAAACCACTTACGATTTTAAAGTTTTGTCATTTTTTGACCCCCTAATCCCACCAAAGGGGGACAATTCCTCCCCTTTGGGGAGGTTGGGGAGGGGTCAGACGCGAAAAAATTGAAGATTTAATTTCCGCTCTACATTATCTAACTAACACCTTGGCTTAAACCGGCGCGCAAAAGTAAGAAAGTTTTGCATTCTTAAAATAGTATAATCGCCATTTCAGACTTTTTAATCAGATAATTAATTTTAAACAATAAGGATGGCATCCGTCAACTGACGGATGCCATCCTTACAACAAATGGTTTTGTCATGAAAATTCATTTCATTCGTAATACATAAAAGTAAAGCCAAACGATATTACACTTTCTTCATGACGAAAAAAGAATTTGAACAGATTACAGAAAAAAACAAGCAGAAATTTTACCGGTTTGCGTTCAGCATTCTTAAAAATCATGAAGATGCAAAAGACACGGTTCAGGAGGTGGTGCTGAAACTTTGGAAAAAACGGGCAAATATTGACGGATCGAATAACGTGGAAAGCTTATTTATGCATGCAATAAAAAATCAGTCGCTGGATATTTTGAGAAGAAAAAACATGGAAAGTAAATTCATTTCAAATCTTGACACCAATAATTCGGTAAATCAAAATATTGAAAACAAAGATTTACTGGAGCTTTTGAAGCATGAACTTCAGCAATTAACTGTGCAACAGCGAATGGCAGTGGAATTAAAAGATTTCCAGGGATATGATTATGAAGAGATTAGTGAAATGCTTCAAATGAGCATCGATGCGATAAGGGCAAATGTTTCAAGGGGAAGAAAACGATTATTTGAAATTTTCAGGGAGGAGTTAAAATGAAGAATAACAACAAATTTCAGCAATTTCTGGATGGAGGTGAAATGCCTTCAAATGAAAAAAATAAACAAGAAGAAGAGAAATTTTTAAATGCATACAAAGAATTGATTCATCAATCATCTGAAGAACCGGTTCCTGATTTTGTTGCTTTTGAAAAAGTTATGACCCAGCATTCAGAATTTCAGATCAAACGATTCCTTCCTTACGTTGCAGTGCTGGTTTTTCTTTTGAGTATCCCGGTTTTAGTTCATTTAATCAACAAAAAACCGAAAGCGCCAAAATATTCAGAAGCAGAAATTATAGAAGCCCGAAAAAATACAACAATGGCGCTGGCCAGTTTTACAGAAGAGTGGAATAATTGTGTCTCCAATTTTAACGATGTAAAAATCGGCGGACAAATCAAGGAAGAATTAAAAAGCCTGAAAGAAATAAAGATTGAATACAACAACCCAATTAAAAATTTAAAATTTAATGAATTATGAAAACAAGATTCACATTACTTTTTTTATTGCTAAGTACGGTACTTTTTGCTCAAAATGGTCAGAAATCGATATCAGGAGCCTTTGATTTTATTAAAGATCAGGAATACGCATATTACTTTGAAGTTTCAAAAGAAATGTTCAAAATGATGACAGATGCAGAGGGAATTACACCTCAGTACAAGGATTACATGAGTAAACTTTCGTCGCTGAAAATGGTAAGGTCCAACCGGAATTCGCCACAGGGAAATGACTTATATGATATTTTTATGGACAATGTAAATTTAAAAGATTTCTCTATGTTAATGACTTCAACACAGCCCGGAAGAAAAATATCTTTTTATAAAAAAACCAATAATTCAGAAAATCAGTTTTTACTGGTGAGCAACACAACTGTAATTTATATAACCGGCACCATTGATATTAAATCGCTGCAAGAGTTTGAACGCATTATGGAAATTGCCGGCGGCGCAATGGATATGTAGTTGAATAGAAGTTATTATATCGCTGAAGAGATTTTTTAAATCACATGTAAGGATGGCATCCCTTGGAGGGATGCCATCCTTTTTTTCATGATATAACCCTGGAAACACGCAATGAATTGCCGTTTTTGGTGTTGTTTTTCAGTAGTTTTAGCTGATAAGGCCAGTTTTCGGACCAATTTCAGAGATTCAGGGCAATGGCAAGCAGGGCAAAGTCCATTTCAATTTTGTCTTGCCCGAGTGCCGACCTGGATCCCCCGTCTAACGTTGTGCGAAAAAACAGGCTCCGGTTCTACACATCGTTTTTTCCGGTGCTTTATGCCTTCTTCTGCTAATAAAAGCTCTCGTGCTTTTGCTTTCAGTCGTCGCAGTTGGTCGATTTCTATCCTTCGGTTTCCTTCTGCCTTATAACATAGGCACCTAAGCGGCAGCCATCGTAGTTTACTGCTTGGTAAACCGTTATTTCCGACTCGTAACCATGACCGTTCTTTTTAATGACAATCCCTTTGTTCTCAAGATGCTGCCCCATTGGACATACAAAGTAATCATCTGTTGCATTGTAGTATAGGTTTTGGGAGGTAAAAGCGTTTTCTCTGAACTTCTTTTTCTGTTCAGCATGAAAATAATTGTACTTTACAAAAGCTTCCATTTCGTTATTTTCCATAAAACCATAATTTTCTTCGCTCCATACCCGGCATCGGCAATAACTTTTTGGGGGTAGGCGCTGTAACTTTCTTCCCAACCTTCAAAAAAGGGAACCATTGTTAGCGTATCTGTTGATTGGGAAAAAATCAAAATGGGTAATAAATTGGTTTTTGGTACCAATCTGAAGGTTGTAAGCAGGTTTCAACTGGCCGTTTTGTATTCTAAATATCAGTATTGTATAAAATCAGTTAGGATGTTTCAAATTTTCATTCTCATGCTCTTGGCAATACTCTTTTGTCCTTAACTGATTAGGTCAGTTTCATCCGCGTTGTTATAGCTTACAGTAAAAATCGACCTTATATTTTTTGCAGCTTATGCTGCTGTTAATTTTTCTAATTGCTGCTTGTAATAGGCTATTAAGCGGTCTCTTCTAAAATTTTTAGATGGTCTGGCCCGAGCTCATTAAAAGCAACTTTATCTTTTATGATAAAATAGGTGGCTATTAATATTTTGTGTCCCAATGCTATTATTGCTTTTTTCTTTCCTCTTCGTCCTGCAAGGCTTTTGTACTTTGCACTAAGGTAAGTATTCTTTGTCCGGGATGCAGCCCAGCCACATTCAACCAAAAGACTGCGCAAATATTTGTTCCCGTAGGTGATGCGTCCACTTTTGTTCTTTCCGGCTGATTCGTTGCTCCCGGGACAAACCCCAGCCCAGGATGCCAAATGGTTTTGGTCAGGGAATTGCCCCATGTCAACACCAACTTCTGCAATTATTTTGGTTGCCCCATCTTTCCCAACCCCGGGAATACTTTCTAAAAGTTCCCGTTCAATTTTATAGGGTTCGATGCAATTTTCTATCTGGGCTTCAACTTCCGAAACTGTACTTTCAACCTTGGCAATGTTTCCCATTATGGTTTTTAACATGAACTTGTGGTGGGGTGTAATGTAACCAGTTAAAGCTTCTTTGATATCTTCCCGGCTGGCTTTTACCCTGCCATGGACATAATGTAGAAGTTGTTCTGGACGGTAACTTTCGCTGGCCAGGATATGGTTGATAATTTTTGTGCCTGTAGCTCCAAATACATCGTTTAATACACTTGAAAGTTTAATATTTGCATCTTCAAGTATCTTTTGAAAACGGTTCCTCTCTGCAGAGATTTGATTGATAAGCTTTGTTTTATAACGGGTCAAATCTCGCAGTTCCCTGATACTGCGTTCTGGAATAAAACTACCTTTTAGCAAACCACTTAAAAGTAATTTTGCTAACCAACGGCTGTCCTTTTTGTCAGTTTTATGACCTGGTACATTTTTAACATGCCTGGCATTAACCAACAGAATCGTAAAATCGTCTCCCAATACATTAAAAACTGGCTTCCAGTAAACGCCTGTGCTTTCCATTGCAACATGGGTAACTTTGTTTTTCAATAACCACTCTCTCAATTTTATCAAAGAACTCGTAAAAGTCTTAAAACTTTTTGTCTGTGTTTTTATACCTTTGCCTTCGATGGTTGCCACTATTATGTCTTTATGTACATCCATCGCACTGCCGCGTTCAACAACTTGTTCAAATTCTATAACTTCTTTTTCTCTCATAGCTCTTAGCAATTTTGTTTCGCAACTCTAAGCTAAGGGCTATTTTGCTGGCAGACCACAAATTACATGTCCTTTTGCAGCTGCTCCTTTAAAGTTTTTATCCCGGCAATCCGGGTTTCATCCGCATAAAGGTAGCAGACTGGTCTGTTTTGGAATAGCTTTTCCTGTTACCTAAAACCTGAAGATGGTTTTCGTATTCCTGTAACTTGGGCAGGTGCTTTTCTTCCAGCGTTTTTACTGCCTTTTGCTCCTGCTTCGAAAGGTTTTCGCGGTTAATTTGGTCAATACGTTTTTTCAATTCATCGGAGTCGATTGGAGTGGGCGGCTCATCGTTGGGAAGGTCGTCCTGTGCAATCCCTTCGTTTATCATTTTTAGTATTTCCCTGATTTTTGCTTCGAGTTTTGCCTTGTTCTTTTCAACCGTCTTACGCCATACAAAAGTGTAACGGCCAGCCCTGGATTCCATTTTTGTACCATCGATATAAACGGTTTGTAAACTGATGTAACCCATTTCAACCAACATCAACACAACCTGTGTGAAAAGTTGGTTGATGGTGTCCTTCAAATGCAGAGAACGAAAATTGTTGATTGTCCTGAAATCAGGCGTTTGTTTACCCGAAAGCCACATGTAATGAATGTTTTCCAATAAATGCTTTTCAATTTTCCGGCACGAATATATGTTGTTCATGTAAGCGTAAAACAATACTTTCAGCATCATCCTTGGGTGATACGAAGAAGTGCCCCCTCCTTTGTAGGTCTTTTCTATGGCTGAGATATCAAGTTTGTCAACAATTTGATTGACCAGCCGAACCGGGGCTTCTTCTGTTATATTCTGATCCAGACGGGCAGGGAAAAGTATCCTTTGAATTTATTACTGCTTTCGGTTCGCTTCTGCATTCATTTCAAAAATAAATTTAAACCAGTGCTTCTGATGTTTCTGTCTTTAACTGATTGTCTGATATTTCTGACGATACTGATTTCCTGTTTTTTAAGTATGCTGCAATCAGGAAGAAAGAGACCACCAATAGCAAATCGGTAAAAATATAGAGGACTTCTATTTTGGGGATTCTTCCAACCGGAAACGAAAATCCACTGATTGAAAGCAGGATTGAATGCAACACCGGAAGAATTTTTTTAACGCCGGCAACAATTCCAAATATTCCGAGTGCAATCGGCCAGATTGGGCCAAACGTCATCATAAAAACATACATGCTTTTGTCCATTTCCAGAATTGAATAAGCATTTGGCTGTGTAGCATTTAAAACAGAATCAACACCAAAAAGGAAACCCATAAAACAACCAAACACCAAAAGAATGCGGAATACCAGCGAGAAGCCTGGCAATTTATCAGCTGAAAGTTTTGTTAACCCGAGCATTGGAAAAGTAAACAAAAACATGGCTGCACATTGTATAAAACCACCAACAACTCCGTTGTTCATTCCGTTTCCTAAAACGATGTATGCCAGCGAACTTGCTATTAAACACAGAGGCGCTGCATAAAATGCAACAAGATTCAATTTTTCAGGATTATTTCTTTGTTCTTTCATGTTTAATTTTTTTTGATTTTTTGAATGTTTAATCCCGTTTCCAAAGGAAAAGACATTCACGAATTCACATTTTCAGAACAAATTTACCTTGCATTGTCGGCATATAATTGTAAAAAATCGACAACTTGTCTGTTATTCATTTCAGCTTTTACAAACCGGCCGGGCGAAATCCCCGTGTATTTTTTAAAAAAGCGAATAAAATGCGACTGGTCAAAAAATTCCGCATCATAGGCTACGTCGGTTAACATGGAGAAGTCGCTGAGATGTGACACAGCATTTTTTAGCCGGATGAGCGATGAATATTCCTTTACATTTAAACCGATTACCTGATTAAACAATCGTTCCAAAGTACGCTGGCTCACATTACAGTACTCTGCAATTAACGGCGATGATAAAAGCCCCATTTTTGAATGAATCAAATTCACTGCTTCAGGAATGACATAGGGCAACGCTGTATTTTGTAAAGTGATTGTTTTTAGGAAAGCTTCAAATAATTTTATTCGTTCTTTAAAGTTTTCCATTTCAATCATCCTGGAAGTTAATTCCCCGACTCTGTTTTTGGTTGCTATATCTGCCAAACTAATAATCTCATTTTTAAATTCCCGTAAATGAGCTCCAAACAATGAATGTATGGCGAAAGGTTCCATAAAAACCATAATAACTTCAAAACTATCGGAAGTACGAAAATACCGTTTGTCGGTAAAAGCGCCGGAAATTCTGGTGGTTACAGAATTACAACTTGTTCCGGAATACATTGCATTGGTATTGCCCGATAACTGAAAAGTCAACACATTAATATTGTCGGGCAAAAATATAAATTTCTGTTTTTTACTGCCTTTAATGTACAGGTAATAGTCAACATAATTTCGTAACAGGTTGTCGGGAAGGATTTTCTTTATTATCATTTTGCTGCTCCGTTAATGTATCTTCCTGTAATAAAGGAACATATTTTGGCTATTTTCGGTTTAAAGCGGTTTGCCGAAAATAGGATAGCATCCCTCAAAGGGATGCCATCCTTAAAAAGCGACTTAATGAATTTCTACTATCAGATTATGAATTACTGATTTACTGAATGATTGAAGTTATTGAAGTGCAAGTGACTTAATGAATTTCCACAAATGGCAGATAATTCCAACTACGCTATACTAAGTGTGAATTACTATCTACTTACACTAAATTACCTGTTCCAGTTCTTTTTTGCACTTGTTACAAAACAGATGCTTTTTCTGATCAATATCTTCAACATAAGCTCCGGGGCGCATTACACATATTGGAACATGGCAATGGATCAACCCAAAAGTATGGCCAAGTTCATGAATAATCACCTTTCTAAACCGCTCATAAAGCAACTGTTCATTTTGTGGCAAACCATATTGTTCGTTTCTCAGGCGATAAACCGATGCAATTCCTACGGGCCCTTTGTATTGTGCCTGACCAAAAATATAGGTAAGAATGGGAATAAAAAGATCGACTTTAAATAATCCGATGGTTTTAAGAGACGACTCAGCATGTTCAGCATGAACCATTTCGAGCAGCTGGTTGGCATCATATTGTTTGCGGGCAGCATCAAAACAGGCGGCAATATCATGATAAAAAGGCGCAATATTAACCTGAATTCCGAAAACCCGTTCTATATCAAGAGCCATCTGTTCAATAAAATCTTTCTCGAACTGGCCCCGCGATATCAATGTTATACCTTTTCTTTTCAATCGGATTAAATCTTTGAATACCTTATTATGAATAATTTTCCTGAGCAGCAATAAGAGTGCTAATTATTTACCCGGCTGTTTAATCTGATGTTTTTTGATTTTGCTGTAAAGCGTAACCCTGTCGATTTTAAGCGCTCTTGCCGAGCGACTGATATTCCACTTGAATTTATTCAATGTTTTCAGAATGTATTTTTTTTCAAGTTCGCTCAGGCTGTCGCTGGAGTCGCTGATTACGTCGCTGTCAATTGGAAGGTCTTTTAACCTGATTTCCTTGCCATTTCCAACAACTATTGCTCTTTCGATCATATTTTCCAATTCACGGACATTACCGGGAAAATGATACTCTTCCAACCGGCGCAGTGCCGCATGGTCAATGGAAATAATGTCGCGGCTCATGGCAGTGCAATATTTTCTTATAAAATGATTTACCAGCATTGGAATATCTTCTTTTCTGTCGCGGAGTGGAGGTATGGTAATATTAACTACATTCAGCCGGTAATAAAGATCCTCGCGAAAAGCGCCACTTTCAACCATTTTTTTCAGGTTTTTGTTGGTGGCGCAAATCACCCTGAAATCAGATTTAATTTCTTTATTTCCTCCCACCCGAACAAATGCTTTTGATTCGAGAACACGCAACAGTTCAATTTGCATTTTCCCTGAAATAGTAGCAATTTCATCCAGAAAAATAGTTCCGCCATCGGCCATTTCAAAGCGGCCTTTGCGGTTATACATCGCGCCGGTAAAAGCTCCTTTTTCGTGGCCAAACAATTCGCTTTCGAGCAAATCTTCTGATAACGCGCCGCAATGTACCGTAACCAAAGGGAAAAATTTCCGTGTTGAATTGGAATGAATTGCCCGTGCAATCAGTTCTTTTCCAGTGCCACTTTCTCCGGTTATAATTACCGATGAATTTGCAGGTGCCACATTCTCAACATCTTTTAAAACAGTGATCATTCCTTCGCTGTTGCCAACAATGTCTTCAATATTTTCCAGTGAAACGATCCTGTTTTTTAAAATTTCATTTTCGTTTTTAAGGGAAATCTGGTGCGCAGCATTTCGAATTAAATGCGAAAGATCGTCCGGGTCAAAAGGTTTTGTAATATAATCGAATGCGCCGTCTTTCAGCGCCTGAACGGCGGTTTCCACCGATGCAAAAGCAGTCATAATAATTACGATGGCGTTACTGTTTATTGCCTTAACCCGACGGTGCATTTCAAGCCCGTCCATTCCGGGCATTTTTATGTCGGCAAGAATAATATCGAAATTTCCTGATTCAATTTTTTGAAGCGCCTCTTTTGCATTGGCTGCACAATCCACCTCGTAACCGTCTTCAATAAACCAATTGAACAACGAATCTCTGACCGATTCTTCGTCATCAACAATCAACATTGAAATAGTTGTTTTCATTTATCTAAAATTAGAACCAAGAACACAAGAATCAAGACACAAGACTAAGAATTTCAATCATTCTCGCCTGCCTGCCGTCGGCAGGTTTGTGTTTAAAATCTTTAATCTTGGGTGTTTCATTTTATAAAATTTCTTTATTTACCAGTTTAAACAGTACCGACATCGTTGTTCCTTTTCCGGGTTCAGAAACCACCTCAATTTTGCCCTTGTGACTTTGAACAATACCGTGAACAATTGCCAGTCCCAGCCCAATTCCGCTTGCGTTTTGTTTGGCAGAATAAAACGGCTGAAAAATGCGTGAAATATCTTCCTGCGAAATTCCCACACCATTATCGGTAATATCCATTTTTATGAGATATTCATCCGGATTTGTAGTTTTCATCAGCACCTCGCCATTTTCGGCAACAGCCTCCATCGCATTCACAATCAGTGCCACACAAACCTGTTTTATTTGGTTGCTATTGCATAAAACAGTATCATTTGTTGCAGTAAAATCGGTATAAAAATGAATTCCGGCCATTTTCATTTTATGCGCCATTAAATGATAGGTTTCTTTTAACACCTGGTGCAAATGGCAGGGCTCAAAATTCTCCTGGTCTTTTCTCGAAAAATCAAGTAATCCTCTTACAATATCTCCACATCGTTTCGACTCTGTTTCAATTACTTTCAGGTATTTCAGCATCGAGTCTTTTGATTCGTCCGGCAACTCAATTTTATTTAACTGTTTTGCAACCAGCTTACTGTAGGTTAAAATGCCCGACAGCGGATTATTAATTTCGTGTGCCACCGATGATGAAAGTTTGCCAAGTGAAGTAATTCTCTCAATATGAATTAGTTCATTTTGAATTTCAGCCAGCTCTTCCGATTTTTTCTGAACTTTGTATTCCAGTTGATGCGACCAGTTTTCCAATTCGCGGTTTGCAGCATCGAAATTATCGAGCATGTTATTGAATGCCAGCGAAACCGTTCGCATATCATCCAGCAAGTAAGGTTTTATTTCCAGCCGGCGGCTTCGGTCGCCTTTTGAAACAGCTTCGCTGGCAGTAATAATTTCACTTAATGGTTTTTGAATTTTATTCCGTGTAAAAAATATCAACGAAAAAGCCAATAAAAATGTAATAACGATTGCCAGTAAAAAAAATTCGGCAGACGATTTAGAAACTGCGGAATCGAGCTCTGACAAGCGGAATTTTTATTATTAATGAGCCAAGAACTTCCTCGTCACTGACTGTGTGCATGACAAGCGCTTATATAACATGAACTTTCATTTAAAATCGGCGTTCTAACCAGCAACTGCCGATGGCCCTTGTCGCTTTGATTCATGTTACAGGCACTTTTAAAATCGATGATCCGATAAACCTTCTGCGTTGGCCGGAAACATTTTCTCGAAATCGGTATGGCAGTTCAACACAATTTGGGTTACTTTTTGCCAATGAATCCGCAATAAAAGAGGAATATACAAGGCTGTCGCGATTATCGTACATATTCACCTCATCAATTCCGGGCATGGCATTAATAATGTCGAGCGTACTTTGCAGCGCACTTTTGTCGTTTTTCAACATGGAATAATACAACGAACCTTCAATAATTGACCCGATATTATCTCCCCGCTGGCGAATGACTGTTTGAGATATTCTTCGTAAACCGACTTAAAGATAGCGCCGTAGGAAATAAAAAGGAAAACGGATAAAATGGCAATGATATAAACCACGCGGGCATAAATTGACGAACGGAACCTAAAATAATTTTTCAAATATCCGTTTTGCAGATTCCTCTGCTCCGGGATGGCTGTATTTCCCTTATTTTCATGATTCTCTTTTCATGCAAGGTTAGTTGATCTGCTGGTTTTCAATATGCTGCAATTTACAAAAAAGAATGTGGGGGTTAACGAACTTTTGTTCATATATCAGTAAATATTAATCCAAAAATTCCTTTTGAAAATCGTTCCAGATTTCCGGTTCCAGTTCAGACAGCGGATTCATTTGAATTTCACCACCTTCCTGGAATACAACCATCTGAGTGTATCGCCGGCATGTTTTGCGAGTGCAACGCTCAAAAAATCTTTCATCCGCTTGAATTCATTTTTTATCCAGTTAGTGGCTTCTTCAGCAAAATAGAAACCCTATGATTTCTCTTTTCCAATTGGTCGGTTTCAGGGTAAAAAACCAACCTTCGTTGTATAGGTCGCGTAGGCAAAATTCCATTATTTTCAGTAATTAATGAACTGACTTCAGCATTTCCCCCGAAACCGGCGACATTCAGTTTAAGTTGTTTTCCTTTCTGTTCTATTTCAGCCACAACATCGCCTTTTTTTACTTTTTCGCCCGGCGATTTTAAAGGGACAATTTTAATATCCCCCACTACTTCTGAACAAAAAATCGTCAATACCAATTTTTGCCTTCCCTGTTTTTTCAAGATAAACCCACGTATGGTTTTTGCTGTAAAACAGACCTTGCGGAATTCTCAATATACCTGCAGTTAAAACACCAACAGTTTGCTGAATTTGTTTCGCAACATTAACTTTCCGGTTCACAATAATCCAAAACGGGATTAACAAAAGGAAAAAGATATACAATAATGTATTCAATTCCCTTTGTTTCGAATATATTTGAATAAGTAAATGCTTCCATTTTTTTATTTTTTTAAGATGAAATAATTTTGATTTCAATGTGTTTTTTTTGCCCATGCAGGCGATTCGCGCAACACTGGCATACGGTTAATCACCCATCGGAAAATCCAGATTTCGGTAAAAATAACGGCCAGTGTAACCACTATTTCCATCCATGACGGAACGTAATGCACAGCAGCATCCCAACGGAAACCGATTACACGTTACATTCAGCCGGTTAATAATAATTCCAAGCATCGTAATTACAGATGCTACTTTAATCAGCAAAACATTATTTCGCCTGATAACTGTAATAAAACATCAACATGGGAAGAAGTACAAATCCAAGCATTTCAGTTAGATACCAGTACCCCATTGGTGTATTCAGATATTCCCAGTGTTTATCGTGAACAAATACCAGAATTTGCAGGAAAAAATAAGCAAACATGGTGCCTGCACATATTTTCGATAAGTCCGCGAATAATGTTATTATGGGCATGATGGTTTTTTTCGCTGATCTGATCGCTGAATACTTTATTGGTAATTGATCCTTCAAAAATTACCATGGAAAGACCGGCAAAAATGCTTGACACAAAAAAGAGAATCGGAATAAATTCGGAATACCAAAGCGGATGAATTTTTTCTTTTGCCATTAAATAAAGCGCTCCCAAACCCGACTGGTGCAATGTGGAAAGAGTGATCCCGAAAATTACGGCTGCCAATGTCATTCCTGAAAGAATTTTATGCGCACGTTTGGCTCCCAGCCATTCGGCAATGGCCGGCGAAAACTCGATTAACTGTGCAATCATGTACAGCAAAAAATGCCAGGCAACTAAAAACAGCACCGAACTGGTTCCAAAATCCATTACCGATAATTGGATTGATTACATTCCACGGACGGCCAAATCGAGCAACAACGCCCCGGCATAAAATACATAGGCCAGAAAACCATTTAAAACAGTAACCCTCACAATGGAATGGTATTTTTCATGTTCAGAATATAAACCATAAAAGTTACCACGTAAGCGCCGCCGGCAAAAGCCACACCGGTAACCACATCAAAACCAATCCACAATCCCCACGGAACTTCCTGTGTTAAGTTGGTAACCGAACCAATTCCTTTCAAAAATCGGATAACAATCAGAACCAACCCAAGCATCATAATTGGAATGGAAATTACATTAAACCAGGTAAACCATTTTACCTTTGGGTTTTAACTCACCCATCAAAAATTTAAAGCGGCTTTTATTCTCTTTTTCAAAGGAAAGCTAATTGTATTATTCATTTTCATCGGTTTTATTTACGGTTATTTTTTGTAGCTGTCCTGAATACCAAGCAAAATCATTGGCCAAAGCACAAAAACGGCAGGTACACTGTAAAGAAATCCTTTTGATAATTCAGGATAGGATGATTTTTGGATGTTTGTATTTAAACCCAGTTCTTCAAACGGAACCGGCGACAAATATAAGAAATGAGGTGCCTCCGGCTTCTGTTTCACCATATATATGATCGTAATACTGGATCGGGATTTTCAGCAATTCGTTTGCGTGCTTCTGCAATCAGTTCTCTGCGGGTGCCAAAAACCAATGCTTCTGCAGGACAATTCTCCACGCAGGCCGGCAGTTGTCCTTCCTGCTGTCGTTCAAAACACATAGTACATTTTGTAATTTTTGGATTGGCGCTGTGATATTCAAACTTTGGCACATCAAACGGACAGGAAACCATACAATACCGGCATCCCATACATTTTTCTCCCCGCCAGATTACCGGCCCTTCCTTGGTTTTATGCATTGCCTGTGTTAAACAAGCCGATGCACATGCCGGCTCGTTGCAATGCATACACTGTCGTTTTACATACACTTCGCCTTTCGACGTTTCGTAAGCGTTTACAACTGTCCGCCTGGTTTCATCGGTTTTCCGTACTTTCCCTACTTCAGGATAATCGGTTGGCTCAGGTAGGTTGTGTGCTTCGGCACACGAAAATTCGCATGTTTGGCAGCCAACACAACGGGTTGAGTCGTAAAGAATAGCTTTAAATTCTGTTACATCTTCTTCTGCCGGTGCGGGTTTTGCCTCTGATTCTTCCCAAGGGCAAACGTGGCACCGGTTACACCAATCACTTTGAAGAAATTTCTTCGATTAATACTCATGGTTTATTATTTTTAAGTTGTTTGCAAAAATTAAATCTGTTTTATTCAGTAAGAATAAACTTTGGAAAGTGTGATTATTTGAATAGATGTCAATATTTATCAGCAGACTCAATAAAATAGCTTTGAAAATCTTCCCATATTTTTGGTCCCAGATCTTTTCAATGGCTCAGGAATAATCTCTCCACCTTCCTGAAAAGCCAGTTGTTCCTTGGAAAGACTTTTAATATTGAATGAACAGGCCAGAAAATCTTTTAACCTGATAATCTCACCTTTAATCCATTCTTTGTATTCATTCACCCATCTTAAAGAACTGAATTTCGCGAAACCAGTTGGAAGGTTCAATTTTGTAAACCCAGCCATCAGTATAAGGAGAATGAATTAATCATAAAAGGATCGGCAACCAGCGTTTCATTTATTTCTTTAATTGTTCCTGAAACGGGTGCATTAATGGTTATTTGTTTGCCTTTTTGAATTAAGGTAACGATAGGTTCTCTTCTTTTTACTTTCTCACCGGGATTTTTAAGAACAACTACGCGTAAAATCTCCGGTTACATTTGGAATAAAATCATCAATTCCAAATCTAACCACACCTTCTTCCTCCATAAAAACCCAGGTGTGCGATTTATCGAAATACAAACCATCAGGAAACGAAAGTGCATTTTCATTAAGAATTTTTACATGTTTTGAAAAGTTGCCAAGCGGCGTTTTTGCTTTTTTATTTTCGGCTCTAATTACAAAAGTTATAATGATAACACCGGTAACAAAAACGAATGCAATGAAAAGAAAGATTGACGAACGATTACTGTTTTCCTGTTGATTCTCTGCAAATAATGCGGACGGATTTAGTTTTTCAAGATTTGACTGCATCTCGTTATAAGCCAAATTTGTATATCCGCCTTGTTCAACAATTGGCTGGCCCGAGGTTACAATCCAACTTAAAAAGTCGGTTAATTCTTTACTCTTCGGGAGCTCTGTAGCAACGGCATAAATATTATTTATAAGTTGCCGGGGGTATTTACCAATCCAAACCGATCTTTCAAACTGATCGGGACTGGCGTAAAAACTTTCATTGTAATCCAGATTACCATTCCCGTTTCTGTCGATCGGCAGAAGTTTTATTCCAGGTATAAAATCATTCTGAGCCAAATCGATAATGGTTGTAAGCCTGCAAAATCCAATGGCATATTTTTCGTTGCTTATTGATTTAACGAATTCAGACGTTGATTTTTTTTCAATGGATTCCATAGCAGCCGGATCAATTTCCAGAAATTTCGATACTGAAAGTTGAACAGAAGGTTCATCAAGAAGTAAGAACCGAACAGTTGTATTTTGGTTCTCTCCCAAAAGCGTTCCCCATGACTTTTGTTTTTCATTATTCAAAAGATCCGCCAATTCTTTTTCGGAAACTCCCTTTTTATATAATGCCTCAATAAAAGGATTTTCGCTGTTGATTACCGCAACAATAACATCACGACCAACAGCCATCATCCAAATTGGTTGCCCGGTTACAGAAACATCAGGTTTTTGCAAACCAAATCCAAGAGTATTACTCTCCTGAATTTTCTCACTGTTTTCAGCAAAGTTGAACTGACTAAACTCAAATTTTGAATCGGGATTTGCTTTACTGTATTCGGAGACCCACGATTCGGCAAGGCTTCGGATTTCTGAAGTAGCACAAATCCGGATTTTTTCATTTTCTGCTTCCGTTTTTCCAGTCGCATTGCTGCTGTTAACTTTAAATACGGCCAGAAAAAGTAAAAAGGTTAGTAAAATTCTGGTTTTCATTTTGTGTTGATTTATATGTTTTTATATCTGTTGAAGCAAACTGAAAAACTTAAGTTTGAAACAACGATTACTTATAATTCAACTTTGATACCAAAATAAATTGTCGCTATATATTATTGATTTTCTGTTGTTTAACTGAATATTGCAATTAATTTCAACAATGCAACATGTTGTATTTATTTACACTTTTTTTTATATATCAGCTATGTGCCTGTATGTCAATTATTTTAGATGGTGTATATTTTTTCAACAGGTGTAATTTTTCTCAACAGTTCAATAATTAATTCATTAAAATAATTCCGTTTTTATTAAAACTTTATGATAAAAAATCTTCGATTGCTTTTTTTTAGCAAACTATTTTATGAGAGACAATAAATAAATTCAATATTCTAAACTTAATTTCATTTTTAATGTTAAATGATAACTTAGCTGTAAATAAACCAGCAAATTAGATATAGCTAAATTACTTCAATTCAAATTTGTAATTTAATGCTTTATCTAATATGAAAAAATTAATGGTTTTAATCGGCCTGACTTTAATGACCTTTATTGGTTTTAGTCAAAATCAAAAAACTCACACGAACTTTTTAACGCTATTTTCCCAGGAAAAGAATACGCAAATGCCGAAATTAAACAACAAGTTCTCTTCTCATCAAATTAAATCGAATGCAACAAAACAATTGTTTCATTTAAAGGAAGCGAATGGATTAAAACAACGGCTTGACAGTGTTGTTGCACCTGGTTCTGATAAAGATGAATACACGTATGATGTCCGGGGAAATGTTTTATCGAATACCTATTTCGAATGGGATGGCGACCAGTGGATAAACTTCTGGAAAGATGATTATGCTTATGATGAAAAAGGGAATTTAACTAAATATGTAAGTTCTGAATGGGATGGGAACAAGTGGGTAAACTCCTGGAAAGAGGAGTATGCTTTTGATGAAAAAGGGAATTTAACTCAATATGTAAATTCTGAATGGGATGGGAACAAGTGGGTAAACTCCTGGAAATTTGAATCTGATTATGATGATCAAAATAACCTAAATGAAAAAATTGACTTTTATGGTGATGGAAATGACTGGATTTACAATCTGAAAAATAAAAATGAGTATGACAGTAACGGAAACAATATACTTAATAGTAATTATTACTGGGATGGATTTCAATGGGTTAACTATTGGAGGAATGAACTCGCGTACGATGAAAATGGTAACGACACTTTATTTATAGGATATATTGGTGATGGAGATACCTGGGTAACTTCAGGTAAAGCTGAATTAAGCTATGATTTATTTCAAAATCTTTCTTTATATGAAAATTATACTTTTATGGACAGCGTATTTGTAAAAATAGCATTTATGGAATCTTTTTATAATGAAAATGAAAATCATAATATTAAAGAAACTAAGTATTATAATTTTGGGAACGATCAGTGGGAATTATTTCAAAGAGATGAATACAACTACGATGCGAATTGGAATCTGATTCAGAAAGATATATTTAGTTTTAGTGAAAATCAATGGATAAATGTAGAGAAGGAAGAATCGGTTTATGATGAATATGGCAACAGAATAGAATATACCTATTCTACAATATACAATGATAATGAGCAATTGTTACCTGAATGGAAAGAAGAATATACTTATGATAATAATTTCACTTTTGAAGATTTGATTTTGCCATTTACACCATATGACCTTGAAAGTGCTTCTCAAGAAGGATCTAACATCATTTTAATGTTCAAACACAAGCTCACTCATTTAATTTTTTACGAATCTTACGGAAATGATTTAGCTATTACAGGAGATTACACCATTTACTATTCTGAACACAACACCACCGGAATAAATAATTACAATTCGGCCAGCAACGTAAATGTTTTTCCCAACCCGGCAACTAACCAGGTAAGTTTTAATATTGATGCTTCAATTAATCAATTTACTTTGGAATTTTATGATTTACAAGGCAAGCTGGTCATGAGCAAAATAGGTGAAAATAATACGCCGGTTTCGATAGAAATACTTAACAAAGGTCTTTACTTCTACCGCTTAACGGAAAATCAGAATTTATACACAGGTAAATTTATGGTGAAATAGTAAATGTGTCATTGAAATAATGAAGCATTAAATAAGCTAAAATGAAAAAATTTGCTATTTCTCTTTTTATTTATTGCTTTCTCAATAATTTCCAGTGGGCAAAATGAAACAACCGAAAATTATAACATAAAAGCAAATAAAATCACCATTGGGCTTACCGGATTACCAACCTATCCAATTGGCTTGTCCTTTAGTCAAATGTTAAACAACAGGGTAGCATTTTAAATTGGTGCAGGATTATTATCAATGGGCGCCGGATTTACTTATTACGTCACAAATCCACAATATCACAGACTTAATCCTTACACCGGATTGTTTGGGGCAATAGAAATTGATGGTTTTTCGATGTTCTGTTTACCTGTCGGAATTTCGTATTTAGAAAAAATGAATTTTGAATAAAGCGCTGATATTGGCCTTTTGTATTCAGATGGTGTAGGTTTTACGGAGAATGATGTTAACCCGTCATTTTGGTTTGGACTCAAGGTCGGATACCGGTTTGGAAAAGCAATTGAAGAATTGAATAATGGAGAAAAAATGATTAAAAAGAATATTGTAAGTTTCCATTTGAGCAATGGCGGCGTGTATCTTGGCATGTTTTACGAAAGAATGTTAAAACCATTTTTAAGCATTGAAGCAGGATTGGGTTTTTTGGGGTTTCTGCCGGAACGAAAATTTATTTTCCTTCAATAAATTGGGCCACAAATATGGACCCAGGGCAACAACTATTATGATATAGGTTTTTCAGTTCGGGTTGGAAAAGCTTTTTAATTTTTCCCACGTAAATAAATCGATTATATTAAACAATATGCTTATCCGAATCAATACCACAAAAACGTCATTCCGTAAAAATTTGTAAAATTTTATGCGGAATCTGTAACAACTAAGCAACTTAATCTGCCAAGATTCCCGTTTTCACGGGAATGAAAGTCCTAATTTAATTGCTGTGGTATCAAAACGGATATACAATTTAAACATTACAAGTATTCCTTTTACAGCTATTCGAAAAGAACCTAAGGGAATTTCTTGTGAGGTTTTAATTTCCCGCAAAAATCTTCAATAAAATCGGTTATTTCTGAAGAATCATTTTTCTTGTTCGCGCAAAATCCTTTGCTTTAATTGTATAGAAATAAATTCCTTTTGTTAAATCATTTGCATTAAATGTAACTGAATGTATTCCGGGAAAATATTCTTTACCCGCCAATTCAATTAACTCTTCACCCAAAACATTAACGACTTTCAAACTAACGAAAGATTTTTCCGGAATCTCAAAGTCAATATTTGTTGAAGCATTGAATGGGTTTGGATAATTTTGTAACAAATCAAAGCCATCCTGTGCAAAAACCGGTGTATAAAAAATGCCGGTAAGACCAGTAAACAGTCCAACACCAAAAGCACCAAGTGAGGTTATTCCTCCCCTTTCAACCGTATAAGGTTCTTCGGTAGATTGTATAACATACGCACCATCTCCGGCTTCAACGCCTTCTGTAAGATTATAAATTTTTGAATACTCCTCCCGGTTATTTCTAAACCCCGAAGTTTCTGTTACTCTCGGCCAGCCAAATTTTAAAGTATAATCTCCCCCACCCGGAATAGCCTCACCAATATTCCACTTCAATCTCACTCTCCCATCCGAAGTGGAAACATCATTATCTCTTACAACTCCAACACTTATTTGATCGGCTAAACCACTGTTTGTAACCCAAGCAGGAGAATAAACTGTTGTTCCCACAGGAAAAAGTATGGGCAAATTATTGGAAACAGTCCGGCTTAAAAATCCCCCGTCAGTAGTTATTAAAAATGCATCCTGACCAATATTTGAAATGACGCTAACCATTAGTGTATCTGTTCCCAAATCTAACTTAGTAGTTAAACTGAGGTCATTAATTCTTCGGGAAGCATGCAATAATACATCTCCTGAATTTGCAATTACTAATTTTGATGGCCCGTTTATTACAGGAAATTCAGCATCAGATGTTGTTAAACCAGCGGTGCCCGAATATTTTAATGTGCCGTTATTGCCATAGGATAATGTATTATTATCCAAATTAAGCTGACCTTTTTGAAGTTCCATTATTCCATTTACAACAACTGAATTTGATAGTGTTACACCATTATTGTTGATGATCATTAAGTTCTGAACTGTATCGGGCAATAAACTTCCGGTAACCTGTGCAGAAGAACCGTTGAATACGTAGCCGGAAGTTTTGTTAAACAATTTTATTCCACTATTTGAAATTGAACCATTAATTCCATTCACATTTGCAGTCATTAGAGCTGCACCAGCTTTTAAATAGAAATTTCCAGCGCCACCGAAAATACTTTCTCCAATATTTAAAGTTACTCCACTATCTACTTCTGCAGTAACTCCTTTCTCGCTGTATGTAATACCCGATAATGAAAGTTTTTGTATGTTTCCTGCATTGGCAAAAACTAATTTTCCCCCTTCAGAATCAGAATTTTGCAGCATTGAATTTAGTAACGAAACATCACCATTTACTTTCCAGTTAACAGTACCCATTCCGGCCATCATATTTCTGCAAATTGCCAGATTGCCTCCTGAAACTTCGATATCACCAAATAGGTTAATTTCAATATTTGTAGCGGCATTACTACCCGAAGTTATCGCAAATTTTCCTCCGGTTTGAATAAAATCTCCTTCGATATCAACTTGAATGCCGTCGGTTGGATTGCACATTTGTAAAAATGAAGATCCTGTATTTTCAATAGTAATATCTCCACCAATGGTGATTTCATCCCATTCAAAATTAAGGTCTGTAGTTTGATCAGGACAATTCCACACAACATTAAAGAAATTCTGATTCATCCCTTCTGGTAATTCTGAAAGTATTCCTGTTATTGAAATGGTTGAATTTGGCCTCCAATTTCCCTGAGGAACTGGACCACCATCGCGATTATGCTGGTATGTACTGCCGCTATTAAATGATATTTCCATTTCAGCATCTCCGCTTAATGTTCCGCTGTTTTTTAGCGTTCCTTCAACTACAAGATCGGTCTCAATTCTGTCTTTTATATAAAATAATATATTCTCATTTATTTCGAGTGTGCCGCCGGCTTCAATGGTTAAATGCTGAACAGAATCGTTTTCTGTAACCGTTATCGTATGACCTTCGAGAATTGTAACTGGTTTATCGGACAAGGAAGGGCTGACAGATGAAGGATTTACCCATGATGTTCCATCAAACTCTTCCCATGTAGTAACATCATTCCAGTCACCGGATTGATGCGATCTCATTTCACCTGTGGGCTGATAATAATCTGTGCCACTGTTAAAAGCTATAACACTAAAATAATAATCCACTCCATGGTTCAAACTGTGCATGGCAACACTGTCGGCATCGTAAACCATGTAACTGTTATACAGTTTATCGGGTGCAATTCCGTATTTTACATTATAGCCATCAGCATTTTCAACCGGAGTCCAACGAATAACTGCATCCCTTCCATCAGCCATATCTCTTTCAACGGTAAAATCATTTATAGTCGTGAAAACAGCTTCATCAGAATTTCCAAATACCCGCAGATCACGAACAGCAAAATTCCCGTTACCCGGCGTATATACATTTTTTAATTTTATATAGCGTGCAGTAACCGGATTTTCCAATTCAATATAATCGTGAGGTACATCTTCTGTATTATTGCTTTTATCAACCAGTACCGACCAACTCTTTCCATCTGTTGACTGTTCCAGAATATATTGTTCATAAATCTCTTTATCACGCCCGCGAACCAGAGCCGGATTCGTGTTGTGCTCACCAAAATTAACCTGAATAGCTTCAACACTACACTCTTTCCCCAGGTCGATCATTATCCATTCATCGTCGCCACCAGTTTGAGCGCTCCACATAGTTCTCACTTCTTCATCAACTGCATTCTCAGGATTATATCCATCCAGAGAAGTTGACGCCATTACATATTTTTTATGCGACAAAAGCATCATCCCTGCAAAATTATCATTGGCCGGGTCCTCTTTTATTCCAGGAAAATATTGCGGATAGTCTCCCCAAATATTGTTACTAAAAATATGATCGTCTTCATCAAACGAAACAGGAGCAAGGCCCAGTCTGCGCTCAAACGAATGTTGAACCGAAATTACCATTGTTCCGATATGCCAGTAATTTCCATCTTTATCTTTAAATGTATTGCCATGACCTGCACCTGCAATAAATCCGGTTGGTTTAAACGAGAATGGACTGTAATCGGCATATTCAAAAGGCCCTAATGGTGAATCGGCCACATAAACACCATCGGCATAGGTTTTAAATTCGGTTCCGGGAGCTGAATAGCACAAGTAGTATTTCCCGTCGTGTTTTACCATCCAGCTTCCTTCAATCCAGGGACTTTCATCGAGGAGGTTATCATCACCACGTCTTTCCCAACCATGGATTGATGCTTGTGCAGAAACAATTGTTGCCCTCGAACCTATTTCATTAAAAGTATATGGATCAAGTTCAACCACGCTGGTTGGAGCATTGTTAGACAGGCCATAATACATGTATAATCGCTCATCATCATCAACAAATAGATCAGGGTCGCCATAACTACCCATTGTGCCGGCTTTAACCCATTTTCCTGATTTTGGATCGCCGGTTTTATATACCTGTGTATTTGCAGAAGGAACATAAAACAAGAATCTCTCATAACTACAACTGCCATTGCATAGGTTTCAACATCTAAACCTTCCGGTACAATCAATGTCCAGTTTCGTAAATCGGGCGAGGTCCAGTAGCCACCCGACCGGGAAGCGAATAAATAGTAATCGCCTTTGAATAAAACCATAACCGGATCAGCAGCTTCGCGCGCATCTTCAGCATCAACCATAAACCGGTAATTAAGATTTAACGGATTGCAAAATGTTTGCGGGTTCTCTGCTTCTTGCCCGAATATAGGCTTAATTTGAATGAGTATCAGAATTAGTAAAAACAGTATGGTTCTTTTGGTCTGCATGGTAGAATCCTCCTAAGTTTATTGGTTTAATCACTTGTTAATTTAATTTGAATATGAATTTATCTAAATCCACTTCTTCAAATTTAAATGGAATAAACCTAATTTTGAAGTCAACAACCATTTTTGTTTATCGATTCTGCAAAAAAGTATGGAAGAATGAGGACTGCCTGAAAATGAAAAGCCGGAATAGCTTAAAATCTGAACAGTACAACTTTTGACAATTATCTCCCTTGATTTTCATTTCTGAAAAATCATTCACTATCTGAATTAGGTAATGGAAATAATATATTGCCGTTTTCTTCCCCCCAACCCCTAAAGCGGTAATCGCAATCTTTAAGGTTTTCTGCTTGGATCAGCAAAAGTCTCCTTTAGGGTCCCGAAGTCTCGGGATAGTGGTAAAACAGATAAATGTGACATTATTTCATTTTTCGTACTTATTGAAGAGCTGTTACTTTTTTCAGCGACAAAAAAAAATCAAATTATTTGTTGCAGATTAAAAATAATTGTCATATTATTGTAACCCATAGGTATCATATTGATATTTATAGGTTTCATTTTGAAACAAATATGTTTCATATTAAAATTTAAAAGAAATGAGTAATCCAAAAAAATCGGGTGCAGACCATGTTGATACACACAGGCGGCTCCTATTTCTTACTATGTTTTTATTATCGTTGATTTTTGCCATTAAATCATCAACTTACCTGGTCGATGGTGAAACAATAAGTTTATTGAAAATCGTTGCGATTGTGCTCGCAATAACTGCAATTACTTTATTATTAGTTACTGTTTACTGGAAATTAAGATACATTCCCGGAAAGGAGCGATATCAGTTATTGACCTCAACAGATAGTTTCGTAATGGCAGCAATGAACCGAGCTTACAAATCATCGTGGTCATTAACCTTTGTTTCAATTATGCTAATTCTTATGACAACCAAAAGAGACATCTCTGAATTTCCGGCGGAGTTTTATTTAAATCTGATTTCATTTTTAATGTTAGCCTCACTCAGTATAAGTTTTTTCATTACGTTTCAAGGTTGGGTAAAAGAAAAAAATTAAAAGACTATCAGATGAATGTAAAACTGGAAAATCGCATCCATGTATTCCGAGCAGAACATCGACTGAGTCAGAGTGATCTCGCCGAAGGAATTGGGGTTTCAAGAAAGACAATCAGCACCATTGAGGTTGGAAAATTTGTTCCTTCAACAGTTATTGCACTAAAAATTGCCCGGTATTTTAAGGTACCGGTTGAAGAAATATTCTGGCTGAAAGAGCTGTAGCTTTTGTTCTCAATATATATTAAGTATTGGAATAATATCTTACAGTCTTATTTTTTAATTAATAGATATCGATCCTCATTGTCATGTATATTGTAATCACATATTCTTCCATCCGCGAGAACGAATTTAAAGTACATATCTCTGGGGTCATCTGGTGAATTAGAAATCTGCATTATACTATAAGAACCTTTAATTTCATCATTATCTTGAACCGTTACTATCTTCCTTTCTCCGGTATCAAAATTTATTTTGGTTAGGTTATTAAATTTGATATTGAATACGAGATTAAATGTAGAATCATTATAAATTCCAGCTTTGCATTTTCCTTATCAATCTGGTCTTTATACAATACGATACTATCTCTGGCAAATATGAAGAATCAACAACAGATTCGTGAAAATAATAGGTTCTGAAATTAAATTGATTGGAACTTTTAGATGATGCTGAATTTAATTCTCTCTGCACTGCAACTTCTGTGTTTTGACTTAATGAATTTGTTGTTATCTAAACAACAGTTACTAAAGCTAATATTACACTTTTCATTTTATGCAAATTATATACAACTATTTATTATAATCAATACAACTTATTTAGCTTTTCCATTCGCTTGTTTTCAAAAAGAGTACCATAACAAGCAAAAAGGTACCGGCGAAAATGTGATTTTTAATTTTATTTCGATATGTTGGAACAAAATACTTAAGTTCCCCCAACTTTGAATCAGAATCAAAACTTATTTTCAAAAAAGCGTTGTTTACTCCTCCGCCAACTTTTTTCTCAACTCCATTAATTGATTTCTTCTTGGGATATTACATGATTTTTGTTCCCAGCGAATGACAAAGATTGAGATTAAAACACACAGAATTAAAATCAACCATTCTAACCAGGAATCTTTTCTGATAAACATTTCAGGGAAGGTTATAAGAGCAAATAAACCGATATATATCAGACCAAAATAATTGAAACTAATCAGGTAATTTGTATTCGATAAAGCCTGGTCCAGTTCGCCCATTAAAGTCCGGTCGAAGGTATTTTCTGCCTTTTTTCTTTTATATCTGAAAAATTGGACATATACTACAGTTGCTGCAAATAATCCGCCGGTAATGTAAAGTAGCGGGTGTCCTTTCATTGCAACCACAAACACAACTGCTGCGGTAATAGTATTCACAATAGTCAACATTATTTCAGCACGTATTAATTTTTTTGCCGGCAGCATTTTTCTTATCAGTCACACTTCTTCGCAATGCATCTTCATTTATTACATACATGGTTTCTCCTTTTTGTTCGTTCCATATTTTTTGTATTTCGTCAAACTCAATCATATTCGTATTGCTTAGCGTTTTTTACCAGTTGTTTTTTTATCCGGTGAATTTTCACACCAATATTATTTTCTGAAATACCCATAATTTCAGCCATCTCCTTGTAACTGTAACCATCAAGAAGAAGCAAAGTCAGCGAACGATCGATTTCGTTTAATTTCTTGATTTCTGCATAGAGCCAGTTCAATTGTTCTTCTTTGGAATCGTCGTTCGCTTGCAACAGGTTTGCCATTGTTTCAATTCCATGATGTCCGTTAACCCGTTTCTTTTCCCTGGTACTCCAGTTGATTGCTGTATTTAATGAAATACGGTAAACCCAGGTGGAAATAGCAGATCTTTTCTGGAAATTTGGAATGGACCGAAATATCTGCAGACATACCTCCTGAAACAAGTCATTAAGATCATCTTTGGTGAAAGCATATGCCCTGATAACCTTGAAGATGAGCCCACGATATCCATCAAGCCATTCATGAAAAATTTGTTGTTGTTCGCTTTCCTTCATATTCGAATCGTTACCTCATTTGTCAATGATAAAGTAGATTTCTTACGGAAATCAACAAAATTTAGCGTCTTGCAGTTTTTATTGCTATTAATTAAGCAAGATAAAACGCTTCAATAGTTATTGGCAACTGCTCATTTAAAATGCAAAAGGCAGACGTGGTTTGAAGTGGTAACACATTCACCTGTTTTTAACCTGGCTGTTGGGAGGCCGCCATTTAAAACTTTAAAAAATGCAGGTTTCAATGGTTAATTTAAAAGATACCAAAAATTTCAGAGTTTATTGTGACCTTTATAATCACCATAAGAAATATACAATTTCCCAACAAATAGATAAAAAAAAATACCGGTTTTCCCGAAAATAAATTTCATGGAAAACCGGTTCATTTGTATAGCAGCAATTCTTATTTGCCTGCAGTAGTAGTATGGAATGTTACCTTCCCAACCTGTTTCAATTTGCCATTTTTCACATAACAGTAAGGATCGAATGTACCTTCTTCAGTAGGAATCCATTTATTTTTTGCTTTACCCAACATGGTCATCGTAATTGGTTTTTCCCAGTGTCCACCACCTTCAGAAACCCATTCCACAAACATCATTGGCGCTGGAAGTGTCCAACTGTCTTTTACTTCTACTTCCACTTCTTTTGACTGCCCAACAACAGTGCTGGCAAAATCACTTTCGTCTGTTTTCTCCATCGATTCCGGAGTGTGCCATATAGGAATGTTAGGAAGTAATGGCAAAGTTGGAATATCCCAGTGTTTATTCAAAACACCAAAAGCATCAATCCATACTCCGCCACCGGCTCCTATTTTTGAGGACAGTTCACCTCCCCATCCAATGTATGCCTGCGGTGCTTCGGCATCCTTCATATCTAAACTAACACCGCCGCCAATATCAAAATCGAACTCAGTTCCAATGGCCAGATTGATCTCCGGACCTGCCATGCGGTAAATGCTAAAACCCATTGTTGGTTTTAATGTATAAACCTGTTTCAGCGTAGCCATAGCCTCCAGTTTTAACGGATGGAAATACTGATCAACAATGTGTCCTTCCTTATAATCATAATTTACGCCTGAGTGCGTTTGGAAATTTTCAATTGAATAATAACCCCCCACCATCATTTTCGGAATATTATATTCTACCGTATAACCTGTACCCACTTTTGCTTTTCCGTCTACCGAGATTTCAACACCTAAATCCAAAGCAAACTCAACACCTATAAGAACTGGTACGGCACCTACCGGAAATTCAAACTGAATTGTTACAGGAAGGAGCAGCGGGTCGGTTTCATTTACCAAAGGAAGCTCACCTTCAACAACGGCAGCCACATCAAACCAGGCTTGAATATCCATGTCTTCGGCTGTTACATCCATTTTGGCGCCCACGTAATACGGCGGATACATTTTCGACCCCCAGAAAGTGTGATGAAATTTCGTTTCGGTTGAAAAATTAGCTTTCAGGTTTGAATACCATGAAAATCCAAAATCTTCAAGTACAAGTTCAACCGGGCCAACAGCCAGTATGGTTTTATCGGTGTTAAACTGATGCTCAAATCCAACTTTATTTCCCTTGGCCGATTTGGTTGTTGTCATTGGAATATTTTTATCAACAGAGAAAAGCAACTCCTGCTTATCACCGATGATCATCCTGATTTCGCTTGGGTGAATACCATTGTCTTTATCCGTTAAAACCCGGCTTAACTCCTCGCCTTTCATCCCTGAAATACTTTTGGTTATCAGTTGCTGGTTGCTAAACTCCGGATTAAAATCGAAATTCAGGTCTGCATCATCAAATACGTCAATAATGCTTCCCTGGCTGGTTTGAAGTACATACTCGCCATTCGATTTTTCAACGCCTGTAATTTTTTGAACAAGCACACCATCTTCGGTGTCGATATGTAAAACGAGGCCCGTATCCAGTTCCATTTCCATGGCACTTTCATCGATTTTTAAAATCTGGCTTGTTTCATCGAATAAAACTCCTGGTTGTCCGCCTCCGTGTGTAATATCGCTATTGTTGAGAATAACAAGGTTATTGCTCAATTTTAAACGTTCGCCTTTATCGTAATAAGGTTCTGGTTCTTCAGTAATGATTTCCTTTTGGCACGAAACCGCAATTACAGACACAAATAATACAAAAAGAAGCGTTAAAGGGGATATGTTTATTTTTTTCATCTTGATTTCAATTTAATAGTGAGCAGTTTAAAAATTGTTTTCTGTGATTTTAACAAGAAGTTCAGATTTTTGTCCTGTTTTCAGGGGATCAAAGGTTGCTGCAATGTCTGCCAGGTTATCCTGTTCCCCTTTTTCAACAAAAAAATAATACTTCTGTTCCTGAAGATCTTCAAAAAGAACCTGTCCTTTTGAATCTGTTTCAAGAGACTGAACCACATTAGATTTTAACTGCCAGTCGTCTTCAGTGTTGAAAAGCGAAACAGTCGCTCCTTCAACAAAGACCATATCACCACTAACTACCGTAATTTCAAGTTGAGGGCTGGATTTTACATACTCGGTTTTTTCACAAGCCTGGAAGATGAGCGCCACACTTACCAGTAAGAAATAGAATTTTCTTTTCATAAATAAGATTTTTGGTTGATTTTTTATTAAAACTGATTATGGTTAGGGCCATAACCGGAGGCAAAAATACATTGTGACTTTTGAATAGAATTTAACCTGTGTTAAAAAATGCCTCTTATCAAAAAAAATATATCTTTATCGGTGAAACTCCGTTAAAATATGAAACCATTAAATACTGAAACTGACGTTAAATCTGTTAATGAATTTTATTCATTTATCAATACTACAAGTTCCATTTCCGATTCGTCGTGGCAGGAAGTATGTGAACTAATGAATTTTCAAACCGCCGAAAAAGGGGAACGTTTGCTTGATTATATGAAAATTGAGAGCTCCGTTCGTTTTCTTACAACAGGAATTGTAAAATGTGAAGATCATTTTAATAACCAATCATTTGTTTACGACTTTAGGGTTGCTCCTATCATTTTATGTGAAACAGTTTCTTTCTTTAACACGATTCCTTCGCGTATTACACTTGAAGCAGTTACTAAATGTGAATTTATTGAATTGCCGCGAGTTCCTTTTACTGAACTGCTTTTTTCGCATCTTGATCTTGCCAAATTCGCCACTTTGGGGGTAGCCAATTATTTGGGAATGACACATTACAAACAGGCACTTTTGCGTACGCTGGATGCTGAACATCGGTACAAACATTTTTTACGCGAGTTTCCGAAAGTGGCATTAAATGCAAAACTTGCCGATATTGCCTCATATATTGGTGTTGCACAGCAAAGTCTGAGTCGTTTAAGAAAAGAGATAACCTGGGGAACTGACGAATTGGAACTGGAAGCGCTTAGCAATGAGCTGGCGCTGATACATGGGGTTTTTGTTTGATTTTTCGCTTCTTTAAATTTTTCAATTCATGGCGCTGTAATTAACAATAATAAAATGCGTTTCGATTTCTCTAATAAAAAAACCGTGACGGATTGTCACGGTTTGAATAGGTTATTTTTGTAAGCCAACTAATGGCTGTAACTGCAACTCCTCTGAAAACAGATTCTGATAAAAATCAACTGTTTTTTATTTTGAAGCAACATCAATAACTGCCTTGTATGCTGGTTTGGGATTCAAGTCGCCATCAAATAAGAGTGCATCCTGTCCCCTGCGCCATGACCTTGTATCGCTAATTCCCCAGAATGTTACACGGTCGATTACATCTGAATGACGCTTGAAAATTTCAAACAATTTTTTATATACCTCAGCCTGCTTCTGGTAGTTCTCTGCCGGGATTGTCCTGTCGCCCTGGTTTACGCCAAAAGCGCCGCTGTTATTACCAGTTGCTGTTACGTCGAGTTCAGTAATAGAAACCATTAGCCCCAGAGCCGCATAATTTTCGATCGCTTTTTCTACGTCGTCAAGGTTTGTGTCAAGGTGCCAGTGCCCCTGAATTCCAACACCGTTGATTGGTGCGCCTTCTGCAATAAGACGCTTGAGAAGTAACAATGAACTGGCATGTTTGCCTTTGTTTTCAACTGCACCCTGCTCAATGTTGTAGTCGTTGTAATATAGAATAGCGTTAGGATCAGCTTCATGCGCCCATTTGAAAGCCAGGGTCAAAACATCAGGCCCAACTGCCTTATACCAACTAAAAGTACGAAGGTTTTCCGTTGAACCGTCACCGCCATCGGCAATCGATTCATTAAAAACATCCCATCCTCTGATACGCCCTTTATATCGGCCTACAACGGTCATGATATGATCTTTCAGACGTTCCAGAACAACTTCGCGACTTGCCTGCGGGCCTGTATTACCGCCGCCAAAACCTCCCCTGCCAGGACGTTGTCCGGCTTCAGGCGCTGGTGCAGGTTGTGCTGTTTCTCCGGCAGACTGGCTATTGTCCTGAAAGAACCAGTTTGGTGTTTGAGAATGCCAGCCTAAGGTATGTCCCCAAACTTTTAAACCATTCTTCTCACACCAGTCAACCATTGCATCGGTGGTTGTAAAGTTGTAGGTATCTTCCGAAGGATGAATTGGTTGCGGTTTCATACAATTTTCCGGGGTAACAATGTCGTATTGTTCTTTAATGTTTTTCGCTTCTGCCTCGTTAATCGATGACAGATCGTTGGCAGTTCCGATAAGGAATTTCCCTGCATAGGCTTCTTTTAACGTCTTTTGAGATGCTGTTTGGGCATTTCCCTGACTGTAGGCTGACACTGTAATTGCCAAAATCAGGATAAATCTGGTAATGAAATTTCTGTTGGTCATAGTTTATTTTCTTTAGATTAGATTACTACTATTTTTCGGCATAAATATATTGATTTCAATCTTAAAAATTTATTTTATGAGCATTTATTGAAAATCAAAGGTTGCTAAATTATCCATTTCGCCCATTTTTATCCGTATTGTTTTTTTGTGTAGACATATTTTAGGATGGGCCAAATTGTAGTTTAATTTTTATCCAATCGAAATATTTAAATGTTTGCCTAATCCTATTTCAATTAGTTTATAATAAGTTGAAATCTGAATGTCGCTTTGTCCTCTCTCAATTCGAGAAATGTAACTTTTTTTTGTCCCAGTTCTTTGTGCTAATTCATCTTGAGTTATTTTTGCTTCATTTCTTGCTTCTTTAAGCATAACTCCAAGTCTAAAAGCTAAAGAATCAGCATCATATATGTCTCTGGCAGATGTCCCTTTTTCTCCGTATTTTTCTTTTAAGATATCCTCAAAATCTGTTATGTTTTTCATTTTAATTTCCTCCATATTTTTCGTTCATATATTCCTTTTTTAATTTCTCTGCCATTTTGATTTCTTTCCTCGGCGTTTTTTGAGTTTTTTTAATAAAACAATTAGTCAAGACAACTAACTCACCTTTGTCGAAAAAGCACAAAATTCTAATATTTTTAAAAGTTGTAATAACACGTATTTCATAAATTCCATCAGTATTTTCCAGGTTTTTAAAGAATTTATTTGGAACCTGCTTTTCAAATCGGACTAAGTCAAATACGTATTCAATTTTTTCTTGAACTTTAAAATCTTGCGATTTATAGAAGTCAACAAAGTAATTTTTGTAAGCAATTATTCTTCAAACCAATCAGCAAAGTTAACTAATTAGTTTACATGGTTCAATAATTTAGTTTATTTTTTATGTTGGAAATTATTTTTCTTACTTACAAGTTATCATTGCAGATTTCGAAGAGCCTGTCCGAATAGGTCATCCAGGCGGGCGTCAGATCCGCAGGACAAAGACGGTCAAGAAAGGAGCGGAGATAACTTACCGCACGAACCCCGCAATGCAATTTACAATTGTTGAACCCGGTTCCGTCAACACCAGGTTCAGATTAGGCATTGCATGCCATCAGAACCTTAATTGTTAGCAACAGTTATTTTAATTTTCAATAGCATAACTCAGAATTTCTATGTCGTCACGTGATTTCTGATATATTTTTATCCAACCATATTTATAATCTGACTGTATTTTCATTCGGATACCAATAAAACGTTCTTCATCCTTTACGCGAAACCATGTCCCGTAGGTCCCTTGATACATTGACGAGGTAATACACCACATGTTGTAAAATAAATTTGAACCTGACCAATCCATTTCATTATAAATTGGATAATTAAAACTAAGGGTGTCAACCCATATTTCAACATGAGAGTCATCGTGTGGCATCGCGACTTTATGTCTTTTTGTTGCAACCTCTGATCCATTTCGAAGGATTAATCTTGTAAATGGATAATTATATTCTTCCAGATAAGATCTATTGTAATTATCATTCCAATCCAAAAATATCCTTTGGCTAATAACAATATCATACTTGCCGTCTGAATTTATATTAATCGAATCAATTCCATATTTAATATCCTTAAGTGTATCAGTCTGAAGGGTTATTTGCCAAGGCGGATTAAATTCATGATAAAACATACTGTCATTAGAAATACCCGCAAAAACGGTAGAAGTTATTTCTTCGATTTCGTCTTTATTACACGAACTTAATATGAGAAGAAATAGAATATTTATTATAAAAACATACGTTAATTTCATTTCATTTTATAATTGTTGCTAATTTATAAACGTATTGAATTTATTTCTCTTTTAACTCTTTAAAAAGTGTTTTTTTTCCATGCTTATTTGGCTGGAAACAACACTTACTATGTTTACTAAAAAATGAAATTCTGAGGTGTCGTCCCCCCTGCCTGCCCGATTAGCCATGTTGTCCTATGCTGCGGTTCTCCTCCTGCCTGAAGCAAGATCGGGTTTCCATAACAAATTTAGTGTTTATGTTTAATTATCAAAACGAAAGGTGAACAGCGTTTGCATTACCATACAAAAGTTCAATGCAGAACCTCTATGCCGGTCTGAAAAATAAAAACAAAATGGTTGGGCAAATCCGTAAATGGTTGAGTTAACTGGTTTTTAATCTTTTTTCCTGCAGATTATCTGAATAAATTTTTGCGTTGGTTTGTTTCTTGCTGCAGTTGCCGGTACACTTATCTGTTCCGATTGTATCAATCCAAAATTCCCGAATTCCCTTTAACCGATTCCTGATCATAAAAAACAGGTTGATGCCATGGCTGGTTTTAAAAGTATCTTTGCTTATTTCTTCCCGTTTCGGTAACGGAATTCTTATTTTGAAACGGACACAAAAACCATGTAACCATTTTGGTTTAGCTGGTTGTAACCATCTTTAATCAGCTTTTTTCGTTCCGGCTTATTTAACAAGTGAATTAAAGAGTAGCAATAAATTCCATCGTATAATTCCCTGTCGAAAGGCATGTTTTTTACATTTCCGTGATGAATTTTTAGATCATTTCCGCAATGCTTTTTTGCCAGGTTAATTGCCGTTTTTGATACCTCAATTCCGGTCACATCAAATCCTTTTAAGATGGCGGTTTCATTATCTTGTTTCAGCAGTGTAGTAAGGATTTTAAGTATCGTAGTTATTCCTGCACCATTAGAACCAGGCAGTGCGAAAACACTGACTTGTTTTACTTCAAAATCTACTCCCTCAAATACTTTGACGTTTTTATAGGATTTTGTCAGATTTTGCACTGATATTGCAATTTCATTTTATATCATTATTCGTTTTCTCCTTTTGGTGTGAACAATGAAATACCAGATAAATCTGCCTTTCCTTGTTTCAGAAATTCATAAGTAATTCGGTCGGCCTTACAATCGATAAACCGGATTCGTTTCAGCTTTTCGTTGTTTTTAAAGAAGGAGTTAATGAGTATTGCTTCCTGGAAAGTCACTCTGGTAAATTCACAGTTTTCAAAGTAGCAGTCCTCTATTGAGCCGGTAAAAACTATATCAGCAACATATGTTTCAATAAACGAGGTACGATTCCATATTGCATTAACAATTGTATTTTTCTTTGAATCTTTTGATTTCGCTCCCGTAAAACCACCCAATAAAATTTCCACCCCGGTAAAATCAACTCCGGTAAAATCACAGGCAGAGAGAAAGCTTTTTGAAAATTTAGTCCCGCTAAGATTTGCACCAGAGAAATCGCACTTTTCAATATTACTTTTTAAAAAATCAGCCCCTTTTAATAAACTGTCCTTAAATACATTGTTGACTAAGTTAGAGTATTGAATTCTGCTATTGCTAACATTGGAGTTTGAAAAGTCACAACTTTCAACATTATTAGTTTTTAAAAGCAGTCCTGACATATCCGAACCGTTAAATTTGCACCGCTGCATATTGGAAGAATTGAATTTTTCATGTAGATTCTTCAACCCTGAAAAGTCTGCATCCACCCAATTTCCACGCGACATATCCCAGTTCGGTTTTCCCGCTTCCTTGTCGCCAGGCAGGCTCTGACTTTCGGTAGGAGTTTCAATCGACTTTTTTCCTGAAGATTCAATGGATGTCGTTTCAGCAACCGTGGATTTGAAATTTTCTGAAAAATAGTTCAAGTCAACTCCAAGAATTTCAGCCAGACGATTAAAAGTAGTGATATCTGGCATTGATTCTCCACGTTCCCATTTACCAACTGCCTGAGAACTAATAAATAGTTGTTGAGCGAGCTCTGCCTGAGAAATATTAATTTTTTTTCTTGCTTCGGCAATTTTATTGCCAATCTTTTTTGTTTCTAACATTAGTACAATTTTAAATATTTTGATGAAACAAAGGTATTTCGATGTATATCCTGAATCAAAAAATATCAGTTACTTATAGTTGTAATCAAGCTACATTTGGTTGTATTCTGCAACTGTCTGTAGTATATATGATGTTATAATCCTTTTGTTCTTCAATAGTTATTTTAAAGATATCAGAGAAGCATCATCGGAGCGTTTTCATGGTTGAACCCAATGTTTGAACAACCCAATAAACAAAATTATATTATTAACGGATTGGGTTATAACTTCACCGACTGCATAAAACAATTTATTATATAAAACAGGTAGTTCTGTGGTATAAGATTTTCTTTACTTTTCTAGCTTGGCTTCATGATTGAAGGCTGATTTTGGATTGTTAAATTAAATACTTTACAACCATACTTGAGAGTTAGCTCAAAATTGAGCAAAATTTTTTTTGATATGGATAACTCCCAAACCACAAAAATTGAATAAAGCTACCCATCTTTTGGTTAAATAATCAAAATCAGTTTCGGTAATATTTTATACTTTTTAGATTCAATCAGTGATGTCTGTTTTACCGGTTATACAAAATAGTAAGTTCTTTTAACCGGTTTTGATGTTTTACCTTTAACTGGTTCCACTGAAAACGCCAGCCCCAGTTTCCTGTGGCAGTTCCCGGCGTATTCATCCGCGATTTGGTATCCAGTTGCAAAACATCCTGCATCGGAAGAATGGCTGTTTTTGCCACCGAAGCCATAGCCATTTCCACCAGTTTTTCAACACCTTCCAAATCAAATTTACCCACGTATTTTCCAACCAATTTTTTTTCTTCTCCTTTCACCGATTGAAACCAGCCAAGGGTAGTGTCATTATCGTGAGTGCCAGTGTACACAATAAAATCATCTTCGAAATTATGGGGCAGATGTTTGTTGGCAGCATCGGTGGTAAACGCAAACTGCAAAACTTTCATTCCAGGCAGCCAAAACTCTTCGCGCAACGCATGCACTTCCGGGGTAATAAATCCAAGGTCTTCGGCAATTAACGGCAACTCCCCTATTTGCGACTGCAATTTAGCAAGCATTTCCTGTCCGAAAGCCGGAATCCATTTTCCGTTTATAGCCGTTTTTTCTTTTGCCGGCACCGACCAGTAAGCTTCCAGCCCACGAAAATGATCGATGCGAACCAGGTTAAATAAATTGAGGTTAAAATGTAACCGCGCCATCCACCAATCGTAATCGCGCTCTTTCAAACGTGGCCAGTTGAATACCGGGTTTCCCCACAGTTGGCCTGTTTTTGAGAAATAATCGGGCGGAACACCTCCAACTTCTGTAGGGTCCAGGTTTTTATCCAGCAGAAAAATATCGGTGTTTGCCCAAACATCGGCACTCTCGCCCGACACATACAACGGCACATCGCCAACAATTTGCACCCCTTTTGAATTGGCATATTTTTTCAGCGAAAACCATTGTCGGAAAAACAGGAATTGTAAAAACCGATGGTAATTCATTTCCTTCTCCAGCTTATGCCCGATTTTATTTAACGCTTCCTTTTTACGGAGTTTAAAGTCATTGTCCCACTTGTGCCACGATGTTTTACCAAAATATTCTTTGGCTGATATAAACAGTACATAATCATACAACCACCAGTCATGTTCTTTCAAAAATAATTTGTATTCAGCTTGATAACGATGATGTTTTTCATTTTGAAACCGCACGAAAGCTTTTTCGAATAGCTCATTTTTCCACTTCCCGACTTTAGCGAATTCAACTTTTCGTTTCAAAAAACGAGGAATTTTTTCGAGCTCATCGGCATTAAGAAATCCGTCTTCAACTAAAAGTTCAAGATCAATCAACAGGGGATTTCCGGCAAAAGCAGAATAACACTGGTAAGGCGAATTACCTGCACCCACCGGGCCAAGCGGCAAAATCTGCCAAAGTTGCTGTCCGGTTTTAACTAAAAAATCAACAAATTTAAATGCGTTTTTTCCCATTGTCCCCACTCCCTCATCACCGGGCAATGATGTTATATGAAGTAATATTCCGCTATTACGTTTATTCATCTCTCTGATTTTCGTTTGTTCCAAAAATAGTGTTTTGTACTGAATTGGAATTATTATTCATTCGATGAGTTCATTTTATGTATTTTTGAAATAATATTGAATAACGAAACAACCATGATTATGGATTTGAGAATCATATCATTCTTTGTCTTGATTCTTGAATCTTGAATCCTGGTTCTAAAATTAAAAATGATGAAAGTATTGTTTATTGGAGGTACAGGAACGATAAGTTCGGCAGTTTCAAAGCTGGCAATTGAAAAAGGAATTGAGTTGTTTCATTTTAATCGCGGGCAAAGTCATCGTAAAACCGAAGGAGTTAAAACCATATCCGGTGATATAAGAAATGTGCAGCAAACAAAAGAACAGCTAAAAAAATTTCATTTTGATGTTGTGGTTAACTGGGTCACCTTCACTCCTGAACAGGCAAAAGCTGACATTGAAATCTTTTCCGGAATTACCGACCAGTTCATTTTTATCAGCTCGGCATCGGCTTACGAAAAACCAATATCAAAACTGCCAATTACTGAAGAAACTCCGATTTTTAATCCGTATTGGAAATATTCGGATGAAAAGGCACAATGTGAAGAAATTTTTATGAATGCCTGGAAAGAAAAGCAGTTTCCGGTAACCATTGTTCGTCCTTCACACACCTACGATGAAACTTTAATTCCAAACGACTGGGGATACACCATTCTCGACCGGATGATAAAAGGACGAAAAATCATCATTCAAGGTGATGGAACTTCGCTTTGGATACTTACCCACAACACCGATTTTGCCGTTGGTTTTGTTGGATTATTTGGCAAAAAAGAAGCTTTGGGAGAAGCCTATCATATTACCTCGGATGAGTTGCTGACGTGGAACCAGATTTACCTGCTGATGGCTGATGAGTTAAATGTTCCGCTTGACGCAGTTCATATTCCATCAGATTTTATTGCCCGGTTCGACTATGAGCATGGTTCGGGGTTACTTGGTGACAAAGCACATTCGGTGATTTTCGACAATTCAAAAATAAAAAAACTGGTTCCTGAATTTGAGTGCAAAATTCCTTTTTCCGAAGGTGTTAAGGAAATTATACGATGGTACAGAAATAACAAAAGCTGGCAAGTTGTAAATAACGAAACCAATGCCCGTATCAATGAAATAATCAGGGCTTACGAAAGATAGTTTTTAAACTACAGAGTCGTCACACAGTTCACAAAGTAAAACAAAGATATCATCCTCCCATGAGGAATAACATCCTTTTCGTGATATTCAAATCTCATTAATGTCATTCTGATTTTATATCAGAATCTCACCTAATAAAAGATATTAGATCCTGAAACGAGTTCAGGATGACGGAAAAAAGCAGGTAGCCAATAAAATAGGATTCCATCCGGCAGTTGCCGGATAGCATCCTTTCCGAAGCTATTTATTCTTTCAAATACTTATCCAGCCAGTTAAAGAAAACACGTTGCCAGAGAATTCCGTCCTGTGGTTGTGAAACCCAGTGGTTTTCATCGGGGAAATACAACAACTCTGCAGGAACATCTCGTAAAACCGCGGCGTTAAAGGCGGCAAGTCCTTGTTCCGGTGGAACACGATAATCCTTTTCTCCCTGAACAATTAAAATGGGTGTATCCCAGTTCTGAACAAACTTGTGCGGAGAGAATGAATAGGAACGCTGTGCTGCGGCATTGGTTTTATCCCAATACGGACCGCCGATATCCCAGTTTACAAACCACATTTCTTCGGTGGTTGTGTACATGTGCTCAAAGTTGAAAATACCATCGTGTGCAATAAAAGCTTTGAAACGTCCTTCGTGATGACCAGCAAGATAAAATATGGAATAACCGCCATAACTTGCGCCAACTGCCCCTAATTTATCAGTATCAACAAACGGTTCTTTTGAAACTTCATCGATAGCTGTTAAATAGTCCTCCATATTTTGTCCACCATAATCTTTTGAAATCTGTTCATTCCACTCCCGTCCAAATCCTGGAAGCCCGCGCCGGTTTGGCGCAACAATGATATAACCGTTGGCTGCCATCATTTGAAAATTCCAGCGATACGACCAAAACTGACTAACTGTACTTTGAGGCCCGCCCTGACAATACAACAACGTAGGATATTTTTTATTCGGATCGAAATGCGGCGGATAGATAACCCATGTCAGCATTTGTTTTCCATCGGTAGTTTCAATCCATCGTTTTTCAACTTTCCCAAAGGATAACTGATTCATTAATCCTTCGTTGATTTTTGTTAAAGCCACATCACTTCCATTTATGGGATCAACAATAAATAATTCAGCCGGATTTGACATAGAAACTTTTGAAGCTACCAATTTGTCGCCTGCAACAGCTACACTTTGGTAATCATGAACTCCATCGGTTAGGCGGGCTATTGAGCCGTCAGCAACATCACAACGGTAGATTTCTTCAGTGGCTTGAATATCACTGATAAAATAAATGGACTTGCTATCGTCGCTCCAGGTTAAATTACCAGTGTTCTGATCAAAATTTTCTGTACAGTAATTTTTCTCTCCCGTTTCAAGATCAGCAATAAAAAGCCGGTTTTTATCCGATTCATATCCATCGTGTTCCATACTTTCCCAGGCCAGATATCTTCCGTCAGGCGAGTAAACCGGATTTTGATCGTACCCCATCATTCCGGAGGTAAAATTGATAGTTTTTCCACTTTCAACATTGTATAAATAAATGTCAGAATTGGTTGAAACGGAATAGTCTTTTCCCTCCTTTTTCTTGCAGGTATAAGCCAGAGTTTTGCCATCGGCGCTCCACGTAATCTGTTCGGTTCCTCCAAATGGCTTCATTGGTGAGTCGTATTTTTCACCATCCATAATATCTTTGCTGTCAATTATTTTACCGCCAAAGTAATTAGCAGTAAAAATATGACTGTATGTATAATCGTGCCAGGTATCCCAATGCCTGTACATAATGTCAGTTTCCAACCTTGCATTTGCTTTGGGCAAATCAGGAAACATATCATGAACATCTTCATCAAGCTTTACATTTTTCAGGTAATATATTTTTGAAATGTCAGGTGAATAACCAAACCCTGTTATTCCACCTTCAATATTGGAAATCTGTTTTTGGTTGCTGCCATCGGGATTCATCTCCCAAAATTGAGTACTTCCGGAAGCAGAAGAAAGGTAGCCAATCTTTTTCCCATCGGGCCTCCAAACAACATTTGATTCACTTACCGATGAATTTGTAACGTTTTTTGCTTCACCGCCTGCAACGGGGATGGTATAAATATCGCGATAGCCTTTGTTTTCTTCTAACTTATAATAAGTAACTGTAAAAGCAACAGTTTTGCCATCAGGAGAAATTGATGTTTCCCCCAACCGTCCAAACGACCACAGAACTTCAGGTGTCATTAAATCAGAACTAAGTTGAGGCGTTTCCGGGGCGTAATTCGGAGTTATTGAAACAGGTTCCTTTTTTGAGCAGCCAAAAAACACCAGAAATACGGCAACAATCAGAGTCAGCTTTTTCATAATATTTCAATTTGAATATTTTAAAAACAACGTCAAATTAAGTAAAATAATGGATGAGAAAAAATGATTAAAGTTGATGTAACCTGGAATACCTTTAAATTAACGCAGAAGAAATAAAAAAGGGCGCCGAAACCGACACCCTTTAACCAAAAATTACAACATTTTAGCATTAATTGTTATCACCGTAAACATAAGTTCCTTCAAACAAAAACGGATCTCCATCGTAATCCTCGCAGGTCACATCAAAACGTACAGAGTCAAGACCTGGCACCATCAACGAATCCAGGTGAAATGAAACATACGAAGTGTAAGGTATCACCTCATCGTCATTGTTGCTGTTATGTCTTAATTCCAATTGAAATGGCTGATCACCCGAAGTTAATTCTCCCGGTTGTTTAACCAGATTAATAAAATGAGTTTCGTATCTGCCCCAGTATTTCAGCTTTAAATTTAACATATTATTGGCAATCCATACATTTTTAACAACAATTGGATCGTTACCGATACTATCTTCGTTTTCAGGCGTAACATCCATAATTTGTTTTAACAATAATTCTTCCAGAGTATTAATCTGAACATGATAAGTTGACACCTCTGACGTATCATTCGTAACTTCATCCAGGATTGTAAAATTTAAGAAAACCCTGTCTCCATCTTCCAATCCATCACGTGTTTCAAAATTGTAATATGATGAATTTCCGTACGACACAGGTTTTAAGAGATCGCCATTATCCATTTCAAATCTTAAACTACCGGCATTTTTTACCACTCCAAAACCAATCCATTGATCTCCCAATGAATTTCCATCTTCATCATTAAGGCATCCTGTAAAAAATAAAAGGCTGCCCATTAAAATTCCAAAAAAAATCCTTTTCATCTGTTTCTAAAAATTTAATTGTTTATATCTTTTTTAAGATTAATCAAACTTTGTTTCGGTTGCGTGATAGTAAAAAAAAAATTGCTGCCATTTTTACTTTTCTGTCAGTTGGTGAGTTATAAATTGAATTTGGCACAACAATTGTTTCATATATCTAAATATTTATATATTTGCAACTATGAGAATTGTTTCAAATTTACAGGAGCTAAAAATCACAACTTCAACAAATAAAAATGTTTGGTTGTTGTTATATAAAAAAGGTTCGGAGAAAAGCGATTGTGCGATAGAGAATTATACCGCCTCAGAAAAGAACCTCAAAAAAGGAGTTCTTTTAAATGCTGATGTTAACATGGTTCGCGACATTCATCCTGAATACGGAATAACTACCGTACCTACTTTGCTTCAATTTGAAAACGGAGCATTAAAAAACACGATTAAAGGATGTCATAGTCCTGAGCAATTTAATGTTATCTTTGAAAAGCCGGCTTTTATGATGCGAGACAATGGCGATAACTACCAACAGAAAAATGTGGTGGTTTATTCAACGCCAACCTGTTCATGGTGCAATGCCGTTAAAAAACACTTTCAGGCTAACGGAATTAAATTTCGTGAAGTTGATGTTTCAGTAAATAAAAAAGCGGCAGAAGAAATGGTTAGAAAAAGCGGACAGCAAGGTGTTCCGCAAACAGAAATAAACGGACAGATTGTTGTTGGTTTTGATAAAATAAAAATAAATACGTTATTAGGAATAAATTAAAATTGAATATCATGAGAAAAATCGTATTCATTCTGGCAGTTGCAGTTTTTTCGTTGCAAAGTTGCAGTAGCAGTCAGGCAAAAAATAATGGCAACGACGAAAAGCAGGTTCTTGCCCAAACTGTTTCGGCAGAGGCAACAGCCGAGGGTGGTTCAACAAAACTTACCAAAGAAAAGTTTCTTGCAGAAATCTGGGATTATCAGAGCTCTCCGAAGGAATGGAAATATAAAGGAGATAAACCGGCGATCATTGATTTTTATGCAGATTGGTGTGGACCATGTAAAATTGCTTCACCTATTTTGGAAGAAATTTCAAATGAGTATGCAGGAAAAGTTAAAGTTTATAAAATTGATACCGATGTTGAACGCGAGTTGGCGCAGGTATTCGGAATAAAAGGAATACCCGCATTTCTGTATATTCCAATGGAAGGCAAACCTGTAATGACATCGGGTGTTGCACGAACAAAAGAAGATACAAAAAAGATGTTTACAGAAAATGTTGAAAAAATACTTCTTTCAAAAAGCACAGCTTCTGCATTATAGAAAAGTTAATCGTCGTAATTTGAATTTTTAATACCTTTTGATTACGGCAAACTTTAATATAAATGTTTAATTAAAGAATAGTAAAAATGAAAGAATTACAGCCTGTTAACCAAAATGTTCTTCTGGAGTTATCAGAAGACAAATCGGAACAAAGAACTGCGTCGGGAATTATTATTCCTGATTCTGCCAAAGAGAAACAGGAAATTGCAAAAGTAGTTGCAATTGGAAACATCGAAAATGCAGAAATAGCGCCTGGTGATGAGGTTCTCTACAAACAATTTGCAGGAACAGAAATCGACTTCGAAGGTAAAAAATACCTTTTATTGCCTTATGCTGAAATCCTGTCGAAAGTTGTAGAAACCGAATCTATTTAAGCTGGATTCAGAATTTTACTAATCTGCCAATAACATTTAAAATCGACAATATAAAAGCCGGAATGAAAGTTCCGGTTTTTTATATTAGCGCCTCCTAACCTCCCCCCAAAGGGAGGAACAGAATACCTATTATTATTTCTGCAAAATTTCGATTAGTTCCTGAAATGAAACCAATCGCTGTTCTCCTGAAGCCATATTTTTCAGGTTGAATTTTCCGGCTTCCATCTCCGACTCACCAGCTAAAACTACAAATGGAATTTCCTTTTTGTTGGCGTAATTCATTTGTTTTTTCATTTTGGCACTTTCGGGAAAAATCTCGGTATTAATGCCAGTTTTTCTTAATTTATTCACAACTGGCAAACAATAAGCTTCTTCCTTTTCTCCAAAGTTTACAAACATAACCTGAGTGGTTTCCATAGAATCTATTGGGAAAAGATTGAGTTGCGTTAGCACATCGTAAATTCTTTCGGCGCCAAACGAAATACCAACGCCAGAAACATTGGGTAATCCAAAAATACCTGTCAAATCATCATAACGTCCGCCGCCGCAAATGCTGCCCATCTCCACATTTTTTGCTTGTACCTCGAAAATTGCTCCTGTATAATAATTTAGTCCACGTGCGAGTGTCAAATCAAGCTCTGTTTCAGTTTGCAAATCCAGTTTTGCTAGGTAGCCAAATACCGTTTTTAGTTCCTGAATTCCTTTTTTCCCAATTTCAGAATTCTCAAGAACAGATTCCAGAACTTCCATTTTCTCATTCAAATCACCCTGCAGTGTTAAAATGGGTTGAAGCTTTAAAATTGCTTCAGAAGAAACTCCTTTTTCAGCCAATTCCCTGTTTACTTTCTCCAAACCAATTTTATCCAGTTTATCAATGGCAACGGTAATATCTGTAATCCGGTCATTTTCTCCGATTATTTCTGCGATTCCGGCCAATATCTTCCGATTATTGATTTTTACAACCGCGTCAATTTTTAGGCGGCTAAAAACCTCGTCAATGATTTGCACAAACTCAACTTCATTCAGCAAACTATCGCTTCCAACCACATCCACATCGCACTGGTAAAATTCGCGGTATCTTCCTTTCTGCGGGCGGTCGGCACGCCAAACCGGCTGAATCTGGTAACGTTTAAACGGAAAGGTAATTTCATTCTGATGTTGAACAACAAAACGGGCAAACGGAACGGTTAGATCGTATCGTAAACCCTTTTCAGAAATTTTATTTGTGATTTTAATAGAATCCTTTTCTGCTAACGAATCATCTGAAACCTTTGAAATGAAATCGCCCGAATTCAAAATCTTAAATAAAAGTTTATCGCCTTCTTCCCCATACTTCCCCATTAAAGTTGAAAGGTTCTCCATCGCCGGAGTTTCAATAGGTTGAAAGCCGTACAAACGAAAAACATCTTTTATGGTATCAAAAATATAATTCCTGCGCACCATTTCAACAGGTGAAAAATCCCGGGTTCCTTTTGGTATAGAAGGTTTTTGTGCCATAAATTGCTTTTTTGGAAAGGGCAAAAATAAGGAATTATTATGAGCATTGACAAAACAAAATCTAATAATTACCCGATACTGACTTTCTTAAAAAGCTGTATATTTGTTCTGAATGTTCATGTTTTTCGTTAAAAAAAGTTTTATGAGCTACACAATAAAAATTGACAGTAACAGCAAGAAGGCCAAAAGCATAATAAATATGTTTAAAGAATTGGCACAGGATTATCCATTTTTAACAATTTCAGAGGATTCGGATGTACAGGAGGAAAATATTCTTCAGGAATTGGATGAAAGATATGAGTATATGCTTGAACATCAGGATGATTGGAAAACATGGGAAGAAGTGAAAAATAACATTTTAAATTCATGAGTTCTTTTCAATTGAGAATTCATCCTTTTGCAGAATTGGAAATAAAACATGCAAAAGAATGGTATAATGGCAAAAGTAATAATCTGGGCAATGAATTTTTTACTGAAGTCGAGAAAACAATTTCTCAATTATTAAACATTCCAAAGCAATTTTCGACAATAAAAAAGAACATCAGAAAAGCCGTTGTAAAACGTTTTCCTTTCTGTATTTTTTACATCGTCGGGGCGAATACAGTTGATTTATATGCAGTATTCCATAACAGCAGAAATCCGCAAGTTTGGGAAAAAAGAATTTCATAAACCACTTAAATATTTTCAAACTAAAGCAAAAAATTATTTTATAACCCTATAAATTAAATCATAAAAATCAAAATCAACTTTTTTTGGTTATCAAATATGGAAGAGCACAAAAAAGAAGGAAGATATGGCCGAATTTACAAACAGCTTAGTGAACTCGTTTTAAAAAGTAACAGCACAACAGCCCGCATGGCAACAATTGTAGCTGTTCTTCATCATAAAATGGATTATTTCTTTTGGACTGGTTTTTATCTGCTCGAAAATGGTGAAATGACAGTGAATATTTATCAGGGTCCGGTTGCCTGCCAGATTTTGGAAAAAAACACAGGAGTTTGCTGGGCCGGTTTTAATACTAAAGAACCGGTTATTGTTGAAGACGTACATACTTTTCCCGGTCATATTGCCTGCGACTCACGCTCCAACTCAGAAATTGTAATTCCTTTCAAAAGTAAAGACGGAAAAGTTATTGGTGTTCTTGATGTTGACAGTAAAGAAAAAACCTCATTTTCAGAAATTGACGCAAAATGGCTTGAAAAAATTTTACACCTGGTTTGGATAAATTAAATCCTGAAAACCAAAATTTATCTGTCAAAATCATCGTTTATTTTGATCAAATCTAAATTTCCCAAAATATATAAAATTTCATTTTGTAACGTATATCTTTAGGGCTTTTAAAATTTGAAACAAAAAACCAGTAAAAAATGACAAATCAAAACACTACTACTATCAAGTTTCATAGTGGTGAACAAATTCCAGTGGAATTACACAAAGTAAGAGTAGTTCAAAAATTACATCTGAAACCTATTGAAGAGCGTTTTGACGCCATTGAAAAAGCAGGTTACAATACCTTCCTGCTTAGCACAAAAGACATTTTTCTTGATCAGTTAACCGACTCAGGAACAAATGCAATGAGCGACAACCAGGTTGCATCAATGCTTCAGGCTGACGATGCTTATGCTGGTTCTCAAAGTTTTTACCGGATGGAAGAAGCTGCGCGTGAAGTTTTTGGAAAACATTATGTTTTGCCGGTTCACCAGGGACGTGCTGCAGAAAACATTATTTCGAAGGTTTTCATCAAAAAAGGACAGGTAATTCCGATGAATTACCACTTTACCACAACCAAGGAACATATGGAACTTAACGGTGGTAAAGTGCTTGAAATATACACAGATGAAGCGCTGAAAATTAAAAGTAATGTTCCGTTTAAAGGAAATATCGACATCAATAAATTAAATGAAGTTTTTGAAAAATACGGAAGCGAAGGCGTTGCATTTGTTCGGATGGAAGCCTCAACCAACCTTATTGGAGGACAGCCATTTTCAATGCAAAATATGCGCGATGTAAAAGCAGTTTGCGATAAATACAATGCCATGTTTGTGCTCGACGCCAGCTTAATCGGTGAGAATGCATACTTCATTAAAAAGCGTGAAGAGGAATTCAAAAATGCACAAATTAAAGATATTCTGCTTGAAATGTGCAGCTACGCAGATTTGGTATATTTCTCAAGCCGGAAAGTAAGTTCAACACGTGGAGGTGGAATTCTTACCAATAGCGAAGATTTGTATTTGAAAATGCGTGACCTTCTTGTTCTTTTTGAAGGATTCCTTACCTACGGAGGTATGTCGGTTCGTGAAATTGAAGCTATGGCAGTTGGCTTGCGCGAAACCTGCGATGACACAGTAATCAGCCAGTCGCCTTCTTTTATTGAATATGCTGTTAATTCTCTTGATTCTGTGGGTATCCCGGTAATTACTCCTGCAGGAGCGCTTGGATGTCATATTGATGCAATGGGATTTCTGCCTCATGTTCCGCAACAACAATACCCTGCCGGAGCGTTGGCTTCCGCATTATTCATTATTTCAGGTTGCCGCGGAATGGAACGTGGTACTGTTTCAAGCGTTCGCGATGAAAACGGAGATGATATTTTGGCTGATGTTGAACTTCTTCGTTTAGCTTTCCCTCGCCGCGTTTTCACTTTATCGCAAACCATGTTTGTGGTTGACCGTGTTAAATGGTTATACGAAAACCGCGACCTGGTTGGCGGTTTGGAATGGATTAACGAACCACCACTTCTTCGTTTCTTTATGGGAACTTTAAAACCGGTAAGCGACTGGCCTCAAAAATTAATTGCTAAATTTAAAGCTGATTTTGGTGACTCATTATAATATACAGTTATTTGCTACAGGCTTTGAATAAGTTTGCGAATAATTGTGAAAGGGAATCATTTTTGGTTCCCTTTCTTTTATTTTATATTTTTCTGTTGAATTAAATTCCGAAAAGATTATGACTGACTGGCAAAAAATCAGGGACGAATTTCCCGTTTGTAAGAAATACGTTTATCTCAATCCGGCAGGTGGATCACCTGTTTCGTTAAGCGCTGCAAATGCTGGAAAGCAATTTTACGACGAAATGCTGGATTTCGGCGATACTTACTGGGATACATGGCTTGAAAGAACAGAAAATGTGCGTCAGTCACTTGCTGATTTTATTGGTGCCAGTCGCGAGGAAATTGGATTCACAACAAACACTTCGCATGGAATGAACCTGGTTGCCCAGTTCCTGAAAGACAAAGGGGCGATTTTAACGATGCGCGACGAATTTCCCTCGACTACTTTTCCATGGTTGAATCAGGGCACCCAAATTAAATTTGTTGAACCGGTGAATAACACCTATCCGATTGATCAAATTAAAAAAACTTTAACAACTGATACTCAAATAATTGTATCAAGCTATGTGCAGTACAAAACTGGTTTTAGACAGGATTTGGAAGTGCTTGGAAACTTCTGCAAAGAAAACAACCTGATTTTTGTTGTAAATGCAACGCAGGCACTTGGAATATTTTCGGTTGATGTTAGAAAATGTAATATTGATTTTCTCGTGTTTACCGGATTAAAATGGGCTACTGCCGGTTATGGAATTGGCGGCCTCTTCGTAAATAAAAAATGGCTGGACCCGGAAAATTTTCCTTTTGCCGGCTGGCGAAGTGCAAGAGAACCGGAAAAAATGGATAATTCCATTCTTGATCTAAAACCAGAAGCTTCGGTGATTGAATCCGGATGCCCGCATTTCCCCAATATTTTTGCATTGGGTGGAGCGCTTTCACTATTTAATAGGATAGGAAAAGAGAATGTAGAGAAAAGAGTGATATCTCTCAACCGGCTACTTGAAGAGGAACTTTCCAAATTAGGAATTGATGTTATTTGTCAACAAGAAGATATGCATCGTTCAGGGATACTAATTGCCAAAATTCAAAATGCAAAAGAGGTGGTTAAAAAAATGGAAGAAAAGAATATTATAGTTTCGGCACGTGGTGAAGGAGTGCGTGTTTCCACAAGTATCTTCAATAATGAAGAAGATATTTCTATTTTTATTCGCGAATTCAAAACCATTTTAGCAGAATAAAAGTTGTATTAATGTTGGGTTATCAATAAAATTAATGATATGAATGAAGCTTTTACGCTCACCACACCTGCCCTGCTGTTTTCAGCTATTTCACTTATACTTTTAGCCTATACCAATCGGTTTGTTGCCTACACACAAGTCGTTCGGAACCTGCACAAACAATATGTTGAAAGTCCGACCACTGTTTTGAAAGGACAAATTTTCAATTTAAGAAAACGACTTTATCTGATCCGTACGATGCAAATATTAGGGGTAACGAGTTTATTTCTCTGTGTGATTACCATGTTTCTGATTTTTATCGGCTGGCAAATGTTGGCAGCCTGGATTTTTGGTATAGCTCTAATTTTGCTTTGCACTTCGCTGGGAATTTCGATTTGGGAGATTCAAATTTCGGTAAAAGCATTGGAACTGCATTTAAGCAATATGGAAGATTAACCTCATGAAATTTGTGCCCGATAAAAATAGGATGTATAAATTATTCTCACTAACTATTCTGATAATAATAGTTACAGGAATTTTTGCATGTAAATCACAAAAAAAGCTAACGAAAACTTCAGAAGCAGACAAAAGCCGGACATCATTGGATTGGGCCGGAATTTATCAGGGCATTTTACCTTGCGCCGATTGTCCGGGAATTAAAACACAACTTGTTCTGAATAAAAACATGACCTACAAAATACAAACCCACTATTTGGAGCGGGGAGCAGGCGTTGAAACCGAAGGAAAATTTTCGTGGAATAAGGATGGCAACATAATTACGCTTGACAGCAACTATAATCAAAAATACATGGTTGGTGAAAACCGGCTTTTTAGTTTAGATGGAGAGGGAAAAAGAATAACCGGTGATTTGGCAGACCGGTTTATTTTGGAAAAAGAAAAACCTGAATTAACCGGCAAAAACTGGAAATTAATAATGCTAAGTGGAGACTCAGTGAAAAGTGAAGCAAGACAACCGTTCATGATTTTAACTAGTGATGAAAACAGGTTTTCAGGAAATACCGGCTGTAATAATTTCTTTGGAACGTTTGAGTTGACTGGTGAAAGCGGAATAATATTTTCTAAAATAGGAGTGACAAAAATGGCTTGTATCGGCGATAATCCTGAGCAGGAATTTATGGAAGTATTGGAAAAAACTACAAGTTTCGATTTAGCTTTGAATAAGTTGATTTTAAAAGATGAAACTGGTCTAAATCTGGCCGAATTTGAAGAAGATTATTTTTTAAGCCTCCCTTAACGCCTCCTGGGGTGGGTAACGAAAAATGTACTTTCACCCAAAATATTTTTGGAAATCTCTTGATAAGTGTTCAGAAGAAATATAAATCCTATTCAGGAGTATTATAATAAAAACGCCGAATAATACACTTATTACCAGCGCTTTCCGTATTTTTTTCTTCTATTAACCTAATTTGTAATGTGTGCTTTCGATTTTTCAAATCTTTACCCAAAGTGTAAAATAATGAGGTTTGTTTTTTATCAATGAATGGAGTATACAAATCTGCCATTTTCCATTCCGAAGCATCAATACTGTATTCAATTATTCCGGCTTCAGGTGTTGTTTCAACTTCAATTCCAACGGCATCTCCCCTGAATTGAAACTTGATTATTTTCCCCGGATATTCACCCACGAGCGCTGATTCATTATTCTTTAAATCTGCCATTTTCCATCCTTTTATAGATTTTGGAGGATTTGGTTCCGCAAAAACAATATCGGTAAAAATTGCCTTATCAATTTCCTGACTTTCCTGCGCATTGAGATAAAAGCCAGACACTACACAAAGCAATATGAAAAGTAATTTTCTCATCCTGTAAAATTATTCATGCCATTCCACTTTATCATTAATATCACCACGGCCCGGCGAAGGATAATCCATTGCAATTTCTCCGACATAGAAAAATCCCATTGGTTTCTGATTTGGTTGTAAATTCAGCAAATCGGTTAAATATTTCATAAAATCAGGGGATGCCCAAAACGCTCCCAATCCAAGGCTGGTTGCTGTTAGCCACATATTTTGAACAGCGATTGAAACTGCCGCAATTTCCTCCCATTCAGGAATAAAATCACCACTACTTCTATTCAAAACAATTGCTATCATAACCGGAACACGTTCCAAAGCCTCCTTGAAATTATCAATCTTTTGTGGATTTATATTTTCTCCTGAAACAACTTTGTCCCTTAAAAGAGCGCTTGCATCTTCAGCAAATTTTTGTTTGGATTCACCCATAAATACCTTGAACCGCCAGGGTTCTGTTTTTTTATGATTGGGCGCCCAATTTGCATTTTCCAGCAGTGATTGAATAATTTCTTTCGGAATCGAATTTTTAGCCATAAACCTTACAGGTGTTGCTCTTCGTTTTTTTATAATATCATTCATCTTATTATCCATAACGATAAACTACAATACGATAACTAGTGAAATCAGTTTCCTGGTTTTCACAAATATAATAAACTTAGAAAGGGTTAAAAGATGATTTGGCTACTTTTCGTAACCTAAAATTTTAAACATATCCTGCGCCGATTGCTCGTTTCGGTAAACATAATCTACAATGTTACCTTTCTCATCGCGATCAATAATAACGTGCTTTGGTGAAGGAATTAAACAGTGTTTTATTCCCCCGTAACCGCTTATTGCATCCTGGTATGCACCTGTATGAAAGAAACCAAGGTAAAGCGGATCTTTGTCCTCTTCAGGATATGATGGTAAAAGAACTTCCTGGTTAAAGTCTTCAGAGTTATAATAATCCGAATGATCACAACTTATTCCTCCAATATTCACTCGTTTATATTCGTTACTCCACTTATTTATTGGCAACAGAATAAACTTTTCGAATATCGACCATGCATCGGGAATGGTATTCATCAAACTGTTATTTATAATGTACCAGCTTTCAGTGTCATTTTGCTGTTTCTGCTCCAAAACCTCAAAAATAATTGCGCCACTCTCGCCTACCGTATATTTTCCAAACTCTGTAAAGATATCTGGTTCCTTTATCTTTTCGAGTGCACAGGCATCTTTGATGTTCGCAACTATTTCGTTAATCATGTATTCATAATTGTACTCAAAACCCAAGATGGTTTCTTATTGGAAAACCTCCGCCTAAATTAAACGAATCAAGGGTATTACATTCCTTCTTCAAATCTACATAAAGCTTTAAAGCCTTTTTGAATTCACCCCAGTAATACAAGCTGTCCTTAATTCCTGAATCAACAAAAAAGTGAAGCATTTTTAACTCCAGGTTCTTTTTCCCGGCGATGTTCTGCTTATAAAAATCAAGAATGCTGTTGCTTCTTATCCCTAATCTTGAAGTATAATATGATGACTGAGACTCTTCGTTAATGGCCATCCGAATACCAACTTGCACTTTCGAGTCACCGGCAAGCCTTTCAATACGTTTTAACTCATTAATACTGTCGAGAACAATAATATTGTTTTTAAACCCCAATTCCTGAAGACCCAAAATCTTCACCAAATAATCATCGGTTTTATAACCATTATGAACAATAATCCTGCTTTTATCTATTTTTTTATCATGAAACAGACTAAGTATCAAGTCAATATCGTAAGACGATGAAGTTTCGAGATGAACATTATGTTTCAATGCCTCGGCAACCACATGCGAAAAGTGGTTACATTTTGTGCAGTAACAATAAAAGTATCTTCCTTTATAATTATTCTTTTTTATTGCCTTATTAAACAGGTTACGCGCCTTTTTGATCTGATCTCCAATCTTAGGCAAATAAATAAATCGGAATGGTGTGCCATATTTTTTTATCAGGTATTTAAGTGAAATCCCGTGAAAAGTCAGGTAATTATCTCTTAAATCAAAGCCTTCCTGAGGAAAATAATAGCTTTGCTCAATCAAATCAAAATAGGTATTTTTCATTTACGTAATCATAAATTGTTTATTCGATTTTTATTGTTTTGCACCGCAAATAAAGACATTTTTTCTGAAAATATTTAGTCAGACCAGTAAAAATTAAAATTGAAAAGTTAAGGAATAAAAAAACAAAAATCTAAAAGATATACATCTGGTTATCAATGAGTGTCCATTAATTTAATATCAATATCAGGTTACAGGTTTTAATTTTAGCTTGTTAGCAGTGCTTTCACTCCCTGATAATTAAAACAATTCGTTCAATAAGTAACCAGATTTTTAGATTTCCCGGGATTTTCGTCATTCAAAAAATACTTAATTTGTCTTTTATTTGGGAATAATTTATATTCAATGGTTTCTTTATATTAAAGATGTTTAATTTTGACTGAACAATAAAAATTGGATTTATAATGAGTAAAGTTTTAATAATTGGCGCTGGTGGTGTAGGCCGCGTTGTTGCAAGTAAATGCGCTGACAATCCTGAGGTTTTTTCCGAAATTATGTTGGCCAGCCGCACAAAATCGAAATGTGATGTTATTGCAAATGAAGTTGGAAAAGGACGCATTCAAACGGCACAAGTTGACGCTGACAATGTTCCGGAAGTAGTTGATCTGATTAATCAGTTTAAACCGGAACTGGTGATCAATGTTGCTCTTCCCTACCAAGATCTTCCAATTATGGATGCATGTCTGGAAACAGGCGTTAATTATCTCGACACAGCCAATTACGAACCAAAAGACGAAGCAAAATTTGAATACAGCTGGCAATGGGCATATCAAGATCGTTTTAAGGAAAAAGGAATTATGGCAGTTTTGGGTTGTGGTTTCGATCCCGGTGTAACCAGCATTTATACTGCTTATGCAGCAAAACATCATTTTGATGAAATACATTATCTGGATATTGTTGATTGTAACGGAGGAGATCACGGAAAGGCTTTTGCCACTAATTTCAATCCTGAAATCAATATCCGTGAAATAACTCAAAATGGACGTTATTGGGAAAACGGAAAATGGGTTGAAACCAAACCGCATGAAATTAAAAAAGCGCTTAATTATCCAAATATCGGTCCAAAAAATTCATATGTAATTTATCACGAAGAATTGGAGTCGCTCGTTAAAAACTTTCCCATCTTTAAAAAGAGCCCGTTTCTGGATGACTTTTGGCGATGAATATTTAACTCATTTAAGAGTAATCCAAAACATTGGAATGTCGCGAATTGATCCGGTTAAATACAAAGGTATCGATATTATTCCATTGGAATTTTTAAAAGCGGTTTTACCAGACCCTGGTGATCTTGGTGAAAATTATACCGGTGAAACTTCAATTGGCTGCAGAATAAAAGGATTAAAAGACGGCAAGGAACAAACATATTATGTTTGGAATAATTGCAGTCACCAGGTTGCTTACCAGGAAACGGGAACACAGGGAGTTTCATACACAACCGGCGTTCCGGCAATGCTGGGAGCAATGATGGTTGTAACCGGAAAATGGAATGGGAAAGGTGTGTTTAATGTAGAAGAATTTGATCCTGATCCTTTTATGGAGCAAATTGGGAAACATGGTTTGCCGTGGAACGAAAAATTTAATATCGATCTTGAACTTTAATCACAGTGGACTATTCAAAAATTCCATCGCCATCATTTGTTCTTGAAGAAAAACTTCTTCGAATGAATCTGGAGTTGATTAATGATGTTCAAAAAAGGGCAGGAATAGAAATCATACTTGCTTTTAAAGGTTTTGCCATGTGGAGTGCATTTTCCGATGGTAAGAGAATATTTGAGCGGAGCAACGGCCAGTTCACTGTTTGAGGCGCGCTTATGTTTTGAAGAAATGAAAACGCTGGCGCATGTCTACTCTCCTGTTTATTTCGAAGATGAGTTTGAGGAATTATTGAGTTACAGCAGCCATATTGTATTTAATTCCTTTAATCAATTCAATAAATTTTATCCTGAAACACAAAAAGCCGGTCATCCGGTTTCGTGTGGCATTAGAGTAAATCCTGAATATTCTGATGTAATAACCGATTTATATAATCCAAGTGCAGCAGGTTCAAGATTAGGAGTCGGTTCAGAAGAATTTCCTGAAAAATTACCTGATGGAATAGAAGGAATTCATTTTCATGTATTGTGTGAATCAGATTCTCTTAGCCTGGAAAAAGTGTTGGAAAACCTTGAAAGAAAGTTTGGAAAATATCTTCACCAGGTAAAATGGGTAAACATGGGCGGAGGTCATTTGATGACAAAAAAAGGGTACGATCATGATCATCTTATCCGGCTACTGAAGAATTTCAGGGAAAAATACGATGTAAAAGTTATTCTTGAACCGGGAAGCGCCATTGCCTGGGATACAGGGGTGCTTGTTTCAACCGTGATGGACATTGTAGAACACAAAGGAATTAAAACGGCCATTCTTGATATTTCGTTTACAGCCCACATGCCCGACACACTTGAAATGCCATATCGCCCAAGAATTATTGGAGCAAAAGAGCCGGACATTAACAGCAGCCACCTGTACCGACTTGGTGGTGTTAGTTGTCTTGCAGGAGATTACATGGAAATTTATGATTTTGAAAAAGAATTAAAAGCTGGTGATCATGTAGTTTTTGAAGATATGATTCATTATACCATGGTAAAAACTACTATGTTCAATGGCGTTAATCACCCTTCAATAACAATCCGGAAAGAAAATGATCAACTGGAAATAGTTAGAATATTCAACTATTCAGACTATAAAAGCCGCTTGTCATAGCCATTTCATCATTTTAAAACCTTATCAACAATTGTTAATATCAACGGTTAATACATAGTGGATTTAAACATCTTAAAAACTCTTGTGTAGATTTAAAAATAATTTAACTTTGATAAATCAGATGAGCGATAAAGGGCAGCTTTGAAATTATGGAAATGGGAAAGTTACTTAGTTGAAACCGGAACATTTCTTTCCGACCTTCGGGAAGGCGTAACGTAAAAGCCAAAGTTTGAATGAGATAGTCTGGATATCAAAATTCATTCAATCATCTGGAAGAAAATCCAGAAGTTCTTTCAAGATTGAGTCGTCGGGCGGTAGTTATAAAAAGACTTCGGTCATATTAACAAACCGCATAAAAGAAAACGGATCAAACCGGAAACTTTTATTAATAACTGCAACATCCGCAAGGAAGATGCAGTGAAAACTGACAGGCACTTTGTCCACGAAGATAATCCGGAAAATCGAGTGGACCGCTAACGAGAATTTTGCTGTAGAAGGCAAAATCCGTGGTGAAGGGTTTAAATAAGTCGAAAGATTTGTTAAACCGGCCGAAATAACAGTAATCTGACACGAGAAGAAATTTCGGTTTCTTTAAGTGAATGGGAACTATTCGTAACAGGATGGTTCCCATTTGTGTTTTATAGATACAACAACATACTGATATTCAAAATCTTACATTTTCACAAAGATCGAATTTTCCCATTGCTTTTATTTAGTTTCAATTTAAATGACACTTATCATTCCACTTTCTTTCGGAAATAGGGTTACTTTTTAGAAAAAATTAGAATTTAATAGTAGGAAGGACGCTTTACCCTAAATTATTAAATCAATTACTTGGAAAGAAACTAAGGAGACCGGATGTCTCCTTTTTTCTTTTACATTCTTTCCGGCATCTCAATACCAAGAAGATTCATTCCTTTTCTAATAATTCTACTTACCGAAGATGAAAGAAGCAATCTGAAATTTCTGCGTTCAATATCAGGTTCCGATAAAATGGAATGTTCATGGTAAAACTGGTTATATTCCTTAACCAATTCATAGCAATAATTTGCAATTACCGCCGGACTGAAATTATTTCCAGCTTCTTCAACTACTGATGGAAATAAAATGATTCTTTTAATCAGATCTTTTTCCTTTTTCGAAATTTCATCGACTTTCAGTTCTGTGTCAATTGAAATTTTCATTTCAGCGGCCTTTCTAAAAACAGACCGGATTCTTGCATAGGTATATTGAATAAACGGCCCGGTATTTCCATTAAAATCGATAGATTCTTCGGGATTAAACATCATATTTTTACGGGGATCCACTTTTAAGATAAAATATTTTAATGCCCCCATGGCTATCATACGGAAAGTATTCTGTGCTTCTTCTTCTGAGAGTGAATCAAGCTTCCCTAATTCAACAGACATATCACGCGCAACCTGAATCATTCCTTCCATCAAATCATCAGCATCAACAACAGTTCCTTCTCTTGATTTCATTTTACCCGATGGAAGTTCAACCATCCCATATGAAAAATGATACAAATCTTTTCCCCACTTAAAACCAAGTTTATCAAGCAGAACTGATAAAACCTGAAAATGATAATTTTGCTCATTTCCAACCACATAAATCATCTTATCAATTGGAAAATCATCATATCTCATTTTTGCTGTACCAATATCCTGCGTCATATAAACTGAAGTACCATCACTTCTAAGAAGTATTTTTTTATCAAGTCCTTCAGAGGTCAAATCTGCCCAAACCGAATTATCTTCCAATTGATAGAAAATACCAGCTTTGAGTCCGCGCAAAACCTCTTGTTTGCCAATCAAGTAAGTTTCCGATTCATAATAGATTTTATCAAAATCTACTCCCATATTTTTATAGGTAACATCAAATCCATTGTAAACCCAACTATTCATAGTCTTCCAAAGTTCTACAGTTTCAGGATCATGAGCTTCCCATTTTCGAAGCAAATCTCTTGCAGCAAGAATAGAAGGAGCACTATTTTCAGCATCTTCTTTTGAATGGCCTTTTTCTATCAGTTCAGAAATTTCAGCTTTATAATGTTTGTCGAACTCAACATAAAATTCGCCAACCAAATGGTCTCCTTTAATACCTGAGTTTTCCGGTGTTTTTCCATTTCCCCATTTTTGCCAGGCATACATTGATTTACAAATATGAATTCCCCTGTCGTTTACAATGTTTGTTTTTATTACGTTATGCCCATTTGCTTTTACAATTTCCGACAGCGAATACCCCAGCAAATTATTTCTAATATGCCCCAAATGCAGTGGCTTATTTGTATTGGGAGAAGAGTATTCAATCATAACGTTCTTCGGATTTTCCGAAGGGGCTTTTATACCAAATTTTTCATCGGAGTAAGCCTGAAGCAAATTATTCATCCAATATTTTTCATCGATTTCCATGTTAAGAAAACCTTTTATAACATTGAAAGATTTAACCAATTCAACTTGCACTTTTATATAATTTCCAATCTCATTTCCTGTCTCTTCCGGAGATTTTTTTGACATTTTCAAAAAAGGAAATACAACTAAAGTTATGTCTCCCTCTAAATCTTTTCTGGTGATTTGTATTTGGATCATTGAACTATTTTCTATCACCTTTCCATACAGATATTTTAAAGCATCGAGAGTAGCTGAATAAATCAAATTTTCAATTTTCATAGTGTTCCAAATTAAGCGGCAAAGATAATATTTTAGCTGTGTTGCAACGAAAAAAAAAGCCCTGCCAATTTAATTGACAGAGCTTTTTGGTAAATATTTAAATCTTACTATTTTCTAACTCTAGCCTCTTCAAATTCAACCCTGCGGTTTTTAGCCCTGTTTTCTCTTGATGTATTAGGAACTGCCGGTTTGGATTCTCCATAATTGTTCGATCCGACAAATGCATTGTTTACACCTTTCATGAGCAGATATTTAACAACTGCCTGTGAACGTCTTTCAGAAAGTTTCATATTGTAAGCATCTGTTCCAATACTATCGGCATGTCCGCCAACTACAATACTATATTCTTTACTTGCATTCAAATCGGAAGCCAATTTATCAAGTTCAGACTGACCTGCAGGTTTCAGATCCGATTTATCGAAATCAAAGTAGATATTCTCTAACTGAAGATCTGCCCAATCAGGACATCCGTTATTACTGGCAGGGCCAGCTTCTGTAGGACAATTATCTTCACAATCGATAACGCCATCACCGTCTGAATCCAACGGACAACCATCAGCATCTACAGGACAACCTTTTGGTGTATCCGGACATTTATCCTTCGGATCTGGCACGCCATCACCGTCAGTATCAGGACAACCATTGAATTTAGCTAAACCTGCCACGTCCGGACAATCATCATCTTTATCTGGAATTCCATCGCCATCTTTATCAGGACAACCATTGAATTTAGCATCGCCTGGTTCATCAGGGCAATCGTCTTTGTAGTCCGGAACTCCATCACCATCTCTGTCGAGCGGACAGCCATCTTCATCAACTGCAACTCCTGGAGGAGTGTCTGGACATTTATCTTTTTTATCTTTTACTCCATCACCATCAGAATCTTTTGCTGCACCAAAAGCAAATTCAATTATACCGGTTATTTTCATCATATCGTCGATAACTGTAACCTGAGGATGTGGTGCTATAGTTGAACCTCTCATTCCTTCAATACCGTTTGTCCAGCCTCCTTCGATAAATAATGATGTATTTTCACCAATAGGAAATTTAAATCCAAGTCCTGCATTTGCCGCGAATCCATTTGCCTGGTTATCCCATAACATACCACCGCCACCATAAATATATGGCTGAACAGCGGCAGTTTCGCTGAAAATATAACCATTGTACAATTTGTATCTTAGGTTAAGGTAAACACTTTCGAAATCTGTACCACCTCCTTCATAACCTCCATTTGAATTTAAACGCAAATCAAATGATGGAGTCAGGTATCGGCTGATATAAAATTCGTGGGCAACGCCACCAAAACTGCCTTTATTCAAATTGTAGTAGGTACCCGGCCCCAAGCCAATGGCCCATTTCTTTTCTGCATTTTGGGCAATAACACTACCAAATGCAAAAAACAGGCTTAAAAAGAAAAGAGTAAATTTTTTCATAGTTTTTAAGTTTTATTTTCGCTTTTATATTTTTGGAGCAATTTATAAATTAATTACTATCTTTCAAAACGATGCAGTACAGGATTTGTTCTTATTTTTGTATTTATTTTTCAACAAAATTAAGCATTTCAACATTAATTCTATTAAATATCCAGAAAATTGTTCACAATTATAGATATTGAGACAACCGGGAATAGTTCAAAAAACGGGAAAGTTACTGAAATTGCTATCTATCAGCACAATGGAGAAAGAATTACTGAATCATTTTCTACGTTGTTAAACCCGGAAATCGATATTCCCTATTTCATTACCAGGTTGACCGGCATCGATAATGAAATGGTAAAAAATGCACCAAAGTTCTTTGAAGTTGCAAAAAAAATTGTTGAAATGACCGCTGGAAGAACATTTGTTGCACATAATGTTCATTTTGATTATAACTTTATAAAGGAAGAATTTAAAAGGCTCGGATACAATTTCAACCGAAAAACATTATGTACAGTTCAATTATCACGAAAACTCCTCCCGGGGCATCACTCGTATTCCCTTGGAAATTTATGCAGTGATTTAGATATTGAAATCAGTGGCAGGCATCGCGCTGCCGGCGATGCCTTTGCCACTGTGAAATTATTTGAAATTCTTCTTGAGAAAAATAAACATTTAAACGAATCGGAAGCAATAAATAATATCAGGCTGTTTTAGCTTTGCTTATTTTCATCAGCAACATCATTCGAAGTACGTTCCGTATCCTCTTCATTAAAATCGAGCATATCATTTTCCTGCAATGTATTATACCACATAAGCACTTTTTTAATATCCGAAATATAAACCCGATCCTTGTCATAATCAGGTATGACCTTTTCAAAATAAGCCTTTAATTCATTATTCGATGATTTATGTGATACAGTTGGCCCACCATTCTCTATGTCGAATATTGCCTTAAAAACTTCTTTTAATGGTTTATCACCTTCTTCAGTATATATTGCTATATCTTCAAGCGCTGAAACTTTTACAGTGGAATAAACAGGCATCCTTTTCTGAGTCTCTATCGACTCTACTATGATGTTATTTTTAGATTCGGCTACTAATTTAAAAAGTCCTGACTGCCCTGTTATTGATAATATTCCTTTAAGCATAATTGAAATTTTTTGCGAATATACACTTTTTGATATTTCTGAAAAATTATTCTTTTTAATCAATTCTTAACCGATAGCTAATTCCGGCTTTTATCCATCTTCCTGGTTGCGGGATATTACCCAAATCATAATAATACTGATCGAAAATATTATTTACAGTACAATAAAGCTGAATTCCTTTAAATGAATAACTTATTTTACCATCAAAATTCCAAAATGGCGGATATTGTTTTTCCTGTCCGTTATTTCCATTCTCAAAAACAGTATAACTCCCATCCCTGTCCTGATAGGTAACTTTTAAATTAAATACTAGATTATTAAGAATTTCATAGTTAACTGCGCTTAAAAACTTATGCTTAATATTATCCAATACATAATTTGAAATAAAATCAGCTTTATTCTTTTCCATATTATTAAAAAGATAATTTAACCTGAACTGCACCGGAAGATTTTCCCCAATTAAGTTTTGCAAATCGATATTTGTCTGAATTTCAATTCCGTAACTTGTTAATTGGGTTAGGTTTTGTGGTTGAAATAATACATCCCCTTCCATTTTAACCCAATCTATTATGTTTTTCCCGTTGCGATAAAAGGCTACAATATTTCCCTGGATAACCGGACGATTCCATTTTAAGCCGCCTTCAATTGTTGCCGATTTTTCAGGTTTTAGATCCGGATTTCCTATGTTTGTGGGGCCTTTGTAAAATAAATCTGTAAATGTTGGCATTCTAAGTGAAGTGTTAAACGAAGTAAAAAGTTTACCCCCTTCAAAAACCTGGTAACTTAAATCAATTCCCGGAAATACATTCAATCCCAATCCGCTGCCAAATATATAATTTCCCATTACACCTGCAGTGGCTGAAAAATTATCCAACAAAAGCGCATGTTCCAAAAATACTGACAGGTTTTCTCTTGAGTACGATTTAGTAAATTGAGCATTTTCTCCAGGTACAGGTTTCGGCAATGATAGTTCTTCACCAAGAACATTGCTTAAAATATTCTCTGATCGGTATTCAATACCAAATGCTGATTTTCCGGCGGCCCACTGTATCCAGGAATTTATATTTAAGCCATAAGTTTTGGTTAAATGATAGTTATGACCTTGATACCACGTTGGGATTGTGTCGTTATTCCATACATAATTTTCACCGTCAACCAGCTGGTATTTATCTTCACGATAAAGTTCAAATCTGTCTTGGTGTCTTCTGTAGTAAAATGCTGGTGTAAAGTGCCATTTTGTGTTTGATTGCCATTTTACTGATGAGAAAAAAGTTTTTGTTTCTTCGAATTGATTCGGGTATTTTGGAGTATAAAAACTATTCGCACCAAAACCTTTCAATCCTCCTCCCATCAGGAAATTTAAAGTTCCTGAGTTGAGATTTAACCTGCCGGAATAGAATATATTCCTGATTTCAAAATCTGTATTTTTAATATATCCATCGGAATTTTTTTGTTCAATTGAAATAGCATGTTGTGAATTTGTTGTTGCAAAACTGCCCATTCCGTTTACATCTAAATAACCAAAACTTCCACCCCCAACACCAACTTCCAAGGCAGTATCGTCGGGTTGTCGGGTTACTATGTTTATAGCACCAGAAAACGCATTTGGCCCGTAAACCCTTGCTGCGGGACCTTCAAGGATTTCAATTCTTTCAATTTGAATTAAACTGACAGGAAGATTAAGATTGTGATGTCCGGTTTGAGGATCGGTGATGTTTACGCCATTTAAAAGGATTAACGTTTGGTCGAATGTTCCGCCACGAATACTTACATCAGCCTGCACACCTTCAGCACCTCTTTGGCGAACATCAACTCCTGCAACATATTCAAGTAAATCCTGAATATTCGCAACGGGAGCATACTCAATTTCTTCTCTCGTAATAACGGAAACCACGCGCGCTACCTGCGGATATAATACAGGCGCCCGCTGTGCACTAACCTCAATCTCATCAAGGTCGTAATGCTGCTTAATATCAGTAGAATCGTTACAGAAGAAATAGCTTTTACCGGAACAGAAATAAGATAACTTACTACTAAAACCGAAACAACTACTTCTCTTTTTAAGGTTTGAAAAGCAGAATAATTCTTTCTTTTCCATCTACTGAAAATTAAAACATTCCGTGCATTTTTTCGACTTCTTTTAATTTTCATTATTTAAAATTTGGTGCGCCGAAGATACGACATGGATGACTAAAAATGAAAACTTAAAAAAAAATGAATCGCCATGACGTTCCAAAACAGATGATTTAAAGGGAGTTTAAGGTTAACTTAATATTTAACTCAATTTAACTTATAAAGATTCTTTATGTCACATAGAAAAAATCAAATAACAAATCGCTCAAAAGTCTTTTGTTTGAATGCGTTACGGCTTATATTTGTTTAGACAAATTAAAAATAACACCAAAAAATTGCTCATGACACAACTTCAATTTAATAACGCATTACTCGGATTAAGAGACAAATTGCATTATTATGCATTAAGTTTAACTTCTGATTCTGAAAAAGCGGATGATCTTTTACAGGAAACATTTCTTAAAGGCATTAACTTACCGTGACAAATTTACACAGAACACGAATTTCAAAGCGTGGATTTACACCATCATGAAAAATACGTTTATTAATGACTATCGGAGAAATGTAAAAACAAAAAATACTTTTGATGGTTCAAACAACGATTTTCATCTGTTGTTTTCGAAAGACAAAGTTTATCCGGCACCTGATTCTTTTTACAGTTCAAAAGAAATTCAAAAAGTATTAATGCATTGGAAGATGAGTATAAAGTTCCATTTACTATGTTTTTGGATGGATATAAATACAAAGAAATTGCTGAAAAACTCGATTTGCCATTGGGAACAGTAAAAAGTCGAATTTTTTTCACACGTAAAAAATTAGAAAAATCATTACACGAATATTCAAATAATTAATATTTTTTAAGCAATTCACATTTAAAAAAAGATTCTCTTTATTGGGAATCTTTTTTTATTTTAACATTTGTGGCATGAAAAAAGTAGCCGTTTATTTTGCCGAAGGATTTGAAGAAATTGAAGCGATATGTATTGTTGATGTTTTACGAAGAGCATCATTTGATGTTACAACAGTTTCAGTATCTGGAAATACAGAAGTTGACAGGGGCACATGAAATCAAGGTAATTGCTGATAAGTTTTTTAAGATTTGGAATTTAACTCTTTTGATATGTTGATATTGCCCGGAGGAATGCCGGGAGCAAAAAATCTGAACAAACATAATGGGTTAAAAAAGCAGATCCTGGAATTTAATAAAAACGGTAAACACCTTGGAGCCATTTGTGCAGCACCACTTGTTTTTGGTCAGGCTGGGAATTCTTAAAGGAAAAAATGCGACTTGTTTTCCAGGATATGAAGATTATCTTGAAGGAGCAAATGACAAGCTCATCAACTGAAATTGATGGAAATATTGTTACCGGAAAAGGAGCCGGAGTAGCCATCGAATTTGCGCTTAAAATTGTGGAAGAACTAAAAAACAAAAAAACTGCCGAAGAATTAGCGGAGAAAATGGTTGTCAATAATTGAATTAGTTTCAACAAAAAGAACGGCCATATTTCTGAACCAGTTCCTATTTTTGTATAATTCCAATTATTTTTATTTCGTTTTTTCTGCAATCCAGTTTCTGGCATTCACAAAAGCCTGAATCCACGGTGCAACTTCATCCATTTTTCGCTCGGCCGGATAATATGCCCAGTGCCAGGGTTTAAACGCCCGTTCCAGATGCGGCATCATTACCAAATGACGACCATCGTCAGAACATAATGAAGCTGTATTGAAATGCGAACCATTTGGATTTCCCGGATATTCATCGTGAACTATATTTCATTGGAATTTGATATTGCTGTTCATTAAACGGAAGATAAAATTTGCCTTCGCCGTGAGCCACCCAAATTCCCAATTTCATGCCGGCCATATTTTTCAGCATTACCGAATTATTTTCCTGAATTTCCACATTTAAAAATGCCGATTCAAATTTTGCGATTCGTTGTGCAGCATTTTAGGTTGAATGCTGTGTTCCGGATAAACCAATCCCAATTCAACCATTACCTGGCAACCGTTGCAAACACCCAGACTCAGCGTATCTTCGCGTCTGGTAAAATTTCTCCAATGCAACTCGGGCTTTTTCGTTGTATTTAAATGCACCGGCCCATCCTTTTGCCGAACCCAGCACATCGGAATTTGAAAATCCTCCCACAAAAACAATCATGTTAATATCTTCCAGTGTTTCACGCCCTGAAATCAAATCGGTCATGTGCACATCTTTCACATCCATTCCGGCCAGGTACATGGCATAAGCCATTTCGCGATCGCCGTTAACACCTTTTTCACGAATAATGGCCGCTTTAATTCCACTTGGTTTGCGACGGTTCAAATCAATTCCGTAATCGGCTGCTTTTCCGGTAAAATCTTTAAAATCGTATTCCAGTTCGAAATGTTTATAATTTTTAAACCGTTCAAATGCCAGTTCTTTTTTCGTTTGTTTGCGGTCGAGCAAATAAGAGGTTTTGAACCACAAATCGCGCAACGAATTCAATATCGAAATCAACTTCAGTTTCAAAGTTTTTCACCCTCACTTTTCGATATGAAACCGGAAATCCAATTGAAACAAATTCAACTCCACTTTCAGCCAACTTGTTTTTTAACTTCATCAGTATTTGCACATTGAATTACAATTCCCGGATTTTCACTGAAAAGTACTTTTGCCAAATCCTTTTCTCCAATTCCAGAAAGATCGACTTTCATTCCGCCTTTCTTATTGCTGAAACACATTTCAAGCAGTGTGGTTATCAAACCGCCCGAAGCAATATCGTGACCGGCCAGAATCAAATCCTGTTCAATCAATTTCTGAATGGCATTGAAATGCATTTACAAATTTTTCAGGATCGGTAACTGTTGGCGCTACTTTTCCCAGTTTATTAATGGATTGTGCAAAAGCACTTCCTCCAAGCGCCCTTTCTGTAAATGAAAAATCAACAAACAAAATCTCTTTTGATTCATCGTTTACCAAAACCGGTTCAACCACTTTCCTAACATCAGAAACTTCGCCCGAAGCAGAAATAATAACTGTTCCCGGCGCATAAACCACATCGTCTTTGTATTTCTGTGTCATCGACATGGAATCTTTTCCGGTTGGAATATTGATTCCAAGTGCACAGGCAAAATCACTGGCAGCTTCAACCGCTTTATAAATCCGTGCATTTTCACCCGGATTTTTTGCCGGCCACATCCAGTTGGCACTCAACGAAACACTTTTGATCTGATCTGGTCAGTGGTGCCCAAATGATATTGGTCAGCGATTCGGCAATGGAAAGAACCGAACCTTTTGGTGCATCAACCAATCCTGCAACCGGCGCATGACCAATTGAAGTTGCCAGGCCGGCTTTTCCCTGATAATCGAGTGTGATAACACCCACATTATTTAAGTGGAAACTGCAATTTTCCGGCTCCTTGTTGTTTGGCAATTCGCCCGGTTACCGAGCGGTCAACTTTGTTGGTCAGCCAGTCTTTACAAGCCACCGATTCCAGTTGAAGAACATTTTCAACCAGGTATTTATTTCTTCAATATTATATTCTAATTCTTCAAATTCGTTAACTTCAGTTGTATCTTCCAAAACGTTTTTGGAGGATTTCCAAACATGTATCCCAACTGCCAGTCGATTGGTTTTTCGCCAGTTTTTGAATTTTCGAAGGTAAACTGCATATCGCCGGTAGTTTCACCAATTTCATACATCGGTGCACGTTCGCGTTCTGCAATTTTTTTAAGCAAACCAACATGTTCTTCTTTCATCACCAACCCCATGCGTTCCTGCGATTCATTTCCAATAATTTCCTTTTGCGAAAGAGTTGGATCGCCAACCGGAAGTTTTGCAGTATCAATTTTTCCACCGGTTGCTTCAACCAATTCTGATAAACAATTTAAATGTCCACCGGCACCATGATCGTGAATGGAAATAATTGGATTATCATCCGATTCAGCCAATGCACGAATGGCATTGTAAACCCTTTTTTGCATTTCAGGATTGGCGCGCTGAACAGCATTTAGTTCAATCGCATTTTCAAATTCGCCTGTTGCCACCGATGAAACTGCTCCCCCACCCATTCCAATGCGGTAATTATCGCCACCAAGTAAAACAACTTTATCACCTTTTGCAGGTTCGTCTTTCAAACTATCTTTTTTATTTCCAAAACCAATTCCTCCGGCCAGCATGATCACTTTATCGTAACCATATTTTTTGATATTTTCAAAATGTTCGAATGTAGTACTGAACCAGTAATAAGTGGCTGACCAAATTTGTTTCCAAAATCGCTGGCACCATTTGATGCTTTTATCAGAATTTCTTCCGGAGTTTGGTATAACCAGTCGCGTTCTTCGGTTGCCTGTTCCCATGAGCGATGTGCTTCGGTTCGCGGATAAGATGTCATGTAAACTGCAGTTCCGGCAATCGGCAAACTTCCTTTTCCGCCGGCAATCCGGTCGCGGATTTCGCCACCTGTCCTGTTGATGCTCCATTAAAAGGCTCAACTGTTGTTGGGAAATTATGTGTTTCAGCTTTTAACGAAAGAACTGTTTCAATATCCTTTACTTCAAAAAAATCGGGTTTATCCTGTGTTTTCGGCGCAAACTGTTCTACCACCGGCCCCTGCACAAACGAGCAGTTGTCTTTGTATGCCGAAACGATTTTATTGGGATTTACTGTCGATGTTTTTTTAATCATCTTGAAATAATGACGACTCCATTTCTTTTCCATCGATAATAAAAGTTCCGTTAAAAATTTTATGCCGGCAATGTTCCGAATTCACCTGGGCAAAACCATATACTTCGCTATCGGTCAATGGTCTCCCAATTGATTTTGAAACCGAATTTAAATATTCAATTTCTTCTTCACTTAATGCCAATCCTTCTTTTTCATTGTATGCTGCAATATCTTCAATTTTCAGAATTGGATCGGGCTTTTTATTAATAGTGAAAATATTTTGATCAATATTATGATATATTCGCTGCAACATTGGGTCATACGCTGCATTTTCATCTTCAACCTGAAAAAATTCTTCCATCCGCAAAATTCCTTGAATGCCCATATTTTGAGTAATTTCAACGGCATTTGTACTCCACGGAGTCAGCATCTCTTTTCGTGGCCCAACAAACCAACCTTCCAGTGATTTTTGCTGGAATAAATTCCGACTCGGAAAACAGCCAGTTTAATTTTTCTACTACTTCGTGAGATAAAGGATTTTGCGAGTGAACCGCGATAACAGATTTACTTTGGGTTCTGAAAAACTGAATCATTTTAACAGCGATTTAATTAAATGGAATATGTTATAAAACACGCAACAAAGATAAAAAATAATCGTTGGCTTCTTGTGCAAGTTATAAGCACCAAACGTTTAGTTTTTAACAACGTTACCACTTAACATGCATTAATATTTTCTGTTTTGTTTTTTGTTATTACTTTGAATTAAAATTGAATACAATGTACAGGTTGTTTTTTATTGTCCTTTTACTATTTGCAGTTGGTTGTAGTTCACAGCGTAAACTACAGCACACATACATTGGCAAACCTCAGAAAGAACTTGAAAGCAAATTTGGATTTCCTAAAACTATTTTGGATCAAGACGACGAAAAAGTTTATGTTTATGAAATTATTAAGGATTTAAAAAGCACTGAAATTAACCAGGGAAGATTATCTCTTGACCCAATGATTTCTCCAATGGTTCAAAAAACGGAACGATATTATTTCTCGGTAAAAGATGGAAAAATAACCGACGTAAAACTCGAAGAAGAGTACGAAAGATAAATAGCGAAATATTTATACTGAAAATCGATTGCATTTAAAAAATATTTTAGTTTTGCACTCTCAATTCTGAAATTATCAGAATTCTGAAAAGTTCTTAATTTTTTGCCCAGATGGTGGTCCCGAAGCGTCGGGAGGCAGACACGCAGGGTACAAGTTAAATTATTAGCCCAGATGGTGGAATTGGTAGACACGCAAGGTTGAGGGCCTTGTGCCGGTTACGGTGTGCAAGTTCGAGTCTTGTTCTGGGCACTTTCAATTTTCGAATTAAATCATTTTTAATTTTTTCTCCCCATTTACGCTGATCTTTAATCCTCAAAAGATTCGGTTTAATATGTAAACAACAGGTTCATCTGATTTCTTAATTCTAACAATTACAATTAACTAAAAATATACCCACCATTTCTATACACATAGAACCGCAACGTAATATTTGTTATATTAGATGTCACAATTAACGAATAAAAAACCGGGAACAAACAGCATCATTCGTATTTATACTATTAGTTTCTGATAAATAAAATATTCAATAAAGTATATTTAGATGATGTTCTCACCGTATAGTAAAGTTTGTATATCCTACTATATCAGTAATGTAACTGAGGCGGCGGAGCTTTAAAAACATTTTTAAACCAACACACAGGCTGAAAAGCATATTTTATATAATAATTTCATAAAGCCACCACCAGGTATAATTTAGTAATTTTAACATCAAAATATTTTATACTTCGTAGTATAGAAAATTAAAATCATAAGCAATGAGTAATATTTCAAAAGAATTAATGGGTGCTTCATCAATACCTGTTATTCTGTCTATTCTTAATGTTGAGGATAGTTACGGGTACGAAATCATGCAAAAACTCAAAGAACTTTCCAAAGGTGAAATAATTTGGAAAGAAGGAAGTCTTTACCCGGTATTAAAAAAAATGGAAAAATCAGGACTGATAAAATCTTATTGGAACATTAAGGATTTTGACCGACATCGGAAGTACTACAAAATAGCCTCAAATGGACATAAGTTGCTTGAAAAAGAGAAACATGACTGGTCGTTAATGAATTCAATACTCTCGGAATTATGGAAGACGCAAACATTTTCGATATAGATGTTGCTTTAGCTGATTGGCAGAAAAACAACTTAAAAGATAACGGACTGACTCCCGACGATGAAATGGAAATGTTAGATCATTTCTGCCTGTCAGTGGAAGAACTTTCCGGCAAAGGTTTGTCACAGGAAGAAGCATTCGCAGTATCAAAAGTAAGATTTGGAGGTTCGGAATACTGGGCAGAATCAATGAAAGAGCTCAACGAAGAAGATTATGTTGCAAAAAAAGCATTGAACCTTTTCTATGGTGTTATTCTATATTTCATCTTTTACCAGTCACTTTCCATCTTCATCGATTTTTTATGGATATCGGCAGGCTACATTCATTCAAAAAATTACGAATCCATCTTTAACTATGTTTTCAGGTATAGATCACCAGTGTATTATTATGTAATACTCCCCGCTTTTATCAGCACTTTCTTTTTTCGTAAGCGAATTGCGGCTTTTATTCAAACATTGAGGTATAAAAATTCAAAAATGTTCAGGGCCTTTTTTATATTTATTAACCTGGTGATATTAAAGTATTTTTTATCCACGTACATCATTCCTTCACTTTTATATTCTGAAGATATTAATGTTTTTTATTCATATGAAGTATATATGAATCAGTATAAAGATTGGATGGCCATAATAGTTGCTTTTTGTTTCCTGGTGTTATTCGTATTATTCCGAAGAACAAAATATATTTAAACCTCTATTTTTCTCATCATGACGAATGAAAACAGATTCGATTTTGATAGTACACTTAGCAATCTGAAAATGGTTTATATAAAAAATATAGCACCTGAAGTAAGCCATGATGTTATTGATAAACACTTTGATAAACAGATACAGGAACTCAGACAAATGGGGCTGGAAAACGAGGAGATTTGCGAAGTTTTAAAAGTACGGTTCAATATTAAAAGCAATGATCCGGAACCTGAAAAAACATTTTGGACCTACCTGCCGGTTGTAGAGATAATGTATTTTTTTATAGGTATTCTCATTTATTACATTCTGCAATATTCCATTCTCGCTTTTATTGATGGGTTATTTATCACACTTGAATACTTTAATAAGGCTAACGTTTATACCCATTTCAGGATCATTCAAAGCGCTTGGATTCTGTTAATTTTTTCGTCGCTTATAATGAGTATTATTATATACAGAAATAGTGAAAAATTAGTAAAACTGATAAGAAATACAAAACTAAATTTCTTTAAGATATTCCTAATATTTCTGCTGTTCTGGGGAGTTATTTTATCCAAGGAAACACTTAGGTTCGAAGTTTACGATGTTATACGCAGCTACAAACCACCTTTGAATGATGGCCTGTCTGAACTCTTCACCAAATACTTAGATTATAAAGATTCTTTCATTGAGTGGTTCCCTCTTATTTTTGGAATCATTTTCGTGTTGGTTTTCCTTGCTTATAAAAAACGTCATTACTTTCTGCAATAAATTATACCTGCCTTTTACACTCAAAATTAAAAAATAGTATAACTCCATTTTGCTGAAACACTCAATAAAACCCTACTTTAATTTAACAAACACTGCTAACAAACACTCCAAAACTAATTCAATAGTTACCGAACTAAAATTATTAGGTACAATTTTTGTACACCAACATTTCTAATTAAAAAACAAAAAAAACCGCTATGAAAAGTTCAATTCTGAAAATTTTATTTGCCGCGTTTCTCCTCTCTTTTTTTACTCACTGTCAGACCAAACAAAAAGGTTCTCATGCAAAAATTGTTACTGTAAATGGCAATGAAGTAATTGATTGCAATATTAATGAAGTAACGGACACTATTAACCTACCATTGAGTTATTTAATTGAAAGTTGTGAAATGATTCCTCTGGAAACCAATGAAGAATCACTTTTTGAAAGTGTTTATCATATTGGGATTTCAGAAAATTTTATTGCTATTCACAGCTATGGTCAGCATCCAATTAAATTATTTAACAGAAAAGGGAACTTTGTTCGGAATATAGGTTCTGTAGGAAGAGGCCCGGGAGAGTTCACCTCTTTGTATGGTATTCAACTTGATGAAAATGCAGACCGGATATATTTAACCCCTTTTGCTAATGCACAGGAAATAATTACATATAATCTTGATGGAGAAAACCTGCCTGCAATCCCTTTGGTTTTCAAACAAACCAAATGCAGAGTTTATATTGAAAACGGAACTGCTACGGTCTTATCAATGCCTTTTAATGATCAAATTCCGGTTGCATATCAACAAACTATTGATGGAAAACTAATTCAACAGCTTCCTGTAATCGATTATCTGATTTTACGACCTGATTTTAGTAACGAAATCTCTTCATCACACAATACAGGGGCTTATGATTTATTTATTTACGGATGGGGCCAGGAAGGTTTTGATACATTATACTACTATAATACGGACAAAAATAAGCTCATTCCAAGATATGTTGCTTCGTTTGTTGATCCAAAAAGCAATGGATGGAATTATGAATTAAAAAATCACTATTACACTTTAGCAATGGGCGAGAAATACAATAATGCTCGCATAATAGTTGATAAAAAAACATTAAAATCAGATTTTTTCAATATTGAAAATGACTTTTATGGAAACATTCCGATGTACCGTTTTTTTATGAGTACAGAAGGTTGGTTTGTGGCATCAACCCATGCATACGAGTTGATTTCTTTGTTTGAAGAAGCAATAAAAAATGGCAACCTGAACGAGAAAGAACGCAGCAGGTTGGAATCATTAAAAAACGATCTTAATGAAAATGATAACGACGTACTCTTTATTGGAAAAATGATTTAGTAATTCAGAATAAATAAAAACTATAACAGCGCATATAAAACATACTTAACAAAAGAATTAACAAGACATTATTCTTATTATATTTAAAGCAAAACAAATTGAACCATCAACCCTTATGAAAAAAAATAAGCAACCTAAAAACCGGAATCAACAAATTTTAATGTTTGTATTTTTAGTATTTCTTTCCCTTATCATTTCCTGCAAAAACAAAAACGTTGAAGATTCCAGGGAAGGACTCGATTCGCTTCCGGAAGAGAAAAACATTGTTGACACGCTGGTTATTCACACCCAGGATTTCACCCGCGAAATCAAAAGTAACGGAAAACTTTCAGCAACGCAAAGTGCCGAATTGTGGTTTAAAAACTCCGGCATTGTAAAAGATGTTTTAGTAAAAAACGGACAAACTGTTTCATCGGGCAATGTTCTGGCACAGCTGTTGGACGACGATATCAGGTTTGCATACAACAAAGCTAAAATTTCGATGGAAGAAGCAGAATTGAAGCGATTAAGCAGGCTAATGGAATTAGGCTATAAAGACGGGCCGGACAATGTACCTCCCGACCGTCTGAAAATTGCTGAGATTCAATCCGGTTATTCTCAAACCTCTATTAATTTCCAGGAAGCTGAACAGGCACTTAAAAATGCAGTTCTAACAGCTCCCTTTACCGGAAAAGTTGAAGGAGTATCTCAAAAACCTTTTGAAAGGGCCGATCAGTCGAAACCGTTTTGCACATTAATAAACGACAACCGTTTTACCATCGACTTTCCCTTAATGGAAACAGAATACGGAAAAGTTAGTGTGGGGCAAAAGGTAACGGTATCGCCCATCGCTTTAAATAAACCAACTACCGGAACAGTTACCGAAATAAATCCGAGGGTTGATGAAAACGGGTTGGTTTGGGTAAAAGCCGAAGTTGAAAATCCAGGTGGATACATCGAAGGGATGAATGTAAAAGTCAGCATAAAAAATTCTGTCCCCAATCAGCTGGTGGTTCCAAAACAATCGATGGTATTACGGCAGAACCGTGAAGTTCTTTTCCGCTACACAACTGAAGGAACTGCTTACTGGACATACATTAATGTATTGGATGAAAATGAAACCCAGTACTCTGTAAAAGCTGCCGAAGGCGCTACACTTGCATCAGGCGATACTATTATTATATCGAATAACCTGAATCTGGCGCATAATTCAGAAGTGGAAGTGGGAAACTGAGAAGGTTTGTTTGTGGGTTTGAGAAGAGGTTTGAAAGAAGTTTGTGGGTTTGAAAGAAGAAGTTTGAAGGGTTGAGGAACAATTACAAACAAATTGTCAAACGATGTTAAACTAATTCAAATAATATAAAACAAAATAAAACAAAAACTATGGCGACCATAAACAACTTTGAAGACTTGGAGATTTGGAAACTCGCACGGGAAATTTGCAAAGACATTCATAGAATTATCAATTATGAAAAATTCTCTAAAGATTTTGGACAGGTAAAACAAATCAATAATTCATCAGGCTCAATTATGGACAACATTGCTGAAGGATTTGAAAGGGAAGGAAATAAAGAGTTCCGTCAGTTTTTATTTATTGCAAAAGCATCGTGTGGTGAATGTCATTCACAACTCATTAGAGCTTACGACAGAAACTATATTAACGAAAACGAGTTCAATACTATCTATGAAAGACTTGTAAATGAAAATATTAAAATCAAAAATTTTATTTCATATTTAAAACAAAGCAACATGACCGGAAATAAATTTAAATAAACCAAGAGTTTGAAGATTAAAAAAGTTTGAGGGTTTGAAAGAAGAAGTTTGAAAGAAGTTTGAGGGTTTGAGGGTTTGAGAGGAAGGGTTTGAAAAGAAGTTTGAGGGTTTGAGAGGAAGTTTGAGGGTTCAAACAATTGTCAAACAATTTCAAACAACATCAAACAAAGTTCAAACAATTGTCAAACAACAAACAACATCAAACAATTTCAAACGATTTCAAACAATAAAAAAAGGAGTCTTATGAATTATAAATACTTCATAATTGCAATTTTTGTAATACTTATTTCCTGCGAAAGCGAACCCGAAAAACCGGACAATTTAATTTTTTTCGAAAATGTATTGGAATACAACGAAAATACCATCTCGTTTGACGTCTTCCGGTTTGTAAAACTCGAAAACAACAAGGATGCATATCTTGGTGAGAATGTCAAAATGAAAATCTACAACGATGACATTTATATCATGGAAATGGAAAACCAAAGGGGGTTATTTCATTTTGATGGCAATGGAAATTTTATTAATAAAATCGGACAAAAAGGAAGAGGGCCTGAAGAATACAATGCTTTGTTTGATTTTTCCATAAGAAATGATACGGCTTATCTCTTGGCACATTCTGACAAATCGTTTATTTACAGCTACCTAACGATCGGAGACTTCATTAAAAAAATTGAAATCCCTCAGCGCTCAGCAAACTTTGAACTGCTACCGGATAAAAATTTTCTGATTAATTCTCAATACGCATTTGGAGGTGAGAATAGGCTATTTATTATGTCTGAAACAGGGGAAAAACTTAAAGGCTTCTTACCTAAAAATAGTGATTTAAGTGCTGCAGATGCTATTGATCCGGGCAATGGTTTATCTCAAAGAGAAGAAGCTATACTTTTTTGTGAAATGTTTAATGACACAATTTATTCTTTTGAGAATAATGAATTAACCCCCCAATATATTCTTGATTTTGGCCCTTTGACAAATTCTGATATTGATTTAACAAAAGTGTTTGATTTAGATAATATTGAAAATTTTCTGGCATTACAAAAAAGAGGAATATCGCTTATTAGAGAAAGTTATGAAACCAAAGATTATGTTTTTATAACTTACGGTCGCCAGAAAGAAGGTGAAAAAGGTAAAGAATTTTACTTCCTATATAACAAACATGAAAAGAATGCATCAACTTTGATTTTTGAAGAAGGAAGTTCACTTGTCAGTAAATTCATGGGATTTACGAACCAGAATGAACTTGTTTTCATTTTGTATCCTTATGGCAAGGAAATCGATGAACTTAAGCAATTATATCCGGATATAAATATTCCAAATCTCACTGAGACAGACAATTCCATGCTTGTATTCTGTAAACTTTAAAAACAATATCAAACAAATGAAACCAAATCAAAACATATCAAACAATCTCAAACAACATCAAACCATTTCAAACAATTTCAAACAATTTCAAACCATGTCAAACTTCTTTCAAACAACGTCAAACCATTTCAAACTTCTTTCAAACAATTTCAAACATTTTCAAACTATAGCATCCCATGGTTAAATTCCTTATAAACCGACCCGTTGCCGTAACAATGGCTTTTTTAGCCTTTCTTCTAATCGGACTTGCAACTTCCACAAGTATCCCGGTTTCGCTAATGCCAAATATCGATATCCCTGTAATATCCGTTCGGGTGACTGCTGCAGAAATGCCGGCCCGGCAACTGGAGAACTCAGTGGTAAGTTCAATACGCAGTGTTTTAAAAGAGGTGAACCATGTTGAAGAAATGAAAAGCGAAACGCGCGATGGTTCTGCCTGGATTGAACTCCGGTTCCGTCACGGGACTTCCATCGATCTGGCTTCGGTTGAAGTAAATGAAAAGGTGGATAAAGCGATGAACAATCTTCCCCGCGACATTCACCGGCCGGAAGTGGTTAGGGCCAGCGCTTCCGATATTCCGGCTTTCTATTTAATGGTACATCAGAAAAATTCACAGAAGAGCAATTTCTCATCCGGGAGGTTAGCTGAGGCGCAAAAAAAGGACGGCCTTGAATTAAGCAGTTTTGTAAGTCAGGTAATCCGCAAACGAATGGAGCAGCTGCCCGAGGTAGCTTTAATCGATATGAGTGGCCTGCAGTACCCCGAAATTAAGATAATCCCTCACCGGGCAAACCTGCAAAGTGGCGCCTTTTCAATTGCGGCACTGGAAAATGCCCTTGCCCAGAACAACATCCTCATTGGAAATTTGCTTATCCACGATGGACAATACCAGTACAATATCAGTTTTAATACGCGTATTCGTGATATTTCCGATATTCAGAAAATACCGGTTAACCTGAACGGGAAAGTGGTTAACCTGGAAGAAATTGCGGACATTGATTTACTGCCGCAGGTGCAAAGCGGAAACGTCAGGTTTAATGAATACAACGCGGTGAGCCTTGCAGTTATCAAACAGTCGGATGCAAAAATGGCCAACCTGAAAAAGGAACTTGAGGTACTGATTGAAATGTTTAAAACCGACTATCCCGATCTTGATTTTTCGGTGGTTCGCGACCAGACCAAACTTTTGGACTATTCCATGAGAAACCTTGGACAAAGCCTCTTGTTTGGTGGATTGCTGGCTTTCCTTGCTATGTTCCTGTTCCTCCAGGAAAGAAAAGCCCCGTGGCTGATTGGTATCAGCATCCCGGTTTCACTGATCATTTCACTTTTGTTTTTCTATTTGGCCGGCCTTTCAATAAATATTATTTCTCTTTCCGGATTGGTACTTGGCGTTGGAATGATGATCGACAACTCGATTATTGTTATCGACAACATTACCCAGCACCGGCACAGGCATTCAGAGCTGGACAGGGCTTGCTACGACGGCACCAATGAAATTATTCGCCCACTGATCAGCTCGGTATTAACAACGTGTGCCGTGTTTATCCCGCTTATTTTTATGAAAGGAATGGCCGGCGCGCTGTTTTTCGACCAGGCGGTGGCAGTTTCCATCGGGCTTGGCGTTTCACTAATTGTTTCAATTACGCTGTTGCCAACATTGTATAAAATATTTTACCGTAAAAACGAAGACATTGCAAAGAAAACAAGCTACCCATTTTATTTTAACTGGTACGAAAAAGGGTTAAAACTGATTTTCCGTCACCAGCTATTAACGCTCCTGCTGGTTTTTGGAATGATTGGCATTGCAGTAATCTTATTCAGGCAGATGACCGTTTCCCGCTTTCCCGAGGTAAGTCAGGATGAAGCAGTCCTTTCAATCGACTGGAACGAGCCGGTAACTTTACAGGAGAACAATAAACGTGTTGATGATATACTTTCTGCTCTTAACAGAATTTCCTGAATATGTAGTTGAAGAAGCGGGGAAACAACAATACCTGCTGAACAGTGCGGAAGAATCTGGCACATCAGAAAATCATATCTACTTTAAAGCCTTATCGCCGGCAAAACTAACGACATTGAAAAAAGAGGTTTCGGAATATCTCCGGGCAAACTATCCCGATGGAGATTTTACATTCTCAGAAACCGATAACCTGTTTAACCTGGCTTTTGGAAAAACCGATGAACCGCTGATAGCTCAATTTAGTCAAAAACAAGCAGACAGTCAGGATTACATGCCAAACATCATGTTGCTTCAGCAAAAAATGGAAGCAGCGTTCCCGGAAAAATTAGAATCGAAACTGGTAACACGAAAACTGATCCTGCTGGAAACCGACCCTGAAAAACTTCTTTTTTACAACATCGACAATAACAACCTGTACCGGGAAATAAAAAGCGCTTTTAACGTAAACACCGTTTTAACCATCAACGACAATAACATGTTTATCCCGGTAAGCATCAGCACCGACTACTCCTCTGTTTACCAGATCATCAGCGGAATTACCGTTAGAAACAACAATTGGGAAGAAATTCCACTTTCAGGATTGGTAAAAACAAGTTCAGGCACCGACCTTAAATCGATAGTGGCAGGGAAAGACGGGGAATATTTTCCGGTGATGCTGAATATTGATGCGCGAGAATATAAAAGCGCTGTGGACAAAATTAAGGAGATAGCCAGGGAAGACAACCTGTTTGATGTGAATTTTAGCGGGTCGATCATTTCCAACCGGGGAATGATCATGGAACTTATCGTGATTATATCGGTTAGTTTAATGCTGTTGTATTTTATCCTTGCCGCCCAGTTCGAATCGTTTGTGTTGCCGGTTATTGTTTTGCTTGAAGTTCCCATCGACTTGTTTGGGGCATTCCTGTTTTTAAAAATCTTTGGTGAAGGGATTAATATTATGTCGGCCATCGGGATTATTGTAATGACAGGGATTATCATCAACGATTCCATTCTTAAAATTGATACCATAATTAAAGCTCATGGAACAGTGGTTATTCATTGCTCCGTGCAATTTTCGAAGCTGGCAAACGCAGGTTAAAACCCATTATTATGACCAGCTTAACAACCATTCTGGCAATGCTTGCCATTCCTGTTCCAACACGGCATGGGCGCCGAACTGCAAAAACCACTGGCGCTGGCAATTATTGGTGGAATGACCGTTGGTACGCTGGTTAGTTTATTCGTGATACCGTTGTTGTTTTATATGTTGAAAAAGGGGAAGAGTTAACAGTGATCAGTTTTCAGTAGCAGTCGCAGTTGACAGTTACGCAACTGTAGAATTAATTGAAAATAACATCCAAATTATGAAATTGAAAGAATAAAACTAATCCCGAAGGGATGACATGATTATAGAAAAATTAAAAATACAAAACAAAACCCCGGAGGGGTGAAATAGAAAAAATATGAGAAATATTTATTTGAATGGGATGATTAAATATGTCACCCTTTCAGGGTTTGTTTTATCGGTGAAATCATTTGCTATAATAATTTCATCCCTTCGGGATTGTAAAAATTACCGGGGAAATTTAAACGGGAACAACTGGCCAATAGTTTGGATATAAACGATAACCCGGTTTTGATGCTGGTGAAACTGAAAGAATAAGAATAATCCCGAAGGGATGATATGATTATAGAAAAATAAGAACATCTAAATAACCTAAACCCCGGAGGGGTGAAATAAAATACATTTACGATGAAAAACCAAATCAATTTATTATCAATTGCTTTTTTGTTTCTGATTTCATGCACTGGCAAGAACAATCAGGACAATAAAGAAACAAAAAGTCAAATTGAAAAGAAAGCGGGAATTATCTATATTGATCCGCGAAAATTTGGCGAACAAGATTTAACCCTGACAGATTTTGCAGCCGATATTGAGTATGTTCCACTATCCAATGAATTAAGAATCGGATCGGCACAAGCATTACAAATTACTTCCAATGCAGTTTATTTTATTTATGATAATAGTGGTGGCGGTGAAGGAGGTGGACATCAGCAACTGTACCGATTTGAAAGAAATGGTGAAAAACCCATTATGATTGGAAATGTTGGCAGAGGACCGCATGAATATTTATCGAGTGATTATTATGTAGTCGATGAAGAAAACGACAGAATCTATATTAATGGGCGAATAAATACTGTTTTAGTATTTAACACTAAAGGAAAGTTTATACGGGATTTTAAATTTCAGGATCCGGATATCAGGTTTGGCCAATTACAATTATTTGGCAACAAATATCTTTTTGTCCCTCAACAAAGATTGGGTGCCAGAGCAGAATACCTCTGGTCGATTATTGACACATTGGGAAATGTAATAACGAGTAAAAGAAATTACACACCTGCTTTTGAAACACATAGTGGAGCCCGGATCGGAGCTTACAGTTTTAATGGAAATGTTTCGTGTTGGGTAGATTACAACGACACTATTTTTACCATTTCTCCCGATTCCAATTTTAAACCTTCGTTTATTATTGTGCCAGGGGAACACCGTGAACCAAAAGAAGAACTTCCCGTTACGCTCGATCTACCGGTTCGTCTTTTGGAATATTATTCACCCCATACTTTTATGGAAACCAAAACGTATTTAATAAGCCGTTATAACTATAAAGGCAAATTTGCTTATTTATTTCTTGACAAAAACAGCCTAAAAACATCTGTTTGTTATTACGAATGGAAGAGAGATGAAAAAGGTGGAATCCCTAACAATTTCGACGGAGGATCAATGTTCTCACCCGATACTTATTTCGAAGAAAACGGAGATGAATATCTGGCCGGAATAGTTCAACCAATAGAATTAAAAGCCTATGTTGCTTCTCATGCCTTCAAAAACTCCACCCCAAAATACCCTGAAAAGAAAAAGCAACTGGAACAACTGGCAAACAGCCTCAATGAAAATGATAACCCGGTTTTAATGTTGGTGAAACTAAAAGAATAAGTTGGCAGTTTTCAGTCGCAGTTGGCAGTTGTCGCCAATCTAAAGCATGGCGTAAAATATTGTAAAATGAAAGGAAAAAAACTAAATCTTTAGGTATAATTTTTGATGTACTGTTCAACCTTAAAAACCTGAGTATGAAAGCTAAAAATCTCCTCCTTTTTTCTGTGTTCATTTTAGTTTATGTTTTGGGAATCATAGGATGTACTCCCCAAAATAAAGATTCAAACCTGCCCATTGAAATAAACATTGGAGAAAATGTTTCCAATTTCAAAAAACTACAAATAAGTGATTATTTTGAAGATGTAACCTATATCCCGCTTAGCTCTGATTCAATTATTTTAGGTAGCGTACGTGGAGTTGATATCAAAAACAATTTGATTGCTGTTAGTGATGGGGGAAAATGTTTACTGTTTGACCATACTGGCAGGTTTATTTCAAAAATTGGAAATTCAGGAAGAGGCCCTGGTGAATATACATTAATTTACAGCGTAAATATTGGCAGTGATAACAATATTTTTTTGCAGGACTTTAAGACAATTTTTGAATATAACCTGCAAGGTAAGTTCATCCGCAATTTTATTCCTGAAATTCATAAAGAATCTTTTGAGGTAGGAACATTCAAAGTTTACAATGATTCACTTTTTATTGAGCACATACCAAATATTACAGGCAATGTAGCATATAAGTGTGCTATTTTAGATAGTGACGGTAATACAATAAACCGATTTAAAAATTATACTCTGCTAAACAGAAAAAATCCGAGAGTTAGTTCAGATGAAATGAATGCCATTATTTACGAGTTCAACAAAAAAACATACTACAAGGAGGTTTATAATGATACGCTGTATGCAATAAATGATAAAATACAACTTGAACCGGTTTATGAATTTAATCTTGGAAAATATGCCCAACTGCTTGAAGATAGAGAGACAAATGCAGATAAAATGAACTACATTTTCATAAGTAATGTTGTCGAGTCAAAACGCTATCTGTTTATTGATTGTAATTTTGGAACCAACTCCCCGGCAAAAAGACCGGAACCCGTTATGATAAATGGTGGTATTAGTGAATATTATACATATCAAATTTTAGCTGTATATGATAAAGTCTCAGAAAATGTGGTTTTTTCCAAAATATCAGATGAAGATAACCAAGTTGTAAACACCGGATTTAATAACGATTTTGATAGCGGCTTAGCATTCCAACCTAGTATTGTAATTAACGACACAGTTTTTGCAATGATGGTTGATGCTTATGTTTTAAATGAATATATCAATTCTGATGCCTTTAAAAATGCCTCTCCAAAATACCCCGAAAAGAAAAAACAACTGGAACAACTTGCAAATAGTTTGAATGAAAACGATAACCCGGTTTTAATGTTGGTGAAATTAAAAAACTAACGAATAGCCGTAAAATGAACGAATAAAAAACCAATAAATTAATCTGTTATGAATGCAAAAATTATTCTTATTTCAGTTATCGCATCACTAACAATCTCATCTTGCACTGTTGAGGAAGGGTCAAAAGTAAAAAGAATAGACATTGAAGGCAATCTTGAAAATTTTCAACCAGTAAAATTGAGCGAAATTTGTAGTGAAATTGAATATATCCAATTAGAATCTAGTGATTCCAGTTTAGTCGGTCAAATAAAATTCATAGATATTTCTGATCGATACATACTCACATATGACAGCTATAAATGTATATTGTTCGATAAATCAGGAAAATTCATCCGTCAAATTAGTCGGAGAGGTCGTGGCCCTGGGGAATATACTTTTTTGGGGCAGGTTAAAATTTTCGATGATGAAATATTCCTGCCAGAAGTTCGTGATAAATCGTTTAAAATCCACGATAATAAGGGGAGATTTATTGAACAGGTATTTTCTACGGGTAGCTTTTCGCAAACATTACAGGCTTGTAACTTTATGATAATATCCGATTCTCTGTTTCTGGTTCAAATTGAAAATCAATCGGGAAGAGAAGAAAACAGGATATCATTAATTAACAGAATAGGAGAGGTAATTAAAAACTACAAAAACACTAATTTTTTTAATCTAGATGACTCTATAAGATCTTATTCAACAGATAAAGATGCTATTTTTTATAAAATAAATACCAAAATAAGATATAAAGAAAAACTCAATGATACAGTTTGGCAAGTTGAGCAAAATAATTTGGTTCCTGTATATGTATTTGACCGTGGAGAATTTGGCACACCAAGCTATATAAGAGGATGGCCACCAAAAGATTTTGCTGAAGCGTTATCCAAAGCAATTGATATTTCCAATGTATTTGAAACAAACAATTATATTATAATTAAAACATATTTCAAGAAACAATTTCCTTTTGATTTTTATGATAAATATACCATAACAAACAGCCCGAGTGGTAAAGTTCCATCTGAAATTCTAGGGATTTTTGATAAGGAAAAAGATGACTTCTATTTCGTAAAGCCAACAAATCCAGAGGATCAAATTTTTCCTACTGGTTTTGAAAATGACATTGATGGAGGAGTTAATTTTATACCTCAGTATAAAATTGGAGATACTACGCTTATTAGCTGGATTTATCCATACAGATTAAAAATATATACGAATTCCAAAACATTTAAAAACTCCACCCCAAAATTCCCCGAAAAGAAAAAACAACTGGAACAGCTTGCAAACAGCCTCAATGAAAACGATAACCCGGTTTTGATGCTGGTAAAATTAAAAAACTAACGAATAGCCGTAAAATGAACGAATAAAAAACCAATAAATTAATCTGTTATGAATGCAAAAATTATTCTTATTTCAGTTATCGCATCACTAACAATCTCATCTTGCACTGTTGAGGAAGGGTCAAAAGTAAAAAGAATAGACATTGAAGGCAATCTTGAAAATTTTCAACCAGTAAAATTGAGCGAAATTTGTAGTGAAATTGAATATATCCAATTAGAATCTAGTGATTCCAGTTTAGTCGGTCAAATAAAATTCATAGATATTTCTGATCGATACATACTCACACATGACAGCTATAAATGTATATTGTTCGATAAATCAGGACAATTCATCCGTCAAATTAGTGGAAGAGGTCGTGGCCCTGGTGAATATACTTATTTGGGACAGGTTAAAATTTTCGATGATGAAATATTCCTGCCAGAAGTTCGTGATAATTCGTTTAAAATCCATGATAATAAAGGGAGATTTATTGAACAGGTATTTTCACCTGGCCATTTTTCTGTTGAATCCCAAGTTTGTAACTTTATGCTATTAACAGATTCTTTGTTTTTGATTCAAATTGAAAATCAATCGGGAAGAGAAGAATACAGGATATCATTAATTAACAGAAAAGGAGACGTAATTAAAAATTACAAAAACACCACTTTTTTTATTCAGGATAACCCAAGCAGATCTTCTACATTAGATAGAAATGCTATTTTTTACAAAATAGTTAACAAAATAAGATATAAAGAATATCTCAATGATACAGTTTGGCAAGTTGAGCCAAATGATTTGGTTCCTGTATATGTATTTGACCGAGGAGAATTTGGTACACCAAACAATATCAGAGGATGGTCATTAAAAGACTTATTTGATGCTTTATCCAAATCATTTGGTATATCTAAAGTTTTTGAAACACATAAATATATTATAATTAAAACAGATTTCAATAAGAAATATCCTTTTGATTTTTATAACAATAAAATTCAGAGAGGAAATATACAATCTGAATTTTTAGGGCTTTATAATAAAGAAAAAGATGATTTTTTCTTTATTACGCCAACTAATATAGAGGACCAGATAAGCCCTGCAGGTTTTGAGAATGACATTGATGGTGGAGTTAATTTTATACCTCAATATAAATTCGGAAATAATACTTTAGTTAGTTGGATTTATCCTTATCAATTAAAAATCTATACGAGTTCAAAAACTTTTAAAAACTCCACCCCAAAATACCCCGAAAAGAAAAAACAACTGGAACAAATGGCAAACAGCCTCAATGAAAACGATAACCCGATTTTGATGCTGGTGAAATTGAATGAATAAGTTAGCAGTGTTCAGTCGCAGTTTACAGTAAAGAAAAACAGCTTTAAATAAAAAATGATTTGCAGATTTTAATGATACGAAAAATGGAAGAAAATCCCGGAAGGATGATATGATTATAGAATGATTTAAATATACAAAACAAAAACCCCGGAGGGGTGAAATAGAAAAAATATGAGAAATATTTATTTGAATGGTATGATTAAAAATGTCACCCTTTCAGGGTTTATTTCGGAATTGAAATTTTGGGCTATAATAATTTCATCCCTTCGGGATTGTAAATACACTGAAAAGAAAAAACAACTGGAACAACTGGCAAACAGCTTGGATGAAAACGATAACCCGGTGCTGATGTTGGTGAAGCTGAAAGAATAAGTTAACAGTCGCAGTATTCAGTCAACAAAAAAAATTATTGAAAATGAAAAAAATAGGAAAAATATCAATTAATCCTGAAAAGGTCATAAAGGATGATGAGTTGATTAATCTGAAAGGTGGATATTTTGGAAATGAACTTGCGTGTTGGGATTGGAATCATGTACTTGTAGGGCCAGTAATTTAAGCTAGCGGTTGTACTGGTGATGCAGATAATGATTTAGGTATTTGCAATTATGTTTATGCTCCAACAATTACACAAGACGCAGTTTGTATACACTATTAATTGAGTAAATCTATTAGAGGATGATTTTAATACAGCTTATTTGTTTAGAAATTCAAAAGGCCTATTAAAATTTATGATATTCTCTAATAGATTTCTAATAATTAATATAAAAATGAAAAAAACTTTTAAGATGAAAAAAATCAATATAGTATTTTGTTCAATAATTGTATTATTATTTGTCTGTTGTGCGGGAAGAGAAGTTAAAGAAAAGGATTTCAATTTGCTTACATCAAAAGAAAAAGAGATAAATCTTTCCGATATCTCTGATGACATAAAATATATAAAACTAGATTTAGATAAGCCTATTACTTCTATTAACAAGCTTATCTCAACAGATAGTTACTTTTTCATATCCTGTCATCCTTATGGCATTATAAAGATTACAAAAAATGGCAAGGAAATTACAAAGATTGGAAATATAGGTCGGGGGCCTAGTGAGTATACCCGGAGTGACAATTTTGCTGTTGATCCAGAGTTAGAAAAAATATTTGTAATGCGTAGTATAGGTGAAATAATTGAATTTAATTACGATGGAGATTATACCAGAAGTTTTAAGATGCAAGAACCTTCTACATTTGGGTTTATTAATTCATTTGGCAATAACAAAATAATGATCACCGACTCTAACAGCGACTATTACTGGCGAATTATTGATTTAAACGGCAATATTATACAAGAAAGAAAAAATTACTTAAAATTTGAGAAACCAGTTTTATTGTCTATGAATCCAGGCCAAATTGTTGAAAAATCCAACAATAATTTTATTTACTATAATTCATTTAACGATACAATATTTAAAATAACGAAAGAGAATTATGATGAATATATGGTATTCTACAGGGACGAATTTAGAATGACACCGGAAAGATTTATAAAGGAATCTCCAACCTGGGTTGATTTTAATGATTTGTCTCGAATAAATATGCCTAAATTTTGGCGAATACAAAATATTTTCGCAACAAATAATTTTACATACTTCTGCTATTCATTTAATTATCAATTTGAAATAGTAATATTAGATAAGCATTCTGGAGAGCAATACTATATTAAAGATTCAGGAGAACTAAATGGTATTAGAAATGATTTTGACGGGGACTTACCTTTTTTGGCAAAAGAATATTTTGTAGAAAATGGAAATGAATATTTAATTTCATGGATTGATGCATATGCGTTAAAAACGTATGTTTCTTCTGACATTTTTAAAAACTCCACCCCAAAATTCCCCGAAAAGAAAAAACAACTGGAACAGCTGGCAAACAGCCTCAATGAAAATGATAACCCGGTTTTGATGCTGGTAAAACTGAAAGAATAAGTTAACAGTCGCAGTATTCAGTCAACAAAAAAAATTATTGAAAATGAAAAAATTAGGAAAATTATCGATTAATGTAGATAAAATAATCAAAAATGAAGAGTTGGTGAATTTAAGAGGTGGAATGTTTCGATGCTGGTGTTGGTGCGATGATCCAAATGAAGAAGGAGATCAATACCTTCTTTGTGGACCAGCAATAGTAGGAGGAACCCCTGGCAGTTCAGGATGCTTGGCGGATTGTGATACTCTTTATGGTGTTCAAAATGTTACGGGTTTTTGGTGGACTGATAAGGATCCATACGGCTATTAATTAATTTGAGAAGTCATGATATATTTAAATAGCTGGCAATTATTAAAGTTTTGTAATACTTGAATAATATTATGAAAATACTATAACCACCACCGAATGTGGTGGTTATAGTCAAGTAGTTGGGTTATAGTTTTAGTAATTTCAAAAAATAATAATTGTAAAAAAGTTAGCCAATATTATTAATTTAAGAAAGATTAATTTAAAGGATGAAATGATGAATTCTAAGAATGTTCTGCTATTGGTCACATTGTATATGATATTTGGAACCATTAGTTGTAAGAAACAAGTGTTTGATGATGGTATCGTAATTGATCTTGCAAGTCCGATAAAAGTAAATTATAAACTTTCAGATTTATGTGAAAGTGTTCAATACATTCCTCTAAGGAATAATATATTAATTAAGCATATCAATGAAATTCAAGTGGATGATAGTATATTTTTTTGTGCAACTTATCCAGAAGGTATATTAGCTTTTAAGATAAATGAAGATTTGTACAAAATTGGGGGAATAGGCAGGGG
>CAWKIX010000051.1:0-36250 GCA_963849775.1 uncultured Prolixibacteraceae bacterium | reverse complement strand
GTCTCATCCCCGTTCTGCTGAACTTGTTTGGACGTTTTCTTATTGGCATTGTGCTCAAAGTGTTGAGGCTGCTTCGGTCATCGGCCTTCTTCGGCGGCCGTTTCCCTCGCAGACCCGTGCCATATATGTTTGTTTTGTGCAGGGATTCTGTGCTCCAAATAATGTTTGGTGCAGGGATCCGCGAGGACGAAGGACGAAGCGGTCTCATCCCTCAGCACCTTACTTCACAATAAAATACGGGTTCAGCAGATTCTCTTTGTTATACTGTAGCTCGCCACTTAGGTCGGTCAGCCATAATTTCTTTCCGGCGGCATTGGCAATGGCATGGCCGGCTGCGGTGTCCCATTCCATGGTTGGGCCAAAGCGAGGATATTCGTCGGCAATTCCTTCGGCAACCATACAAATTTTTATGGAGCTTCCACTTCTTATTATTTCAATTTCCCCGTATTTCTTTTTCAATTGATTGATGTATCGGTGGGTTTTAAAATTCATGTGCGACCGGCTGCCTGCAATTGTATAACCCCTTTTATCAGCGTTTTCCGGTAACCGGGTTCCTTTTTCCTGAATTTCATTCCATGTTATTGCTGCATTTGTTGTGCTTATTTTCCATGCTCCGTTTTCGTTATCGCCAACAAATAATTCGTGGGTAACCGGAACATAAATAACCCCTTTAACGGGTTTGCCATTCTCTATAAGTGCAATATTAACTGTAAACTGACCATTTCGTTTTATGAACTCCTTTGTTCCGTCTAACGGGTCAACCAGCCAGAATTGCTTCCATTCTTTTCTTTCACTGAATTCGATATTTCTTCCTTCTTCCGAAAGAACAGGAATGTTGGTTGTTTTAAGGAATTCCTCAATAATCCGGTCGCTGGTTTTGTCGGCAATGGTTAAAGGTGAATGATCGGCTTTTCTTTCAACTAAAAAGTCGGAAGAAGGGTCGTTGTATATGTTTAGAATTTCGCAGCCGGCTTGTATGGCAGCTTGTATGGCTGTGTTAATCATTCAGGTATGCAGCGTTTATAGTTGTCACTCTTATTTAATGGCATTGTGCTAAAAATGGTGGGGCTCCTTCGTCTCTTCGCTTCTCGGAGACTCATGCTACAAAACTCGTTTAGTGCAGGGATCACGAGGTTACGCAGGAACCGTGGTGGTCTTATCATTGTTCCGTACTGTGTTTTAGGAACGCTTCTTATAGTCATTGTGCTAAAAGTCATGAGTTCCCTTTGGTCGTTCCTCCCTCGGGAAGTCCTGTCACGAATTTTATTTTGTGCAGGGAGATCAATGCTCCCAAGAATGTTTGGTGCAGGGATCCACGAGAGAACGAAGTGACCGCGGTGGTCCCATCACCTTTCTACTGTATTTGTTAAGGACGTTTTCGTTTTTAATTGGCATTTTGCTAAAAGTAGTGGGTTCCCTTCGGTCGTTCCTCCCTCGGGAAGTCCTGCCACGTATGATGTTTTGTGCAGGGATTCTGTGCTCCAAATAATGTTGGGTGCAGGAATCCACGAGGGAACGGAGTGACCGCGGTGGTCTCATCCCCTCGCACCTTACAATGTATAGAACAAGTCCTTCCACTCCGGATTCAACTCTTCAATAAGTTTTAGTTTTCTTGCCCGGTTACCAGCCTTGAATCTGCCGTTCCCTTGCTCTTGCATCAATTATGCTGTCAAATTCCTGAAACCAAACAAGTTTTGTTGCATTATAGCGAGCAGTGAAAGCATTGGGATACTTCTTTATTTTGTGATTCATTATCCGGCTTTTCAGGTTGCTTGTTACGCCGGTATATAAGACTTTGTTTGCTTTGTTCGTTGTGATGTATGCCCAGGCTTTCATATTTTTAATAGTGCCAAAAGTGGTACGACCGAAGCGGTTTCATGCCCCTATACCTACACCCCTGGTCAGTTACAACTTATACACATTTTCAGAACCCTCTTTAATCATGTTTCGCATGTCAACAATTAGTTTGGCATGTTGCTGAATAAATTCCACATCGAATACCGAATGATTTGTTGTAAGCACTACGACATCTGCTTTTTGAAGATTTTCGGCTGTTAATTCAATGGAGTTCAGCTTTGACCCTTCCGGTGTTGTTACAGTGGGAATAAATGGATCGTGATAGTAGGTTATACCTCCTTTTAATACTACTGTATCCATTATTTCCAAAGCGGGCGATTCGCGTTCGTCATCGATATTTGGTTTATAGGCAACGCCAAGAAAAAGTATATTGCTTCCGTTAACGGCTTTTTTTTGCCGGTTTAAAGCTGATGCAATTTTTATATACATATAATGCGGCATTCGCATGTTTATATGACCGGCAGTGTGAATCATGCTAAGATCGAAATCGAATCGTTTTGCAATGTGCTCCAGGTAAAACGGGTCGAGTGGTATGCAATGGCCGCCAATTCCCGGTCCAGGATAAAATGCCTGAAATCCGAAAGGTTTAGTTTTAGCAGCATCAATAACTTCCCAAATATTAATGTCCATTTTGCCTGCCAGCAACGCCAATTCGTTTATAAGGCTAATATTTATTAGTCGGTAGGTATTTTCAAGTATTTTTACCATTTCTGCAACTCTTGGTGAACTGACAGGATGAATATTGTCAATTGCTTTTTTGTAAAGCGCCATACCAATTTCAAGCCCTTCTTCGCTCATAGCGCCTAATACTTTTGGTGTGTTTCGGGTGTGGAATGTTACATTTCCCGGATCAACACGCTCGGGAGAGTATGCCAGCCAGAAATCTATGCCATGGCGAAAAGCGCCTGCCGCTTCACTCGTCTCCTGATGAGGTGTACTGTTTGATGTAAAATACCAGTTTTGTGCTGATGCCTGTTCTATTATTGGCAACATCAGATCTTCAGTAGTGGTAGGGTAGGTGGTACTTTCAAGGCTGATGAATGTACCTGGCTTCATGTTTTTCCCAATTTCGACACATGCAGATTCAATATAACTCATGTCTGGTTTTCGAAATTTATCCAATGGTGTGGGAACACAAATTATCAAGGCATCACACTCCTTTATTCGGGCGAAATCGGTGGTTGCCTGTAAAGTGATGTTTCCCACCACTTCTTTTAGAACGGCATCCCGAATGTCCTTAATGTAGTTTTCGCCTGAATTTATTTTGTTTACTTTTTGTACTGATTTGTCGAACCCAACGACTTTAACGCCTGCTTCTGCAAAATTAACTGCCAGCGGAAGTCCGACATATCCCAACCCAATAATACCTACAACTTCATTATTGTTGTCAATTTTTTCTAGGAAAACAGATTTATTGTTCATATTTATTTTGTATTCATTAGTTCAAATTGTAATTAGATCAAGATTTAATTAAAGGGCCATAACATTGGGATTAGAATGACACTTAACAAAAAAGTTAATAGTTGCAGCGGCGCGCCCACACGAAAAAAATCGCGACCGGAATAATGGCCGATTGCTTTTACTATGAGGTTGGCCCGATAGCCGCGTGCTGTCATAAAACTGGCGGCTCCGGCAAATGCAATGGCAATAAAAAATGGCCTTGCGTTTACTTCCAACAGCCGGGCGGCAACAACTGCCACCGGAAATACCAGCGCCACAGCAGCATTATTGGTAACAATTTCCGTAAGCACAGCTGTTAACAGGTAAATAATGGCCAGCACGCCGTACGGTCCCAATGATTTTACAATATCTATGGATTCTTTTGCCAGCGCGTCAGCAACCCCTGTGTTTTGAATTGCCTTACTAACTGCAAATGCTGAAGCAATAGTTATTATTAAGTCCCAGCTTACATTTTTTGTGTATTCCTGGTGAGGTAAAATTTTGAACCAAATGAGTAATAAAGCTGCAACGGCCACAAATAAAAATAAGCTTAACCGAGTGCCATAACCATAAAAAACGAGTTCATTAATTACAATTCCGGCAACCATTGCAATTAAAATTGCTAAAGCAAGCCACCGTTTTTTTCTTGTTTTTTCTACCGGATAATCCTGGATATAATTCATCAGGTAAAACATGTGCGATGTTCCCCAGTTAACTGCAAACTGCTCTGTTGTAAGAAGCACTATATTATCACCTACTTTCAGTTTAAGTTTGTTCATATTTGCGGTTATTGGTTCTCCGTTGCGATGTATGGCTACAACAACAGCATTAAAATGTTCGATAAATCCAAATTCTTCCAAAGTCATTCCAAGGCCTGAGAAACGCGGGGAGAGTACAACTTCGTAATGTTTTAATGCCGACTGGTCTTCAGTGCTTAATTTGTCGATGCCTTTCAGCCTGATTTCTGGATGGTTAATGATATAGTTAAGCCGATCTGCGCTACCAGTCATTAAAATATCATCATTACGGTGAATCTTTACAGAGCCCTGGTCGGGTTTTATTATCCTGCCATTTCTTTCAATGGAGTGAATCTCCAATCCGTTTAATCCCTGTATACGTTTGTTTACCACATACTGACTAATAAGGCTACTGTTTTCATTCAATAAAATATTGTAATAGTAATCTTTTGTCCCCGACGTTTGCTTTCTGGGGAATATTCTTTTTCCTGGCAGTAACAGGTTTCCAAAAAGTGCCATATACAGCAGGCCTGTTATTGCAATGATCCATCCCAATTTTCCCAACTCAAAAAGATGCAATCCTTCCTGTCCATTTTCAATTATTAAACCATGTACAACAAGATTTGAAGATGTGCCAATTAAAGTACACATGCCTCCGAAAATGGCAGCATAGGAAAGGGGGATCAGGAATTTTTTATTGGAGAGTTTCATTATTTCAGTCCACTTCATCAAAATTGGCGAGCCGTTTACTACAATTGGAAGATTGTTAAGAAAAGCGGATAAGAATGCAACCGGGACCATGATTCGTGGAAGCATGAAAGGCATCGGGGTTTTCTTTCGGGGGAGATATGCCTGTGCAATTTTTGCGATTAACCCTGATTGTTTTATTCCTTCATTAACAAGAAACAGAAGTACGATTGTTATAACACCGGTGTTTGAAAAACCAGCAATCATCTCTTCTGCCGATATTATTCCTGTTGCCAGAAAAATAACCGCCGCACTGAAAAGAATTACTCCCGGCCGAAGCAATCCAATGAGAAATGCTGCCAGTATATAAATGAATACTACAATGAATATGATGATTTCGAAACTCAATTTTTATTGATTTGAAAGGTATTATTATTCTCTGTGTAGCTTTTTATTACCGTAAATAAATTGAAGCTTTTCGCAAACTCTCCAATTAATTTACAGAATTTTCATTGCTTATTATATCATTAAATAAATTAGTCTGTGGTATTCCATCTTTCTTTAACAGCAGCAAGAAATTGTTTTCCAAAAATCCATCCGACGCCAATTATACCTCCTAAAAATATCCAGATGATTAGAATCAGTGGACGGTTGGGTGCTGATTTTTCAATGGGAACAACAACCGGTTTTAGTATGGAGAAAACGGGCGTATCTTCTTTAACTTTTATCTGTGCCTGTTCCTGTTGTTGCGCTAACTGGGAATATACTTCGAATGCCAACTGGTAATCACTTTGTAACCGCTCTTCTTCAGTGCGGGCCATCGCCGATGTTACGTTTTTATTCCTGTCGCGGAATTTTGCCAGATTATCCTGTGCCTGTTCAAATTCAGCTTTTTTTTCGGCATATCGTTCTTTAACAAATTCCAACTGGGCAGTAGCTTTTTCTATTTTAAATTCAGTGATGTATTGTTGTAGTAACTGCTGTGCCTTTTGTGCAACCTCTGCTGCCAGCTTAGGTTCATGGAACCTGGATGAAAGAATAACATAGCCTTCTTTATCATTGGTTTCCAATGATACATTTTCTGCAATAATCTTTCGAATCGATTCCTGTTTCTCCGAAAGTGTTAATGTTTTATTTTCTGTTGAATTACTGATGCTATCTTCTTTTTCACCCCGTATTGCACCAATTAAAACTCCGGGTAATCCAAAGCTGTATTTTTTAACAGTTGAAAGCAGTCCCGGTTTGGCTATTTCTGTATAATATTCATACAATGTAACCTTATGGTTAACATCAGAAAATGTAAAAGGAGTATTCATTATCTCCAACTGGAAAGGAACGCTTTGAACAATTTGAGGATAAACATAAGGGGAAAGTTCAGTAGTTTCTGTGCTCATATCAAGGTTAAAACCTGCAATTGCAGCCAAAGATGATAAATTTCCCAGTCGCGACCTGCTGCTTGATAATTGTGGGACCATAGTTGTTGAGGAGGTATATTCTTTTGGCAAAATAATGGCAACGATTAGTCCCAATATCGCAAATGTTGCAATGGTAATAATTATTGTCTTTCGGCCGTTCCATAATGTTTTAGTCAGTGCGATCAAATCGATTTCGTCGTCTTCCACCTTTTGGTTTTTTCTTTCCTTTGTCATACGATGCAATTTTCAGAAGGGTAAGGATTATTATTTTGTCAGGTTTGCAATTGTAGCTATGGACACAGCAAGTGATGCCAACGCACTGGCTATTGCCAGCCATCTTCCCGAATCACCAGCCGGTTTCTCAGGCTTCTGAGGCACAACAATCTGGCTTCCTGGTTCTACTTTTGGATAAGATTTGAAGATTAAACCTTTTGTAACCGCTGTCTCACCGTTAGGATATCGCACATACGTTTTTCTCTTATAAGCATCGCCGGCAAAACCTCCCGAACGGTTGATATAATATTTAGCATTTTTGCCCGCCTGGTAAGTAATGGAAAATGGATTCTGTACATTTCCTGTTATTTTAACGGTCTGCATAAATTCAGGAACATTGACCCTATCCCCATGGTTGAGAAATAAATCGGAGGGGCCTCGAGGATTTTTCATAATTTCATCCAGATTAATAGCCACACTTTCTAACCCCAGTTCATCGGTATATCGTTCAAGTGTAGCTCCCCAGATATAAGCTTGCGGGGTTATCCCTCCGGCCAACGCTATTAAGTCAGAAATTTGTTGTTGTTTATTATTTATGGCATAGGCGCCGGCATAGACAACTTCACCTGTAACATACGCCATTTTCCCTTTTCGGTAGTTCGGAGCCCGGCGTACAGAAACCTGGTCGAAAGGTTTTAACTTAATTTCTGCATCATTTCTATCAATCTCCAGTGACCGGGACATGTTGGCTATGATAATATGCCCCAGAGTATCTGAAAGCTGGGACGATTCTTCATAAGACAGACGCCTTGCAATTTCAATGTATGTACTGTCAGCGCCTTCAGTAAAACCTCCAGCCAGAAAAATAGCATCGCCCAAAGTCAGTCCATCAGACCATAAAATCTCCCTCGGATCTAGAACTTCACCGTTAACTGTGATGTATTTTTGTTCCTTTAAATCAAAATGTGATTTAATCAGTATAACATCTTCCGGTTGCAAAACGATATCCGAATTTCCTACGATTACCTCATCCAAATTAAATGCTATTGCAGAAGTGGAAAGGTCGGGGTTATACCTGGTTATTATTCCACGATTTGAAAATACATCGGGTGAAAGGCTGTCAGCTTTCATAATAAGCTGTTTTAAGGTAAGGCCTTCTTTCCATTCGTATTCGCCCGGACGATAAACAGCGCCTGAAATGGTAACACGATTCTCGAACATGTCGGTTATTTTTTCATTTTTCACCAAATCTCCATCACTGAGTTTGGTGGTTTTCAATTCATCATAAGGCACATCAATAATTCGGAACCCTTGTTGCGTTTTTCTGTAAATTTGTGTTTTTGAAAGGTAGGCATCCTGTGTAAATCCTCCGGCAAAACGAATGAGGTCGCTTAATGTTTCATCATCTTTCAACTCGAATAATCCATTTCGTTTAAATTCCCCGCTTACTTCAACTCTTTTTTGAACGGCAGGAATAAATATCATGTCTTCGTTATTAAGTATAATATTGTCGGACGGATCGGCATTTACAAGGAAATTATAAATATCAACTGTTTTGAATACCTTGTTGTTACGGATTATACTAATGTTTCTGAATGATCCTATTTCATTTGGTCCGCCTGAAAGATACAATGCATTGAAAACCGCTGCGGTTACCGGAAGTGTATAAGTGCCGGGAGTTGAAACTTCACCAACTAAATTCACTTGTATGGAACGTAACTGTCCCATGTTTATCTGGGCAAATGTTTGCGGCCTGTTTCCACCCATATCAGCATATATAGATACAAGTCTTTCCTTTATTTTTTTCTCTGCCTCTTCAAAAGTTGAACCTGCAATATATAACGGACCGACATCGGGTATTAAAATCTGCCCGTCCTTGTTAACGGTAAGCTGATAATTGTTTTGTGAATTTCCCCAGATATTAATCAGAATCTGGTCGCCAATGCCTACTTCATAATTTTTAGGCGTCTGAATATTAATACTTGGTTCAAAAGTCAGGTTTTTGCTGTTGAAAAGGTAGGCGCCAAAAATTCTGCCGGTATTATCAAAACCCGTATTCCTTTGTGACTTTTCAATATCCTCCTGATCTTCTGCCATTTCTGATTCTTCTTCCACAGGATCCTGAATCACTTCATTATTTACATTATTTTCATTAATTCGGTTCAGAAAGTCCTGTATTTGTTGCTCAGTAGCCCCTTTTTGACGTGCCATGTTAACTGCATCCTGCGTGGATAAACCAGCATCCTGGATCATTTGCTGTCCTTTTTTTACATCTGATTGGGGAAGTGATTTAACATCCACAGATTTTACGTCCTGGGCAAAACTTCCACCAAAGATTATTAGTAAGAAAAGGAGAATAAAAATGGATTTTAATTTTTGTATCATTTGGTATGCATTAAAAATTTCTACAGTTGGTGTTTTTGTTTCATCGTGCAGGTTTTATGGAGAGATACCTGGTTAATTTTCAGTACAAAAGTAAACAGAACAGCTTAATTTCAAAATATATCATATTTCGATTCCACCGAATAATTTTACTTCATTTTAATTTGTATTATAAGCTCGGTACCATTTTATAAATTCAGCAATACCATCTTTTAATTCTGTTGAAGGAGCATATCCAAATTTGTCTTTCAAATGGCTAACATCGGCAAATGTTTTATGTACATCTCCAGGCTGCATTGGTAAAAATTCCTTTATTGCTTTTTTCCCAATTGCATTTTCCATTGTTTCAATAAAATCCATCAGTTTTACCGGGTTACCGTTTCCAATATTATAAATGGCATACGGAACAGCATTTTTTTTCTGACTGTCGGGTATCTCTTTAATAACCCGGGCTATGCCTTCAACAATATCATCGATATAAGTAAAATCTCTGGATAGATCACCGTTATTAAATACTTTTATAGGCCGGTTATTTGTAATTGCATCGGCAAATAAAATCGGCGCCATATCAGGTCTTCCCCAGGGACCATATACGGTAAAAAATCGCAACCCTGTTGTTGGTAGATTATATAAATGGCTGTAGGTGTGTGCCATAAGTTCATTGCTTTTTTTTGTGGCGGCGTACAAACTTATCGGATTGTCAACCCGGTCATCAACAGATAAGGGCATTTTACTGCTGTTTCCATACACACTCGATGAACTTGCATAGACAAGATGTTTTACATGATAATTACGGCAAGCCTCCAACAGGTTAACAAAGCCTACAAGGTTGCTGGCAACATAAGCATGTGGATTTTGGAGGCTGTAACGAACGCCAGCCTGAGCTGCAAGATTACAAACGACATCAAATTGCTCTTTTTCAAACCATTGATTTAATGCGTGACTGTTGGTAAGGTCCAATCGTATAAACCTGTAGTTTTCGAATTTTTTACTCTGAATAATATTTGATGCCCAATCGGAATCATCTTTACCTTCAACTTCTGATCTTGTGATGCCTGAATCTTCAAGGCGGGCATATTTTAGATTCACATCATAATAATCGTTAATGTTGTCAATCCCAATGATTTGATGTCCATAGGCTGCCAATTTTTTCGCCAGGTGAAATCCAATAAAACCTGCTGTCCCTGTTATTAATATTTTCATGTTTTAAATTGTCTGAATGTTATTCTTCGCTTATTGACTCCCAAATTAAAAGCGAAGGTTTATTATTAAAATAATCCTTCATTTCGTCACCGGATAAAATCAGGTAACGAATTTTTCTTTCCATCATTTTTTCTGTTTTTGAGACCAGTTCTTTGATATAACCTTTATCCAGTTTTGTGCCGATAAGAACTAAATCTACAATCTGTGAATCTTTTCCTTCCGCAAAATCGCCGGTAATATAAGCTTTATCCAAATTTCCGATTTGGTTAATTATTTTTTCAATAAGCTTATCAATTCCAACAATCTTTTTTAAGATGCTGTTAATGTCATTAAAAAGCGGATGATCAGTATTTGCTTTAAAATATTTTCGATTTCCAGAAAATTGTGATTTTAACAATCCGGCGTCTTCCAAACGATTTAGCTCAATCCGAATGGCATTTGTAGATTCGCCAAATTCCTGCTCAAGGTTTCTTAAATAGCTTTTTGTTTGGCTATTCAAAAAGAACTTTAAAAGCAGTTTTATTCTTGTTTTGGATGTTATTATGGATTCCAGCATTAAAATCAGATCAGTGGTATTTTCGTTATTTCTTTCGGAATTTATGCCAGGGTTTTTTCATGGCTTCGCCCCCTCAGTTACATTTTAATGCACAAGGTGGCGATTAATATTTTCATTTTTTACCCTTTATTTTCTTCCCTTTTTTGCGTCCCTAACTTTGAGTAACAAATCTACTCAATTGATTTTAAAGAATCAATATAACGAAGCTTTCGAATATATTTATTTTGATTTAATAATGTTCGGGAGGCTTTCAAATCGTTTATTACCGGGTTAATCATAAATTGTTATTATTAGCCATTTCCATTGTTTTTTATCGGCCAAAAGGAAGGTTGTTTAAATCTTTAGATTTCATTCCCTTCCTCTTTTTTGATTTTACAATGATATCTGATTTTGCTGTGTTATAATAAATTCCAATACGTAATGCAGAATATAAACCTGTAACATTTACACGGTTTCCCTCATTATCATAATTATGCACTACATCAAGAAAATCGTATTTTACAATATTGAAATCTAACGATGTAATAAGATAAAAATGTTTTGATAAGCTTGTTTTGCACCCGGCGCCAATTAAAAACATTCCGGTTGATAAATTGGCCTGATTTTCATCTCCCTTTCCAAATATAATTTCCTGGTTTTCAGTGTATCTAAAAGTGGATTTATACGATAAGTATTCAAATCCGATCTTTAAAAATGGATTTACATTCGATTTTTTATATGCTTGATTAAAGTAATAGCGGAAGAAGTATACTTTGGCCAATCAGTTTGTTTTGATATTCAGTAGGCCCTAAAAGCGGTTCAGTGAATGCAGCATGATGCCCAATTGCAGAGAAATGATCTGTTTTATTGGTTTCGCCATTTAAAACGCTGTAATGAAACTCCGTACCCAATTCAATGTTTGGAAGCATTATTTTAGAGATTTCAATTCCGGAGGCGAATCCAGGTTTATTGGTGAACTCGTTTATACTTTGATTGTCAGAATATTCAGATATTAGTTTAGCTCCCCCTGTTTCGAGCCCAATGTTTAAGCCACTTTGATTAAAAACCTGTGCTGAAATCTGACCAGAAACCAATGGAAATAATGAAATCAGGAAGGTCGCCTTAACTATTTTTTTTATGATTAAACTCAATGAAGTTGCACTAATTTTGATTAACAAATAAACTAAAATTTGTTTAGTAAAGTAACTCCGATATCCGAAAATTATTGTAATGTTTAAACAGTACTGTGTGAATAAGATTGTAGTTGATTAATTACTTAGATGATAGGTACTTTAAAAAGAAAACGGTTCTGTTATATGTTTTTAATGAAATTTTTAAATTACTATCCCACTTGCAAACGAATTTATATTAGTTGTTCTGAACGTATTCAGCAATCCAGTCGCCAACCTGCGATGTTTTAAAGGATTCTCCTTCGGCAATGTCGATTCGTTACGTAGCCTTTTTCCATTGAGGCTGCAACTGCATCGCGAATTGTTTTGCCTTCTTCCATTAAGTTGAAAGCATATTCAAACATCATTGCAGCTGAAAGAATTGTAGCAATCGGATTGGCAATATCTTTACCTGCTGCCTGTGGATATGAACCATGAATGGGTTCAAAAACCGAAGTATGGATTCCAATTGAAGCGGATGGTAACAAGCCCAGTGATCCGGTAATTACGCTGGCTTCATCAGTAAGAATATCACCAAACATATTTTCAGTAACCATTACATCGAAGTTTTTTGGCCATTGAATTATTTGCATTGCTGCATTGTCAACAAACATGTATTCGGTTTTAATATCCGGATAATTGGGCGCCATTTCCTGCGCTATTTCACGCCACAAACGCGAACTTTCCAAAACATTGGCTTTATCAACAACCGTGAGTTTTTTATTCCGTTTAGCTGCAAATTCATACCCTAATTTTAAGTATGCGTTCAATTTCTTCGCGGGTGTAGGTATTGGTATCAAAGGCAGTATTTCCATTGTCTTTTCGCCCTTTTTCTCCAAAATATATTCCACCAGTAAGTTCGCGGATACAAACAAAATCTGCACCTTCAACCAGTTCGCGGCGAAGCGGCGATTTATGAAGCAATGATTCGAATGTTTCTACCGGACGAATATTGGCATACAAACCCAGTTTTTTGCGCATTGCCAGCAATCCTTGTTCAGGGCGAACCGGCGCTTTTGGGTTGTTGTCAAATTTTGGATCGCCAATTGCACCAAATAAAACAGCATCAGATTTCATGCACAATTCATGTGTTTCAGCAGGGTAGGGATCGCCCACCTTATCAATTGCTATTGCGCCTGTTAAACCATATTCATAATTGAATTCGTGATTAAATTTTTTTGCAACAGCTTTTACAACTTTCATGGCCTGTTCAATAATTTCCGGCCCAATTCCATCGCCGGGAAGAACAGCAATATTTAGTTTCATTTGTTGATTTTTTTTGGAGCATTATGCTCAGTAATAATTTTTTATGAAATATTATTTAAAATTTTATCTAAAATCTGGGGTTTAAATTCATTTTCAATGATATTCAGCATTCTGATTGTTGCTTTAATTGCAGCAGCATTTTGATCGGAATCAAGCCCCTTGGTTTTAAATTCGCGATCATTTTGCCAGGTAATAACCGTTTCAACCAATGCATCGGTTTTTCCCCCGGGTGGAATGGTTACCACGTAATCAATCAGTTTTGGGAATGGTTTTCCCTGCCGTTTGTAAATTTTTCGAAGAGCCTTCACAAAAGCATCGTACTGACCGTCACCATCAGAAAATTCTTCATAGTGTTTCCCATCAATTTCAAGTGAAACATTTGCCACCGGCCGAAATCCCATGGTGTGTGTTACCGAATAATTGACAACCTTAATTTTTTGTTCCAGAAAATCGTTGTTCAACACATCGGAAACAATATAAGGCAAATCTTCATTTGTAACGGTTTCTTTTTTATCGCCCAGTTCAATAATGCGCTGTGTTACTTTCTTTAACGATTCGGCATCGAGTTCAATTCCAAAATCCTCCAGGTTCTTTTTGATATTTGCCTTTCCTGAAGTTTTGCCGAGCGCATATTGCCTGATTCTTCCAAATCGTTCGGGAAGAAGTTCGTTAAAATACAAGATTGTTTTTATTATCACCATCTGCATGAATTCCGCTGCATTGTGTAAATACAAATTCTCCAATCAACGGTTTGTTGGTTGGAATCCGAATTCCTGAAAACGATTCCACCAATTTTGAAACTTTATTTAACTGAGTTTCATTTACATTGGTTTTCATTTTCAAATGATCTTTAATTGTAGCAATGACACTCGACAGAGGCGCATTGCCTGCACGTTCACCCAAACCATTTACGGTAGTGTGAACACAACGAATCCCTGCTTTAATAGCATGAAATACATTGGCAATTGCCAAATCGTAATCATTGTGGGCATGAAAATCAAAATTAACATCAGGGTAAGTCTCAATCATTTCGCTACAAAAATCATACGTTTCATCCGGATCAAGAATACCAAGTGTATCGGGCAACATTATCCTGTCAATATTTTCATCTTTAAGGCTTTTAACCATAAAATGCACATAATCTTTTGAGTTGCGCATTCCATTTGACCAGTCTTCGAGATAAATATTTACCCTAATTCCCATCTCGGTTGCATTGGTAATTACCTTTTTAATGTCGGCTAACATGTTGTTCAGGCGTTTTCCGAAGCTGTTCAGTTACATGTTTCAATGAACCTTTGCAAAGCAGGTTTATTACTTTTCCACCTGCATCGGCAATCCATTGAAGTGAAATTTTATCATCGACAAAACCTAAAACTTCAATTTTTTCCAGATGTCCTTTTTCTTTGGCCCACTGCATTACCCTTTTCGTCCCTTTAAATTCGCCTTCCGATACCCGGGCAGATGCAATTTCAATGCGGTCAACTTTCACATCATCGAGTAAAACTTTGGCCACACTTAATTTTTCTCCTTCGCTAAAAGAAACCCCTGAGGTTTGTTCCCCATCGCGAAGGGTGGTATCCATAATTGTCAGGTTTTTGCCTGATATTTCAACTGTTTTGCCTGTCATTTTTTCTCTCCCGGCCTCCCTGGCGGGAGGTATTAAAATCAATGATTTTATAAATTTACTTTCATTAAAACCTTATTTCAGCTTCGTTTTGAAGTTCACATTTTTCAAGTGATTCAGTGGACTTCAAAAGCTTCAATTTCTTTCTTCATTTCAACCAGGTAATCAATGTCATCGAGTCCGTTTTGTAAACAATGTTTTTTATACGGATTGATTTCAAACTCCACAGATTCACCTGTTGCAGAAATGGTAAATGTTTGCTTTTCCAAATTAACTTCAAATGTTGCCTTTGGATCCTTTTCAATTGTACTGAATATTTTCTGAAGGAATTCCGGAGGTACAACAACTGGTAACAACCCGTTGTTCAACGCATTTCCTTTAAAAATATCGGCAAAAAAACTGGAAACAACAACCCGGAAGCCATAATCATAAATCGCCCATGCAGCATGTTCGCGACTTGAGCCGCTTCCAAAGTTTTTTCCTCCAACAAGTATCTTTCCTGAATATTTTGGATCATTTAATGGAAAATCTGCTTTTGGACTTCCATCTTTATTGTAACGCCAGTCGCGGAAAAGATTATCTCCAAATCCTTTACGTTCAACTGCTTTTAAAAATCTTGCCGGAATAATCTGGTCAGTATCAACATTTTCGATTGGCAGTGGTACTGCCGGCGATGTTATGATTGAAAATTTATCGTATGCCATATATATTGATTATTTATTAATGCTTATTTTTTATTCTTTTAATTGAATTGTTTTTCTGGATGCTATAAAAATTGCTGTTAATTCTTTTGCTTCTTTTATTAGTGCGAATGGCAATTTCCGAATTCAGCAATTTTTTCATCCAACAGCAAATTCAATCCAGAAATCACATTTATCTGCCTCTTCAATGACTATTGATAATTTTGCAGCAAATGCAGCATCAGAATGTGCTAAAAGCACTGCCCTGTAATTTACAGCAACAGAAGTTGCACATCTTATTAAGTTGTCCTTCAATATGATTCCCTAAATTTGATTTTTGGTAGGGAAGAGCCAAATTTTACACAATGAATGCGCAAATATTTTTGTTCTGCTTTTTAATTCGTATCGATCCATTATTAATCAATAATCATTAATCAAATAATCAATTTTATACATTAATTCTCTTGGATCGGTAATTACACCAGTTACTGCAGCCGCTGCAGCAGTTAAAGGACTTGCAAGCAATGTTCTTGCGCCCGGTCCCTGGCGACCTTCAAAATTCCTGTTTGATGTAGAAACCGAATATTTTCCCTCTGGAATTTTATCATCATTCATTGCCAAGCAGGCAGAACATCCTGGTTGTCGAAACTCAAAACCGGCAGCTTCCAAAATCTGAACCAATCCTTCTTCACGAATCTGTGTCTCCACTTTTTTTGAGCCAGGAACCAACCATGCAGTAACATTTGGCGCTTTCTTTTTCCCTTTTACAAATTGTGCAAAAGCTCTGAAATCTTCTATTCGACCATTGGTACAACTACCAAGGAATACATAATCAATTTGTTTACCTTCCATTTTTTCTCCTTCATGGTATCCCATGTATTGCAATGATTTTATGTAGGTCGTTTTATCACTGCCTTCCATGTCATTCTGACAGTTGGAATAGACTTGAGAAATACCAATTCCCATTCCCGGATTAGTTCCGTAGGTAATCATCGGCTCAATATCGGCTGCATCAAAAGTGATACTCTGTATCAAATACTGCACCTTCGTCTGATTTTAATTTTTTCCAGGCTGTTACTGCATTTATCCCAATCTTCTCCTTTAGGAGCAAATTCTCTGCCTTTTACATATTCAATCGATAGTTACATGTCGGGAGCAATCATTCCACCACGGGCACCACTTTCGATACTGAGGTTACAAAGCGTCATTCGGCCTTCCATGCTCAAACTCGATAATGGCTGTTCCTGCATATTCAATGAAATGGCCGGTTCCGCCACTTGTTGATATTTTTGAAATGATATAAAGTGCAATATCTTTTGCAGTAACACCTTTCCTTAAGAACACCGTTAACAGTGATTCTCATTTTTTTTGGTTTTGGCTGCATAATACACTGGCTTGCCAGTACCATTTCAACTTCACTTGTTCCAATTCCAAATGCAATTGCACCAAATGCACCGTGTGTTGAAGTGTGGCTGTCGCCACAAACGATGGTCATTCCCGGTTGGGTTATTCCCATTTCAGGTCCGATAATGTGAACAACTCCATGTCCTTCAGTGCCTGAAGATCATGATAGGTAATTCCATGTTCTGCACAATTTCTTTTTCAACATTTCCACCTGATTGCGTGAAAGTTCATCTTTAATTGATAAATGCTGATTGACAGTTGGTACGTTATGGTCGGGTGTTGCTGTTGTTTTTTCCGGGCGGAAAACTTTTAATCCCCTGTTTTTCAACCCAAGGAATGCCACCGGACTGGTAACTTCGTGAATAAAATGGCGGTCGATGTACAATACATTCGGACCGCCTTCCACCTGTTTCACCACGTGTGCATCCCAAATTTTGTCGAATAATGTTTTTGGTTCCATAAAATTATAAATCTCTATTTTCAGATTTAAACCTCCTAAGTATGATAAAACCTGATAACTATTTTAACTTAATTTGTTACTACTGGTATTTTATTTATTGCATCTAAAAATGCTTCAACTGAGGCTGTTATAATATCGGTATTAGCAGCAAACCCATGGAAAATACTTTCTTCATAGTCCATCTGCATGTGAACTTTCCCAATATCATCACTGCCACGTGTAATTGCCTGTACAAGAAATTCTTCAATGGTAACCTGTCTGTGAATAATTTGTTTTACAGCTTTAATTGCAGCATCAACAGGGCCATTTCCGTGCTGAAGTTGCATCAAATTTTTCACCGGCAATATCTAAACGAACAGTTGCCATTGGTTTCAGATTTTTACCTGTTACCACTTGCAGAAAATCAAGTTTTATTCTTCGTTCCTGGCGGGTTGCATCTCCAACCAACAATGCGATATCATCATCACGAATGTCTTTTTTCTTATCTGCCAGTTTCAAAAATTCCTCATAAACTTCATCCAGTTTTTCTTTGGTCAACTCAAAGCCAAGTATTTCCAAACGATGTTTCAATGCAGCGCGACCGCTTCGTGCTGTTAAGCAAAATTGCTGACTCATTGATTCCAACATCAGTAGGATCCATTATTTCATAATTTTCACGGTTCTTCAAAACACCATCCTGATGAATTCCGGAAGAATGTGCAAATGCATTTCTTCCAACAACAGCTTTGTTTGGTTGCACGGGCATATTCATTAATGTTAGAAACCAAACGGCTAGTTCCGATATATTTTCTTTGTATTTATTCCTGTATCTATCTGCAATGCTTTGTAATGAGTTTTCAAAGTCATTACAACTTCTTCAAGTGATGTATTTCCCGCGCGTTCACCTATTCCGTTAATGGTTACTTCTGCCTGGCGGGCACCATTTAATAATACCTGAAATGGTATTTGCAGTTGCCATTCCAAGATCGTTGTGGCAATGGGTAGAAATAATTGCTTTATGAATATTTGGTACATTGTCAACCAAATATTTAATTTTTGCGCCAAAATCGTGAGGCAATGTGTAACCCGGTAGTGTCGGGAATATTTACAACAGTTGCACCTGCTTTAATTACGGCTTCAATTACACGTGCAAGATATTCATTTCCTGTACGACCAGCATCTTCCGCATAAAACTCTACATCTTCAACATACTTTTTTGCATATTTTACAGCTTCAACTGCACGCTCAATTATTGCCTCGGGATTTGAGTTGAGTTTGTGGTAAATATGGAAATCTGATGTTCCGATTCCTGTATGAATACGACCTTTCTTGGCGTATTTTAGCGATTCGGCAGCAACATCAATATCTTTTTGAACTGCGCGGGTTAAGGGCACAAATTGTAGGCCATGTAACCGCTTTTGAAATCTCAACTACCGATTCAAAATCGCCCGGGCTCGAAATTGGGAATCCAGCTTCAATAATGTCAACTCCCAAATCCTGCAATGCCTTTGCGACCTCAATCTTTTCTACCGTATTCAACTGACAACCCGGAACTTGTTCACCGTCTCTTAAGGTTGTGTCGAAAATGTAAAGTTTGTCACTCATGGTAATCTAAAATTTATTATTTGGTAATAAGTAATTCTTTTTAACCGCCTGTAATCAATTTTGTTGTCATGGATTCAAAACTCAATAAAAAGAGCCATTCCCTTTTTATGAGAATGGCTCTTCTATTCCAATTATCTTACTAATTAACATACCATTCTCATTTCCTCTTAATTAGAAGAATAATACCTAAAAGTAGGCTGAGAATTGAAATGTTAAAAATGTTTTTCATCAATTTTACTTATGATTTGGTGCAAATATGAAAATATTTTTTTAAAATGAAAACAAATAACCTGTTTTTATTGATGAAATTTTATATAAAGATCATTTTGTATTTAATTATCTACACTTTGCGTTTATTGAATTGATTTTTAACCGAAGGAATAAACCATTTATTTATCAGTTTCGTTTTCAACTTTTTCAACCGAAGTATAAACGCCAAATATATCATATTTAGTTAATGGCCGTAAACTTATTTTCCAATCAAAACCTGATAACTTTTGATCAGCTTCGCTTAAATCAATTAAAGGTTTAAGTTCTCCTTCGGGCAAACTTAAAAATTTAATTCGGTCAATTTCACCATCTTTAAACTGGATGGATATTTTGCTGCTTTCAGATCGGTTGAGTCCAATAATTTTTTCTTTTTCACGAGCGTAATACAGTGTCTGTCCGTTCCCGTCAACATCTATATTTGTTAGCTTCCTATCTGTAATGTACCCAATCATTTCCTTTCCTTTTATCTGGTCGAATCGCCCTGAATCCTGTTTTGAAATAATAAAGCTGTTTAATGACATGTGAAGTTCATCGGGGGCATTTGTGTTTTGTTTCATTTCAATAAAATCTGCTGAAAGTTGGTGATTGTCAGACCATATTACCGGATTTCGGTGAAGTTGTATTAATGAATCGCGGGTATAATAAACCATCGAATCACATATTCCCTGCAGATCGGTTTTAAAAAAGCGAACATTATAATATGCAGTAACAATTTTTTCATCTTCAATAGTATCCGGTACCATTTTTAATGTGTCGGCATGTAAAAACAGCGTGTCGTTTTCGTTGTAATTGACGTAAACTGCTGAATCTGTAATGATTGCCGTACCCACCTCTTTACTGTAATCAGCTGAGTTACCTAAAATTACAGATTGATTTTCTGTGTCCTCAATTCTAACTGAACCTAACGCTTTTCCAATTTTATTTTCCTTATCGTACTGTATGTACTTCGCTGAAATATTTTGAGTTTTATTTGTTACAACGGGGTTTTTTAACAATTCTGCTTCTCCGGATTCCGAATTGTACCAGCCACTCTCCGCATAAAGTGTATTCGCAGAGTCGCGAATTGTTGTTGGCCCTGTAATGTTTATTTTTTTAGTTGTCGTATTGTAATTTACTGTATCACTTTCAAGCAAAAATTTATCATTTGTTCCTACAACATTAATGTACAGATAAAGAATATTCTCATCGACATAATACTTGCCAATTTTGCTTGTAATGGTTGTGGTGCTGTCTATAATAGTACCGATGTCATCATAATCCGCTACTTTTGTTGAGAGGTCATAATCAAGCGTATCAGTATAAAGGGTAGCAGTATTTTTAATTAAACGAACATTATTTATGGCTCTTGCAAAACGATTGTCACCATTATAATAAATTTTATCGGCATATAATTGTAATGTATCTCCCTGTTCAATATGTACATGACCAACCGCATCAACTTTATTTGTTCCGCTGTAGGTATATGCTGTATCGCACCACAAAAACACATCTTCGTGTTCTATTTTTACCTGGTTTCCCACTATTTGCAGTGCATTTGGCATGTTAGGTACGCTCGTTGCATAATCTGATTCAAGAACATCTATCTTTTTTCTTTCCTGTGAATAAGAGAGAAAAGTTGAAGCCAACAACAATAATAAAATTACTAATTTGAGGAGTTGTACATCGGAAATTTTATTGAAACAATGCAAAAACATTAAAGCAGTTTATCAATGATGTAATCTACCGAAATGTTTTCGGCTTCAGCTTTATAATTTTTAATAATCCGATGACGTAAAATAGAAGGAGCAATCGCTTTTACGTCTTCAATATCCGGAGAATATTTTCCATGTAACGAAGCATGTGTTTTTGCACCTAAAACAAGGTATTGCGAAGCTCGCGGGCCTGCACCCCATTTTAAATACTGGTTTGATACATCTGCTGCGAGTTTTGTATTGGGGCGTGTTTTCGCTGCCAGCTGAACGGCATATTCAAGCACATTGTCATTGATCGGAATTTTACGGATTAAATTTTGGTAAAATAAAATTTCATCTCCTGAAATAACCGGCTGCAAATCAACTGAGAAAGAAGATGTTGTATTTTTTACAATTGTTAGTTCGTCTTCATATTTCGGATAATCAAGCCACACAGAAAACATAAACCTGTCGAGTTGCGCTTCGGGAAGCGGATAAGTTCCTTCCTGCTCAATTGGATTCTGTGTTGCCAAAACGAAAAATGGGTCGCCAAGTTGAAAGTGCTGGCCAGCTGTTGTAATTGCCCGCTCCTGCATTGCTTCGAGCAGCGCCGACTGTGTTTTTGGCGGAGTGCGGTTTATTTCGTCGGCCAAAATTATATTGGCAAATAGCGGGCCTTCAATAAACCGGAAGTGTCTCTCGTTATCAAGAATTTCGGTTCCGATTATATCAGAAGGCATTAAATCGGGTGTAAACTGAATACGGTTGTATTTTAACCCAAGAATTTTTGCAATTGTGGTAACCAGCAGGGTTTTCGCAAGTCCGGGAACACCTATCAACAGCACATGCCCGCGGCTGAACAAAGAAATTAGTACCTGACTGACTACCTCATCCTGTCCGTAAATAACACGCGTAATTTCATTTTTTAAATGATTATATTTATCACGCAAAGCATCAAGAGCCTCAACATCGTTTTTAAAATTCATTCTTCTAATTTTTTGTTTGCGCCATTGGTTTATTTAATCCAGCTTGAAAAATTAAAATTGCAATTTGCATAAGTTGGGTCAATTCTAATGTACGTTTCTGTTTGTCTTTCCTTAACCCAATCGTTGAAAATTTGTTCTTTCTTACTTTCGAGATACGCGTCTGCCAGTTTTTGATAATCTTCCTGGAGATTTGCTTTATGCGAATCTACTTTTTTTGTGAGTTTAATAATTTTATAAATTGCCTGGTGGCTTTCATCATCAATTGTTTCAAATGGTTTTGAAATTTCATTAACCTCCATATTTGTAATTACCTTGCTAACGTCAGGATCAAGTTGTTCAGCGGAAAATTTAGAAGACATTGTACCAGAATTTATTGCATAACCGCCATTATTTCTTGAATTTGTATCATATGAAAATAATGAGGCTGCCTGCTCAAAAGTAATTTCATTTTTACGCAGCATGTTAGCCAGGCTATCTAACTGATTGTATGCTTTTTCTTTTGCTTCAATAGAAACTTTTGGCTTTATTAGAATATGCCGGGTATTTACCTTTTCACCTTTTCGATCCACCAATTGTATAATGTGATATCCAAACTGACTTTTTACAACGCTTGAAACTTTATCATCTTTAAGGTTGAAAGCCACAGCAGCATAAGCCGGGTCAAGTTCCATTCGTGCCTTGGGTCCAATAACACCTCCATCTTTTGCCGAACCATCTTCTGAATTTAAAATTGCCATGGCAGCAAAACTGCTTCCATTTTCTATTTTGGTTTTTAAATCTCTTAATTGTGCTTTCACCCTGTTTTCTTCTTCCAGATCAACCTTAGGCTGAATTGTAATTTGCTGATATTCGTACTGGGTCGGAATTGTTGGTATTTCATCCGAACTTAAATTCCTGTAAAAATATCTCACTTCCGATGGTGTTACTTCAACGTCGGCAAGTATATTACTTTGCATTTTCTGACTTAAAAGTTGGTCGTGAATGTTTTCCTGAAAATCAGCTTTTACCTCAACAATTGATTTCTTGTACCAGTCTTCAACCGCTTTTTCAGAACCTAAATGTGAAATGGCTGACTGAAGCTGCTGTTCGGCGTATTGATTGACTTCACTTGGTGTAACTTCAATTAAAGTGTCAAGTTCTGCTTCTGCTACTAAAAGCTTGTTAATCATCAACTGTTCAAGTACATCACATTTCATGTCACCTTCAGAAGTTTCTCCCTGCGATTGCAAATCAATGGTTGTTTTTTCAACATCACTTTTAAGAATAATATTTCCGCCTACAATGGCTATAACCTTGTCAATTACATTGTCTTGAGCCGAAACGTTAATGTTAACCAGTAATATTGTAATAATTATTACCGCCAACTTTATTTTTGTAATTCCTTTCATTTGCTTCATTTAAATTTCCTGTTTCTTGTTATCAACATCATAAATTGTAAACTTGTTTTGCCTGATTCCTTCCTTGTAAATATTATCTTCAATTTCTTTCAGGAAGGTAATTTTTCGCTGATTCAAAATAAGATTTTTAATGTTATCTTCCACATAGTCAAGTGGTGCCAGCTGGTTTTTTAATCTAAAATCCTGAATGCTGACAAGATAATAATAATTTGAATCTTTTGCTTCAATCTGCCTTTTGCCGGTTAGCAGACGTTCTTTATCATTTAGCTCGGGAGGTAAATTCTTTTTTATCATTTCAAAATCAACCCAGCGGTCCATAAATATATCGAATCCCTTGGCATACTGTAAACAATAATCGCGCAGTTCTTCAATGCCTTCGTCCGACGTGTTTTTTACAAGGTTTTTTAACTGATTAGGGTTTGCAACTTCGCCTGGTATTTTTACAAAAATAGCTTTTACAATATCAGTGTTAAGGTTGAAATTATCGGGGTGTTCATTATAATACTGTTCTATTTGATTTTTTTGGACAGTAGTGTCCATCCGCTGTTTCATCAACTCATTTTTATATTTGTAAATAATGAGCGAATTCCGGTATTCTGTTAACTCTTTTGAAACATCTTTTTGTTCAGGAGTGAGATTATCATTAGCCTTTTGAATTAAAAGCTCCTGTTTAATCCATTTTTTTATGTAATCGTCGGCAATTAAAGTGCTGTCACTTTCATCAAGATCAGATGGAACAATATCAGAAAGTTCTTTCAGGTAAAGTTTGCTTTCGTCAACCCGGGCAATGACTTTATTTTCATTGGTTTGATTACTTGTACATGCCGCCGTTAGCAAAGCAAAAAAAGTTACTATTTGATATTTTAAACTGGTTTTAAGCACTTTCGATTGTTTTCAATAATTTCTTGTTTACTTTTATTTTATGTTTTTTGCGTAGCTCTTTAATCCAGTTATCTTCGAGGTATTTCTGGTAATCTGATATAAATAATCCTCGTGCTTCTTCGAGTGTTTTTGGCTCAGGAGGAACTAAATCACCTCTTACAAAAATGAGTTCACTGTTGAAATTGTCAGGCTCTGCCTGGTTCCAGATATAATAGTCGACAACCGGGTTTGCGCCTTTTTCCCATGCGCCTTCTTCTATTGAAATCAGGTTCTCATTTTCATTGATCATATCCAGAATCTCCTGAACAGGCATGTCTTCGCTAAAATAAAGTTCTGCTTTCTCACGGACCTCTTCATTTTTGCAGGTCACAATCATTCCCTTGAAGCGTTCCTCCCACAAATGATTATTTTTATTTTGCTCATAAAAGGCTTGTAAACCAATAGAATCCTCAGATGCATAATTCCAGATTTTTTCTTCAGAAATATTAAAAAGCAAAATTCCATCGTGATATTCCTGCATCATATAACGAAACTCAGGATACTTTTCTTCAAGTTTTGAATCTTCCATTTGGGTAATTTCATCTTCAACCCATTTTTCATAATTTGAAAGGTAACTTCCTGATGTAATGTTTTGCGCCTTCAGATACTTCGCAAAATCTGTTAATCGAAAAACTTTACCATCAATAGTAAACAACTCATAATTGAAGACTGATGGTCCATCTTCTATGTTGATATCCTTTAACTTTTCCAATTCATCGCTGTTTTCTGAAAAACCATACTCTTTTTTCAGCTTTTCAACAAAAGCAATTTTGCTGCTTTCAGATCGTTCCGGGTCTCTTTTTATCCGGGCTTCAATATCAGTTTTTGCCTCTTCAAAAGTTGGAACAGGCCGATGCGCCAATCGTTTTATAATATGATATCCATAAGGTGTTTCAATGGGTTTGGTGTAGTCGCCATCATTTTTGAGAGCAAACGCAGGGTTAGCAAATTCAGGAATCATTTTTCCCACTCCAAACCATTGCTGAACTCCACCCTCCGAAGCCGATGATTTATCATCCGATTTTTCTTTAGCCAGCTCGGCAAAATCAGCGCCATTCTGCAATTCAGTGTATATTGAGTCAATTTGTGTCTTGATTTTATTTTTTATTTCAGGTGTCATATTTGACGGGAAAGTTTTCATAATATGTGCCACATGAATTTCGCCTTTGTTTTCAGTTACTTCATTCACCTTTATAAGATGATAGCCAAATCCAGTGCGAACAGGTTGCGAAATTTCACCTGCCGGAGTATTATAAGCAGCATTTTCAAAAGGTGCAACCATTTGAAAAACAGAAAAATAGCCAATTAGTCCGCGATTTTCTTTTGCTGACGGATCTTCAGAATATTTAAATGCAGCATCTTCAAAGCTCTCTCCGTCAATAATTTCCTGACGAATTTTTCTAATTCTTTCAAGCACTTCCTGCTCATTTTCGCTGGTAGCGTTTTCATCAACTTTAAGTAATATATGGCTGGCGTTTATCGTTTTTTTCATTCTGTCATAAAGGTCGTGCACAAGTTTTTCGTCATATTTAACATCGGTTAAATATGGAGCCGATAACTCTTTTCTATATCCTTTCAATTCGTTTACGAAAGCCGAAATTGTGTCCATCTGTAAATTTTCTGCCTCTAAAACCTTTAATTTAAAGTTGATGAAAAGGTCAAGATAATCTTCAGGGGATTTAATATCAGCCTCGTTGTATAAATTACTATTGTTTTTTTGATAAATTCTTTCAAATTCAGCCTTACTGATTTCTGTGTCATCAATCGTGATTAGTGGTTTTTCATTCTGAGAAAAAACGGGAATAAAAAGAATCAAGGTAAATACGAATGATATGAAAATTCGATTCATGCTTTATATTTTAAACGGATTTTAAATAACTTTTTTATTAAGATTAACTTCTGTAGCTGAATTAATGAAAGCAGCAAACAGTTCTGTATTAACGAATGTTATCCTTTTTAATTCTACTTTGCCAATTAGAAACAACATATTATCTTTTCTGCGTTTTTAAATAGTTGGGCAAAACTACAAAAAATTAGCAGACCTGAATTCATTATTTATGCCGTCCAAAGCCTTTTCGGCAATAAAATATGTTAAACCGGTAAGATGATTTCTTAAAATGTATTAAAGGAGGTTTTGGCAGTTTTTAATCTATTTTCAAAAGTGAAAAACATAACTTAAATTTCCGTCCGTAAAACAGGTACATGTCAGATTTCAAACAAATATTGACCCGCTATTGGGGATATCCGGATTTTCGACCGTTGCAACGGGATATTATTGAATCGGTGGCAGCGGGTAAAGATACACTTGGACTAATGCCAACCGGCGGGGGAAAATCGGTGACATTTCAGGTGTATTCTCTTTCCAAACAAGGAATATGCATTGTTATCACTCCATTGATAGCCCTCATGAAAGACCAGGTTGAAAGGCTGAATTTCCTTGGTATAAAAGCGTTGGCAATTCATAGCGGAATGTCTTTTATGGAAATGAAAGTAACCCTTGATAATGCAGTTTGGGGCGAATATAAATTTCTTTATATTTCTCCTGAACGTCTTAATTCTGAGCGGTTTTCAGAACGTTTGGAGCAAATGGATGTTAATTTGGTTGTGGTTGATGAGGCGCATTGTATTTCGCAGTGGGGCTACGATTTCAGGCCGAGCTATTTGAATATAGTACAATTCAGAAAAATAAAGCCGGATGTAAATTTTCTGGCATTAACCGCCACCGCAACGGCAAAAGTTATAGAAGACATTCAGGAAAAACTCGGATTCAAAGAGAAAAATGTACTTAAAGTTTCGTTTCAGCGCAATAACCTGAATTATTTGATTCGAAACCTTGAAAACAAAACCGGTTATTTGCTCGACACCTTGCAAAAAGTAAAAGGATCGGGTATTATTTATGTTCGTAGCAGAAAAGCAACAAGAGAAATATCAGAAGAACTTCAGAAAAACAAAATCAGCGCCGATTTTTACCACGCAGGTTTAAATAATCAGGTACGCAGTAAAAAACAGGATAACTGGATAGAAGGAAAAACGCGTGTGATTATTGCTACCAACGCATTTGGAATGGGGATCGACAAACCTGATGTGAGATTTGTTATTCATATTCATCCGCCTGATTCATTGGAAGCATATTTTCAGGAAGCGGGGCGCGCCGGGAGAGATGGTAAAAAAGCTGCGGCGGTTTTGCTTTTTAATAATACCGACAAGGCAAGGTTGAAAAAGCAGGTTTCTGTCGCATTTCCTGAAATTGCTTCAATAAAACGCATTTATCACTCGCTGTGTAATTATTTGCAGATTGCCGAAGGTTTTGGAAAATCGCAAATTTTTGAATTTAGTTTACAGGGTTTTGCCCAGACTTTTAAATTACAGCAGGCAATGGTTTATAACAGCTTGAAAATTCTGCAACGGGAAGGTTATCTTGAATTTACGGAAGAAGTTGATAATCCGTCGAGAATTTATTTTATGGTTTCACGGGATGATTTGTATCGCTTTCAGGTGGCAAATGCAGAATTTGACGGATTTGTAAAACTTATTTTGCGTTCATACACAGGGCTTTTTAGCGGCTATGTAAATATCGACGAAGATTTGTTGGCAAGCCGTGCTAACATTAGTCGCGACCAGGTTTATCAGTATCTAAAACATTTAAGGCAGCAGAAAATTATAGATTATATTCCGCGAAACCGATCTCCTTTTATCTATTTCAGCAAGGAAAGAATTTCTGCCGACCGACTTAAAATTTCGAAAGAAAACTACGACAGGCGGAAAAAAGAATTGATAGAAAGGGTAGATGCTGTTATTAATTACGCAACAAGTACAACACGATGCCGAAGCCAGTTGTTGCTCGATTATTTTGGTGAAACTGATTCACCACCTTGTGGAACCTGTGATGTTTGTAAATCGATGGAAGATTTATCACTTACTTCTTTTGAATTTGAAAAAATAGGAGAAGACGTAAAGAAAATACTTGAAACGCCGGTTACATACGAAAAACTTTTGCTTAAGTTAAAAGGCGATCAGCAAAAAATGCGGCAGGTAATCAAATGGTTGCTCGACAATGAAAAGATCGTTTATCGTATTGATAATAAGTTGGAATGGAAAGAGAGATAGTTCGCAGTAGCAGTTTTCAGTCTCACTAACTCAATCCATTCAGTATTTCAGTCCATCAATATTTCAGTCCTTCAATCCTTGGTTTATTCTCCAATATATTTTTTATATAAATCAGGCCTGCGTTTTTTTGTCTGCTCAACCGCCTGTTCGTGTTTCCAGTCGTCAATCAATTTGTCATTTCCGCTTAAAAGAATTTTGGGAACTTTCATTCCTTTATATTCTGCCGGGCGGGTGTAAACCGGTGGACTTAACAGGTTATCCTGAAATGAATCGGTGAGGGCAGAGGTTTCGTCGGAAAGTACTCCGGGTAAAAGCCGAACAACGCTATCGGTGATTATCGCTGCCGCGAGTTCGCCCCCTGTTAGAACATAATCTCCAATCGAAATTTCTTTTGTAATATAATGATCACGGATTCTTTGATCAATACCTTTATAATGACCGCAAAGAATGATGATATTTTTCTTTAGCGAAAGCGTATTGGCTTCCTGTTGGTTAAACAAATTTCCATCGGGGGTTGTAAAGATTATCTCATCATAATCGCGCTGGCTTTTCAATGTTTCAATAGCCTTTTCAATAGGCTGAATTGCCATAACCATTCCTGCACCTTTTCCAAATGAATAGTCATCAACTTTTCGGTGTTTATCTTCCGAATAATCCCGAAGGTTGTGTATATAGATTTCTGCCAACCCATTTTCCTTTGCTCTTTTAATGATCGAATAATTCAAAGGGCTTTCCAAGATTTCAGGTAAAACAGTAATGATATCGATTCTCATTTTTGTCAATTTTTATGCAAATGTAAAGATTTATTCAGAACAAAATCATCGAAAAAACATATCTTGATAATTAGATAAGATGACATATAGGCGCAACAATTTACTCCTTGACTGACGATATGGCTTAGTAGTTATATAGATATTTTGAATTTGTCATTGATTTTGATGTTGGAACAGGAATTGAATTATGGCACTTCAGAATTTTAAACACTATTAAACAAATAAATAAAAGGAGGGAAAAATTATGAACCTTGTTAGATTTAAAAATCCGTATTACAGCGTTAACAGAAACTTAGTTGATGACCTGTTTGAAAACTTCTGGAATAATGATTACCACGAAAATTATGTAAAGAATCAACCTGCAACCAACGTGTTGGAAAATGAAAAAGATTTTAAAATTGAATTGATGCTTCCCGGGTTTAAAAAGGAAGACGTTCAGATCAACTATCATAAAAATTTATTGACTGTTAAAGTTGATAAAGAAGAACTTAAAAATAAAAGCGAAGAAAGTGTAAAATATGCACATCGGGAATTTGGAATGTACAACTTCGAAAAGCAATTTAAAGTTCCGAATACCATCGAAACAGATAAAATTGATGCCAATTTTGAAGAAGGAATTTTGAGCATTGTTTTACCTAAAAAAGAAGAAGCATTGGAAAAAGCACCAGTGGCGATTAAAATTTCATAATTTGGTTGATTTAGAGGTTTGGTTATTAAGGTCGGATTATTTATCCGGCCTTTTTTTGTTTAGTTAACAGGTTTTGTTTTGACGAAACAACATAAGTGTTAATTTTACAGTTTTGATAAACTTTTGTGATATAAATAATTTGAATCATTATAGTTATGTTGGAGCAATTAAAAGAACAGGTTTGTGAAGCCAATCTTGAATTGGTAAAACACAATCTGGTAGTTTTTACCTGGGGAAATGTTAGTGGTATTGACCGCAGCAGTGGGATGGTTGTTATTAAACCAAGTGGTGTTTCTTACGATAATATGAAACCCAAAGATATGGTTGTTATGAACTTGTACGGGCAGGTAGTTGAAGGCGATCTAAAACCATCGAGCGATACACCAACACATTTAATTTTATACCGTCAGTTTTTAAATATTGGTGGCGTTGTTCATACGCATTCAGAGTGGGCAACATCCTGGGCACAGGCAGGTAAAAGTATTCCAGCGATTGGCACTACGCATGCCGATTATTTTTATGGCGAAATTCCATGTACCCGAAAAATGACAGAAGAAGAAATTAAAGGTGAATATGAACTGGAAACCGGAAAGGTAATTATCGAAACATTTAAAGATATTAATCCTGATCAGGTTCCGGGCGTATTGGTAAATAACCACGGGCCTTTTAACTGGGGAACCAATGCACATAATGCAGTTCATAATGCTGTGGTAATGGAAGAAGTGGCAAAAATGACTTTCCGTTCGTTGCAACTAAATCCTGAAACAACAATGGATCAGGTGTTGCTGGATAAACATTTTCTTCGCAAACACGGGGCAAATGCGTATTATGGACAATAGATCAGTTTAAAGTTCAAAGTTTAAAGTTCAAAGTTTTTTTGCTACGAGCTCGAGGCTCAAGGTTCAAAGCTTCAAAACAAATTAAAAATCAATAAAATTAATCAATCAATAAAACTAAAAATGGCAAAATATACTATTGGATTAGATTACGGTACGGATTCAGTTCGTTCGTTAATTGTAAATGTTGAAACTGGCGAAGAAGTTGCGAGTGTTGTTTTTAATTACCCACGCTGGAAAAAGCAAATGTACTGCGACGCATCCAACAATCGGTTTCGTCAGCACCCGAAAGATTACCTGGAAGGTTTGGAATACACCATTGTTGAAGCGTTAAAACAGGCTCCGGCAGGTGTAGCTGAAAATGTGGTTGGAATTTCGGTTGATACAACAGGATCAACTCCGATTGCTGTTGACGAAAAAGGAACGCCACTCTCTTTAACAGCCGGGTTCGAGGAAAATCCAAATGCCATGTTTGTTTTGTGGAAAGACCACACTGCCGTTAAAGAAGCAGATGAAATCAACAAGTTGGCAAAAAAATGGGATATCGATTTTACCAAGTTTGAAGGTGGAATTTATTCATCAGAGTGGTTTTGGGCAAAACTGTTACATGTAATTCGCGAAGATGCCGGTATCTACCGCGCTGCTTATTCTTGGGTAGAACATTGCGACTGGATTCCGGCAGTGTTAACCGGAAATACAAATCCTAAAACATTAAAAAGAAGTCGTTGTGCAGCCGGGCACAAAGCAATGTGGCATGAAGCATTTGGCGGTTTGCCAGCTGAAGATTTTTTGGTTGCGCTTGATCCACAGTTAAGTGGATTGAAAGACAGACTCTATAAAGAAACGTTTACCTGCGATGTTTCAGCAGGAACATTAACAAAAGAGTGGGCTGAAAAATTAGGACTTCCTACCAATGTTGTTGTTGGAGTTGGTGCTTTTGATGCTCACCTTGGCGCTGTAGGAGCAGAAATTGAACCTTATTATCTTTCAAAAGTAATGGGAACTTCAACCTGCGATATGTTGATTGCTCCAATGGAATGAAGTGGGAGATAAGCTGGTAAATGGTATTTGCGGTCAGGTAGATGGGTCAATTATTCCGGGAATGATGGGACTGGAAGCAGGTCAATCGGCTTTTGGTGATATTTATGCCTGGTTTAAACGCGTTTTGGAATGGCCGCTTGAAAATATTCTTGCTGAAACTGAATTGCTGGACGAACAAACCAAGCAAAAGGTAATGCAGGAAACATCTGATAAAATAATTGCCAAACTAAGCGAAGAAGCAGCAAAAATTCCAATTGGTGAAAGTGGAGTAGTAGCACTCGACTGGATGAATGGACGACGTACTCCGGATGCAAATCAGAATTTGAAAGGTGCGATTGCCGGTTTAAACCTGGGATCAGATGCACCACGTATTTTCCGCGCGCTGGTTGAAGCAACAGCGTTTGGTTCACGTGCTATTAACGACCGTTTTATTTCTGAAGGTGTTCGTATTGATGGTGTAATTGCATTGGGCGGTGTAGCTAAAAAATCGCCGCTGGTAATGCAAATTGTTGCCGATGTACTCGATATGCCAATTAAAGTGGCTCGCTCTGAACAGGCTTGTGCATTGGGCTCAGCAATGGCAGCAGCAGTTGTAGCAGGCGTTTATCCAAATACTGCAGAAGCGCAGAAAAAAATGGGTGGTGGAATTGAAACTGAATATCATCCAATTCCTGAAAATGTAGAGAAATACAAAGCTGCTTTACGAAAAATATAAGAAGTTCGGGAAGTTTATTGAGTTTGAATATTAACACTTTCCTGGTTTCTACTAAGGATGCCATCCGTCGACTGACGGATGGCATCCTTTTGCAGCTGAAGGAGGATTGTCGCATTCTTACTATTACTCCCTGATCAATTTCGTAAAAACATAAGGTGTTTCTTTATCAAAATAAGGGTAAATCGTGCCATTCCCAATATTATCCATCATTTCAATAAAGTACATAAAATCCCACTTTGGATTAAAATTCTCAGGCGGTACGGTTACGCTGTACGTATCTTTTTCAGCCGTAGGCAACATTTTCAATGACTGATAATCCTGTGTCTGGTTTACATTCCGGTATCGAAGTTTTACCCATTTTATACCAGCATTTGCAGTGGTTTTTACATTTATTTTTATTGGTTCACCCTCACCCGCTTCAATAACAGGTTGATGTTCCACCTGGAAAAGCGAGTTGTTATCCGGTAATTTGGCTTCTTTATATTTCGGAGCAGTTACAACATTTCCTTGTGGTTGGAAGTCCTGGCGTTCCTGTTCAAGATTTGCCAGTCCTTCTTCCAAATTAGAAAGTTCATCTTTCCAGTGCCCTGAAAGTTGATGATCTATTCCCATGTATTCAGCTTCATCAACTCCCATTTTTAAATTGCTGGCATAAACATCACCGGCTGCATTTACAATTTGTTTCCACGCTTCGATGGCATTTTTTTCATGTTTAATTGCCTCATCGAGGGCTGAAATATCGTGTGTACGCTGAAATATCCGGTAACTCACGGCAGCCGGAATTCTCCGCGAATGATACAGCGCAAGGTTGGAAAGAATCCGTAAATCGGTCATCGTTGAAATAAATTCATTGCTTTTATTGTTTCCAACGGCCTGTTCTGCTGCTTCAACTAACTGATTTATTTCATCCGAAATATGCTTAAACCATAAGCTGGTTTGCGAAGGTTTTATTTTTGCTGTTTCGCCACCTTCTATTAATAGTTTTGCTTCCGTATCAAAACTGGCAAATTGCTGAATATCGCTTCCCTCGGCAATTGCATATTGCGGCAAATCGCCCAGTCGTTGTTTCTCGGGCCATCCGCGTGTAGTAGGAAAACCGCCGTAAGGAATACATGAGGCAACTATGCGCGGTAAAACCTTGCTTGCCTTTTCCAGCGCCTCTTTCACAATGGGTGAAGCTTTTTCACCGAATCGCAATTCAAACTCTTTTTGAAATACTTCGGGTGGTGTCTCCGGATTGTATCCGATTCGTCCGAAAACCTTGAAAAAGTACCAGTACCTCTCAAATTCATAATCGTAATATTGATATTCCTTGTTCAGCAATTCAAAAGGTTTTTCATCGTGCGGCTGCGCTTCCATTTTGGTTGCCAACGGTTCGTTCACTTCAAAACCTTCACCATCGTAAAGGTGCGATGATGTTGAAAATCGACGTGCATAATCCGGGTCGCCCCAGAGAAGAATGCGCATGGTTCCACCGGTCCAGAGCCTCCAGAACATATCATACTGCTTTGGATAATAAAGCATGTCGGCGTAACCGTGCCGGCGTTCCATTTGATTTTCACGGTTAATATGTGTTGGGTGAAACGGCAAACCTGCCTGTTCCATCCAGTATTTTGTATCAATACTGAAATTCAGATTCATATTTACAGCAGTTTGAATCACCGATTCGGGTAGTTCTTTTGCCCTGAGATCAAAACGGAGGTCAGGTGATACTTCAATCATTTTCTTAAAAACATCATACCAGAATTTATCCATTTCATCTCTCCTCAAACCAGATTCATTGTGCATCCTGAATTGAATTCCATCAAGACCGTGAACCTTGGTAACAAACTCTTCCAATGCTTTTAAGGTGTAAGGAATCAGGTTGTCTTCATTTAAACCCGTAACCAAAACCGATTTAAGTTTTTCAGTTTCCTCTTCTGTTTCGGGTATTCCTCCCCGCTGAACTCCCCCGCGGTAAATATGGTCCCATATTCCAACCGAAAACCGAATTCCATGCTCGTGAGCCATTTCAATTAACCGGTTGAAAGCATCCAGGTTTTTTTGTTGTTCCTCAGGTGTAATCTTACCCATTTTTACATCGGGAAATCCATCAATGTCAAAAAAGTAAGGATAACAGGGAGCCAGAAATCCACCATTTTCGTAGCCAAAAATTACGAGCAAAGAATTAAACCGGTTTTTGGCCAGCATGTCCAGGTATTTTTCCCAGTAGGCTTCATCGTAAAAGCGACTTTCCCAATATGCTCTGTTCATGGTGTAAATGGAAACCGACCGTGTTTTTACATCCGGTTTCTCCGTGATTTCCCTTACTTCGCTTAACGGCGATTTATTGTCTTTGCTCCAGCCAATCCGGTCGGCAATATCAAACAGGGCGTACATTAATCCAGTGTCATCGAATCCCCTGATTACCCAAACCGTTTTATTTTGCCGCATTGTTTTTTGTATCGACAATGCCTCTGCCACCTGTGGTAAATCATCCTTATTATTTAGTAACTGTGCTATCTGCGCATCGCTGTTTCCCGAATGAATAATCAGGATCGAATTTCCTTTCGCCTCATCAAGTGTATTTACTTTTTCGAATCTAATTTTTTTGTTTTTCAGCGCTTCGGTTATTTTGGCCACTCCGTGCATGACGGCGTTCCGATTGTATCACCAACTACAATGGAAATTTCGGGAGTTCTGCTATTTATGCAGCCGGTGAAAACGATGGTCAGGATGACCAACGATTTCAGCAATAAATTTTTATTCATAAGGCGCAGGTTTTTATTGGATTAGGTTCTTATTAATTGGTTACAGCACTAATACAATATTAATTAAATAAGCGGATTTGGCAAACTTTCAGAGAAGGAACTACAATGCTAAACAGCCAATAATATTGAAATATGGGGAAGTGCCAATTTTTTAGATTTTTTTAAGAGTGGTAATATCACAATAATCCCCTCTGACGTGGGTATTGCCGTGTCTTGCCGAAAAGAAAAAAATTATTAGGGCATCGATTACATTCCGATTGTTCGGGAGGCGCTGGTTGTGGTGACAAATTATGTATTTTTGAGTTCCAAACAAACTGATTAAAAGAGGAATACAAAAATAAAGGCAATATAAAAATTGTGAATCTTCCGGTTTTTTTGTAATATCGTTAAACATTAAAACTAAATTTTATGAAATCTTTCCTGTTTACATTTTTCCTCGGCGCTTTGATCATATCTTCCGCTATTGCGCAGGTAGGAGGACAAGGCAGACCCGCAATTGTATCACCTGAAGTATCGACTGATGGCCGTGTAACTTTTCGCCTGGAAGCACCAATGGCTTCCACAGTTTCGTTTCCGGTGATTTTGGCCCGGATACAGAAATGAAAAAAGGTGAAAACGGTATATGGAGTGTAACTGTTGGGCCGCTTGAACTTGAAGAATATGTATATTTTTATCTTTTAGATGGTGTGAGGTTATTTGACCCTTATAATCCAAGGGTAAAAATCGGATATGTAATCAGCACTACAACCAGCCTGCTAAACGTACCAGCAGAGGAACCTGCTTTTTACGATGTGCAGGATGTTCCTCATGGGGAAATTCGAACACTTATATATAAGTCAAAATCGAACGGAGTTGTGAGGGAATTGACGGTTTATGTTCCACCGGGATATGACGAAAACCCGGATAAACACTATCCTGTGCTTTATTTTCTTCATGGATTTGCGAACGATCAAAATTCATGGCATCGTTACGGCAGGGCCAATGACATTCTCGATAACCTGCTTGCAAAAGGATCAATTGAACCGTTCCTTGTCGTTATGCCTTTGGGCTATGGTGGAGCACGTATCAATGGAGCAGGAACCGGACTGCCGACTGAACAGGGATGCAGGTATTGGCGGAGATGCTGACTTATATGAACACGATATCCTGGAGGATATCATTTGGATGATAGACGGAAAGTACCGAACTATAGCTGATCGCACGCATCGGGCAATCATTGGTTTCTCAATGGGTGGTGGTCAGGCCGGACGTTACGGTTTAAGCAATCTGAATACATTTAGCTACATTGGGATTATGAGCGCCGGACTTGGTGGTGGAACGGACATTGAACCACTTAAAACTCTGGCTGCAAATCCTGAGAAAGCAAATGAACAGATCGATCTGTTGTGGATTGGCTGCGGCCAGCAGGATTTTGCATTCAGTGGTGCCAAAACGCTATCA
>CAWKIX010000050.1:0-31638 GCA_963849775.1 uncultured Prolixibacteraceae bacterium | reverse complement strand
CTTTTTGAAAAATTACGCTTACATTTTCGTCTGACGATTCGGGCGTAAACAAACGATAATTTTTCAGATCGAGTGTGTCTCTGAACAACGTTTTTATGCCAATCTCACCAAACGCTGCATCGGGAACCGAGGCATTTTCTGTTTGCTGATTTGTATCGTTTAAATCATCCACAAGAATCGGTTTGTATTTGGTGTGTTCAATATCTTTATAATGCACTTCTTTTTTGTTTGTGAAGTGTGTTTTACGGTTTGTGAAATCAGGAATAAGCGACGCAGTGCTGCGTTCAGGAATATCCGTTTTTATTGCCACGATTTGTTCCAGCCCCGATGGTTGCCTCGTAATTTTATTATCTGCGCTTTGTTGAAACGATTCGCCTTTCATCCGGTTGTAGCTCAGTTCCTGCAACTGCATTAGAAATTTCGATTTTTGTTGAAGCAGCAAATGGTAGTATTCATTTTCACTTCTAACCAGGTTTAAACGCAAAGCTATTTTCCAGGGAATGTAACTCAGGTTTTCACCAAACCGTGCCAGCAGATGATCGTAAATTTTATTTTTCCGGCTGAAAAAAACCTGTCTCAGCTCCAGCGATTCCATGGAATATTTGTTTTTATCGGCCAGTTTTTCAATGCCCGGAACTGAAGATAACCACTGGGTAAAATAGGTTTTGCCTGCTCCGTTGTTGTAATCGATATTGAAAAATTCATTCAGATTTGCCAACTGCGCCAGATGATTTGCCATATGTTGTTCAAAAAGCATCAGGTACGCTTTTAGCTGGTTGGCTCTGGCATGCCGCTCCTCTGATTCATTTTTCGAAATTCCTTCTTTCCCGATTCCGTATATGAGGGGGAAATGCCTTTGAATGGAAAAATAATTCCCCGGATTTCGGTACGTGCCTTTTAATTTTTCAGCCAAATAATCCGCCTGCTGTGTATTTAACGAATACCCCCGATGTTTTTTCGACCAGATTTCGAAAAACATATTATTGATGCCTTGCTTGTTTAGCGACGCAATTTTTTTGTTGTTAATGAACACATTCATATTCGAATAAATGTTTTCAAACCGTTTGTCGTTCATTCCACCAGTGTTGCCATCGTCCGTCAAATGGAAGAATTTTCCATTTGCCACCTGCAGCGAATTATATTTTCTGTGCTGAAAAATGATGCCCCGAACTTCGCTTTTACTAATTCCGGTGACTTTAGAAAACAGTTTTTGTAATTCGTCGGCATGAATCGATTTCAGTCTGTTATCTGGCAAATTATTTTTTATGAAACCATTGGAAAGCCTCGGTCCGGCGTAAATTTCTTCCATCCGTTCTTCTTCTTCCATTTCGTTTAGGGTGTGGTATTGCACAGGAGTGTAAATAAATTCGAACAGATTCAGAAACAGGTTTGCCAGCGAAGTTTCCACATCCACATGTTCCCTAATATGAATATCAAATTCAATTTGAATTATCTGTGGTTCGAGCAAACAGGTATTTTCGAAATTTTCTCCGAGGTTGCGATTTTCATTCAAAAAACGGTTTACCCGCGTTAAAAACGAATCTTTCAGGCCGGGATTTAATTTTACCGTATTCAGGAAATTTAATTTGGGTAGAATTTCAATTTGGTTTATTCCTCTTATTTCTTCCTGGTAGCCTTTGTTTTCTTTGGTGTTAATCCACACATTTTGAATCTCTTCAAACTGGTCGATTATCATTTTTCGCATGTCTAAAATGGTAACCGGGTGCGAGCTAAAAATGGCGGAAGGTGTAAAAAAAGCATTTTGGTTTGAATTTACCGGGATGTTTTTCCCCGGGATTAAAAGCTCGTCAACCGGAAGCGAAGTTCGCAAGCCCATGTCGGTGAGCGAATAACACAATTGTTCCAGAATGGTAACTCCCGGGTCGTGCGAATTATAATCAGTCCATACATCGCCGCTCAGTTCCTGGATGTATTCCAGTCCCTTTTCACGTAATTCCGAAAAATTCAGACTCGTGTTTTCAACTTCATCCTTTGAAAAGCTAACCGATTTTTTCATAGTTGAAAATTCTATTTGTTAGCTGTTTTCATAAATCCTGAATCCCATAAAACCGATACTTTGAAGTATATTTTTTTGCCATCGCCATAATTGCTTTTTGTTTTTAACTGAAGGTTATATTTGAAAGGATCGCGTGGTTCCCATATTTGCCACAATTTCTTTATAAAAGAAGGTTTTTTCTTGTCGCCGGTTTCTTCCGTTTTCGATGGTCTGGATTCCCAGCGAATGGCAATATTGTTCCACCATTTTCCGAAGTGGGCCACTGTTTTCGATATTTTGGGTTTTGAATTTCCGAATGTACTAATTGCAATGGCATGTAACAATGCATATTTTCCTTCGCCCTGGTCGCCCTGCACATAAGCAGTTATTTCGAAAGCATTGCAGCCGGTTAATCCTTCGGTGCAAAAACGTTGTGCCACTTGCCATCGGCATTTAATTCACCTTCGCGGAAATTTCCCATGCGACCTTTGGAGGCTACAACCCGTTTACATCGAGTTTTTGTTGCGGAGAGCGGGTTCCCAGCCCGATATTTTCTGTTTCTTTTTGAATGTAAAAGGCAGGAGGCGGAGTTTTACCGCCGGGTTCAATTAATCCTCAAAATCCGATTCTTCTGATTCTTTTGATATAAAGCCCGCCATCTTCCTTCTTCGAAATAAACATTGCCCACCGGGACTGCGCATCGTCTTTGTCTTCGAAAAAACTCAGAACTTTTTCCTTCCCGTTGTCCGAAGGGTAAATCATTAACCCGTCTTCGTTTATATCCAGTTTGTCGTCCGCTTTGTTAAACGTGGAGTCTATCAGCTTTTCAAAAGCCGTTTCATCCGGCAGACTTCCTTTCTTAAAAAAGGTTTTTAGCTGTTTCCTATCCGTTATATTTTTCTGATTTTTCATTTCAGTACCATTAAATGTAATTCCCGTCACCATCGCTAATAACAAAATCTGCTTCTACCGATAAATCGCCAATTCCCGAAATTTTCGATTTTTCAGATTTTTCGTCCTGAATAATTGTTATTCTGATGTTCCGGTGCAGAGGTCAGAATAGCATAAGCCGAGACTGTTCTTGAGATTATTTATTTTTTGAATTTTGGCTGTGTCGATAATTTTGTAACTCCCTTGCACTTCAACCAGTTGAAGCACTGAAAATTCGGTCACAAAATCGACGTAAGGCCTGCTCTTCAATGAAATTCAGGATTTCGGTTTTCGAGATTGATTCATCGAATCCTTTTTCTATAAATTCATTTTTAATATCGGGTGACAAGTAGCTAATCAATTCATTGTTCAGGATTTTTCAGAAGTAACCTCCTTTTTGGATATTATTGAATTTTACACCGCACCGAATTTTCAATTGTTCGTAAACAGCATTGGAAACTTCAACATTTACATGCGGAGATACAAATTGCGAAATATAATCTTTTACCTGATTAAGGGTTCGGAAGTCAACTTTTGTGCTCCGAATCCGGTTTCCTCCGGCCAGTTTTGTTTTTGGGAATCAAAACAATTTGCAGGCTACTTCCTTTCACCAATTCATCGGGATGGCTGCTTCTTCCATACGTCCGTACTTTTTCAATTTGTGTAAATTTATTGAGGATAATTTGTTCGGCATCCCAGTTGGAAACCACTCTGTTTTTATGGCGCAACTGTTCGCTAATTCGGCGGTAAAATAGATCGTCGCTTATCGCAGGTTCATTTATCTTCAATGCAAACGGACCTTTTATTTGTGCCATGTTTTTGTGCTTCCTTCGATGGTAAATTTCTTTAATGAGTTCATGTTCCGTAAGATTGGGCAGGATGAAAGCCATTCGATTTTGTTGTTCGATGTAAGGGAAACTGCCTGGGTAAATACATTTTTAATTTTTGAGACGCACTCTTCATGTGCCCGGTATAAACTGCCCGTATCCAGAATTTACCTTTGGGAAGACGGGAATTATCGGATTGGATGGTTCCGGGAATCTTAATTTTTACGATTCCCGAACAGATAAGTCCATCGGTTGTATCTTCAAGCACTAAATCCGCGCAGGTGGTTCCCACTCGTTATTGAGCAGGTATTCCCATTGTACTTTCGGAAGCTATTTATCACTGTGCTCACATAAACGGCAGGTTCGAGTTCAAATCCCAATGCTTACCATTTCGCCCGATTCATCTGCGGAGGCCAATCAACAAATGGCCGTTGTGTTCTATTTGCGGCAATAAAAAACTTTGCGATTTTACCGGCCCCGGGAAAACCTGAACATTTCCGAAAGGGTAGAGGTGAACCAATTTAATATCGCAGACTTTATCGTCGGATTTTCGCACCATTATTTCCCTGGCCGAATTGGCGTAATTTACTTCGAGGCGCTCAATCAGCGGAGTATATGGCTGACTGGGCAATAAGCCTTTTGTTTTTTTAAACCGGCTCATTTTCATGGCGGCAGCCGCATAAATTTCAGTAAAAATCTGATGGGCAAATGCTGTTTCGGGGCTGGTTAGCACCAAAAATAACGGATTGGAAATGTCAGCCAATTCATTTTTTGAACCGGACTTTTTGTGGCTGAAACTAAAATTGTCGGTTTTTAAAGTTATTTTTTTCTCATTCGACAGGTATTCGCCATCCATTTCAAAAAGTTCAATCTCCTGCTGATTTTGTTTTCCGGCGCTACGCAACTTGTTTTTTGACTGGGTAATTACAGCTTTAAAAACAGTGTTGCCTAACTTTTGCGGATAGGCCCGGTAATAGTTTGTAAAACCATTGGGCAATTGCGGAAGTCCAATCCAGGTGATGTTCATTTCAAGGTGCGAAAGGTTTTTTTGAAAAATCAACGGATTTTGAATGCGCAAATAACTTCCGACCACGGGAGTTGGGCCAAATGGCATAAATGGAATGGTATTGTCGAGATTACCCGAGGAGTTTGACAGCGTTAAATCAGTCACTTCGGAAACGGTAGCTTCGATGTTTATTTCTTCAAGTACAATGTCTTTTAAAATTTTATACGGATAATACTGGGTGTCATTATTCAGCATAAATTTTATACACGGCCATTCGGTTTCAAATTCACCTGCATGAATTTTCTTATCAAACGGAACCAGGGTGTCTTTTGGCCCGACGAGCCGGATGTTAAAATCAAGCGAATTATTTTCAGCATTAATCCGGGTTGAAGAATATTCAATCTTTTTCCACCCTTCATTATTGGTAATGTAAATCAGAAATGCATCGGAAAAAAACTGCGAAACAATTCTGTTTCTTAGCTTTTCCTTATCGGTGGTACTTTTGTTTTGTTGCTCAATTTCCTGGTGCACCAGTCCGTCGAATAAACTTTTTGATTGATTGTAGGAAGCGGGCGTTATTTTAAACGTAATCTGAATGTTTTGTTTTCCTTGTTCCAGAATCAAAGCCGGCGAGGAGACGAGTATTCCAATTTCACTTTGTTTTATTAAATTTTCTGCATTCCGGAAGTAACCGATTTCTTCTCCAAGCGTTGCAGGAAAGTCTCCGAATTCCAGTGCTTCGGGAGTTAAATTGTTTAATTCTTCCGTTACAATGTTGGTTTCATACAACCTGTTAATGGAGAAATTTTCATTCCAATCAAACTGTTCACCAAAAGGATAATAATTGCTTTTAAACAGCGTTTTAACTTCTGCAATTTTTGCTTTATTTATTCCGGTATTCGAAGTGGTTTTAAATGAAAAGGATTGTTTTCCATCGTAGACTAATTCAAAATTTTCCCCTTCCGGAATATCCAGGTAATCTTTCCCCGGCTGCAATTGCAGCGCAATTATTGCGGTATGTGGATGTAACGTTTTCTTTTGCTGTTTCAGCAAATCGAGGTAATAAAAATCAAGGTGTTTTTTAGTAATAGAATTAATATCGTGCTGAAGATTTTTAAACAATTTAAAAAATGCCAGAAGCAGCCCGACATGAGGATGATGGCCTGAATTTTTTAATTCTTCCTGAAATCGTTTTGAAGCCTGATCCTGGATAAAAACCATACTTCCGTAAATCGTTTCATAGGCATTTTTTACAGTTTCCGGGGTGTGCTGATTTTCTTGCAAGGCTCGTTTTTTATCGATGGTTTGCATTCCGTTTTCAATTTCATTCAGCAAGCCGCCCTTGTAATTTGCCTTTTTTAGCAGTTCCAGCCACCCCTTAATATCGTTATAAATTTCTTCAGTAAGTTGAATAATTTCTTTCGGGTCATGAGATTCATCCTGTTGGTATTCAGGTCGTTCATCGTTAATTTTGAATTTGTTGATATCAGTGGCGGCAATCATGGCAATAATAAAAGCCGGATCGTTTAACAAAAACGATTGCCAACTGCCGGTAACCTTATTTTGAAAATTGTAGAAATGAATGTATTGCGAGAATTCAAGTGTAAAATGCACCATGTCAATCAACGAACGATCGTCAATGGCCACATAACCGGGATTGAGTGCTTTGTTTTTCCTTGATTCCTGACTACTTCCTTTATTCATAAAATAGTAAATTGATGGCAAGCCTAAAGGTTTGTTCCCTCTTTGAAATAGAATGGAAATACCATATTGCTTCTTGTATTGGTAATAATTACTTTGTATTGCACATGAATATTAATTAATCCGTGCACCAGAGTATCATCGCTGATCTCAATTTTCTCCACTTTTATTCTGGGCTCGTTGAATAGCAGTGCATCGTAAATCGCATCTTTCAGCATGGTTTTCTGTGTGGCACTGTTTGATTCGAACACAAATTTTTGAATCGGGCAACCGAATGTCGGGAACATAACACGTTCTCCCGGAATGGTGCCTAATATTATCTTCATACTTTCTACAATATCCTTTTCATTTTCTACGAGTTCGGTGGTTCCTCTTTCGTAATTAAACGCCGGGGGAAATGCCCATCCCTGCCCTAAAAATGAATTGTTTTTATCGCGCATTTTTTATCCTCCAATCATTACCGTGGGGCACCCAAGCACAATACTTCCGCCGTGAGCAGTGGTATCGCCCATTCTGGCGGCAGGTTTTCCCCCAATCATTACTGTTGCTGAACCTTTTACTATCGAATCCGGTGGGCCCACACACACAAGGCTGTCGCCCACAACCGCGGCAGGCATTTTTGCTATCAAAACCGTTGGAACGCCCGGGCCGATTACCGGTCCTCCCACATGAGGTATTGGCGGCACGCCCGGCGTTTGCATCGGACAAGTATGCATATCAGTTAATCTGGCTGCTAATCCCATAATTTTTCATTTTTAGTTAATCATTACCATTCCACCTTTAATGGTTGTTTCTCCGGAAGCCGAAACTTCGGCAGTTGCACTTCCTTTTCCTGTAAAACCAACGTCCGCTTCTGCCTGTACATTCATTCCCTTTACCGTTACATCGGCACTTGATTTTATATTCACTCCTCCATCTCCCGAAATATCTATATTTCCGGTAGCGGTTAGTTTTATATCCTTGTCGCTTTTCAAAGCAATTCCCGACTCATTCATTGTGAGCGAATTATTATTCATGTCTGTGGCAGTAACGGATTTGTTTTTATCATCGAGCACAAATGAATTTTTGCCGGGTGTTTCTATGGTTAAAATCTTATCCACATCATCAAAACGTATATTAATTCCTGTTTTTGAAAAAATGGATTTAAACTGATTTTTGTCGTCGGTAGTTTCTTTGGGCGTATTTTGGTTGCTGTACAAAGCACCTGTAATTATGGGAAACCGGGGGTCGTTGTTAATGAAATTAACCAGCACTTCATCGCCAATTTCAGGGAAGAAAAAGAAACCGGCATCTTTAGATGCGTATGGAAAGGCCAGCCGTGCCCATAAACCTGTGTCCTGGCCCGTACCTGTAAAGGAAGGAAGCGTAACCAGTGCCCGGTAATTTGAATCCGGGTCTTCCACAATCTTTTTTACCGTTGCAATTTGAATTCCATTGGTGGCAGGCAGCAAACCGGATGCGTTAATATCTTGTACATCGGGCATGGCTGAGTGCCATTCAGGCGATTTTCCTATTTGTAATGTGGTAAGCCAGGTTCCTTCCTGAACCGAGTGGCTGACGGCAGAAACAAATGCATTCCCGTTAAACCGTGTGGTAAAACCCGAAATAGTAACTAAATCGCCCGCAATGACACTGGCAGTGCCGGGCACTTTTATTGACCCCCTGATTTTACTTAATACTGCTTTGTTTGCCAACGATTTTCCCCATGAATCCAGTTCTTCTTTCAAAATAGAAGCGGAAGAAAAGTAATTTGAATCACCTTTAAAAGCAACATTGCTAAGTTTGCCGGCAGAAATATTTCCCTGATTAAGCGAATCGGACAATGAAGCAGTCCTGGAATTCACTTTTTGGGTAGATTCGTCCCAACCGGTTGTTATGTAATTGCCCGCAATATTTTCGCTGTCGAGATTAAGGTCGAGATCAATTACATATTCTGAGGCATTGATTTCATAATTTGGAGAAGTGGTTAAATCGACTTTTTTTACCAGCAGGTTATTTTTATCGGTAATTACCATCATGTTATTCATTTCGGCACGAGTAATCACAAAATCCCAATCGGAACAATTGTACTGCATCAGAATTGGTATTTCTGTTGTTGTAGCATCAACCGTCGCCTTAATTCCGTAATTTCCTGCAATAGCTGAAATCGCATCCGAGTCCTTTTTTTTCTCAAAAATGGTATTAATACGGCCTTTGGTCATTTGAACCGCTTTGTCGCGGCACTTAATTTCCAGGTGCGAATTCCCATTCCTAACCGATAATCTCTGAGAGACAATAATGCCTTTAAATACACTTGTATTGCTGCTCTCATATCCTAATTTGATTTCGATCTCATTTCCGGGGATAAAATCATTCCCTTCGCTGTTGGAAAACGGATTGTTGGAAACATCGATGGCTCCCCCGTCAGCTAAAGCAATAGTAGCCGAGGCAATCCGGTTAACTTCCATTTGTGTGGAAACTTCAATAATTTCAACATCATCTTTAATTTTAGAACCATTAATAAGGATATCAAAACTTATATAACCTTCAGTTGGTTTTAGTACTGTTGCCATAAATATTAAATTACCGGTGGAAAAATAATGGTGTCGCCGGGTTTTATATCCCGGAAATCAGTTAGTTCATTGTAACGGGCAACTTTCATATAATAATTGCTGTTGCCATAAATCCGATAACACATCAGGGGCAGATTGTCGCCATCGAGCACGGTTCTGATGTGCGTTAAATCGGCAGAATTTTTTTGTTCTTCCAGCGCTTTTTTCTTTGCACTAACCGATGCCAGTATAATTACTGTTACTTCTGCTCTAAGGGGAGAACCATCCATGTCGAGCATGGTATAATTTACATTCCACGATTTCAATCTTCCCTGGAACAAAGATTGTGTTCCCCAGTAAACGCGCAGATAATTAGGTTCATGAATATCGCCGTTAAACTTATAAACCAGATCTTTAACCTCATTGATCTGATCATCTACTTTATCTTTGGAAATTATACCTGTTCCGTCAAAAAATAAAATAATTTCAAACAAACCGGTTCCTGCTCCTTTGTACCTGGCCGTTTGCGCACTCGACCCATCGGTAGTATCAGAAGTGTTGTACTGCTGCTCGCTTTTTAGTTTGTAATTTTCCGGATTTACAAGTACGTCATATTCTCCCAACCGGCTCGAATAATCAGGATCCTTGTAAGCCACAATTTTCATTTTTGTAAGTTCCGCCATAAATCAATCACCTGATCAGTTTACTTTCCAGTTTTTGCAATACTTTTTCAGTACATTCTCTCTCAATTTCCTTTTTTATCTGTTTGAGGTATTTCAATAATTCTTCTTTTTCAAAAGTGGATTCCAACAACTGTGAAGAATGTTCGTCAGATACAATTCCTCTTATCACAAGTTCTTTTACTATCAGTGTCATTAACTATCTTTTCTAAAGAGTTTGTATTTTAATGTCAGTGTTTCAATGGCTAACTGGTTGCTTGTACTGTTAAGAGTCCCTAACTCCCATGAAATGGGGAATGCTTGCACTATTGTCCAGGAGGCCAGTGCACCGCCGTTAGCACCTAATAATGCGAGTTTAATATCTTTCGGGTCGAACTTAAAATTTTCAATGGCATCTCTGCACCATTTATCCAGTTTTGAATTATACAGCAAGCACCTTTTTAATACCAGGTTTTCATACTTTGGCTGAGTTGGAAGGTGGTGGACAAAGTTATTGTCACCACCTTCTTTTTTTTGTTCTGTATCAATGGTTACTTTCAAACCCGATACCTCCTGAAAACTACTGTCCATATCGTCGAAGCCGGTAAATTTTACCGAAAAATAAAAGGCAGTAGGCGGCGTGTAACCCGGTTTGAAAAAACTGTCGGTTCCCATAGAAATTACCCGTTAGCAATGGTTAAACCTTCGTGCATAATTTCGATGCTTTCTATGGCTACTTCGTTCGATTCCGATTTCAAATCGGTAGAACTGATTTTGGTTGGCCACGCGTTATTCAAAGTCCAGGTCATGGTTGGGTTTCCACCTTCGTCCAGCAGTTTGATAACCACATTTTGTCGTTCGATGGTGTTCATTTTAATTTTATTATACCAATCCCAGAACGTATTGTCGTTTGCAAAAACGCCTTTTTTCATGCTGATTTTGTTGTTTTTTACCATGCCGGGCATGTTTATTTTTGAAAATACTTTACTGTTGCCATGCCTGTATTCCAGAGGTTCGGCTTCAATTTCCAACCCACTTACTTCCTGGAAAGGAATATTTGTTGTACTCCCCCAATCGACCATGAAATAAAATTTTGGGAGTGGCCAGTTATTGTCTTGTTTTTCTCCTGCCATAATTCTAAATTTTTAAAGTTTTATACATTGATGTTGTTATGATTTTTGCATTTGTTGTTCAAATGTAACTACAATGAATTCAGCCGGTCTTACAATGGCCAGTTTTACACTTACCAGCATTTTGCCTTCCAGAATGTCCAGGCTTGTCATGGTTGCTCCAAGTCCTATCTGCACATCAAAAGCATCTTCTGGTGAGGATCCGGCAAGCGCACCTTGTTTCCATTTTTCAGTAAGAAAGTTTACAATCATACTTTTAACAGTAATCCAGGTATTGGAGTCGTTGGGTTCAAACACATAAGAGCGTAAAGCCAGCTTAATGGATTGTTCCAACATAATAATAGTGCGGCGCACATTAATGTATTTCCAGTCTAAACTGTTGCCATCCAGGGTTCTGGCTCCCCAAACCAATGTGCCAATTCCCGGGAAGGTACGAATGGCATTGATTGATTTGCCTGATGTGGCATCCACGTTGAGGTTTTCCTGGTCGTCGTGTGTAATGTTTACGGTTGGTTTAACCACACTGTTGAGGCTAATATTAGCCGGTGCTTTCCAAACGCCGCGGTTGTTGTCTACTGAGGTGTAAATGCCTGCCATTGCAGATGATGCCGGAAGAATATTGATAACCGCAGTAATTTCATCCAGCAGATTTGCATATGTCGGACTCGTAGCTATCAGTCCTAAATGAAGATTTCTGCTTTTATTACTTTTATAATTTGCCAGCAACGCATTGGTTGCCTCGAGTTTATTTTTTTCTCTCTGGTTTTTCAACGCGTCAGCATTAAAATCTTCTTTCAGTTTGCCATCGGCTACAGCACCGTCCAAACCCTCGGGATTATCGGCGGTCAATGCCTGTGCAACATCATCGGCTTTTTCTTTAATTAATGCATCGGCAAAGGCATTCTCATCGGCCGGGTAAGCTTTTACCAAGCCCTGTGCTGCCGCTTCGGGCAGCAGATTGCTTAAGTCTGCTGAGGCATCCAGGTTTTCGAAAGTTATCTCACCTTTCTGCACGATATTGGTATTCAACCATGGATAATAAACGGCAGCATAGTTCAGATATTCCGTGCCGATTTTTTCTCTGAAATTATTAATTATATCTACATTTTCAGTTGAAATGCGCGGACCATCACCTTCCTGAATATCGAGTATTGCCACTCTGCTCTGCATTTTGGCACAATGTGCAAGTACTTTTTTATACACATCGTAGCAATTGTCTAATTTAATGGCCTCAGGAATAAGAATCATGGTAGGTTCCTGTTCTTTTAATAAGGTAGCCAGGCCTCCTTCAATTGCATCCTGTTTAACTTCCACTTTGTCTTTACCACTATAGGTGCCAACCGATACAATGTAACAGGTACCGCCGCCATTATTAAAAAAAAGCTGAATACTGCGAAACATATATGTGTCATTGTCAGCCAGGTAGTTAATGGCTTTTGACTGGCCATTAATAGTAATTTCATTTTTCGGAATTTCCCCGTCTTTAATATCATCGAGGGTAAACACAGGTTTAAAAGCCCCTCCAAAAAACTGGCGATATTCAGCGAATGAAGTAATTCTTGTAGGCTTGTTTACTAAAGATTTACCATTTCTTTCGGCCTTTTCTGTATTTCCTATAAATGCAGGAACAGCTGTTGCTACTTCCACAACAAATCCAGGAAATGCATTGACTTCTTCAATGTAAACTCCCGGTGTCATTAATCTTTGTGCCATAATCTTTTTACTTTAACGGTTTATATAAATATGTGTGAATAAATTATTTTCTCAGAATTTGTTTCGTCACGATACAACAGTTCAGGAGAAGCATTTGCAAGATTTTTAAGAATGACTTTTCCTGATTTAAGCTTCGGATCGTAGCCATCTATCAACTGAAAAGCATTATTAGAAAATTCGGAAATTGGTATTTTATTTTTAGACTCAAACACCAGGGCTTCCATCTGTTCATTAAATTGTTTTTTTTCCGGAGTTTTAAAAATCTGTTCTTTTGCCTTATTTATAATTGTCAGATTATTAAATTTTTGATATACCGGATTTGTAAAGAAATATTTCCAGATGGTTTCACGATTATTAAAATTTATTGCATAATTAACTTTTCCTTTCTCCTTAAAATGCGCAAAGAGTTTTCCCGGGAAGATTTCCAAAATTCCCAACGGTTTTCTCCAAACTGCATTTGTGTAGATGAAAACTTTACCCACATCCTTTTTCCCTTCTTTGATGTACATTACACCTTCAGAAAAATTGGAAAGGTAAAAGTCTTCAGAGTCAGGCCGGGCTTGCCTGATATTTTGTGTAGATATTTCATTGCCCGCAGCATCGGTAAACACATATTTCTTTTTTGAATCAAATTGCGGAATTGTTATTTTCTCTTTGTTAACCGAAACCACTTCATTTTGAGATACAAATTCGTTTTCGTGTAAAAGCAGACTATCATTTTCTGTTTTTGTATTAGGGCTCAGGTTGTTGAAATACAAAAGATTAGCACCAGGATTATAAAGTGGTAATTCAGTGTAATTAATAAATGTACCATCTTTACAATTAAGCAGTAAGCGAATTGGTTCCGATTCATCCGGCGAGTTCAGTAACTCAGGATCAGTGGCAAGCAAATGGACACCACCGGGAAAAGATTTAATAACAATATTGAGGTTCCTTACTAATTTTGAAGTCTCCCTTTCGTATGTTATATTAATTGATTGAAATTGTTTGTCGCTGAAATACTGGTGTTTAAATAAGATTGTTAATATGTGATTAAATGGTTGCTGCATTTTTCATATTTTTCAGTTGGTGTCGGGGCTTTTAATTGCCGGAATAACTTTTTTAACCGGTGATTCATCGAATTCCACCATTCCAACTTTATAAATTACTGAAGGCATAAGTTTGCTGCCTACTGCCGACCACAAATGGCTTAACTGGTCATAATCCAGTTTGCACAACTCAAAACTTAATCTGCCGGGTTTGTGATTTGAATTGTTTAAATGGTCGAGTGAAATTATTTTATTGGCGTGGAAAAAGCGGATGAGTGACGAAAGATAACTCAATCCTTCTGTATACACATTACTATCGAAATTAGAGCAAAAAAGCAATTGGAGGTTTAAATGTAAAGCAGAGGTTTTATAAGCATACGCACCGTCGTTCTTTCCTGAATTTCGACCAATGCTGTTTTTCAACGTGGATTCTTCATCTAAGCTAACCAGAAAAAAAACAATTTTGCCATCCACATTCTGAGCAACTGACCCATCGGCTTTTACAATATTCGACAGAACCACTTTGTTTTCTGAAATCGAAAATTCGTTTCTGAAGTGTTCATTTAAAATGTCCCGGATATATGTTAATGCGGTATCGATCATATACAGTTTTGTTATTCTAAAAAACCATCTGTTGAATCATGCTAAAGAGTTTACGGATTTACTTAAACCCTTAAATTCTTAATTATTTGTTTATTAATTGTTTAAAGAAGCGGCCATTATTTTATCAATCTAATGTTCGAAAAAAAGTTACAATAAATAATAGCAAAAACCTATATTTAGATAAAAAAAGTTATGAATATCTTAAATAATTTTAACGTTTGTTCCTAAATAATATTAATTCGTTGGTTTTATTGAATTTAAGATTTAACTTATGTACCTGTAAATTCATTCAATTACGTTATATGATAAGCTATTTAACATTTGTTATTATAGGGAGATTACCGGTTTTTGGATTTTTGGGTATAAAGCCACAAGAGGCATTTCTTTTTTTTGCAATCGTGCTTCTCATCGTATTTTTTGTGGGTATTTATTTAATTACAAACCATTACAAAAAAGAATTTGACTTTAAACGACACGATTTAACAGTACTTGTTAATACACTGAAACTGCAGGAGGAAAATCTCAGGAATGAACTTGCCAAACTGAAAGAAAAACTCGTGAATGATGAAAAGGAGAGGGGCGAATGGCAGGCAGAGAGGGAAAAATTACTGCAGGAAATAAAAGATTTGAAGGAACAAATACTGGAAATTACTCAAAAAGCGAAAGATGACAATAATGATATTATTATAGAATATTACATGAATGACAATGAATCTGAATGAAGGTTTTGCAGATCAATCAGATACTTTGGAAGATGACTACACAATACTTTTCCCCTCTTTTATTTTTTCGATGCGCAATCCCGCCTGTATGTCGTTGTCTTTAATAACCCGATCGTTACGGCTTAAACATTTTAGTATACAATAATGCAATACGTTAATTATAGAGGCAGCGCTCAATTCATGCTGTTCCGCAAGATAATCGAGGTCCACTTTTTTCTCATACTTAAAATCACTGGTTTTTGACCGTTCCCACAAAATATACCGGTGACGGGCATCGGGAATTTCAAAATCGAGGATGAGCTGAAATCTGCGGAAAAAGGCTTCATCGATGTTCTTTTTAAAATTAGAGCACAATATCACCAACCCGTCATAATCTTCCATACGTTGCAGTAAGTAAGACACTTCCTGGTTGGCATATCGATCATGTGAGTCGGTAGTACTGCTTCGTTTTCCAAAAAGCGCATCGGCTTCATCAAAAAAAAGTATCCAGTCTTTGCTTTCAGCCAGGTCAAACACGCGCGACAGGTTCTTTTCCGTTTCACCAATATACTTGGAAACTACCATCGACAAATCTATCCGGTAGACATCCATATGGTGTTGTTTGCCAAGCAGACTTGCAGTTAATGTTTTTCCTGTGCCTGGCGGGCCGGTAAACAATACTTTAAAACCGGGCTTTATTTTTCTGCCAAACTGAAAATCATTTTTTAGATTTTTCCCGTGAACAATATATTCCTTAATTTCTCCAAGACCCTGGTGCAAATATTCCGGTAAAATAAGGTCTTCCCACTCCTGATTTGTATAGATTCTTTTTGCCGGAAAATTCGGGCTGAAATCGGGTTTGTAAACTACACCGGTGGTGCAAAGCGATAAATATTCCTGAGAAACCGAAAGTTGACCGTAAAGAACGGGCTCATTTGGAGTTGATGGTTCCAGTGAGAGAATTCCGTCGCGATGAAAAAAGTGTTCTTTATTAAATAAGCGCAACAACTCAAAACGTTTTTGCATGTTGTTGCCCGCCAGGAGAAATATGGCCGTTTCCCCCGTTGGGAGATATCCTTTATGTCTATCATTTTTTATTCCTCCAAATTCAGTAAAAGGAATATCATAAAGTTCGTTTTTCATGTGAAGCAAATCCAGCAGCGAGGGTTTAATGTGGGGAATCAAAGCCAGAATTAGAACGAGCCGTTCTTCAAAACTCATATTGTATTTTGCAATTAACCGGGCATAAGCCGAATCCGGATTATCAATGGAAGGTGTTCCCAGATTCTTTATTTCTTCTTCCGGGAGTGACTGTTCAAAGGTGATTTTACCTCTGAGCAAAATAAGCTTCTGAAACCATTCCAGCTCGTTTTCTATTATGGTTGCATTGGACGGATTTGTTTTTATCTGTTTCATATTTTATTATTTACAGAAACAATTATTGATGAAAGTCACAATTTTTGAACTTTACAAAATCAAAAATCTACTTTTTTTCCGAATTTAACCCTAATTCATCTGTAATAATTTTGAATAGATTTTTGTTTCAGGCAAAATGGATTATTAAAATGAGTTATGGTATTCCTCATAATGGAACCTGCGTTTTTAAGATACTGTTTATAAAATGGCCTTAGAATTAAAAAGTTACTTTCCGTGTTTCGCACATTTCGCACAGTACATTTTAATGCGGGCTAAAATTATATATTTGGTTTAGTTAACTTTATCCACCGGGAACCAAACACCAACTCGTATTACCACAATCTTTTTTTTCTGATAAGTTTGCAGCCTTTAAAATAATTTTGGATACAGTACAATAGAATTGTGTGCGTGAATGATAATAATTCTTTAAAAATCAGCAGTATAAATTACTTTAGCACAAAGTGCGAAGATGAACTTTATCACCCCGCTGCTTGTTTTAAGGTAGTATATTTCAAAATTTGTTTTTGTAATATAACTTACTTATAATCATATGTTTAATATAAAATTAGTGTCATGAAAGGAAAATTATTTTTTATCCTGTTGTTTTTGGTAACAATAGTGACCGCAAACGCCCAAAAAGCTACTTCTATTTACGATTACAAATTAACTGACATCAACGGAAAGACATTCGACATGAGTGAACTTAAAGGAAAGAAGGTGCTTTTGGTAAATACAGCAACTCAGTGCGGCTATACTCCGCAATTCGGTGATATGGAGAAATTGTATAATGATTACAAAGACAAAAATCTGGTTGTTGTCGCCATTCCATCGAACGATTTTGGAAACAAAGAGCCCGGTTCAAATGACGAAATCAAGGCATTTGTTAAAGACCATTATAATGTGACTTTTCCGGTAATGGCCAAAACTTCGGTAAAAGGCGATAATGAAAATCCACTGTATGATTGGCTTACTAAAAAGGATTTAAATGGTGTAATGGATACAAAAGTGGCCTGGAATTACCAAAAGTACATGATTGATGAAAATGGGAAACTCGTAGGAGTGGTTCCTCCCAAGGAATCACCCGCTTCAGATAAAGTTATGGAATGGCTGAAAAAATAATTACGGAGGTAATAAAAAAATTGAATTAGGCCTTCAAGCAATAAAATGTAATCCGTAATATAAATGCTGATTAACTAGGGGTTGAAACCCCTTGTTAAAATGGAGAAATACATAAAATACCTGATTCAATAAAAACAGTACACGCAGTCCGGTAGTCCATCATGATTGAATGTTCCCGAAAATGTTTCCGCTTTGTAATCCCTCTGTTACCAATCCTGCATTATTTATTTCAGGTGAAAAAAAAGATGGGTATGATCTTCTTTCCACCTAATATAATGCCTGTCGATTTCTACGCCAAATCCATTTCGAAGACACAACAATAAACGGATAAAATTGTAGTTAATTAATACAACAGATGAGGCATTAATTCAACAAAAGTTTGAAATATTCTTCAAAAAATTTTTTAATAAACAAAATAGTTTTTATTTTTACCCTTAACAAACCTTAAGAACTCTTTGTAATAAGAGATGTAATGGATGCTGGTATTCAAAATTATAGTTTTAAAAGTTACGGTTAGTGGCTGGCAGTTAGTTGGTTATAGAAGTGGCTGCAAATCTTACATATGCAGTAAAAATTTATTGAGGTAACTAACCGCAAACGAACAAGAGACGCAAATTCTCCATTAGGTGCAGCAGGTTTTAGGTCTAAGGTATGACCTTGACAAAGAGCATGAACCGTGGTTTGTTGAAACAGTACGGTAGTTTTTCGGTCTGCTTGACAGTCCGGGAAAATATGAGTAGGAATAAAACTACGGGCTTTAGCCTTGCCATCTTAAAATCTCCCGGGATGAAAGATAATAAAGCCTGACTTTAAAATAAGACCATTAAATAAACCAGGGAGATGTAAATTAAAATCTGAAAAGATGAACAAAACGCGTCACAAACGAATCAAATTAACAGCTGTACTCTTGTTGGCTCTCGGATTAACAGGATTACATGCACAGGAAGCGGTATCTGCTGCAGGCGGTAACGCTTCGGGGAGTGGAGGGACTGTAAGTTATACTATTGGACAAATGGCTTATACTCCTAATTCCGGAACTGCGGGCTCTGTTTCTCAGGGCGTACAACAACCTTATGAGATTTTGGTGTTAACAGGAATGGATAACAGATGGGATATCGACCTGATGGTTAAAGCCTATCCTAATCCAACAACCAATTATTTAACTTTGCGCCTCAATAATTCTGGACTTTCAGGAATTATGTATCAGCTATGCGATTTGAACGGAAGACTTTTAGAAAGCAATTTGGTGGAAAGCAGTGAAACTACCATTTCAATGAACCATTATTCTCCTTCCGCTTATTTCCTGAAAGTTATTCAAAACAATAAAGAAATCAAGACATTTAAAATCATTAAAAACTAAACACAATGAAAAGACTATTTACCTTTATTACAATAATTTTGATTACTATAAGTGTTTTTGCCCAATCACCACAAAAATTGAGTTATCAGGCGGTAATTCGGAATAGCGATGATGCTTTGGTGGCAAATACTGAAATTGGAATGCAGATAAGCATTATACAAGGTTCCACATTTGGCGCTTCTGTTTATGTGGAAACACAAACGCCAACTACCAACGCTAATGGATTAGTAAGTATTGAAATCGGTAGCGACGATGCCACCGTTGTACACGGTAGCTTATCTGAATTAGATTGGGCAGATGGCCCTTATTTTATTAAAACAGAAACTGACCCTGCCGGCGGAACAAATTACAGCATATCTGGTATTAGCCAATTGTTAAGCGTTCCTTTCGCTTTGTATGCCAAAACTGCCGAAACCGTTACTGGCGGCGTTTCTGAAACCGATCCGTTATTTAGTGAAAGTGAGGCAGCCAATATTACGGAAACCGATATTACTAATTTAAGCAACCTCTCGGGAACAAATACGGGCGATCAGGACTTGACTGAATTGGCAACTAAAACAGCTCTTACCGATTCTATTGCCAAAGTACGCACCGAAATTGGTGCTTCGGGTGGTTCAGTCGGTACCGAAACCGATCCGGTATTTACAGCCAGTAAGGCAGTTTATATTACAGCAGATGATATTACTAACTTAGGCAACCTTTCGGGAACCAACACCGGCGATCAGGATTTGAGCTCTTTGGCATCAAAAACCGCGCTTGCAGATTCAACAGCCAAAGTACGCGGTGAAGGCGTGTATACGGCAGGAACAGGTATATCTGTGGCCAATAATGTGATTAGTGTTGCAGGCTCGGATCTTTCAATAGGAGACAGTTACCAGGGAGGCATAATATTCTGGTTGGATGTTTCAGGAACACACGGATTAATTGTTTCAACCACTGATCTGGCAACCGGAGTTACCTGGGCCAACGGTTCGAATAAAATTACCGGTACTGTCGGCGATGGTTTATATTCAGGGAAAATGAATACGGCGATGATTGTGGCTGGCCTGATTGCAGAAACACCGACAGGAAATTTTGCAGCAAAAGCATGTGCCGATTATTCAGTAACTGCTGACGGAGTTAAATATGGTGATTGGTATTTACCTTCAAAATACGAGTTGAATCTGTTGTATTCACAAATGGACCAGGTTAGCGGGTTATCCGGTACCTACTGGAGTTCTTGTGAATATAATAGCACTACTGCTAATGCTCAAAATTTTACTGATGGAACGGTAATTGCAACTGATAAGCAGGGTACCTCGGCTAATGTACGTGCTGTTCGGGCTTTTTAATAAGATTCTCAATACCGGTTTTTTATCCCTTGTTCGATCCTGTTTCTGATTCACAGGATCGAACAAGGGATAAATTTTGCTTCTAATTCTAAAAATGAATAAAATTTTACTTTCTTCATGTATTACTTCCATTCATTGTCAAAAGTTAAGCTTTCGTTTTTGTATTCGTCTCTAATTATTGTTTTATTTCTCAAACCGTATTACTTACGGTAGTTGTAAACTCCCTTATTTTATATTTCTCAAGCAGTAAACAGGGAAAATATTTCTACATATTGGGGATAAAATAGACATTTCCTCGTTTTTCAGGAATTCTAATTCACCCGCCAAAATACAACTCTTATCAACTCTGACAACCTCTGCGTGTGTTTCTCTTTTTTTGGCATAACGTTGGTTTTAATTTTTTTGGTTCCCAATAATAAATACTGTGAAATAATACAATAAATCATGAAGAAGTTTATATACCTGATTTTAGCGCTGTTAATTGTAGCATGCAGCACGGTACCACTTACCCACCGAAAACAATTTACTGTTATTCCATCGTCGGATATGCTGGCTTTAAGTAATGAAAGTTACGATAAGGTATTAAAAGAAGAGCCAATGTCGTCGAACACTTCCGAACTGCGCAATATAAGGCAGGTAGGTAATCGCGTGACCAATGCTGTTGAAGAATATTTAACCCAAATCGGGCGGCAGGATTTCATACAGGGGTATCAATGGGAATATAACCTGATTGATAAAGATGTGAAAAATGCCTGGTGTATGCCTGGCGGTAAAATAGCCTTCTACGAAGGAATAATGCCAATTTGCAAAAATGACAATGGAATTGCCGTTGTTATGGCGCACGAAATTGCCCATGCAGTGGCAAAACACGGTAATGAGAGAATGTCGCAGGAAATGGCATTGCAACTTGGAGGAATGGCGCTTTCTCAGGCTCTAAAAGAAAAAAGCGAAACCACAGTACAACTGGCTATGACAGCGTTTGGCGTGGGCTCGCAACTGGGCGTAATTTTACCATTTAGCAGGAGTCATGAAAATGAAGCGGATGAATTGGGTTTGTATTTTATGGCCATGGCAGGTTACGATCCACGCGAAGCACCGCTGCTTTGGGAAAGAATGAAACAGGCAGGTTCGGGGGCGGGTGTTCCCGAGTTTCTGTCGACGCACCCCAATCCACAAAACAGAATTAACCACATTGAACGAATAATGCCCAAAGCCATGGAATATTATAATCAGAATAAATAATGGATGGAACGTAATATTTAAGGACATTTGTTTTACAGAATTATGAAAATAAAATCAAAATATAAAAAATATATCAGGCCGGTAGCAGGCCTTATCATTCTTGTCCTGGGAGTTGTATTTATGATGATTCCTTTTATACCACTGGGATATATTTTTTTAGTCGGTGGCTTGTTTTTACTCGCTTATGAAATTCCTGCACTGAAAAAGGTTCTCGATAAAATAAAGGCCAGAGATTCTAAAGGTCGGGTTGAAAAAGTAGAACAAAAAGTGAAAGATGGCGAACAAAGCGTAGAAGATAAATTAGTGGAAGATGAAAAAACACCTTCACAGAAAATAAATCAAAGTAAGTTTAATTCATAATCCGCTGGCTTCCAGTCATGTAAAATCCAAATGAAAAATCATTAAAATCATTTTATGTTATGAATTGGAAACTATACGTAAATTTTATGGTTGCAGTTATTGCCATTATTAATCCTTTACCCATTCTTTCGTTGTGGTCGGAATTAACAAACGATGAATCGAGAAGTGTACGTTTACGCACTGCAAGTTTGCTAATAATCTTTGCTATTATTGCTTTAACTGGTTTTTTAATAGGTGGAAAGTATATTCTGAATTTCTTTTCCATCGATTTAATGGTATTTAAAGTAGCCGGTGGTATTCTGTTATTAACTACCGGTATTAAAATGGTGGAAGGTTCAAATGTGAAGATGAAAGACAGCGATAAAGATGATGGTAACGGTTCACCTTTGCAAATGGCAAAAGTTCGCTTTCGCAAAATAATTGTTCCGATGGGAATTCCTATAATTGTTGGCCCGGGGTCAATTACCACCATGTTTCTGTTTGGCGTCGGATTAGATTCGTGGGTCGATTACGGCATGTTGTCGGTTATACTTGTGATTTTTATGGCCGGATTGTTCTTTATCCTTATGACTTCATCGTGGGTTGAAAAAAAGGTATATCCAATTGTTTTTACTGCCATTACACGGTTGCTGGGTATTATTGTTACCGCAATTGCGCTACAATTTATTCTCGAAGGGCTTGGTGCGGTTTTCCCGACCTGGCTCGACAGTAGTTCGCCGGTTTTCAATTCCAATGGAAATGCGCCCAAAACAAACTGATGGGCAGGCTTTTCTTTAGTTAAATTACAAATGATTTCTGATGGCGGGGGCATTCGGTAATTCAATCCTTCTTCCTTCACCCCCAAAAAAAGACAATTTTGTAGATTTTAACCACGAATTGGGGCGTTTTTAACCACAATTTTGTAAAAGAAAAAATTAATAGATGGTATTGTAACTGGTTTGAATTCAATTGATTTACTTGTTTTTTTTTAGATGATTGAATTGTGGCACGGTAATTACCTTTACTAAATTTAAATCTTCAAAAAATAATATAGCAAAATGAAGATATAATATTTTATCAGAATTAAAACGAAATGTAAAGTGAGGAAAACAACAGCCTCTGGTTGACTCAAATTGATGGAACGATGTTACAGAATTTAATATGCTGTGTTACGCAACCATCGGTTTAGTATTTATGAAGGAATTTTTTTAACCTTAAAATTTTATGTTATGCTCAGATTGATAATTATATTTCTTGTAATTGCCCTTGTGGCTGCATTATTCGGTTTTGGAGGAATAGCGGCAGGTGCCGCAAGTATTGCGAAAATTATATTCTATATTTTTATTGTATTACTTCTGCTTTCTGTCATTTTTGGTGGTATCAGAGGATTTAAATAATAGTTTACTATTTATTTTTGCTAACACCTCCGCTACCGCGAATCTTTTCGCGTGGTATGGTAACTGCGCGATGCAGAAAAAACAGACCAGGAACAGGAATCGAATTTACCGGAAGCACAAAAACAGTAACACGGGAGTGTGTCCCAATTCTTTGACTCCCGGCTAAAAGTCTGATATCTAAAATCTAACCTCCGCTGCCGCGTGAATCTTTTCGCGTGGTATATTATAAAAAACAGCCCCGCTCTATTGTATTTCATATTGTTAACCTTTACATTTACCAAAGAATCATCCACGGTGACACCCGAAAGAAAAACCCTGCAGCGAGAGAAAGCCACCCCGGAGTAACATAAAAATACGATTTGTTTTTGCCTGGCGGTATACGTTTGTAACTGATTTTAATCGGTTATGGTTGTGAAAAGTAGGTTGTTGTGATTTTTTGATAATGGGGAAATAAATGGAATACATATACATAAACATTGTGTTTCACGTAATCCGATTAACTAACTAAATTCAAACTTAATATGAAAATTTTCAAAATAAGAATTAAAAACTTTAGAGGATACAAGGGAATATGTAAAATCGAACTTGGAAATCTAACTACTATTGTTGGTAAAAACGATATCGGAAAATCTACGATACTTGAAGCTCTTGACATATTTTTCAATAAGAGCAAAGGTGTTATAAAGCTGGACAAAGATGATGTTAACAAAGAATGTGTTGCAGAAGGGGATACATTAATTGAAATTGCTGTAATATTTGAAGAACTTCCCGATTCCATCGTAATTGACAGTACAAATAACACATCGCTCCAAAGTGAATATTTATTAAATAGTGCAAATAAGTTAGAGATTATTAAGCGCTATAATAATGGAGGTTCAGAAAAAGTATTTATAAAAGCGAATCATCCGACCAATGAAAATTGTAATGACCTTTTATTAAAAACCCAAAAACAACTGCAAAAAACAATTACCGACTATGATATTGACTGTGAAAATAGAACAATTAATGCAATAATGAGGACTGCAATCTGGAATCATTATTCAGAAAATCTTTCGTTAGCTGAATCAGAAATAGATGTAACAAAAGGAGAAACAAAGTCCATATATGAAAAAATTGAAGGCTATTTACCTCTTTATTCTCTTTTCCAATCAGACCGCAAAAATAGTGATGGAGATAGCGAAGTTCAAGACCCGCTCAATGAAGCTGTAAAGCAAATTATGAGTAATGACGAAATAAAGAGCGCTCTTGCAACTGTTGCGCAAAATGTGGAAACAAAACTAAGAGAAGTTGCCGGACTTACTTTAGCAAAACTGAGAGAAATGAATCCGGAGGTTGCTGAAAGTTTAAATCCAGTTATACCACCGGCAGAAAGCTTAAAATGGAATGATGTTTTTAAAAAAGTTAGCATTTCAGGAGATGAGGACATTCCTATTAATAAACGAGGGAGTGGTGTAAAGCGGTTAATTCTATTAAACTTTTTTAGAGCAGAGGCTGAACGAAGACAAACAGAAAACAATATCCCAAGTATTATTTATGCCATTGAAGAACCCGAAACGTCGCAACATTCTGTTCATCAAAAAATGCTAATAAGAGCACTGTTAGAATTATCAAATTCCGACAATACGCAAGTTCTTCTCACGACTCATAGTCCGATTATTGTTAAAGAATTAGATTTTGAAAATCTACGATTAATTATCACAGATAACAATATCAAAACTGTAAAATCTGTTGAGCCTGGGCAACTCCCATATCCTTCCCTAAATGAGGTCAATTTTGTAGCATTTGATGAAATCACAGAAGAATATCACAATGAATTATATGGGTATATTGAAAGTGAAGGACATTTTAATACATTCAAAAACGGACGTCCAACGATGGAATACATTCGTGTACGGGGAGACAATTCAACTTTTTCAGAACAAAAGATATTATCAGAATATATTCGTCATCAGATTCATCATCCTGAGAATACTAATAATACGAGATTTACAGAAACTCAAATTCAGGATTCAATAATACAAATGAGAGAATATATTAAAAATGAAATGTAATAATTACGAAAACCAACAATTTATAATATGGCAGGATGGGGCTTTTTCGGTATGACAAGTCAAAATAGTTTTGAAACATCCTATAAATCTAACAGGATTTCTGTTGGAAATCCTGCCCACCATATACAGTTGACCACTATTTAGCACTTTAAAAAAGGACCGAACATGAAAGTAAATTTTATTGGACACGGACTTCATGGTTATACGAAAACTGTCGGTGATTACATTTGTAGTTCATTGAAAAATCCAAAATTCAATAAATTCATTGCATTCAGTGCATTTACAAAAATGTCTGCTTTCAATATCATTCGGGAAGATTTAATAAACGCACAAAATCAAGGAAAAGAAATAAAATTTTATTTAGGGATTGTTCCAAAAGGAACTTCCAAAGAAGCATTAGAATTCCTTATTGAAAATAAGATTGAGTGTATAACTTATTTTAATGAAAGTTTTATTTTCCATCCTAAAATTTACCTCTTTGAGGGAGAAAAAAGAACAAGAATAATTATTGGTTCGTCAAATCTGACAAGTCAGGGACTATTCAAAAATATTGAAGCATCTGTTTCTATTGATTTTTTGAATGGTGATTCTTCAGGGGAAAAATTTAAATCTCAATTTACCTCTTATTTCAAAACAATTTTAGATGCTACTGATTCCCATACCAAAAGACTTACAAGCGACTTAATTGAAGAATTTATAAAAGGAGAAATAATTTTTGATGAGATTTACACTTACGATAATATAGATTACTTAAAAAAGAAAAAATCAAAATCTATAGAAAAAACCAAAAGGATTAAGAAAACAGAACTTGGAAATATAAAGGATGAAAAGTTTAGGAAATATAAATTTGAGAGAAAGTATGAATTAACAAGTCAATATTTGGAAACCTGGAGTGAGTATCTCGAACTTTATAAAACTTATATTACAGAAAACGATACTGTTGTTGTGAAAAGGGATACAGAGATTTCAGGTTTATACACTTGGTATCGAAAACAAAAACATTTTTATGCAACAGAGGAAATTCCATTAGAACACAAGAAAGAACTTGAGAAACTCAACTTTCCTTTTGGAGACGGTCATAACATTGAATGGGACAAAGCATGGGAAGCAAAATATGAAGAACTTGTAGAATATTATAACGAACACGGTGTTGCCTGGGTAAAGCGAATTCGGGATAAAACAAATCCCCTAAAATCTTTGAGTGATTGGTGTGCTTTGCAGCGAAGTTATAATCATCTCGGAACTTTACCTGATTACAGGTATGAAAAGTTAGACGATATTAATTTCCCTTTGTCAATCCCAAATATTGGAATGTTGCCTGATGATGAAAGTTGGTTTGAAAATTATTTGAAACTGGAAGCCTACAAAAAGAAACACGGTAATTGCCATCCGCCACAAGTTAATCCAGATGGAAGTAGAAATAAACTTGGTAGGTGGGTAAATGACCAAATGACACTTCGAAATAATGGAAGATTAAGCAGAAGAACTGGTGAAAGAATATTTCTAAATCCGATTCGTGAAGAATATTTGACAGATTTAGGTGTTATTTGGGATTATGAATTAACCAAGCATAAAAAATCATTCGACAAACAAGTAAAGGATTTTTTGAAATATCGGCAAAAATATCCTGATTTAAAACCGCCAACTGGAACATTTAGAAAAGAAAGGGATTGGCTAGCTCAAATGAGACATAAGTTTGACACTTTACCAGACTGGAAAAAAGAGATATTAATTAAAAACAAAATAGTTACAGAATAAAAGAACTTTCCGCTGCCGCGTGAATCTTTTCGCGTGGTGCGTTAATTACGCGATACAATCGCGCAGGGGCAGGGTTTACAGGTTTATAGAAAATCCATCAGCAGAACAATATACGACCCCGGCGGGGTCGAACCAGCAGCATAATCAATTTTTTCTATAAACATTTGATGCCTCCGGCATCTGTTAGCATTTATCAAGTGCCTAATTCAATAGAATTATTAATTGCCGTTGGATTTATCCAACGGTTCAAGGTATAATTGGAACGCCGGGCTTTAGCCCCTAATATCCTATTATTGGACTAAAGTCCAGTGAATTTTGATTGACTAAAACCAATCCGATAAATCGGACGGCAAAGGATAATAAACACGGTTTTACATAGTCTGTGAAGTGACTGGCAATAAAACTTAGCACTACCGCGCGAATCCTTTCACGTGGGATGTAAACAACCCGATACAATCGCGCAGGAGCAGGATTCCCCTCCTTCGGAGGGGTTAGGGGAGGCTTCTCCTAATTTTTAACCGTAATCGATGGCGGAGCGGCATTCTTCCCGGTTCCCCATTTTTTATTTGGTTTCGGGCCCATCTGGAAAATAAGTTCGCCGCCATCGGTAATTTCTTTTTGCGTTATCCATGTGCGGTCCAAAGGTTTTCCGTTCAGCGTAGCCGACTGAATGTATTTGTTTTCCTTTGAATTATTTATGGCCGTAATGGTGAAGGTTTTGTTCTTACCAAGGTTTATGGTTACTTCGCCAAATAGCGGGGTGCCAATGGTGTAGTCTGGTAAGCCGGGCGTTACGGAATAAAATCCCATGGAGCTCAGCACATACCACGACGAAAGGGAACCCATATCTTCGTTTCCGCAAATGCCACCCGGACCGCTGCGGTACAGTTGTTCGCAAACCTGGCGCACGCGTTCCTGTGTTTTCCATGGTTCACCGGCATAATCGTACAAATACGCCACGTGGTGCGAAGGCTGGTTTCCCTGCACATACTGCCCGATGGTGCCTACCACACCCACATATTTGGGTGGTGTAATTACCGGACTCATTTCAAAAAAGGTATCCAGTTTATTTACAAAAGGCTTGTCGCCGCCAAACAAATCAATTAATCCCTGCACATCGTGCTGCACCGACCAAATGTACTGCCAGGCGTTCGATTCGGTATAATACCGGTTGGGCCGGCGACCCACCAGCAGCGGATCGAAATATTTGTACCACGAGTGGTCACCCGATTTTACAATTTCCTGTTCGTGCCCGTCGAGTGCCGGCAGCCAGGTGCCGTCAGCATTTTTCGGGCGCATAAACTGTGTTTCCGGGTCCCAGAGGTTGGTGTAATTGTGTGCCCGTTTCATAAACAGGTTATAGTCGTCTTTTTTACCCAGGGCTTTGGCTAGTTGCGCAATGCACCAGTCGTCGTAAGCCAGTTCCAGTGTATTTGGCACCGACTCGGTAACTTTGTCTACCGGCGTGTAACCCAGCTTTTTGTAATAATCCAGGCCCGAGCGACCGGCATATTCCGGTACCGGCGGCTTCGGATTTTCCAGCGCTTTTTTGCGCATGGCTTCGTACAGGGTTTTTACATCGTAATCGCGGTAGCCTTTCATATATGCATCCACAATTACCGGAATCAGGTGGTCGCCCACCATCGACTCGCCAAACACATTCAGAAAATGCTGGGCCGGCAGCCAGTGGTAGTTTTCCACTTTGGCCACAATCGATTTTATAAAGTCGTTTACATGCTCCGGCGCCGTAATGGTAAGCAGCGGATGTTGCGAGCGGTAGGTGTCCCAACAGGAAAACGATCCATAAAAGTCGTATCCTTTAGCTACATGAATTTTTCCGTCGGAACCAAAATATTTTCCATCTACATCCTGCGAAATATATTGCGCCAGGAAAGAATGATACAACGCAGTGTAAAATATTTCTTTCTGGTCGTCGGTAGCACCGTCGATGGTTATTTTCGACAATTCTTTTTCCCAGGTTTGGCGGGCATCGTTTTTTACTTTGTCAAAATCCCAGTCGGGAATTTCAGCATGCAGGTTTTTTCGCGCACCTTCCACACTGGTGTATGAAATGCCTACTTTCACCAGAATCTGTTCATCTGCTTTGGTTTTAAACGTAACAAACGCCCCGATTTTATTTCCCCGTTCTCTGTTTTTATAAGGGAAAATACTTCCGCCCGATTCCGGGGTTACATAAGAGGCATCGAACGTACCGTAATATTGAAACGGTTTGCTGAATTCAGCGACAAAATACACTTTGCCCAGTCCGGCACTTTTTTCTCCTTCAATACGGTTATCGTCAATAATACTTAAATACGAATCTTCGTCTGATTTCATATTTCCAATCTGGTGCCCGAGGTCGAGAATGATTTTGGCGTTGTCGGTTTTTGGGAACGTGTAGCGGTGAAAACCGGCCCGTTTTGTTGCCGTCAATTCAGCTTTAACATTGTAGTCTTTTAATAATACGGAATAGTACCCGGGAGAAGCTGTTTCGTCGCTGTGGCTGAACCGCGAGCGGTAGCCTTCGTCTGGATTGCTGCGCGGCCCCGGCACAATGTGCAGTTTATCGCCCACGGTGGGCATAAGCAAAACATCGCCGCCGTTGGTCATGCCCACACCACTCCAGTGCGTATGGCTGAAACCCATGATTGAATTGTCGTTATACACATACCCGGCACAGTAGGTCCAGCCTTTGGTGTCCACATCCGGACTTAAATGAACCATGGCAAAAGGCAGCGAAGCTCCCGGGAAAGTATGCCCGAAGAATTCGGTTCCAACAAACGGATTTACGTAATCGGCGGGTTGTTTTTGGTTTGCCCGCAGCGGAGTGGAAGAAACCCACAGCGTGTGAAGCGACAAAACCAGTACCAGTAGTAGCGAACGTAACTGCATGATGTTGTATTTTAGTTATTATTGGTAGTGTTGAAACTTTAAGAATCTTAACCTATTTTGCGAATTTACATCATAAAATATAAATGAAAGGCAAAAATTTGTTGTAATTTGAATAAAATACCAGAAGTTTTTTTATGCGAATTAGAGTTTATTTGTTAACGGGTATGCAGTTTCAACTGTGAAATAATTTTTCTTAGTTACGGGCGAAACCAGGTGATTGGATTTTTCCGCTGTACCTATTTTTCCAACTAAAACAATTCAAGATGTCAACAACTGCAAATTCGGAAGTAAAACTTCGCAGGGTCTTATCACTCACCGATTTGATTATATACGGTATTATTCTGATTCAACCTGTTGCAGCGCTGCCATTGTTTGGGCATGCCGACCACATTTCCAAAGGCCACGCGGTTACCACAATATTAATTGCGATGTTTGCCATGATTTTTACCGCCATAAGTTACGGGCGAATGGCCAATCGCTTTCCGGCCGCCGGCTCAGCATATACCTACGTGGGAAAGGGAATCAGTCCTTATCTGGGGTTTGTGGCCGGTTGGTCGATGTTTATGGATTATATGTTCATACCCATCCTGTGCATTATTTTTGCCAGTATTACCGCCAACCATTTGCTGAGTGTTATACCATACCATTTCTGGCTTTTTTTCTTTGTGGGGCTATTTACATTTATCAACCTTCGCGGAATTAAAGTGGCTTCACGTACCAACTGGATTCTGATGATTGTTATGAGTGTGGTTGTTTTTTATTTTATGGCTGCAGCCATCCGTTATATTGTTTTAAAAGAAGGTTTTGGCGGGTTGTTTTCTACCAAACCATTTTATAATCCGAAATCCTTCGATTTGGGTTCGATTGGTTCGGCCACCGCGTTGGCTGCATTAACCTACATTGGTTTCGACGGCCTGACTACGCTTTCGGAAGAGGTGAAAAATCCGCGTAGAAATGTTTTGATTGCTGCCGTAATGACTTGTTTGATTACCGGAATATGGAGTGGTTTGCAGTTGTACCTGGCCCAGCTTTCGTGGCCCGACTGGGCTTCGTTTACCAGCGGCTTAACCGATGAGGTGGCTAAAAACAATGCACTCGATACCGCTATTATGACGGTTGCCCACCGCGTTGGAGGTGCCCTGCTCGACGGTTCGCTTACGGTTATTTTAATGGTTGCCAGTATTGGTTCAGGAATTACGGGGCAACTTGGGGCCGCCCGTTTGCTTTTTGGTATGGGCCGTGATGGTGTGATTCCGAAAAAAATGTTTGGACACCTGGGAGCAAAAACGGCTGTGCCGGTTTACAATGTGATTTTTATTGGCGCGCTGGCACTGATTGGTGCATTGATACTCAACTATGAAGAGTGTGCCCGGCTGATAAATTTCGGTGCATTTTTCGCTTTTATGGGCGTGAACATCGCTTCTATCCGTGAGTATTATTTTAAAGCTGATGAAAAAACGACCAAAGGCTTCTTCCGCGATTTTTTACCCCCCGCCATCGGATTTGTAATTTGCCTGATTATCTGGCTGAACCTACCCATAAAAACTTTCATTATTGGCGGAAGCTGGATGTTGGTTGGCATCATTTACCTCGCCATTCGCACAAACGGATTCAGAAAACCCACGGTTATGATGGATTTTACCAATGTGTGAAAACCCCTTCACCCAAGAATCTTAACCGAATTACACAAAAAACAAATTAAATATTTGGTTGGCTGGTTAAAATTTATTGTAAATTGAATAATATACGCGAAGTTTTTGACTTTTGATATTCGTTATTTTGTTCATGTAACATACTTTCAGTATAAACTATATTTCTATATATTGTTGTATGAAACGAGCATGGTCAGGAAAACACAAAAAATTATCGGTATATCGTCATGCAAGTTCTTTGGTTACAGTAAGCTTT
>CAWKIX010000049.1:0-78272 GCA_963849775.1 uncultured Prolixibacteraceae bacterium | reverse complement strand
TTTTCAGTTTAAGAAAGAGGAGTCCGTCAGCTGACGGATCCTTTTTTTGGTCGTTACATTGTTAAAACACTCTAAATAATTATAGATTTTTAGACAAACTTTGGCTTTGGTAGGATTGGCAATTCACCGATAAAATGATAAAGAGAAGGCAGCAAGGAATAATAATTACTTAACCTGTGCAAGAAATTCTTTAGCAGGCTTGAAGTATGGAATGTTATGAGCAGGAATAATCACAGAAGTATTTTTTGAAATATTCTTTGCAGTTTTTTCAGCTCTTTTCTTTATAAAACTACCAAATCCTGTGAGGTAAACATTTTTATCCTCAAACAAAGAATCCTTTATAGTTTCATTAAAGCTTCGACATTTTGGAAACAGTTATTTTATCAATTACTGTTTGGTTTGAAAATTTTTATTTACAGTTTCTGCCTCGGGCATAAAATTATTTTTTAAAAGAATATTTCAAAAAAGCATCGTTCAAATGTATTGAAAAGATTCATTACCACTAAAAATCAATTTAACGAAAGGAGAATGAGACTAAAAACTTCTATCATTTTAAATTGCAAAAAACAGTGGATAGCCCTATGCTTTTTACACTGGCATTACTTTCACCGTCATTCATTTTTACCCTGATAATTGCTCTTCCATTGTATAATTCAACTTTTCGTGAGCCGGAAGAAGTTCCCTCGTCGTCGATTAGTTTTCCATCACCGGCCAAACCAAAATTGACAACATTCCTTGCATCCAGACATTGTACATTTTGCGCATCATAAAGTTTAACTTCGATTGTTGCAATATCACCTTCCTGACTAATTTTGCTTAAAGTCATTTTTGCAGGCGCTCCCCATTTTTCGGTTTGGTAAGATTGGGTAATTTCATCAACGAACTCTGTTTTCCCTTTATGTGCAATAACTTTCAATTGATTTTCACCGGGCTTATAAACAACATTCCAGCGCAATCCCGCAGCCGGAAAATCCTGGCTGGTTCGTTTTTTTAATCCGTAACTTTTGCCATTGACAAACAATTCTGCTTCATCGCAATTGGAATATACTTTTACCAATTTTTCTTCGCCTACATTTCCCCAGCGAACCGGCCAGCTGTGGCCATAAATATGTACCATTGGTTTTTCTGCCCAGTAGGATTGAAAAACGTAAAAGGATTCTTTTTTAGTAAAATCGCGTTCGACCACACCTTTTTGGTTCATATATGGCACAGGATTTTCTGGTCGGACCGGGGTGGAAAAATCTTTGAATGGCCAATAAGCAGAACCCGTTAAATTGGGCATAGTTTCCTGCTCTTTCAAATGCCAGTCGATGAGATTGCAAATGTAAGATTCGCTCCAGTCGCCATCTTTTGAATAACGCACAGCTCCTCCAACCAATGAGGCGTCACCAAGGCGCTCATCGGTTCCTCCGCCGGTTTTAATTTTTTGCCATATATATTCCGGATTCTCCGAATGTCGGCGAGCGTGACTGTCGCCACCCCATTCAGCATGAAAAAAGTGTTTCACCCTTTTTATTTCTTTCTCAGTTTCCTCACGGTATTCTGTATAAATACCACGGTACCATCCCGCCCAAATCGACGGGGAATAAACATCCACAATGTCTTTGCAGAAATCGCACCTGCGTATGGCGGTCATCCGGGTTGGATCAAGTCGATGTGCCAAATCGTTTTGTTCGGTCATAAAAGCCCTGATTTTAGCTTCGTCGAATTCTGTAAAATCACCAGGCCAGTCGTTTTCATTTCCCAGCCCCCAAATAATAATCGCCGGATGATTACGGTGTTGTTCAATTAAATCAGTAAGCATATTCCGGGCCTGCTGTTTGTATTTTTCTCCCCCCAAACCACCGCGACACCAAGGAATTTCTTCCCAAACCATAATTCCAAGACTGTCGCACAAATTCAGCACAATACGCGATTGCTGATAATGACCAAGCCGGATGAAGTTCACACCCATTTCTTTCATCATCAGAATTTCCGTCCGAATCATTTCTTCGGTCATGGCAGCCGCAACACCTGCATGATCTTCGTGCCGGTGTGTTCCGCGAAGAAGTAAACGACTTCCATTAAGTTTAAACGGCCCGTTATCGACAAATTCAAAATTGCGAAAACCAAATTTTTCGGAAACGGTTTGTAAACCTGCTTCGCTAGAAATTGTAACTTTTGCAGTATATAATCCGGGTTTAACCGGTGACCAAAGTTGCGGACTTTTAAAGTTTCCCGTAAAAATGCTTTTTTCACCTTCAAACGATTCAATGTCTTTTTCTGAAGTGTTTACTGTTTTTCCATCAGGAGCAATAATTTCAATTTTCAGGTGCGCTTTTGTTAAAACAGATTTGTTCAGCAATTTAAGTCTGAGATCGTATTTTCCATCCAATCCTTTTTCATCAACAGTTGCATTCACAAATAACCGGTCGATTGAAAACGCCGGCACATAAACCAGGTTCAGGTACCTGTACATTCCTCCGTAAAGATTAAAATCGGACAAATCAGATGGAATCATTTCCAAATCACGCGAATTATCACAGCAGATAGAAATTGGAATTTTCCCGTCATAGGAAGCAGCAACAGAATCATTTTTCAGAAAATCAATAACTGCATCAGTAATATCCACGGTCCATTCGTCATATCCGCCTGTGTGCGAACCAACCTGCGTCGTATAAACAAAAACTTTCGTTTTTTGACCGGCTCCTTCAAAATTAAGAATTGTTCTTCCATCCGGATAAGGATTACTGATTTTAACCCGGTTAGTGTACCAACCCGGCCCCTGGTAATAATTTACATCGGGGTCGACAGCATCGGTTGCATTGAAACAATGGGGAAGTGTTACTTCTTTCCATAACGGCACACTCTCCGGATTACCTTCTTTTACTGGTCGCAGGGCTTCCCAGATTCCGCCGAGGTCGCTTTTTAGGAATTTCCAGTTGTCATTTAAACGAATTTTGGTCTCTGTTTGTGCATTTACCCAATTTGAAAAACAGATTCCAATAATAATCAGGACTATGTAAATTTTCTGTTTCATTATTTTAAATTGTAAGGTTTTGATGATATAAAAAATGACGAATAAAATTATTTATTTTACTACACATAGTTTTATTGTTTTTGTGAATTTATCTGTCGAAAGACAAATTAAATAAGTTCCTTCCTGTAAATCTGACACAGAAACCTTTTCCTGATGTCGGCCACTTATCCTCAATTCTTTGTTAATAATTGTTTTCACAATACCACCGTTCATATTATAAATATCTATTTGTACTTTGGATTCTGCCGGGATATTATATTCAAATGTTGCGGTGGTAACAGCGGGAATTGGAAAAACATTTAAACTTACTGTGTCGTTGAAAACGATTGTTTGAGCTGACACAGGAGTTCCTTCCAAAATTGAAAATCCTGCAAAACGCATAGATTCGTCACGTAACACAGAAGAATTATTCAAGCTACGGTAAATTCCCCATTTTGGCCTGATAAACTCATTGTCCGGACGAATAGTCATAAGATCACTATTCGAATAGGACAATAAAACCGTTTCATCGCTTACTTTTTTGATAATTATCGAATAGCTTCCGTGTTGGCTGTCTATTGTAATTTTTTCGGTAGCCTCCACCCAAACTCCTTCAAATAATGACAAAGGCGCTGTTTTTACTTTAGTAGTGTTATTATAAATAAGTTCTATTCGGTTTGGAGCTGAAGTCCGTGGAGTCAAAGTGAACACAGGCATACTATCATCGCCGCCAACTGCTTTTATCTGATGAATATGTGTAAAGCTGGATGAGGGTTTAAATCCGCTTGGGATTTTGAATTTCCATTTGTAGGCAACTGTTTCTCCCGGAACGCCTTTTAAATTTTCCGGAGATTTATCGTAGGTTTTTATTTCAACGCGTTGCCTGTCGAAATTAATACAGCGGTCGTTGTCGGGTGTAACATGAATGTAAAACTCAAAAACAAACTGGTTCAGTTCATCGTCCCAAACTTCGGCAATATGACGGCCGAAATCCGGGTGAGCACACTCCGCACTTTCAATTGCATTGTAACCGGGTGCAAAAACACTATTAATCAATTCGAAAGTATCACCGGGACCATCGGCATCAAGCGTTACCTGTGAAAATGCTTGTTTTGAAATAAAAACGCATTGGACAATCAAAATCAAAAAGAATGTATTATAAACTGGTATTTTCATTTTGTTGTTTGGGACTGATAATATTCAAACGGCAGCACAAATTCACATCCTTCCGAAATCAGAAAATCAACAATTTTTCTGAACTGATCCAGTCTTTCAGGCGTCCACAAATTTGGATGCCCTTGCAAAACCATGTAATCGGTATATGTATTTTTGTATTTTGTGTAGTTTTCCAGAAAAAGAGTGAATTCGGGATTTCCTGTACCATTTTCCATATTCACCCGATTATCCAGGTACATAATTCCATTTTTAACATCTGGCTTTATACTGCTAAATATAAAAACCTTATAATTTGAATTTTCGGAAACCACCCGGTTGGTAACCGAATCGCTTCCGTTAAATGGCGCACCAAATGAATGCATTTGAAATCCCAACAATTTTTTCAGAAGTTGATCCGCCTCTTCGAAATGTGTTTTTTGATATTCATAGCCAGTACCAATGAATTCAGGACTGACATGATCTAAACCGTGATGCCAGATTTCAAAAAGTTTTTCTCCCTTTTCATTTGATGCATTCAAATATGGAGTCAGCGTTGCCCGAGCTGTGGAATCGGAACGGTTGGCGATGGCACCAAATCCCGCTTTTATTTGTTTCTGAATTAAATAATCAAAAGTTGGGGCACATGCACAAATTCCTTCCTTAACAAACAAATCATCGAGTTTAAGAATGATTTTTGGTCCGGCAAAAGAAAAGCCCGACAACATCAAACTCAAAATAAAAATGATATTTTTTTTGATAATCATATTTCAAAATTTTTATTCATCTTCTTTTGATTTCGATTTCTTCCCTTGTTTCCGATTCATTTCTTTTTCGGCATCCCTGAGATTTTTAATGGTTCTATTCTCAGGAAGCGGCGTTAGTCCTCTTTTTGTCAGGTTTGCCATCAATTCCTTTTTCAAGTTAGATTTGATGTTCGAGTATTCTATTTCGTTACAATAGTTATTAGTCTCCCCCGGATTTTTATAAATATCGGTCAATGTTTCCGGATTTCCCGGTAATTCATAAACGGTATATTTGTAACGTCCATCGGTTATCTGATAAGAATTATAGCCTTCGGTAACAATAGATTTACGTGTTGGTTTTTGTCCTTCTCCTGTTAAATATGGTTTGAGTGAAATTCCGGGAAGTCCTTTGGGCGCCTCAATTCCAGCCAAATCGCAAATGGTTGGAAGAAAATCCAATCCATTGCAAACCAGGGTCGAATTGTCGGCAAAGTTTTGTTTTATTCCTTTTCCGGCTAGAATAAAAGGAACTCTTTGAGCCTCTTCAAACATCACATTTTTCAGAATTAAATCATGGGCACCGTGCATATCGCCGTGGTCCGATGTAAAAACAATGATTGTATTTTTTTCCAGACCTGATTTTTCCAGAGCTGTTAAAACCCTGCCGATTAATGCATCTACACTTTCGGTAAGCCGGAGATACATCCAGTTATACAAATCCCATTCATCCTTGTTCCAGGTTCTCGATAACGAAGACATAGCAACCATTTCAGGCTGTTCTTCGCTGATTGGGGAACGGTTTTCCAAATGTGGAGGAATTTGACTTTGATATTCCGACTCGCTCAACGTTTTTTGCAAAGCCAGTAAACGGGCCGTTTCTTTTGTGTTTGCTTCAGGCAATTTGTCCGGATAACGCTTGTCCATACCCGCTTTGTAACAAATATCGTGAGGATTCAGAAACGACAGGAACATTAAAAAAGGTTTATCCGGTTTGATTTTACCCATTTCAGCAAAAACCTTTTCAGCATAAATTGCCGGGCCATCGTAAGGATCGGTTGAATTAATTTTAAATCCATATTCCGAAGCATCTTTGGTTCCATACAAATGTGTTTTGCCGGAGTACAAAGTTTCGTAACCTGCTTTGCGAAATATATTTCCCAGAGCATCGGTTGAGATAATTTTTTTTACTTTTTCCGGATTCCACGCGCTTGTATTTTCTTTTACTCCAACTTCAGAAGCATAATGACCCGTTAAAAGTGAAAACCTGGAAGGCATACAAACCGGATTGGCACAATACGTTTTATCGAACCGGTAACCCATTTCTGCAATTTTATCCATGTTGGGGGTTTGCAGCCATTTATTTTCCAAGCAACTCATCATGTTATATGACTGCTGATCGGTCATAATAAAAAGCACGTTTGGTTTATCCTGAGCAGTTGCCAAATAACTCCATATAAATAATATGAATGTGCCTGTTAAAAATTTAATTTTCATTGCTGTAAACTTTAAGCGTTATTCTGAATCTTTTGAAGAAATATCAACAGGATCATGGTAATCAGCGATTTTTGAATAATTAACGTAGCTGTTAAATTCACGTTCCATGGCTTTCAAAAACAGCTGATCCATTTGTTTTCTTGACTCCGAATATTCAGGTTTATCAACCACATTCTCGGTTTCCAGGACATCTTTTTCGTAATCGTACATTTCCCGGGCAATTACGTACTTTTCATCAAAAGGCTGTTCTGATTTATAACCATCACCACACCAAACTGTGTAGCGAAATTGTTTGGTACGAATGGAATATCCCATTCTGTCTTTCCCACGCGGATATTGGCTAAAAGCATATTCCTTCAGTTCAGCCTGCGGATCTTTCATCGCTGGCACAAGACTGATGCCGTCGAGCCAGTTGGGTACCGGAATTCCAGAAAGTTCGCACAACGTTGGAAATACGTCAACAAATTCGCTTTGTGTTTCAGGCTGAACTCCCTTTGCAAAGTTGGGTGCGCTCAACATTAAAAGGGTATGGGTTGCCTGCTCAAAATTGGTGTGTTTACACCAAAGTCCGTGGTCGCCCAAATGCCAGCCGTGGTCGCCCCATAAAACCACAATTGTATTTTCTTTGATTCCCAAACGCTCCAACTCATTGAGCAGTTGCAGAATCTGTGCATCGGTGTATGACATGGCCGCGTAATAACCATGAATTAATTCCCGTTGTTTGTCCACGGATAAATGCTGTAATTCATCTTCGGAATAATTGTCAAACTTGGGAATATCTGAATAGTTCTTCAACTCACCTGAATTATGATAGGCAATTTCTGGGCTGTTTAAAGCCATTTTTTGAAAAGATGCCAGTTCAAATTCGTTGCGGTCGTACAAATCCCAGTATTTTTTGGGAGCAATAAAAGGTAGGTGAGGTTTAAGAAACCCAACCGCAAGAAAAAAGGGTTTTTCGTTCCCACTCAAACTATCCATTAATTCAATAGCCATTTCAGTCAATCTTCCATCTTGATATGTATTATCCGGCACATCGGCACATTCAACCGCCGGGCCTCTTTTGGTTTTTTTGTCGGGAGTAAAAGGAAGCGCCCATTTCACCGTTTTCGCATCCCGATATGGAATGCTCCACGATGGAGCGTCATGACCGGGCCCGGCGCTGGAAACATGATAAATTTTACCCATCCCAGCAGTTTCGTATCCCTGCGATTTAAAGTATTGCGGAATGGTAACGATATTGGGATTCACCTGCCTTGGTACGGTTACCAAATCCCAAATCCTGGTCCGGTCCGGACGCATCCCTGTCATAATACTTGCTCTGGATGCCGCACAAATGGCTTGCTGGCAATAGGTATTTTTAAATACCAATCCTTCGCTGGCCAGTTTATCCATGCCCGGTGTTTTGGCGTGTTTGTCGCCGTAAGCCGTGACCCATGGTTTTAAGTCGTCAACGGCAATAAATAAAATATTGGGCTTTTTTGCCGATTGATTTGTATTTTTCGAACTATTACTCCATCCTGTAAAAACAAGAATTGCGAACAGTGAAAATATTGTTGCTAAGATTTTTTTGATTGACATGATTTTAGTTTTTAATTGTGGTTTATTGTGAAATTTATATCACCTAAATTTATTTAAATTAGAATAGTTATAATTTTTCAAATATTTCGAAAATTCCAATCTTTGAATTTAACAGCCCAATTAAGAACCACTGTAATTCACTGTATTTGTCGGTTGTCGATAAAATTCTTACCAGTATGAAAATGTTGAACCAGAATTTTGAAAATCCACGGTGCATTTATAATTTTCTATTAATAACTGCCACATTAGTTCTTACTTTTGCAAGTCGAAAACCACTAAAATAATAGGTAAAATAATGCTTTAAGCATATCTTAAAATTTCATTATCATACCAGGAATTGAATCAGCCGAAGGTGAAAATCAATTAGGTTATAGGTTTATCTTTTTCCAAACGCCTGGCCCTGGTAAGCGCTTCCAAAAAATAATAATCGCTGTAAATGATCGGAACATCTACTTCTTTATTTGACGGGGCAGAACCTGTACTATGCAAAAGAATAAAACCATCTGCATCTCCTTTTTCCGTCATATAATTTTGTTCCAGATTTTTCATTATAATATCAGCCTTCTCTCGGTATTGATTGTTTTGATCGGAGTATGTACTTAGTTCGTAAAGTGCCGAAGCAATTATACTTGCAGCAGATGCATCCCTTGGTTCGCTGGGAATTCCCGGTGCATCAAAATCCCAATAAGGAATAAAATCTTTGGGAAGTCGGGGATGATTTAAAATAAAAGAAGCTATATTTTTTGCCTGTTCAAGATATTTTTCGTCCTGAGTTTCCCTATAACAAAGTGTATAACCATACAATGCCCAGGCCTCACCTCTTGCCCAGGTTGATTCGTCACTATATCCCTGGTGTGTATTTTTCTTTAGCACTTTCCCGGTTTGCTTGTCATAGTCAACTACATGATATGTACTGTAATCCTCTCTAAAATGATTCTTCATCGTTGTGTTGGCATGACTCACAGCGATTTCCTTAAACGAAGGATCACCAGTCAACCTTGTTGCTGCAAATAAAAGCTCGAGATTCATCATGTTATCTATAATCACTGGAAACTGCCATTTATCTGAATTATGATCCCAAGAACGAATACACCCGATAACCGGGTTAAAACGTTCTGATAATTTTGTAGCCGCTTCAATAATTACAGTCCTGCTTGCGCTTTCTCCGGTAAGTCTGTATTCGTTTCCAAAACTGCAATAGATTTTAAAACCCATATCGTGAGAAGTCCCATTAAATTTCTCAATTTCAATTTGTTTGGTAAATTTTTGAGCATTCTCAAGCCACAACTCTTTACCCGATAATTCATACAATTGCCAGAGAATACCCGGGAAAAAACCGCTAGTCCAATCTTTAGAAGGCACCAAAACAAGATGTCCATTTGTATCAATTGTTTTGGGCGAAACAAGATTATCAGTATTTGAATTTTGTTTTATGCTTGAAATCTTATCGAGCATAAGCGAAATTTGTTGTTCGGAATGCGAAATAATTTTTTTATCTGAAATACCATTATTGCAGGATATAAACAATCCGCAAATTGATGCCAAAAAAAAGAATATCGAACTGAACCATTTGTGAAGTTTAAACATATTTTTTTGGTTTTTAGTATAACGATCAAACCTATGATTTTCTGTGGTATTGTTATTTCAATTATGGTTCAATAAATATGAAAGATGTAGCGGCTTGTCAATTTTGTTGCTTTTTGGAACATTTTTTTTAGTATTCCTGGTATTTTAATATCACATTATTTAATGAATTGTGTAATTTTCACATTTTAAAACACTAAACAGATGATAAAATTCTTGTCAACCATACTGGTATTGTTAATCACACACATATTTGCCGTTGATCAGGAAGAAGAGTTTGTATTTAGAAAGATTTCTCCTCCGGAAGGATTTACCTACGGAAATATTAAAACTATTTGTGAAGATATAAACGGATTTATTTGGTTTGGCACCGAACATGGTTTATACCGCTATAATGGCAGGGAGGTTCAAAAGTTTATCCATCAGATTGGTAATCCGAATACTATTGCAGGCGACAGAATTGAAAAAATACAAAGTGACAAGCAGGGAAATTTATGGGTGGTAACAATTGATGGAATTTGCATTTTTGATGTTGCAAAACAATTTTTTAAAAAACCTGAATTTACTGAAGTAGGTGATACTATCACAAATTATACATATCAGGATTTGATAGAAAATTCGCGTGGCGATCTTTTAATATTGCGTAGTAATAATTTATGCCTGATTAATTTAGCGGACAGTAGCTTGCAGGCTTTAAATATTCAATTGACCGACAAGTATGACAATCCGTCCTGTTTCACTTTTGATAATCGGGATAATCTATGGATTGGCACCAGGCACGGAAGTGTTTACACTAGCCCATGGCCATATAATAATTTCCATTTTGTCAGTAATTTTCGGAATGATCGTATAGGAGCCATTTGTATGGACAATACCACATTTTGGATTGGATATGATACCAATGGGGCATATCATGTGAACCAAAATGGAATACTAATTAATTATTACAACGAGAACAGCGAAGAGCTGAACAGGATTCCGAGTAACCGTGTAAGAACAATTGTCAAAGATTCTTACAATCGTATCTGGATTGGGACATATAATGGAATTGCCCAGGTTTCAAGGAATAAAATACAAATTATAAGAAAGGATTTTTACAACAATTTACCGTATAACAGTATCCATTCAATGTTTATTGATTCAAAACAAGTATTGTGGATTGGAACATGGACAGGTGGTATTGCTTTCCTTGATAAAAACGACAATCAATTTCTTCATTTCAACCGAAATCAAGGCCAAATGTCCCTTAATTCAAATATTGTCAGTTCTTTCGCTGAAGATAAAAACGGTATTATCTGGGTTGGTACAGAAGATGGTGGATTAAGCAAATTCAACAGAAATACAAGGGAATTTGTCTCTTTTAATGTAATAGATCCGAAAATCGGTCCGAAGAACATTAAATGTATCAGCACCGACAACAACGGCCGTTTATGGATTGGAACCTTTGCAACCGGGTTATGGATTTTTGATTCAACAAAGCAAAAATTTTACCGTTCCCCGATTTTTAATTCTGAAGATATTAACGTTTATACCATTCTGCAAGACGAAGGAGGATTGTGGATAGGCACATACGGTTCAGGACTTTATCATTATGATTTACTTTCTGGAGAATTGAAATATTTTAAAACTAATTCTACTGATCCTACATCAATTTCATCAAATGGTGTTCGTGTTCTGATGCTTGACAGTTATGGAGGACTTTGGGTTGGAACGCAACATGGATTAAATTATAAACCAAAGGGAAGCGAAAAATTTGAACGTTTTTTTTACAATTCCAGCAGTCAAAGTATAAGCAATAATCAAATTTTCCACCTTTTCGAAGATTCCTCGGGTCAAATATGGATTGGCACTGGTGGAGGTGGTGTTAACTGTTACAATACCGCCACCGAAGTTATTAATGTTTTATTACCCAAAAATGGGCTGGCAGGAAGCAGTGTTTTCGGAATACTTGAAGATAAAAACGGGAATATGTGGTTTAGCACAGAGAATGGCCTTTCGCGTTATTCAGCCAAAAACAAAACTTTTAAAAATTACAACAGGGATGATGGTTTACAGGGTAACCAATTTAATCCGGCAGCGGTTTTTGAATGCAGTAATGGCGAGTTTCTTTTTGGTGGTCCCAATGGATTTAACTTATTCAATCCTCAAAATCTTGTTGAAAATCCCATTCCTCCAAAAGTTATAATTACCAATTTGGAAATTAACAACGAAAAAGTGAATCCGGATCAAATTGATAGCCCGATTCAGAGTTCGGCGCAAATTTTAAATGATCTTAGATTGAAACATTATCAAAATTCACTTTCTTTTGAATTTGTAGCAAACAACTACATTCAACCGCGAAAAAATCAGTTCCGCTATCGGTTGGTTAATTACCAGGATGATTGGATTGAGGCAGGGAACTTAGGAAGAGCAACTTTTACAAAGATACCACCCGGAAAATATACTTTTGAAGTTAACGGGTCTAACAACGATGGAGTTTGGAGCATAGAGCCAACTCGTTTGGAGATAAATATTTTGTTTCCGTTTTGGAGGTCAAATTTTGCTTACCTGCTCTACTTTCTTTTTCTGCTTGCCACTGCCTGGATTATATTACGGGAGATAATTCTTCGGCAACAGCTCAAAAACCAGTTACTCGTTGAAAAGGTGCAGCGTGAAAATGAAGAAAACCTTCACCAGATGAAACTTCAGATTTTTACCAATATTTCGCATGAATTCCGCACACCGCTTACCCTGATTCTTTCGCCACTGGAATTAATACTGAAAAAGAAATATTACGACAACGATACAAAGGATCATTTAACAATGATTCAGCGTAATGCACAAAGGTTAAGCATGTTGGTAAATCAAATCATTGATTTCAGAAAATTCGAACTGAATAAAATTGGATACAAATCTGAAAAATCGGATATAGTAAAGATTTGTGCTGCAACTAGCAACCATTATGAAGTTTATGCCAAAGACAAACATATTTTATTTGAAATGGACTCAACATTTTCCAAATTCGAAATGGAACTGGATGCCGAAAAACTCGATAAAATTCTTTTCAACCTGGTATCAAACGCTTTTAAATTTACACCGGAAGGAGGTATTATCAGATTGAACATTAAAAGTATAAATATAGAAACAAGCGGTAAAAAATTATATTCAACAAATCCCGAAATCAACGGCAAATTTTTGGCGATTAGTATTTCAAACAGTGGAATGGCTATTCCTGACGATGAAATGTCGCGTATTTTTGATAGATTTTATAAGACCGATCCTGAAAAAAATCAGGGCACGGGAATTGGGCTTCACTTATGCCGTGAGTATTCGAAGCTTTTAGGTGGTGCAATTACTGTGGAAAATTTGTCTGAAGGGGGTGTGGTTTTTTCTGTTTTGCTCCCCTTGAAATTTGAAACCGGGATTTCTTCAGCAAAACAAAAAGCGACAAAAATATTGACTGGAGCAAAGGATAACAAAAGCGAACCCATCGATATTATCAGAACAGACAATAAGGAACTCAGTCATTCGATTTTGGTGGTGGAAGACAACATCGATATGCAAAAGCAAATTCGTAATTTATTGATGAACGACTACAAAATAATTGTTGCTTCCAATGGAAATCAAGGCCTGGAGATGGCGCGTGAAATATTCCCGGATTTAATTGTTTCAGATGTGTTGATGCCGGGAATGGACGGATTAGAACTTTGCAGGAAAATAAAGGGGGATATACATACAAGTCACATTCCGGTTATTTTACTGACAGCTCTTACCGAAACTGACAAACAAATTGACGGGTTCGAAACAGGCGCTGATGCATACATAACCAAACCTTTCGAGAACAAATTATTGAAAGCACAAATCTCCAATCTGCTCCAATTGAGAACTAAGCTGAAGAAATCGTTCAAAGAATCGGAAGAAAAGTGGGCGGATGATGCGAGTCTCACACAACGTGATAAAAATCTGGTGGAACGATCTGTACAGATTGTTGAACAGCATCTTCTTGACACAAACTTTTCGGTAGAACATTTGGCCGAAGAACTAGGAGTTAGCCGCAGTTCTCTACATCGCAAAATGCGAGTGCTGACCAGTCAGTCGGCAACCGAATTTATCAGGTACGTGCGCATGAAAAAGGCACTTAAACTTATGAAAGAAAGCGATTTAAATATCGACGAAATTGGATTTGCAGTTGGGTTCAATTCACATTCTTATTTTACTCAATGTTTTAAAAAGCTTTATGGTAAAACCCCATCTGAATATCAGTCGGAACTGAAAATGAACAAACAGGATAAATCGATAATTCCTTATAAATTAAATTAAAAAGCAAATAAGATTTTTGTAGCACATTTCGAAATAGTTAGTTTTGCCACTTATCTTTCACTGACTAAAAAAAAATCAATTGATTTCGGTTTCTTAAAACGCTGATTACAGTTTTATAAAAATTCGTAAAGGAAGACAAATAGATTTTTGTGAATTAAAACGTTTAAATATGAAATAATCTTTCATCTTTTTTTCATCAAAATCTTATGTGAGAGTACTGTTTGTAAAAGCACTTCTTTTAATTACACTCCAGGGAAATTAACAATATAGGAGATCCCATACAAAGTGGCAAATTTGATTACGTTACAATTTCAATTAAGTGCCTCTTGTTATTCTAATATGTAAATGAAATTTGGAATAAACGGAAGTCTTTATCTCATGTTTCAGGGTGCAACATTTATTATAGACTGACCCATAAATAACAAAAACAGGAACAATGATGCAAAAGAATTCAGATCACATGTAGCAATTTTGTTATAACCAAAAAAAGAATTCATAAATTGAAATGTAATTTGTGGAAAACTACATTAAAGGATTTAACCAGAATGGCAAATTTGCAAATGTGATAAATTGGTTATATCAAATTTAATACAACAATTACTAAATCAATATTTTAATTAAAATCTTACATTATGAAATTAAAATTTTTACTTTTCTTAACTTTTATTGCCGGGATATTAAACGCACAGGTTGTGTGTGAATATCCTGAAGGAGTTATTACAACTTTGGTAATTACAGAAGCCAGATTTACATCCACCGCGGAGGGTTATGTAGAAATTACAAACCAGGGCACTGAACCAGTCAATTTGAGTGAATTTAAACTGGGTAGGTTGACACCCTGGGTCAGGAGTTCAGCTGTTGTTGATTTATGCAATGATCCATGGTACACAGAAACAGGTGATTACATTTTTTTACCTGACAGGATGCTCGATCCTGGGAAATCATTTGTTATTACCAATGGTTATGATTTTGGCCCGGTTCGTTATAAAGAGGGTTTGGGAAGACTTGGCGGAAATCAACGGCCGAAACAGGTAGGTATATACGAAGTGGCAGATAAGCTAATTCATATGCAAGAACCTGTCGACGGAGTTATTTACCCTGAAGACAGCGTATCTACTGCACTAAACGATCCTGAACAAAGGGTTAGAAGAGGAGACTATTCCCTGGTATTTAACGGATTAGGATCAGGTACATATTACCTTGAGCACCACTATGCAGAAGGTGACTCAGCTGTTGTTGACCAGGTTGGTGGTGTTTTTGACCTTAACGGAAGAAATTATCCAAATACTAATTATGACATTGCCGGAGTACAGGGAGGAATTGCTACATCCATTGTTGTACGTAAAAATGTAGTTAAAAAAGGAAACCTCGATTTTGCCAATGCCCGCGGGATAAGCATTGACGACTCGGAATGGTTGCCAATTGAAATACCTGAAGGTTACAATGCATGGCGTGACAGCTGGTGGACAATAGCTAACCAGGGAAATTATGTACTGGATGAAAATACGCTGGAACCAGAATCGGGCGGAATTAAAGTTGACTTTGCTGGTAAAAAAATAACTGTGCCATGGGGTATCAGAAGACTAGATGAAATAATGCGTCATATGAAAAGAAAACCTGGCGTAGCCTGGAATTATATTTTGAATTCATCGGTTGAGGATTCACTTTATCGTTCAGCCCGTAATGGAGACCAACTTACGGTTTATGTAGTTGGCGACGGTTTGACAACGGCAACATTCGATATTGTTGTTGAAAATCCTACTTCAGATGCAAATATTGTAATTCCTGTGGATCATCAGAATATAACTGGTCCGGTTACAACACGTGCACAAAATGGAATTTTAGGCTGGCCACGGGTTACAAATAACGGAACTGGTGTAGATACAATTACGGGTTCGGGCTATGGTCTTGCTTTTGATTTACGTGCCGATTCGTTGTTGAATTATCTTGAAAAACCAGCCATTGCAGACTGGGAAATTGTTTGGGAAGATGGCACGGAAAGACCGGATTTGAAAAACGGAGATAAACTTAAAGTAACTTCGCAAAGCGGAAATGTGAAAGAATATTTTATTGAGGTTCAAACTTATAGACCCAACCAGAATGCTGACCTTGCTGCCATTACATGGCCAGATATTCCTCCATTTTACAGAGGATTTATGGGTTGGAAAGGCGATACAATTCCAAATTTCTCAGGTGGAAATACCAATTATAAAGTAGAAATTCCACTGGATGTGGAAGGAATACCTGCACTTATAGCCAAAACGGCACAGGTTAATGCATCGGTACAGGTTACCCGGGCAAAATCGCTTACCGGAACAAAAGAAGACCGGACAATATTATTTAATATTACCGCCGAAGACGATACAGTAAAAAGAACATATAATGTGGAGTTGGTTAAAGAAAAATATCCGGATAAAATCGAACCATTTAATGCAGATCCTTTTATTTCAGAATATGTAAATACTTATCCGAACGGTCGTACTTATCTCGAAATTTACAACCCGGGAAACCAGCCGATAGATTTAAGGAACTATATGATGGGTATGAAGAATAATGCAAGTCTTTATGCACCCATAACAGCTAATGACGCCTGGCTAAGAAGGTACACTACCTATATACCTGGGTTAAAACATGTCGATGAATCCACCTGGGAAGTAACACCAAGAATTATGGTTCCCGACATAAATGTGAACCCGATTCTGCAAGGTGGTCAAACATTTGTTATGGCATTAATAGTCCGGGGGGAAGATTACTATCCAGGTATAACCCCTTATACTCCGCATTACGATGTTCAATTCTGGAATGAAGCCGTTCCCGGAATCACAAACCCCTGGGGCGAAGATATTACTACTGCCAGTGGTGGTGGTGTGCCGATGTCGCCAAATGGCAACCGGGGTAATACATTATTTATGTATAAAATATTGAACGATTCAATAAAATTGGGATTAAAACCAAATACTGACCCTAATGATTTCGAATTAATCGATATTATGGGTATGCCCGAGAATGCAAAATGGGTAATAGGAGATTATGTATTGAGCAATAACCAAACAGGTACTATTCATATTCGTAAACCGGAGATTACAAAAGGTAATCCTGTTCCTGGTGCTTCCTTTGGATATTATAATATTGACTCCCTTGAATGGAACCTGGTTCTTCCCGGGATTGACTTTGGTCATATTCCTACACCGGAAAGATATTTAGCAGCAGTATCAAGCCTGAATACTCATTATATGATAGAACCTACTTATTACAAATCAACGGTAACCTCAACGGTCTATAAAGTTAGCGATGGTTATGGACAAGGTGAAGAAATTCTTGGAATAAGAACAGGTACTATCGTTTCTGATATGCTGGGTAATCTGAATAAAGAAGATGAAGGACAAACATTTACAGTAAATTCCGGCGCAGATAATATGGTACTGGCATCGGATGCGGTTCTTGGCATGAATGATGTGCTGACTGTAACTTCAGCTGATGGCAAAAACACAACCATTTACAGACTGGATGTTACTGAAACCGGATTAAGTTCAAATGCATACTTAACCTCAACAAAATACATAGTTCAGGTTGACGTTTCACCAAAAAGCAATGGTTATACAAATGATGATAATGCAGGAATTGGATATGTTTCTGGATTTGATTATGGAACAAAACTTAAGACAATTATTAACAACATCACTGTACCTGCCGGGGCAACAATGTCGGTGGTAGATCAAAATGGTTCTTATGTTCCTTATAAAACATTAAATTTCGATACTGTTTATGTTGATGCTACGGTAAATCCAAATATTTATCTCGATGTGGTAGCCGAAGATGGTTTGACCCGTATTGTTTATCAGTTAAAACCAAATACATCCGCAAATGATGCCTTTATCCTTTCAGATATGTATGATGTTAAACAAAAAGAGAATCTGATCCAGTATGTACCGCGCGGTACCAATTTCCAGTCGTTTCTTTCCAATATAACACCATCTTTGGGAGCATCCCTGAAATTGGTTGATAAAATGGGATTTGAAAGAACACTTGGAAATATCAGGGAGGATGACAAAGTAATGGTTACATCTACAAATGGATTGGTCACAAGGGTTTATTTCATTTCATTTTTACCTACCCAAAATATACCTGCAACCACTTACCTGGCTTACGTGTTGTCAACCAATTATGCGGTTAACCAGGTGGATTATAAAATTGCCGGGGGTACTTCTGATTTAACCGGAACAACCCTCGTTTCTGAAGTATATCCCCGCATTACACCTGCAATTGGTGCAACTGCTGTTGTTGTTGATGCTGACGGAAATGAAAAAACCTCGGGAAATCTTAACAAAGGTGACAAGATAAAAGTCACTTCTGCCGATGGTAAAATAGTTGTTTTGTATCAACTTGAACTTAATGTAACTTCGACAGAATATGTTGGATTGAAACAAATAGAAATTTACCCAAATCCGACATCCGGCTTATTAAACATCAGCGGAATAGAATCAGGAAATCGAATTCAGATTTATAATGCAACAGGGTCACTTATCATTGATCAGAAGGCACAAAGTAATTTTGAAGTCTTTTCACTTGATAAAATACCTTCAGGAATGTTTCTGATTGTGATTAGCAACGACAGCAAAATGCTTGGACGTTTCAAAGCTATTAAAAATTAGAGTTTTAGTGGAAGTAATAGTAAATCTCAGTCTTTATGAAAAATGGCCGTCTCGAAAGAGACGGCTTTTTCTTTATCATAAGTTGAAAAAACCAATACAGCCAACAATACCATGAGAAATTAGTTTAAAATTTGTTATGCGACACCGGCATTAGTAAAATGAAAAAAAACATGAATTCGACTTTAAGTTTTATATATTTCAAAAGTTATTCGGCCCTTGGTTTTTTATCAAAATACAAGAAATGATATACTTTCATGCACAGATTGCTCTGAACATTTAATAAAAGGGCATAACTTGTAGGGAATAGAAGGCATTGATGAGCCTTTTTCCGGGGTTTATCCAAACTATACTATTTTTATTTTGGAATGTCAGCATCGAAGTTACAACTGAATTGCAGTCATTTCTTTTATTAATGGATTTGGTATTAATCTTTATCATTCCTAATTTACTAATTCGTAAAAAAAATTATCCTTCTTCAGTTCGGCCAATAAAATTTAATGATGAAAGCCTTGATATTACTTATGTGTCGCATTGAAACATGCCTTACAAATTGACCCAAATATTACAAAACTGGAAACGACACTTTAAACAAAATCATTTTTCTCCTTCTATTTTTGAACAAAACATATTTCCGCATTCTAAATGGAATTTTGCATAAAGTGTATTTTGTTATATCATTGTCGACTAAATTATATATGAAACGCGCAGATTTTAAATTAAAAATTGTTTCGACTATTAATTAGATTCTACTGATACTAAATCTAACATGAAAAAACGAAAACTAATATATTTGCTAATCTTTAGTTTGGCAGTTTTATCGATTTCCTGCCAGAAAGAATTTGACAAATTTGAAAGACCTCAGTGGCTTGCAGGAAAAGTTTACACCCAAATACTTGATATACCAGAACTATCAACTTTTGCAAGGTGCATCGAAATTACGGGGTACGATAAAATTTTGGATGTTTCAGGTAGTTATACTGTTTTTGCCCCATCCAATGATGCCTTTAAAACTTGGTTTGAACAAAATTCAAAATATAACTCAGTAGATGAAATTCCCATAAATGAATTAAGCAGGATAGTTAAATTTCATATTCTTCAAAATCCATGGACTAAAAAACAATTAAGGTCATTGGATGTATATGGATGGATCGATACACTTGATGCAAGAAATAACCAGCCCAGAGGTTTTAAAAGGGAGACATTACTTCTGGAATCAAATCAGAAATATGGAGTATCAAGTGCAAATGGAAAGGAAGGAACGATTGCCGATACGCTAAAATCAGACTGGCATCGGATAGTTGCAAGTGATTCAAGGAAATATGTACCAATTTTCTTCCCTGAATACCTTAATATCACCGGTATCACTCCCGATGATTACCAATTCTATTTTAACCGGCAAATTGAAGGCGGGAACAACATCTATTACACCAATGGTAAAATTGAAAATGATGCGATTTTTGCGGAGAACGGATTGGTATATATTATCGACCAGGTTGTTCCTCCACTAAAAAATGCATATCAGTTTTTAGAGGATAAAAACGGCTCGAACGAGTACAATCTTTTTAGGGATTTGGTTAATGAGTTTTCGAGATTTAGTTTTAATCAAAACAAAACCGACCAGCAGGAAGGAGTTGAGCAAGGTATTCAGGTTGATTCGCTGTTTGATTTATCATTCCCTGAACTGACGTTTAATCTTGCCAGCGAAAGAACACAACCCCCCGCCGGAACTTATGGATTACCTCAAAATGTGACACCACGATATCATCACGGAATTGCTGCTCCGACAGATGAAGCATTTCAGAGTTTTGTAGAGGAATACATTCAAATTCCCGGAGGTTGGGGAACTTTGGCGGGGGCGCCTAAAAATATAAGGAGAATAATTGCCAATGCGCATATGTCTCAAAATCCTATTTTTCCTTCAAATTTTGAAAAAGGCTTTTTAACTGGCGAATTGGATAATATTAAACTTGATTATTCTCAAATAATTCAGAAAGAATTTGGCAGTAACTGTTCCTTCATCGGGCTTAACCGTGCAATCGTACCACGGGCCTTTAGCAGTGTTACCGGGCCAATTTATCTGAAACGCGGATATTCAAAAATGATGTATGCAATTGATGAGGCTGGTTTGCTATCTACGCTGAAAAGGGAAAATAATAAATACATGTTGTTTGTAGAATCTGATTTTAAATCTTCTATTGATTCTTCCTTACTTTATTCTACCATTAAAAATAGTTTTTCGGTTGTTTTGAGAGGTGGGGCAGGTGATTTTACCGAATTCAAACTGTCGCGGACAAGTCTCAGAAACCTTATACTTAATCACATAGCCGAATATCAGCCCAAAGGTCTGGCCAGAAAGGAGTTTATTCCTAATATGGCAGGCAATTATTTAACTTTTAATAATATAACTGGCGAAGTAAGTGGTACCGCACCATCGACAGAAGGATATTTGGGCAGTTTACGAGTACCCGAATTTCCTGTGGTAATTAGTATTGCCGATAATGGAACAACTTACGATATTCAAAACTGGTTCTCCTTTTCAAGTACAAGCCTTTTTTCCAAAATTTCAACCAACTTTCCAAAATTTCATGCCCTTTTAAAAAAAGCAGGATTTTCTCTTGATAAAGAATCACGCTACTCGTTTATCGATGAAAGTGATTATTACACGGTTTTGATTCCAAGTGAAACGGCAATCGAGGAATCAGATCTCAATTCACTTCCGGTGAGCGAGTTGAAAAAAATATTGCTTCTTCATTTTATTCAGGGGGAAATTGTTTTTACCGATGGTAATAAACCGGCCAAACTGTATGAAACAATGCGTGTCGATGAAAAATCGACACAGTATTCAACGATTTATACAAAACTAAACATTGAACCAGATTTAGATAAAATAAAAATTATAGATAAAAACGGATTGGTATATGCTGAAGTAAATGAATCGGAATTTACAAATATCTTATCAAGTATTGTTGTAGTTCAGGGAAACAGCGATACAGAAGAGGTATATCCGAATATTGTGAATACCGCGGTTATTCACGAAGTAAACAAAGTTTTGACTTCCGTAAATGTTGGAAACTAATCACAAAATAAACCAATGACCAGTAAAATCTAAGATTTGCAGCTGTAATGAAAAAAATCAAAAATACGATAGTTTTTGTCTTTGCACTGATGTGTTTTGTACATGCGGAGGCACAGGAAAAAACAATTATCAGAGGTCGGGTAACCGACAAAAATGACAACACTACAATTATAGGTGCAAACGTTGTTGAATACGATGAAAATGAACGCGTAATTGGTGGTACAACTACCAATTTGAACGGTGATTTTATTCTTGAATTAACCAATCCTGCAAATACCGTTAAAGTTAGTGTAATCGGTTATAAACCTAAGGAAATTGAGGTTAATTCAAGCAAAACAATTATGGTTGAACTCGAATCATCGGATATAGCACTTGGAGAAGTTACAGTAGTTGCTGAAACAAAATCAACAAACAGTTTAACCAATATTGCAGACAGGGACAGAGCTTCCTCCAGTGTAAAAATTGACTTAATGGAAATGCAGGATGTTGGCGTAGTATCAGCCGCTGATGCTTTACAGGGGAAGGTAAGCGGATTGGATGTTATTTCAGCTTCAGGGGATCCGGGTTCCGGTTCTCAATTGGTTATAAGAGGGTTAAGTTCAATGGGTAACAGTCAGCCCCTTATTGTTATTGATGGTGTTCCCCAGTTTAAAATTGCCGAAAGTTTTGACCTGAGTTCAGCAGATTCCGAAGATATAAGTAACCTGATAAACATTGCCTTACAAGATATTAAATCCATTGAAGTTTTAAAGGATGCCGCTTCAACATCCATCTACGGTTCACAGGGAGCAGACGGTGTTTTACTTATCGAAACGAATAAAGGGAGAATGGGTAAAGTTCAGTTTGATTATCAATATAAGTTCAGTATGAATGTTCAACCTCCTGCAATTGAGATGCTTAATGGAGATGAATATATAATGCTTCAGCTCGAAGAGTGGCACAATAGCAGGGGATTATTTGATTTACCCAGGGAAATTGCTTACGACAAAGATTATCTGGATTTTTATAATTATGCGGCAAACACCGATTGGATTGGGGAATTAACAAAAAATGGTGAAACCCACGACCATTATTTTAGTATTTCAGGTGGAGGCAACAAAACCAGGTATTTTACATCTTTTAATTATATGAATGAGGGAGGTACCACAATCGGCACTTCCGCTCAAAGGATTTCCACCCGAACTAATCTGGATTACTATTTGTCGCGCAATCTTTTATTTCAGGTTAAATTTAACTATGTATCAAATCTAACTGAAGGAAATATATCTCTTAGTGGACGAAATGTTCGCGAAATGGCATACATCAAGTCACCAAACATGAGCGTCTGGGAATACGATTCCCATGGAAATTTAACGGGGGAATATTTTACTCCTATTATCAGCTATCAGGGCAATGGCGTAACTTATTATAATCCAGTGGCTTTGGCCAACCTTGGGAAAAATGACACAAAATACAGTCGTTTGGAAAATACATTTATGTTACAATATCGATTTAACGACTGGCTGGTCTTTCGCGAAACCGTTTCTTTTCAATTTCAGGGAACGAGGAAAAATTCATTCGTTCCATATAATACAATTGGTGCCGACTGGCTTAATTCGTATGTAAACAGAGCCAGAGAAGATAATAACCTTGACCAGGGATTAAGAACCGAAACACAATTTGCGTTTTCATCGCCTTTTAAAAATAAAGAACATGAATTTTCAGGGGCATTTACCTGGATTACCGAGCAATCACAGAATGAGCGAATGACTGTTCAAAACGTACGTATCCCGACCACTGAAATAAGAGATCCTGCGGCTTCAGCTCAAACAAATTACATTGCCACTGGTTCAAGCCAGAAAAGAGCCCTTAGCGGACTTTCTAACATCAACTACAAGTACCTTGACAGGTATATGATTCAGACCGTTCTCAGGGCTGATGCACATTCGTCATTTGGAGAAAATAACCGCTGGGGATTGTTTAAAGGTATTGCCCTGGGTTGGAGATTTTCAAGCGAACCATTTTTGAATTCCCTTGGATTTCTTGATGAAAGCATGATGCGCTTTAGCTGGGGTGTGTCGGGACGGCAACCCACTGATATATATGCCAGGTTTGCCACTTATGAATCAACCAGTATTGGTAGTTACATAATTAAACCTTCAGTTGCCCCGACAAGTATTCAGCTGGATAATTTGAAATGGGAGACTATTGCATCGTATGACATTGGATTTGAGTTTAATATGTTTAAGAACAATCTTTTTGTTGAAGGTGATTTTTATCGAAAAATAACCTCTGACATATTATTTCCCGATTATGAAATTCCCTATGCAGCCGGATACGACAGACTACTTTATTTGAACGGGGGTGAAATGCTCAACCGTGGATGGGAATTGATGCTTGACTATAAAATATTAAGAAAGAAAGACCTGCTTTGGTCGGCTAACTTCAATATTTCGCGTAATGTCAATGCATTCAGCAAATTACCGGAAAATTTCAATACTGAACGTTCAACCTCAATCGGTAACGGACAGTATCCTTTAAAAGTAGTTGAAGGAGAACCCATTGGTTCGTTCTTCGGATTCAGGTATTTGGGAGTTTGGGCATCGGACGAAGATGTAAAAAGTTACGATGCCGACGGTAATTTGCTGGTTGACAGCGAAGGGAATCCAATCAGGCTAAGTTACAACGATACATACATTTTTGCCGGGGGTGATGCCATTTATGAAGATGTGAATCATGACGGTGATATTGACTTGAATGATGTGGTTTATATTGGCGACTCAAATCCAAATTTTATTGGAGGTTTTGGAACTACATTAAAATATAAAAGTTTTGACTTTGCCGTGAACTTCCATTATCGGGTTGGATATGATATCATTAATGGTGTTGCAATCCAAACCGAAGGTATGATCGACAAAAATAACCAAAGTAAAGCAGTTTTGCATCGTTGGCGTATCGAAGGACAAAATGAAGAAGGCATGTTGCCACGCGCATACATGAATCATCCTGCAAACAACCTGGGTTCCGATCGTTATGTTGAACGGGGGGATTTCATGCGTTTGAACAACGTAAAAGTTGGTTATATGCTAAGTAAGAAAACATGCGACAGACTTGGAATACGAAAAGCCAATATTGCACTGAGCGCACGTAAATTATTGACCTTTACCAATTATTCAGGACAGGATCCGGAAGTTGGACAAGATGCTAGTGACCCTTATTGGATTGGGGAGGATAATGCTAAAACGCCACCACCCCAAATTGTAACTTTAAGTATTGCAGTTGGTTTTTAAAATTGAGCAGATTATGAGAACAAAAATTAAATATCTTTTAATTACAGTGTTTATTTTTTCACAATTTTCCTGCAAAAATTGGATGGATTTAATTCCGCCTGACGGGCTGATAAGGGAAGAATACTGGAAAACCAAAGAAGATGTGGAATCGGTTTTAATGGCTGCTTACGAAACTTTTTCAACCAACGACAGACTCCTTTTTATAATGGGCGAAATAAGAGCCGACATGGTAGTTGGTGACAATAACCAACCAAATAACGAGCAACTTATTTCGGAAGGCAACATTTACCCCGATAATGCAATTTGCAACTGGTTGGATTTTTATGCCGTTATTAATTATTGTAACGAAGTCATTAAAAATGCTCCGGAGGTAAAGAAATTTGATAAGACCTTTACAGATTTTGAAATGCAAAGTTTTACTGCCGAGGCTTATTTCCTTCGAAGTCTTACTTATTTTTACCTTGTCAGAATATACAAGGAAGTTCCCTTGTTTCTGGAACCAAGTGAATCTGATAATTCCGATTTTTTTATACCTAAATCTTCAGAAGAAGTAGTACTTGACCAAATAACAAAAGATTTGGAACAGTATCGTGCTTTCGCTCCCAATGGCAGTTTTCCTAACATTGAAGAAAATAAAGGCAGGGCATCAAAAACTGCTTTCGATGCTTTGTTGGCTGATATTGCTTTATGGAGATTCCAGTACGAAAAAGTAATCGAACACGTTGAAAAGATTGAAAATTCTTTACAGTATTTCCTTTTGCCCGGAAGTGTTTGGTTTGAAAACTACTCTCCGGGTAATTCACTCGAAAGCATTTTCGAAATTCAGTATAATGGTGATAAAAATCAAAATAACAGCACATACATTTTAACAAGGTTTGATAGCCGGCAATACGATCCAAGCATAAAGGCCATCGAAATGTTTTCTTTTGATTTTGCGCGGGAATTAATAAGAGGAGAAAATGCTTCCATCAGAAGATATGGCGAAGGCGATTACATTATTTGGAAATATGTAGGTCAATCGGGAGACGGAAGAACATTTCGTTCCGGATCTCAATCCTATAGCTGCAACTGGATCATTTATCGTTACGCCGATATACTCTTGATGAAAGCAGAAGCTTTATCGCAACTTGAAAGATATTCAGAGGCATTGGCAATTATTAATCATATTAGAGAGCGGGCAGAGGTGTTGCCATTGAATTTAGCTAATAATCCGGTTGCTTTTGAAGATGCAATTCTGGAAGAAAGAGCCCTTGAACTTGCTTTCGAAGGGAAAAGATGGTTTGATCTTTTAAGAATGGGACGCAGAAACAATTTTGCCCGAAAAGAAAATTTAATAAACATTATTATTAAAAATATTCCTTCTACCCAACAGAGAATTATGGCGACAAAGTTGGCCAATCCAATGGGATGGTATTTACCCATTTATGAAAAAGAAATTGAAAGAAACCGGAACATGATTCAAAATCCGTTTTATAATTTTTAAAATGAAAAAAATAGCAATACATATTTTTTTACTTCCGATCATTATATTCTCTTCTTGCCTGAATGACGAAATTCCGGTTGCTAATTTTAATGAAATTAATAAACTGACCATTTACGACTATCTGGAAGAAAACAAGGATGAATATTCGAGTTTTATCTCCTTGTTGGAAAAAGGCGATTTGTATAAAACATTAAGTGCTAAAAATCCTGAAGCAACCGGATATACGCTTTTTCTGCCCAATAATAAGGCCATTGAAGACTTTATTAGCGAAAGTGACGAGTTTTCATCGTTGAATGATTTATTAAATAACAAAGATTACGTTTCAGTTTTATGCCGTTACCATGTGTTGCGGAAAGGAATAAAAACCAATGAATTTCCTTTTGGTGCATTTCCCGAAACCAATCTTACGAATGATTATCTCACCGTTGGTTTTATAATAGAGCCAGACACTGCATATTATAAAATAAACAACCAGGCAGCGGTTATAAAACCAAATATCGAAGTATCGAACGGATATATTCACGTAATAAAAAACGTTTTAAGCCCGGTGGTTTACACAAGTTATGAATGGCTTTCGCAAAATTCAGGTACTTCCATATTTAAAGATGCAGTCGATTTGACCGGAACCCGTTCTATAATCGACATTAATATGAAAGCTCCTGGCAACGAGTACCTGCCCCCGGTTACGCTGCTGGTTGAACCTGATAGGATATACAACAAGTTTGGAATACATTCAGCGGAAGAATTAGCCCAAATGATTAGCCCCAATGACAATAATTATAAAGAGGAAACAAATCCGTTTTATAATTTTATGACTTATCATTTATTATCCAACTGGATTTTTATCGATGATTTTCAGGGAGTATCATCAAACTATAATACTTATTCAGAAATTCCTGTTTTGGTAAATGGTTTAGGTTTGAATATTGCCATTAATAAAGGGAAAGCGGTTTTGGATACCATTATTTCCGGCACAGATTCAACATTTATAGATTATATTGGAATTTTATATGATGAAAGTAATATAATAACACAAAGTGGGGCAATTCATTTTATTGACCGTATTTTAAAACAGCAAACACCTTCGCGGTCACAGATAGATATTCAATTCAGAGAAGAACCGTACATTAATACAATAAGGAATACAATAGGAACTTACCGGCTTGATGATTTCAAACAGAATTTAACCCGTTTGGATTGGAGTGGGGCTGAAATGTTTTATATAATGGAAGGAACTGAATCTGCAGCCAGCAATGACGATTATTTATTAATAAATGGTGATTTTTCCGTTTTTTATACCATTCCAAAAATTGTTCAAGGCAAGTACAGTGTATCCATTCGGGCTGAGGCATTTTCACGAAGTAATGCTTTGATTCAGGTTTTTATTGATGGTAAAAAGGTAGGTACTACTTTCGATCTTTCATCAGGAGGAACCTCTTCCAGTCCTTTTCGGGATATTATTATCGGTACCATTAATTTCAATCGCTACGCTGAACATCAGATTCAAATCAGATCGCTGACACCAGGCCGTTTCTTGTGGGATTATATTCGATTTACTCCAATTTAATAATGCAGCAAAACATGAAATTTAATAAAGCAATAATAGGTATAGTAATCTTTCTCATGATTTTTGGGTGCACTAAAGAATGGGATGAACATTATACTTTATATCCTGCAACAACTGAACAGGATGTTTGGGAAATTATACAAAATGAATCTGAAGTATCCGACTTCGTACAAATTCTGAAAGATTTTCAGTATGATACACTGTTCCGAGAAAACTCAACATACACCTTGTTTATGCCAACAAACGAAGCACTGGCTTTATATAAAACAGAAAATGAAGTTAACCAGATGCTATTAGACTATTTGATAACTCCTCATTTTGTGCAGTCAAGGGGTATAAAGGAAAAAAGAAAGATTCAAACCCTGGGAGAAAAATTTTCATTATTCGAAACTGAAGGTGGGAATGTTAAACTTGATGGGATTATGATTTCAAAGGAAAGCCCGCTGTTTAAAAATGGTAAATATTTTATAATGGGTGAAGTTGCCAATGTTAAACCAAACATTTATGAATACTATATCAAGAACAATCCTTTTTTAAAAAATTATATTGACAGTCAGGATTCGATTATTATTGATAAAGAAAAAAGTATTCCGATAGGTTTCGACCCTAATGGAAATACTATATATGATACAGTATCAATTATATATAACAAATTTGAAGAATTGTACTTTCCGGTGAAACACGAGTTCCGGCATGAGACTGCAACCATTGTATTTCCAAAAGAAGAAAAGTATAACGAAGCACTGAGCCTGATGGCACAAAACTTGAATTCACCGGGATACACGGATTACAAAGATATTCCGATGGAATGGCAAAACCGGGTTTTAATACCTCACCTGCTTAAACTGGGAGTTTTTGAAAATATGCGGGAACCCGAGGAATTTCAACAGATATCTGAAGGAGATTCCCTGATTTTAAAAAATATTTTGGGAGACTCTATCCTTATAAACTATAAAGCTGTTGAAAAAACCATTTGCAGTAATGGTTATGCTTATAACTATGATGACTTTGAAATACCGGATTCTCTGTACATGAATCCAACTATTTTTGAAGCAGAATGGCTTCTTAAAGAAACGGGTGTAAATAAATTTGCATGGAACAATTGGGTCAATGTAAAAAGTGATATTTCATTTGCACCGTCCAGAATTAATAATTCCCTTGCCTCCAACGATAGTCTCATAAGTGTTCTTTTCCCAAACGGGTACAAAGGCAAATTTTCGGTTGAATTTACAACCCAGCCACTTTTTCCCCGAAAATATTTAATGGTGGTAAATACAAACATGAATTATGGTGGAATTTATGAGGTCTATGTAAATGATGAACTGGTAAGAACATTTGATTATTACGATTTTATAAAGTACAGACAATATAATTTTAGTGTTACAGGCGAAAGGTATGCACCGGTTGGGAATTTCAACCGTTTCGATATGTGGGTTGAAAACATACAGGAATATGAAGGTGCAAAAATCAGGTTTGAATATAAAGGCCCCGGATTTGTATTTGATAACGGATTTCTGATCGATTACATCGCCTTTATTCCTTACAACGAATAGTTAGTTACCTGCGATTATAAATTATTGGATAAAATGAAAAAGACAATAAATCAAAAAATAGAATCAAATTATACACTTCCCATTACTAATGGTTGTGTAAATAACAAAAATATTATTGGCTTTGAAATTGAAATTAACTTGGCAGTTTAAATGAACAATTTCATATCAAATTAGCAAACCGTTGCAACGATGAACAAAATAAACAAAATAACATTGTACTCTTTATTGACCATTTCATTTTTGTCGATTATTACACTGGTAAATGGGCAAGACACACTACTGGTTAAAGGCATTGTACTTGACGGTAAGCATCAACCGATACCTAATGTGTCAGTTGGTATTGAAGGCTCTTATGAATTACCTGCTATTACAAATGAGCAAGGAGAATTCTCAATAAAAACTGTTTTTACAAATGTCTGGCTATATTTCGATCCCAGCAGATCGTTTAAACAAAAACGGATTTTTTTGAATAACCGCACTAACCTGAAAGTCTATCTCACAAGTAATGATATCGTATCAGGGGATGACCCTACAGCAATTCTTTCACAACAACTGGCACGAAAGAATATTGTATCATCGGTAAATACTTTAACCGCAGAAAATATTCGTCTTACACCCGCAATTACAGTAGATCAATACATGCAGGGACGGATTTCAGGGATGAACGTTATTAATCGTTCCGGAGATCCCGGTAGTGGTACATCAACATTTACGAGAGGTATAAATTCCATAAATTCTTCTAATCAACCGTTGTATATAATTGACGGAATGCCGGTTACTTCATTCGGTGTATTTATGTCGAACCTTGAAGGATTTTCTTATAATCCGTTGCTGAGTTTAAATCCTATGGATATTTCGCGTATAACTTTTATTAAAGATCCCACTGTAACATCAGCATACGGATCAAAGGCTTCAAACGGAATTGTGCTGATTGAAACGCTTGATCCCAGTACAACGGAAACAGTAATTGATCTTGATTTACGCATGGGTTATTCATTGGCTCCAAATAAAAAAATACTTCAGTTGGACGCGGCACAGCATAAAACGCTGATTCACGAGCTGCTGTTTTCATCAGGAATGAACGAAGAAAATGTGAATGAAAAATACCCCAGTTTATTTTTAAATCCAACCGATGACCGATATATTGACTACCAGCATAATACCAACTGGCAGGATCTGATTTTTACAAATTCGATTTATAAAAGCCTCAATCTTAATGTTAAAGGTGGTGATGAAATTGCCCGTTACGGTCTCTCTTTTGGTTATCAGGACGTCGATGGAATAATTAAAACAACTGGCTACCAAAGTTATAACATTCGGTTTGTAGGTCTTTTAAATATCTTCACATGGCTGAAAATGAATACCGGAGTTTCTTTAAATTACAATACTTCGCAACTTAAAGAATCCGGTAAAGTTCCTGAAACCAATCCAATTCTTTCAAGTTTAGGAAAATCGCCCATGTTAAATCCTTTCAAATATGATACTGACGGGCAGGAAATGGCGCTGTTGGCGAATGTTGATGAGTTGGGTGTCAGTAATCCGCAGGCTGTAATTGATAATTATGATGCAAATAACAATAATTTCGATTTTAATACGACCATCGGATTTGAGTTTACCCTAAAAGAAAATCTTTTTCTAAACAATAATTTTGGAATAAATTATAACTTATTAAAGGAAAAAATATTTATGCCCAATATGGGTATGGAAAGGTATTACAACAAAGAAGCACATAACGTATCAAAAGCTTCAAATAATGAGCTTTCATCGATATATAACAATACTTTTCTTCATTTTAAGCAATCACTCGGTAGAAACCATTTTATTACTTCAACGACTGGTATAAATTTTTTAATGAACAAATTTGGTTACGACTGGGCATTAACAAAAAATGCACATGAAAACGACCAGTACCGAATGCTGCAGGATGGCATCAACAATTTGCGCGAAACCGGAGGCCAAAATCGAAATTGGAACTGGGTATCTTTATACGAAAGCTTTAATTACAACTACAGGGACAAATACCTGGCAACGCTTGCCTTTTCTTTGGATGGTTCTTCGCGGGTTGGAGATAATGCTGCCAACACCATTAAACTTGGAGGATATCCATTTGGTTTTTTCTATGCGGCCGGCGGTGCATGGAGATTTTCAAATGAAAACTTTTTAAAAAATACGTCCTGGCTCGAAGAATTGAAGATGAGAATTTCTTATGGTGTTTCAGGTAATGATGATATTGAAGAATCAAATGCAGCCCGTTACTATGAAGTGGTAAGATTCAGGGAATCAACAGGTTTGTACCCTGCCCGTATGTACAACGATGAATTAACTTATGAAACTGTTTCGCAACTAAATGGTGGTCTTGATTTAGCGATTTTTGGAAACAGATTCAGAGCCAGTATAGATGCTTATCATTCTGCAACAAACAATATGCTGATATACAGGCCTCTGGATGCATATTTTGGGTACGAATACTTACCCGAGAATGGAGGTAAAATGCAAAACAAGGGAATTGATTTAAATGTTTACTGCCGGATTTTTGACAATCCTGACTTTAAATGGGACCTTCAGGTAACTTACTCCAATAACCAGAATAAAATTTTGGATACAAACGGAGAAAAACTTGTAACCGAAATTCAAGGAGCAGAAATAGTAAATATGGTTGGCGAAAAGGCAAATAGTTTCTATGGTTATATTTACGAAGGTGTAAATGCTTCCTATGAAGAGGCACAGAACAGGTCATTGTTAAATGATAAATTTGTTCCCTTTGGAGCGGGTGATGCCATTTATGCCGATATTTCAGGACCAAACGGAGTACCTGACCATGTAATCAACCAATACGATAAAACTGTAATTGGTTCTTCGATGCCCGATTTCTTCGGAGGGATTCAAAATACATTCAAATATAAACGATTTACGCTCGACGTTTTTGTGCAGGCGATTGCCGGAAACGAGGTGTTCAATTATGTTCGATATGTAAATGAAAGTATGACAGGTATTCAAAATCAAAGTACAAACGTTTTATACAGATGGCAGTATGAAGGACAGGAAACAAATGTTCCCCGGGCGCTTTATAATGATCCGATTGGAAATTCAATGTTTTCTACCCGATGGATTGAGGATGGATCTTATTTGAGAATTAAAAACATTTCGCTTAGCTATTTTATTCCCAAAAAGTTTCTTGCTTTCCGCAATGCAAAGTTTTATATATCTGCTAACAACATTTATACATTTTCTGAATATCTCGGATACGATCCCGAATTCAGTTATTCCCGTTCGCATTTGGAGCAGGGGATTGATTACGGACTGACACCGCAGCCCAGACAGTTTATTGCAGGTATAAAACTTGGTTTATAATCATTAAAATTTGAGAGATGAAAATTTCTAAAAAATATATTCAACTTCTTTTGGTATTAATTCCAATGGTTTTTATTGTTTCCTGCAAAGATTTTTTTAATCCGGATCAGGAAATCAGGGTAACAGAAGACCAGATTTTTAAAGACTGGTTTGAATATCGTTCTGCTGAACTGGGAATGTATGCCATGCAGCAAAAACTTACAGAACAGTTGTTTATTCTGGGCGAATTAAGAGGCGATTTGGTAAATATTACCGAAAATGCCGATGCTGATATGGTTGAAATCTATAACTTCAAACCATCACGCGAAAACAAATATGCTTCCCCATCCAATTTCTTTAAACTTATTTCTCTATCGAATAACCTGATTAAAATACTGCAGGAAAAACACCCCGAGGTAACTGATCCAAACAGCCCTGCAAACAATTACGACCGGCTTTATGGTGAGGCACTTTGTATGCGGGCTTGGGCTTATTTTAATGCAGTACGTATTTACGGGAAGGTTCCTTTTATACATGAATCGTTAACCTCTTTTGATGAAACACAGGCATATATAAACAGCACCGGAACTTATATTGACAGCGTTTACATTGTTTTTGGAATTGATGGTTACAGCAACGACACTTTGTACAATCAGGCCATTCAACTTGAAAAAATGTATTTTGACCAGTCAATGGTAATCGACTATTTTACGAAGGAACTGGAAACCAAAGTTAAGGCAGTTGGAGTTGACCATGCATTAAACAACAACGACAACACCTGGGAGGCAACTGTGTGGAGTGTGCATGCCAAAAATTCCCTGTTGGGAATAATGTATTTAACAGAAGGGAATTTAGCAAAAGCGGCTTATTATTTTGAAAAGATAATTTATTTTTCTTCAGACAATAATCGTTTTCAACTTGATAATAGTTTTGCCACTGATAAATGGAAAAATATTTTTACCGGGATTGATATCAGAGAACACATATTTACAATTTGGTATAACAAATCAAATCAACAGCAAAACAATTTTCAAACATTTTTTGAACCCCGAAGTCCTCATAAATACATGCTTAAACCTTCACGACAGGCTGTATTGAAATGGGAAACAATTTGGGACAATTATCTTGTTTCCGGAAACAATGATCAGCCATGGAATGCCGTAACCACTAACAAAGGAATGCCGGGCGACTTTAACCGGGGTTATAATGCATCATATGTTTACATGCGAAATAACGAGGTTTTGGATAATGTATCTATACGCACCATGTTAAATTTGAAATCGGTTGGTGATACCAGGTCGGCAAATACAATAATTGCGGATGTTGATACCGTAATCTGGAAATATTCCATTGGGAAGGATGTGTATGCACAAGACGCCAATTTTGTTGTGTACCGTGCAGCAGGAGTGCATCTCTGGCTTGCTGAAGTTTATGCTTTCTGGGCATTTCAGCGCCAGCAGGGAGTTGGTGTTTTTATTACAAATGCAATTAACCTGGTGAATAATGGGGCCAACTATTCAACTTCTTCTACAAGGCCACAGCGCGGGGTAAGGGGAAGGGTAGGTTTTGCCGATCGCACATATAATGGTTACACTTTATTATCAGACGACGATTTAAAAATCGGGAATATAGTCTACAAAAGAGATCCTATTACCAACCAGGTTATCGGATATACAGATTACACAACTAACTTTTTTGGCCTTCAGCAGTACTTTGAAGAACAGATTCTGAATGAACGTGCCAGGGAATTAGCTTTTGAAGGTGAAAGATTTTATGATCTTGTCAGGATTGCAAAACGACGCAACGATCCTTCTTTTCTTGCCAAAATAGTTTCCGAAAAATTTCCAGTTGATCAGCGGGAAGAAATGTATAACCTGTTGCTAGATGAAAAAAACTGGTATATTAATTACTTTGATTAAATAAAACTTTTGGATTAAGGTAATTTTAAACAAGAAGATTATTTGAAAATGTTACAATTTGCGTTGTTACTTCCTGTTGTTTTAAACATTCATGATAACAGAAAAATTCGATAAAAGTCAAAAATGAAAAACCATATTGTTGGAATTGTATTTGTTTTATTGCTCTTAATTTTTACTTCCAAAAATATTTGCGCTCAGCTTGGAACTGGCTGGTCGCAGAATATTCCAAGTGTAAAAGTGCATCTGGCAGATCCGAATGAAAGTTTACAAACCTTTGAAAAAGCACCGTATGTTTCCCGCGGCGACAGCGCGGGGCTTTATGCCGATTATACAAATAACGAAGAAACAAAAACGGAAACTTTCAGACTTTATGGTGACCGTTCAAATCGCTCCGAAATCAGGATTCATGATAATTATGGAAAGGAAAGCCGGCAGTTGGAAGGATATGTGACTTTTTTCTCCCCAATTTACGACCAGAGTTTAATCCAGATTTGGGGAAGCGATGACGGTGCAACGCAAATGATGTTGCGCGGAAAACCGCAAAGTTCAGGTTCATTGGCGCTAAATCAGGAATATCGCTCCGGAACGCCTGTATTAATGACGAACTGCTACAACAAAGAGGTAAAAGTAAATGTAATTCATTACCAAAAACCGGGAACTAGTACAAAAGGCGACTCAATATATGTTTTTTTAAATAATGTGTTAATGTTCAAATTTCCGGACGATGAAATGCCAACAAACACTACTCCCGTTGAAACAAATTATATGAAATACGGGATTTATGGAACAGTTCCCAATGGGGTAAAAGATACCCTTGTAGTTATCTGGAGAGATGTAAAATATTTTAAAGGCGGTATTCCGCCCGGGTTAAAAATTCAAACTTTGCCTGTCGCTCCTTCCGAACTAAAAGCCACATCACTTCCCGAAAACAGAATAAATCTTACCTGGACTGATAATTCGGATAATGAAGATTTATTCCGGATTGAACAGTCGTTGGATGGAGTGGTTTTTACGCCGATCGCAGCGGTTTTGCCAAATATTAATTTTTACCAGGTTTCCGGGCTTTCATCCGATGTGAATTATTATTTCAGGGTAAAGGCTGAAAATGAAGCCGGCAACTCGGAATATTCAAATATTGATACCGTTTCAACCTCAAATATCAATGCAGATATAATCCGGTTCAACGACAGGGAGACTGGCACGGATATCAATCAATTTGAATATGTAGGTGCGTTTTGGAATGTAATTTTTAATCAGAATGATAATTTCAATAACGATTTAACTGAGAACAAGATTGGGGGTGAATATCTGATGTTTCGATTTACCGGGAAGCAAATTTGGCTGTATGGGCAGAAAAATTCGTTTAGCGGAATAGCAGCCATTTCAATTGATGACGGGCCCGAATCGGATGGTGATTTTTACAGTCCTGACGAAACCAAAATGGCTTTAATTTGGACAAGCCCAATGTTGGAGCAAGGTGAACACGTTTTAAAGGTGAAAATGCAAAACAAAAAAAACGCGCTTTCATCAAACTACTTTTGCCGGATCGATTTCGTTGAAGTTGCTCATCGGGCCGGAAATTACATCCGGATTCACGATTCATAAAAATACAACTCCTGCAAACTTGTTTTGTTATCCAAACGTTTTATCAGAAAACCAGAATTCTGTTGTGACTTACCGCGTTACAGAACCTTCAAAAACCACACTTTCAATGGTTTCGGTTAATGGAAATTTAATTGAAAATTTAGCTTATGGATTTCATTCCAGTGGAGTTTACCAGGTGAATCTGAAGAATGAAAATCTAAAAGCCGGAATATACATCATTAAATTAGTCTCGCTGAATTCAGTAAACGCGTGTAAAATTATTGTTCCTTAAAAGATTGAAACAATCCGTAAATACAAAAGCAATTAATATTATAAATGAAACGATTCAAAAAATATCTTTCGATGACCGGGTTCTTTATGTTGCTTGTTGCATTTTGCAATGCACAGGAAAACTGGTCGCCGGAACACGTATTTTACGGGGAAGGAGGAAAACTTACCTACACACCGGATGAACTGGGAAACACAATCCCCGATTTTAGTAATGTGGGGTATCAGTATGGAGATGTGCCAATTCCGGAGATTGCTACAATGGTTGAAGTTTCACCGGTTGATGGAGATGATGGCGCCACTATCCAGGCAGCAATTAATTCGCTTTACGGTGTTGAACCCGACGAAAATGGATTCAGGGGAGCGGTTTTACTGAAAGCAGGAACATACCAGGTTTCAGGACAGATTAAAATCTCTGCCAGCGGAATTGTGCTGCGCGGTGAAGGGGAAACTGACAGTGGAACAGTAATTATTGCCGAAGGTACCAGCGACAGGGATTTAATTAAGGTCGATAACGGAACATCAGGAACTGTTAATTCAGCATCAAGGGTGTCGATTGTTGAAGATTATATTCCGGTAGGTCGTAAATATGTCGTGGTTATCAATGCGTCCGGTTATGCTGAAGGCGATCACATTGCGTTATATCGCCAGGGAACTTCGCAGTGGATTTCTGATATTAAAATGAACCAGTTAACAAACAGCGAAGGAACAGTCCAGTGGTCTGCATCGGGGTATTCTTTTTATTTCGAACGACTGGTTACAAAAGTTAGCGGCGATACTATATTTTTCAGAAATCCGGTTGTGATGGCTTTGGAAAAACGGTATGGCGGAGGATTGGTTTATAAATATTCATTTAACCGTCTTCAAAATATTGGAATCGAAAATATCTGTTTAAAATCAGCTTACACTTCCGAAACCGACGAAGAACACTCCTGGTCGGCCATTGGGATTTACAGCGCAGAAAATTGCTGGGTTAGAAATGTTACCGCGTGGTACTTTGCACTGAGCTGTGTAAAACTTGAAAGCAAATCGCGTTTAACTACAGTGTTGAATTGCCATTCAAAAGAACAAAAATCAGTTATAACAGGAGGCAGGAGATACCCTTTTCAGACCTCGGGTTCGCTAAACCTTTTTAAGAATTGCACTACCACCGAAGCCCGGCATGATTATGCAACTGGGGCCAGAGTTTGTGGCCCCAATGTTTTTACTGGAAGTTCGGCTTCAAATACTCATGCTGATATCGGACCTCATCACCGGTGGGCAATGGGAACTTTGTATGATATTAATTGTTACGGATGGTGAAATTAACGTACAGGACAGGGATGATATGGGAACAGGTCATGGATGGTCGGGTGCTAACCAGGTATTCTGGAACTGCCAGGGAGAGTCATCCATTTGTCAAAGTCCCGTGGACATCAGCAAAAAATTATAATTTTGGATTTATTGGTAAAAAGGAATCAGGATACCGATCGGGCCGGCCCGATGGAGAATGGATTAGGCCATAATGTTCCTGGAATTTTCCCGACATCTTTATACGAAGCCCAACTTGATGAGCGTTTAAACGGAACTACTTTTTTCTCTGCAAATTCCGAATTAAAGCAAATCAACGATACAGTCTTTGCCATGCAGTTTTCATTACCATTGGATTCAAATCAAATAAAAACCGAAAATTTTCAAATGTTTGCCGCAATTCAAATTAACAATCATGATTTTGCTGTAAATCAGGCAGATGAATATACAATTGTGTTTACGTCTTCTCGATTTAAAAACCTCCCTGATTTATCAACACTTCTGATAAAGGCAGACCAGTTAACCTCTAAAAATGGGAAACCCATTCAAGGTGTGGTTGCTGCTTCTATTACAATGAAAAACCGGGGGCCTGTTGTAAAAGGAATGGCTAAAATCACAGATAATGTTGCAGGATTTGGCGAAGCGGCCTCAAATAAAACAGGGTACATTTATCTGGTAAAATACGGGGTAAATGCCACCTCAAAAACACAGCTCGATTCACTTGTCACCTCAAATCTTGGCCGAAAAACTGAGGTTTCTGAAGCAGACATTTTAGTTTCAGTTTCGGCTAAAGGTTTACCTGGCGGGTATTACCAGTACTACGCTGTTGATCTCAACGAACGGGTTTCTACTCCTTCTTCAACGTGGATTATTTTGGATGAAAAGGGACCGGTTACTAATGTGGAAATTCATCCACGGAAAAACAACTTTAGAGCATATCAGGAAAACAGTTCGTTAATAGTAAATCCGGGAAATGAATCTATATATTCACTTGAGATTTTCACTATTACAGGCCAAAAAATCTACCAGGGGAATAACTTATCAGGTGTTCAAAACATCGATTTGGATGGAATCAAAAGTGTTTTGATAATCAGAAAATATACCGGGAATGAAATTAGCATAATTAAATTTCCAACATTAATTTAGTACAACTGATAGTGCCTGTAACTTATCTTTAATCTGCCCTATTTATTTTTAAACCGATCTTTCAGTTGCGCTTCGTACAACGACTCTGGAACCAGACCAGGCTGATTGTAACCCTCCCATTCTCCATCGTTCCGATCGTTAAAATGGCCCGGATATTTACCTCCGATTAATCCGATACAATAATTTTTCCCGCTTATCCACGGCGATTGCACAGCAGTTTTTGGCGAACGGCAATTCCATAAAACCTGCGTAACACCGGCCCAGCCATGCCCCGTACCCCATCTGTCCACGGTCCTGAACATTAAATTGTCCGTCGGTATCAATCCGGTCGAACAATGTGCCCATTGCCCAGCGCTGGTGCGGACCATTGTCCGACTGTGCATTTCGCGAGGTACAGTTGGTGTAAACGTTGGGGCCGCAAACCCGTGATCCGGTTACATAATCATGCCGCCCGTAAGTAGAATGACAATTTTTAAACAGATTTAATTGTCCGTCGCAGGCAAACGAATAACGCCGGCCACCTGTAATCTGCGATTTTGCTTCGAGGCTTTTTGAATCGAAAACCGAAATATTCCGGCAATCGCGGTCGAGTTTTACACAACCTTGCCCAAAATAACGGGCAACCACATTTCGTACCCACGACTGGCTGACTTTTGAAAAACTGGTGGCAAACCAGCCATGCTCTTCGTCAGTTTCACTCTGAAAAGTGGATTCCATCAGCAGATTTTCAATTCCACAATGCTGAATCCGCCCGTTAAAAGCGTATTTCATCAAATAACCACCGCCGTATTTGGTTTCCATTTCCATTACCACGGGGTTGTCCAGAAAAACCCTGTTTCCTTCAACAGCGGTAATAATTCGTTCAAAATAAAAATGATAAGTTTTGGAATTCCATTGGTTTGTTCCTTCACGTTCAACAATCTGGTCCATCTTCAAATCATGAATCCAGTTTTGTGTTCCCGGACGGTAAATCAAAACAGAATCGCCCACTTTGAAAGAACCTGCATTTTCAAGTTCCACATATTTCCGTCCAACTGGTACAAAATCCTCACTGATTCTCACCCTTGTTTTGTCATCCGGCTGCATTCTTCCTTTTCCTTCAAACCGAAATAAATCGCACTGTTTTGTTGCCGTTTCCTTTATGATTGTCCCCTCTGTACTGGCTCCTTCACCCCTGATAACAATTCCCGATTGTCTGATAAAAATTGTTCCGTTAACGTTGTACGTTCCTTTTTTCAAAAGCAAAGCGCCCCTGAAGCCGTTTTGGTCGGGTATACGTTCAGCAATCCGGTTGATTGCCTGCTGAATATTTTCGAGGTTATCACCCGCTATCGGTTCAATGGTTTCTGCAACCTGCACAAAAGGAATTTCCATTTCACCCGAATCGTATCCAACCTTGCTGAAATCGGGGATTACATTGCCACGCTCATCGGGAATGTAAACCAGTTTATGGTTTTCATCGAGTTTTACAAACTTCGATTGCCAGGTTTGCTGCGTAAATCCGGTGACAAATAAAAATAGCAAGGGAATAATTGTGAGTATAATTTTCATTGTAGTTAATTTTTGCGTTTTTTAATTCCCGTAATTATATTTTTCAACGTTCAGAAAGTTAAAGTGGAACAACTTTGTATTTTTTACCTGCTTCGGCATGAAAATCAACAATTCCATCGCAACCTGCAGCACTTTTTACCAACTGACCGTCGGATAGAATTTTCACAGGAATTTTCGCGCGGATTCTGCACTTTTGCGAAAGACCCGATTGAATAACCGATTCTTTTAAATTGCCATTTTCCCAGACAATATCAATGTTGTAACCTCCCAAACCCCGCAGTCCGTTAACCGAACCGGTTTTCCAGTTTTTTGGCAGCGCCGGTAAAAGCGAAATTTCACCTGAGTGACTTTGCATCAACATTTCGGCTATTCCGGCTGTTACACCTTGAATCGCCTGATTTCCTTCGAATGAAGGCGTAATACTGCTGTCTTCCTCACGCGGATGAATACTTACATCAACCAACATTCTTTTCAACACTTCGTATGCCGGTTCGGGTTTTAACAGCCGCGCATAAAGGTTAATTTTCCACGCACCCGACCAGCCTAAATATTTGTCATCCTTTCGCTCTAAAACGCGTTCGACGGCTTTGGTCAGGTCGGGATTTTTATAAATGGTGATGTCATCATCAGGATAAAAAGCGAACAAATGTGAAAGATGCCTGTGTGTTACATCAAACTCTTTAAAATCATAAAACCACTCCTGAAGTTGACCGTACTTTCCGATTTGGTGCGGAGGAAGTTTATCAAGCACATTTTTCATTTCAGTTTCCAAACCGGCGTCCACTCCAAGCACTTCCCCTGCATAAATTGCATTTCTGAAGAGGTTGCGAATGAGCTGAATATCCATCGCTGTACCTATCGACAATCCCGATTTTCTTCCCTCTTCACTGATGTAATAATTTTCAGGTGTAGTTGAAGGGCAAGTTATCAAATATCCGGTTTCAGGATGCTCAATCAGGTAATCGAGAAAAAATTCGACAGAACCTTTCATCAGGGGATAAATTCTTTTCAGGTACTCTTCATCAGGCTGATAACGGTAATGGTCGAAAAGTTGTTGAAGCAGCCACGCTCCGCTCATTGGCCAGATGGAAGCATGGGCATGTCCATCGGTTGGTGCGGTGTTAAACCAGATATCAGTTCCGTGGTGCGCCACCCATCCGCGGCAATTGTACATTTCCTTTGCTGTGCGCTGCCCGGCCTGAGCCAGTTGTTCCGTAAAAATCAGTAACGAATGGTTCAATTTTGCCAGATTTGTGTTTTCAACCGGCCAGTAACACTCCTGAATGTTAATGTTTAAAGTCCAGCGGCCTTGCCAGCGGCCTTCCATATTGTTGAGCCAGATATTATGATTATTGAAAGCCAGCGTATTTTCGCGTGCACCCGCCAGCATCATATACCGGCCATACTGGAAATACTGCGAAACAAAAAGCGGGTCAACACCACCTTTACGCATGAGGTCCATTCGCTCTGTTGTTGTTAATCCGGCCATTTTCTGTCCGCCCAGGTCAATGTTGCAGGTATTAAACATGGGCATATAATCCTGTAAATGCCGTTCTTTTAGTTGTGTGTAAGTTGTGTTTGAAACTTTTTTGATGTAACTGTCGCAACGTTCTTTTTCGTTGGCGCTCACATCGTCCCAGCTTTTCCAGTTGGTAGCGCCTGCCATGATAAAGGTTACAGAATTTGCGCCGGTTACTTTTAATCCCGGTTCATTGTTCCTTTCAGGCAAAGTAACTTTTGTAATTTTCCCGCCATCCCGTTGAATCTTTACCCGCGACTGCCATTTTATCTCTCCCGGAATGTGTCTTTCGGCATATTTTTCATGAAACAAATCGGTTGTTCCCCCGCTGATAACCAGGTCGTTCTTATCAACAGCAGCAACGGCAGATTCCTGAAGACAGTTCATCCAGGCGGTAATATTGATACTGCCGGGTTTACTGGCCGTTAACCTCATCACAATAACCTGGTCGGGATAACTTGCAAATACTTCGCGTTTATATAAAATTCCATCCAACTGGTAAGTGACGGTAACCAGTGCACTGTCCATACTCAGTTTTCGCTTGTAATTCAGCGCTTTTGATTCATCCTGACCATCAAAAATCAGGTTGAGATTGCTCATCGGCTGATAATGCTGAACCCTGTGCGGATAACTGCTGAACCACGGAGCAATGGAATCGGCCAAAGCGTATTCCTTATTTAAAATATGTTCACGCATGGCCGCTAATCTGTCAATACTTCCTGGCCGATTCGGGTTATTCGGTCCGCCCGACCAAAGTGTTTCCTCGTTCAGCCACAACCTGTCCTCCGCAATTGTGCCAATTACCATTCCGGCCAAACGACCGGTTCCAACAGGTAATCCTTCCCAGTATTTGGCAGCAGGTTTATCATACCACCAGCACATTTCATTTGCAGCGGTTATATTTTGCTGTGCATTTATTCTCTTTGTCGTAACAAAAATTCCTACTAAAAAAAGGAGGAATACAAAAAGTATTTTCTTCATCTTATTCATATTTTACAACTCCAATCGTTAAAAGAATATTGGCAAAACGGCGGATTTCGCCGGTGGCAATCACCAGACAAGTATCGGGCGATTTGGCTTCGGTATAAAATTCAAAACGTTTGGTTGAAACCAGCGGGACATCATTTCCAAGAATCTCCTTAAACTCTTTGTGAATGGGTTGTTCAGCGCCATCGGGCGGGGTCATCACCAGCGCGCTTTCAACCGGAATGGTCTGTGAAACCACTGAAAGTACATCGACAACCGACAACATTCCCGGTGCCAGGTTCAGAAAAACTTTTTTTGCTGTTTGCGGAACACCGGTCGTTGCCGGGTAATTTCCATCGGAAATCAGCACTTTGGCGCCGTGTCCGTTACTACCAAGCGCCTGTAATATTTCGGGGTGTAAAAGTTTTGTTTTTAGCATGATTATAATTTTTTAAAGATTTATTTCAAAGTTCACCTGCAATCTTTTGCAGTTTTTCATCCTTAACCAATGGCCCCATCACAAAAAGAATAATTGCCAATCCAACGAGTGCCATTACCCCGTAACCAAAAAAGACCATATTGTAAGCAGTGGCGTAACCTGATGCCGCTGAAATATTTTTTACCGCCAACCCGGAAACCGACTGAAAAAATGCACCACCCAAACCGGCGCCAACACTCGCAACTCCCCAAACTGAAGCAGTGGCGTTGGAAGGAACCACATCGGCCGGAAAAGCCATTGTATTAGCGGTGTATGCTGCATAGCCAAATCCGGCAATGGCAAGCACAGCCAAAGCGGAAGCCGGGTTAACAATCACCCAGGGTCCGGATATTAAAGAAATCGCCATGATTGAACCAAACAGACCTACTGCAATTTTTCTGGCTTTTGGAATTGGGACTCCTTTCCGGATGATAAACTGGGTGAAAAGTCCGCCTAAAATATTTCCAAAATCAGCTACAATAAACGGGATGGTGGCAAACCAGCCAATGGTGGCCAAATCCCATCCATGCACATCGGCCAGGTAGCGGCCAATCCAGAAAGTGATAAAGTACCAGATAGGGTCCATAAAAACTTTAGAGAGTGTCAACGACGCCACAAACCTTGATTTTAAAAGTTTCAATGGTGGAATTTTCTTGAGAGTGGGCATGTTGGCAGCTTTTTCCGGCGTATAATAGGTAAACCAAAAAGCAGCAAGCCACAGGTAACCCAAAACTCCAATAATTACAAAAGTAAGTTGCCAGCCAAAATGGGTGCCTAACAATGCAATAAGTGGCGGTGCAACAATAGCTCCCACAGCAGCACCACTGTTGAATATGCCGGAAGCGGTGGAACGCTCTTCGGGAGGAAACCATTCGCCGGTGAGTTTAATGGCTGCCGGCCAGTTCCCTGCTTCACCCAAACCGAGGAGAAATCTGAAAATGCCAAAATGGAAAGGCGCCATCGCCACAGCGTGAAGCAATCCTGCCGTTGTCCAAAATGCCATGCTAAGTGCGTAACCCAACTTGGTGCCAAGCCTGTCGATGATAAAGCCTGAAAAACCGTTTGAAATCATGTAAGCCACAAAAAAGGCTGTTGCAATGTATCCAAAAGCATCGTCCGGAATCATGTCGTGCAGTGGCCCTTTGGCAGTTAAATAATTGAACGACAAGCGGTGAAGATAATTCAAAACAGTTGCCACAAATGCAAAACTTATCATCACCCAGCGAATTCTGCTGAGTTTCTTTTCAGGTGTTTCCAATTGATTTTGATTCATTTTTTAAATTTCAATTTTGAATGAATAGGCCAGTTTCAGGTCATCGGGAATTTGGGTAAACAAGCTTTCAGGAGTTTTAATTTCAGTTTTTCCTTCGGCATTTATCTCCCATTGGAGTGGTTTCTCATTTCCAAGCAAATAAATTTTTGACCCGGATTTTGGTTTTACACTTTCCAAAACCAGACTGTTTTCGGGCCATTCAAAACAATGTGCATAAATAATTTTTTCGTCTTTACTTCGGGTGAACCTTATTTTTTCGCCCTGTTTCCATGAATTAGCATCGCGGGCACGGGTAGCGTAAACCCCTTCACCATTGATTTTCAGCCAGCGCCCGGTTTGTAAAAGCTGCGCCTTTGCCACAGGATGAAACTCCCCGTTTCCGTTGGGGCCAACGCCCACCATAAAATTGCCGCCTTTCGCCGCGCAATCGAGGATATTTTCAACAATCCATTTGGCGCCTTTGTGTTCGGCAGAATCCTGTTCGTAAGAAAAATGGCGGCCCAGCGGGTAAATTACAAACCACGGCGCATTGGTGTTTTCCTGGTCGCCCGGCACAAATCCCTCGGGAGTGTAATAGTCGCCATAATTGCCAATACCGCGAGCGCGAAACATCACGTCAGGCTGAATTTTGCGCAATTCGAGCATCGTCTCGCGCAGCTTTGGCCAAATGGTCGGACCAAACCACATGTCGAGGCAAATCATATCGATTTTTCCGTAATTGGTAAGCAGTTCCACCAACTGGTCGCGATGGCGTTGCATCATCCGCTCGGTCTCTTCAGAAGTTGGGTCGGGTGCCATTACCGAACCCGTTTCGCCCCAGTGGTTCTTGTCCAAAGGCTCAAGGTCTTTCCCCCGCACAGAAAGGGAATCAGACGAAGGAACTTCCAGCGGGTGCCAGACATAAGGACGAAAATCGGCATCGTACCAGTCGGGATGCGAATAATACAGGTCGATTTTAATTTCATATTTCCGGGCTGCATCGGTGAGTTCTTTCACCACATCGCGTTTGAACGGTGTTTCCATAATGCTGTACGCCAAATCGCAATCCTCTGTCACGGGGCCGCCGGGAGCTGCATAATTTACCCGCTTTTTTACCCTTGTTTTTGTGTCGAACATCGAAAAACCTTCGTGATGTTTTGTGGTAAAAGCAAACATTTTCAACCCCGATTCCGAAAAAAGTTCCATCCATTCATTGGCATCAAAACCCTGCGGATTCCAGGTTTTGTACATTTCATTGTATGCCTGTTTTTCGTTATGCGGCAATTTTAAATAGGGCCACGATTCTTTGGGTTGTTCGGTTATTGAATAGAGGCCCCAGTGAATCCGCACCCCAAATTTCATATCATTAAAATCCTCGTAAGCCTGTCGCGAAGCCCAGCGGTATTCGGGAACCGGAATATCTTCGATATACCCCGAAGTGTGACCATAATTCCTATCGGATTTAGGTAGCATGTGCTGCGTTGGGTCGGAGGAAAAATTGTCTTCCTGAACTTTTGGCTTGCAGGAATACAGCAAAACCATGCAAACTATTGCTACAGAAATTAATATTTTCAAAGTGGTTTGTTTTTTCATCGTCAGGTTTTAATTATTTGTTCATTTTATAGTGAAAAACAGCAAGATTAAAAGCTATTTTCAATTTTGAATGTAAATGCCAGTTGTTCATCTTCGTGCATGACCTTTCCTATACCTTCCGGGATGGAAATTACAAGTTCATTTGCCGGGTTAATTTCCCACTTCAGCGGTTTTTTATTTCCCAGAAGAAATATTTCAGCGCCTTTTTGAGGCTGAATGGTTTTTAATGTCAGTTTGTTGCCCGGCCATTGCAAACAGTGTGCATAAATAATTTTGTTGTCTTTTGAGCGGGTGAAGCGCACATTTTCGCCTTCGTGCCACAATTCGCCTTCGCGGGCGCGGGTGGCATAAATGCCTTCGCCGTTGATTTTAAGCCAGCGTCCCACACTGCGCAATTGTTCAACAGCGATTGGCGAAAACCGGCCATTTTCATCGGGACCAATCCCAACCATAAAATTGCCTCCTTTCGCAGCCGAATCGATAATGTTTTGAACAATCCACTGCGGCCCTTTATGGCTGGCGGGTTCTGAATCGTAAGAAAACGATTTACCCAATGGATAAATGACAAACCACGGTACATCCGAATTTTCCTTGCTTTCAGGAACAAATCGTTCGGGAGTGTAATAATCGCCGTAATTACCAATGCCCCGGGCACGGAACATCACGTTGGGCTGTATTTTCCGAAGTTCAAAAAGGGTTTGTCGTAATTGTGGCCAAACACGCGGCCCAAGCCAGATGTCGAGGCACATCATATCAACTTTTCCGTAGTTTGTGAGCAGCTCTTTTAACTGAGCACGATGACGTTCAATCATTTGCTGTTCCTCTTCCGGCGTTGGGTCGGGAACAATGGTGAGATAATTCTTCAACCGTATTTTTGTTCTTTCAAACTCAGTTTCCGATTCGTTTGCGCTTTTTGACTGGCACCATTCAGCACTGGATGGTATTTGCAGCGGATGGTAACCATACGGACGAAAATTAGCGTCGTACCAGTCGGAATGCGAGAAATAGAGGTCTTTTTTGATTCCGTATTTATCAGCAGCCTGGCACAATTCTTTCACCACATCGCGTTTAAAAGGCGTTTCCATCATGCTATAGGCCAAATCGCAATACTCAATTTTTGGCCCGCCGGGAGCAGTCCAATTGGGGCGTTTTCTCACCCGGGTTTTTGTATCGAACATCGAAAAACCTTCATGATGCTTTGTGGTAAATGCAAACATTTTCAACCCACATTCACTGAACAGTTTCATCCATTCTTCAGCATCGAAACCTGTCGGGTTCCAGGTTTTATACAATTGCTGGTATTCCTGTCGTTTTTCAAAATTAATATCGGGCTCGCGGTTACCGAGAAAAGGCCACGATTCACCTTCAAGGTGCCAAATAGAATAAAGCCCCCAATGAATCCGTACGCCGTATTTCATATCCAGAAATGCTTCATACGCTTCGTCGGATGCCCATGAATATTCCGGCACAGGAACTTCTTCGATGTAACTTCGGTGACGCATGTAATCCCTGTCAGACTCAGGCAACCGGTGCAAGTATTTCGATTGAATTCGTTCCAGTAAATTTGCCTGAAGAGGTTCAGTTGTTTTATGTGCATCAGGATGAATAATCATACCCTGAACCATTTGGGCGCTCAGCAATGTTCCTGCCGAAAGCCCCAATCCTTTGATAAGAAAATTACGTCTGTTCATTATTTAACTTTTTATCCTTCCATCAAAATCTACCCTGTTTAATTCCGGAGAAAGCGGAAATTTCACTGGCTGGTTATCGCGTGTGGAGCGGTAAATGGCGGTAAAAATTTCAACGGTTACCCGTCCGTCTTCGCCTGAAACCAGCGGTTTTCGGTTGTTTAAAATGGCGTCGGCAAAGTCTTCGTTTTGCAGTTTCATGTAATATTCCATGGCATTGATGGAATTGAAAAAATCTGAATCCTCCTGTTTCCAGCCTTCCAACAAATTTTCTTCGCCGGGCACTGTCCAAAGGTCGTTTACCGGTGGTTCGGCAATTGATGACATACCGGCAATGAACATCGCACCACCATCGGTTTGCACACCCACCGATGCGCCGTTGCTGCCATGTACATGCACTTTCCCGTAAATCCCAGGTTTCTGCGAATTGCTGACAATAATTTTCCCAATGGCGCCGCTTTTGAACTTCACGATGGCCAGCGCTGTATCTTCTACCTCAATGTAAGGGTGGTTCAGGTTGCGCCATACGCCATAAACTTCGTCGATTGGGCCCATCAGCCACTGAAAAATATCCAGTTGATGCGGGGCCTGGTTTACAAGTACGCCGCCGCCTTCCATTTGCCAGGTTCCGCGCCACGCGTCGCTCTCGTAATATGCTTTGTCGCGCCAGCCCAGCATGTTGATGGTTCCCAGCGCCGGGGCGCCGATTTTTCCCTCATCTATCGCTGTTTTTACCCTTTGCACCGGCGCATAAAACCGGCGCTGACTGACCACTCCCAATTTTACTTTGTTTTCATTACAAGCCTGAATCATCTCGTCGCAATCCTGAAGCGATGATGCCAATGGTTTTTCAACCAGGCAACTGACGCCCAGTTTTGCCAGTTCCACCACCGAACCAGCATGAAACGGATGCGGGGTGCATATCACCGCCGATTCTATTCCCGTTTCTTTCACCATTTTTTCAAGGTCATCGAAAGCAAGGACTCCGTATTTGGTGGCAAACTCCTGTGCTTTTTCCAGCGAGCGGCTGTAAAAAGCGGTCAGTTCAATATTTTTTCCCTGTTTAAGTGCGGCGGCATGAAGGTGCGAGACTTTTCCGCAACCGATAATGGCGGTTTTTATTTTTCTTTCTGGCATTGGTTAAGGTTTTAGAACAACTTTCATCAATCCTTTTTCACGATTGTGCAAACGGGTGAACCATGCAGCGCCCTCTTCCAGAGGGGAGACAGCACTTACCAGCGGGTCGATTTCAATTTTACCGTCACTGATTAACCCAAGTACCGGTTCGTACTCACCACAGATGGCGCAGCTTCCCTGTAATTTCAACTGGCGGGTGACCACCATTTGTAAAGGAAGTTCCACCTGCGCCGAAACATTTCCAACCAGCGTAACCTGTGCCCCTTTTCGCACCGATTCAATTACAGTTTTCAGTACAGGCGTATTTCCCACCACTTCAAAACCAATATCAGCGCCCCGGCCATTGGTCAGTTTTTTTGTTTTCTCCGGAATGTTGTCAGCCCCGGCTTTAAAAACATGGGTAGCGCCCAATTTCAAAGCCAGTTGCAGCCGGTCTTCGTCTAAATCGAAAGCAATGATATTACCGCAGCCGGCTAATTTCAGCAATTGAATGACAAACAGGGCAATCATTCCCGCGCCCCCAACCAAGGCCGTGTCGTTTACCTGAATATTGATGAGGTTGATGGCGTGCAATGCCACAGCCACAGGTTCAACCATGGCAGCATGTTCAAAACTGACATTTTCGGGTAGTTTATACAGAATGTGTTGCGGTACGGCCACATATTCAGCAAATGCGCCGTCGCGTTTAAACTCGGGGCACGAAACACCTAAAACCTGACGGTTATCGCTCAGGTTGTACAAACTTTTGCGTGAGTACCAGTCGTCTAAGCGATAAATGGTGGAGTCAAAAGTTACCCTGTCGCCGGGTTGCCAACCGGTTACTGCCGCGCCGGTTTGTTCAATGATACCCGCGGCTTCGTGCCCCATGATAATTGGTGGGATTCGTCGTCCGGTGCTGCCGTCCATGCCATGAACATCGCTTCCGCAAATACCAACGGCTTTTACCCTAATAAGTACTTCATCTGCCTGAATTTCAGGAAAGGGTACTTCCTGTATTTCAAAATGGTTGTATTCGGTTAAAACAAGTGCTTTAATGAATTTTGAATTTGTCATTTTCAATTTTTAATTATTTCGTTCTGTCGTTCTCCTTGCTTTCATAATAATCGAAGTGGTTGCCAAGCTTTTCTTTGAGTGTTTCCGTTGCCTTGTTCAAACGCACAATTATTTCATCATCCACTTCAACTTCCAGCGCCTGAACGTTTTCTTCCAACTGTTTCACATTTCGAGCACCAACAAGCGCACAATCGATGCCCATTTTTATGGCCCACTGGGTAGCCAGTACCGACATTTTTATTCCGCAACTTTTCGATATCGTTTCAATTTCTTTTAAAGCTTCGGTGGTTTCCATTTCAAACCCAGCCTCTCCATGTCGGCATTTGGGAGTCCCGGCGCTGTTAAAATGCCTTGTCCGGCGCTGCCATTCGGGAACATTGGCCAGTGAAGCATATTTTCCTGTCAGAATTCCCTGAAGCAGCGTCATATAACCAATGGTTCCAATTCCTTCAGATTTGCAATGTGGCAATGTATCGTATTCGATGGCACGGCATAAAAGATTGTAGGGCAGTTCGTTCACCGCAACCTGAACTCCGGGAGGGATATCTTCCTTTAATCGTTTAAAACTGAAATTACTTAATCCGATGTACCTGATTTTTCCTGATTTTTGAAGTTTTTGCAAGCTATCGAATGCTTCGCCAATGGTTGGCGGGTGGCTGATGATTTTCTCATCGCTGGTAAAATGCCGTATGGAATGTGGGTGAATGGGCCAGTGAATCATGTAAATATCGACGTAATCGGTTTGCAGTCTGCGGAGTGAATCCTCACAATGCTTTTCCAACATACCGGCATAAGTGTTCGATGGCGAAACTTTCGAACCAATTATCAGCCTGTCGCGTGGAATTCCCCGGATGGCTTCGCCCAGGGACGATTCACTGCGGCCTTCGTTATAAACCTCAGCAGTATCGAAATAGTTGATTCCGTGGTCAACCGAGGCATGAACAACCGCAGAGGCATCTTTTTGGTCCTGTTTTCCCCAGTAATCGCCACCGCCAAACGACCAGCAACCAGTACCAATTTCCGAAAGTTTGAGATTTGTGTTTTTGATTGGACTGTATCTCATTTTGTTAAATCTTTAATAAATCAATTTTATTTTTTTATACACCTCAATAATATCGCTTAAATAAAATTTGTATAAAAATACTTATCAGCAATCGTTGTCTAATACGCTATATATTAATAAATAGCACTTAAAAATAGAATTTGAGTTTCGTTTCAAAAGTCATCAATTTTCTAATTCAAGTTTATAACTTTCTCCTGCTTTTGTTTCCCATTGATAAAGGATTCCTTCCGCAAGGTTTATTTCCTGCAATGCTACTTTCGAATGATTTTCAAAAGGTGCTTTTTTGGGAATGGTTAAAAGAGGATTACTCAATTCTTTATCATTGTAAAAATTAAAACCACTTGCTTTCAGAGGAACTGCCGACATAATTTTACAGGCTCCGCCCGCTTTTGAATAAATAGTTACCTCTTTAAGCTGATTATTTATCCATTCCATATCAATAACAAAACCACCTCGTGCAACCAAACCACTGATTTTTCCGTCAGACCATTCTCCAGGTAACGCTGGAAGTAAATGAATGTACCCTTCGTGGCTTTGAACCAGCATTTCTGCAATGCCGGCAGTACCACCGAAATTTCCGTCAATCTGGAATGGCGGATGTGCATCAAATAAATTGCTGTAGGTACCTCCACCTCCCATCGTTTCACTTTTATCACCAATATAAGTCAACCCCTGTTTCAGTATTTTCAGGGCATGCTCGCCATCTTTCAGCCGTGCCCACCAGTTTAATTTCCAGGCCATCGACCATCCGGTACTTGCATCGCCCCGGTGCAACATTGATTGTTTTGCAGCGGAAGCCAACTCCGGTGAATAGCGTGGTGTTATCTGGTTGCCCGGATAAAGGCTATAAAGATGTGATAAATGTCGGTGTGTATCTTTCGGGTCATCCCAGTCGTTAAACCATTCCTGTAGCTGACCGTATTGTCCGATTTGAAAAGTAAATAGCATCGGAATTTTTTCTTTTAAAGCTGATGTAAATTCATCATCAATTTTAAGCACTTCGGCAGCATCCAGACAACTGGAAAACAACTCCCGTATCAGCGACATATCCATAGTTGATGCTTTGGAAATCTGAAATTGTTTACCATCAATTTTAAATACGTTTTCAGGAGTTGAAGATGGATTAGTTACCCAATATCCGTTATCATCTTTTACCATCCAATCCAGCGCAAATTCGGCAGAGCTTTTCATTAAAGGCCATGCTTGTTCTTCAAGAAATTGTATATCGCCAGTATAAAGGTAATGTTCCCACAAATGCTGTACCAACCAGGTTCCTGCCATTGGCCAGCAAGACCAGCGTGGAGCACCACGCTGATCCCAGTCGCGTCCTCCGGTTGGTGTGGTTTTTGCCCAAATATCAGAATTATGATGAGCTGTCCAGCCTTTTTCAATTCCATAATTTCTTATGGCAGTTTCAGCACCACTTTGTTTCAGTTGCTCAATAAAGCGAAACAATGGTTCGTGGCATTCGGAAAGATTAGTAATTTCAACTGGCCAGTAATTCATTTCGGTATTGATGTTCAAAGTGTAGTTGCTCCCCCAGGGTGGCTGAATATGCGGATTCCACAATCCCTGTAGGTTTGCCGGAACCGGCAAATCTCTTGAAGATGAAATCATCAGGTAGCGTCCGTATTGAAAATATAATGAAACAAGTCCATTGTCAGCATTTCCTTCATTATAAGCCAGCAGGCGTTTATCGGTGGTAAAGGTGATATTCTGTGGCCCCAAGTCGAGCTCCACCCTGCCAAACAGAGCCTGATAATCAGCCAGATGCCGCTTCAACAATTGACTGTACGATTTTTTCGCTGCATTTTCAATTTTGGCGACTGAAACTTTGGAAGGATCTTTCCCCTCAAGGCTTGGAGATTTTAACGATCCGTTAAAACTGGTGCCTGTGGAAAACAAAAGCAACACTTCATCAGCATTCGTTATTCCCAAATGTCCATTTTTAATGGACAGTTCACCACCCTTGTTTATTATTTGTAAATCAGCCTGAAAAGTCATTCCTTCACCGTTCCAGTCATCATAAACAACCTGTTGCGGCTCATAATCGCGGTGAGCCACGTACTTTGGTGCCTTCCCTTTTAATTGGAGATGTTGGGAAGAAATAACTTTTATTTCATATTTCAATTTTGAAGAAAGAACCACTTCGAACGAGATTTTTCTTTTTTCAGATGCAGTCAAACGAACTACCATCGTCTGATCTGGGAAACTTACAAACGTTTCCCTTTTATACTCCACATTTTCCTTTTCAAACTGAACTGTGGAAATAGCTTTTCGGATATCGAGTTTTCGGATATAGTTTTCGGCGAGGCTGTCGGAAAATCCAAAATTCAAATGCAAATCGCCGAAAGGAAGGTAACGGGCAGAATAATCTCCATGCATTCCCCGCCACAATTCTCCTGCTTTTTCATATTCTCCGGCATCGATAGCTTGCCTCACATTTTTTAAAATTTCGGGGCCATCTTCAGCATAATCTTTTTTGGGTTCTCCCGACCACAATGTAAGATCATTCAGTGAATAGTGTTCTGACTTAATACCTCCAAAAACCATCGCCCCGGTGGATCCATTGCCTAAAGGAAGGGCTTCTTCCCAATTTACTGCAGGTTTGTTATACCAAAGCACCAATGGTTGCTGACTTTCCTGCTACAGGACTACAGGCTCCAAAAAAAGATCCAATCAAAAAAGCTATAACAGAGTTTATGTTTTTCATATTAGAAGTCACTCAATTCCTTTATATTAAACGGAAAATTTAAACTTTTTCAGGAATTTGATAATTATTCCTATATGCCGACTTTAACAACTTATTTGCTTCATCGTTTCCAATAAACCGCTCATTTTTTGCATCAAAAAAGAGTTGTTTGTTTCCTACCCGATATGAGATATTGGCAAGGTGCACCAAACAAGCGCTCAACTGTCCCTGCTCAACATCGCCATTGGGTTTTTTACGGGTACGCAGCGATTCAATAAAGTTTATTTGATGTACGTTATCTGGAACCGTTGCCCCTTCCTGTGCAATAATTTCAGAATTTTCACCAACAACCTGCCACCCTCCGCCGTGACGCCCCAAATACATCAATCCTTCAGTACCATAAATTTCGGTACGCGTTGCATTTGTTCGCCAGTCAGGAAATAATTCAGTGTCTTTACGAATGTTTCCTGGCGTCTTTTTCATATAGTTGGTTGCATTTCCGCTTTCACAAGTCATTACAAAATCTTCAAAATCGTATTGAATGGAAAGAAATTCAGGTGTCTCTTTTACTGAACCCCAGGGTTGGTTTCCACCATAAGCACAAACCGACTTTGGATGAGACGGATTGCCCAAAACGAGCCGGGCCAAATCCATTACATGACTTGCATCGTCAGACAAAGCGCCGCCGCCAAAAGCCCAGAAATCGAGCCAGCCACCGCGTCCGTCAGGTGTTGTAATGCTTGGGTTAAATGGCCGGTAAGGCGCCGGGCCAATCCATGCATCCCAGTCAATCCATTGTGGTGTTTCCTGGTCAGGTTTGGGCATCCATTTTCGGCCATCCAGCATGTTGTAACATTTTACATGCACCACTTTCCCCATCTTGCCACTTTTTATGAAATCGCGTGCAGAAAAACCATACGATGCGCTCCGGTTTTGAAATCCAATCTGTACAATCCGTTTGTATTTTTCGGCAGCTTCAATCATTTTCCGACCTTCCCAGATATTTACCGTCGGATTTTTTTCAACATAAACATCCTTTCCTGCCTGGCAAGCCCAAACAGTTGCAAGGGCGTGCCAATGTTCCGGGGTGGCAATCCAGACTGCATCAATATCTTTGTCATCAAAAATTTCCTGCATATTTTTGGTTGTTGCCGGCCGGTACCCCAAATCCTTTTCAATTTCGGCTACTGCCGCTTCCTGTCGTGTGGATTTTACATCGCAAACGGTTTTTATAACCACATTTTTATTCACCAAACATGTATTTATAATTGTGCTTGTTCCTCTGTTTCCTGCACCAATCAGTGCCAAAACAATTTTATCATTAGCCCCTAAAACCGAGGCAGAAATAATTCCCGAACTTCTGATGATTAAACCCGAAGCACCAAAAATTGTATTTTGAATGAATTTTCTACGTTCCATTTTTTGTATGATTTTAGTTTTTATGATTCAGTAAATAATAAATTGAATTGGCTACTAATTTATTGAAATCCTCCAATTTCCAGTCGTCCCAGTGACCTAAAGATGTGTAAACAACTTTTCCGTGTGTTGATTTATTTATCCACATTACAGGTTCTGTGGGTACATCAGAATTTTCTCCGGTTAAAAGCACCTGGATATTTTCTGAGGCCAGCGGCCTGTTTTTGTACAACCAGGATGGACTTACAAAACCATCGGGATTTATTCCTTTCAGCAATGGGTGATTTTCCATTCCCGGAATAATTGCTATTGATGTTCCTTCTTTCAAATGACCGTAATGTCCCTGGTAATTTCCACCCAAAACCTGATTGTCAAACTCCGGCCATTGTTCCAGAAATTCGGAGGTGTTTTCACTTGAACTTACCAAACCGCCACCTTCACTTGGGACATTTTGTTTGGCATCGAAAGCATGACTTGCCACGCGAATCCCGAGAATGGGTTTTCCGCTTAGGTAATAGTCTTTTATCAGTTTCATTTTCTCCGGATCCAAAGCACGGCGGCGCACTGCAATAACTGCCAAATCAGCATCTTTCAGTATTTGCAGATTTTCAATATTGTGCCTTCCTTCGCCTTTCATTTCGGGCTTGCCAAGTGCAAATTCGCAGTTAATATTGTTTTTGATTAGATAATTCTGCGCAAATTCCGGAAACCGTTGGTTTGTGCGGTATTCGCCTTCTGCAGAAACAAATGCCACCACCGGACGGTCATCGGTCTTAAACCTGAATTGTTTTTTCCCGGTAAAATCACAGGAAAGCATGGTTGGGCATACATACTTCTCAATATAACTGATTACCAAACTGTTCCCTGCGAAATGCGAAACATTCGGCCATTGTTTCGAATCGTACATCGTATCTGTCAGGTCGCGCATCAATGCAACGTTATATCCCAATCGTACCATATTTCGCAAGCCAAACGAACGACCAATAACACACATGTTGGTATGAACTCCCATCAGAATAACATTTTTAATTCCCCTGTTTTGGAATAACCCGGCAATTTCAACCCCGGAATCGCTAATGGCATCGTTATCAGAAATTTGAATTACATCAATCTGTTTTGTCCACGGATTGCCTTGTTTACATTCAGGCTGGCAATCGCATCCACCATCCGACTGGTCGATGGGCCAGATTGCATCTTTTTCTGCTTCCAGCTTATTTTCACTTATCAGATTTTTGGCTTTATTGTTTTTATATTTCGACCCCGTTTTTCTGGCCGGATAATTTTTGTATGAATCCATACATTCGCTTGGGGCATGAACAATCAGAACTCCCTTTTCACGGGCAGTGGCTATAACCTGGTCCATAGCAGGAGCCATTTCTGCAACCCTGCCTGAAGCGCCTGAACACCAGTGCTTATCCCACATATCGCAAATAATTATGGCAGTTTCTTTAGGTTGCCATTGTTGTACAATGCCAGATAAAATAAAGGAGCCACTGTCAATTTGGGAGGGGGTAACTTTTTGGAGGTATATTTTAATGTTTTCAGTATTATCTTTGTTCCCCGCATTATTATATCCGAATACTGTTGAGCAAACAATTAACATAAAAGCAGAAATAAATAAATTCATAACTGTAATTCTTTAAATATTTTCTAATAAAGATTCTTGTATTTCAGGCAAAAACATAAACTGCCCTAGCAACTTTAGAAGCCTATTAACCTGCATTTCAAAACTAAAAATAGATGTATACTATCGAACTTATTTACACATTTGTTTCCTGTTTTGTCACTTTTAAGGCAAATTATAATGAATGTTGCAGATTGACACAACACAGTAAACTGTTGAATGTCAAATAAAATCTATAAAATATGGTTGCCAGAATTATGACCTTGTCGGGAAATACCCTGGCAACCTCGCTGAATCAATTTAAAAAGTATCTACTAACTTTAGTAACCCGGATTTTGTGAAAGATTTGGATTTTTAGTCCTTTCGTTTTCAGGGATAGGCCACCAATAATAGTTTTTATCAAAAGATGTAAGTGCCGGGTTTGTTCCACCGTTTTTGTTGGCTGTCCAATAAGATATTGTTTCTTCTGCCAGAGTATCCCACCGTCTCATATCCAGATAGATATGTCCATATTCAAATGCCAGCTCCCTAAACCGTTCTCTCCTGTATTCCTCTGTAAGTTCACTTTTTGACAGCGCTGAACTGATGGGAGGCATATTCACACTTGCCCGTTGCCTGATCATATTTATGTATTTTACTGCTTCTGTCAATTGGTTTTTCTCAATCATTACTTCAGCATACAATAATAAAATGTCCGCGTACCGCAATACGATGTAGTTTTGCGGGCTGTCGCTGGCAGTTTTATCTAATTTGCCTACAATACATTTAACAGGATTGTGATTAGTATTACTGGAATAACCAGGAATATATTTAATTCCAGTTTGCCCGGTTCGGGCTTCAAATTCCTGAATATAAGGAGTTCCTTCGTAAAAAACAGTCCAGGTTAAACGTGGGTCGCGGTTACTGAATGGATTTTCAGGATCGAACGATGGATCTTCCGATGTGTAATTAAAATTGTATTTAAAAGAGGGGCCATTTACTTCCCTGCTGACGAATGTACTACTTACTGAATAACCTTGTTTGGTCTCATACAAATCAACAAACCTTTCATTGGGATTGATGTAATTATAGCCCTTTTCATGTATGCCAGAAGCGGAATTAGGAGCACAGAACCTTGTAAACTGATTTCCTTCACGTGAATCATCACTATATTGAATTTCAAATATAGACTCAGGACCATTCTCCCCTGTAGGCCAGAACATATCTATAAAACCATCAGACAATTGATAATCCCCGCTTTCGATAACCGACTTTAATGTTTGCTCTGCTTCATTCCAACGTTTTTCAAAAACATATAGTTTGCCAAGCAACGATAAAGCTGCTCCTTTACTGGCCCGTCCCAGTAATGATTCAATACCGCGATAAGTTGTTACCGATGGTAAAAGAGCTGCTGCATCAGTTAAATCTGTTTCAACCTGATCAATAATTTGTGACCTGGGACTGCGACTTACCAAAACTTCATCAAAATTTTGTACCGTTGTAATCAATGGGGCATCACCCCAAAAATTAGCTATATAAAAATAGGAAAAGGCACGTAAAAATAATGCTTCGCCTTTTAGCCGGTTCCGAACAGATTGTGCCATGTTAACCGATTCATTATCAATATGTCGTAAAACTTCATTCGCTCTAAAAATAGTAGCATAATAAGTAGGCCAATAGGCATCGGCAACTCTCCAGCCAGAGTTGATTGTAATTAAACCATTATCCCAATAACCGAAACGGCTTCCACCTCCCTGGGCATAAGGAGTTGCAGCGTCTGCTACCGGGAAAAAATGAAAATCTGTTTGATAGTCCTGGATTACATCATAAATTCCGTTAACTGCTTTTTGAAAATCAGTTTCATTTTTAAAAAACGTTCCGGCACTTAAATCATTAACTGGAAAGGATTCCAAAAAGGAATCGGAACATCTCCAGTTTACTATACTTATAACCAGCAGGAATGAAATTATTATATATTTTCTGTAATTTTTCATTTTTATACATTTTAAAGTTAGAAAGTAATTTGGAGTCCTCCTCCTATTGTTTTATGCAAAGGATAAAAATCAATGCCACTGTCGGAAACAGCACCATCTCCTCCTTCTTCACCCTTAAATTCAGGATCGTATCCAACAAAATCTGTCCATGTAAGAAGATTTGTAGCATTGAAATATATCCGAACGTTGCTCAACGACAATTTAGATGCAAGTGATTTTGGAATAGAATAGCCCAATTGAAGGTTTTTAATCCTTAAATAAGACATATTCTGAATTTCTGATGAATCCCAAATGTTATCGTCAGTAACTGCGCCTGATGCGGGAAGAGTACCGCTAATTACATTTCTATTTGCATCGAGTATCGAACGGTTGTCAAAGTAATATTGCGGAATGTTTTCGTTTTCACCTTCCCCATTGGCACCGTCATTGGAAGAAATGGCCATGTATTTATCCGCTTCACCCTGAAACAGTGCTGACAGATCGAATCCTTTATAATCTAGCTCCAGGTTAAAACCATAAATTAGCGAGGGAGAATAATTTCCGAGGATCGTTTTGTCTGCATCATTTATTATACCATCAGGCAAGCCGGTCAATTCTCCATTTTCATCATATCCGTTTAAATCAGCATATCTATACATTCCAGGTCTGGCAATGGGCCGGTGTGCATTATTCTGTATTTCTTGGTTATTTTGCCAGACTCCCTGTGTTTGATATCCCCAGAAGGTTCCTAACTCAAGCCCTTCGTCATATTTCAAAACACCATCTTCAATCCATGGAGTTACACCTCCTAAATTTACAATTTCACTCTTATTTTGTGATAAATTTAATGAAAGAGCAGTGTTTAATTCATTAAACGTGTTTTTATAGGTTACCTGCAACTCCCATCCTTTGTTTTTTACTTCACCAATATTAATAATTGGTCCGTTTTGAAATCCTGCAGATTGGGGAATAGTTCCACGAAGTAACATATCGGTTGTCTTCTTTTCATAAATATCACCTACAAAAGAGATGGCTCCGTCAAATAAGCTAAAATCAATTCCAATATCGGTTGTAGTAGTTGTTTCCCATTTTACTTCTTCATTAGTCATATCTTCAATGAAATAGGCTGGATAACGTGCCTGACTGTTTCCCAACACATAACCGCCATCAACTGCCAGGGTACTAATCCATGCATACGACGGAATATTTGCATTTCCAAGTTGTCCCCAACCAGCACGAAGTTTAAGGCTGCTAATAAAGGTTAAGTTTTTCATTAAGGATTCTTCTGAAATTCTCCAGCCGGCAGAAAAGGCCGGAAATATTCCATAATGACGGCCGGGAGCAAAAACTGAAGAGCCGTCGCGCCTAATATTGGCCTGAAATAAGTATTTGTCAAGATGGGAGTAGTTTATTCTTCCAAACTGAGAGATTATAGAAAATTCACTTCCGGAACCACTTGCATTTCTTAGTTCATTTCCTGCGCTTAACACTTTAATTTCATTGTTAGGGAAGTCAGCTTTTTCAGCTGAAAACGATTTTCTTTCTCCTTTTTCAGCAGAATAGCCCAAAAGAACATTCAGTTTGTGATTGTCGACAGATAAATCATAGGTAAGGAGGTTCTGAATTTCCCATCGATAACCCTGGCTGGAAGAATTTGCTAATCTTGCCGGACCACTGGATCTTATTGGATTGAGTTTTTCAATATCATCTTGTGCATAAATTTCCCATTTATCTTCCCATTCCTGAAGAAAAGTTTCATTTGTTGAACCATTTGCCACAAACCTGTATTTCAAATTTTTTAAAAAATTAAGTTCAGCAAATACATTTACTACATTACTATTTTCCTGTTCCGAATTATCGTATATATCCCTAATCATAGCCGGCGTACCATTCCCGTTCAGGAAGAAAGCTTCTCCCGGATATTCATCCCGAGGAACTCCAAATGAGCCGTCATCAAAGTAAGGCGGGATGGTTGGTGGAGTGCGCACAATTTGCATTAATGCTGCAGGGCTCGGGCTGGTATAAGCCTCCATGGAATATTGGTAGTTTGACCTTGAAGATCTCAAACGGGCACCGACTTTCCCCCAGGCATTTATATCCTGTTCAATGTTTAGCAGGACATTATACCTATCGTATTGTGTCCCAATAATTGTTCCTTCCTGATTGATAAATCCAAGCCCAACTGCGTATCTTGTTTTTTCTGTTCCTCCATTAAATCCTATATGATGATTTTGAATTAAAGCAGGCTGGAATGTATAATCAAGCCAGTCGGTCCATTCAGTTATTTTTTCCGGAGTAATTGACACCTGTTCGGTCCAGTATGGCTCTTTGCCGTTAAATAGTCTCGCTTCATTCTGATGTCGGGCCCAATCGGGTCCATTTAAATAATGGGGATGTTGAGTAAGCGACTGAACCCCTATGTCGCTTTTAATCTCGACTCTAAACGCACCTTTTCCCCCGAGTTTTGTCGTTACCAAAATTACACCGTTAGCAGCACGGGAACCATAAATTGATGCTGCTGCAGCATCTTTCAATACCGTAATACTTTCAATATTGTTGGCATCCACATTGTCTAAACTTCCCTGAAATCCGTCAACAAGAACCAGTGGACTGTTGTTTGACAAAATTGAACCAACTCCCCTGATTTTTACATCAACACCTGCACCAGGTTGCCCTGATCCCTGAGTAATCTGGACTCCAGTCATGCGTCCTTGAATTGCCTGACCCAAATTGCTGGATGTAATCTTAACTAAATCATCGGAGGTTACAGTGGCTACCGAGCCTGTTAAATCAATTTTTCTTTGCGTACCATATCCAATTGCCACAACTTCTTCAATCCCAATTGATTCTTCTTCCAAAGTAACATTTATTTCGGTTTCATCTGCGACAAAAATCTCCTGAGTTCTCATTCCAACAAACGAAAATTGCAGAATTGCATTTTTTGGAATATCGGATATGGAATACTCACCATTTACATTTGTTACTGTGCCGTTTGTAGTTCCTTTTACAATTACCGTAACACCAGGCAATTTTTGACCGGCTTTGTCGACTACTTTTCCGGAAACGGATTTTTGAACCTGGTTGATAAATGTTATTTCCCTTTTTGTTGTATTATTATTGTTTTTCAGGATAATATGCCGGTCAACAATTTCATAGGAAATATCCGAATTAATAAAGATTTCATCCAATATTTTTTCAATGGTCGAATTTTTAGTCTTTACAGATATTTCTTTTGATGCATCAATTGATTTACTGTCGTAAAAAAAATGAAATTCCGAAGAATTTTCAATTTCTTCAATAAATTTAGAGAGAGTAACCTTTTCAAGGTTTAGAGTTAGTTTTGTTGACTGCGAATACGTTGAGGCTGAGACCTGAACTAGTGCAATCAATATAAAAAAACAAGTAATCTTCATAACTTTATAAAGTTTAATCGAATGAGAAATAGTTGAATCCTCATAAAATCTAGTTTTTTTCATAAATTTGTAATGTTAAAGTTCGATAATTAAGCCTTTTGGCATTTTTATTGATTCTCAAAAAATGGAAACAGGGTAATGTTTCCTTTGCAGACGGGAAGTGTTGGTAGCATTTCCCGTTTTTGTTTAATTTTGGTTCTTTACATAGGCAAGTTTAATTTATTGATTTTATATAAATTTTATTTCTTTCTATCCTGAAATTAAAAGGTTTACTTGAAGCACGCCTGAAAACTTCCATCATGGTATAAATGTTATCATTTATGTTAAATGTTCCAGTAAATGTCCTGTTCTTTATTGGTTCATCTTCAAAGATAATCTCTACACCAAAAATTCGTTCAATTTTTACAGCAAGACTAACAAACGATTCATCTTGAAATTGATACACCCCATCCTGCCAATATTTGAAAAAACTATCCGGGATTTTTGATTGATTTAATTTCCCGGATGTTTTATCTAATACTAAACTATGTAAAGGCTCCAGAATAAACGATTTATAGCTCCCTTTTTCATTTCCATTTTGTACATCCATTTGAACTTTTCCTGAGATAAGGTCAACCTGAATAGTATTATCCTGAGGATAAGAAACAACGGAAAATTCGGTGCCAAGTACCTTAACCCGGTGTTTGCCCAGTTGAACGATAAATGGCTTTTTTGCATTATGGGTAACCGTAAAAAAGGCTTCTCCAAACAACTGTACGTCTCTCGTTTTTCCGTTAAAATGTTGAGGATATATTAATTTTGAACCGTTTGTCAACCATGCTTTAGTGCCATCTGGCAAAATAATTGAAGTACGATTTCCATTTGGAACAGCAATCTCATTCATTGTAATTTCCTGGTTCAGGTTTAGCGAATGAATAAAATACCCGCCAATTATTGCCAAAACAACTATTGCCGCGTATTTAATAAAGTTTTGAAAGTGGAATCTGCTTTTTGATTTATGAATGTGGGCTTTTATCGTAGTAAAATCTTTATTAATTTGTTTCTCATCCATTTCCCTGCCCCTTTGCAACAAAGCCCAACTATTCTTGTAGCGAATATATTCTTTCCGGTTTTCGTCCGATTCTTTAATCCAGGTTATAAGTTCTTTCGAATGGATTAATGATTCGCTTCTAACTATTTCTCCTATTAGATTTTCTTTTTCCATTTATTTTTTTCTATTAGTATAATGCCTGAAAACAGGAATACCCTACTTTAAGAATACATTTTTTTCAGTTTATTGAAAAAATATATAACTCGGTTAACGATGATTTTGAAATCTGATAAAATTTCTATTGGTTAGCAATTAAGAAGTAGGTAATAAGTGGCAGATAATCTTTTAATGCCACTTTGAATACTTTTAATGCCTTGGTAATTTGAGCTTCAACAGCTTTTACTGAAATGTTCAGTTCTTTGGCAATTTTCTGGTTCTTTATTCCTTTAAAACGACTAAGAACAAAAATATCCCGGCAGCGAGGAGATAAATCAGCAAGTGTTTTTTCAATAATAGATTCTATTTCCTGAAATGTAATATCTGAGGTATCCAATTGCTCCAAAGCTGAATAAAAAATCTGATTTTGTAATTTAATTTCAGTATTCTCGACAAATTTTTTTTTTACTTTGTCGTGCCTGAGGCGCATTAAACAGTTGTTTTTTACGCTGGTGTACAAATAACTTTGAAGTTGTGATTCAGATTTTAATGTTGGATTCTTTTCCCAAAAAGAAATAAATGCTTCTTGAACCAGTCCTTTTGCCTCTTCACGAGATACGTATTCTTTTGCAAAATAAACCAAACGAGGATAGTACATGCTAAAAACGACTTCGAAAGCCGCTTCTTGCTTTTTATTAAGTAATTCTATTATCTCGTTAGTTAGTGAATCCACAATGAAATATGTTATTCATTTACAATTATAAGCAATCTATTTCTTTAAGTCCTAATTCATTTCGGAAATATTTGTCAAATTTAAATTTGAAAGAATAAAGTGTAATAATTCTTAAAACACCAAATAATGTTGTATTCTTTTTACGCGTAGATACACTTTTAAAAATAATTTGGAATAAAATACCGGAACTCAAAAAATTATTCTTCGATAATGACGTAAAACAGATTCTTGCTGAACTTTCAATTTTGGTAAACTAAGATGTTAGTTATGGAGATACTTTATTATACCAATTAACCAGATAGTGTCACATTTTCAACAACTCTCCAGGCGGTTCGAAACGTTTGGCTATTGTTATTCTCAATTAATCCGAAACGACAAGTTAAAATTAAATTGAAATTATTTATTGACGAAATACATACTTGTTGAGAAGCGATAAAATCATTAAGATTTTTAAAAGAAATTATCACTGGGATTATATGTTAAATACAGATTGATGGAAGGGTAATTGCTTAATTATTCTTTTTCCGGTTCCATGCCGGATTCAACACAGCTTTGTACACCTTGAAGTTCCTGAGTTCATGTTTGCAGGTTCCAACTCCCAGATATATTGAGTTTTTTTGAATACCAAATTTTTCATGTGTACCGCTAACCTGAACGCCGTTACATGTAGCCAGCACCGACATTTTTATTCCGCAACTTTTCGATATCGTTTCAATTTCTTTTAAAGCTTCGGTTGTTTCCTTTTCAAAACCTGCCTCACCATGCCGACACTTGGGAGTCCCAGCGCTGTTAAAATGCCTTGTCCGGCGCTGCCATTCGGGAACTTCGGCCAGCGAACCATATTTTCCTGTCAGAATTCCCTGGAGGAGAGTCATATAACCGATGGTGCCTATTCCTTTAGTTTTGCAATGTGGCAATGTATCATATTCAATGGCACGGCATAAAAGATTGTAGGGCAGCTCGTTCACCGCAACCTGCATACCAGGAGGGATATCCTCATTCAAACGTTTAAAGCTGAAATTACTTAATCCTATGTACCTTATTTTTCCTGCTTTTTGAAGTTTTTGAAGGCTTTCAAAAGCTTCGCCAATGGATGGCAGGTGGCTGATGATTTTCTCATCGCCGGTAAAATGCCGGATTGAATGTGGGTGAATGGGCCAGTGAATCATGTAAATATCGATGTAATCAGTTTGCAGCCTGCGGAGCGAATCCTCACAATGTTTTTCCAACACCCCGGCGTAAGTGTTCGAAGGAGAAACTTTCGAACCAATTATCAGCCGGTTGCGCGGAATCTCCTGGATGGCTTCGCCCAGCGACGACTCACTGCGGCCATCGTTATATACTTCTGCCGTATCGAAATAATTGATACCGTGGCCAACAGATGCATGAACAACGGCAGTAGCATCTTTTAGGTTCTGCGCACCCCAGTAATCACCACCGCCAAACGACCAACATCCGGTGCCAATGACCGAAAGGTTGAGGTTTGTGTCTTTAATTGGATATAGTTCATTTTATACAGGTAATGTTTATGGTTTAATTAATAAATAAAGATGTAAAAATAAAGGGCGAAAAATGAATTCGTTTAAACCTTTGTATCCTGTTATATAATTTTTAGAGCAGATTATCAGAAATGTTGCAGAATGACACAGATCAGAAACCTTTTGATTTACAGATTTTAAATTTCAGAAAATATGGAACCGGATGACATGATTTTACACTACTATGCAAAGAATTATGGTATCAAATTAAAATGCCCGCTAAAAAAACAGAAAGGAATATGAATCGCTGTTCGAATTGCTTTAATCTGTTTTATTTATTTTTTAACCTGTCATTCAATTGTGCTTCATATAACGATTCGGGGGAAAGGCCTGATTTATTCAATCCTTCCCACTCTCCCTCCGGTCTGTCTGAAAATCTTCCGGGATATTTTCCCCCTATAAATCCAATGCAATAATTTTTTCCGCTAACCCAGGGAGATTGAACAGCAGTTTTTGGCGAACGACAATTCCACAGAACCTGCGTAACACCGGACCATCCGTGACCGGTGCCATAGTTGCCCCGATCCTGAACATTGATTTCTCCTTCAGTTTCAATCAGGTCGTAAAGTGTACCCATTGCCCATCGATGATGAGGCCCAATGTCATTATGAGATTTAACCGATTTACAGCTGGTAAAAACATTCGGGCCCGAAACTCTTGCCCCTGTTGCATAACAATGCCTGGCTTCGCTCGAAAAACAATTTTTAAATAATGTAAACTGGCCACTTGTACTGAAAGAATATCGCCTTCCTCCGGTAATCTGCGATTTGGCATCAAGGCATTTTGAGTCTAAAACCGAAATATTTCTTGAATCAGAATCGATGGAAACACATCCAAGTCCAAAATAACGTGAAACAACGTTTCGGACCCATGACTGCCCTGTTTTACTAAATTGTATGGCAGTCCATCCATGTTCTTCATCAAATTCGCCTGAATAGGTTGATTCCATATAAAGGTTTTCAATGCCACATTTTGTAATTCTGCCATCAAATTTATATTTCATCAGATAACCGCCGCCATATTTCTTTTCCATTTGCATTACAACAGGATAATCAAAGTAAACTTTGTTCCCATCAACAGATGTAATTATTCTTTCAAAATATAAATTGTAACCATCTGCTTTCCATTGTTTTGTACCTTTCCGTTCAACAATCCGGTCCATTTTTAAATCATGTAACCATTGTTCAGTTCCGGGTCGATAAATTAAAACCGAATCCCCAACCTCAAAACCATTTGTACTTTCAACTTCAATATATTTTCGGCCAACCGGAACAAAGTCTTCCTTAATTTCAATCCTGGTCGATTGCTCCATATTGAGTCTTCCGTTACCACCAAACCGGAACAAATCACATTTTTTTGCAGCAGTTTCTATTATCATAGTACCATCTGAATCAGAGCCTTCCCCACGGATTACAATTCCAGATTGCCTGATATTAATCGTTCCGTTTACATTGTAAGTTCCTTTTTTGAGCAACAAAGCCCCCTTGAAACCGTTCCGGTCAGGAGTTCTTTTTGAAATCCGGTCAATGGCCTGCTGAATATGTTCAAGATTATCGCCATCAACTGGCGATATGGTTTCAACAGTATGAACGTCAGGTATTTCTTTTTCGCCGGATTCATAGCCAACACTGCTGAAATCGGGAATGATATTGCCCTGTTCATCGGGAAAATAAACTAGATTTTGATTTTCATCAAGTTGTACAAATTTCGATTGCCATGTTTGTTGCGAAAATCCATTGAAAACAAACTGGAGGAAAGTAAAAATGAAGAGTATTCTTTTCATACTTTAGTTATTTATAAGAATTTTTATATTAAATTCATTCGCAACGAAGACGCACGGCAAAACCTCCCCTTGGCAACATTGTAAATGAAAGAGTATCTTTATTGCTGATTTCACTAAAATTCCTGAGCATTTCAGTTTGAGACTTATCAGAAAAAGTCAGGGCATTGTAGTTTTTGTTCTTATCCAGAAAATACAACGGAAAACTAACATTTCGGGTTTCGTCAGTCATGCCGCCAATATACCAATCCTGTCCTTTCCGACGTGCAACAACAACATGGCTTGCAGGTATACCCATAATAAATTTGGTTTCATCCCATGCACAGGGAATGTCTTGAATTATCTCACGGCCAGCCCATTTCAGCAAATTTTTACCATGTTCAGCATAAATTTTCAAACCTGCTTCATAAACAATCGCCATTGCCAGTTGATATGCATGGGTACCCGGACAACGTTCAAAATGAATAATTGTATAACTGACCGGCCCTACAACATTCCTGACGTATGGAATCGTTAAATCGTTGGCAGCCGGTTTGGTTCTTCGTTCCATTCCATCCACTCCTTCCAGGGTCATTAAATTTGGATACTGCCTTCTTTCCCCCGAGGGAACGGTATTTCCATGTAGTTCGAGCAGGAACGAATTCTTTATTCCATATTCAAAAATCCAATCGCGCATCTGCAGGCTTTGCTGTGTATCTTCATAATCGCGCCATTCTTTTGGATTTTCGCTTAATGTATTGTGATCAAAAAAATCGATTTTTGCCCCTTTTAATCCCCACCCGGCATATCGTTTCATAGTTTCAGCGGCCTTTTCACGGGTATTGAATTCACGCGTATGAGCCCATCCGATGATGCCAACATTTTTTGATTTGGCATATTCAACAATAACAGGAACCGAATCATTTCCTCCCCATCGGTTTGCAAAACCGGCATCGGCCATATAATATTCCCAGCCCATTTCTGAAGCTGCATTAATCCACATCCTTGGTTTGTCGCCATCTTTGGCTATATAATCCCACATTACATTCCCCGGGCGAATCCAGTTTTTTATTGTTCCATCCTGATTTAATAATTCAATATCTGTTGGAGGATTGAGGTTTTCAACCAAGTACGATTCCACTATTTTCCCCGGATTTTTAGGAGATATAATTACCATTCGCCAGGGCGACTGAAAAGGAAGTTTCGAAATCACCGGACCCAGTTTTTCCTGGTCAAGAGGAAAACAAAATTTAAACTTCGAACCAGTTCGCTGAAAATGAGGTTGAATATAATTTCCATTAGTTGCAGCCTGTCCCATTAATAAATAATCTTCCGTCTGCCGGTTATAAGCAAGTACAGGTACCGACATCAGCTCACCGTCAATTGGTCCAAGCGCACTTTCATAACCGTATCGGTTTGGATGTTTTTGTCCCCAGTAAGTAAAATTTTCACCGGTCAGAAAGATTGTACTTATTTCATCGGTAATTTCAATTTGTTCATCGCCCGGTATGGAATATCGAAATGCAATTCCATCGTTGTAAACCCTGAAAAGGATATTCATTTCTTTTCCATCCTTTTTCAGTTTTAAGGTCTGTTCATTTGCGTTATTGTGATAAACTGAAACCTTTCCCTGCGGAAGAGTGTAAGTTTCATCGATGGTTTGATTAGAATTACCTTTTAATTTCATTCCGCTGGTAAAATCAGCTAAATCTGTAATTATACCGAGTGGGCTGTCAGCAATAATTTCCTTTTCTTTACTGTAAACAGAATAAATTACAGTCCCCTGTTTTTTATCAAATACAAGTTTCGCTGAGATTTGTCCGTCAGTTGAAATAACCGAAAAAACTGATTCGGTGCTGCAGGATGCTAAGAATCCGGCAAGCAAAAGAATGAATACCCTGGAAATGTTTGTTTTCATCAAGTTGGTTTTAGGTTAATGTTTTTAAATTAAAGAGTCAATTTTCCTTTAAGCTCCAATTTAATTACCGATGCAATTTTATCAGGGGCTTTTGAGGGCAAACCAATTTCCATTCCCTCTCGTTTTAACTGATGTATTAATTTTATTTTCAGAAGCAAGTAACCGGGCAGAAATAACCTGATTTTTAACACCGGGAATCGTAAGAGTGCCGCTTGCCGGCCAATCAAATACCGAGAAATAAAGCATGGTGTTCCCTTTGTTCTCCTTTATTGTGCATCTTCCCCAAGGGAATAATCCAAAAGGACTTGCCTTTGTGCCATAAATAGCTTCTCCGTTTACATCCATCCAGTCACCTATTTCTTTTAATCGCTGAATACTTTCGTCGGGGAAAGTACCGTCGGGTTTGGGGCCCACGTTTAACAAGTAATTTCCACCTTTAGATGCAATATCCACCAAGTTTTGAATCAGTATTTCAGTTGATTTCCATTTATTATCATCGCGCCATCCCCACGAACCGTTCATGGTCATGCAGGTTTCCCAATTTATGCCTTCCATCTCTTTCTGATCCGGGATTTTTTGTTCAGGTGTTTTGGTGTCGCCGGGAAAATTGGGTCGTTTAAGCCTATCGTTGGTTATTATCTTAGGTTGCAGTTTTAGCAATTCCTGCAATTTAATTGCCGCATCATCAGTCATATTAGTTGGGGTATCCCACCAAAGCACTGCAATTTCTCCATAATTGGTAAGAATTTCACGAACCTGGGGAACTGCCACTCTATCAATGTATTCTTCAAAAGTTGAAGTTTCCTGCACTGGGTCCCAATGCCCTTTATGATCATTTGTGTACTGATCGATTCGGGCTGAATCCGGATTTGGCCATCCTTCTTTCATTAGCTTTCTCGCCACTGAACCTCCCGGATTGGTCCAGTCCTGTGCCTGCGAATAATAGAAACCCAGTTTTATCCCATGTTTTTTGCATGCTTCAGCCAGGGGTTTCAGCAGGTCTTTGCCATAACTGGTTGCATCCACCACATTCCAGTCGCTGGCTTTACTGTCAAAAAGTGCAAATCCGTCATGGTGTTTGGAAGTAATAATAAGGTATTTCATCCCGGCATCTTTAGCCATTTTTACCCATTTTTCCGGATTATATTTTACCGGATTGAATTGTTTTGCGTTTTCCCGGTATTCCGCCACCGGAATTTTACACCGGTTTAAAATCCATTCTGCCCCACCACGAACTTGTTCATGTCCGTTGTACTGACCTGCATATAAGGAGTAAACACCCCAATGGATAAACATCCCGAAACGCGCTTCGTGCCACCATGCCAATCGTTCCTCGTCTGACAAATTTCTCGATTTTTCCTGTGAGTAACCTTGATTAAGGAGTACAATAAAGCAGGCAATAAAAATTAATGTCTTTTTCATTTTATAAAATTGTTTGTTTAAACTGAGCAGGTTTTGTCCCCTTTTTCACAAGAATATAGTTGCTATTTGTTGTCGTGGGGAATTCCAGTAGATCTCCTGTGAATGTTTCGCTTTCCCGGCCGTCAATAAATAAACTGACTTTTAAACCAGACCAGGGATTATGAATTATACAATAACTTCCTGATTGTGATTTAATCTCCACAAATTCAATTGTATTATTTTTAATTGAAGATGTTATCAGGAAATTCCCTCTTCCCAAGAGAGCAAAAGTAGCATCCCAGTTTTCGGGCCATGCTGGAAATACCCTGATAACTGGTTTTTCACCGGGATCGGACGGCGCGCTTTGAAAAAGTGCAAGGTGCAATGCATCGGCAGCCCGGCCCAAACGCTGTACTCCGTTGGTCTGAAATCCCTCCCGTAAAGTCATCCGGTTGCGAAGCACCTCTGATTCGGCTGTTTTAATTTGGTTGGGGATTAAATACCTGGTCGATTCAATTCTTCCCAAGATTGATCCCACGACAGGCATTTTTGACAAAACGTTCACACTGGTCTCTTCATTTATTCCATTTTTAAAATAGCTGTCGAATGTAGCATTTGCAATCTTTATTAGTTCCTGATTACTGGACTCCAGGTTACAAAGGTCGAAAAACCAGACAGGCATTGTATTTGGATCGGGGGAACTATTGAAATTTCCTCGTTTTGCGGGTGGCAATGCCTTAATAAACCTGACAGGTTCCGATGCAGAACTGTTTTCAAGTGCAGAACTGAGTGGAAGTGGAGCAAGATTATTATGGAATTCCTTCCAGGATTCCTGCAATGCGGAATCCACTCCCAGAATCTGAGCTGCCTTTATTGCAACAGGAAATATTCCCCGCATTGAAGAAATTTCTTCGATAGTGTTGCTTGCATCCCAAATAGATTCATTATCATTTACATGATAGATATTGTAAATGCCATTTTCATCTTTTCTGACATTTGGAAAATTGCGGTAAAACTCTGCTACTCCTTTAATAACAGGATATGCGCGTTGTTGTAACCAGTCCAAATCATTTGTATATTCATATTTCATCCAAAACTGGTAAGCTATTTTTGCTCCTCTTGAAAAAATATGCGTAACATGTCCGAATGCTCCGCCGCCTTTATCGCCGGTTGTCCACATTCCATCCTTCCAGCCAGTATCTGTTTTCTGGTTCCACCTGCTTAAAAAAGGCATTTTTGTCAATTCATATTTCTTAAAGTTCTCCGACCTGTTTTCCCAGGACCGTTCTACCAATACCAACGGCTGCAATTCGGAAGCAATATTTTCGGGCAATTCAGGCAAACCACTGAATCCGACCGTTTCTGGAATATAAATTCCTTTGCTGCCCCATTGTTGCCGTGCTGCTACCGCACACGATTCGTACATATTTGAATACATTTTAAAATACGGATCCATTAATTCGATGCGGTTTGTTGGAAAAATTCCGTTATAAAGGCAACTTTGATTAGCCCCCCAAAAAAGGTTTCCCCATTTACGGGAATCTCCATCATTTGACCAAATCATACCATTAAATTTCGGTGGTATTTCTCCTCTTGAACTTGATCCTAAAACATACAAAAAATAGGTATAATTTTGCTCTACGTAATCGGCAACCCCATCGGAACTGTGAAGATGCACAAATGATTTCTCCCAATAATTTTTCCACCATACACTGCTGGCTGAGAGCAAATAATCAAAACCCAGCTCCCTGGCTTTTCTATTTATAGAATTGGCAGTTTCTGCAATATCTACATTTGGATTGAAACTGGCTGATGAAGCAATAAAAAAGCTTACAGTTTTACAGCCGGATGGAATAACAAACCTGATTTCTTCTTTGTTCGTTATTTCTGCCTTGGCATTTACATTAGAAGCAACAATTGAAAGAGCGGAACCGCAATAATATTTTTTTTCAGTAAACTTCTGAGTCAGAACAAGCTGATTATTTTCGATTTTCAATACTGAAGTTGCATGGTGGTCTCCCTTTCTTACTATCAGGGGTCTTAACGACCGGAGATTAACAACAACGGGCGATGGAATTTCTTCAACTGAGGTAATACGCACTGCCATCACATCATTTTCTGCCCACGCAAATATTTCGGCTTTAACGCCATCGCCATTTACTGTAACCAATCCGTTAAAACACGAAAGATGCTGGCTAAAACCGGGGCTAGAGAAAATACTTTCACCTGCCTTTATAAAATCGAAATCAACAAATCCCAAGCCGCAGCAATAATCAGTATGGCGTTCGTAAAAATTATCTGAAGATGCATCGTTGGCAAAAACGTCAACCCGGTTGATCTGCATTTTTAATGAGGAGGGAGTAGTCCACACCAAACTGCCCATTACACCATTTCCCACAGGCATTCCTTCTTCGCTTCTTTTTACAGGCGATGTGTAAAGTAAATCAGATTTTGAAACCAGATTATTGTAATCAACTTTAATAATTTCAGATTTTGCCGGCTCACTTGCATTAATTATTTCAAATTTAATTGTTGAAATAACAACTATCAGAAAAATAATCCTTATGAAATTTGAGCAGAAAAGTTGGTTTAGCAGCTTCATCGTATTTAATAAGTTTACTGTTTCATTTATTCATATCCGATATTTTTTAATGCCTGTTTTCCCAGTCTTTCTTCAAGTTGAGCAAGGTACAGGCTAACCGGTTCGACAAATTTATCATGCGAATCCAGTATTCCTTCGGGTAAAAGGGGTTCTTTGCCAAAAGGTCTGGCTTCCAGCCGGTTTTTACCTACACATCCTATCATCCAGTTATATACTCCAGGGGGATTCTGGATAATAAAATCTTTGGCCACACAATTCCAGGCGACTCCCCAACCCATCGACCAGCCGTGTCCGCTTCCCATAGAACCTCTGTTTCTCAAATCTATACCACCGTTTTCTGCCCGAACATTGTCATACAACATTCCGGTTGTCCATCTTTGGTGTGATTCTGCCCTTTGGTTGCCAATAAAATCACAGTTAAGGATTACAATTGGCCCAGACTGTTTTCCTCCAGTGGCTAAAAACCATACATTATCGGCAATTACCTGACATCGATCGATTAATACCTGCCCACCATTCGGCGCAAATTCAGCCGGTCGTGAACTACCCTGATGCAACGCTTTCCTCTGAACGGTAACGTTCTGCACAGTAATCCTCATTCCTCCAACCGCCACACTGTTCATGGTTTCTTCAATAAATAGACTCCGTGCCCAGCAATCTTCCCCATAGATTCGCAGGGCGGTAAAATGACGTTGCTCATGCGAAATGGCCTGAAGAGGTGAAACGATATGCAGGTTTTCGACACCTGAATTGGAAATTCTTTTCGGAGGGTTAATTTTTTTTACTATTACACCCGGAGGAGAAAGAAGGGTCGATTCATATGAATCGGATAAAGGTACATCAACCGTAATAGTATTGCCCAATATTTTTACAATATGCCTTTCCGTGGACAGAACACTTCCGGTAGGCAACCAGGTTTGCGGTTTTCCGTCGCGCACTAAATCATCCATTTTCATAAATTTTATCCAGCTTTCAGTTACCGGTTTTTCAATAGAAATGAGATCCCCAACTCCAAATTTCGCTGCATCTTTCACGGAAAATGAATTTGTACCTGAAGGAACATATTGATCTGAAACTTCTGATTGTATGTTATTCACCTGACCGCCATTGTTTTCCCTGGTTTCATTACTCCGGGATGCCCTTATGGAAATTGCATTAAACGGTTTCCCGGTTAAATTAAGTGTACTTACTTTGTCATCCTCAAGACCACTCCCGCTACCTCTTAAAACAACTCCAGAACCTGATATTGTAATGGCTTTGGAAATGGAATAATTTCCAGGTTCAAGTTTAACGGCTCCACGAAAATCGCCTACTAAAGGCATTTCTGAAACTTTATCAATTGCAGACTGAATATTTTCGGTATCGTCTTTTCCTGATGGTTGAACAGATGCTTTTGTTTCGACATTCGGAATTTTAACCCCTCCTCCTTTGTAACCTGCAAAAGAGAAATCCATAATTCGGTCTCCCTTTTCCAACGTTTTATATTGAAGAAGACCTTTAGGACCGTAATATACCCAATTACTTATGTTTCTGGTTTCGGTTACTTGTGATTGCGCAAATTTTTGTTCTACACACAATATAACACTTACAATAATTAAAAAAAACCAAAAGAATTTTAGGTTGATTGTTTTCATTGGTTACATTTTAAAGTTAAAAGAAACCTGATTATTAAATTTTAAAAGTGAAAAACTAAATATTCACTTTTTGAAATAAAGTTAAATTACAAAATATGGAAAAACTTATGCTTATGTTGAAATTTGTAAAAATTATGATTCATTCTAAAACATACGTGTCAGTTGTGATACAATATTCTTAATTTGAGAAGTTGAAGAACATCATTTTTGGTAAGATAAAAGCGTCTTCTATATTGTCAACCGTTAAGTAGCTAAACAAATGGTTAAAAATGGATTAATAATTTTTCAGTAAAAATTGAAAAGGGCACTCCAGTAGTACACCCCAGTGATAAAAATAGACCTCACATCTCCGTAGAGTCTTGATTTTCAAGCAGGGATTATCGGAATTGAACCGCTGACCCTTTGAATGCCAATCTACATTTAATGTGAGCTTCTTTACTGCAAATTATAAAACTTACTAATCAATTTTAAAAATCGCATAAAAATCTATTAAATTCTAGGCTTTAAATGTTAGACATTGGTTTCAAATATTTCAAGACTGCCTAAAAGTATCCAGTCATGCTTTGATGCGTTCCAAAACATGTCTGCATACATATTCTCATCAAAAAGATGTTGTCCATATCGCCATATTTTCGGTTCAGACCAATGTTATCCGCGTTTTCAAGTTGATAAAAATAAACCCGAAAATCTTCAATGTGGTGTCCTGTATCAACAAATAGGAACTATCCATCTATAGCAATCCCGCAGGATTGAATATTGCCAATCATCTTTTTCTACTGATGTGACAAGGTTAAAAGCATCATTATGGTTGCCATCTATAAGGTCACTTTATGCCGGTGAGTACACCATATAGTCTTTATAATCAGTATTTTACAGGCTTTAAACTTTTTTTTTTCTAAAAAGCGACAGCATGCCCACCATAATTGTTAGGCGTATGAGTATCGTCCTGCAGGAAGCTGGACATGTCCAAAAAGTGTTTATACTTATTCAGCACATATTGACAAACATGTTCCTAGCTCCGGTCTTTGCATTATTTCTGATGGTGATGGTTATACACTTTGCCATTGATACTTTAATCTAAAAATCTTTGTCATCGGTAACTATCGTCATTAACACCTGTTTTCAATCGGTACAATACAGCATCAACTACCTGAAATAGTTCAACTTTTGTATTTTTCATATCATTCCCAAATTTTAAAGTTGGTAAATTTCTTTTTTTATATTTTTACAACTATACTTTATTTGAAAGAATAATATCTATTACATGATTATCAATTACATGGTGTCGTTCTTTTTTTTCAATAACCGACTTTAGACTACTCATTATAAAGTTGTTCTCAACTCATACTTTCTTAAGGGCATCTCTAAAAACCTATTGTTGATATAAACATCTGTATGTTAATAATATAACATATTATTTTAGATGGTTTTTGTTAAATTTACGACATAAATATAAGACGATGAAAAACATAAACGCCTTAGGTCTTTTCGACGACCATTTTTTGATGGAAAAGCTCACGAAATTGGGCGACCCTTTGCAAAAATTGAGCAATTATATTGACTGGGACATCTTCAAAGCCCCGTTGGACAAGGCTTTCAGCGATGGGGAAAAAGACCGTTCGAAAGGTGGCCGCCCACCTTTCGGCAAATTATTGCTGTTCAAGGCCTTGCTGGTGCAAAGCCTATACAACCTTTCGGACGACCAACTGGAATACCAGATAACAGACAGGGCAAGCTTCAAGCGCTTCCTGGGCCTAAAGAAGAGCGACAAAGTGCCCGACAGTAAAACGTTCTGGCATTTTCGGGAACAACTGATAGGAAAAGGAGCGATCATGGGTTTGTTCAATGTATTCAACGAGACACTCGATGCAGCGGGTGTTTTTGCCAACGAGGGGAAAATGGTCGACGCCAGTTTCGTGGAAGCACCGCGCCAGCGCAACACCCGTGAGGAAAACAAACAGATAAAAGAGGAAGGCACCGCGCCCGAAGCTTGGAAGGAAAAACCGAACAAGCTCTGCCAAAAAGATGTGGATGCCAAGTGGACAAAGAAAAACAACGCTGTTTTCTACGGCTACAAAAACCATGTAAAATCGGACGCAAAGACCAAACTGATAGAAAAGTTCGATGTCACCGACGCCAGCGTGCACGATTCCCAAGCAATCGAAGGGCTGTTGGAAGAAAAAGACGAAGGGCAGGAGATTTATGCCGACAGTGCATACACGGGCGAAGAACAGGAAAAAACCTATAAAAAGAAAAAAGTGGTGAGCATGGTAAATGAAAAAGGGTGCAGGAATAAGCCCCTGACCGACGAACAAAAGGCAAGCAACAAGGAGAAATCGAAAATACGGGCAAGGGTCGAGCACATTTTCGGTTTTGTGGAAAACAGCATGAACGGTTCATTTGTCCGTACAATCGGAATGGCCAGGGCAAAAGCAAAAATCGGGATGATGAACCTTACCTACAACATTTGCCGCTGCACACAGTTGAGAATAAGCGTGTGCATGGGATAACTGTGCCCAATAGCGAAAAAAAGCACTAAAAAAGGAAATAGAAGCATGGAAAAAATCAAAAAATAAAAGAATACGGCGATAGCTCGACTTTTTGGATGCCGATTAAGCTTCTGGAAAGAAAAGCAGAACTACTGAAATGTGGTTTTTAGAGGCGCCCTTAAGATATGAAAACTATAAAAGTTCCAAATTGGATAATTAATGTTTTATCAGACGTCATATACTCTTTCATATTTTGACTTTTACTTATAATATCTGGAATTGGATTAAGAATTTTAACATTTTTATTCTTCATTTTTTTCTGTATACTATTACTCTTTACCTAACCACTCATTCACTCCACTTTTTTCTGTCCTTTCCCATCTATTTCTCCTTACATAGCTTTGAATAAAAAAACAATGGCTGAAAAAATCAGAAGAAACCTAATGCTCCGGGAATACGATATCAAAGAAACTCCGGCAGGAAAACAAACAACTTTCAGTATCCGGTTCATTAAGAAAAACGGCGAAATCGTTTTTATGGCTCGCGCTGCCGCCTGCGGACTTACCGTTGATATGAGTAAAAACAGCATTCGCGGTGTCGTTCCAAT
>CAWKIX010000048.1:0-87355 GCA_963849775.1 uncultured Prolixibacteraceae bacterium | reverse complement strand
AAAGAGCCTCCAATTATGAAGGCTCTTCATTTATGAATTATTTTACTAATTATTTTGCATAACTGACTGCACGGGTTTCACGAATCACGGTAATTTTAATTTGTCCAGGATAGGTCATTTCATCCTGAATTCGTTTTGCAATATCGAATGACAACTGTTCTGATTCCTTATCACTAATTTTATCAGCTCCAACAATCACCCTAATTCACGTCCTGCCTGAATAGCATATGTTTTCATTACTCCGGGATAAGAAAGTGCCAGATCCTCCAAATCGTTTTCAATCGTTTGATGTATGATTCAACCACTTCGCGGCGTGCACCCGGACGGGCACCTGAAATGGCATCACAAACCTGAACAATTGGTGCAAAAAGCGATTGCATTTCAACTTCATCGTGGTGAGCACCGATTGCATTGGCAATATCAGGCTTTTCCTTGATATTTTTCGGCCAGTTTCATTCCCAAGCACTGCATGTGGTAATTCCGGCTCATCATCAGGCACTTTTCCAATATCATGCAATAAACCGGCGCGTTTTGCCTTTTTCGGGTTGAGTCCCAATTCGGCAGCCATAATCGCGGACAAATTAGCAACCTCACGTGAGTGCTGCAAAAGATTTTGACCGTATGAAGAACGATATTTCATTTTACCAATCAAACGGATCAATTCAGGATGCAATCCATGAATTCCAAGATCAATGGTTGTCCGTTTTCCAGTTTCAATAATTTCTTCTTCAATCTGCTTTTTTACTTTTGCAACCACCTCTTCGATTCGGGCAGGATGAATTCGTCCATCAGTTACAAGTTGGTGCAATGCCAAACGTGCAATTTCGCGACGAACAGGATCAAATGCTGAAAGGACAATGGCTTCAGGTGTATCATCAACAACAATTTCAACACCAGTAGCAGCTTCAAGAGCCCGGATATTTCGCCCTTCACGACCAATAATCCGGCCTTTTATTTCGTCACTTTCAATATGGAAAATTGTAACCGCATTTTCAATAGCAGTTTCAGTAGCAACTCGTTGAATAGATTTAACCACAATCTTCTTCGCTTCTTTATTTGCGGTTAATTTGGCCTCTTCCATTATTTCATTAATATACGAAATGGCCTCAGTTTTAGCTTCTTCCTGCAACGATTCCACCAATTGTGCTTTGGCTTCTTCTGCTGAAATACCGGAAATTTGTTCCAGATTTTCCAAATTCTGACGATGCATTTTTTCTAACTCTTCACTTTTGTGTTCAAGTCGTTGCATCTGAATATTCAGATTTTCGCGGATAATTTCCACTTCACGTTTCGAAGTTTCAAATTCCTTTACTTTACGTTGTAGTTCATCCCTGCGTTGGTTTACAGTAGCATCTTTTTGTTTAATACGGTTTTCAAAATTATTGATTTCCGTATTTTTTTCCTGAATATACTTTTCGTGATCCGATTTTAGCTGAAGAAATTTTTCTTTTGCCTGAAGTATTTTGTCCTTTTTAATGACTTCGCCTTCTGCCTGTGCTTCAGCTATAATTCGGTTTTTCTTTTTGGTCAGCGCCTTGTTCCAGATTACATAAGCCAGCGCACCTCCTCCAATAAAACCGGCAGCAATTCCTATTAATAATTCTGTCATATTTCTCTTTTAATCATTAATACTAAAAAACCCGTAATAAGTCGCTTTAAATTAAAAAATTAAAACGACTTGATACGGGTCTTGATAAATATAATTACAATAATGATGTTATCTCTTTTGTTTTTCTTTTACAAAATCAGAAATATCATCATTTAAATTTTTTAATTCTTCCATGAAGAGATTATCATTTTCGCTCTGCTGCATTTCTGCATTGCCAAGCGCAACCTGAAAAGCAGTCATTGCCAAAATATCCGTCGATTCCATATCACGAAACAATTCGCGGTATTTCCGCACAGTTTCGTTTACAATCTTTGCAGCTAAACGGTATTTCTCTTCATCCTTTCGATCAATCTGCAACGGATAATTCCGCCCGTCGATCTTAATATTTATTCTAAAATTATTGTCGCCTGTCATTACTTATTGAGTAATGCAATACATTTGTCAATTTCCCGTATTAATTTATTCAATTTTGCCTTGGCTTCCTTATTTTCATCAACACCTGACAAAAGGTGGGTTGCCAGCTTCAATTGTTCTATTTTTTGACTTAATTCAGAATTCTCCTGTTTCTGTGTTTCGATTTCTTTGTTAAGTTCAATTACATGTTTTTCAAGTTGTTCTTTTTCCGATTCAAGCCCGGTAATTTGCTGAAACAACTTTTGCGTATTTGACTTTAAATCAACCAGAAACAATCGTTCTTCCTCAGTCATCGTAGCTGCATTTCGCAGACAAAGTTAATATTTTTAACCTATTGTAAAAGCAATTGGAAATTATTGATTCGAAATATTACAAACAAACTATTGTTTACTAAATGACTAAAAGCTTAAATTTGTCGTTCTTGTATAAGAATCTTATATTTGAAATTAATGAAAAAGTTTCTGATTATCATATTGATTTTTATAGCTGTTTGCGGAAATTGCACAGGAAAAATATTTTTCCTCTCCATTAAAAATTCCTTTGCTATTAAGCGGAAGTTTTGCCGAATTGCGCAGTAACCATTTTCATTCAGGAATGGACATAAAAACGCAAGGAGTTACCGGGCAAACTGTTTCTGCTGCTGCTAAAGGTTATATTTCCCGAATTTCAATCTCTCCTACGGGTTATGGAAATTCGCTTTATATTAATCATACAAATGGAACTACTACTGTTTACGGCCATTTACAGAAATTCAGAGACGATATTCAGGAATATATTAGAGATATTCAATATGAATTAAAGTCATTTCAGGTTGATGTTCAGCTACCACCCGATATTTTTCCTGTTGAAAAAAGGGAGTTCATAGCGTTAAGCGGAAATACCGGAAGTTCTGGCGGACCACATCTTCATTTTGAAATAAGAGATACTCAAACTGAAGAGCCACTAAATCCACTGGATTTTGGTTTCAATATTATTGATAAAATTCCACCGACTATTAGCGGACTTGAAATAACACCGCTGACAAAAAATTCTCAGGTAGAAAATAATTCAAAAAAGAAAATCTATCCGGTTGTTTTTTTTGAAGGAAAGTATCATTTGGCAAATAACCCGGTTATTCCAGTTTATGGCGACATAGGATTTGCTTTTGAAGCTTACGACTATTTTGACGGCACACCAAACAAATGCGGGTTAAGTAAAATTCAGCTTATCATTGATGGTGAACTTTATTTTTTAATGAATCTTCACCGTTTTTCATTTGACGAAACAAGATATATAAACAGTTTTATTGATTTTGAAGCCTTTGTAATTCAAAAAAGAAGATTCCAAAAAGCATATATTGAGCCGGGAAATAAATTGAGTATGTACGATTATGAAACGAATAATGGCATTTTTTCAGCAACCGATGATCAAATACATACAGTTGACATAGACGTTGAAGATGCTTATGGAAATAATTCAGTTCTTACTTTCAGAATAAAGGGGGAAATTCAGGAATTTGCATCAGATCAGTTGAATAATAACAATCGATTTGAATGGAACAGAGATAATCATTTTGTAAATGAAAACATAGAGCTTGATATTCCGAAAGAAAATTTGTTTAATTCAATTGATTTTGAATATCAAAAATTCCCGGGAGAAGTTGGCTATTTATCTGATCTTTACCAATTAGGCAGGAACACTATTCCACTTTTTAATGGAGCCAAATTACGGATCAGACCAAATTATATGCAAGAAAATCTGGTTGATAAATCTTTGTTGGTTTCAATAGATCCAATTTCGGGAAAATATTCAGCAGCAGGTGGAAAATATGAAAATGGTTGGGTAAGCTCCGAAATAAAAGTACTGGGACTTTACGCAATACGCGCAGATACTGTGGCGCCGGTAATCAAACCGCTCAGCATAGCAAATAAAAATACACTTACCGAAAATAGCAGAATCAGGTTTACAATTACCGATGATCTTTCAGGAATAGCAAAAATAGATGGTTACATTGATGGTAACTGGGCACTATTTGAATACGATTCAAAAAACAGTTTAATTACCCACTATTTTGATAAAAATCGGTTTGAAATGAATCGTCAGCATCAGTTAAAATTGATTGTTTCTGACTATAAGAACAATATATCAGTTTATGAAGCATCTTTTCAAAAATAAGCTTTACATATTATTTTTTGGTAGACATTTATACCCAATACACCACGACAAAAATCATAATCCTCAAATTGGAATTGCTTATCTTTGTCGACTTTGAAAAATAAATTCATATAAGATGAACAAAAGGATAACAACTACTGCAATACTTTTTATTGTATTGATTTTTACTAATTATCAGATTTCCAATGGATGTACCAACTTTTTGATTTCGAAAGGCGCCACAATTGATGGATCAACAATGATTACTTATGCCGCCGATTCACATACACTTTATGGCGAATTGTATTATCAGCCTGCACAAGATTATCCGGCAGGCGCAATGCGCGATATTTATGAATGGGATACCGGAAAGTTACTTGGACAAATTCCACAACCAACTCACACATACAGTGTAATTGGCAATATGAATGAATTTCAGGTAGCGATTGGTGAAACGACCTTTGGAGGCAGAAGTGAATTACACACTCAGAACGGCGCTATAATGGATTATGGGAGTTTAATTTATGTGGCTTTACAAAGAGCTAAAACAGCGCAAGAAGCAATAGACATTATGAGCAAATTAGTTGCAGAATACGGATATTACAGTGAGGGGGAATCATTTTCGATTTCAGATCAAAATGAAGTCTGGATTATGGAATTGATCGGTAAAGGTGAAAATGAAAAAGGCGCTGTTTGGGTAGCTTTGAAAGTTCCTGACGGATACATTTGCGGACATGCCAACCAGGCCAGAATTACAACATTTCCAAAAAACGATCCTGAAAATTGTTTGTATGCTAAAGATGTAATCTCGTTTGCACGTGGGAAAGGCTGGTATAGTGGCAACGATGAAGATTTTAGCTTTTCAGATGTTTATGCCCCGGTTGATTTTGAAGGAGCCCGTTTTTGTGAAGCACGCGTTTGGTCTGGTTTCAGAAAAGTAACTGAAGGAATGGACAAATATACTGAATATGTAGAAGGTACTGTTAAACATGGTGGAGCTAATAATTTCGCAACCAACCGAATGCCCCTCTGGGTTAAAGTTGATAAAAAGCTTTCAGTTCAGGATGTAATGGGATTGATGCGCGACCATTTTGAGGGAACTGATTTAGACATGACACATGATTTAGGCGCAGGACCTTATGGATTGCCCTATCGCTGGCGCGACCTGACCTGGGAAGTCGATTCAGTTGAATACTGCAACGAAAGAGCAATTTCAACGCAGCAAACCGGATTTTCTTTTGTGGCACAAAGCAGAAACTGGTTGCCTAATCCAATTGGCGGAATTTTCTGGTTTGGTGTCGACGACACTTACAGCACTTGTTACACTCCAATGTATTGCGGAATTACAGAAATTCCTGAATGTTTCAGGGTTGGGAACGGAGATATGATTACATACAGTGAAACTTCAGCTTTTTGGACATTTAACTATGTTACCAATTTCGCATACCTGCGATATAATGATATGATTAAAGATGTTCAGAAAGTTCAAAATGAGCTTGAAAACAAATTTGTTTCATACGTGCCGGTTATTGACAAAGCAGCACAAGCTCTTTATGAAAAGAACGGCCAGGACAAAGCAAGTCAATTTATTTCTGAATTCTCTGTAAATGAAGCCAATAACATGACAGAGCGATGGAAAGAACTGGGGCAGTATTTATTGGTTAAATACATGGATGGCAATATAAAAAAGGAAAAAAATGGTGAGTTTGAACGCTCAGAAACGGGAATGCCAGCTGCTCCTGTATTTGCTGGCTATCCGGAATGGTGGTACGAAGCCATAGTAAAAAGTACCGGAGATCACTTTAAAGTAATTGAACCGGACGCCGGACACTAAAAAACAATTGCTTCTGTAAATCAGCAAACTAATTTTAATTTGAAGTTTATAATTGTTTGGTTATTCATAATTTTTGTTATTTTTGCGCGACTTTTAAGCAATCTCTTATTCGTCAAGTGATGAATTACATTGCCAACTAAAAAACATTGAGATGGAAGATTTAATCAAAATTGTAGAAAAGGAATTTACTGCAGAAAATGAATTGCCAAAATTTGCTGCAGGTGATACAGTAACTGTAAGTTACAAAATTAAAGAAGGTAACAAGGAACGTATTCAGAACTTTCGTGGTGTTGTAATTCAAATTCGCGGAAGGGAAGCCACAAAAACATTCACCGTTCGTAAAATGTCAGGAAATATTGGAGTAGAAAGAATTTTTCCGGTTGCTTCACCTTTTATTGACAGTATTGAAGTAAATAAACGTGGTAAGGTTCGTAGAAAAAGATTGTTTTACTTGCGTGAACGTACAGGTAAAAAAGCACGTATCAAAGAAAAAAGAAGTTAGTTTTTATATACAAAATAGAAAAGGTCTCAAAAACAGAGGCCTTTTTTTATTAGAAAAAAACTCAATTTTCAAATAGTTCGCGGGCAGCCTTTAAAATTGATTCAGTAATATTCTCACCGCCAACCATTTTAGCAAGTTCCTCTACCCTTTCATTGTCGTTCAATCTTTTTATTGATGTATAAGTTTTGCCTTCATTTTCATATTTATAAACTACAAAATGTGCATTTCCTTTTGCAGCAATCTGAGGTAAATGTGTAATATTAATGATTTGAGTTGTTGATGAAAATGATTTTATAATAGTGCCCATCTTTAAAGCAATCTCACCGGAAACGCCGGAATCAATCTCGTCAAAAACAATAGTGGGAAGCGATTTTGATTTGCGTAATAAATTTTTAATTGCCAACATCAATCGTGACATTTCACCACCTGAAGCTATTTTTGATATTTCGGCAGGTTGAATATCGTTATTTGCTGAAAATAAAAACGAAACAGCATCTTTTCCATTTAAAGTAAAATCAGATAATTCCTGATGTTGAACTGTGAATTTCGATTTCATCATTCCCAATTGCATCATATCTTCAATAATCGCTTTTTCAATCTTAGAAAATATACTTTTTCGTGTATTGCTCAATAAATCAGCTTTCACTGACAGCTGTTTAAAACTGGTTGCAAGCTTCCTTTCAGCCTCATTTATCTCTTCTGAATATCCTATAACCTTCGAAATTTTTTCCTCAAAAGAATTACGCAATTCAATCAATTCTTCAATTCTTGCAACATGATGTTTCTGTTGAAGACTGTATATTAAATTCAACCTGTCGTTTAACTGTTCAATTCTCTCCGGATTGAATTCAATGTTTTCTGCCTGTATTTCAGCCTCATTAATAATATCTTTAATTTCCTCCAAACAACTTTGCAAACGATCTGTCAATTCAGGTGCAATAGAAATATAATTTTGGATTTTCTCCATTGTCTTCTGGCTTTCTTTCAGGTTCTGAACAACTGAAAATTTTTCATTATCAAGTAATTCACGAGCCTGATTAAGTGCACTTTTAATTTCTTCAGAATGCGTTAAAACTTCAAGTTCTGACTCTAATTCAACCTGCTCTCCCGGCATTAATTTTGCCTCGTCCAGTTGGTTAAACTGAAATTGAAAATAATCGAGATCAGCATTTGCATTCTCTGCCCTTTGTTTTAAATCTTCCAAATCCTTAATCAGTTTGCGATATTCTTTGTAAGCGTTCTGATAATCGTTTAAAAGCTTTGATGAATTTGCAATAGTATCAACCAAATTAAGCTGAAATTTTTGATTTGAAAGTTCCAGATTTTGATGTTGGGAGTGAATGTCAATAAGCTGAAGACCAAGCTCTAACAATATTTTAAGATTAACCGGCGTGTCGTTAATAAATGCTCTTGATTTTCCTGATGGAGTAATTTCGCGTCTGATTATGGTTGTATTTTCGTAATCCAAATCATTGATCTCAAAAAAAGGATGAAGGCTATAATTCTTGATTTCAAAAATACCTTCAACTACACATTTTGTATCCTTTTCTTTTAATGCCGAAAAATCTGCCCGGTTACCGAGAATAAGCGCCAAAGCCCCTAATATAATCGATTTACCGGCTCCTGTTTCCCCGGTTATGGTATTTAAACCTGCATCAAAATCAACAGTCAGTTTGTCGATTAATGCGTAGTTGTAAATGGATAATCGGGTGAGCATCTTTGAATTTCTCCGTAATTAAATTATTACACGAAAATGGTGCAAAATTCTCAAAATTCAAATTTCAGAAGCTAAATAAAATGAAACGTTAATTTAGATTGAAATAATATAGAAACAAAATTAAGATCCACCGCCAGATTCGCTTTCCGCAATCTTTTCATATTTATTTCCGTTCGAAGGATCAATATCATTCAAAATACTTAAAACCCTGTTTTGTTCATCGGGGAATGAATTTGAAAATATTTTGACAAGTTCATCGGCTTTTGCATCAAAAAACATTTGCATGACATATAATGAAGAACGGCGACGAAACACCTGCTGCAGCCCACGCAATGATTCGGCAATATTAGCCCTTCCTTCCTCTAAACGATCAGCCATCAGGTCCAGTCCGTTTCGGTGATAAGTGTACATCGATTTTCGAAAATCAGCATAACCTTTATTCAAAATATTCTCCACAAGCCAATAACGGTTTCTTTCACTTTCAAATGATTTCCATCCCTTTTCAACTGCATTTTGCGAATTATTTACAATTGCCTGAGCTTTCTCAAAGTACTGTGTTCCTCCTTCAAGTGAAAATGTATCATAATCATAACCAAGCATTACGTATGCATAAAAAGCTAAAATATTGGTAAGGTTATCACGGTTCGAAGTTTCATTGAATTCAAGCGGCTGAAACTCAACATATTTACACCTAAAATCATTGTCTTTAATATTAAGTACCGTTGTTTCATAACTTGAATTAAAAACCGGACGAATTAGCTGAATCTGAATTGACCCTGTGAACTCATCGGATGAAAGTTGCTCATCAAGTCGAATTACGACGTTGCAACGTATTCTTTCATCATAACTATATACATGATCGGTCCACTTGCGGTTATTCATAAATTCATAAATATCCGATCTCATCGTCTGGAAAAGTGTTTGGTTAGCGCCCTGTATTTTTTGAGCATTAACGCTTACATTACACCTAAATTCCTGGGCAACAGAACTTTGAATAAAAATGATTATGGATAATATACTGACAATTATGAATTTCATATACAACTATTAAATTAACTATTACAACGAATTTAGCAGACGGATATTTTAGCCCAACAATGAAATCAGTTTTTGCACAATATCATGTGCCACTTCTTTCTTGGATTTTAACTCAAATTTCTCCTTTTTATTGTCTTTATCAATTATGGTAATTTTATTTGTATCAACACCAAAATCCAGCCCCCATGTCATTTAATGAGTTTAAAACGATAAAATCAAAATTTTTCGCTTTTAGTTTTTTAACGGCATTTTCTTCTTCATTAGAAGTTTCGAGAGCGAAGCCTATTAATATTTGATTATGTGATTTTTGTTCACCCAGTGTTTTAGAGATATCCATGGTTGGTTTTAAATTAATTTTCCAATCTGATTCTCCCCTCTTCGCTTTTTGCCCCGCCACATTTCCAGGGGTAAAATCAGCAACTGCCGCGCTCATAATTGCACCATCAACACCGGCAAACCTTTTAATACATTCAGCATACATTTCTGATGCAGATTCAACATAAATTAATTCAATATTTTTTCTATTTGTTGAAACTGAAACAGGCCCCGAAATTAATGTTACACTTGCACCATTATCAACCAGTTCTTCAGCAATGGCATATCCCATTTTGCCAGATGAATAATTACCGATAAAGCGCACAGGATCAATTTTTTCGTGGGTTGGACCAGCTGTTACTAGGAAAGTTTTATTCAGCAGTTTTTTTTTTCGGTTGAAATGATCAACAATAATTTCAACAATTTTTTCCGGTTCTTCCATTCTTCCTTTTCCTTCAAGTCCACTGGCTAGTTCCCCTGAACCAGGATCGATAATGGAATTTCCGTACGTTTTTAAAATAGAAATATTTTTTTGTGTTGAAGTATGAGAATACATGTCTAAATCCATTGCCGGAGCAATAAAAACCGGACATTTTGCTGAAAGATAAGTTGTGACCAGCATGTTATCAGCAATTCCATTCGCCATTTTCCCAATTGTAGATGCTGTTGCTGGTGCAATCAACATTAAATCGGCCCATAAACCAAGATCAACATGACTATTCCAGCTTCCGTCGTTAGTACCAAAAAATTCGCTAATAACCGGCTTTCCTGACAGAGCGGAAAGTGTAACCGGAGTAATAAACTGTTTTCCCGATTCAGTTATTACAACCTGCACTTCCGCACCTTCCTTTACTAATAAACGCAAAAGCACAGCCGCCTTATAAGCAGCTATGCTTCCGGTAATTCCTAATACTATTTTTTTATTTTCAAGCCTCATGGGCTTAATCTTTTATAATCGCTGTTTGCTTTCGCGGTTAGGATTACGATGATAAATTTCATCGTCCTTTAATTCTTCAAAAGCAATTAAAGATGGTTTTGGAAGTCTTTCGTAAAACTTAGAAATTTCAATCTGTTCGCGATTTTCAAAAATTTCTTCCAGGTTATCAGTATAAGAAGCAAACTCCTGTAATTTTTGATTTAATTCTTCTTTAAGTTCAGATGAGATCTGATTTGCTCTTTTTGCCAAAATCATTACTGTTTCGTAAATATTTCCTGTTTCCTCTGTCAGCACTTCCAAATCACGTGGGATAGTAGTTTGTGCAGCCTTTGTTTTTTTATAATCCATTTTTTCAATTATTATTTGTTTCTTCTTTATAATTCAATAATTCAGAAGTTGTTTTGTGAAATTTTTCAGCCTCTTTTCTGTATTTGCTTTCCGGAAATTCATCAACAAAAGCAAAATACTCATCAAGTGCATTAGAAAGCCTTTCTTCCTTTTTATCAATAACACTATTCATTGCCAGTAAGTATTTCGATTTCAAAAGCATATACATTAGTTCTTCCCTGTATCCACTATCCGGATATTTTTTAAAGCTGTTTGATAAGAGCAACCACTGCCGCCTTATAATTTTCAAAATCATAATACAATTTGGCATTCAAATATGATTTGTATTCAAGTTTATCATTTAACTCGTCAATTAACCTGTTTGCTTCTTCAACTTTATCGCTGAACGGATATAAGTTAATATATAATCTGCAATGCATCAATTGCTTCATTAGTAACCGACTGGTCAAGCCGCGCTTTGGGCGACAACAGATATGAACAGTATCCCACCATAAAAGTATGACTCTTCTGCGTACTCACTACCTGGAAATTCTTTAACAAGGGTTTTAAAATAATGACCGGCCATTAAATAATCTTTTTGGCCCATCATACTTTTTGCATAATAATAATAAATTTGGTCTGCCCTTGTTGTTCCCCGGAAAATACTTACTAATTCCTGAAATAGTGTTCCTGATTTCACATATTCTCCGTCTTCATAATATTCAACTGGCTTTTTTATATTTAAATTCGTAATCGGTACTTTTTACAATTTTATTGTAATCACCACACGAACTTAAAAGCAATGCTCCCAGCAATAATATCAGACCAAAATTTCTCATTTTCATTAACATGGCGCAAAAATATACTTTTTTTACATTCCTGAAACTAATATGAATGGTTAAATTTCAACGTTATTATTGTTAAAATGTTTTTGTACTTTATTCATTTTGAGTTTCATACAATTCTCATTAATCAATAACTCAGATGCACGAAATTAACTGGTAAATCAACTTAAACAATATCTATTTAGAATATATTTAACTCATTTGGGGACAATTTAAAAAAGTTTACATTTGCACTTTAAATAAAACTTAAATCTATTAACGTGGATATATTTGAAAAATTCAGGACAAACAAGGGTGATATTGGTAAATGGATGAACCAAGTTCATGGATATTTTACTTTCCCAAAACTTGAAGGTGAAATTTCATGCAAGAATGAAATTCAGAGGGAAAGAAGTTTTAACCTGGAGTTTAAACAATTATCTCGGACTTGCCAATCATCCTGATGTAAGAAAAGCCGATGCAGAAGCTGCTGCCAAGTATGGTATGGCTTACCCGATGGGAGCTCGTATGATGTCGGGGCAAACAACTAAACACGAACAATTGGAACGTGAATTGGCTGAATTTGTTGGTAAACCCGATGCATTTTTGTTAACTATGGATACCAGGGAATGGTTTCTGTAATTGATGTGTTGGCCAGCCGAAAAGATGTTATTGTTTACGACTCGGAATCACACGCTTGTATTATGGATGGTATTTTCCTGCATAAAGCAAAAGGTGGAAAAAGTTTTGTGTATTCACATAACGACATTGATAAATGCCGTAAAATGTTAGGTTTTGCCACAAAACTCGCAGCAGAAACCGGTGGTGGAATTCTGGTTATTACAGAAGGAGTTTTCGGGATGACTGGTCAGGTCGGAAAACTTGATGAAATTGTTGCGCTTAAAAAAGAATTTAATTTCCGTTTATTTGTTGATGATGCTCATGGGTTTGGTACCATGGGGCCAACAGGCGCTGGTTCAGGTGAACATTTTGGTGTTCAGGATGGAATTGACCTTTACTTTGGAACTTTTGCAAAAGCAATGGCCGGAATCGGTGGTTTTATTGCTTGCGAAACCGACATTTGCTACATTTTGCGTTACAATATGCGCTCACAAACATTCGCAAAATCGTTGCCAATGGCTATGACAATTGGAGCATTGAAACGTTTGGAGATGATTCGTACAATGCCGGAATTGCGTGAAAGGTTATGGACTATTGTTAATGCACTTCAAAAGGATTAAAAGAGGCAGGCTTTCGATTTAGGGAAAACAAATACCCAGGTTACTCCGGTTTATATGGAAGGTGGCGAAGCAGAAGCAACCAATATGGTTTATGATTTACGTGAAAATTATGGAATTTTCTGTTCGATGGTGGTTTACCCGGTTATTCCTAAAGGAGAAATTCTTCTTGCGTTTGATTCCTACTGCAATGCATTCTTTAGAAGATGTTGAATATACTCTGAGTGCTTTTAAGGAATTACACAAAAAATTAATGTCCGGTAAATACAAAAGTAAAGATCTGGCAAAAGTGGAAGTTGATAAATAATTTGAATTTGATTATAACAGGAAAAAGGGAACTTTCTCGGTTCCCTTTTATATTGTAATGATTTTTATTTTACCCGTTCTTTTCAGAAAGATATCTCTCTGCATCAATTGCAGCCATGCAGCCTGATCCTGCCGCTGTAACTGCCTGCCGGTAAATTGGATCCTGAACATCTCCGCATGCAAATACACCTTTTGCTTTTGTTTTAGATGTTCCGGGAATTGTTTTTATGTATCCAACATCATCTGTTTCCAGGTAATCCTTAAAAATATCTGAGTTGGGTTTGTGTCCAATGGCAAGGAAAAAACCATCAATTTTTATCTTCACTTCCTCCTCTCCTTCTTCCCCTAAATTCTTTACTAATGCAGCGCCTTCAACAACTCCGCTATCTCCAAGTAAACCTTTTGTCTGATGCTTCCAGAGAATTTCAACATTTGGTGTTTTTAATACTCTTTCAGCCATCACTTTAGAGGCTCTCAATTCATCCCGACGAACGATCAAATATACTTTATTACACAGGCCTGCAAGATACATTGCCTCTTCAGCAGCGGTATCACCTCCTCCAACAACAGCAACATCTTTCCCCCGATAGAAAAATCCATCGCAGGTAGCACAGGCAGAAACACCTCCTCCAGCATATTTCTTTTCGTCATCCAAACCCAAATATTTTGCAGTTGCACCCGTTGCAATTATTACGGTTTCAGCTTCAATCAACTTACTATCATCAATCCAAACCTTATGTTTTTCGCCCAAAAAATCTGCTTTGGTAGCCATTCCCCATCTAACATCAGCACCAAAGCGCTCAGCCTGCTTTTTAAAATCTTCCATCATTACCGGACCTGTAACTCCTTCCGGATATCCTGGGTAATTTTCAACTTCTGTTGTTGTTGTTAATTGTCCACCAGGTTGAAGTCCCTCATACATAACAGGATTTAAATTTGCCCGTGCTGCATAAACAGCAGCAGTATAACCTGCCGGCCCCGAACCAATTATCAAACATTTAACTTTTTCTGTTTCAGAAGGTTCAATATTGGCCTTCTCTTCGCTATCTTTTATATCCAATGATTTAAACATGATTATTTAATTTTTGGTGCACAAATGTACAAAACATCTTTAATGTGTTATGATTTAAACTATCAATAAAACTTAACTGCAATTGATAAAAACTATTCAAAATGCAAATATAAGAAAGATGAAATGCAAAAAAGTTTTGATGATATTGTTTCAACAGCTATTTTTGCATCCACAATTTCGGGATGTGGCGCAGTCTGGTAGCGTACTCGTCTGGGGGGCGAGGGGTCGCAAGTTCAAATCTTGTCATCCCGACAATAAAAAAATCCTTTCTGAATTATAGAAAGGATTTTTTATTCTATTCCAATTTATTCAAATATTAGATAAACTGTCCAATATTGAGAAATATAATTCCTTTCACAATCACCAAAATTACTGAATATCAGCAAAATAAAACATTGGCCTGAAGTTTGGAAATAAAAATTCACCACAAAACAAGGGTGTGGTTTTCAGTATTTATGATTGGTTTTGTGTTATTGGGTTTGTAAATTATCAATCTTTTTCAAAAAGCGTCCATATTGCCCACCCTTTGTTTTTTTATTGACACCTGGAAAATAATATAATTGAACTTTAAAAGATGCAAGAATTAAGAGGAGATTTAAATCTCCTCTTAAAATGTTAATTCAAATTATCCAAATTCCTATATTACAATCGTTGAATCCATTGGGTTTTGAGGCGGCAAAAAACGGTATTCTCCAACCACCTCTCCTTTAATGTAATTGCATACCAAGTGTTAATCAGCCATTTAGATTTTAATCAAAAAAAACTAATTATAATGATTCATAATTACAATTTTAATTCCCACCCTGCTCTTGGCGTAAGATTTATAAGGCTTCTTGCATATTCGTACGCATCAATAATTTCGTACTCAGTATTATAATTAGGCGATGGTCCGTCGTTTACCAATTTAACTGATTTTGGTACCCGTATTTGTTCTCCGGGTTTTATATTGGTAAATTCCATATTTCCACCATCCCATTGCAGTATTCGTTTTAGTCCGGCAAGCCTGGAAGCAACTGTTCCCATAACAATTACTTCATTAAAAGGCCCGGCATATCCAAAATGCGACTTAGTTTTTACTCTATTGGCAGGATCTTCTTTGCACGCCCTAATCCAGTCTTTTTCATGGCCGCCAATACCTCCGTTAACTAATCTTTCGCTAATGTTTGGTTTGTAATCTTTGAACTCTTTCGTTGGCAAACGTTTGGCATTTTTTGAATAACACCCGCACATTATTTTTCCTTTAGTACCTATAAAAAGAACACCGCCGTCATTGTCTCCCATTGTTTCCCCATCTTCCAATTCAAGTGGACGATCAGGCATTAAACCACCATCATACCAGGTTATTTTAACTTCGGGCATATCCACATTTTTATACCTTTCACGTGCCGGAAAATAATAGGTTATTTTTTCTGCTTCAGGAGGCGATTCGATAGTCCATTTCGAAGAACTGGCTTGAATACCAGTTGGGTATTTCAGGCGTAAACTGCGCATTGCCACATCAAGAATATGGCAGGCCATATCGCCAAGAGCACCAGTACCAAAATCGAACCAACCCCGCCAGTTCCATGGATGGTACATCGGAGAATATGGTCTTTCAGGTGCAGGTCCAATCCAGGTATTCCAATCCAATTCTTTTGGTTGGGGAGGTGTTTCTTCAGGTCGGTTTAAACATTGTGGCCAAATCGGTCTGTTGGTCCATGCGTGAACTTCTTTTACCTCGCCAATATCTCCATTCCAAATACTTTCGCATATCCAATAAGTATCGTCTCCCGAAGCTCCCTGATTTCCCATTTGAGTTGCTACATTGTATTTTTCAGCTGCCTGTGTTAGCATTCTCGATTCATAAACAGAATGTGTAAGTGGTTTTTGGCAGTAAACATGTTTTCCTAGTTTCATAGCATCAAGTGTAACATTTGCATGTGAATGATCTGGTGTTGCAATTATTACCGCATCAATTTTATCTCCGATTTCCTCAAACATCTTACGGTAGTCTTGATATTGATAAGGAATAGTTTTGTCGGGATATGCTTCATTGAAAGAGGTTATTCTTTCTGCCATTCGGTTTAAATCCACATCACATAGAGCGACAATATTTTCGTCCATACAATTTTGCATATTGCTCCAGCCCATACCAAGTCCAACAACTGCAATATTTAATTTACCTTCAGGCCATTTCTTTTCTTCCTGTCCTTGTTTTTGCTTTTCTTCTTCAGCGGTACATCCGGTAGATAGCAAAGTTGGAATTACTATTGCTGCTGCTGCGACAGTTGCAGAAGTTTTAATAAAGTCACGCCGGGGAAGATGTTTCTCAATGCTCATTTTTTTAGTTTTAGTTGATTTAGTGAGTAAATTTAACAGAATTTTGAAAACACTACATTTTAAATTACTGAAAATAAATCTTTCCTGTTAAATGGATTCATCTTTTAGTATGTCCTTCGATATAAATAACATAAATTATAATAGCCTTGTCAGGCGGAATTTACTCTTTGTCTTCACAAAGAGTAAACAGAAAAGTCAAAGCTGTTTTCTTTCTCAGCATCTATCTTCATGAAAATTAAGTTCTTGCGGATAATTTCCTCGATTCTCAGGAACTTTTCGGCCATCGTTAAGGTTTTATTCTAATTCAGGTTCGGTAAAAAGATGCAGTTTGTTGAAATCAAGTGATCCAGTAATGTATTGGTATTAAGCCATGAACTGTATTTAAAGTATCTTATTTTAAATAATTTGCATTTAGAATTCGCTTTGTATAATTGTTGTTAGTTAACTTATTCCCAATGAAAATGATTAACAAAGTAAAATATTTTTGCAATTGGAGTAACTTTATATTTTAGTCGATTTTCTAATTTTATTCATAATAAAACACTGTTGTCCGGTTAAATTTATTGTTATGAAAAAGATTCTTTCGCTTCACTGCATTTTGCTCAGAATGACAATAGGTTAGGTTTGATCAGGGCTTTTGGGAGAGGTGGTTTTTAATTCCAAATCATATTAATATCTTTACTCGGGTGTATTTTCCTTTATTTTGCGTAAAAACATTCTGTTAAATATTTACGTTTTAAAAATCGAAATTGTTCCTTTTTATAACCTGATGCTATTAATTAAATATTATAATATTAAACTTCAATGAATGTGATATTTTACCTAATTAAACTGTATATAATTTTCAGCTAAAATATATGACCAGTATTAAGCAAAGAACGATTGCTGGTTTAAAATGGAGCACAGCGGAAAGATTTTCAAGCCAGGGCATCCGGTTTATTATATCCATTATTATTGCGCGTTTATTATCACCAGCCGATTATGGAATAATTGGAATGATAATGATTTTTATTGAAATCTCAGGTGTATTTGTGGGTGGTGGTTTTAGTTCCGCCTTAATCCGAAAACAAAATAGAACAGATGCTGATTTAAGTACTGTTTTCTATTATAATATTGCAGTAAGTTTATTTTTTTACTTTTTACTTTTTGTAACCGCCCCATTAATTGCCGATTTTTACGATTCAGAAATAATTACGCCCATAATACGTGTAGTTGGATTGAATGTTATAATTGGTGCATTTAGCGCAATACAAAGTACAATTTTAAATATTAAAATAGACTTTAAAACACAAACCAAAATTTCACTAATTGCACTTCTCCTGTCGGGTTCAATTGGAATTACAATGGCGTTAATGGGATATGGAGTTTGGACACTTGTTGTTCAAACGCTGGTTCAAACTTTAATTTCAAGCATACTACTTTGGTTTTTCATTAAATGGAAGCCACAAAAAATCTTTTCAATAAATTCGTTTAAAGAATTGTTTGGCTATGGTTCAAAACTCATGCTTTCCGGGCTCATAGATTCTATTTATCGGAATATTTACCAGGTGATCATTGGAAAATTATTCACCAAATCCGATTTGGGTTACTTCACAAGAGCAAAAGGATTATCGCAATTACCATCATCCAATATTACAAGTGTAATACAAAGAGTTACATTTCCAATTTTAAGCGAAATGCAAGACGACAAGAAGCAATTGGAAACGAATTACCGTAAACTACTAAAAATGTCAGCCTTTGTAATATTTCCACTAATGCTTTTATTGTGTGCTCTCAGCAAGCCGTTGATTGAAATACTATTAACTGAAAAATGGTTGCCTGCCGTGCCATTGTTACAGGTTTTATGCATTGCATATATGTTTTATCCGATTCACGCAATAAATTTAAATCTTTTACAGGTGAAAGGACGTTCTGATCTTTTTCTAAAACTCGAGATTATTAAGAAAATAATTACAACCATTATTCTGATTATTACGGCTCCATTGGGTGTTTTTATAATGTGTGTCGGAATAGTTGCTTCATCGGTAATATCTCTGGTAATAAATACTTATTATACAGGCAAATTGATTCATGTAGGATTTGTTAAACAAATGCGCGATATAATGCCTATAATGATTTTGTCTACAATTTCGGGTTTATTTGCATATCTCCCTTCAATGCTGGTGAAAACAAATTATTTGCAGTTGGGAATCGGGGGAATCTTGGGATGTCTTACTTTTTTTCTTGGTTCGTATATTTTTTGTAACAAAGAATTAAAATTGTTGAAATCATTCTTATCCAAATAAAGAATTCCAGCCAATTGTATCCTATGTATTTTTTTTATATTTAAACACGGAAAAAGCGATTAACTAATAAAAAATAAATTGAAAAAAGCGATATATGTTACTGAGCCTTCTTTGCCTGAAATCGAAGAATTTCTTCCGTTAATAAGACAAATTTGGGATAGCAAATGGCTTACCAATAATGGTCCGTTTCATTGTGAGTTTGAGAAAAGGCTTGCAGAATTTTTAGGTAGTTCCATACGTTTCGTTATTTGCCAACGGAACACTGGCGTTGCTAACTGCTATCAAAGTTCTGGATATATCAGGAGAGGTTATTACAACGCCCTATAGTTTTGTTGCAACTGCCAATTGTTTAGTTTGGAATAATATAAAACCTGTTTTTGCGGATATTGAATCTGAATTTTGCACGTTGGATCCTAAAAAAATGAAAGCGGCAATTACAGCATAAAACTTCTGCAATTTTACCAGTTCATGTTTATGGTAATCCGTGCAAAATTGAAGAAATTGGTGAAATTGCTGAAACTAACGGATTAAAGGTAATCTATGATGCTGCACATGCTTTTGGAATAACCCACAAAGGAAAAAACATTTGTAATTATGGAGATATTTCGATATTAAGTTTCCATGCAACAAAAATGTTTAATACTATGGAAGGGGGAGCAATTATTTGTCAAGATGCTAATACAAAAAAACAGATTGATTATTTGAAAAATTTTGGATTTGAAAATGAGACCGATGTTGTTTCATTTGGAATTAACTCCAAGATGAATGAAATACAGGCAGCTTTGGGTCTGCTTCAAATAAAAAATCATCATTTAAATTTAGAAAAGCGAAAAATAATTTCACAAAAATACAGGGAAAGATTAAATGAAATAAATGGAATTTCTTTCTTACCTGAATCAAAAGAAGCAAATTCAAATTACTCCTATTTCCCAATTTTTGTTGACGAAAAAGAATATGGCTTGACACGTGATCAGCTTTACAATAAACTTAAATCCGTCGGAATATTTGGACGACGATATTTTTATCCTCTTATCAATGAATATTCCGTTTATAAAAACTCATTATGGATTGATCAATATGAGCTGCCGAATGCAAAGAAAGCCTCAGATAGTGTTATATGTTTACCAATTTATCCAACACTTGACATGGAAAATGTTATTTTTATTATCGATTGTATATCAAAATTCAAAAAATGAAAATCATATTTTAACAATGAAACTTGCCTCACATCAACCGTATTTTTTTCCGTATATTGGATACTTTAGTCTGATCTCAGCAGTCGATAAATTTGTATTTTTTGACATTTCTCAGTTTATGAGAAAAAGCTGGATGATAAGAAACCGTATATTAAAACCTGATTATAACTGGCAGTATTTTAATGCAGGAATACAATACCTGCCACATAAAGCTATGCTCTTGGAATGTAAATTAGCAGAAGGTTTAGCCTGGAAAAATAAAATATGGTCACAGTTGGAACACTATAAAAAGAAAGCGAAGTTTTACACCGAAACGATGTCATTTGTTTCTGAAATATTATATGAAAAAGAAACTAATTTGGCAGATTTTAATGTAAATAGTACAATAGCTATCGCGAACAAATTAAATATTGACACCGTTATACATAGATATTCAGAATTAACACAGCAGGTGGAAAAGGCGGATAGAGGGAATCTATGGGGATTGAATTTTTGTAAAGCATTAGGAGCCGATATATATATAAATGCACCAGGGGGAGAATCGTTATACATCGAAAAAGATTATAGTGAAGCAGGTATAAAATTAGGTTTTATTAAACATAAGCTTACCCGTTATTCTCAAAATAATGAAAATTTTATTCCTGGCCTGTCAATAATTGATGTTTTAATGTTTAACGGTTTTACAAAAACGCGTAAATTATTGAAAGATTATTCCATAAAATGGGCAAATAACAAATAGCACAAATTCATTTAAACTTCAGCTTGAAAAAAGATGGAACTAAACGACATTACAATTCTGGGATATAGTGGAGCTTATCTCGCTTTGATTTTTGAGAGTCTTTCAGCCTTAAACTTTCGTGGAAATGTAACTATTGTAGTTAATGAAAAAGAGAAACGAGCTGTTGCACCATTCGAAACCAACTTGCCATTCACCGAAATTTTCTATGAGAATGCCACATTAAGCAAAACCAAAAGTCTTACATTTTGCAGCAATAAACCTACAACCAAAAAGTTTTTGTTCGATTTTTACGAAAAACTATGGAAAATAAACAAAAATGATTTCTTTGCCCTTGTGCATCCATCAGCCGTAGTGTCCTCCTCAGTATTAAAAAGTCCGGGATTGCAAATGGAACCATTATCAGTAATTGCCCCATATACAAAAATAGGTTTTGGAGTAAACATTAGCCGAAATTGTTCTATAGGTCATCATAATATTATAAACGATTATTGTTCAGTTTACACAGGTTCCAATATTGCCGGATTTGCAGAGATTGGAGTAGGCACCGTTATTGGTCCAGGATGTACAGTATTCAGTAAAGTTAAAATAGGCGCCAATACTATTATTGGGGGAGGAAGCGTAGTTACCAAAGATATTCCCTCCAACGTATTGGCATTTGGAAATCCTTGTCAGGTAGTTAAAAATTTAATATAAAATAATACCATGAATTTAATTGTCAACTTCACCCCCACCGGAATGATTCCAACAAAGGAAATGACACCTCATGTTCCAGTTTCTGTAAACGAAATTGTTGAAGATGTTCACGAAGCTATTGAAATTGGAATTACTATGGTACATCTCCATGCCAGAGATGAAATTACCGGAAAACCTACGTATAAAAGTGAGATATACGGAAAAATAATTGAAGGCGTCAGGAAGCATTCAAAGGAACTTATTATTTGTGTATCCCTTAGTGGCCGGGGAATAAAAGAATTCGAGCACAGGGCATCGCCTTTACAACTCGATGGTGATATTAAACCTGACATGGGTAGTCTTACTTTGAGTTCCCTGAATTTTAATAAAACTGAAAGTGTAAATTCGCCTGAAATGATACAAAAGCTCGCCATGGAAATGAAAAATAAAGGAATTCTACCTGAATTGGAGGCTTTCGATGCAGGAATGATTAACTATGCAAAATACCTGGAAAAAAAAGGACTTTTAAAGGCACCTCACTATTTTAATCTTTTATTGGGAAACATTGCTTGTGCACAGGCTGATCTTCTTCATGCAGGTTTAATGATTCGCGATTTGCCCGAAAATACATACTGGAGCCTTGCCGGAATCGGAGATACCCAACTTATGATGAACTCGGTGGCAATTGCAGCAGGTGGAGGAGTGAGAATTGGTCTGGAAGACAATATCTTTTTTGACAAACACAGAAAAAAACTTGCAAAAAACAGTGATTTTTTAAAACGAATCCATGTACTAGCTAATGCAAATGAACGTGAAATTATGACACCTGCTGAATTACGTAAAAATTTAAACCTGAATCCCGGAAATGGGAAATATGGTAGAAATGAATTAGATTAGATTAAATTAAATTAATATTTTAGTCTCAACCAATTTAGCTCTTTTATGAACAATATTTTTGTAAGTATTTGTTGTTCAACCTTTAATCATGAGAAATTTATTGCTTGTGCGTTGGATGGATTTTTAATGCAAAAAACGGAATTTGCTGTCGAGATTTTAATTAATGATGATTGTTCTGAAGATAAAACATCTGAGATATTAAAGAATTACGAAAAACGATACCCAGGATTATTTAATATTACCTATCAATCTGAAAATCAATTTTCAAAAGGAATAAAACCTTTCTCACAAATGTTGTTTCCAAAGGCAAGAGGGAAATATATAGCTCTTTGTGAAGGTGATGACTTCTGGACCGATCCACTTAAATTACAAAAGCAGGTTGATTTTCTTGAAATGAATAAGGATTATTCAATGTGTTTTCACCGGTGTAAAATTGTAGATGAAAACGGCAGCGAGCTTGAATCGATTGTGTTCAATCATCTGGAAGAGAAGGACTTCAGCGGTGAAGACATCCTGAAGAAGTGGTCAGTCCCAACAGCATCTGTGTTGTTTCGCTCTGAATTTGTAGATCAAATAAAAGACAGGGGAACAAAAAACGGATATTACTATGGAGACACTCCCATGTTTCTAACCTTATTAGACAACGGGAAAGCACATTGCTTTCAGGAATGTATGTCGGCATATCGGGTTCATAAGGGTGGAATATCAAGAGATGAAAGTCCTAAGAAGTTTATCAGATGGTTTAATGATTATAAAATCATAAAATCGGATTTTGGTGGAAAATACCATATTGTTGCAGCTAAAAACATATCAAACATTGCATTTGGAGCAAGTCTTAATCTGGCCAAACAAGGGTATCTTTTATATGGAATCAAATTCTTTATTGCTTCGTTATTATATGACAGAACCCCATTTAAAAACTATTTTTCACGTAAATGGAAAAACATTTGGAAAAATATGAATATCCTTTCAAGATACCGTTAAGCGTAAAAGTTAGAACACAACCTGATATTTAAAGTTTTTATGTATTGGTATTTTAAAAGTTATCTGTCTTTTCATTATTTAATTTATTATTCTAAATATCAGTATTGTATAAAATCAGTTAGGATGTTTCAAATTTTCATTCTCATGCTCTTGGCAATACTCTTTTGTCCTTAACTGATTAGGTCAGTTTCATCCGCGTTGTTATAGCGTACAGTAAAAATCGACCTTATATTTTTTGCAGCTTATGCTGCTGTTAATTTTTCTAATTGTTGCTTGTAATAGGCTATTAAGCGGTCTCTTCTAAAATTATTTAGATGGTCTGGCCCGAGCTCATTAAAAGCAACTTTATCTTTTATGATAAAATAGGTGGCTATTAATATTTTGTGTCCCAATGCTATTATTGCTTTTTTCTTTCCTCTTCGTCCTGCAAGGCTTTTGTACTTTGCACTAAGGTAAGTATTCTTTGTCCGGATGCAGCCCAGCCACATTCGACCAAAAGACTGCGCAAATATTTGTTCCCGTAGGTGATGCGTCCACTTTTGTTCTTTCCGGCTGATTCGTTGCTCCCGGGACAAACCCCAGCCCAGGATGCCAAATGGTTTTGGTCAGGGAATTGCCCCATGTCAACACCAACTTCTGCAATTATTTTGGTTGCCCCATCTTTCCCAACCCCGGGAATACTTTCTAAAAGTTCCCGTTCAATTTTATAGGGTTCGATGCAATTTTCTATCTGGGCTTCAACTTCCGAAACTGTACTTTCAACCTTGGCAATGTTTCCCATTATGGTTTTTAACATGAACTTGTGGTGGGGTGTAATGTAACCAGTTAAAGCTTCTTTGATATCTTCCCGGCTGGCTTTTACCCTGCCATGGACATAATGTAGAAGTTGTTCTGGACGGTAACTTTCGCTGGCCAGGATATGGTTGATAATTTTTGTGCCTGTAGCTCCAAATACATCGTTTAATACACTTGAAAGTTTAATATTTGCATCTTCAAGTATCTTTTGAAAACGGTTCCTCTCTGCAGAGATTTGATTGATAAGCTTTGTTTTATAACGGGTCAAATTGTAAGCTTCCCCGAAAACCGGACAGTTTAAAAGTATACAAAAAGTAATAATTTTAAACTGTTAAAATGAAAAAGAAAAGATTCACACCACAGCAAATCTCCTTGATTTTGAAGGAGTATGAGAACGGCAAAAGCGTAGAAGAAATCGTCCGTGATCGCGGCGTTAGCAGGGCCTCTTTTTATAAATGGCGACAACGTTATGGCGGCATGGAAGCTTCAGAACTGAAAAGGCTCAAACAGCTTGAAGAAGAAAACCGCAAGCTAAAAATGATGTATGCAGAACAAGCACTTGATTTAAAACTTGCCAAAGAGATTATAGAAAAAAGCTCTAAAGCCTTGTGAAAAGCGAGAAATCGCACAAGAAGTTTGTACCGAATCTTCTGTTGGCATCCGCAGGGCGTGCAGGGTTTTAAATATCAGTCGGTCTGTTTATTATTATCAAACAATTAAAGATGATACAGAAATTATTGATGCACTTAGCCAAAAAGCAAAAGATCACCCAACGGAAGGGTTTTGGAAAGCTTATGGCCGATTACGTCTGGAAGGGTATGATTGGAATCATAAACGAGTATATCGCGTATATTGCCTGATGAAGCTGAACATTCGCAGAAAGGTAAAGAAACGGCTACCTGCCCGGGTAAAGGTTCCTTTGGTTGTTCCGGAAAGCATAAATCATTGCTGGTCGATTGATTTTATGCACGATGCCCTTGAAAACGGACGAAAGATAAAGAGTTTTAATATTATGGATGACTTCAACAGGGAAGCTCTTCATGTTGAATTGGATCACTCCATTAGAAGTAACAAGGTAGTGTATATTTTAAACCATTTGATAAAGCGACGAGGAAAACCAAAACAAATAAGAATGGATAATGGTCCGGAATTTATTGCTGATTTATTGAAAGAATGGAGCCAGGTAAAGGGAATAGAACTTTTGCACATACAACCGGGAAAGCCAACACAGAACGCTTTTGTTGAACGCCTGAATGGAACGTACAGAAGAGCAGTATTGGATGCCTATTTGTTCCATTCACTGGATGAAGCCAGAGAAGAAACAGATAAGTGGTTGTTGGACTACAACAACAAAAGGCCGCATGATTCTTTAAGAGGTATGACTCCGATTGGATATGCAAAAATTATAAATAACCAAAAACTAAAAAGCAAAGAAAATGTGATTCATGAACCTGTCAAGGGTATATAAACGACTTCGTTCCTCAGTCGCCCTTGACAGAACCAAGCAATCACATTAAAAAAGCTTTTAGAATTTGGTTATGAAAAAGAAAAAAATCTATTTTTAGATTGTCCTAAAAAGGGGAAGCTTACAAAATCTCGCAGTTCCCTGATACTGCGTTCTGGAATAAAACTACCTTTTAGCAAACCACTTAAAAGTAATTTTGCTAACCAACGGCTGTCCTTTTTGTCAGTTTTATGACCTGGTACATTTTTAACATGCCTGGCATTAACCAACAGAATCGTAAAATCGTCTCCCAATACATTAAAAACTGGCTTCCAGTAAACGCCTGTGCTTTCCATTGCAACATGGGTAACTTTGTTTTTCAATAACCACTCTCTCAATTTTATCAAAGAACTCGTAAAAGTCTTAAAACTTTTTGTCTGTGTTTTTATACCTTTGCCTTGGATGGTTGCCACTATTATGTCTTTATGTACATCCATCGCACTGCCGCGTTCAACGACTTGTTCAAATTCTATAACTTCTTTTTCTCTCATAGCTCTTAGCAATTTTGTTTCGCAACTCTAAGCTAAGGGCTATTTTGCTGGCAGACCACAAATTACATGTCCTTTTGCAGCTGCTCCTTTAAAGTTTTTATCCCGGCGATCCGGGTTTCATTCATTTATATTATTCTGGGAAATTTCTTTCCAGGATATAGCTACGCCACAATTGATGTACTCCGTTTGAGACGAAAAGGTCGTCCCGAAAAATTCATATCTACAACGCGAATGGGATTTATTTTTTGTAAAAATTTAAATTGATTTGATAAATAACAATTTGTATTATTCTATTAAAATGTGAGAAAAAATTATCAAAATGATAATTCAATTATGTGTGTTTTACAATTAAACAAATGAATTACAATTAAATATAAAAATGGTGTAATATTTGATATACTATTTTCACTACAAACAAAGGGCGCGATAAAATTAAATATGTGATTGGTTTTATGTTCAGGGGTTTGTACATCATCAATTATTTTCAAAAAGCGTCCATTTTATCCGCCCTTTGTTTTTCCAAATTGATTCCTTGGAAATAATTTGATTAAACATTAATAAAGTAGAATTGGTTTGGGATGTAAGGCTTACTATTAAATATCAATTCAAACTATCCAAATTCCTGTATTTCAATCGCTGCATCCATTGGGTTTCAATACTGTAAAAACCGTATTCTTCTACCACTTTTCCTTTAATGTGGTAATATCCGGGGCCGGTAAACGGATTTTTTCTGCTTTGCATTTGGAAAATGAACGGTATCCAGCCACTGTCCGTCCAAATCGAGCCAGGTGCCAAAATACATACGGTCACCATTTTTTGTGGCAGTTGGTTTTCGATGGACAAAATAACCGGTAATTTCAATCGTTTTTCCAACCAACTTTGGCAAGTTCCTGCCGCCTTCACATTCGACTGAACCGGTTCTTCGAGCAAATTAATTGGCGAATGCACCGGAAAACCAAGCAATTCAATTTCATCAAAAGTATCTTCCAGTTCATGTTTCCAGAGTTCCGGCAATTTAAATTCTTTTGGATTGGTATTAAAAAGTGTGCGTTCTGATGTTGTTTTTTTTGAATGCCCCAGTAGATAATGCGCATCCCAAAGCAACTCCTTTTTGGTTTTTCCGGTAAACCGAAAAGCTCCTGCCCGGATAAGAATAATCAACTGTTCCAGCGAAATTTTCACGCGGTTTACAAAATCAGCTAAACTTTTAAAGCTTCCATTTTTGAAACGTTCCTTTAAAAATCGTTCAACTACTTCGTGTTCGAGTTCGTGCAAAATATAAAAACCAATAAAAATGATTTCAGAATAAATTGTATTGAGCCATTCGCTGGTATTTATACAGGGCATTTCAACTTTTGCCCCGTGCAGTTTTGCCTCATGAAAATAGAGTTCTGAAGAATAAAATCCGCCGCCGTTATTTAATGTAGCCACCATATATTCGCGTGGATAATAAGCTTTTAAATACAAGTGCCTGAAAACTCTCAACTGCATAACTTGCCGAGTGCCCTTTCGAAAAAGCGTAATTGGCAAAACTTTCAATCTGTGTCCAAATATCGGAAATTGTTTTTTCGGCATACCCTTTTTCTCGGCAGTTGTAAAAAAACGTATCCTTTATTTTCCAGAATTCGTTTCGTTCCCTGAATTTCCACGACATCCCTCGCCGCAAAACATCGGCTTCGGCAAGCGTTAATCCTGCAAAATAATGAGCCACTTTTATTACATCTTCCTGGTACACCATTACACCGTAAGTTTCTTTCAGTATTTCATACAATTCAGGCAATTCTTTCTGTGCCTTTTCGCGGCGTTTTTCATCCTGAAACCGGAGAATATACTCGCGCATCATCCCGCTTTGCGCCACACCCGGGCGAATGATGGAACTGGCGGCCACCAACCCTATGTAATCATCTGTTTTTAATTTGGTCAGCAGCATTCGCATACCCGGCGACTCCACATAAAAACAGGCAATGGCTTTTCCGGCTTTTAGCAGATATTTTACTTTCGGGTCGTTTTTAAAGCGGTTAATATTATTGATGTCGATGTCTTTATTCCGGTTCTTTTTTATGATTTCGAGTGCATCTTTTATTTTCCCCAAACCACGCTGACTCAAAATATCAAACTTGTAAAGCCCCACATCTGCTGCTATTTGCATATCAAAATGAGTGGTTGGATATCCTTTGGGCAAAATATGAGTGGCTGTGTAATAACTTATTGGTTTTTCTGAAATCAGGATTCCGCTGGCATGGATACTTAAATGACTGGGCATTCCGGCAATAAGTTTGCTGTACTGGATTACCCATTTCCCATACTGATCGTTTTCCTGGGGAACAGGATTTTTCTGCAACCGGGTAATTTCATCGGCAGGCAGTCCGAAAACTTTTCCAATTTCACGTAAAGCCGATTTTCGTTCAAAAGTGATATAAGATCCAAGAAATGCTGTGTTTTTCCATCCGTATTTTTCAAAAATATAATCGGTAATATCATCACGGTCAGTCCACGAAAAATCAATATCAAAATCGGGCGGATTGGTTCGCGACGGATTAATAAACCGCTCAAAATAGAGGTCGAGCTCAATGGGATCGACATTTGTAATTTGCAGTAAATAGGCAACCATACTATTGGCGCCACTTCCCCGCCCCACGTAATAATAATTTTTACTTCGGGCATACCGCACAATATCCCAGTTAATCAGAAAATACGAGCTGTACCCAAAATCATCAATCAATTTCAGTTCTTTTTCCATCCGCTCAATCACCTGCTTGCGATGGCTTTCCAAACCGGTATTTCAATCCTTTTTTACATTCTGAACGCAAAAGCCGGATATCCTCTTCATGTGAGTTGGTAAAAAATTTTTTGTTTTTATTTTTTTTGAATTCAAACTCAATGGAACATGCTGCCAGTAATTTTCGTGGTGTTTTCAATAATTTCAGGATATTCCTGAAAAGCCTTTAATAGTTCATCTTTTTCAATCAGCATTTCATCGGGCGAAGTTTGTTCCGAAAGCGGCAACCGGCTTAAAAGCGTATTATTTTCGATGGCTCGCAGCAACCGGTGAATATTATAATCACGCTTATTTCTGAAAGTCATCGGTTGAAGAATTACCAGCTTATTCAAATGGTTTCGCCATTCAGAAAAAGGAAGTTTTATCAGTTCCAGCGATTTGATTCCAATAAATTCATTCTCTTTTAACTGCCCCATTTTCCTGCTTTTAAACGGATATATAATAAATGTATTTTCCATTTCCGGAGCCTGGTTTTCAAATTCTTTTTTATCCTGAAGATGTGCTGTAAGATGTTCATTTAAGGTACGGAAACCTTCATTGTTTTTTGCCAGTGCAACATACTTCTGTTCTATTCCATTTCTGAAATCAATCCCCAAAATTGGTCTGACATTGTATTTTCCGGCCAATCGAACAAAATCGATACTTGCCGAAGTATTGTTAATATCGGTTAATGCAAAACTCGAATATCCTCTGACTGATAATTCTTCCAATAATTTTTCCGGTTTTATGGCGCCGTACCGTAAACTAAACCATGAATGACAATTGACTAACATAAAAAAGCCCCTCTTAATCTCCCCGAAGGGGAGAAACTTAATATTGATACTAATTTCATTTTAACTTTAATTTTTAACCAATTCCTCTCCGTTTACTAATTACTGATCTACTGCTAACTTCTGTTCAGGCTGTTTAGAGAATCGGGTGGCGCGATTTGTAATCGCGCTTTGTGAGAAAAAGGCGTTTGAAAATCGCCAGTCCCAAAGAATAGGGGAATGAGAAATCTTTAATGTGCCTACTTTTTTCATTTTTCATACTGTTTACTGAACACTGCGACTGCTTACTGTCAACTCCTGTTTGTAAGCCCGTTAAACGGATTAAAATTACTACTTAAACTTCCTACTCCCATGGTTACTGCACGCTGTATTGCCTTGTTTCCATACCGGTTTCTAACCTTGTCCATCGACTGGTAAAGCCGTATTAGTCTTTCCGAATCTTCGAACAACCGCATTTGATAACTGCCACCTATTAAATGACTGAAACGCACCCCGATTAACCGGATTAAAACCCGTCGTTGGTAAAGCGATTCAAATAAATCGAGTGTAGTTTGAATTAATGTACTGTCGAGCGAAGTATAATGTATTTTTCGCTGTTTGCTGTACGTTTGAAAATCGGAGTACCTGATTTTTATGGAAACGCAGGCCGTGAGTTTATTTTCGGTGCGTAACTGGTACGCCAGCTTTTCAGCCATCGAAATAAGGATGCTTTTCATCTGGCTAACATCGGTTGAATCCTGTTCAAACGTGCGTTCCATGGAAATTGATTTTCGCTCCTGCCACGGCACTACCGGCGAATTATCGATGCCCTGTGCTTTTTTCCACAACACAATTCCATTTTTTCCCAAAACGCGTTCCATCAGTTCCATGGGCATTTCCTGAACCGTTTTTACCTTTTCAACACCCATGCTCCGCAACAAATGATAGGTTTGGTCGCCAACCATCGGTATTTTTTTTACCGAAAGCGGCGCCAGAAAACCTTTTTTCCTCGCCATCGGGAATGGTTTTTAAATTGTTGGGTTTTGCCTCGCCGGTTCCTACTTTTGAAACGGTTTTATTGATGGAAAGCCCAAGAGAAATAGGAAGCATGGTTTCATGAATAATTTTTTCGCGAAGTTCTTTTGCCCATTTAAAAGATCCGTAAAATTTATCCATCCCCGAAACATCGATATAAAATTCATCGATGGATGATTTTTCAAAAAGCGGCGCCTGCTCTTTTATAATATCGGTTATCATATCGGAGAATTTAGAATATACCAAACTATTTCCCCTGATAATAATCGCATGCGGGCATAAAAGCCGGGCCATTTTCATTGGCATTCCCGAATGAACTCCGAATTGCCGTGTTTCGTAACTGCATGATGCCACCACTCCCCTGTCGCTTGTACCTCCAATCAACACCGGCATACCTTTTAACTTTCTGTCCATCAACCGCTCGCACGATACAAAAAAGGTATCCAAATCCATGTGTACAATATGCCTTCCCATAAATTGATAATATTATTATCTATTTCGATGATAATAATATAACCAATTTTTATATCAGAAGGAGGAATTGATTAAAGAAAATTCCTAAAGTTAACTGTTCTCGTAGCATCCTAAACAAATGTCGGGAACGTAAAAATTTCATTGTGAACTACAATGTATTTTAGAACATATAAAATAACTGACAAATTGTAAATCATAAAAAAGGAGCTTCTGAAAACAGAAACTCCTTTCAATATTTTAAAGTTATTTTTTCTAATTCAAAACAAACCCATATTCCAGTCCTTCTGCTGAATTTGTACCAACCCAAAGTTTGTACTCACCAGGTTCAATACTCCATTCTCCTTCAGCACCAAAAAATTCAAGGTCTTTGGAAGTGAGTGTAAAGTTTACTACTTTCTTTTCACCTGGGTTAAGACTTATTTTCTCAAATCCTTTCAATTCTTTCACAGGACGTGAAATACTACCGACCAAATCGCGAATGTATAATTGAACTACCTCTTCGCCAACTACCGATCCGGTATTTTCAACCGTAACCGAAATTTTCAACTCATCGTTGGCTGTTATTTCTTTTGCTGAAAGTTGCAAATCGGCATATTTAAATGTGGTATAACTTAAACCATATCCAAACGGATAAAGAGGATCGTTACTTTCATCGGTATAATGCGACCAGAAAACAGAATTAGCGTCAGTTCCTCTTCCGGTGCTTAAATGATTGTAATAAATTGGCGCTGTCCGGTAGCCCTTGGAAACGAAACCGGCAATTTTCCGGCAGGATTGTAATCACCAAACAAAACATCGGCAATTGCATTTCCGGCTTCCGAACCTAAATGCCAGGCTTCAAAATTGCCGGTACATTTTCTGCCATCCAGGTTATTGGCAGTGGGCGCCCATTCATTAAAACAACAACTACATTTTTATTCACTTTGTATACTTCTTCCAGTAATTCCTGCTGAAGTCCCTTTAAAGAAATATCTGTCTGGCTGCGTCCTTCGCCGGTTTGGAAACAATCTTCGCCCAATGCAATAACAACCACATCGGCGCTTGTTGCCACCGATTTTGCCTGAGAAATTCCAGATCTGTCGGTGGTATTGAATTTCAACTCAGTGGTAAAACTTCGAGGTACAGACACATAATCCGGTCCCTTTGCGAACACTACATTTGAACCTTCAACAGCATTTTGAATACCTTCCACAAGTGAAACAGCAGAGTTTGTTACTGCCTGCGCTCTCCAACTACCAAGCGGCACATCTTTGCTTTCTGCCAATTCACCAATAACCGCAATCTTTCCCCCCGATTTAGAAAGTGGTAACAGGTTCCCTTCATTTTTCAAAAGAACAATACTTCTCTTAGCTGCATCGCGGGCCACAGTTAAATTATCTTCGCTTAATATATCTTCTGTTTCACGTTGCGGATTGCAATATTTATATGGATCATCAAACAATCCCAATCTGAATTTTATTCTTAATATTCTGCGAACGGCATCGTCAACAAGCGACTTTTCCACAATACCTTCTTCAACTAGTCCTTTTAATTCCTGGATATAAACGTTGGCCTCCATATCCATATCGGAACCAGCAGTGATTGCTTTAAAAGCAGCTTCTTTTTTATTGGCAGCAACGCCATGATTAATAATCTCTCCTATTGAACCCCAGTCTGAAACTACAAAACCATCAAAACCCCAATCTCCTTTGAGAAGATCGCGTTGCAGATGAACACTGGAAGTTGCCGGCATTCCATTCAAAGTATTAAATGAATTCATAAAAGTAGCTACACCGGCGTCAACAGTAGCTTTAAATGGTGGCAAAACAATGTTTTGCAGCGTCTGTTCACTAATATCAACTGTATTGTAATCTCTGCCTGCTTCAGCAAAACCGTAAGCTGCAAAATGTTTGGTGCAGGCGGCTATTGTATTTTCAGCAGAAAGATCATCTCCCTGAAATCCATGAACCCGTGCAGCCGCAAATTTAGCTCCCAAAAACGGATCTTCGCCTGCGCCTTCCATTATCCTTCCCCAACGGGCATCGCGTGCAATGTCAACCATTGGTGCGAAAGTCCAGTGCAAACCTGCAGCCGATGCTTCTTTTGCTGCAATTTTTGATGATAACTTTGCCAGTTCCGGTTCCCAGCTTGCTGTTTCACCCAACGGGATTGGAAACATGGTTTTGTATCCATGAATTACGTCGTATCCCAAAATCAACGGAATACCCAGCCGACTGCTGTCAACAGCCAACCGTTGAATTTTTTCTGTTGCAACAACACCTGTTACATTAAGCATCGACCCAATTTTTCCATCTATAACCATTTTGTAAAAAGCGGCTGAATCAACATTTCCCGGTGCAGGTCCTGTCAATTCCCATTGCGAGGTGTATTGATTCATTTGACCGATTTTTTCATCAAGGGTCATTTTTGAAAGCAATTCTTCCACCTTTTTTTCAATTTCAGTATCACCTGCATTTGAGGAAGGAGAAGAAGTTGGTTGCTGGCAGGAAGTAAAAATTATCGCCAGGATCAGAATCAGGAAAGCTGGATTTTTCATTTGAATAAATAGTTTTAGTTTGATGCACAAAGAAAAAGATTAATTTTCAAAAACAGGTATTTTTTGAATTCGATATAAACAAAAGTGTTTACTATATGTATTTACGATAAACAAAATGATGAAACTAACTACTCTACTATTATTATTTCAGATGGTTGTTATACCCAACTTCGTTAATTGCCAGGAAAACAGGATATTTTCTAAAGATTCTGTTGCTATGTCGAAAACAATGGAGTCGGTTACCATCACTGCATTCAGAACAATATATAATATTTTTAATATTCCTGCTCCTGTAAATTTGATAACACCAATTCAACTTGAAACAGGAAGCGCTTTAACACCTGTTGAGGCCATCAACCAAATTCCCGGAGTACTAATGCATCACGGGACACTAAATACCAACCGGTTAACAATTCGTGGAATTGGTTCACGGTCACCCTATTCAACCAATAAAATTAAAGCCTACTTTGGAGAAATACCGCTTACAACAGGCGATGGAGAAACCACGCTTGAGGATATTGAAAATTCAGCTATTAAAAGTGTTGAAATTATAAAAGGCCCGTCATCAAGTTTATATGGCGCCGGACTTGCAGGGGTATTGCTGTTTCATCCAAAAACAGTTTCAAAAAATTTTGCCATAAATCAGTTTACAACAGCATCGTTTGGTACAGTTAAGAACACAGTTTCAGCAGGAGTAACAGAAGACAAACTGAATATTTATGCACTTGGTGCAGCTTTAAAAAGCACTGGTTATCGTGAAAATAACGAAACAAATCGTTTCAATTTGCTATTTAATACCACGTATAGTTTCTCGGAAAATTCAAATCTGCAAATCTTATTAAAAGCAACAAAAATGAACGCTTTCATTCCAAGTTCACTTGATTTGGAAATGTTTAATAATTCGCCTGAAAAGGCTGCTCCCAACTGGTTAAGCGTAAATGGTTATGAAAAATATACGAATGGACAATTTGGTGCTTCATACAATTTAACTACACTAAATAACAAGAAAATTTCGGTAGCTGTATTTGGTAGTTTCAGAGATGCCGACGAATTACGCCCATTTAATCGTCTGTATGAAAACTCAAATTTTTTTGGATGGCGGGGTTATTTCCAGAAAACTGTCGACCTCAACATGGTTAAACTGACCTTTACTAGTGGGCTGGAGTTATTCAGGGAAAATTACAACTGGTCAACAAAATCAAATGATTCTCCAAATAATCTACTTTCTGACAACAAAGAACGGCGAGAATATGAGAACCTGTTTTTTCAAATCGAATCCGGTTTTTCTGAAAAGGTATTTGTTTCGGCAGGAATAAACGGGAATCTTACCCGCTTTTATTATACTGACAGATTTATAGGGGATGGTGATCAATCGGGAAACCACATTTATAAACCTGTTTTTTCACCGCGACTTGGAATAAACGTTCTGGCAAAACAAAACCTTTCAGTTTTTGGAAATATTAGTCATGGATTTTCTACACCATCTTTTGAAGAAACTTTACTTCCTGAAGGCAGTTTAAATCATGATATAAAACCGGAAACAGGTTGGAGTACTGAGTTAGGAATTCGTTCCAATTTATTTAACCGAATTCAGCTATCTGCCAGTTATTACCGAATCTATATTGAAAATCTTTTGGTTGCCCGCAGAACCGGGGAAGACGCATATATTGGTGTTAATGCCGGAAAATCATTGCATCCCGGCCTTGAAACTGAAATACGTTGGAATGTATTGAAACTGGTAAGTTATCCTCAATTAACGGTGATTGGAAATGCAACTTTTGCAAATTATCATTTTACTGATTTTATTGATCTGGAAAATAATTATTCAGGAAATAATCTGCCCGGAACGGCAAAAAACACCTGGCTTTTAATGGCAGTTATGAATCCGGCGCAAAATACGGGGATTACAATCTGGCATCGGCACACAGGAAAAATGCCGTTAAATGATGCAAACTCAGGATATTCTGACGCTTTTGGAATTACCAATTTCGAAATAAAATATTCACTGACTTTCAAAAAAATAACGACAGAATTTAAAGGCGGAGTCCAAAATATATTTGACATTAAATATGCATCAATGCTGGCAGTAAATGCTCCATCGTTTGGAGCAAGTTTGCCGAGATATTATTATCCCGGAAATCCCAGGAACTATTTTGTTTCCGTTATAATTGGATTAGGGTGATGCGGATTCCGATCCGCTTAATTTTTCCGGCGAATCGGAAATAGCCGCACCCGGGTGATGCGATTCCGAATCGCATTCTATTATTAACGTAGTTGGTGCGATTTCCTAACGGCAGTTATACCAGATCAGCGGTTTGGAAACCTCTGCACCTGAGCAGTGCACACCGAAATTCCGGAGATAATCCTTGTTTTTTTCTTGCGTATCGGCATTCGCCAACTCATTCACAATACCCGAATCAAACAGGTAATCTGATCTTTTAAATCCTGAAATTCCTCCAAAAAGTCTTTCCCGGCTATTTCAAAATCATCAAAATGAAAACCCGGAGAAACAGTGCATCCAACCAATGCATAACCATTTTTATCAGGCAGGCAAGCAGCAAACCATGTATTTTTAGGAACTACAATTTGCAAATGCTGATCTTGATCAGGGTTGTTTCCACACAATTGCTTTTTTAATTTGTCTCCTACAATTGAAACAATTTCAAGGGGTAAATTTCCCGCATAATAATGCCATATTTCATCCGATTTAATTCGGTGGAAAGAGGAAAAATCTTCACCTTCAAGTAAATAATAAATTGAAGTGGAACAATTTCTATCGCCTGTAAAGTCTGATGAAAGTGTTTGTTTAAGAATAACTTCTGATGAACGGTAAACTTCTTTGAACCATCCTCCTTCAGGATGTTTTTCAAGTTTTAGTTTTTTGATCCAGTATTGTGCTGATTTCAAATTGAATAATTTATAGTAATTTTCAAAAGTAATATTCTCACCTGAACTTTTTTAACACAAGTCCAAAAATTCAGAAGCACATTTTACTGAACTTTTGATGGTTGTATTTCGTTACATGAAAAGTTTATAAAACTTTAACCAATGAAAAATTTAATAGCCATTCTTTTGATTTCCATTGCAATTATTTCATGTACTTCAAATTCATCAAAAAAAGAAAAAATTGTTGGTGATTTGGATAACGGAGGACTTACGCTTCCCGAAGGTTTTTCAGCATTGGTAGTTGCCAATGAATTGGGAAGAGGAAGACATATCGATGTTAATTCAAACGGAGATATTTATGTTTCCTTAAACAATACCCGGGATGGAAAAGGGATTGTTTGCTTGCGTGATACATCAGGCGACGGTAAAGCTGATATAATAAAATACACTGGCGAGCATACAGGAACAGGTATTAAACTTCATAAAGGATATCTTTATTATGGCTCCGATACGGCTGTAGTTCGTTATCCAATGACAGAAGGTGAACTTGTTCCAGGAAATAATTGGGAGTTGATTGCCAAAGGATTTCCAAAAGTACGAATGCATGAAGCCAAACCAATGGAATTTGATGGTGAAGGAAACATGTATGTAAACGTTGGCGCTCCATCGAATGCTTGCATGGAACAGGATCGTACACTTGGTTCTCCGGGAATGGATCCATGTCCATTGCTCGAATATGCAGGCGGAGTATGGAAATTTAAAGATGATGTTTTGAATCAGGATCAGTTGGTTGATGGGGTACGATATGCAACAGGAATAAGAAACGGCGTGGCCAATTGCTGGAATACCAATGAAAACCTACTTTATGTAATTCAACATGGGCGCGATCAATTAGATCAGTTTTATCCGGATTTATATGATTCAAAAGATAATGCTGAACTACCGGCAGAAGAATTCCTTCTTGTGACTGATGGTTCTGATTTTGGATGGCCTTATTGTTATTACGACCAGTTTCAGAATAAAAAAGTTCTTGGCCCTGAATACGGAGGCGATGGTGAAATTCAAGACCGTTGCGAAAATAAATCAGATCCGATTATGGCGTTTCCAGGTCATATGGCGCCAAACGACCTGTTATTTTATACGGGCGATATGTTTCCCGAAAAATATAAAAATGGGGCGTTTATTGCCTTTCATGGTTCATGGAACCGAGCACCTGAACCTCAAAAAGGCTATTTCGTTGTATTTGTTCCGTTTGAAGGCGAAAACCCTTCGGGCGACTGGGAAGTATTTGCAGATGGATTTGCAGGAACCGATGAAATTATCAGTACCCGCGATGCACAACATCGTCCGTGCGGCCTGGCACAAGGACCTGACGGTTCACTGTATGTAGTTGATAGCATTGAAGGAAAAATCTGGAGAATTATTTATTCATAACCATACACAATGAGAAAATTAACCTTTATTCTATTATCACTTCTATTTTTTGCGGCTTGTAGTAATAACAGTAAAAAACCAACAGAGCAACAATCGGTAATTTCACAACCTGACAGCGAGGTGAAAAGCCAATCGGACAACATGACCGGTCACCCCGGGAAAAAAGTTTATGACTCGGTTTGCCTGGCATGCCATATGAGAAACGGCTCCGGTGTTCCGGGGATGCATCCTCCAATTACTGAATCGGAATTTGTTAATGGTGATCCCGATGCATTGATTAAAATTGTGCTGGAAGGGCTTAAGGGAGAAATGGAAGTACAGGGCGAAGTTTATAACAATATAATGCCGCCGCAAGCTCATTTAACAGATCAGCAAATTGCCGATGTTTTAACTTTTGTAAGAGGTAGTTTTGGCAATACTTCGGGACCAATTACACCCGAACAGGTTGCGCAAGTCAGGGCTTCAAAATAATAGTTAGCCCTTTTCAAATTTAGTTGCCTGAAATCCTTATGGTAGTGCGCCGGTTCATTGTTCGCCCTTCTTCAGTTTCATTGCTGGCAACAGGAACATTAGCGCCATATCCTTTAAACTGTAATCGTGATGATGATATTCCATTTCTCTACCAAATAATTAACTACCGATTTGGCACGATTTTCAGAAAGCACCTGGTTTTTCTCCGGCGTACCTGTATTATCCGTATGCCCCTGTATTTCAACTTTTAAATCAGAGTTGTTCTTGTAGAAACACAGTCAAACGCTGCAATTCAGGTTCCGATGCAGCCAATATTGCGAAATGAATCGGTTTCAAAATAAATATTATAGAAGTCCATTTTTGCTCCAATTTCAATAGGTTCAAGTTTTATATCAAGAACCAATGGATCTACCAGAGTTTTGGCGTCTTTTAGCAAAATCGACTGTGAATAAAATAAGTATCCGGGTTTAGAAACAGTAAACGAATAATTATGTGACAAGGGCAAACAAAGCATTATTTCACCATTTTCATCTGCTTTCTCTTCCCTTTCTTTTGGAATACTGTAATTAAGATCAACCAATTCAATACTGGCAAGAATAGGCTGATTTGTACTTTTATCTGTAATTTTTGCTTTTATGTAAGAAACAGGTTCAGGTCGTAATCCGCGATCGAGATTAAAAGAAAAAATATCAAGACCTTTATCTGCCTCTCTCGCAGATGAAAAATATGCCGTTTCACCAATGGAACTTATCGTTAATCCCATTTCATCTTTATTTGTATTTATAGGATAACCCATATTCGCCGCATTGTGCACATTACCCAATTCATCTATTTCGGCGGTAAACAAATCAAGTCCTCCCATACCAATATGCCCATCGGAAGCAAAATAAAAATTTCGGTTATTAGCATGAATAAACGGAGAAATTTCGTCTTCTTCAGTATTTATTTCGTCTCCAAGATTCTCCGGCTCTTTCCATTTTGGTAATCCGGTTTCTGAAAAGCCAAGAAATTCAGCCCGCCAAATATCTTTTTTTCCTTTTCCTCCTCTTCGATTGCTCGAAAAATAAAGGTATTTATTATCAGAAGAAAAAGATGGTTGAGCTTCCCACGAGCTTGTATTTAAAGGACTTCCGGCATTTTTGGGATTACTCCACTTTCCATTCTGAAATCTTGAAAAATAAATATCGCAACTGCCCAATCCATCAGCTCTGTTGCACGCGGTAAAAAATAATATTTTAGAATCTGCAGACAGGGATTGTGCGCCTTCATTTTCAGAGGTATTAATTTCTTCGATTGCCTGTACATTGTTCCAATTCTCTGAATCTTTTTCGGCTACATAAAAATCTTCCTGTGAATTATTCCCAGGGTCTTTGATTAACCTTGTAAAAACCAACTTCTTTCCATCAAGCGATGGTGTTGGCCAATACTCATCGTCAGGAGAATTTATTTCATTTCCCATATTTTGCGGATCAAATTCCACCGGATTTTTTATTGAATTTATGGCAAACTTACAGCTTGCTATTTTACTTGCGAGTAAAAACTGGCGTTTTTCAGGGATCAACATCGACTTGCTGTATTTATTGTAATAACGTAAAGCTTCAGAATAATTCCCGGTTTCATAATATGCCTCGCCTAAACGGAAAAAAATTAATGTATCAGAAGTTAGTTCTTCAGCTTTGCTAAGGTGATTTATTTCTTCTTCCGGCAATTTCTGATCATTATAAATATCTGCCAGCAAAAGATGTGCATTTAAATAATTCGGTTCATCTTTCAAAATCCGTTTGCAAATATCAATTGTTTCACTGGTTTTATGAGCCAAATAACTGGTTCTTGCCTGTTCAAAAAGCTTGTCCGATTTTTTGTCAGATTGTGCGAAAGATGACATACTGATCACCATAAAAAGTAAGAAAGTAGAAATATTTAATATGCTCACTTCCTTGTTTATGTTGAATTTTATCATTCTACTCATAGATAAAAACTGATTAATATCGATTTAATTGAAGCAAAAATATTGGTTTTCTTTTTAAAATTTAACTTGATTATAGTAACTTTTAAAAATTAAAAAAAGTATTTGTTGTTAAACCACATTTCAAAGTCCAAAAGAAATTAAAAAAAGCTATTTATATGATTTATGTTGTAACCCGCCAACAACTAAGCAAATAGAATTAAAAAAAAATGGAACCAAGTGTATCTTCTATTAAAAAAAATATTTATTTTTCGCGCAGCGAATTATAAATATTATACGTAAATTTTTATTTTTATTTTTATTATCGATTTTTATTAAAATGAAAAAGAAATTCTCAAAAGGCAAATCATCCGGTTTCGACAGAGATTTTGATTCTGGTCATGATAAAAAAGGAAGCGGAAAAGATAAAAGTTCCAAGAAAAGACTTTCTATCTATGATGATTACGAAGAAGATGATGATTTATATTCAAACCGCGAAAAATTTAAAAACCGGAAATAACACAGGAAACCTTAGTTTTTAATCCAAATGTCATAATTCGCAATGACCTGAATATTTTCGATATTAATTTACCCAAACTTTAAATTAACCTTACGGAAGAAGTCTGCATCTGACCCCGTTAGAAGACTTTGTGTTCCGAATAAGGAAGTTATTCCTTTGCAATAATTTCAGTTAAACTGAAGTATTCAGCTACAAAGTTTTCTCCAGTTTCAAAGATTAAAGCTGAAGTCCGATATAGGTATTTTGTGAACGTCCAAAAAATCTGTAATTATTTCGTGTTCACTTTTCTGCAACTTCATTTTTAAATTTAAATGGTTTAACTATTTAATATACGGTTATTTATAAAAAGAAAACAGGCCGGAAAAACCAGCCTGTTATCATCTATAAATTAAATGTTTAATTATTTCCTAAAATTAATGGTAATCCATCTTCCCCACTACCAATAACAATAACCTTTGAATTGGGAGAAGTAGCTAACTCAATTGTAGCCTCAATTCCGCGTTGTTTTAAAATTTGACTTGTTAAACTGGCATTAATAATACGGTTGAAATTGGCAATACCTTCTGCTTCAATTCTGCGACGCTCGGCTTCCGATTCTTCTCTTTGAAGCTTAAATTCATAAGCTAAAGCTTCCTGTTCCTGTTGCAGTTTGCTTTCAATAGCACCTTTAATTTGGGCTGGTAAATTAATTGAACGAATCAATAATGCTTTCATATCAATAAAATTATCTTCCAGAACTTTACGGGTTTCAGTTTTTATCGATTGTTCTACTTCGGCTCTTTTTGTTGAATATATTTCCTCTGCAGTATAACGGCCGGCAACCTGACGAACCGATGAACGAACCTCAGGAACAACTAAAACATTGGTAAAATTCTCCCCAAATTGTTGATGCAAATTTCCAATTTTATCAAATACCGGATTAAAACGAACGGTTACATCCATGTTTACTGAAAGTCCGTTTTTATCCAAAACATCCATGGTTTCTTCACGCTGTTGTTCACGTACATTATAAACATACATATCGTTCCATGGAGCGATTATGTGAAATCCTTCGCCATATATATTATCTTTATCAAGACCAGTGGTATATGGACGGAAAATAACTCCCCGTTCGCCAGCCTCTATAATCAAAAACATTCGGCCACCAAAAAGAAGAAGAACGATAAGAGCAACTACAGCTATAATAATGTAAGAAGTTTTAAAATTGAATTTCATTTTATTTGATTTAAAATTAGTTCCGACAAATGTACGAAAATTGGAATGTTAAGAGGTAAGATTTCAGTTTAGTTATCTTATTTAACCGGTAAGCTTCCTTAGATTACATGTGAAGATATTTTAAGCATTAAAATATGTTACAGTTTATTAAATAAACAATGAGGTTGAAAAAATTAGTATAATTTTGAAAAACCAAAAATCAAACATGAAACAATTACATCTCAATTTCTTTAAATTACTGTTTATATTTTATGCGGAAGATTTATTCAATTCCGGTTTTAAAAACAAGCTTTCTGCAATGTTTCATAATGAATTCCGGGTTCATATATTTTATTATCAAACACATCCAAAAAACATCAGATAATGGTAATAAAATCTCCCAGCAATTCAATTGTTGTAACAACATTATTATTGTTTTTGATACTCTTTAGCAGATCTTCTTTTGCCCAGGTAATTTCGGGGAGGATTGTAAATGAAGAAAAAGAACCTATACCTTATGCCACTATTTTTTCACCTGAACTTCGCGAAGGTACAATCTCTAACTCGGAAGGATACTTCAAAATAAATGCATTAACCGGAATTAACCGGTTGCAAGTACGATCAATGGGATACAAACAAAAAGAAATGAACGTTAAAGTTGATTCTGACAGCATTTTCATTTCATTTATAATGCAACGGCAGGAATTTGAAATCAAAGAAGTGAAAGTGTTTCCCGGCAAAGAAGACCCTGCGATGTTAATCATGCGGAAAGCAATTGCTAAAGCTCCTTACTACCGAGAAAAAATAAAACATTACGAAGCTGATTTGTATATAAAAAGCAATTTTTCTTTTTCAAATATTCCGCGTCTTTTTTTGAAAAAAGCTAAGGTAAATGGAATGGATCTGAAAGAGGTTCTAAAAGAAAATATTACTTATGTTATTGAATCACAAAATCAAATTATTTTTGATTATCCGAATAAATATGATCAGAAAATAATAAGCAAAAAAACTTCGTTTGTAGGCTTCGAAGAGCCGCCGGTAATGGAATTAATGACAATCAATTTTTACGAGGAACGTCCGAATGATATTGTCTCACCTCTGTCTCCATTAGCGCTTAAAAACTATAAATTCAAGTTTGAAGGATTTATTACTTCTGGCGACTATGATATTTACAAAATAAAAGTAACTCCTAAAAGAAAAAGTAATGAATTAATTGATGGGCATATTTATATTGTTGATGGATTGTGGTGCATATACCAGCTTGATTTTAGCTGCAGTTTTAAATTTTTTAACTACAAAATAAAGCAACAGTTCGAAAACATGGGAAATGACAATTGGCTTCCGGTGTCACATAATATAGACGGTGATCTTTCATTACTGGGTATAAAAGGCATGTTCTACTATGGCGCTTCATTAAAATACCAGGAAATTGAGGATAATTCTACGAAAATTCCTGCTGAAAATGAAGAAGATCAAATATACGTTCGCAAAAATCAACCCGGTGAAAAAGAACTTCTGTTACGCCAGGAAAGAGAATTGATAATTTCAAAAGAAACAATTACCAATGCTGATGTAAAAAAAGCTGCCCGATTAAACCGCAAAATTTTAAAAGAACAATACAAAGATTCGACATTGACATATCAGCCATATAATGAATATAATATCGAAGAATTAGTAGATTCATTGAAAACGGATGATTTGTTCTGGGATACAATACGTTCAATTCCTTTATCTGAAGCAGAAATTCGCGGTTATCAGATTACCGATTCGTTAATTAGAACAGGTAAGGTTGTAACTGACTCGGTAACAGGTGAAAATAAAATAAAAGAAGAATCTATATTCTCCAAAATACTTTTTGGGAACAACGATCTGCTTAAAGATTCAGCAATACAATTGAATTACAGCGGGGTAATTTCACCTGATGATTTTGGCTATAACGCTGTTGATGGATATTTTTATGCTCAACAAATGAAATTAACTACAAAATTCGGTTCAGAAAAAAGCATTGAATTTACTCCAAAACTGGGGTACGCTTTTAACCGCAAAGTTTTACTCTGGAACGCTGGAATAAGATTTAGAAACATTCTTTCAAAACGCAATGATTTTTCATTTAATGTTGGAAAAAACAGTCGCGATTTTAAATCTGCTGCAATCGGAATTAATCCAACGCTTAATGCAGTTAGCTCATGGTTTTTTGCAAAAAATTACATGAAATTATATGAAACGAAGTTTATTGGTTTCGAACTCAGACAAAGTTTTGGAAAAAATATTGGACTACAGTTAAACACAAAATTTGATCATTTTTACCCACTCGAAAACAACTCATCATATTTACTTTCAAACAAAAAAGAATATTCTTCAAACACACCCAAAGGTCGAACTGATGATAGTTCAGAATTGGCTAAACAAAAAAGTTTTACCTATTCAATGAAAGGAATTTACTATAAAAGAATCAGGAAACCATGGCTCGAAACTTCTCCATTTTTATTCATTGATGATTATTATCGATTTGAAATTCAGTTCACTAAAGGAATTCCTGATGTATTTTCATCTGTTTCCGACTTCAGTCATTTAAATCTTTTATTCAGGCAACAGGCTAATTTAACATCAACTTCAGGAATTGACTGGCAAATTAACTCCGGCTATTTTTTCAATAACAAAAAAATGCATTTTTCACAATACAAGCATTTTTCAACTGCCGAAATACCGGTTTATTTCAATGATTTTTCAAACACTTTACAATTAATAAATGACTATGAAGCCAGCTCAAATAAAAGTTACTTAAATATTTCGGGTGAATTCAGGACCGAATATTTTTTGCTTCGTTACCTTTCTCTAATAAATCAACAAACATGGAGCGAAAGCTTGCATTTTAATTATCTAACAACGCCTGATTTTAAAAATTACTGGGAAGCTGGTTACAGTTTGAATAGCATATTCTTTCTTGGAAATATTGGCGTTTTTGCCGGATTTAGAGAAAAACATTTTGAACAATTTAAAGTTAAAGCAACCATCTCAGCCTTTGACTAAGTTAAATCTGATTTGTCCTCTTCTAAAAAAAGGATAAATTAGCGTGCTGTTTGATTCTATCAAAAATTTCTACATGAAGATTATAAACATTAAACTTCACTGGCAAATCCTAATTGCACTTATTCTTGCCATTTTATTTGGTTTGTTTATTCCTAACGGAGTTAAATATGTTTCCTGGATGGGCACTGTTTTCCTGACCGCTTTAAAAATGGTTATTGTTCCATTAATATTAAGTTCGATAATTTCCGGGGTCACCAGTATGGGAACAGGTAGCAATCTGGGTCGGTTAGGGTTAAAAACAATGCTCTATTACATTTTAACCAGTACGTTGGCAATTTTAACCGGATTATTATTGGTGAATATTATTAAACCAGGTGTTGGGGTTGATTTAGGTTTTACGAAGAATATTGAAGAGTTGCCTGAGAATGTTGGTTCTGTAAGCGATATTTTATACCGGATTGTACCTTCAAATATATTTGATTCAATGGTTAAAGGCGATATTCTTCCGGTTATTTTCTTTTCAATTATTTTCGGAGTTTTTATAACTCAGTTAACTTCCAAACATAAAGAAACTATTACAACTTTTTTTGAAGCCGTTTTTGAAGTGATGATGAAAATGACCATGTTTATCATCCGTTTTACTCCACTTGGCATTTTTGGAATTGTTGCCACAGAAGTTCACAGAAATGCTGATCAGTTGGGAAATATTGCAGGAAGTATGGCAATTTATATGCTTACTGTTTTTCTTGCGTTGATGATCCATGCATTTATTTCGCTACCATTAATTGTAAGATTTGTAGCTAAGGCAAAACCTTTTAAGCATTTTAACAACATGATAACACCTTTGCTCACAGCTTTTTCAACTGCATCATCAAGTGCAACTTTGCCTTTAACAATGGAAGCAACCGAGCATAATAGCGGGGTTTCAAATAAAATAACAAGTTTTACCCTTCCTTTAGGAGCAACAATAAATATGGATGGAACAGCTTTATATGAATGTGTTGCCGCTATGTTTATTGCTCAGGTTTACGGAATCGAACTTCAGTTTACACAACAGGTGATAGTTGTTGTAACTGCGTTGCTTGCATCTATTGGTGCCGCAGGAATTCCAATGGCCGGACTGGTTATGATAACCATTATTTTAAGTGCAGTAGGTTTGCCACTTGAAGGAATCGGACTTATTTTGGCTGTTGATCGGATATTGGATATGATACGAACTTCGGTAAATGTTTGGAGCGACAGTTGTGGTGCTGTCACTATTGCACGAAGTGAAAAAGAAATTACAAATGTTGCCCTGTAGCTTTAAACTTTATATTTTGATCTGCAAAATAGCTTTTATGGCCTGCAAAAGATCAATATTGAAGGGTAATCCAGTTTTGAAGAATAAAAACTTTAATTGACAGAAAATCAGTATTTTTAATCGTTAAATAGTGTAAAATTGTAAATAAATTGCTTTAAACCGTACATGAAAATATTCAAATACAGAATAATAAACCATATCCTCTTCTGGATATTCATCTACTTTTTTTACAGCCTTCCCATTGTTTTATCTTATGAATTAAAACCAAATATTTTTATTAATCTGATTTATATTCCATTAGATATTATTACTGTGTATGTTGTAATAGAATTTCTAATTCCACGGTTTTTGCTCAGAAAAAGAAACTTTCTGATTTTTGTACTTGGCGCATCAGCAATAATAGGTTTAAACTTTTTAGGTTCTATTTACATTCGTTACAATATCCAACCTGCCCTGGGATTCTGGACTGTACGCCGCCCTTTTATTGAAGATCTTTTTTATTCGTTATTAAGTAACTTCATGATTGTGGGTCTGGCATCAGCATTAAAGCTATTCAGTTATTCTCATAAAATTCAAGTCAGCCAGTCAGAACTAAAGCGAAGAAGCATTCAGTCGGAGCTTGGTGCGCTTAGATCGCAAGTAAATCCACACTTTCTTTTTAATGTTCTTAATAATATCGACTCATTAATTTACGAAGACAAAGAAAAAGCATCAAATGCTATTTTTCTTTTATCAAAAATTATGCGGTACATGTTGAAAGAATCGAATGAAGAAAAAGCTTTTCTGGAGAAAGAGTTGGATTATATCAATGATTATCTTGAATTGGCACGATTAAGTTTTCCAGACCCTGATTTCCTTCAATTCAAATCATCAGGAGAATTTAGCGGGAAACAAATTCCACCACTACTCTTTATTCCTATTATTGAAAACACAATAAAACATTGTAATAAAAAAGTTAAGTCCCCCGGAATTCAAATTGATTTTAAAGCAGGTGATGATTTTATTGAATTAAAAACTGTAAATGCATTTAAACAAAACAATTTTAAATTGCCCGATGCAGAATCAGGAAATGGATTAAAAAATGTTGAAAAGCGTCTTGAACTTGTGTATGGGAAAAACTATGTATTTGAATTCTACCGAACAACTGAAAATTTTGAATTAACTCTTAAAGTACCTTTCTTGAAAATAGAAAACTAAAACTTTTTTGTTATGAAAATGAATTGCATCGCTGTTGATGACGAAATACTTGCATTAAAGAAAATTGAAAGATATGCCGAAAAAATTGACTACTTAAATTTACTTGAGACATTTGACAGCGCTCTTTCGACTTTTTCATTTCTACGCGAAAACAGGGTTGATCTTATTTTTCTTGATATTCAAATGGATGAATTTACAGGAATTCAATTTCTTGAAACATTGAAAAATCCGCCATACGTAATTTTAACAACAGCGTTTGATGAGTATGCGTTGAAAGCTTACGAACTGGATGTTATGGACTACCTGTTAAAACCAATTCCTTTTGAACGTTTTATAAAGGCAGTGGAAAAGGTTTATGCACGTTTCCTAAAAGACAAGTCTCAACATTTAAAGCCACCAACTGAAATTGAACATTCTGGCATTCAAAATGAAAAGCCTGAATATACTTTCATAAAATCGGGCAATAAAACTGTAAAAGTATATTTCAATAAAATATTGTATGTTGAGGGAATGCGCGATTATCTCCAGATTCATACAGAAGACAGTAAAATAATGACGCTACTGAACTTCAAAACTTTACAAGACTTGTTGGATCCTCAGAAATTTGTTCGGGTTCACAAATCATACGTTGTTGCTGTAGACAAAATAGATTATATAGAAAATAACGCTATTAAAATTGGGAACAAACTAATTCCTGTAAGCAGCACCTATAAAATCGCGTTTCAAAACCTTTTAAATAAGCGTAACTTTATTTGACCGGATACTTTAAAAGAAATTTGTTTATAAGTAACGGAAAAATTCGGTGTTCAGGTTTCAGCTATTTTTCACATTTTTTAAATCCATTATTTTAACTGAATTATTTATTTTAGCACGCTGTTTATGAAACAAAACATTCATTAAATTATGAAACGACCATGCAGAAATGCTTCACAAACAAGCATTATTAATCCCGATAATTATCGGGAGGGAGTTACATCGAATACATTTTATAACTAATAATTTTAATGAGATGAAAAACGGAATCCGGTTGCTGATTTTAATGGCAGTTTTGTTATTTTTTTCAAACTGCAAAAAAAACAAAGTTGATATTGTTTATAATAATAATTATGTAAAGGAAATTAAATCACTCCGGGAAGAACTTGCATTTTACCTTGAGCGTAACTTCATTCCCGGCGGAAGTTTTGCCATAGCAAAAGATGGCGAAATTATCTATTCAGAAGGGATTGGTTATGCTTCAAAAGAATTAAATGTAAAGGTAAACCGAGGTACCAAATTCAGAATTGCTGATGTTTCTGAACTTTACACGTCAGCCATTTACCAATTAATGATACAGGATGGAATTCTAAATCCTGATTCAACAGTGCAGTATTATTTACCCGATTTTCCACAAAAAAAATACAAGCTAACGTTAAGTGACCTGGCAAATCATACTTCCGGTTTACGAAAACCGACAAGGGATGAATTAGACTGGAAAGGCTCCACTATTTCGCTTGAGAACAGAATTGATTATTTTAAAAACGATACACTTTTGTATGAACCTGGATACACTCAATATTCAACAGCATTTGATTATGATCTGCTTGGAGCTGTAATTGAAAAAGTATTGCAAAAACCTTTTCCAACACTATTAAAAGAATACATTACTGAACCGTTGAATTTATCAAACACTGAAGTTGATAACCCTTTTAAAAACATAACCGGCAGAACCAATTATTTTGATAATAACATAATTGCATTAACTGTAAATGCTGAATTTTGTGATTTACGTTCTCGCGCCTCATCTGAAGGATTACTTTCAAATGCAGAGGATCTGGTGAAATTTGGAAATGCATTTCTCAACTCCGACATATTTACTGAAGAAGTAAAAGACCGTATTTTTACCCCTGTAACTTTGACAAGTGGCGAAAAAGCCAGGTTTTCGAATGGCTGGGTATTAACAAAAACAAAAGAAGGCAGAACTTTGTATGGTATGGCTGGAAGTGTAATTGGAGGCGGCGCTACATTACTTATTTTCCCTGATGAAAAACTGGTAATTGGAGCTACAATAAATCTTACCTCGGAAATGAATGATTTGCCTGTAAAAGTAATGAGCGAACCAATCATCAATAAAAACTAAATTGAAAATCTGCTAAGAAAACAAGGATTCAACAAATTCCCGTCTTCTAAAAATTTGCAGATGTTCCATTTTTTCGCCAATTCCGATGTACTTAACAGGTATTTTAAACTGATCGGAAATTCCGATCACTACCCCACCTTTGGCAGTTCCATCGAGTTTTGTCAAAGCCAGGGCAGTTACTTCGGTAGCTTTTGTAAATTGTTTGGCTTGTTCAAATGCATTTTGTCCGGTTGAACCATCTAAAATAAGCAATACCTCATGCGGTGCATCGGGAATAATCTTTTGCATCACATTTTTTATTTTTGAGAGCTCATTCATCAGGTTTATCTTATTGTGCAAACGCCCGGCAGTATCAATAATAACCACATCAGCTCCTATTGCTTTTGCCGATGATAACGTATCATAAGCAACTGATGCAGGATCAGCTCCCATTTTTTGCTTTACAATTGGAACATCAACGCGCTTTGCCCAAATTTCAAGTTGTTCAATGGCGGCAGCTCTAAATGTATCGGCTGCGCCTAAAACAACTGATTTTCCGGCTTCCTTAAAATTATATGCCAGTTTTCCGATAGTGGTTGTTTTACCAACGCCATTCACACCAACCACCATAATTACATACGGTGTATCAGATTTTGGTAAATCAAAATCTGAAACGTCAGCAGAATTATTTTCCTCAAGCAAAGCAAATATTTCTTCCTTTAAAATGGAATTTAATTCACTTACGCCCATGTACTTATCTCGTGAAACCCTTGCCTCAATACGTTGAATAATTTTGATGGTGGTATCCACGCCAACATCAGAAGATATGAGAACTTCTTCCAGGTTATCCAAAACCTCATCGTCAACTTTTGATTTACCAACAACAGCACGACCCAGCTTTTTAAAAACGCTTTCTTTTGTTTTTTGAAGACCTTCTTCAAGGCTTTCTTTCTTATTTTTTGTAAAGTTTCCGAACAGCCCCATAAATTCAATGATTTTCAGAAATTTTAAATTCAGTTTAAAAACACGTAAATATATTGGTTTCCAAACAAACAAAAAAAGCTTTCACTTAAGATGAAAGCTTTTTTTGATCCATAAAATATGTATCCGAACTTTACGGATTATTTTTTGAAATACTCCATTACGTTGTCGTTAGGAATAACTTCTTCTTTAAAAGAATATGCACCGGTTTTAGGTGATTTTGTCATTTTAATCACTTTTGCGTAACCTTTACCAGCACCTTTTTGTAACGTTGCTACCGTCTTCTTTGCCATAACTCAATTTATTTAATTTCTTTATGAACTGTTACCTTTTTCAAAATAGGGTTGTATTTTTTCAACTCCATACGGTCAGGTGAATTTTTTCTGTTCTTAACAGTAATATATCTTGAAGTACCCGGCACTCCACTATTCTTATGCTCAGTGCATTCCAAAATTACCTGAATTCTATTGCCTTTTCCTTTTTTTGCCATTTCTCAAAATCTTTAAATTTTTTCGATATAACCCTTTTTATGAGCATTTTTCAATGCAGCTTTAAGACCATTTTTATTAATGGTACGGATACCTGCAGCTGATACGGTTAAATTAACCCAACGATCTTCTTCTGCAAGATAAAATTTCTTTTTAAACAGGTTCACATCGAACTTCCGTTTTGTTCTTCTTTTTGAGTGAGAAACATTGTTCCCAATCATGGCAGTTTTACCTGTTATCTGACAAACTCGTGACATTTCCTTTTAATTTCTTGATGATCAAATTAAACACGTTCTTAAAACGGCTTGCAAAGAAAATACTTTTTTGGTAAAATATCAAACAGTTTCAGAAGTTTTTACTGAAACAATTAACATTTAAATGTTAAGAAATACTGATTGACAAACATTCAGATATCAATCCTTTTACTCTCATCTATTAAAACCAACTCAAAATGCAAAACCTTATTCAATAATAATTTCATTAAACATCAACATTAACTGAACTATACAACTCATTAAACGAACAAATGATTATAAATTTTAATTGTTTTCTTCAAAAAAAATGTAAAACATTTTGAACCAATCCATTAAATTTTCGTTTTATGAAAGACACTATAATTATTATTCTCTTTAAATTAAATAAATTAACATGGAAGAAGTAAAAGTTACATCAATGCCGCGTATTGGAGATATGGCTCCGGATTTTAAGGCAAACACCACTTATGGCCCTATTCAATTTTCAGAATACATTAAAGACAGTTGGACAATCCTTTTCTCACACCCTGCCGATTTCACCCCGGTTTGTACAACTGAAATGAGCGGTTTTGCTGTTCGCGGTGACGAATTTGCTGCAATGAATACCAAACTTATCGGGTTAAGTATCGACAGTATACATGCACATGTTGCATGGGTTAATAATGTAAAGAAAAACACTGGCGTATTATTCAATTTTCCTATTATTGCTGACATTGATATGAAAGTTGCTCAGTTGTACGGAATGCTTCAACCCAATGAAAGCGAAACCGCCGCTGTGCGTGCTGTATTTATTATTGATCCAACAGGAAAAATTCGACTGATTATGTATTATCCGCTCAATGTTGGCCGGAACATGGATGAAATTGTTCGTGTTTTAAAAGCATTGCAAACAGCAGATAAATACGCGGTTGCACTTCCTTTGAACTGGCAACCCGGTGAGAAAGTAATCGTTCCTCCGCCAAAAACGGTTCCTGATATGGAAGAACGCGAAAAGAGCGACTACGAAATGGTTGATTTCTATCTTGCAAAGAGAGACTTATAAAAGTTATTTGAATAGAATCAAATGCCAATTCACCGTAAAAAGTGTTTTGGCATTTTTACTTGGTTCAGTAGAGAAAAACCAGGAACTGGCATTAAAATTCCTTTCTTATCATTTTTCCCTCTTTTTCATACTCTTTTTGGATACCCAAAAATAAATCGCCCGCTGATATCACCTGCGATTTTTTCTCGATTGTTCTTAAGCCGGCATATTGGATTACGTTCACAATATTTGCTCCTGTAATTTCATATTTTGTAGCAATATCCTTTATCGCAATTTTATCATCCAAAGAAACGGATTCGGGAATATAGTTTTCCCATAATTTTAATCGTTCTGCAACTCCCGGGTTTTCAAATTCAATAATAGAATTGAATCGCCGCGTAAATGAAGGATCGATATTGGATTTCATGTTTGAAGCCAGAATTACAAGCCCGGGATGTGATTCAATTCGCTGCAAAAGATATGAAACTTCCTGGTTGGCATATTTATCATGCGCATCACGCACATCGGTGCGCTTGCCAAAAATAGAATCGGCTTCATCAAAAAATAAAATCCAATCTTTATTTGCAGCCTTATCAAACAACTTTGAAAGATTCTTTTCCGTTTCACCAATATATTTTGAAACCACCATGGAAAGATCAATTCGAAAAACGTCGTGATTTGTATATTTCCCCAACAAACAAGCTGTCATTGTCTTTCCTGTTCCTGGAGGGCCGTGAAACAAAATCCGGTATCCGGGTTTTACTTTTCCCTTCATTTTCCAGCTGTTCATCAATGTCTCATTATGTTTCAGCCATACTTCGATTTCATTAATTTCGGTGAATGTTTTTTCCTGTAGAACCAAATCTTTCCACTCGAGTTCAGTAGTAATTAATTCTGCCGGAAAATCGCTGCTTAACTTTGGTTTTAAAACCGAGCCCGTTGTAAATTTTGCCAGATACTCTGAATCAATCGTAAGTTTTCCACTCCAAACGGGTTCACCTGTTGGCACTGACTCAATATTTAATATCTGCAATTGAAACAGAATCGAATTTTCTGTTATTTCTTCAAAACCAAGTAAGCGCTTTTGAATATCGTGACCATAAATAATATATAACGCAGTTTCGCCTGTTGGTAATATGCCACGGTGGTTTTTCCCCTTTACACCACCAAATTCCGGAAAATCGCCCCCACCGGGAAGATATTCGGAAATGATACCCGAAATAAAACCAGGCTTTACATGTGGAACCATCGCCAGTAAAAGAAATATCAATTCTTCATTGGAAAGTTTATGGTTGATAATAAATTTTGCCAGGTGAGAATTACCCGATTCAAGAGTCACAGACAATGGTTTGGGCTGCATATTTTTTAGTTCAAAATCCAGTCGCTGCCGAATAAGTTGTTCTAAATAAGCAAATATATTTTCAAGCGATGAATCCAATTTGAAGTTTTTGTTTTCAGCCATAATATTTTAAGTAGTTAAGAATATTTTTCGTATGCTTTTTGCAATTTAATGTCGTATTTATTTTGCTTATAGCCGGGTCCATTGTATCCATTCGCAAATTTCGCCCACTGCTTTTCCCTCAGCCAATCAATTAACTTTCTGCCTGAAAAAGAAGCAATTGAAATAAATTTCCCAAATGCATCTAAATGTTCACGCTCATGTTCGCTCATTTTATCAACAAAATGAAATACAGAATTATAGCCTATATTTTTATAGTGGTATCCCATAATTTGAAATGCTCCCCACGAAGCTGAACAATAAGCGGCTTCTTTTATTCCCGGCACTAAAGAAATTAGTGCTGCCTTATCCAGTCTGTCGTACTCTCCTGCCCCGCCTTTATAATAACTCCGTGTCCATTTTTCGTATAAAACATCCTGGTTAGCCGCATTTAGCAATTGAATTGGTTTCAGATTACGCTTTGCCAATTCACGCCAGAAGACATGGCCTTCAAAAAGAATTCGCGGTTTTCCAACCAACAAAAATCCTTTTCCGCTGCTTTCAATTTCATTCACTGCCTTTACAGCAGCCAACTCTACGTTATAAGAAGCTGCAAAGTCTTTTAAGTCATTTTCCGACAAAAACTTATCGTCAGAAGTCGTAAGCTGATCATCGTTCTTAATGAGTAAAATCCATGTTTTAGTTCCCACAACACCATCAACCACAAGGTTATTCCGTTTCTGAAAATCCCTGACTGCTAAATCAGTATCAGCTCTGAAAGAATCAGAAACATATACTTCGTATCCTAATTTCTCCAGAAGTTCATTTAAAAGGCGTACTTCGGAACCACGCGAACGAATTTTTATAGTATTCATATTTATCTATTTATTCCTATATAAAAGCTTTTATAACCCGGATTTGTTTAGTTTAAATATTTATCATTCATCGTAAGTCTCAGCTGTAAACATTCAACAATTAATTTAATGATTTTCGAATATCATGTTTCTGACTCCCCGGGAGGTAAATCCATCGAAAAACATTCGTCATCCTGTTGCTGTAGCTCAGTTTCCAGTATACTCATATCGGCTCTTCCAACCGATGGATGATTAATTCCAAACATTTGCATTTCATGTATTCTGGACGAGGAACAAGGTTGACTTAAAATGTAGGCTCTAAAATCGATAAACTCGGAGTATTCCATATTTGCCAATTCTGTGTCCAGCCACGACCAATCTTCATCAGGATGGTTATTTTTCAGCTCTTCAACCAAAAATTGCTTGCTATACAGAATATAATAATCAGGATTAGCTGGGCCTATTGAAGGATATTGACGAATATTATTTACAATTTGGCTTCTGGCCTGCGTCACTTCAACATTTTCAGGCTCGGGCCCGACATCGGTTACTGCACCTTGAAGAAATCTTCCGGCTGCCTGTGGATTATCCAACGGATTATTTCTGATACTTATATCTTCGGCATTAATTTCTGAAAGCGAACCATTTTCAAAATTTATTGGCATGGAAACTTGCATCTGTGCCAACGGAGGAAAATCGGTTGATGCTATCGGGAAGTCATGCGACAAAACTTCCACGCGACTCACATATAAATAAATTCCAGCTCCAACATGAAGTATAAGGCTTGCGTTTGCTGTCAAATTCAAATCCAGACCAGCTGTTGCGTTATTAATTTCAAATCCTCGTGAAGCGTTCCAGGTAACACTGCCAGAAATCTGAGCTCCGGCTTCCGCTCCTATCCTCGTTTCTACAACCAATCGTCCTTCTACATAAATAATAGCTGCTGACGCCATTACTCCAAGATAAGCATCAAATTTTAGTCCGGCACTTGCACTTGCCCGGGCGGTTGCTTCCACTACTGCATTAAAACTTTCCGGCACTGCCGGATTAAAGTTTTCGAAACCTATTCGGCCATCAATAGAAATTGGATTTATGTTTGCGTAAACTCCCAAAGAACCTCCCGCTGTTAATAAAACCTGCGCAATACCAATCGTAAAAATTGGAATCGGTGTAACATCAATGCCGAAAAGAGTCCGATCACGTTCGTACCCTTCTCCAATTTGTAAATTAACATTTACCCAACCGTTTAACAGGATATTTCCTTCCGGTGTAAGTTTTGCCCCCAACTGCGGAGTAAATTGATCGGTTATCGTTATACTTAATTGCCCTTCTCCGTAAATATTCATTTGCTCTCCTGCCTCACCACCAGCTACGCCATCGGTTACCTGTCTGTTCGTTACTCCAACCGTGACCGAACCAGAGACTTTCCCTCTTTCGAACTGCACGTTTGCGGATATATCTATTACCCCGCTTTGGCTGTCGTAGGTAATGGCAAGCGTTGGATTTTGCAGCCCCGGTATGGAACGGAAGGTGGCCGATCCTGAGATGTTAAGCGCCAAATCTCCGGAACCAGCTCCGTCTTCACCATTCCCCCCGGAACTTATGGTAACTGTAACTTCCGCACTTTGAATACCGGGAATACGTGATGTGCCGGCAGAAACGGTAAATTCAAAGGTTTCTGAATCTACTCCGTAACTTAAAGAGATTTCGTTAACCGTTACACCGGGCACGTCCAGTTCTATGCTTGTAGCGCTACCCGTAATAGTCTGGTTTTCATAACCTACGGTTATCGTAGCATTTTTTATTCCTCTAATGCTTCTTAAGTTGAGCGTACCCTCTATGCCCCAGGAACTTTGTCCTTCACCGCCGGTTCCCTCATGGTCTGAGGCACTCGAATATTGCATTTCCAGATTGCCATCAATTTTATCACTTTCGAATCCAAAATTACCATTTAGCATGAAATTCCCTTGTGAAGCGCTTGCATTCACCGAACCGGAACCTACCCCCGCTATTGAAAATCCAACACTGCCGGAAGCTGTTATACCCTCAGCAGTTTTTAGTCCCAAAGCAAGGGAAGCGTAATCGATGGAGAATGGGCCCACTGACGCTAAATCACTGGCGGAAAAGGTTTTTTGTATGGAGAGGGTTTTGCCGGTAATAGAAATTTCTATTGGTGTATTGTTCAAAAATCCGGGGGATGGGGCATTAATCCGGCCTTCAGCCCTGATGTTTAAGTTATCGTCTAATTGCGGCTCGGTAAATTCCATTAAACTTAGGTAACGCAGACGAAGTCCACCCATAATTTGTCTTCTGCCGAAAGCGGTCTCTGCGGTATAAGTATGCGTTCCGGTTGCACGCGTTACAGTATAAGTCTCTGGTGCAATTTCTCCTTCTAAATGGTTACCATCAATAACAGGTGTAACTATTATGGAGGATAATCCGTCTTGTTCATTTCCGTGCAAGGTTAGCCGAAGGCTTCCAACATCCAGGTTTTGTGCACTGTAAGGAAGTAAAAGCCCGGCAGAAGTCCTGCTGGTTTTAAGTATAAAATGACCGGGCGGTATGGTAAGCGATTCCAACTCCACCAAAGCGGGGTTTAAAGGATTGCCTGGCCTGTTCGGGCTGTAATCCTCCCTAAAAAAGGCCCTGTCTGCTATAAACTCATGCACCACATTTGAAAAGCTATTGGCCTTAATCGTATAATTTTCATTTTCGCGGGCAGCGTCGGCAGAATTTACAAGGTCGTCGCCTGCTATGTATTGATTATAGTGTTCCAATACATCGTTTATATGATCTCTGATGTACGAGCGCATTACATCGCCTAAAAAATTATTTGTAGATGACTCCAGTAGGATCAGATTTTCAATATTATCAGCAAGGTTGCCTGCAATTTGATAATCAAGCACATGTTCTACCTGAAAAGTTATCGTTTCTCCCCTTCTGTTCCATGAAGGAATTAAAGCAGCATTTTTAAGTTGGGTAAAATTACCGGTTAAGGCCGCTTGTCTGCTTCCTCGTTTTAATGTAAGTTTATACAAATTACCTGGGGCTTTTTTCTCGGACATCGGTCTTTCTGTCTCAATTTCTGCCAGCAAGTTCTCAAGACTTGACTCTGTATCACTTCGGACAGCGCCCGACCAAATGGTGGCTTGCCGTGTTGGCAACTCACTCCGGGATCCGGATCGTGGCAATTGATGCGGAAGAGGAAGACTATCCAGTAACGATGATGGAGCATTTGACTTTACATTTAATCCGTTTAAGAAGATGGTAACGGTACTACCACTTTTTTCAATGGTGCCTCTCTGGCTTGGATGCTGTTCAGTCACTTCGTTTATGGTTATTGGAGATTCCGGCTCATTAACTTTCTGAACCATTTTTGGCTTAACAGAAGCACCCTGCTGAATAGTATGTATTAATTCATGCGCGAGTAAATGTTTTCCTGAACTATTGTCAGAATTGTATTTCCCTTCGTTAAAATAAATATCGTTGCCATGTGTAAATGCTTGGGCACCGAGGCTTTTATTCATTTGAACCGCATCGGAGCCGGTATGAATGCGAACATCGTAAAATCGGCCCCAAATCCTGATTCCATTTCTGCTTTTTGTATTTTCGGGAAGTGGAGTTCCAGTTCCTTTCGATAAATTCAATATGGATTCAACTCCCGAATCAACCGTAGCGTTTTCGTTCGATTTTGCCTGGATGTTTTCCGGCTTTTCATCTTTTATTTCAGGGTCTTCCCTTTTTTGCAGAAAGCTTTTTTCCTGAACTATTACTTCCTCTTCTTCCAGCTCCGAATTTTCTTCTTCAGCTTTTTGTACTTCGGAAATGGAAAATTGAGTTTCCACGTTTTTCGGTTTCAAAGACTCTGTTTGCTCTTCTACTTTCGCCTGAACTTCAAAAACACTTTCCTCCGTTTCACTTATTTCTTCTTCCTGTTTTTGAACCTTTTCATTCAATGGATGTGTTATATGTTCGTTGCCGGAAGTCTCACTGGTTTCTTCAATTTTCGCCTGAACTTCGGAAACTTCTTCTTCAGATTCGATTAGTTCATCTTCTTTCTTTTGAATTTCTCCGAGGTTATCCAAATGTTTTGGTTCTTCTTCCAATTTAGCCTGAACATCCGTCTCACCTGGTTCCAATTCCTCAACTTTCGAATTGTCAGCTTTTGTTTGTACCAAAGTTGAAATGCCCTCAATCAAAGGTTTTCCTTGAATTTTGTTTTTCGGTTCGTCTTCCACTTTTTGCTGCACCTGTGAATTTGGCTTAAAAAATGATTCATTCCCTTCATTTAAAAAGCCCTGAGCAACTACCCTATCAGCAGTTCTTTCCGCTTCTACTTCATACCTATCGGTGGGTTTTCCAACTTCAAGCTTTGGCTGAAAAAACAAATTATTATTTGCAGCCTGAACGGATGAAAATGTATTATTTTTCCTTGTTTTTGCTGCAAGCATATCATTATAAGAATTAATTAAAAAACAATGTTATTTACGGTTCGAATAGTAAAAGCACCCGCTTTAACAACGGCTACAGTACCCGTTGCCGTAATATAGAAATACTGCGTAGTATTGGTAAAAAACCGTCCTTGCGCATCCGACTCACCATCAATTTTGTACCGGTTTGGAATTACCCACTGAAATGTTCCTCTGGAAAAAGGAGATGGTTCGGTGTGTGTTGCTGCATGATCAGTAAGCCCCGAATTATCGTCATTAAACGGTAAATAGTTGGGATTTGGATGATGATCAAGTTCAGAAGCCGGAAACTGTGTATAATATCCTGTTACATTGGATGCCGGTCCCGGAACTTCCAACCACTGAGTTCTTCCAAAACTTACGTTTAACGGATGCACTGTTACATCCGTAATCATACATGCTCCGGCTGTTCCGGTTGCAATTGGTTCACGGCTGTCAACGGTCATAGCAAGGGATGTCGGCGCAATCACGGTCATTGTAACTGATGCTGCTCCCGAAGGCGTGGTAAGTGTAATTTGCGGCGATGACGCAACTGCAGGAGCTTCCCAAACAACATTCTGACCACTGTTCAAACCAACAATTCTGCCTTCAGATGCTGTCCATGTTCCGGAAGTATTTGCACTAAACCGAACGAATTCTCCAACTCCAACCGTAGTTCGCGTTAAACTCGTATTTGCCGGTGCAAGTTTTATTACTTCAGGCGTTATCGAAGGAGCTACCGTGGCAGGAGGCCCTGTTGGCAAACTGGGTTGCCCGTAAGAATAAAGGGCATCAAGTGACGACATGGTTGAGCTGTCGACAACACCTGATTCAGTTAATGATGAAGAGCGTTGAAAATCGATTAACGCGCCTCTTGTTTCGCTTCCAAAAATTCCATCGACTCCAAATTGCGGGAGCGGAAATCCGGCATCAACCAAAGCCTGCTGAATTTTTGTAACGGCCCCGCCGCTGGCGCCAAAACCCAAAGTACGTTCACCATCAAAACAAGCTTCCAAAATCACTTCATTCATAAAACGATCCGATTCCAAATCGTTTCCATCGCCAATTGTAAATTGAAGCTGTTTGGCAATTTTTCCGGTTTGCTGAATGGTATGTGTTAATTCATGCGCCAACAAATGCTTCCCATCTTTTGACGTGGGATTATAGCGCCCCTTATTAAAATAGATATCATTTCCGTGTGTAAAAGCCTGAGCTCCCAGTTCTTTGCTCATTTGGGCAGCTTTTGTGTCGGTGTGAATATTTACATGGTTAAAATCAGAGCCAAAGCTGTTCTCCATAAAACGACTGGTTTGCCGATCCATTTTTTGTCCTTTCCCTTTTTCATTTACCAGCCTGTTTTCAATGGAACTACTAACTTCCGGAGCGCCTGAACCTTTTCGTTGCAAAGATTTAGCCTGCATCGTTTCCTCTTCTTCTTCCTGTTTTTGAATAGCACCCATTTGAGCAGTTTCTTCCTCTTCCTTATCACGCTCTTTTGAGGCTCCGCTCACCGGTATCTCTTCCTCCTCTTCCTTTGGTTGGCCTGCTTTAGCCTGAAGTTCTTCTTCCTCCTCTTTAGGTTGCCCCGTTTTTGCCTGAAGAGGCTCTTCTTCCTCTTCTTCTTGCTTTTGTATTGCAATTCCCTGCGCCAACTCTTCTTCCTCTTCGGCTTGTTGTTGACCTAAAGGAGTTATTCCTTCTACCAAAGGCTTTTCCGACACACCGCCACCGGGAAAACCATCAGAGACACTATTTTTATTGGCATTAAAAAAATTCTGGTTGAGGAAAGAACCACTAACTACTTTATCAGCAACATTATCCGCTTCTTTCTCAAAGCGATCATTTGGTGAACCGACATCCAGTTTTGTTTGTACATCAAAAAAACCGGAGTTATTTTCATGTCCAAAAATCGATGAACGTCTTCTGTTTTTACTTCTTATTCTTCTAGCAAACTTATTCATAACATTTACCAATCTACCATTAACAAATCCTTCTTCCAAGGAAACTTTATTACTGAAATATTCCAATTCAGTTTTTCGAGTAAAATATCCTGTGGTTTACGTTCTACAATTAATTTGTACCTGCCTTTATTTATGACAAGTTTTCCTTTTCGCTGAATAAAAAGTTCACGTAAACCATCAGCTGAAGTGCTTTTAAGTTCCGGCCAGTTTTTAATTGTTGCCGTTAACAAATTTTCCGATTCTTCCTTTATTTTTTTGGTTAAGATGCTTTTTTTTGGAAGCGAATTTTTTAACGGTACCGCGCATATAAATTTTTCAAATACGAGGCTGCTTTCATACACATTTTCGCTGGCTGTTGCCAAATAATGAAGCGCCTGAACAGCAATATTTTTTTTGTTTTCAAAAAACTGTCCATTTTCATCAACAATACCCAGTTCAATAAAAAAGTACTTTAAAAACGGATGCAACAGAATTAATCCGGCGTTACTAACTAAAACTTCATTTGTACCCGGCTCTAAAAACTTATCGTTCGCAATTTGATCCTTTAATTGCACTACTTTTTCGGCTAATTTTTCCTTATGAGTTAAACTTCCAGAACCTTTTTTAATCGTTTCAAACAGATCGCGATTTATTAGATTTTTAGAAACACGAATGTCATTTTTACTTTCAATTACCTTTGCAATCGTCTCGGTTAACAAAATACTGTCCGGTTGCAACTTTTCGAAATATTGCTGAAGAAGCCCCATAACTTTATTGACCGTGGAAACTGATTTATTTACTCGTGAAGCGAAGAGCTGCTCAATAAAAACAAGCAGTATTTTTTCGCCCGGATTCTGTTCAATTTTTAACGAAATTTCGGTTAGATATTTTAAGAAGTAAAATTTTTCCTGAACCGAAAATAATTTTAACAGGCTTACAGTTTCACTCTTAAATTTTCGTACAGACGGATTTATTTCATCCAAAAAAGCTATTGATATTTCATCTGAGAACTGACGTAAAAACCGATTAATCGATTCTTCGTTAAGTGATAAAATTTTTGATAACTTTTCAACGAACCTTTTCTTTACAATCATTTTCATTCCACTTTTTAGGGTTTGAAATTTCGCTTAAATACTCCTCTTTTCCGAACCAGGGCAAAAATCCTTTTTCAACAAAATGGAAAAAAGTAGCCTCAATGCTATCCTCGATTGATAATCTTTTACCAGTCGTATCAGGAGTAGATTTTTTTACCGATTCTGATTTAAAATTTTTCAACTCTTCTTCAAATCTTTTCTTGAAATTTACTTTTATTCCGGATTTTATTTTTTCGATGTTTCGCCATTTATCAACACGAAAGTCGATACTAAAATCATCGAATCTCAGGATTTCACAATCAGTATTGTAATTGTCCAGCAGTTTTTCAATTTGAGGAAAAATTTCATTCTTTAAAAACGCACTGATATTGTTTTTAATAAAATATCCTTCTTCGGCATTTTTGGTGCAGACATTAATAAATACCTTTTCAATGATATGTTTTGATTGCTCTACCATTAAATCAATTTTTCATCTGTTATTTTTTTAACATGATCAACTAAAATTGGAACATCCGAAATTTTTGCAGCGAAAGTTTTCATAAATGCCTTCAAACTATCGGGCAGAACAACTCCTATTTCTTTGAAGATTTGCAGAATCTGGATGATTTGATCTAAAATCCGTTGAATAACATCTCCCGAAGCTTTAATTGTAACGGGGCTTTGACATGCCAGCACGTTATAAAACAGCTTCAATTGAAGTGCGAATAATTCAACCAAACGGGTAAATTCCTTCTTGTTTTCGTTGGGGCTGATTTCCCTGATTAAACTTGAAGTTTGCAATAATATTTTCAAAAATGAATTGAGTTCACTGTTTTTTCTACCGGTAAGGAAATTGTCAATATCGTTTATAACTCCGTTCGGAAACGATTGACTTCCACCGTATAAACCAGAAGTTGCCTGCCAAATCGGGCTTACAATATCCGATTCCAAATTAAGGTTTGACAGCGTCCTGAAATCCAAAGCAATGGCAGCTTTTGTTTCATCTATACAGTTGTCAACCGGTTCCGTTGAATCGTTAAACTGTGTTTCAAACGTTAGCGGTTTTGATTTGGTTGAACCGCATATTTCTGCACCCCTGGCTTCCAAAACCACCTTCCATACGCTTGGCAAATTCGGACCAAGATTAATAATTACAGGCGCGTTACCTGTTGTTTCCTGTTTATCTTCATTTATTGTCCAGCTAAAAGTGGTAGCATTAACTGAAGAATTGGTCAAAATCAGTTGATTTCCAATTTGCTCACCTGTGAATTTTGCTATTGGCGCAGGAGTAACAGATACAACCAATCCTGACACTTCACCGTTGAGCACAAACGAAATTTGCCCCGGTGTAGCAGCTGACGGTGTAAATACAAATCCACTTTCGGTTTTGCTCACTCCCGGTCCCTCAATCTTAACATCAGCACCAGAGGGCGTTATTGTGAACGAATAAGTTTCTTTGTCACTTCCGCAGAACTCTTTTTTGTCGAGCGAAATCTGTGGTTTTTCAATCTCCGTTTCAAAAGTTTGAACAGCGCTCGTGTTGCTGCCGCAAACTTCATTTCCAATTGCGGTCAACTGAACTGACCATACACCCGGCGAATCTGCTTTTAACTCGATTACAAAGGGCTCCATGTCATCACGCTTTTCTTCTTTTTCATTTATGAGCCAGACAAATGAAGTTGCGTTAACCGAAGTATTTGTGAGAATAAGTTGCTTATCAACCTGCTTTCCTATAAACTTGGCAAGCGGAGCAGGATGAACACTTGCAATAACACCGGAAGGTTTTCCATTCAACAAAAATTCAACCTCACCGGCACCGGCTGTGGATGGTGAAAAAGAAAAACCGTTTGCTGTACTCACCACTCCCTTTCCTTCAACTTTTACTTCTGCACCTTGTGGTGTGACAACAAACGGGTAATTTTCTTTATCATTCTCACAGAATTCTTTTTTATCAAGTTTTATTCTGGTTTCTTCTACTTTAAATTCAATATCGTGTTCAATCGTTGAATGACAAATTCCGTTTGCAGCCGTTACCGTTAACGACACTGTTACTTTGTTTTCTTCATTAACCGGCATAATATAATCATGTCTCGGATTCATTTCTGTTGACATGTTATCATCACCAAAACTCCACAGGAATGAAGCCCCTTTCAGATCACCGGTTGGTTGAAACAAGAACGACGTTTGCGAAGTCGGGGATTCCGGAACAGAAAAATCAAATTGAACACCGCGGTAAACTATCAGCTGACAATTCGTAATTTGGTCATTTACCGTAAAATGAATTGGCTTACCGAGCATTTCATTCGGGAAGGATTCGGGTTCGAGGCTTAACTTCACTCCATCAATGGTTAATCCATCAATTTCGGCATCGGCTTTAATTACACCGTCAGCTGGTGAAACATCAAATAATAGCGGACTTGAATCGTTACCAAGGCAAAATTCATCTTTTTCCAAACGAAGCGAAACCGGTGTTTTTTGTACAATGAAATTAATAGATGCACAATCGGAACAACACATGTACGGCAAACTAAAGTCGGCTACTACCGTGTTGTTTGGAATATCAGTAGTTTGTGCTGAAATTGCCGAAGCAGCTTCTCTTACTAGTTTCTCACCTGGTTTTTCCACAACTTCTTTTGCAAGAGCTGATTCTTTATTTCTTCCTATTATTTCCAAAAACCTTTTTTCCAGGTCGGATGCCGATTTACTTTCATTCAAAAATGCCAGACGTTCATCCAGAGCAAAATCGGCAACTGCCACTGCCACATCGTCTCTCGATTTATTCAGATACACCAACACGAAAGTACCTCCCGGCTCAACTCCGGCTTTGTGTTCCAAACCCGGATGCTTTTCAACAAATTTTGAAAGTTGCAAACGAATTAAAATACTTTCTTTCCTGCTATTTATTTCTTCCAGCAGCGTTTCAAGCTTTTTACCTGAGCAACAAACGGTAGAAAGCTGGTTGATAAGAAGCCCGATAAAAGCCTTTAATCCATCAGCTAAATTTGTTGAATTATAACTTGCCTTGAGTTTTTTAACTAAAGCACACAAATCGCTAAGCGATAATTTATAATCTCTTACACGCACTGAATCAACTACAACCAGAGAATCCGGCATCCGTTGTGTAAGCACATGTGTGTACGCCATTAATTCTACCGATTTATCGACGACAAAAGCCTTTAGTTCCGGCTCCTTATTCCACTCTTCGGTATTTACTTTCAGTTCCAGGTTTTTCCTTGCTGTAGCAATAATATCATTCACCGAGCCACCTTTGTTCGCTTCAATGGCTTTTTTCATTTCGAAACCGAGCGCATCTTCGCTCGTGTTCATATTATCGGCAACCACATTTATTACCTTATAAGCTGGTTTGCTGGCTTCTTTTGCAACTACTTTTTCAGCTGCATCAACATTGGTATTTATTGAAATCCCTCTTGAACTGTCCGCCGAATCGGTTAATAAATGCAACTGACCACGTTTAATTTCCAGCTCCTGCTCCCGTTTGTTTGTTCCGGGAACTGCAGTACTGAAACTGGAGAAAAAGTCAGCCACTTCTGCTAAAATGCAATTTTGCTCTGCAGTCCACGCTTTCAGAAGCACCTGCAAATCTTCAAACTCACATTCGTAATCATCAATATTCAAATTCGAAGTGTTAATATTTACCGAAAGTGCTTTTACATCGAAGGCCAATCCGTTGGCAGTTTTGAGGGCATCAATTTCCTCCAAAACTTTTTGATAATCTTTCCCTTGATGGCCTTCAATTCTGTAAAAGTCAAAAGTATCAATGTTAAATTTTAGTGGCTGTTGAACTTTCAATGCAGGCGCCAGCAAGGAAGTATGGTAACACAAATGGTAATTGTAACGGTAGCTCCTCGTTTTTGAACTATCCCAGTTCCTTAGAATGCTTTCTTTTACATCATAATAAAATGGAATGGAGCGATAGGTAAGTTCTGGCAGTTTGTTCGATGGTGTAATTTTAGTTTCACCAACCGAAGTTTGAAATCCGGTAATCAGGTCAAAAAGGCGGAAAGTAAGGCTCCTGCATTTTTCAATGGTTTCTGCACCACAATCCAATGCAGGGGATTTATAAAACTTGTGTCTGTAGTGTTTTAAATCGTTTTGAATTTCATTTATGCAACCCAGCATTAAATGCTTTGGAAATGCATTGATATTGGGATTACAAATGGTTCTCAACTCTAATAACAGCGACTTAATTTCGTCGAATGTATCAACAACATCCTTTACGAAATCGTAGCGGTATTGAATATCGAATGGAACGTTGTAAGCCGAAAAATTTAATATTTGGGTTAGTTTATTTTTATAAGAAGTTAAATTTGAAGCTGAAATATTCAGGTTCAGAAATTCGCCAAAAGATTCAACCAGTTTTGTAATTCCGGTAGAAAGCTGCGAAACAAAACTATTGCTAAAAATTGCACTGTAATACAATTTTTTTAATTCGGCATAGCTTGCAGAATTTGTCGTATTCAACACCGGGCGTGCCACAGCAATTTCAGGAAGAGCCAAAACATCATCGGCATAATTGTAACCCGAATAAATTGAATCGAGTCCGGCAATATAAGCTGCATCAGCTTTTGAAACCAACAAAAGCCGAAGCCTGGCAACCTGTTCAATTCCCTGGTTATCGCAGTCGATGGCGGTACACAAATCGCCTTCTTTTGCATACGATTCCAGGTACAGCAAAACAACCATATCCTGCAGACCGGCTAATGTACCAAGCTCCTGTTCGTCATCCGTTTTTTGTGGCAGAATTTCCCAAAGATCAAACGGAACAAGTTTTTCATTTCCGTCTTCAATTACTTTCTTTCTGAAAAAACTGTAATTGGCTTTATTGTCTTCAAACTTTTTAAAATGAGTATATTTTTTCTGTGATAAATCGATTGATTTAAGCGATGATTCAGGAATATCAGATCGCAGTTTTATTAAATCTCCGTCGGTAGTTATCCCTGTTCCCTGCGAAATGGTTATCGAACTATCTGAATTGTTAAAACTCAACTGAAAGCCGCAAACAATGCCAACACCGGTAAGAAATACCCGCGACATTCGATCCTGGTCTTCGAAGTAATTTATAAATTCGTTAAGCTGGTCTTTTGTCAACACCTGGTTATCGACAAACGTATGATACTTGGTAGTAATTTCAGTTAATTTTGTTGCCATAGCTTTTTTGGTTAAATGTTTCCAATGTTGGTACGTCCCAATATTATTCTGCCTTCCAACACATCTTCATCATCATCGCAATCAATCAATCTACCTTCAGGATAAATTGAATTTAATTCAGTTAGTATTTTTATAAGGTCTTTAAGTTTGGGTTCGTTTTGCCCCTGCCCCAAATTTGTTTTTGAAAGCAGAAACTGTTTGTAGGCTTTCTCGAAAATGAGCATTTGATTTTCTTCATCCTCCACATCGTTTTTACGGTACCCAATCCAACAAATTCGTGCGAGAATATGCGCCGGGATTTCTTTTCGAATCAACTCTTCCATAAAATCTCTGAAATCGGGATTGGAAAAACGATAAGTCCAACCGGGAAGGACAACAGTAATCCTGTACGAATAAGGGTCGACCGATTCGCAGCTTTCGCAATTTTCAGTACAAATGGGCATAAACTGATCCAGCGGTACATTGTTTTGTGTGATATTGGGCCGGAGTAAAATATGCTCAACCAGAAACATGCCTTCTTCGGTAAAAACTTCGATGAAAAAATCAATCATATCCACCATTGATTTCTTAAATGCTTCCTGTGTTGTGAAAAACAAGTATTGCCGTGCAATAATATAATCGGTGCTGTAATCCGGTTCTTCTCTGTTTAGAATATCAAACGAATATTTTCCCGTATCTGAAATTCGAACATAGAAATTACCAATTTCCATATTATCAATAATCGCCGATTCAAAAGCCAAATCGATTTCTTCCAGCGAGGTTTCGATAATTTTAAGAATAACAAGGTAAAGTTCGTTTTCCGCGTAATTTGGAGTGGGATAATCGACCGTTGCCGATAAAATAATGTTATTCTCAATATCCCGAATTCTCCAGCGATAAACTTTGTTACCGTCGGAGTCAATCAAATCGTAAATTTCAACAAACGATTCCGATAAATTCCGGCGTTTAAAATTCTTCATTCCTGCAAGCCGTGCTATCCGTTTTTGTACGCCTGCAATATTATCAGCATTCCAAAGATTGGAAGCCGGTTGCCTGAAATAATTAAACGCGAGTCCACGTTGGCTGCTGGTGATATTGTAATCTTTCAGAAATTTTTCCTTTGAAAGTAGAATTGCCTTATTTGCGTATTCGCCATACAATTCTTTCATCAGGAAAGCATAATCATTGAACCGTTCCGCAAACCGGGCAATTAAGTGATCGAGTAAAATATTCTTTCTTGTTACATTTTCATCCAATCCGGCCAACAGTTTTTTGGTTAATTCTTCCGCTGTTTTATTTGAATAATCAGGAAAGATTTCATTGATTCCCCGGATATCTTCCACAACTTGTGTAAAGTATGTCTTTTTCAGTTGATTATCCACCGAAAGCAAGTCTTTAACCTTTCCCAGGTGCGCAAAATAAGTGGCCAAAACCTGGTCGAAAAACAGCAAATACGCTTTTAGTTGTTTGGCTTGCGATTTTCGAGCTGTGGTTTCTTTAGATACAATACCAATCTTTGTAATCCCATACGTATCAGGAAAATCGTTTTGAATTGTTGTTGTTTCGTTCGTATTTAAATAAGTACCGGCGGGAACTTTAATTTCATTTTCAATTTTGGCAAGTTTTTGCTCTTCCTTTTCGGCTGCCTCCATTTCATCAAGGTACTTTTGAACTTTTTTCTTGTTGATATTTAATGGAAGAACACCTTTATAAAAACTGTATGCACTGTCTTCACAACGAACCGGCTTTTTTCCTTCTTCAATACAAATCAGCCATTCGTCGGCATCATCGTCCGGATTTTTACAATCGGTAATGGAAATATCTTTAATAAATTTCACGCCTTCGATTTCCATTATAATGTGCATAATATCAGAAAGCCTGACTTCAGTTCTTAAAGTAGTTGCTTCAAGTTCAGCCGGATCGATAAAGCCATTTTCCAAAACCGGACCTTCAAAAATTTCATCGGATGTGTAGCCTTTTTCAAACATCTGTTTCAGCGAATAAAACTGAATGTTTGGCGAAAAATAATTATCGATGGCGCGAATAATTTTTGCGTGAATTAGCTCCTCATCGGCAAACGGCTCTACATCAATACTTGCACAAACCGAAATTGGATGGGTTTCCACTTTTGAAATATCTGCCAAATCTTCGCAAAGATTCCGGTTGGCATGATACCGTTTTGTAATTGTCTTTTTTAGCTGGTTGAAATCGGCATCCGAAATATCCTCATCATCGCAATCAACAATAATGGTATACAAACCCTGCAATTCGAAATTACGTTTCAGATTATCATTTACAGTTGCAAAATCATCCGAATTGATATGAAAGTTTATCGTGTTTACAATCTACATAAACCTTTTTATTATATTTTTTGAGCCAGCAATTTTTAACGCCTTCAATATCGATAAACAATTTCCTGTAATCAGCATCGTTAACCGGTTTTGATGTTAAAATATCTGAGGCTTTAAAAAACTGTTCTTCAATAGTTTGTGCTGTTCCGTCTTCGGGACTTAGCAGATTTTCGATCGGCATTTCGATGCGCGAACCCAAGTCCGTGATGGCATAGCACAACATTTCAAGAATCGTAATTCCCGGATCATGCTCATTGTAATCTGTCCAGAAATTACCTGAAATCTGTTCGATATATTCCAAACCTGCCTTTCTTAAAAACGAATAATCTAAATCGCTTTCAGTTGCTACCTTCTTCGGAATACTTTTGTATTTGTCTATTTCTGACATGTTTCTGGAACTTCAGTATTTGTTTTACATTCATTTATGTTGGTTTCCACATTGTGATCCTTTGCCGATACCAGAATGGAAAGGGGACTGGAAGGAACAGCGATTTTTTCCTCGGTGAAATCGTTTGCTCCGGCAAGTCTCCTGAATAGTTTTACATTCTCCATATAATCGACGTATTCAAGGTTTTCGACATAATTAATTAGCACACTTTTGTAAAGCGAAACGCCAAAATCGATACTCAACGACTGGTCGAAAGCCCACGGAGACAATAACCTGGTGATGTCGGACTTTAAAACTTTTGTATAGAAATTTTCATCGAAACCCTTATAGAATTTGGCGTTTAACTCCACCATAATTTCTTCGTAATCGGGATTTACAACCACCGCATTAACATGGAATGTATTCAATTGATTTACAAAATCCTGAATGGCATTTAGTTTTGCCTTACTCACCCGCGGTTGATAAATATCGAACACATTCTTGTTTGCAATATCCGGAATTACTACAATCAGAACATTTCCGGGAGATAGGTAACTGGTTGTTTTAACCCCGCTTTTTGACTCGGTTTTTGTGTGATTCAAACACTTTACTTTATGAATTTCAGGGAACTGTTGAAGTATCAAATTCTCGTAATCCCAGATTGTAATCGCGCGGTTTTTATGCCGTAATCTTTCGCTTACTCTGCGATAGTATGCATCGTCTGATTCAACAGGTTTACCTCCAAACGTATTGAATGGCTGTGAAATACCTTTTACCGTTGGAACCCGAACAACTAATTTCGAGATGGAACCAGCCGGCAAACCGTTTTCCAGGTGCGAAAGTTCGTTTCCATTATTTGTGAACTCCGCCAAAACTGCTTGAGAAAGAATATCAAGCACTTTACATACTGCATCGTAATTTTTGTGAATTTTCGCTTTTAGCCATACCAATTCCGATGGCAACCGTGTGTTATCCTGTGTTGTTTCGCGAGGCATAGCAATTTTTACAATACCCGATTTCAGGAAATTATCAGTATCGTTTGAGATGATAAAGTTCGAATCCAGCGACTTCCATTCGTTTTTTGCCAGCACCGACCACTCCACTTTTTGTTTTCCGGTAAATGATTCGGCCAAAGGATTTTCACTACCTTCCAAAACCTGTATTAATAAAGCCACCGATTGTAATGCTTTTACATTTTCCAGTCCGATATATAATTCCCCTCCTTTGCAATAGGTTGGGACCAGGTAAGCAGGAATATTGTCAGTAGGTTTTGCAGAGGGAAAAAGAAAACCTGTTTTTTCTTTTAAATACGGATGTTCTTCCGATTGCCCAAACGGATGTTCATGAAACAAAACAACATCGTTTTTCTCATATTTTTCTTCCGTGCGCTCCAATGAAATATTACTGGTTGCATTATAATCCAGTGTAATCTTTTCAACAAGCGGAATATAAGGTTCATTTGGAATTAAGGTGTCATCTTCTTCGCTGCTGAAAGCCAAAGCATAAATACGCGGGAACAGCTCGTGCAAAAACGATTGATTCAATGAAATTCGCGCAGGACCATTTTTATCGGGTTCGTAGTTTAAATTGTCAATTGTAAAGTTCAGTTTGAAAAAATCCTTTTGTCCGTCATCGTTAAAAATAGGCAAACCGGTAATTGCATCTTTCCATTCTTCCTTATCCTGAATTTCGACGGTTGCTTTAAAATAATCGTTGTTATTAACAATTAGATTTTCAGGATTTTCCGTTAATCCTAAATATGAAATTTCATTTATTATGGCAATCTTTTGGAAATCTTCTTTAATATCAGCTTTCGAAGTTTCAAAATATAACATTCCATCCAGAAAGGATTTTGAACTCGCCTGGTACTGATAATCCTTACGATATGCATAGTATAAATTTTTAAAAGCCTCCGTTCCATCCGCTGCACTTTCCGGCGTATTTTTCCATTCAATATCAACTGTAAAATCATCCCAGTTCTTTTTAAACAACTCGGGATAATTAATATAGAAATTAGACTTTTTTACAGGTTGTGTTCCAAACGGGAAAAATGGTTTTGCTGCATTTAGAACTCCAAAATCACTTTCCAGCAAAAGACTTTTAACATCTTTCACATTGACATTTACCGTCAAATCTTTGATATCTTTCTCAATTAATTCGCGATAAAAAGAAACTCCATCCTGATTTTCGGTTTTTATTAAGAAACGGCAAACCGGCAAATCACTACTAAAATGTTCTCCATGTATTTTTGAATCGTATTTTACAATTGCCTTTTCCTCTTTTGGAACCTGAAAAACAATGGAGACCTTTTTGTTTCCAGCTGTCAGCCCGGTTGAAAAAGTTGTACCACTAATTATGGAAATATCTTTATCGACACTGAAAGGACCAAGCCAGCCTTTTTCACCAGTACAGAAAACTTCAATATTGTCTTTAAGTATTTGATTGGTAATGGCACTTAAACCCGTTGTAAATTCAATAGTAATTTTTAAATTTCTTTCACCTTCCTGCAATTCGAGAATTTCAGAGGAAAGTGCAAATCCAAGCTTTGCGTTCGGCAATTCAGGATATTCAGGCGCTTTTGATTGTGTACTTTCACTTTCTTTTTCGAAATAACCAAATGGCCACCACCTGGCTTCGCCGTCGGGGAAATCGCCGCCGATTCCATCATAAGAATTAGCGGCACCGGCAGCTTTTATTTTATTATTGTCGTGGTCAACATATACACTTTTTAGTTGACTTACTTTTATTTTATTGGCGACTAATTCCTCGTTGGTTTTATAGATTAATTTTTTACCGATCGCATCTTTTCCTCCATCTGCTTCTGTTCCTTCTGCCACCTTTTCATCAACTGCATTTTTAGCCAATTCAAAAATCAAATGCGCTTTATCGGCGGTAGCAGGCAATTTTTCAATGCTCAGAATCTTGTTGTAATAAAAATCGAGGTGACGTTTTGTAAGTTTATTAAACCTGTTTTTGGAAAGGTTTATAAGTTTTACAAAGCTTACATAAAGTGCAAGGTGCGGGGTAATATTATTTGATTCCTCTATTTGTTTCAGAAATTCGTCCAGTTGGGCTTCCGATTTAAAAAATTCTTTCCAGGTACCTTTGGGATAGACCGAATCGGAAACATCGAAATAATTCAGATGCCTGGCAAAACTATAAGCAAACTGCATCCATTCCTTTAACCCGAAATCGTTTAATTTTACCGAATCAGGTTTTAAAGCATCAATGTAACGCTGTTGCTGTTTTGTTCCTTCTCTTGCTAATTAATATGTCCTTACCGCAATTTGCCATAAAATTTTGTTTTACAATTCGTTACCTTCCTGTTTGTAATACGGATAAACCATATTTCTCCGGGAATTCGTTGTTCTAATTGTATAATCAATATTTATCAGTAAAATTCCTTCCAATTCGTTGGTTGGATCAATTTCAATTTTGTTGACATCAATCCGGGGTTCGTAATACAATATTGCCGTTTTAATCAATTCTATTACATATGTTTTAATGGTCAGATTCAGCGCTTCAAACACCAAATCATCGAGGTTGCAACCATAGTCGGGAAGCATAATGCGCTCTCCCAACCGCGTTGACAATAATATTTCGAGGCTACTTTTAATGTCAACCTCCATTTCCAGCATTTTCACTTCTTTTGTTACTTTACTGAATTCCGGGGGAAAACTCCAACCTCTACCTAAAAAAGCTTTATTCGCTTCCATAATTTTGTTTTTAACCACCAATTAAAACTGTCGGACAGCCTGCTACAATTACTCCACCATGTGCAGTTGAGTCGCCCATCCGTGCCGCCGGCATTCCACCTATCATTACGGTTGCTGACCCCATTATTATGGTATCAGGCGGACCGGTACAAGTTGCCATATCTCCCACTCTCGCGGCGGGCATTCCGCCTATTAAAACTGTTGGTTCACCAGGAGGTAAAACCGGACCGCCAACATGAGGGACTGTCCCTGTCACCATCGGGCAAGTGTGCATATCTGTTATTCTTGCTGCTGCTCCCATTTTAATTAATTTGAACCAGTGAACCTTTCAATTTTGCAACTGCACTCGTTGAAACTTCAGCGCCGGCAGAACCTTCCGCTTTAAACTCTGCGTTTGCCTTTATCGAAACGTTGGTACCTTCAATCTCTACATCGCCAGAAGCTTTTAACGAAATCTTTCCGGCTGATTCCATAGAAATACCGTCAGAATTCAACGTAATAATATTTGAATTTTCATCTTCAATCTGAATGATTCCCTGGTCTTCATCAACCGTTATTTTTTTACCACCAGGAGTTTCCAGAACCACCGATTTTTTGTCATCGTTAAAAATGAATTTCATCTCACTTCGCGTGACAAAACCTTTTTCATGATTATCATCACTTGCAGTAATTGGAGCCGGCTTTGCGCTTGAATGCAACATTCCAAGAACAACCGCATCATTTGGATCTTCATTGATAAAACCCACAATAACTTCATCCCCGATTTCGGGCCGAAAGAATGCGCCGCGGCTATCCCCAGCATCCAGCGATGAAACACGACACCAGATTCCCTGTTCCTGGTTGTCGATGATCGGAATCTGCACTAAAATGCGATCTTCTCCATCCGGATCATCCTGAAGCTGGCTGACTACACCAATTTGCAAACCACCAATCGCAGGCAACAAACCTGCGGCAGGTCTCGCTTCCAATTCAAAAGTTTCTGAAAACCATTCCGGATTAAGCCCGAATTGTGCATCAACTGTCCAGTTTCCTTCGGTAATGCTGTGTTTAATTCCAGTGATGTAAGCCTTCCCGTTAAATCGATCTCCTACTCCATCGAGTTTTATAACTGTATTCGGTTTTGCGGCTGGTATTCCCTGAAATTTCATAAGCCCCCGCACTTTTGCCAGCTGTTGAAACATCCATTTTGCATCGGCCCAGTCCTGCAACTCAGTGACGGTTAAATCGCCTCCATGTTTGAGGATAAGATTATCCAAACCAACTATACCGGCCAAATCACCCGAAGAAATATTTCCAATAATGGAAACTCCGGGGTCATTCGCTTCAAACTCCAGTAACTCCTGATCTGCATGATTCCAACTATAGGAAGTTACTTTACTGATTTGATGACGTGCATCAATTTCAGAATCGAAATCAAGCAGCGTTGAGCCAAATGTGACTGTTTCAATTTCATCCTGAGAAAAATCGGGTTTTGCTACTGTAATTTTTCCATCATCGACAAAGCAAAGTTTTCCATTTGCCTGTGCCCGTGAAACCATAAAATCCCAATCGGAAGAATTGTACTGCACCAGTTCGGGATGTGAAAAATTGGTATCTTCAACATCTTTTTCAAGCGAATAAGCGTCGATGATTTCTCCGATAATGTCGCTGTCTTTGCTTTCGTAGTAATATTTACTCTTCCGTCCGATGGTCATCTTTACAGCTTTGTCTTTGCATTCAACGATAAGTTGCGAGCTGTTTGCCCTGATTTTCAGGTTGTGTTTTATTACTATTCCTTTAAAGATTGTCTCTTCATCGGAATGATAACCGGAAGTAATTTCAATTTCTTTTCCGGGCGCCAAAAGTTCTTCATTACTAAGTTTAAATTCACGCTTTGCAGCCTCGCCGTCGATTAATACAATTTGTGCCGTTGGAATTTTATTTACCTCTTTGGTAACTACAATACTTTTTACCTGATATTTTTTTGAAAGCTCTTCACCTTCTGTTAATATCTTAAAAGTGACTAAATCGGCACTCTTCGAGGTCTGTATAACTCCGCTGTTATTCATTTACGATATTTTTTCAATTGGAGGAAAAACGATTTCCTGACCGGGAACCAGCTTTCTAAAATTGCTCAGGTTGTTCACTTTTGCAACTTCGAGATAATATTTTGAGTCCCCGTAAATTTTGAACGTCATAAGTGGCAATGTATCACCGTCTTTCACCAATCGAACATGGGTTAAATCGGGCGACTGGTTATTTTCTCCGGCAGCTCTTTTTTCCGCTTCCACATGCGAAATAAATTTCACTCTTGCCGTTGCCCTGATCGGAGTTCCATCGGGTTTAAAAAGTTTGAAATCGATGGATAACTCAGTGAGAATTCCTTTAAACAGCAGCGATCCCCAGCTTATCATTAAATAATTGGGTTTGTGTTCGTCGCCATTGTAATCGAAAACTGCCTTTTTGAAATTCTCGATATCGTCGATAATTCCACTGCCCTGATCTTTGTAAACCGTATCATCGGCACTTGCTTCCGGGTCGTCGCCATAGTGAATGATTACACCGGTTCGATCGAACAGCAATTCCAAATCCAAATCGGTTGGTAACGAACGGGTGAATTTCGGATCGGTAGCACTGTTGCCTGTTGCCTGTTCCCGTTTGTATTCTGTTTTATACAATTGGGTATATTTCTCAGGATTTAGCAAAGCGGTGTACTTTAAATCAGGAATTTCTTCACTGTATTTTTCATCCTTGAAACACCTGATAATCAGTTTTTGTAATTGGCCTTCGCTCATAACAATTCGGGTTATCGTTCTTTCTGATTCTTCAAAACTTCCATCACTTCCTCAACGCAGGCAGCAATAATTTCCTCTTTTCCTTCGATTCCTGAAGATGAAGAACCAGAATTGCTGGCACCCTCGTCGATGTCAATTTTTATATGAAGTTCCTTTATTTCGATTGACATTATGTAATTACTTTAAAGTAGTTGTATGATAACTCAAGCGATTCGATAACAAGCTTACTTTCTTCAGCATTAAATTCACCCACATCCCATTTTACCGGGTATGCATGAACAATATTCCAACTAACTAAAGGATCGTGCTTCTCGTCGAGTAATTTCACCGTTAGATTCACAGGCTGAAATTCAAAATCTTCCAGCGCTTTCCGGCACCATTCAATGACACCCGAATCGATTAGCATTCCTCTTTTGAGAACCAGATTCGGATATTTTGTCCGTACCGGAATTTTGTGTTTAAACCTGTTTTCTCCACCTTCGGCAATTTCTTCGGTATCGAGATCTACATTCAGACCTGTAACCGATTGAAACTGATGATCGTTCTTTTGGGTAGAAATTCCGGAGAATTCCACCTTAAAGTGAAATCCAATGGGTGGATAATATTCTGCCATTATAAGATGGAAAGTTTTTCGTGAACAAACTCGGCTGTCTCAATTGCAATTTCATTTCCATCTGCTTTCAAATCAGTAGATTGAATTTTGGTAATGTAGGCATTCTGAGCCTTCCAGGTCACAACAGGTTCATGCTTTTCATCCAATAAACTAATGGATAAATCGCCCCTGTATTGTTCTTCTCCTTCCTGGAAATAAACCGTTTTAACCCACGATTCATAGAACTGTTTACTCTTGTCGGAAAATGTTCCTCTTTTCAATGTGATGTTACTGTACTTCGACATTCCGGGCTGCTTGGTTTTATGATATTCACTATCGGCACCGGCGCGATACTCAATCACTTCTCTTTCAAAATCTAATCCTGAAACTTCAGTACAATTAAATTCTGCATCTCCAAAAGCCACTTTAAAATGAAATTTTGGTAATGGGTATGTTGTTGCCATAATTTGTTGATTTTAAATGTTAAATGAATGAATTAAGCTTCCTGCATTTTGTGAGAGAATTTCAGGATAATAAACTCTGCCGGGCGAACTACTGCCATACCAATTTCGATTATCATATAACCCTCCAGAATGTCAATTGCAGTCATGGTTTCTCCCAAACCCACTTTTACATAAAAAGCTTTATCGGGAGCAGGACCAGCCAACGCACCGGCACGCCACTGAGATGTCAAGAAATTATCGATCATCGCTTTAACACGAACCCAGGTATTTTTATCGTTAGGCTCAAAAACGAACTGCTCGGTTGCTTTTTTAATTGACTCTTCTGCCATATTGAAGAAGCGCCGAACAGGAACGTAACGCCACTCGTTGTCGTTTCCAGCCAAAGTCCGGGCACCCCAAACAAGTACACCTTTCCCGGTAAATGCCCTGATTGCATTTATTGATTTTCCGGCAACCGTATCCACATTCAAATCTTTTTGATCCTCATGTGTAACCTGTACAGAAGGCTTTACAACATAATTAATACTAACATTCGCCGGAGCTTTCCAAACACCCCTTGTACTGTCAATTCTCGCGTAAATTCCTGCTATTGCGCTGCTCGGCGGAAGTTCCAATGGAAGATTTCCGATGGCAGTTAATATTTTATTGAAAGTCGCATTGTCAACAGCTTCAACATCGCTTAACCTTCTGCCATTTAAAACGCCATTATTTTTGTCTTTGCCTTCTACCTTTTTAATTTCGGTGGCAAGCGCAGTTAAATTAGTTATTACATCTGCAAACGCATCAACAGTTGAAGTAATTCCGGTTTGTACATCCAGTGGCGTATAGTCTTCCAGTTTTCTTAGTTCTGCATCAAAATTCAACGCATTTACATTTAACAGATTCTTAAGTTTTGTATCCGAATCAGCAGTTCCAAGCTTTCCCTGTAATTGTTTCAAATTTTTAACAACTTCGTCAATTTTATCCGTTCCTTCAAAATCGGCATTAAAAGTTGCCAAAGCGCCATCAATTAAAGTGGCAATTGCCGGATTTTCATCTTTAATTGTACTTGAGGCAGCTTTTGCTTCACTATTCAAATCGTTTTTGAATTCGGTTAATTCGTCCAAAGATTCGACTAAAGTATCGACCAAAGCTATAAATGCGGTCTTTTTAGTATCATCAGTAACGAAAGTTCCGCCCAAATCAAATCCCGTAGTGCTGTCGTACATGTGTAAAAGAACATCGCTTACATCTCCTGAAATATCACCGGGTGTTGTAGCCAAATCAACCAATTTTGCAACTGTTGCAGGTAAGCCGGTTGGATCTTCAATAACCTGGAGATTTGCTTTTATCTTTTCATAAGCATCAGCACTGTACGAATAATGACTAATTACGATTTCCTTTGAATCATAATGATAATCTAGAATCGTTTTCAAAAACGGGTAATATGCAGCTCCATATTTCAAATAATCTTTTTCGGAACTTATTTTATTCCGAAGATCAGAGATATTGGAGTCTGTCGGACTAACAGCGTCATAACCCATTGTATCAATAATTGTAAACCGATCCTGCAATTTATTGCACTGCATTAGCGCATCGTTATATAATCCGTAGAATTCGTCGGCAGTTGAAAGAGCAGTTGCATCAGGAAATAATATTAGCGTTACTTCATCCACCTTTTCAACCCATTTTAACCCTATTCCAAAATCAGTTGAATTATTAATGGAAGTAACCGGTGTATCAGTTTCATCCAAATCTTTACCGTAACGTCCAACGGAAACAATATAGCAAGGACCGCCACCGTTGGCAAAATACATTTGTAAAGAATAGTACATCAAAAACGGTTCTTTTGAAGTAGGATGATCAACCACTAAGGACCGTTCTGAATTTCCACCAACGAGCGTGTCGTTGATTGTCACGCTAATTGTTGTTTCGGGTTTGGCATAACCAAAGAATGTTTCATATTCGAGAAGAGAGGTTATCCGGGTAGGAACCCCCTTCAGATCGCCTTTAATTTTATTGGTAGCTTTTTCGGTGTAACCAATAAAAGCAGGGATCGCAGTTTCAACTTGAGCTACAGATGGGGGAAACTTGACAATTTCCTCAATGTAAACTCCTGGTGTTTTGTACGATGTAGCCATAATTTTTAGTTTAAATTTTACATGTATATTTCCGAATAGTAATTGTTGTCAGCCGCATTAAAAATAGAAAGTCCCCGGTCAGGATTTGGTAATTCCGCACCACCAAGTTCAAGTGAAATAAATCCTTTATCAGTTAGCGGATGACCCGTTTTCGTCACTAATATTTTTGAATCAGCATCTTCTATCTCAACATCATCGGAACCATTAACAGTTTGGTTTTTGTTAAAAATGTATCGCCAAAATGTTTTCCGGTTATTGAGTTGAATTTCAAACTCCTTTTTCACAAATAATTTCCCCTGAGTTGTAGTGATATTAAGCCCTGTTTCATCACCTTTTATGTAAAGTGTTATAATTCCAAACAAATTGTTTTTTTCTGAAGGTGTAAGTTTTTCCTTTTCACCGAGTTCTCCATCTTCAGAGAGGACGAAAGTTTCGTCAATATTTTGATTATCGCCAGAGCTGTTAATTAATGGAAAACTGCCAGGTTCAGTGTCTAATCTTTTATTGGAGAAATAGTAAATTTTTCTTGCGTTCTCCATCTTCAGATCGGTATAATTGTAAAACCCAGCTTCTTTTAGCAACAAAACAAATGTTAGACTAAGATCATCCGCGAGCGAAATAAAAGGTTCATTATTGTCAATTCCGGTAACTTTTGCCCAAATTGAAAAACCGTCGTTTTGTGTTTTGAATACTAGATTATATCCCTTCAAACTTTCAGCAGTTTCAACTACCGGAATAATTTTAAAAACCTCGTTAATGCTGAACGACTCCAATTGTTTCGACTTATTCGAATCATTCATTGAATTAAATTCATCCCCTCCTTTGTTCAGAAAGAACAAATGATGAATGTTAACTTTAAAAAGTTCTCTGTATTTTATAGCAAACGCCATATTAATAATCGTTTAGGTCTCCTTCTACATTTGTAATTACAGGTGTAGCTGCAAGTTTTTTGTCTCTTTCAATTTGCATTAACTGTACTTTATATATAACCGACGGTAGTTGCCGCCCACCGAGAATACCCCAGATTTGATTAAGTTCCTCAAAACGGGGTGTATGTATTTTTAAAATGAATTTGAAATATTCAAGAATATCGAAAGAAACGTTTGTACGGTTATACACTGTATTTGACGAAGTAAAAGTATTTTTGCCCTGAAAGAACTGGATTATCCGTGAAATACTACGAAGTGATTTATCGTAACTATCGCAATTGGCGGCAAACAATACAAATAAATTTAAGTTAACCGGCGGATTTTTGTATTCCATTTTGCCATTTCTTACGAACTGAGGCATGTTGTTTTTTAAGGTTGCCTCCTCTTCCAATGATAAAAGTGTGATGGCAACTTTTCCGTCGAGTTTCTTGGCATCCTTGTTTCCTGATTCCCAAAGAGCAATATTTTCCAGGATTAGAATTTTTCCAAGGCCAACTTCTTCAAAGTAAACATCCAGTTGCTCCTTTAATATCTGTAGCGTTTCGTAAATCATCTTATTCTTACTTAATTGAATTTTTACTTCTTAAAACTTATATGCAATAAATGGTTGTTTATTCGTTATTTAAATATTTTAATACCTTTTTTTCTTTTATGAAAAAATTCTTATTGCATCTTCGACCAGTCATTTCAAAAAAATACTTCTTCTTTGCGTCTAAATGTGAAGAAAAACTGATTTTTATTTATAAAATCAGTTTGAGCTAATGGTTATTGAAATGCAAGTTACGACATTAAAAATAGAAAGTCAATGAATGATTGATATTAATTAAACATGACACACAAAACACTACCTAACAGATACTTAACTTATATTTTTACAGAATCATGCGCCTTTTTACTTTTGAAAACCCTTTAATTTTCTTGTCTTAAAAGATACAGCAAGTCACTTGTTTTTTGAATTACTCCTGACTGTGTTGAACTAAAATTATTGAACATTATGCTAAAAGCAAAGTTGCGGCCATTGTTGGTTTTCATGTATCCGGAATAGCATCTCACCCGGTTCATCGATCCACTTTTTGACTGAAGAGTTTCTCCCGGAAATAATTCAGTTTTGAAACTTGACAATGTTCCCTCTCCTGCTGATGGAAGAGTTGAAATAAAAGATTGGCTAAATTTACTTTGACGATACATGTAATTTAAAACCGAGGTAAAATCAGCTGGCGAAACTGCATTAAAATGTGAAAGCCCGCTGCCATCTTCCATAAAAAAATGATCAGGAACTTTATCTTCCCAAAATCGTTGAACTATTGAAATTGAACTGTCTCTTCTACCCTGTCCCTGAATTTCAGCAGAAATCTGTTTTAAAAGATGTTCAGCAAATAAATTCACACTTTCATGATTCAGAACTTCAGAAATTTCGTCTAATGTGGGAGATTCCTGAATATAAACAGTAGTTATTTTTTTCTTGTCAACCTTACGAAAAACAACCTTGCCGTTAATAAACACGCCTTTTAAAGCTAAATGTTTTAGAAATTCTTTTGCAAATAAAATTTCAGGTTTCGGTATAGATCCTTTAACAATAAAAGCTTTCCTGTTTTTTGGGATAGTACCTCTTATTTCTCGGTAATAATCAAACGGACTTCCGTAAATGTAGGCTAAATCTCGATTAATATCTGAAGAAACAACCTTATTAATAAAACGCAAACTATCAATGTCAGGCGATATTGCCAACACCTTTGTTTGTATTCCAGGCTGCTTTGGAGATTGAAAAGTAATCCGGTATAAATTGTCGTAAATGGTAAAAGCCGAGGCATCAGAACCATAATAATTTCCTATGTCTCCCCAAATCCAGGTGTCCGAAATTTGCTCTTTATCATAAATTGAAGCATCTAAAACAAGATCGCCATTAATTTGCTGAACACCGAAAGCTTTTACTTTTTCAGCCCAAACATCCATAAAATGACGATTGAAGTATTTGTCATCAAAATACTCTGAGCCCAACGTTGGATCGCCACCACCAATAACAATAAGGTCGCCATCCAATTTTGAGCTTCTTATTTTACCTAAAAAACCAATAGTAGTCTGAAAACGGTAATTTTCTCCCAACAATTCAAAAGCGGATGCAGATGTTATTAATTTCATTGTTGAAGCCGGAATCATTAACTGATGCTCATTCAACCCAAAAACCGTTTCATTGGTTTTTAAATCAACAACATGAATTCCTACTGTTGCATTTTTATATTCCGGATCCGAAAGAATTTTATTTAACTCATTTTCAAATTTTGTTTGCGCCAAAACATTGTAAACAAAAAAAGAAGCAATCAGAACCGAGAATATTCGTAACATCATTTTTATTACTTTTGAATGCTAAAATAAGATATTATTAAAGTTTTTGGATGCGTTTTCACAAGATGTTTTTAAGCATTCAATTTAAAAATAAAAAATAATGCTTCGAACGATTTTAATTGTTGGCACCGGCGGATTTATCGGAAGTGTGATGCGCTATCTGGTTCAGTATTTCGTTGAAAAAGGATTGGCAAGCACTTTTCCTTTGGGAACGTTAATTGCCAACATTGCCGGAAGTTTTATTATAGGAGTTGTTTTTGCACTGGCTGAAAAAGGAAATCTTTTAAGTGCGGAATGGCGACTTTTTCTGGCAGTTGGAATTTGCGGCGGATTTACCACTTTTTCATCGTTTGCCTATAACAATTTCACCATGCTAAAAGAAGGTTCATTCGGCCAGTTTTTCTGGAATGTGGGGGGAAGTTTGTTTTTGGGGATTTTAGCGGTTTATCTGGGAGTTATTTTAGTGAAAGCAATTTTTTAGTTTTGGGTTAAAGGTTGCAGGGGCAATTCAAAAACATTTATCTTATTTCTGAAACTTCCTGAATCTAAATTCGTGTAAGCAACTATAATACTTAAGTATAATTAAAATGAACATCTCGGGAAAAGCAGGAGTATTAAAGATGTATGTTGGCGAATCAGACAAAATTCACGGCAGAGCACTTTTTGAAGAGATTATTTTTGAAGCTCGAAAAGCAGGGCTTGCGGGGGCAACAGCTTATAAGGGAATCATGTCGTTTGGTGCAAGCCACTCTGTTCATACTCAAAAAATATTTGCTCTGTCAGGTGATATGCCAGTTGCAATTGAAATTATTGATAACAAAGAAAAACTGGAAAAATTTCTTGAAACGGCCAACAATTTAATGAATCAAAGTAAAAAAGGCGGATTAATTACTTATCAGGATATTGATGTATTACGTTATGAAGTTGGCGAAAAGTATAAAAGTATTCAGTGAGCTGTTTTCAGTTTCAACTGTCAGTAGAGGGGTGCAGCGATTTTTTAATCGCTGATTTATGCATAACGCGATTGAAAATCACGCCACCCAACAAGCAAACCCCACTAACGGGTTTGGCTATTTATAAATCATCGGAAACGTTTAATGCAGATCGGCTCCGAAATTTCGGAGTGCATCACCCGGGGATCTTAATAAAGTATAGGAAAAATTTTAGGTTCGCTTAACAACATACCTGGTTTTTCTTTCCTGATTTCTTCAATCGCTCTTTCAATTTGTGCCAGCGAACATGGCATGGTTGCCAGCGAAAACATAGCCTTTTCACCCGAATGACGGTTATGGCTAACGGTTTCAATATTAATATCCTGTTTCCCAACTGCTGTTGTAATAAATCCGGTTGTACCCGGTACATCGCCCGTATTAAATGTAATCAGGTAGGAGAATACAAACTGGCTTGCATCTGCTATTTTCCTGTTGTGATCAGTTATTTTATTCGAAATCTTATTTCCATAACGGGTGATAAAAACAATATCAGAAACTATTGACATTGCCGTCTCGCTCGAACCGGCGCCTTTTCCAACCAGAAAATGAACTCCTGAATATTTATTGTTAACACGAACGGCGTTGGTTGCACCATCAACTTTAGCTAAAAAATTACTGTTTTTTACAATCATTGGTTTTACTGTGGCGTAAACATCGCCATTCTTTTTCTTTGCATAACAAATTAACTTGATCCTCGCGTCAATCTCGTTTGCAAAGTCGATGTCTTCTTTGGTAATGTTTTCAATACCTGTAACCGACAATTCCTCCATTGAAATATCAATCCCATAAGCCAGTTTAGTAAGTAAAATCAGTTTATGCCCGGCATCTCCTCCGTTAATATCCAAACCAGGATCAGCTTCTGCATATCCTTTTTCCTGTGCCAATTTTAGCGCCTCGTCAAATTCCAGCTTTTCATCCTGCATTTGGGTAAGAATGTAGTTACTGGTTCCGTTCAAAATTCCGGAAACTGACAGTATTTTATCGCCGGTAAAACTTTCGTTGATGGTTTTTATAATCGGAATGGCGCCACACACAGCCGCTTCGAATCCGATTTTTACCTTGTTCTTTTCTGCAGCATCAAAAATTGCATTTCCACGCTCGGCCAATAATGCTTTATTTGCTGTAACAAGATGTTTTCCTGAATTAAGAATATCTAAACAAAGCTGATAGACAAAATCGCTTGTGCCGCCAATGGTTTCAACAACAAGGTCAATCTCATCCGACGTCAATAATTTTATTAATAAATTGATTTGCTTCATTCGGCGTTAAATCTTTTCCACCTCCGCAAAACAAACCAATTGGTATTTTAAACCGCTTTGCTGCAGTTGTGGGATTGAGTTCAACAATTTTTTTCAGTTCAATCTTTTTATTTGCTTTTACAGCAAGTTCGTTGTTCATTTCTGTTATGATTTGCGCAACGCCACCGCCAACCGTTCCACAACCTAAAATGGCTACATTCATAGTTTCCATAAGTAACTTTTTTTCAAAAAAACATCGAAAGATAGTAAAAATTGTATGAGTGACTTTCTAATTAAATATCAATTAATAACTTAACCAGAAACTGATTTTTTGTTAGGGTTTGACGATTTCCAATCGTCATAATTTATCGTGATTGGAAATCGCAACACCCGGGAACGGCGCCCCGAAGCGTCGGGACCGATTCGCCAGATTCACGCATTCACGCATTCAGTAATTCAATCCATCAATCCATCAGTCCCTCAATCCTTCACGCATTAATAAGTTAACCCTATATGAAATATGATTAAAGCTGAATTTTATCCACAAACCGAAACAAATCATTTTACTATCTTTGGGCTGCTTTTGAGAAAAGTAAATAACAACCTGATTTTCTGTAAAAAACATAGATGAAGTTAAACCATAAAAAAATAAATCACCATGTTAATTAGCGATGTAAAAGCAAGAGAAATTTTAGATTCTCGTGGTAACCCAACAATTGAAGTTGAAGTTTTACTTGAAAGTGGCGCATTTGGTCGTGCCGCAGTACCATCGGGAGCGTCAACCGGCGAAAACGAAGCGCTTGAATTGCGCGATGGCGACAAAAGCCGCTACCTTGGAAAAGGGGTTTTAAAAGCTGTTGATAACGTAAATACCATTATTGCCAAAGAAATTATTGGCATGGATGCTACCGACCAGGTTGCACTTGATAGCAAATTGCTGGAAATGGACGGTACAAAAACCAAATCTAATTTAGGCGCTAACGCCATGTTGGGAGTTTCACTGGCTGTTGCAAAAGCTGCTGCTGATTACTCTGAACTTCCTCTTTACAAATACATTGGCGGAACCAACGCGAAAACATTACCTGTTCCGATGATGAACATCATTAATGGTGGTTCTCATTCTGATGCTACTATCGCTTTCCAGGAATTTATGATACGTCCAATTGGCGCTACTTCTTTTCGTGAAGGTTTACGCATGGGCGCTGAAGTTTTCCATGCATTGGCAAAAGTATTGAAAAGCAAAGGCCTTTCAACAGCTGTTGGCGACGAAGGTGGTTTTGCTCCAATGTTAGGTGGAACTGAAGAAGCAATCGAATCAATTCTTACAGCCATTAAAAATGCCGGTTACAAACCTGGTCGTGCTGAAGATGGCGGCGATGTATCTATCGCAATGGACTGTGCTGCTTCTGAATTCTATAAAGACGGTATTTACGATTACAGCATTTTCGAGCCAAATGGAGTAAAACGCAATTCCAACGAACAAGCTGCTTATCTATCTGAATTAATCTCAAAATATCCGATCGATTCTATTGAAGATGGCATGGACGAAGGCGATTGGGACGGATGGGTAAAATTGAATGCCGCAATTGGTGACAAATGCCAGTTGGTTGGCGACGACCTTTTCGTAACAAATGTTGAATACCTGCAAAAAGGTATCGAATTGGGCGCTGCAAATTCAATTCTTATTAAAGTAAACCAAATTGGAACGTTAACTGAAACGCTGGATGCAATAGAAATGGCTCACCGTGCAGGTTACACTTCAGTTACTTCTCACCGTTCTGGTGAAACTGAAGATTCTACCATTGCTGATATCGCTGTTGCTACAAATTCCGGTCAGATTAAAACCGGTTCTTTAAGCCGTTCAGACCGTATGGCAAAATACAACCAATTACTTCGTATTGAAGAAGAATTGGGTGCAAGCGCAATTTACGGTTACAAAAAAATCTACAAAAAGTAATTTCTGAAATTCAGATATTTCAAAGCCGTCTTTCTTTTTGAAGGGCGGCTATTTTTATAATTATGAACAAATCG
>CAWKIX010000047.1:0-152092 GCA_963849775.1 uncultured Prolixibacteraceae bacterium | reverse complement strand
GTTAGAAACTCCTTTAATTATAATAAATATCAGGTAAGTTAAAACAAATGAAAAAGAAAACAATAATATTAGTATTAACATTATTATCGGGAATTGTTATTAGAGCACAGGCGCCTGATTTAGTTCCTTACGGTAAGCCGGAACAACTTGAATTAACTCCGGCAAATATTTTGTTTTTTATTGTTTTGCCTGTTTTGCTTTTTGTTGCATTTTTCTTTATCAGAAGAAAAAAGAAAAACAAAAAGAATACATAAATCCCCAGGATCAATTCAATTTTCATTTCCCAAAAATCTTACCTAATTTTCAAACGATTTCTAGTAATGTTTGTTGAAGTTTTGTTACTTATCATAAATTAAATAAACCAAAATACATGGGGTTGATTGAACTCGTTGAACTTCATTAACCATTAGGTATTTGCAAAATCGAATAAAAAATGTTCTCAAAAATTTTCCTAATTTCTACGTTTCTGTTGTTTACATTTTCATGCTTCCCACAGGGAACAAGACTTTTACGTCAACCAACAGTTCATGAAAATTATGTTGCATACACTTATGGTAGCGACGTTTGGGTTACAAATCTCGATAATAATCAGACAAAACGGATCACCATTACCGGCGCTGTGGAAAGCAACCCTGTTTTTTCGCCCGATGGAAAAATGATTGCTTTTACCTCTAATCGTGCAGGAACTTCATCTGTTTATATTGTTCCTGTTGAAGGGGGAATGCCAACCCGGTTAACATGGTATCCCAGTTCAGCAATTGTATCAGGCTGGACACCTGATGGAGAAGAAATTCTTTACTCTACTTCGCGTGAAACGGCACCGGTTGGTCATGGCAGGTTGTGGACAATTTCAAAAAATGGTGGTCCAGCCAAATTACTTAGCAAACAATGGGGCGCTAATGGTTCATTCTCTCCAGATGGTAAAAAAATTGTAATCGATAAAGTTTCCCGATGGGATGTGGAATGGCGTGATTACAGAGGTGGGCAAAATACTCCCTTAATTATTCTTGATCTGAAAAATTCAACTGAAGAATTCATTCCAAACGAAAAAACAACGGATATAAGACCATTATGGTTAGGCGATGATATCTACTTTCTTTCCGACCGCGACTGGACTTCCAATATCTGGAAATATTCAACAAAAACAAAAGAGTTGAAGCAAATTACTTTTTATACCGGCGCAGATATTAAATGGCTTGAAGGAAGCGGAAATAAGCTCGTATTTGAACGCGATGGTTATCTTAGCACACTGGATTTGAACACTAATGAAACGAAACAGCTAAACATTACTGTTACTGGTGATTTTCCGTGGGCCGATGTTCAATGGGAAACTGTAAGTTCTTCAGCCAGCTCTGTTTCACTTTCAGCAACCGGAAAAAGAGCGATCATGGAAGCGCGCGGAGATATTTTCACTGTTCCTGTTGAAAACGGTGATGTTCGGAATATAACAGGTTCATCGGACGCTGCTGACCGTGCTCCGGTTTGGTCTCCAAAAGGAGATCAAATTGCATGGTTTTCTGACGAGGGAGGAAAAGGTTATTCGCTAATGATTGGCGCACAGGATGGATTAACAGAACCTAAAAGTATTTCTATTGGTGAATCAAAACTGGGTTGGGAACCTGCCTGGTCGCCGGATGGGAAGTACATAGCTTTTGATGACGACGATGTTCGAATCCGAGTTGTTGATGTTGATGCCGGAACGATAAAAACAATTGATACCGGCGGCAGCAATCTTGAAAGAGGCGATATGGGATTAACCTGGTCGCCCGATTCTAAATGGCTGGCATATACAAAAACTGGTTCAAATAATTTCCGCAGAATTACTATCTGGTCGGTTGATGAAAATAAAATTCATTCAGTAACTGATGATTTTGCCGATGCTTTTTCTCCTGCCTGGGACCTGGATTTAAAACACCTTTATTTTCTTGCCAGCACCGATCTTGCTTTGGGTTCAGGATGGGCAAATACCAGTTCGATTACGGCAGAACCAAAGTATGGAATTTACGTGGTCAATCTTCAAAAAGGTGAAGAATCTCCGTTTAAATTAAAAAGCGACGAAGAAGAAAAAAGCAAAGACGAAGAAAAAAAGGAAGAGGATTCTGATAAACCGGATAAAAAAGAAAAAGATAAGAAAAAAGATGCTGCAAAAGACGATGAAAAAACCAGCGAAAAAAAGGATACTGTAAAAATTGATTTTGAAGAGATTGAACGACGGACACTGGCAATTTCAATGCCTGAAAGAAACTATCAATTTGCATTAGCTGGTCAAAAAGGAACAGTTTTCATTGGGGAAAGCTTACCTAATACTTCAGGGGTAACAATTCATAAATTTACGTTAGAGAAAAACAAATCGGAAGAATATATTAGTGGTGCAAGCCAGGCATCAGTTTCTTCCAATGGCAAGAAAATGATTGCCAGAATAAGTGGATCGTGGAAAGTAATGGATACTTCAAAACCTAATGGCAAAGAGGGTGATAATTTGGATGTGGATTTAAAAATTAAGCTGGACCGCACGCAGGAATGGGAACAGATTTTTGAAGAAACATGGCGCTATGAACGCGACTATTTTTATGATCCAAACATTCACGGACGCGATTGGGATGAGGTTTACAAAAAATATTCGCCACTTGTTCCTTTTATTAAACACAGGGCAGATCTTACCTACATTCTTGATCAGGTAAACGGAGAATTGTCTGTTGGACATAGTTTTGTTTCAGGAGGAGATTATCCGGATGTTGAAAGCAACAGAATTGGTCTTTTGGGCGCCGATTTGGAAGCTGAAAAAGGAAGATGGATAATTAAAAGAATTTTCAACAGTGAAAGTTGGAATCCGGGCTTATCAAGTCCGCTTGAAGAACCCGGGCTGAAAGTGAAAACCGGCGATTACATTGTTGGAATTAATGGAAAAGAACTAAAAGCTGAAGATAATCCATTTCAAATGCTGGATGGAACTGTAGGAGTTCAAACGGTTTTACATATTAATTCAAAACCTGAATTTGAAAACGCTGAAAAAGTGATTGTAAAACCAATAAGCAGTGAATCGGCCTTACGGCAACGTGCCTGGGTTGAAGATAACCGCCGGTTGGTTGATAGTTTATCAAGCGGAAAACTGGCGTATGTTTGGGTGCCAAATACAAGTAGCCCGGGATTTATCTCGTTCAACCGTTACTTTTTTGCACAGCAGGATAAACTCGGCGCTGTTATCGACGAACGTTTCAATGGCGGTGGTTTGCTCGACGATTATATGGTTGATTTGATGACACGAAATTTAAGAGCGGCAATAACAAATGAAGTTCCGAATGGAAAACCAATACGTTTACCCGCAGGAATTCTCGGTCCGAAAGCTTTGCTTATTAATGAAATGGCTGGTTCAGGCGGTGATTACTTCCCATGGGTCTTCCGGCAGCAAAATGCAGGACCGCTTATTGGAGCCACTACCTGGGGTGGTTTAGTAAAATCGTCAGTACATTACCGGCTTATTGATGGTGGCACTGTTACTGCTCCCGACAATGCAGTTTTCGACCCATTAAACAATAAATGGATTGCTGAAAATCATGGTATTGCGCCTGATATTCCTGTCAGACAAGATGCTATTTCATTATCAAAAGGAAAAGACCCACAACTGGAAAGAGCTGTTCAGGAGGTATTAAAAATACTGGAAACCAAAGGAGAAATTAAAATAACTCCTCCTCCATTTTCAACGCCTGCTGTAAAAAAATAAAAAAGCATAAATAAATGGCATCCGTCAGCTGACGGATGCTATCATTAGTTTCCAATAAAAAAATCAAGGTTTACTCAAAAAAGCAGATATTAAAGTTTGGAAATGATAATTCTATTCATCAAGTTTCTGAACAAGCAAGGAATCGCTCACCGTTTTTGAAAACATTTGAGCATCAAAGTTTTTATAACTTACAATCATACTGTTATCAAAACGTTCAATTGATTTAATCTCCATTTCAGTTCCAAGACTTAATTCAGTTTTATCCAGAAATTTCAAAAATTCAGATGAATCATTGGCAAGCGCAACCAATTTTACTTTATCTCCCTGTTTGCAATCAGTCAATCTTAATTTAATTTCCTCTGAAACATTGCCACTTTTATCCGGAATTGGTGAGCCATGTGGATCAAATTTTGGATGTCCAAGCAATTCATCCATTCGTTCAAAAAATACCGAAGAGTTAATATGCTCAACCTGTTCTGCAATTTCATGCACTTCTTCCCATCCGAATCCCATTTTCTCAACAAGAAACATTTCTGTTAACCGGTGATTACGGATTACATTGGCTGCTATTTTCCGCCCACTTTCGGTTAAAGAAATTGGCTTATACTTTTCATAATTAACAAGTCCTTGTTTCCGAAGGTTTTTCATCATGCTGGTTGTCGTTGGTAATTTCACATTCAGCGAATTACTCAATTCTTTTATATTCACCACATTAGACGAATTGGCAAGAATAAAAAGCGACTTTAAATAGTTCTCTTCAGTTTGCGATGCCATTGTATAAAAAATTTATCTTAACAAAGATAAACAACCATCTAATAATTTTGTTAGATTAATCTAAGTTTTTTACTTTTGCAGATATAATTTGTTAATATTCTAAATAAAAAATACATGCAATCAGAATCGCTAAGTGAAGTACACTCCAGTGTGCGAACAGATAAAAGAGGTTGGAGAAAAATTCTGGCATTTTTAGGTCCTGCATATTTGGTTAGCGTAGGTTATATGGACCCGGGAAACTGGGCCACCGATATTGCCGGCGGTTCTGAATTCGGATATAAATTAATATGGGTTTTATTAATGTCGAACCTAATTGCAGTTCTTTTGCAATCGCTTAGTGCAAGATTAGGAATTGTAAGGGGAATGGATTTGGCACAGGCTTCAAAAAATGCATACCCAAAATGGGCAAATATTCCGCTCTATATATTAGCCGAAATAGCCATTGCGGCGTGTGATCTCGCAGAAATTGTAGGTATGGCAATCGGTTTAAATCTGCTATTTGGGTTGCCGCTAATTTGGGGAATCAGCATTACAGCGTTTGACACCATTTTATTGCTTTTCCTTTTAAATAAAGGAATGCGTGTAATGGAGGTATTTATCATTTCATTGGTGGCAGTCATTGGCTTATCCTTTTTGGCTGAAATGTTTATTGTTGCGCCGCAATACGGAGAATTAGTAAAAGGGTTTGTTCCTTCAAAACTAAACGGAGATGCACTATATATTGCCATTGGAATTATAGGTGCAACGGTAATGCCTCATAACCTGTATCTTCATTCATCATTGGTTCAAACAAGGAAATTTGACCGAACACCAAAAGGGATGAGAACAGCAATTAAACTGAATTTTTTTGATACCACAATTGCATTAAATCTGGCCTTTTTTGTAAATGCAGCAATTTTGGTTTTGGCTGCAGCAGCCTTTTATGTAAACGGATATTTTAATGTTGCTGAGATTCAGGATGCATCAAAACTGCTCGAAAATCTGTTTGGAAACGCAGCTCCAATATTTTTCGGAGTTGCACTGGTTGCCGCAGGGCAAAGTTCCACCATTACCGGTACTCTGGCCGGACAAATTATAATGGAAGGCCATCTTAATCTTCGTATTCAGCCATGGTTAAGAAGATTGATTACACGTTTACTTGCGATTGCACCCGCCATTTTTACCATTCTTTATTTTGGCGATCAGGCACTGGGTAAGTTACTGGTATTAAGCCAGGTGGTGTTAAGTCTTCAACTCGGATTTGCAGTTATTCCACTGATACACTTAACATCCGACAAAAAAACAATGAAGGAATTTGCCAGTAAAATATGGTTGAAAACATTAGCATGGATTAGCGCCTCCGTAATCGTTTATCTTAATATACACCTTGTAATTGATGAAATCTCAACGTGGGTTTCATCAGAAAATGCCAACAAAATGCTTATTTATACTTTGGTTATTCCGCTTGCCATAGCTTCACTCGCATTACTTGTATACATTTTTATTCAGCCGTTTTTTGCTTCAACACGGAAAATGAAAGCACAATTGCCACACGGACAAGCTATTGATTTTTCTGAAATGGAAACTGTCAATTACAATCACATTGGTATTGCAATCGACTTTTCCGGAAACGATCAAATGGTAATTAGAAGCGCCTTAAATCAGGGTGGAAAATCGGCCAGGTACACCTTAATACATGTTGTTGAAAGCGCTGTGGCACGTTATTATGGCAAAAATACGATGGATTATGAGACAAGTTTAGACAGCGAAAGTCTTGAAAAATACAAGGTTAAACTAAAAGAACTGGGTTATGAAGCTGATATAAAAATCGGGTTTGGGAATGCTGCCAATGAAATTGTAAAAATAATTTCGAAGCGCGAAATTGACCTTCTGGTGATGGGAGTTCACGGACATAAAGGTTTTAAAGATCTTATTTTTGGTACTACTGTTGATTCGGTAAGGCATAAAATTAAAGTTCCAATTCTCGTTGTTAACTAAATTTACAATGATAATATTGACAATTCTTTTATATTTTTGCTGTTAAACGGTCAGGTTCTTTTAACTGCTTGACTTAACGTATTATATAAATCTAAAAATTACACGATGAAAAAAAGCTATCGATTTTCTATCCTGTTTTTGGTATTTGCGTCTGTTTTCTTTCTTTCCAATGATACTATTAGCGCAAAGTCAATTAACAACAACGACCAAAACAATAACATTGTAATTATTGAAGATGGCGGAACCGGACCATATTCAGCAATTGTTACAGAAGATCCGGGTTTGGCAGGAATGACAATTTACCGGCCGAAAGATTTAACTCCTTTTGCCGGAAAAAAATTACCTGTTTTATTATGGGGAAATGGCGCCTGTGCAAACACAACTGACGAACATAAAAACTTTCTCAATGAGATTGCTTCACATGGTTACATTATTTTGGGAATAGGACCGTTAAACCGTGCACAAGGCGGAGCTCCCGGTGGTGGCGGCATGGGTGGAACAAAAGCAAGCCAGTTAACCGATGCACTTGATTGGATTACAAAACAAACCAATACTGCCGGAAACGATTATTCAGACAAAATTGATGTTTCAAAAGTTGCCGCAATGGGTATGTCTTGTGGAGGATTACAAGCCATCGAAATTTCAGGTGACCCAAGAATTTCTACTACCGTAGTTTGTAATAGCGGTGTACTGCCCGAACCTTCACCGATGGGTGCAATGCCATCGCTTACAAAAGAAGACTTATTAAAATATCACAATCCGGTTATTTATATTTTAGGTGGTCCTACAGACATTGCATATAATAATGGCATGGATGATTTTTCAAAAGTGAAACATGTGCCTATTGTAATGACAAACTTTGATGTTGGCCACGGTGGAACTTACCGCCAACCACATGGAGGCGCTTTTACCGGCACAGCATTGGCCTGGTTAGACTGGCAACTGAAGGGTGACAAGGAAGCTTCAAAAAATTTCATTGGTGAAAACTGTGGACTTTGCGAAGACGAAGAATGGACAATTGAAGTAAAAAATTTCAAATAAATTTTACCAAACCAGGTCGCAGGCATCGGCGGGCATCCAGTGTGCGTCTTTGCCTTCCCATTTTACATTGCACCCAATCGGGTTTGTAACTGGTAATGAAACAGGTTTCCCGGAAGTCAGTTCTTCCAGTGCATTTTCAAGGTCGTTAACTGTCATTTTCGATACGTCACGCGGATTATCAACTCCCCTACCTGTGTAAACCAGTTTTCGGTTTTCATCAAAAACATAAAAATGCGGTGTGCGCAAAGCGCCGTAAGCAAACGCAACATCTTGTGATTCATCGTACAGATATTTCCATGGGAACTGGTATTCTTTCATTCGTTCAACCATGTGCGGAAAATCGTCCGATTCATAGGTGTTTTTACTGTTTGCGTTAATAGCAACAAATTCAACACCTTTTGATTTAAATTTATCTGCAGTTTGCCGTGTTACTTCATCGCTTCCAATTACATACGGACAATGATTACAGGTAAAAAATATCACGAGGTATTTTGTGTTTTTAAAACTTTCCAGTTTATAAATTTTTCCATCCGTTGCCGGAAGACTAAAATCGATGGCTTTTGCGCCAATTTCCATAGTAAATGCCATAACTTTGCTCTTTTGTTAAAAACTCACGATAAAATTTCAGTTCCTTTAATATCGAAACCAAAACAAAATCTTCTGTATTTTTAACCATTTCACCCATAGTTTTGTTTCAGATTTAACACTTTTAATGAATTATGGATCCGGAAGAAGCATTAAAAAAGATTCAGGAACTACGAATGGAGCTGGAAGAACACAACTACAAATACTATGTTTTAAACCAGCCCTCCATCAGCGATTTTGATTTCGATATGAAAATCAAAGAGCTGGAAAAGCTGGAACTTCAGTTTCCTGCATTTGCAGATCCCAACTCTCCCACCCAACGTGTTGGCAGCGATTTAAGCAGCGACTTTGAGCAGGTAGAACATAAATACATGATGCTTTCGCTGAGTAATGCATATTCCGAAGAGGAGATTAAAGACTTTGATACACGTATAAAAAAGATCATTGAAACAGACGATTTTGAATACGTTTGTGAACTAAAATTCGATGGATCTTCCATCAGTTTAACTTATGAAAATGGAAAGCTGATTCGCGCAGTTACACGTGGCGACGGCGTAAAAGGCGATGACGTAACCCGAAATGTTCGCACCGTAAGATCAATACCATTGCAATTACGTGGAAAAGACTGGCCAAAACTTTTTGAAATAAGGGGTGAAATTCTGATGCCATTTAAGATTTTTGAAGAACTGAATGCAGAACTCGAAAAAGCCGGCGAGCCACTTTTGGCAAATCCAAGAAATACTGCCGCCGGAACTTTAAAAATGAAAAACTCTAAAATTGTTGCCTCCCGAAATCTTGATGCCTATTTATATTATTTAATCGGGCAAAATCTACCGGAAGATGGCCACTTTCAAAACCTGCAAAAAGCAAAATCGTGGGGATTCAAAATATCTGAGCACATGCAGCTTTGCAAAAACCTTGATGAAGTTTTTGCCTTTATTGAAAAATGGGATGTTAAACGCCACAAATTGCCAGTTGCCACCGATGGTGTTGTAATAAAAGTAAATTCAAAGAAAACACAGGATAATCTTGGGTTTACTGCCAAATCACCACGCTGGGCAATTGCATATAAATTCAAAGCAGAGAGCGCCTCTACCAGATTAAAATCAGTTTCGTATCAGGTTGGAAGAACAGGCGCAGTTACTCCGGTTGCTAATCTCGAACCGGTATTGATTGCCGGCACAATTGTGAAACGCGCTTCTCTACATAATGCTGACATTATTCAAAACCTTGACCTTCATTTGGGTGATACAGTTTTTGTTGAAAAAGGTGGTGAGATAATTCCTAAAATAACAGGTGTTGATGTAACAAATCGACATCCCATGAATACTCCCGTCACTTTTATTGAAAAATGTCCGGAATGTCAAACTCCGTTAATCAGGAAAGATGGAGAAGCCGCACATTATTGTCCGAATGAAGATGGTTGTCCGCCACAAATTAAAGGCAAAATGGAACATTTTGTTAGCCGGAAAGCCATGGATATTGATGGTTTGGGACAGGAAACAATCGAATTACTGTTTAATAAAGGAATGGTGCACGATATTACCGATTTATATGAATTGCAAAAAAAACAGCTTGCCGAGCTCGACAGAATGGGTGAAAAATCGGCTCAACGAATTCTGGATGGCTTGGAAGCATCTAAAAAAGTTCCATTTGAGCGTGTTCTTTTTGCCCTGGGAATTAGGTTTGTTGGCGAAACTGTAGCCAAAACACTGGCAAATAAACTTCACAACATCGAAAACATTCAGCAATCAACGCTGGAAAAATTAACTGATATCAACGAAATTGGTGATCGGATTGCTGAAAGTGTTGTTGAATGGTTTTCAAAATCGGAGCACCTGGAATTAATTGAAAAATTAAAAAACAAGGGGTTGCAATTTCAAATCAGTGAAGAGCAACTTAGCAATCGCTCTGAAAAATTAACTGGTTTAAGTATTATTATTTCAGGAACTTTCGAAAAACATTCTCGTGATGAGTTGAAAAAAATGATCGAACAAAACGGTGGAAAAAATGTAGGGTCAATTTCAAAAAATACAAGTTATTTGCTTGCAGGGGAAAACATTGGCCCCAGTAAACTTGAAAAAGTTAAAAAACTGGGAATTCCGATGATTACTGAAAACGAATTTCTTAAAATGCTGGAGTAATAAATTATTCTTACAACCAAATCATTATTTTTACCACACAAATGGGAATAAAGGGAAAAATCGCACAAAGAAAATTGGCTAAACTGGCGCAAAATGTGTCAAGAAATCCTGTATTTCCTAATGTCTTAACGGCAAAAGTTATTGGAGTAATTTATCATCCATCGCAAAAAGAAGCATTTAACTATCTTAAAAGTTATTTTAATCGCGAGCATGTTATTTTCAGAGGCTTCTGCGTTTTTGAAGAAAATTCAAATCCGCATCCTGACGCCAGCAGTTTGACCATTAAAGATTTAAATTTCTGGGGACTTCCAAAATTAGAACAGATCAGTGATTTTGTAGATTTTAAGTTTGACATCCTGTTTAATCTTTCGTTAGAACAGAATCTTGTGCTCGACTACATCACATTAACGTCAAAAGCACGTTTTAAAGTTGGTTGTTCACCCGATGAAGACAATTATTTTGATTTGAATATTAATATTGGAGAAAAGCAGGATGTAATGTTTCTTGCCAAACAGCAAATTTTCTATCTTTCGCAGCTAAATAAAAAACAGACAGTATGAGTCAGCTTTTTAAAGGAGCAGGTGTAGCTCTGGTAACGCCTTTTAAAACAAATGGAGAAGTGGATTTCGATGCACTTGATACGATTATCGAAAATCAGGTAGCGGGTGGAATGGACTACCTGGTTACATTGGGGACAACAGGAGAACCTCCCACTCTATCCAGCGAAGAAAAACAGGAAGTAGTAAAACACGCCCAAAATAACTCCGGGTATTTACCAGTAGTTGTTGGAATGGGTGGTAATGATACCAGTTCAATTATTAAGCAGATTGAAAATACTGATTTGAATGGAATCAGTGCATTATTAATTGTAACTCCATATTACAATAAACCAACGCAGGAAGGAATGTTCAGGCATTATTCTGAGATTGCAAAGGTTAGTCCAATTCCAATTATCCTTTATAATGTTCCATCGCGTACCGGCGTGAATCTGGAAGCAGAAACTGTGGTAAGATTGGCTGAGGCATCAGACAAAATTGTTGCATTAAAAGAAGCATCGGGAATTCATTCCCAGATTACTAAAATTGCAAAAAATACGCCTGAGAATTTCACCATTGTTTCCGGTGATGATGTCCTTGCAATTACAATTGCATCTATTGGTGGACAGGGGGTTATTTCGGTGATTGCAAATGCATTGCCGGGTATGGTAAGCCAGCTGATCCATTCCGCAGTTGGTGGCAATTTTTCAGAAGCCCGCAAAATTCATTACCAGTTAATTGAACTTTTCCAGCTAATGTTTAAAGAAGGTAATCCCGGGGGAGTAAAAGCGTTGCTGAATATCCAGGGGATTATTGAAAATGAACTAAGATTGCCGTTATATAAAATCAGCGACGAACTTTACAATGAAATAGAAGAGGCTTATCAAAGGCTGAAATAAAATTTAAAGAGTTGAAATGAAAAAGGAAAAAATGGTTCGTTTTTTCCTTTTTTTATGCTCTAAATCTTTTTTGAGATTTGGTTAAATACTATTAAAACCGATCTTGTATGGCTGAGATTTCTTATTTTTGAAAAAACGAGTAAAATGGATATTAAATGCATTCGATATATTATCTACCTTTTGTTTATGATGGCAGCTTTTCCGGCTTTCTCGCAACAGGGCGCCATTTTAATGCCATTGGAATTAGATTCAGCACAGGTAGATTTTAATCAGAATTATGAATCCGGACAAATGATTCAGGAGAACTTTTTTAGTGAATCATTAAAACCACGGTCAGGATTCCCAATTAACTTACCCGATTTTGATTTTAAGAATAATAACAGTTTCAGCCTTGAATTTAATAAGCTAAACGGCATATTTGACACAGGATTCAGGGTAGGAAGCATGGGTACATTTTATACGCCGTTTTTACAAAACTCCACTATTCTTAGTCATGATGCCTACGCTTTTGGCGATAAGATTGTTGTTGGCGGATTTAGTTATGGCGCTAACTCTGTATTTTCTGCACCTTTTCCCAATCAAAATTCATCAAATTTTGATGCTTACGGCTCAACTCTTTTTATGCAATACAAAGTTTCGAAAAATTTTAAAATTGAAACCCGTTTTAATGTAACAAATGGGCCGGGAACAGGATTTTAATTTGGGGAAATTGCATGGTGCAAAGAGCATGGAGCACAGAGTAAATAGTAATTTAAATTTTGTTATCAAACTTTTATATGTTGACATTGAACATTGAACATTGAACATTGAACTTTTGACTTTAAACTTTTGCCTTTTGACTTTAAACATCGAACAACTTGTATGCTAACCATTTATAAAGCTTCCGCAGGATCAGGAAAAACATTTCAACTGGTGGTTGAATACATCAGGCTGTTGCTTGCCAACCCAACCAATTACAGGCACATTTTAGCGGTTACCTTCACCAACAAGGCAACCAACGAAATGAAATCGAGGATACTCGAGCAGCTTAACCTTCTTTCCAATAATCAACCGTCAGATTATCTTAACCATTTAATTGACGATAAAACCTTCACTGAAAGTTTTGTGAGGCAGCGTGCGAAGTTGGTACTCAAAAATATTTTGCACGATTACAACCGGTTTTCAGTAAGCACAATCGATTCTTTTACCCAGCGCGTTATTAAATCTTTTAACCGTGAGTTGGGTATCTCACCCAATTTTATGCTTGAGCTTGACAGTGAAATGATTCTTGCCGAAGCCACCGACCGGCTTTTGGCAAAAATCGACACAGATAAAAAACTTTTGAAATGGCTCAAAGATTACAGCCGCGAGCAAATTGAAGAAAACAACAGTCAACGCATTGAAGAAAACATTAAATCGTTGGGGAAAGAACTTTTTAAGGAAAAGTTCCAGGTGTTTATGACCGGCGATGAAGAAAAAAAATACACCCGCAAAAACCTGGGCGAATTTGGGAAAGGAACTTCGAAAGATAAAGTCAGGATATGAAAATACGCTGAAAAATATTGGGAAAAGCGCCATAGAAACAATTGAAAACAATGATTTATCAATTGATGATTTTGCTTACGGAAAAACGGGAGTTGGTGGTTTTATGCTGGCGTTGTCAAACGGATTGATAAAAGAAGTTGGAACCCGGGTATCTAATGCAGAAACAAATATTGAAAGCTGGTATTCAAAAAGCAGTAAGAAGAAAAACGAAATTCATGTTTTAGCAGAAAATAAGCTTCAACCACTTCTAATTCAAATTCTGGATTTTATCAGAAATAATATTGAAATTTATTCCACTGCAGTTGTTATTCAAAAACAATTGCGCACACTCGGTATTCTAACCGATTTGAAAGATGAAATAAAAAACCTGCTTCACGAAAAAAACGTGTTGCAGATTTCGGATGCAAACCTGTTACTGAGCAAAATTATTGGGAAAAGCGAATCGCCGTTTATATATGAGAAAACCGGCAGCTATTTTCACCATTTTATGCTCGATGAGTTTCAGGATACTTCGGATTTGCAATGGAGGAATTTTAAACCACTGATAACAAATTCGCTGGCTGAAGGAAACACAAACCTGTTGGTTGGCGATGTAAAACAATCGATTTACCGTTGGAGAAACAGTAACTGGCAAATTTTGGCCGAAGGAATAAATAATGATTTTCGTGAAGATCAGATTAAAACTGAGATTCTTGAAATGAATTTCAGAAGCGATAAAAACATCATCGATTTTAATAACGACTTTTTCCTTTCATTAAAAAATGTATTTGAAGAATATCAATTTAAAGCGCTTGATAATCCTGATGAATTGATCAACCGGTTTAATAAAGTTTATGAATCGGTTCGCCAATTTGCGGGCAGGAAAAATCCGGAGAATAAAGGACATGTAAAAATTGAATTTCTACCCAAAGAAGATTTTAAAACAAATGCCACAAACCGATTAATTGAACAAGTTAGATTCCTGCAGGACAATGGAGTAAAAGCATCTGAAACAGCAATTTTAACACGAACCAATAAAGAGGGGAAAGAGATTGTGTTAAAGTTTTTGGAAGCAGCAAAAGATCCGTATAACGCAAAATATCAGCTTTCGGTTATCTCAAACGAATCGCTTTTTTTAAGCTCATCGCAGGGTGTAATGCTCATTATTTATGTTTTGAAATTATTGGTTAACCCGGAAAATGAAATTGTAAAAGTTGCTTTGCTAAATCTTTGGATTAACTGGCTAAAACCGGAACTTGTTAAACAGGAATTAATTCAGGACGATTTACAGCGATATAAATTTTTCAATGAAATTCCAACAGAAAACGAGGAAAACTATTTTAATGTCGTTTTTAAAGCAGAACTTGGTGAAGAATTTCAGCAATTAAAAGAGAACATTCTAATTTCCTCACTCGATGAAACGATAACCAAAATAACTTCTGTTTTCAAGCTTCATGAAATTGGAACTGAATTGCCATTTATTCAAACGCTGATTGATAAAGCCGGCGAGCTAAAAGCATCGCTTTCCAATGATCTTTCCAACTTTTTATTTTGGTGGGAAGAACAAGGACTGTCAACTTCGGTGAATGTGAATGAAGACGTAGATTCGATCCGGCTATTAACCATTCACAAATCGAAAGGACTGGAATTTAAAGCAGTTCTTATTCCTTTCTTCGACTGGAAAACAGGTATCAGCGGAAATTTTGCGCCTATACTGTGGTGCAAGCCTGAAACAGAGCCTTTTAACCAATTGCCACTTTTACCGGTTAAAGCAACTTCATCGCTTGAAAAAACCATTTTCAAAATCGATTATTACTCAGAATTGGTAAGCAGGTATGTTGATGTTTTTAACCTTGCTTATGTGGCGTTTACAAGGGCAAAATCAGTTTTAATTATCAATTGTCCGCAGCTGGAAGAACAAAAAAAGGAAAGTAATTCTGCTAAAGAAATGCACTTTTTACTGGAAAAAACAATTCAGAAACTGGCTCAAAAAGAGATGTTTTCGACCTGTTTTGATGAAGAAAGTGGAATATTTGAATTTGGGAAAATGCCTGTATTTATTCCTGAACCGGAACAAAATAATTCTACATTTATTGATAAATATCATTCTTACGATTTTAAAGATCGCTTAAAACTTCGGCTTTCCGGAGAAGATTTTCTTGTTACTGACAACCAGTCGCGATCGGTAAAAAACCAGGGAAAGATAATTCATGAGATACTTTCAGAAATTGAAACATCAGAAGATATTGAAAAAGCAGTTGGGAAAGCAATATTCGATGGGAAAATAACCGATCAGGAAAGTACATCGACAAAAGAAAATCTTGTTCGGATTATCACCCACCCAAAAGTAGAAAACTGGTTTAATGGCAGTTACACTATTATCAATGAACGAAGTATCTTAAAAAAAGGACTCCTACTGAGGCCTGATCGAATAATGATTTCAGGAAATTCAGCCATTGTTGTTGATTATAAAACCGGTGATCTGGAATTGGAAAAATACCAGAGGCAGGTAAGAGAGTACGCACAAATTTTAAAGGAAACCGGATATGAACGTGTTGAAGGATTTCTTTGGTACATTCAACTTCACAAGGTTGAAAAAGTATGTGAATATTGATTCATTGAATTAGGCACTTATTAGATATTGAATGTGGCTAAAGCCAACTTATCGAGCAACTTATCTGGTTCGTCAGCTAAAGCTGACGGCAATAAAATATGCTGGCGTTGCTCTTATGCCGTTCTCCCGAAGCGTCGGAATCAAGCGAACGGATTTATGAAATGCAAATATTTAGAAGGTTTTAACCCCGTTCTAAATAAATTTAACTTATCAGTAAAGTTCCTTATTTAATTGATTTATTCTCAACTCGAGTTAAGTAAAACCATTTCCCAAAAAAAACTATTTTTGCACAAAATATGTAAAGTATGATTCAAAGAATTCAAACCATTTATATTCTGATTTCAGGATTATTGATTGCTGCCTTATTGAAACTAAAATTTGCAGATATAATTGTAGATAATGAATTGATGGTATTTACTGCAAAAGGCATTTACAAAGGCTCGGAACAGGTTTTTAACGGACTGTCGATAATGGCGTTTATTGGAATAATTGCATTGCTGCATTTTATTGACATTTTTTTGTACAAAAAACGAATTCTTCAAATTCGGGTTCTGGTATTTTCGATAATACTTTTACTGGGTTTGTTCGGTATGTTTTTTTATTTTACTTATTCCGGATTCGATAATGCACAGGTTTCATTTAAAGTTCCGGTTGCGTTTCCGATTGTGGCAATTATATTAGATTACCTGGCAATTCGCGGAATTGGAAAAGACGAGGCTTTGGTAAGAAGTCTGAACCGAATCAGGTAATTTTAAACCATCGATATGAAAGCCATGATTTTTGCAGCTGGCCTTGGGTCGCGGTTATTAAATGAAACAGCAGAAAAACCCAAAGCGCTTGTTGAAACAGGAAATAAAACATTATTTCAACGGGCTGCAGAAAAACTGGCTGACTGTGAGATTGACGAAATTGTGGTTAATACGCATCATTTCTCAGAACAGGTTAAAAAGTATATTGCTGAAAATGATTTTGGAATTCCGATAAAAATCTCAGATGAATCGGAAAAACTACTTGATACCGGTGGCGGACTGAAAAAAGCAGAACCTCTTCTGGCGGGTTCCTCTCCTATTTTAATATATAATGTTGATATTTTAAGCAGTCTTGATTTAAAATCGGTAATAACTGCGCATCATAAATCGGGAGCTTTGGCTACGGTCGTTGTTCGAAATCGCGATACCCAACGATATTTAAAGTTTAACACTGAAAAAAGACTGGTGGGCTGGGTTAACAAAAAAACCGGTGAAACAAAAATTGCATTGCCCGAGTATTTTGAGAATTCAACGGAAATGGCTTTTAGCGGCATTCATGTGGTGAGCGCTGAAATATTTAAGTTCATGCCAAATAAGGAAAAGTTCTCCATCATTGACTTCTACCTCAACCTTGCAAAAGATCATTTAATAAAAGGGTATTTTGATGATTCGGATTTTTGGATGGATGTGGGAAAGCCTGAACAACTGGAAAAAGCGCGTCAAATGTTCTCAGAATAATTTTTGATTTTCTTTTTTTCCAGGTAGTATAACAAGAATTCAAAAGCTCCGATTAGCATTATTGTATTTCCAAGCAACTCAATCCCTTCTTCGGTTGCAGCCTTGGCAAGCCTGTAATTTTCCTCATGATACATTAAGAGCCAAAATTTTGAACGGCCCATTAAACGACTAAAAATGTAGGTTACCAAGAAACCTGAAATTAACCATGATGAAGCAGGAATACTAAAAAACTCTGTTGACGCTCGTTTTAATTCTTTATAATTTTTTACAGCAACCCAAACAATGATAAGAAAAACAGCCAATACCGGGTAAATCCATTTATCGATAATAAAATTGAATTCGCGTATAAATGACATTAAATAAAACATTGAAGCAATAATAGAAACCGGCTTAATTTCTTTCCACTTGTATCCTAAAAACAAAAAAAATAGAAATAATACAAATAAGATTATTTCCTGTCCGATTTCAACAAAAGTAAATTCACCAAAATAACTCTCCCCGTTTGGATGTCCGGCGTCAAAAAAGATTCCTTCTGCGGTTCCGAAAATTACAAGGGCGTACAAAAAAACCCTGATAATTATAAATAGCGGCGAATAGATCTTCATAACGATTTTTTACTGGAACGAAAATATAATATTTCCCATAAAAAAAAGCCGGATTTTTTATGATATCTCCGGCTTTCCTATGCTTTATTTTTTCTATTCAGCTGGCTCAAGCGCCACGCTTATATAATTTTTAAAATCAAAATATTCTTTAAAAGCTTTTTTTGTTGATTTAACGGTTAAATTATTTACCAAATTCTCATAAGTTCCAAACTCAGAAAAATCACCCTTTTTGAGATAATAAGTATTACTAAGAATTGACATCCAAAATCCATTTTCACGCAAACTGGTTTCGCGTTCACGTAACATTTTCTCTTTTGCTTTACTCAGTTCTTCCTCAGTTGGGCCATTTTTATCAAACTCAGAAATAATATCAAAAATGGCTTGCTTTAGTTCATCCAGCTTATCAGGTGATGCGCCATAAGCAATTGCCATAGTATATTCTGGCTCTGGAAATTTGCCTGATGAAGGTTGAGCACTTATTGAATAAACGCTGCTTTTATCTTCCCTAATTACTTCAAGCAAACGTGTTGTAAGAATACGCCCAACTGCATTTAACTGAATCTGATTTTGTGAATTGTAATCAAAATCGCCATGAAAAATAATGTACTGAATGCTTTTGTCCTCCTGTCCTTTTTTTACTGTTTTTTCTATCACTCCATCCGGAGCTTCAACATTCCTGTCAATCCATGTTTCTTTTTCTGAAACCGAAGGAATTCCGCCAATATATCTCTCCACTAAAGGTTTAAACTCATCCATGTTTATCTTTCCAACAAAGAAAAATTTAAAGTCGGAGGCATTTTTAAATCTTTCACTGCCTATTTGACGAATGCGATTAAAATCGGCTTCCGATAACAATTCCTTTGTCATTGGCCGTTCACGCTTGTTATAATTGGCAAGAGTTACTGTTAATGTATCTTGTAATGCCGATTCAGGTGATGCGGCACGGTTTTCCAAAATAGCTGCATAACGTGACATTAACGACTGAAAACTGGTTTGGTCGAAACGTGGATCAGTAAAATTCAGATAAAGCATCTGTAACATAGTTTCCACATCTTTTACCGAGGAGCTTCCGCTAAATCCTTCGCGCAAATCACTAATGTAAGGAGACAGGCTAAAAACTTTGTTCGAGAGCAATTTGTCAAGTGTAATTTTATTAAAATCTGCTATTCCGCTCATTTCCATAATATCGGTTGCAAAATTTACCGATATCAAATCTTTTACATCGTATAATGAACTTCCGCCCAAACTCCATGCACTAAACTGAATTTCATCATCTTTAAAATCGGTAGGTTTTACAACAACAACGGCTCCGTTTTCAAGTGTCCATTCCGTTGCATCAACATTTTCAAGTTTTCGTTCTTTCACTATTTTGCTTCCTGCCGGTTCATATTCAATTAACGGCACATCTGAAACAGCATCTTCATAAGGTTCAATTTCGGTATTTTCAACCTCTTCCAAAACATTTCTTATTTCATCTTCTGTTGGCACTTTTACGCCTTCTATTTCAGGCGCAGTAATCACTACCACCCTGTTTTCATCGGTTATCCATTTTTTTGCAAGGTCATTTATTTCTTCTAGCGTAATACCAGGCATAAAAGCTTTAAAATATTCAAATTCATTTTCAATTCCCGGAACCGACTCTTTTGTAATCAAAAAGTTTCGCTTAAATTCCTCCGCAAAACTTGCTGATTTCCGGTTATTGCGTTCATTGTAAGCTTTTTCAATTGAATTGAGCAATACAACTTTTTGACGCTCCAATTCGGTTTCAGTAAAACCATATTTAAGAACACGCTCATTTTCCATCAGAACTGCTTTTAGTCCCTCAGTTATTTTACCATTTTGAGTAACTGCCGCCGATTCATAAACGCTTTTTGGCCCACCCATCATTTCAGAATACATAGATTGTGCTAAAATAAATGGCGGCTCTGCCTGTTGTGTTTTTTCAGCTAAACGATTATTAATCATTCCATTATAAATACTTTTTTTAATCGTCTCCCTGTAATCACCCAAAGTTTTTGAAATGTCCAATGGATGTTTATAATACATATAAGCAATTGGATATTGCGCCTCTTTATCCGTACTAATACTTATTAGTGTTTCTTTATGGTCAGGAATTTCATAAATCTCTTTTTTACGAGGATCTTTTGCAGCAGGTATTTGAGAAAATTTTTCTTTTATCATTTTTACCATTTCCTCCTGATCAAAATCGCCAACCACAATAACAGCCTGTAATTCTGGCCGATACCAATCTTTTCTGAATCTTCTTATTGCATCAGGCGGAGAATTTTCGATAATATCCATTTTGCCGATCGGCAACCTGTTGGCATATTTTGAATCGTGGAAAAGAACAGGAAGCCACTTTTGCGACATTCTATCATCGGCGCCACGACCAAGTCGCCACTCCTCTTTAATTACACCACGTTCATTATTAATTTCTTCATCCGAATCGGTAACCTGGCATGCCCAATCGTACAGAACCTGCAATCCTTTTTCTGTATAATCAACCGAATCCAGCGGCACTGTTATCGTATAAACTGTTTCATCAAAACTTGTGTAAGCATTAATTTCGGCTCCAAAATCCATCCCTATTGATTCAAAATAATTTATCAATTCATGTTTGGGAAAATTTTTTGTGCCGTTAAACGACATGTGTTCAGCAAAGTGCGCCAAACCCTGTTGATCGTCATCCTCGTCAACCGAACCTGCCCGAACTACCAGATACAATTCTGCCCTGTTTTTGGGATTATCATTTGACCTTACATAATAGGTCATACCATTTTCGAGAACGCCTTTGCTAAGTTTTGGATCTAAAGGCAATTGATCGTTTAAATTGAAATTGTTTTGTGCGAAAAGTGAAGCTGCCAGCAACAACAAAACAGTACTGAATATGATTCTCATTTTTATCTATTTTATTTTGATTTGTATTTCTTTATAAATGTTTGTTACAACAATTTAAATATTGATTAGTTGAGTAACCCATGCAAATGCATCTTCCTCATTTGAAGGAGCTACCGGGTAAATATGTTTTATCTCTTTGGGTGAGTTTCCTGTTAGAAATGAATGGCTTGTAATTTCAAGCAAATCAAAATCATTATAATCATTTCCAATTCCAATGGTCTCGTCGATATTAATATTCAACATTTCACAAATATGTTTTATCCCGTTTCCTTTTGATACTGAATGATGAAAAACTTCCATCCAAATATAACCTTTAGTAATTGGTGAAGATGCCCTGATTACTCTGATTTCACTACAAAGTGATTCGATTTCGTCTTTCATTTTTAAGAACCGCTGTTCAACTTCGGGAATAATAACAAGGAACTGGCACATTTCGGTATCAGGTAAACTATTGGTTTCAAGTGGATAAGCATAAACCTGGTTATATTTAAAATACCTTTCAAACTCTTCGCAAAAATTATCTCCCCGAAAAAACCAGTGTTTATGATTTTCAGGCGTTGGAAAAAAAGCATGAAAATTTAGTTTTTCAGCTATAAAATAATGAAGCAGTTTTTCCACCGAATCTTTTGCGAGATTCTGACTAAAAAGCGGTTCTCCTGATTTCCAGTCTACAACACCGGCTCCCGAAGAATACACCACATAATCAAAGGGAATTTGTGAGCCAATAACATCTTTTACTTTTTTAAGGTTCCTGCCGGTTGCAGCAACACGAATAATATTTTGTTCCCCCAGCCAATGCAGCGCTTGCAGGTTTTTACGGCTAACTGTTTTATCATTTTTCAGGAATGTTCCGTCAAGATCGGTGGCTATCAGTTTTATATTATTCATCAAATAAATTCCTAATCAGTTAAACTTAATCAATTATTTATAAATGAAAAAAAATGCAGCTGTTATCTGATCAAAAATAAATTTAAATAAGGCCAGGCTGTTTGAAAACTAAAAAAGATAAACCTGAACGGGCTCCCCTGAATTAATTTCACCGACACCTTCAGGAATCATCATAAAACCATCTGAAGAACTTAAAACGTTAAAATGAGCTGAACCATGATAATCTTTTAGAATCACTTTTGATTTGTGGTTTAATGCAACAGGCACGAATTCAGTTTTTTCTGCAATTCTTCGTTTAAAATCGTTTTCCAAAATAAACCGATGAAATTTTACTTTTGCTTCCCCCTGCATACTTTTAATAATGTATGGTTTTACCAGAAATAAAAACTGGGCGAATGTTGAAACCGGATTTCCCGGAAGGCCAAAAACAGCTTTGTTCTTCTTTGTTCCAAAAATTAACCGCTTTCCGGGTTTAACTTTTATACCATGAAAATGAATTTGAAAACCGTTTTCTTTTAACATTTGAGGAACAAAATCAAAATCTCCCATTGAAACGGCGCCTGTTAAAATCAGAATATCGCATTCATCCAACGCGTTTTGAAACTTTTGCTGAGCTACTTCTACTTTATCACGTAAAATTCCGTAATAAAAAGGCTCAATTTGTATTTCTTCCAACAGAGAAATTAAGGTATAAGCATTTGAGTTTCTGATCTCTGCCAACCCAAGCGGCTCGTCAGGTTCTTTAAGTTCGTCGCCGGTAACAAGTATTCCAATTTTAGGTTTTTTATAAACTTTAACTTCGGTTTTTCCCACAGATGCAAGCACCGGAATATGTCGGCTGGTAAGAAACTCGCCTCTTGACATTACCTTATCTCCTTTCTTTACATCTTCGCCGAGGTAACAAATATTGCTTGAAGATTTTTCCTGTGTAAAACGAACATGATTCGCGTCAAGTACTTCAACTTGTTCAACAATAATAACTGTATCGGCGCCCTCGGGAACCATGGCTCCTGTCATTATTTTTGAACACTGGTTTTTCCCGATTTTAAACTGTGGCGTTGAACCTGCAGGAATTACTTCCAAAACTTCAAGTTCATTCTGCAAATCGTCGTATCGACAAGCATAACCGTCCATTGCCGATTTATCGAATGGCGGCATTGAAATATCAGAAAATACATCTTCTGCAAGAACGCTTCCCCTGCTTTTTATAAAATTTACAATTTCTGTTTCTGGTTCCAGACAGAGCGATTGAGATATTTCAAAAGCTTTATTAAAGTTGATCATTATTCATTGTTTATAATCAAAAATATAGTATTTCCTTAAGTATATGAATTTAATCCAAAGCAAAAGTAGAAAAACCAAAAATGCCTTTGAGTTGTTTGCTGAATTATTTCGTTTTCCCTTCAAAAAAAACGCATTTACCTTTTGGACAGAATCATTGATCGAAAAATCTATTACTTTCAAATAGTACTGGCTACATTAGCTTAATATTTTATCTTTGTCACTTATTTTAAATTCAAGCAAAAAATTTTATGAAAATCGCTTTGATAGGATACGGGAAAATGGGTAAGGAAATTGAGAAGATCGCCACTTCCCGCGGACATGAAATTGATTTAATAATTGATGTAACCAATCCACAGGATTTAACCATAGAAAATTTAAAAAAATGTGATGTTGCCATCGAATTTACAATACCTGATTCGGCAGTAAATAACTATAACCTCTGTTTTGAGGCTGGAATTCCGGTAGTGAGCGGAACAACAGGATGGTTAGATAAAAAAGGGGAAGTTGAAAATAAATGCCTGGAACTGAATGGTACTTTCTTTTACAGCAGTAACTTCTCACCAGGCGTTAATTTATTTTTTGAAGTTAATAGAAAACTGGCTGAGTTAATGGCCGACTGGACGGAATATAATGTTGAAATAACCGAAGTACATCATATTCACAAACTTGATGCACCAAGCGGAACCGCAATTAGTTTGGCAGAAGATATTATAAATAAACTTCCACATAAAAGTGGCTGGTTAAATGATAAAACTCCGGCAGAAAATGAAATCAATATAAAATCGGAACGACGAGACGAAGTTCCGGGAATTCATACTATAAAATACGAATCGGATATTGATTTTATTGAAATCACACACAGTGCAAAGAATCGGAAGGGACTTGCAACCGGCGCTGTTTTAGCTGCTGAATACAGCATTGGAAAGAAGGGTTTTCTTTCGATGAAAGATCTATTGAATATTTAATAAAATTCAGATAATGAGAGAATTTCTTAAAAATAAGTGGGTTAAGTTTGTAACCGTTGGACTTTTGTACCTGCTTTGGGTAATCTGGTTAGGAAGCTATATTTGGCTTCTGGGCTTAATCGTTATTTTCGATATTTACGTCAGCCAAAAAGTTCACTGGGCATTTTGGAAAAAGAAAAATCCACCTGATGGGAAACAGACAAAAGTGGTAGAATGGGTTGACGCTATAATCTTTGCGGTTATTGCAGCTTCATTTATTCGTATGTTTTTTATTGAAGCATACACCATTCCAACTTCATCAATGGAAAAATCATTATTGGTGGGCGATTATTTATTCGTAAGCAAAACTGCTTATGGCCCGAAAATACCAAACACACCGCTTTCATTTCCTTTTGTTCATAACACCATGCCGGTAACCGGTGGTAAATCTTACCTTGAGTGGATTGAGCTGCCTTATAACAGATTAAAGGGTTTTACACATGTTAAAAACGATGATGTTGTTGTGTTTCATTTTCCTGAAGGAGATACAGTTGCATTAAATCAACCTACCCAAAGTTATTACCAGATGGTGAAATTATACGGCCGTCAAAGGGTATGGAATGACAAAGGCACTTTTGGAGAAATTATTTCGCGGCCGGTTGATAAAAAAGAGAATTATATAAAACGATGTGTGGGTATTTCGGGAGATGTAATAAAAATGGAAAGAGGCCAGCTTTATGTTAATGGAAAGCCGCAAAAAGAAATCCCGGGAATGCAAATGAAATACAATATCATAACAAATGGAACTCCTATAAATCCCAAAGCGCTTGAACGTTTGGATATTTCACTTGATGACCGCAGAGAATTTACAAGCCGCCAATACATACTTCCGCTTACCGATGAAAATGCTGAAAAAATTAAACAATTCTCAAATGTAGTTTCAGTAAATAGTATGGTTGAAGAACCGGATAACTGGGACCGTTTAATATTTCCGTCGGATGAACGATACCAATGGAATCTCGATAACTGGGGGCCAATAACAATTCCTAAAAAAGGGGTAACAATTGATCTTTCTGTTGACAATCTTCCACTATATGAACGTCTTATTGATTCGTATGAAGACAATGACCTGGAAGTTAAAAGTGACCAAATATATATTAATGGCGAACTTGCAACCAGTTATACATTTAAAATGGATTATTACTGGATGATGGGTGATAACCGGCACAATTCGGCAGATTCAAGGTACTGGGGTTTTGTTCCTGAAGACCATGTAGTTGGAAAAGCCAAATTCATTTGGCTTTCAATTGACAAAGACAAAAGTTTTCCATCAAATATACGTATCGGCAGAATGTTTAGCATAATTAGATAAATACATAAAGCTATCATCTTCAGTTAATTATATAATTAAAATAAAATCATTTCGATATTCGTTAATAAGGATAGCAATTAATTGTTATCCTTTTTTTATATTGACTGAAAATTAAGACATCATGCAAGTTATTTTAATTATTCTGTTAATTCTGGCAGTATTACTCGTAATATTTACACTCCAGAATTCAACAGAAATTACCATTCATCTTTTCTTATGGGAAATTGCCGGTGTGCCACTTGCATTGGTAATACTTTGTTGCATAATTATCGGCTATCTTGTTTCGCTCGTTTATTTTTCGCCTCGTTTGTGGAAAGCAAAAAAAGAGTACCGGCAAATGGTTAAATTCAATAAAGAACTTCGGGAACTACATGATTTAAATCATCCGAAAAAAGAGTCTGAAATTTCAGATCCTGAAGGAATTGAACTGGAAGATGACGATGAAACCAACCCCTTTTTTAAAGATTAATTTACGGTGGCAAAGAAGGTTTTATTAAGTACGGCTTATTTTGCCCCAATCCCTTTTTATTCACTGGCAGTTAAATCTGAAAAAATTTATATTGAACAGTTTGAAAACTACATCAAACAAACTTTTCGTAACCGTTGTGTTATTTGCGGGGCAAACGGTCCAATTTCATTAATCGTGCCTGTAATTAAAAGTCGTGGCCCAAAAATATGGATAAAAGACCTGAAAATTTCGTATGATGTTGACTGGCAAAGAAACCATTGGCGGACCATTTTTTCAGCCTATAATTCGTCTCCCTTTTTTGATTATTTTAAAGATGATATATCTCCCTTTTTTGAATCAAAAGAGAAATTCTTAATCGATTACAACCTGAAAATACATGAAACCATTTGCGACCTGCTTGAAATTGAAAACAACATTCAACTCACGGAAGATTTCGAAAAGCCAAATGCAGATATCAATTTCAGGGAAGTGATTTCTCCAAAAAACAAAAAACTAAACCAGCAATTTAAATCAGAAAATTATACACAGGTATTTTCTGAGAAGTTTGATTTTATACCGAATCTTAGTATTCTCGATATATTGTTCTGCGAAGGCCCGAATAGCCTCTCGATTTTAGAACAAACTACAATTGAACTGAAATAACAATTTTCACTTTTAAAACTTTTTCAGACAACAACGGTTTAAAATAAACCTGCATGTAAAATGAGAAAAAAAAACGGACAAATAAAGTTAGGTATATTTCTGATGATTTTTTCAGGCGTTTTCTTTGGAGCTACATTTATTATTCCTCTTTTTGATCTCCCAACAAAAACAAAAGTTATTGCTTCCACAACAAGTTTAATTCTTATGGAAGTCGTTTTCTGGGCAGGTGGATTGCTGGTTGGAAAAGAACTTTATACGAAGTTCAAACAAAAACTTAACCCGGTGAACTGGTTCAGAAAGAACAACAGAATTAAGTAATCAATAAAAAAGGCTTCTACTGCAAATAGAAGCCTCTCCTGGATATTAAAAATTTTAATTTACAATAGTTTAAACCCAACTGAAAGCATAAATGTATTGCTTTTCATATCGCTGCTCAATTGATTATAGAACTGGTTTAATCCGTTTTCCATACGGGCATCAAAAGTAAAGAAAAGCACATCAACCCCCACTCCATATTGAATTCCGAAATAATGATCTTCGTAATATTGCTTTTCAAATATGCCTTTGTCATCAACATGTTTTTTCGTTATACCACTGAAAACCGGTCCACCAACAACATGCAAATCAAACACTTTCCCTTTTATTAATTTCACCCCCAGTAAAACGGGTATATCTACCGTTTTAAAATCAAAAGAAGTAACCACATTCGAGACTGATTTCACATCCCCTCCTTTGCCACTAAAATAAACTTCCGGCTGAATAAAAACCCTGTTCCAACCAAATCTTCCAAATGCTCCAAAGTGCGTTTTTAAAGCTGTCTCAGAAGAATAATCTTCCAGGTCGAAACTAATTTTGCAGAAATTCGCTCCACCTTTCAATCCCAAATCAATAGTGGGTTGTGCTTTTAACGACAGTACAAAAAAGCTTGCGCATAACAATAGAATTATTCTCTTTTTCATGACTTTTAAATTTTAAAGTTTGGGAATTGTTCCCTTACCAAGGTTTAACTTTCTATTCTCAAAATTGTCTAAATTCTAACTTAATTAAACGAATTTGTTTTAACAAAAGTATTGATAAAACCTAAAAAGAACAATAAGCACGAATTGTTAATCCATAAAAAGAAAGTCGATTTATTTTATTACTTCGCTTTATTATTTCATTTTTGCATTTCGAAAATTGATGTTATTGAATAACCCGTTTATATTGAAAATAGTACATTTGATAAACTTAGAATAACCATTGGTGTTATTGTTTTTAATATTAAAAACGAGCGTATTAAACTTTTGAAAACAATTAGTTACAGAATATTTTAAAATGAGATTTCTTTTCCCAACATTCTTATTTGCCCTGTTAACAATAGCAATTCCTATTATTATTCATCTGTTTAGCTTTCGTCGGTATAAGACGGTGTATTTCAGCAATGTTGGGTTTTTAAAAGACATAAAAAAAGAATCACAAAAAAAATCGAAATTAAAGCAGTTGCTTATTCTGATTGCCAGAATTCTGACCATTGTTTGTCTTGTTTTTGCGTTTGCACAACCTTATATTCCAATAAATACTGACACGCAAAATCGGCCCACTCAACTAATAGCAGTATACGTTGACAATTCTTTTAGTATGAATGCACTTTCAGAACAGGGACAATTACTGGAAGTGGCAAAAAGCAAAGCAATCGAAATAGGAATGGCATATCCTGCAGGTTCTAAATTCATGCTTTTTACAAATGACCTGAAACCAAAACACCGCAACGTTTTTAACCGCGAACAATTTATTGCACAGATATCAGAAATTGAGCCTTCGCCGGTTGTTGTGCCGCTTTCTATGATTTATAACCGGTATTCCATGCTACAAACTGATTTCACTGAAAATACAGATAAAATACTTTATATTATTTCTGATTTCCAGCAGGCTGTTTCCGACATTGAAAACTTTGATGACAAGTCTGTTTTTACCTATTTTTTACCTCTTGTTCCAAACCAGGTTGCCAATCTTTTTATTGATTCCTGCTGGGTTGAAGTACCTGCCCATGGATTAAAGCAGGAAGAAGAAATATTTGTTCGGATAAAAAACAGTTCAACCCAGGATTTTCAGAATTTACCTCTAAAATTAAGTATTAACGATTCTGTTAAATCAATCACCAATTTTTCTGTCGCTTCACAAAATGAAATTGTTGCCAGCCTGAAATACACAAATAATTCAAGCGGGTCGCAAATGGGTAAAATTGAAATTTCAGATTACCCGTTTACACATGATAACGACTGGTATATTAGTTATTTTGTTAAACCCAAACTAACTGCGCTTGCAGTATTTGGCAACACGTCCGAATCGGCCGAGGGACTAAATTATATTTCGGCTTTGTTTAAAAATGATGATTACATTCAATTGGATGAAACAAACGTGCAAAACCTGCAAATGAGCAGGCTAGTTGATTACAATACAATTTTCCTTATCAATCTTCAAAATATTTCAAGCGGATTTCTGAATGAACTTGCCAATGCTGCTGAAAACGGAACTTCATTGGTTCTTTTTCCCGCAAACATTGACAACCCGCTGCAACACAACACTTTTTTGGAAAAATTCAATGTTAATTTGATTACCGGAAAAGACACAACAACTCAGAAAATATCGGGTATCGATTTTGAAAACAAATTCTTTTCAAACGTTTTCCGAAAGAGAGAAGAAAACGCCATTCTCCCCGAATTACAAGGGCATCTTCGTTTTGAAAACAATTCACGAAGTTCTGAAAGCAAGCTGCTTTGGTTTCAAAATAACGACAAGGCACTATCTGTTCAGAATGAGAAAAAGGGAAAAATCTGGGTGTTTTCATTTCCTTTGAATAAAAAATCTGAATCTTTTGCCAAAGACATTTTATTTGTTCCCACCATCTACAATATTGTTTTGAATAGTTTACCAGCCCAACAATTATCCTACACCATCGGAAAAGATAATTTTGTTGAGATACCCAACAACCAGGCGCTTGATTTGAATTCAAATATTGAAATAGAAAGCGAATCAACAGGTGAAAAATTTATACCTGTTACTAATGTATCAGCGCAGGGAGTTCGGGTTGAAACCAGCGACCAAATAACAAAAGCAGGAGAATACAAATTGTTAAACGACAATCAGCAAATTGCCACGCTTGCTTTTAATTATAACCGGCAGGAATCAGACCTTCGATACATAAATGCCAACGATATTAAGTCAAGAGCAGAAACCTCAGGATTAAAAAATGCTTCAGTGTTTACAAATGTCTCTGGTAATTTCGCCGATGTTTTCGATGAAATACAACATGGGAAGCAACTTTGGAAATGGTTTATTTTTATGGCCTTACTATTTATCCTGGCAGAAGTTGCAATGTCCCGTTTCTGGCGTTAATTAACAAAAAAACATGATGAAACTCAGTGCTCTTTAACAGGGCGCTTTTTTTTGTAATGATGCGGTAAAATTGTAATTCTGTGGTAAATAAAAATTACAATTATGGCATTGTTAACATCAGAAGAATTAATGGCCAAAGAAGACAAATTTGGCGCTCATAATTATCATCCAATTCCGGTAGTATTAGCAAAAGGCAAAGGAATTTACGTATGGGATGTTGATGGAAAAAAATACATGGATTTTTTATCATCTTACTCCGCCGTTAATCAGGGACATAGTCATCCTAAAATTACAAAAGCATTGATAGAACAGGCGCAAACACTTGCCCTGACTTCACGTGCTTTTTACAATAATGTTCTCGGAGAATGGGAAGAATACATGTCAAAACTTTTTGGATACGACAAAATGCTGCCTATGAATTCTGGCGCCGAAGCTGATGAAACAGCGCTCAAACTGGTCAGAAAATGGGGATATAAAGTAAAAGGTATCCCAGCAAATAAAGCTAAAATTATTGTCTGCGACGGAAATTTTCACGGTCGCACAATTACGATTATCTCAATGTCTTCCGATCCTGATGCATACAATCATTATGGGCCATACACGCCCGGCTTTGTAAATATTCCGTATAATGACATGGATCGGTTGGAAACGGAATTAAAAGACGCGAATGTTGCAGGTTTTTTGGTTGAACCTATTCAGGCTGAAGCGGGAGTTTACGTTCCCGATGATGGATATCTGACAAAAGCAGCGGCTCTGTGTAAAAAGTATCATGTACTTTTTGTTGCCGATGAAATACAAACCGGTTTGGCAAGAACAGGCAAAATGCTGGCTTGCGACCATGAAAATGTAAGACCAGATATTTTGGTTTTAGGGAAAGCGCTCTCAGGCGGCATGTATCCGGTTTCATGCGTACTTGCTGATGATGAAATTATGCTGACAATTAAACCCGGAGAACATGGCAGCACTTACGGAGGCAACCCTATTGCTGCTAAAGTTGCAATGACTGCTTTGGATGTAATTCAGGAAGAAAAACTGGCAGAAAATGCCGAAAACATGGGAGAAATTTTTAGGAATGAAATGAAAGCAATTCAATCGGAAATGATTAAAACTGTACGTGGAAAAGGACTTTTAAATGCCGTTGTTGTTCATCCAAAAGCTGGTAAAACAGCATGGGATGTTTGCATTCGCTTAAAAGAAAATGGATTAATTGCCAAACCTACCCATGAACATATTATTCGTTTTACTCCGCCATTAGTAATTACAGAACCTGAGTTAAAAGAAGCAATAGATATAATAAAGAAAACATTTAAAGAATTTTGAATCATAAAAGAAAAGCGGGCTTAAAACAGTCCGTTTTTTTTATTCATTTTCAGCAACGACCAAAACAGGTTGTCCTTTTATCTTTTCCCTGACAACATTATAATCGCGTGTGTAAGAAATGACAGATACACCCTGATTCATAAAACCGCCCTGTTGCGAAACCTTTTGAAAGTGATAATTTCCCTGTACCTGAGGTATATGTATATATGGAATACAATCGCCAAAATCGGCGCCATAATATCTAAGTGCATTTAAAAAGTAATAGGCAACATCAAAACCCTGCATGCCAAACATGCCTGGCTCTGTTGCAAAATTCTGCCTGAAAGATTCTATCATTTTCACGGTTGATGGTTTTGAGTAATCCACCCAATAAGGGTAAACATACTTCATCTTCAGGTTATGATATTGTTCCACATCAATACTCGGATATCGTTGCTGATAGTTTGATGTTGCTATTAATGTTATGGAAAAATCATCGGCAAGATTATTAATATTTGAAATTGCAATGCTCAATTCTCCCTCCGAAGAAGACGGTATCAGCACCACATTTTCTTTTTGTTTTGACATGATCGTGCGCAAACCATGTGTTCCCTCCGATTTAATATTGTACTCTGTAAATGTCACTCCATTGGGCGAATTTAATATTCCAGCATTGAAATATTTCTCACGTATTAAATTCACAAGTCTGTCTTCCACCCCATTTGGGTTATTTGATGTTCGCACAACAATAAAATTGCATTGGTAGTGATCTTCCAAAACCATCTCCGCAGTTTTTTCAGCCAAATACTCGCGACTTGGGTTCACCTGGAAAAAGTACGGATTTTGATTAATTACGTTTGAACTGGATGCTACAGGTGAAATCATTGGAATTCGGTAATTGGCTGCTGCAACAGCAACATCTCCCTGTATTTCAGAATAAACCGGACCAATAATCAGATCTGACCTTCTAAAAGCCGGAGATTCAATAAATGAACGCGTTATATCACGATTATTCTGTGTGTCAAAAACCTGTAAAATTACATTCAACCCTGATTTTTGAAGCGAATCAACAGCAACTAAAACTCCTTCATAAAACTGAAGAAAATTCTCACTGTTTCCATAAAACTGCTTGAACATTTCAACTGACTCTGCTTCAAAAATTACAGTATCCTCGTCTGCCATTTCACCTGTTGTAACTTCTTGCAAAAGCAATGAATCTATCTCAGGCATTATTATTTCCCGGTTTAACGTATCATTCGCTTCCAGGTATAACGGCAAAAATAAGGAGACTGAATAGTATCTGCTATTCAAAGGCATATTATCAGGAACACACGTTTCCGGTATTTCCAAGGTCCTTCGTACTTCCGGCAAAGTTGAGGTCACAGGTTCTTCTGGTTTGGCAGGTTCACTTTCTGTCACAATGTTTTCAGGAACTGTTTCAATTGGCTTTTCAACAAATTTAGGAATAACCAAAGTCTCTCCTATTACTGGTCCCCGGTTAGCAAGAACCGGATTGTTTCGTTTTAATTCATCAATGGTTGTGTTGTACTTTTGAGCTAAACCATATAGTGTTTCGTCTGGCTGAACTTTGTGGGAATAAAAACTATTATTATCAACGGAGTTATTTTGTAAAACATCAGTGACAGGGATTTTTATCCGCACTCCTGAAGGAAATCCATTCTCCAAAACGGGGTTCAAGGCAATCAATTCCTCTTCGCTTACATTATACCTGTGAGTGATTCCCCACATTGTTTCTCCCGTTACAATTACATGTTCAAAATAATTTTCTGTTTTCTCCAAATTTTCCGTTATTGCAACTTCATCATTTTCAACTATCGGCTGATATTCATTAATCTCAACAGGTTTTTCAGTTTTAGGATTCCATTGCGGAATCCTAATTTCGACACCTTTTTTGTATCGTCGAACTTCCGGATTATATGCATACAATTGTTCTACTGTTATTCCATATTCTTTGGCAATAAAATAGGGAGTCTCTTTTCTTGATTCAATAGTATGGGTAATGAATCCTGTTGGATCACCATTTTTTACCACCTTATTTTGCGGATTTACACCATCCTGATAGGGAATTTTTAATATGTCCCCAATGTTGAGTCCCTTTTCAGAAATATCCGGATTATTTTCAATTAACTGAGACTGTTCAATTTGAAAATCCCTTGAAATAGAAAAAATGGTTTCACCGGTATGAACCTGATGGAGAACATATTTTTCGCCTTGAATTACAACAACTTCATTTTCTCTCAACTGTTGTCCGATAGCTGAAACAGATAAAAACAGAGCTACGAAAAATAGAATGAAATAACGGACATAATTCATTTAAAATACGGTTTTTCAAATTCTGGTCAAAAGTAATAATTATTGATCAACACTTGTTTTCAAACGCTTTTATTTGTTTTTAATTTTACATCCCGCTATTATTCATTTTAGTTTTTAGCGTTGTTGTTAATAAGTTCTCTTTTTGAATTTATTTACACCTACATTTATCCCGTAATTTTTACTTTTGTTTCAAAAAATAATTTCATGCAGGAAAAAATACTCATTCTTGATTTTGGATCCCAGTACACTCAACTAATCGGACGCAAAATTCGTGAGCTAAATGTTTATTGCGAGATACATCCGTTTAACCATTTTCCCGATATTGATGAAAGCGTTAAAGGTGTGGTTTTATCCGGCAGTCCATTTTCAGTGAGAGATGAAAATGCCCCCCGTCCTGATTTATCATTGATAAAAGGAAAAATACCAGTTCTTGGCGTTTGTTATGGAGCACAATATATGGCTCATTATTATGGCGGCGAAGTGGCACCTTCAAATTCACGTGAATATGGAAGAGCAAACCTTGGATTTATTGATCATGATTGTCAGCTTTTTCAAAGCATAAGTCTTCATACGCAGGTTTGGATGAGCCACGGAGACACCATTATAAAACTTCCGAAAAATTACAAAGTGGTTGCCTCAACTGAAGATGTAAATTTTGCAGCATTCAGAATTGATGACGAAAAGAGTTGGGGAATCCAATTTCATCCTGAAGTTTACCATACAACTGAAGGAAAGCAATTGCTGGAAAATTTTGCTGTAAATATTTGCGGATGTACTCAAGACTGGACTCCTGCATCGTTTATTGAGACAACCGTTCAGGAATTACAGGCTAAATTAGGAAAAGATAAAGTTGTTCTTGGTCTTTCAGGCGGAGTTGATTCCTCAGTGGCCGCAGTTCTGCTTAACAAGGCAATTGGAGAAAATTTAACCTGTATTTTTGTTGATAATGGATTGCTTCGTAAAAATGAATTCGAAGACGTTTTGCATTCGTATAAAGACATGGGATTAAATGTTCTTGGAATTAATGCAAGACAAAAATTCTGGAACGATTTAAAAGAAATAACAGAACCAGAACAAAAAAGAAAAGTCATTGGAAGAAATTTTATAGAAGTTTTTGATGTAGAAGCTCATAAAATTAAAGATGTAAAATGGTTGGCACAGGGTACAATTTATCCTGATGTTATTGAATCAGTTTCAGTGAATGGACCTTCAGCAACCATAAAATCGCATCACAATGTTGGTGGGTTGCCGGAAAAAATGAACCTTAAAGTTGTTGAACCACTTCGGTTATTGTTTAAAGATGAAGTACGCAGAGTTGGTAAAGCCCTCAATATTAAAAAAGATTTAATAGGAAGACATCCTTTCCCCGGCCCAGGGCTTGGCATCCGTATACTTGGTGATGTTACACCTGAAAAGGTGAGAATGCTTCAGGAAGCTGATGCGATATTTATAAATGGACTCAAAAACTGGAATTTATATGACAAAGTGTGGCAGGCTGCTGTTATTTTGTTGCCGGTTCAGTCTGTTGGTGTTATGGGAGATGAACGCACTTATGAAAATACAGTAGCACTTCGCGCAGTAGCTTCTACCGATGGCATGACTGCTGACTGGGTTCATCTTCCTTACGATTTTCTTGCAAAAATGTCGAACGAAATTATTAACAAGGTAAAAGGCATTAACCGCGTGGTTTACGACATCAGTTCGAAGCCACCTGCAACAATTGAGTGGGAATAATTGTTAAAAAATTGCTACATTCATTTGTATTTTTAAAAATATACGTATTAAAAAAACGTATGAATATTTATTACACCATGAAAAATTTAATGTTAAAACAATTAAAAAACATTATACTCCCTGTTTTAATTCTTGTTATTACGCTTTCAGGAACAACTGTTAACGCGCAATCAATTCGGTTAGATCAGGAGAAGTTTGGCAGGCTTTTACGCTTAATTAACAGCTATTATGTTGATACTGCTGATGTTGATAAACTTACTGAAGATGCAATTGTGCATATTCTAAGTGAACTCGATCCGCACTCGGTCTATATTTCAAAGGAAGAAGTTGAAAAAATGAATGAACCTCTTCAGGGTAATTTTGAAGGTATCGGAATAACATTTAGTATTTTGAAAGATACTTTGCTTGTGAATACAACAATTTCCGGAGGACCTTCAGAAAGAGTTGGTCTGCGACCGGGTGATCGTATTGTTGAAGTTGATCAAAAAAACATTGCAGGTATTGGGCTGAAAAACACTGATGTTTATGATTTATTACGGGGAGAAAAAGGGACATCGGTTGATTTAAAAATATTCAGGAGAAATTCGCCTGAAGAACTGGATTTTACAATAATTCGCGATAAAATTCCTATTTATAGTCTTGACGCATCATACATGCTCGATGAGTCAACAGGATTCATTAAACTTAACAAGTTCTCGGCTACTACAACTGAGGAATTTGAAACTGCTATGAAAGACCTGGAGAAGCAAAACATTAAGAATCTTATTCTGGACCTTCGTGGAAATGGCGGTGGTTATTTAACAACCGCAATTCAGATTTCTGACGAATTTCTTAAAGATAATCAATTGGTTGTATACACTGACGGACTGAATGACCCAAAGAAAGAGTATTCAGCTTCATCTGCCGGTGAATTTGAAAAAGGAAATCTTGTGGTTCTAATTGATGAATCTTCTGCATCTGCCAGCGAGATTGTTACCGGGGCCATTCAGGACTGGGACCGCGGAATTGTTATTGGACGTCGTTCGTTTGGTAAAGGTTTGGTACAGCGTCCGTTTTACCTGACAGACGGTTCAATGGTACGATTAACAACTGCACATTATTACACTCCAAGTGGCCGGTGCATTCAAAAGTCTTACGACAATGGTCTTGATGAATACCGCAAAGATTATCAAAACAGGATAGAAAGTGGCGAAATGTTTAGCGCTGACAGTATTGTGTTTCCGGATTCATTACAGTTTAAAACATTAACAAACGGCAGAAATGTATACGGCGGAGGCGGAATTATGCCGGATATTTTTGTACCTCTTGATACATCAAAATATTACAGGTACGCCAATCGATTGCGTGGCAAAAACATCATTCTTGATTATGCCGTTGGTTATATTGATAGTCACAGGAAAGAACTTATGGATAATTATCCTGACTTCGGAAAATTTAAGAAAGAGTTTAACGTATCTGATGAATCCATTGAAGAGATAGTTGCAGCCGGTGAAAAAGAGGATATTGAAAAAGATAATGAGAGCCTGAGTTTTTCTGTAGAAAGTATAAAAAAAGAGGTGAAGGCAATCATCGCACGTGATTTATATTCCAGAAACGATTTTTATAAAATTTATTACCAGGATGATGATGCCATTATTGAAGCTTTAAAAGTGATAAAAAATCAAAAAGAATATAACAATTTACTGGTTTCTGCACAACCGTAATCTATGTTTGAAACTATATCTGCCTGGTTTTGGGTCAATAAGGTTGAATTGCTGGGCGCTATTCTTGGGTTATTTTATATTTTTTTTTCCATTCGGCAACACATATTAACCTGGCCGACCGGATTACTCGCTTCTATTTTCTACGTAATTATTTTTTTCAAGTCGGGTTTTTATGCCGACATGGGACTTCAGGTTTATTACGTTGTTATAAGCATTTATGGCTGGTACTTTTGGTTAAAAGGAAAACGAACGGCAGAATCGGAAAAAATCCCGGTAAAAACTACGAGAAAGATATTGTGGATCAAAATTCTGGGAATTACTTTTTTACTCTTTCTGATCATTTTATACATTCTAAAAAACTTCACAAATTCAACCGTTCCTGTGATGGATTCGTTAACAACCGCATTTAGCATTACAGCAACTTGGATGCTCGCCAGAAAATACATTGAGCACTGGATCATTTGGATATTTGTTGATATTGTTTCCGCCGGATTATATATTTACAAGAATTTATGGCCTACCGTTATTTTGTTTCTGGTTTACACGGTTATGGCATACTTAGGATTTATCGAATGGAAAAAAGACTTGAAATCAAGCAAATAAAGAAAGCTCCAAAAATAATTGTTATTACAGGTGCCGAATCAACAGGTAAAAGTACACTTACTGAAGAACTTGCTAATTATTTTAATGTTCCTTTTATTCCCGAGTTAGCAAGAAATTATATCGAAAATCTTAATCGAAAATACAATTACAACGATGTAGAAATAATAGCTCAACTTCAGGTTAACGAATTCAAAAAACATCAAAATTCTGAACACCCTTATATTTTTGTTGATACATGGTTAATTGTAACAAAAATCTGGTTTGAGGTTGTTTTTAAAAAAGAACCCGTTTGGTTGTCAAACGAAATTCAAAATACTAAAATTGATCTCTTTCTTGTTTGCGACACCGATATACCCTGGGTTTCCGATCCTGTTCGCGAAAATGGTGGTGAAATGCGAAATATATTGCAAAACAGATATATCGACACCATTTTAAAATACAATTTTAAATCTAAAATTATAAAAGGACAAAATTCCTGCAGATTAAAAAGTGCAATTCAATATTTGAATGAACTTCAATAAATCTTCAACAAGTTTTTACTTCAACTGTTTTCTTTATTAATGTTAAAGAATAGTGTGTAAATTAGCACAATAAAATTTTATCAAGATGACTGTTTCTGAGTTTGAGTCCAAAATTTCGAAGACAATTAGTGATTTAAGCGATCCTTTATCATATCGCCTGGTATGTCATGAACATATTCTTGGTGAGCCTCTTCCATCAATTGTTAATCTGAAAAGGGTTATCAATTTGGTTCGCGAAATACTTTTCCCCGGGTATTTTGGAAATACCTCGCTGCGTACAAATACAACCCAGCATTACATGGGAGTTCATGTTGATGAACTTTTTGAATTGCTGAGTGGTGAAATTCTTGCCGGCATGTGTTTTGAATGCATTGACGAAAACGAAAACAAGACTGAAATACACCAGGAAAAGGCAAAAGATATCGCCCTTGAATTTATTACCTGTCTGCCGGAAATCAGAAAAATATTGGTTACTGATGTGGAAGCCACCTACCTGAACGACCCTGCAGCAAGAAATGTTGGAGAGGTAATTTTTTGCTACCCGGCAATAAGAGCAATTACAAATTATCGCATGGCACATAAGTTGCTTGAATTGGGTGTGCCTTTACTACCGCGTTTTATTTCAGAAATGGCACATAGTGAAACTGGTATTGATATTCACCCTCAGGGCTGAAATCGGCGAACGTTTTACTATCGACCATGGAACCGGCGTAGTAATTGGGTCCACTTCAATTATTGGCAAAAATGTTAAAATTTACCAGGGCGTAACACTTGGCGCCAAAAGCTTTCCACTTGATGAAAACGGAAACCCGATAAAAGGCATTCCACGCCATCCGATTGTTGAAGATGATGTTGTTATTTATGCAGGAGCTACCATATTAGGACGTATAACCGTTGGCAAAGGATCGGTAATTGGTGGTAACGTGTGGGTTACTTCCGATCTTCCTCCAAATTCAAAAATAATACAATCACGGCCAAAAGAGCTGGCTTTTGTTGATGGAGCCGGTATTTAATTACAAAATTTGTGAAAGATTATAAATTAATTGCTAAAACAGTCTTCGGACTTGAAAATGTGTTAGTCAATGAACTAACCGAACTTGGAGCAAAAAATATAAAACCAGCAAACCGATCTGCTTTTTTCGAGGGAAACCTTGAAATGATATACAGAACCAATTATTGGTGCAGAACCGCTATACGGATTCTAAAGCAGATAGAATACTTTCAATTTAAAAATGTTGATCAGTTTTACCTGAAATGTAAAAACATCGACTGGAAAGATTTTTTTTCTATTGAACATAGTTTTGTAGTTCAAAGTACCGTAGTAAACTCAAATGAATTCAACAATTCAATGTTTGCATCTCTAAAAGTAAAAGATGCAATTGTCGACTATTTTAGAGACAAAACCGGCAAACGGCCAAACGTTGATATTGAAAAGCCGGATATTATTATTGACGTCCATATTTTCCAGGATAGCTGTACAATATCATTTGACAGTTCAGGGGAATCGTTACACAAACGTGGTTACCGTGTAATACAAGGCGATGCACCCCTTAACGAAGTGCTGGCTGCCGGTATGATAAAAATAGCCGGGTGGAAAGGTGAAAATGATTTTTTAGACCCCATGTGCGGTTCAGGAACGCTGCCGATTGAAGCGGCTATGATAGCATACAATTTGCCTGCCGGAAAATTCAGAAAAGCTTATGCCTTTGAAAACTGGATCGATTTTGACCAGCTTTTGTTCGACAGCGTAAAAAAACAGTATCCGCAAAAAGAATTTAAATATAAAATATTTGCCAGCGATGTTTCAGGAAGTAATTTGTTAAATGCGCAAACCAATGCACGGCGCGCACTTGTATTTAATAAAATTGAATTTCATAAATCTGATTTTAAAGATTTGAATCTTACCATTAACAACGGAACAATAATTATGAACCCTCCTTATGGCGAGCGGTTAAAGGAAAAAAATCTTGAAGTCATTTATATGCGATGATCGGGGAAAGACTAAAACATCAATACACCGGAAATAAAGCATGGATACTTTCATCTTCCTTTGAAAACTGAAAGTAATTGGATTACGGCCGAACCGAAAACTGGAACTTTTTAACGGCGCCTTAAAATGTAAATTTAACGAATACCAACTATTTGAAGGAAAAAGGAAACGAACTGAAATAATAAAAGGGAATCAAAACATTTCTATCGTTTTAACCCCCTGTAAATATTTTTATGAATTGGGATAATCTAAATATTAAATTAATGTAGATATTAATCTTCGAAATGGAAAATTTCTTTTGGGCGAGTTGATGGTTTAATCGGTTCTGTTCCACCACGTACTGCCAACATTTCGTTTGCACTTAAAAACTCAACTGCATTCAACTTGATTTTTTCTTGTTTTGATAGTTCCCAATATCTTTTTCATGATTCAATAAATTAATTTGTAAACACTTTAAACACACATTCTGTATATATATTCCGAAAACGGAAAAAAGGTAACCCCCCTAATTGGAAAAAAAATTAAATTCTATTAAATTGCCAAACGAAAAAAATATAGGCAAATGTCTGCAATCATCAAATCTATACTTCCTCATTATCATACTTTATATTTCCTATAACTCATTATTATCTCAAAACGACGAAAATTTTCATCAACAAAAGTATTAAAAAAGATAACAGCTTTGAAAAATGATAGTATTAGAGCAAGAGATTTATTAAATAGAATTGCGATCAATTTATTATGAATGGATTATTATACACAGGCATTGGATACATTTTACTGAATCATTATCCATTAGAAAAAGAATTTATGGTAGATAATAGTGATGAACTTGCAAGATGCATATGAAGCAATTGCATTGACTTATTACAAACTTAGAAATTATGATCTTTCTTTAAAAAATTATGAATTAGCAGATAATTCATATTTAATAGAAAAAGAAAAGAATATAATACTAATATTAAGTCATATATTAACATTGGTAATGTTTATCGAGAAAAACTTGATTATACAAAAGCATTGAATATTATGAACAAGCATTAAATCTTTATAAAGAAAATTTTGAAATTGAAAAAGTCCGATATTCGCATATATATTCTTATCCTATTGCAGAAATTTTTTATCAGACAAACCAATACGAAAAAGCTTTAAAAATTATAAATGATAATATTGAAAATTCTTATCTGGAAGATAAGAATTAATTATTGCAAAATGTTAGCGTATATAAATTTAATTCAAGGGAACTATGAAGATGCACAAGAAAATTACAATAGATTCACTGATCTAATTATCTCTGCGTATGGAAACAATAGCACCGAATTAGCTGATGCTTATGTTCAATATGCTGCTTTTCTAATTTCCAATAATCAATTTCAATATGCAGATAATATATTAAACAAAGCATATAAAATAATTGAAGACAAACGATATGATATTAGTATAGTGCGACATGAATACTATAAGCAAAAAGGTTATTATTGATTCATTCCTTCCTGTTTCATCCGGGAATATGGAAGTATTTCAAAAGCAAAAAATACAAAATTTAAACAAAGCCAATGATTTTTTTAATCAAGCCCTGGATGCGTTAAACTTTCCAAAAAATTATTCGGCAGACAAAAAAATAGATCTCACTAATTTATTGTCGTTAATTGAATCCATTAAAGTATTAAAACTTATTGCCGATAACTACGCCGAAATTACAAACATTGAGCTTTCAAATCATGAAAATGTTTTCCCCGAGTCACTAAATTCCGCCATTGAAAACTATAAAATTGTTGGATCGCTTATACAGCAGGCAAGAAAAGAGCTTACCACCGATGACAGCAAAATTCAGTTAACAACACTGGAATACAATTCATTTTATAAAATGATTCAGGCGGCTAGTCAGGCGTACACAATAACCATTGATAACAAGTATATTGAATTGGCTTTTCAGAATGCGGAGCGGGTTAAAAGTAGCTCTGTTTCCGATAAAATTTCCGACCAAATGGCTTTGGAAAGCAGCGGAATTCCTGATAGTTTATTAAATTATGAGAATAATCTGAAAAATAAAATCACAGAACTATCTGAAAAACTCTTTAACGAACGAACTCAACCATCACCCGATAACAGCTTAATTAACAAGTTTAATGACGAGATTTTCGCTGTTAAACAAAAATTAGATTCGTTAAACCGATATATGGAGAGCAAGTACAGCAACTATTATCAGCTAAAATATTCCGATTCGATGTCATCTATTAGTGATATTCAGAAAAAGATAAAACCAGACCAGGTAATTTTTGAGTATGTGATGAATGAAACTGATACCTTAACTGAATTGTACACATTTGTAATTTCAAAATCACACTGCGGTTTTTATAAGCAAACTCTCACCCACGATTTTATTCAGAACATTGAAGATATGTTCAGTTTTATTTCAAATGACAATTATTTGTTTACAAAAAATGACGACTCAAAAAAATTCTGTGTCTCATCACACGAATTATATAATCACCTATTCAGCAATCATTTAAGCGACATAAAAGACAAAAACATAACCATCATTCCTGACGGAAAACTTAGCTATATTCCTTTTGATGCGCTTTTAACAAGTCTGCCTGATACTTCGCAAACAATTCAGTTTAACCATCTTAATTATTTAATTAAAGATTACAATATTAATTATTCAAATTCAGCTAATTTACTTTTCCGAAACCATTCAGATATTTCAATTGGAAATATTAAGGTATTATCATTTGCACCTGAATATAACGATGCGGAAAAATTTATGATGGGGAATAAAGTGATGACCCTGATTCCGTTACCCGGTGTACAACAGGAAGTAGCAAAAATTGCCGAGATTGTAAAATCTAAAGTATTTGTAAAAAAGAATGCCACTGAATTAAATTTTAGGGAAAATGCCGAAAAATATGACATACTTCATCTTGCAATGCATGCATTTATTAATGATTCAATTCCGGCATATTCAAGCCTGGCATTTACCCTAGTTGATACTACAGACTCAAGAGCAGATGGAATCCTAAACACTGCTGACATTTACAATTTAAAGCTCAAGGCAAAACTAACGGTTTTAAGCGCTTGTAATACAGGTACCGGACAATTGCAGAAAGGAGAAGGCATATTAAGCCTGGCCCGTGGTTTTTTGTATGCTGGTTGTCCATCAATTGTTATGTCGTTATGGGAGGTTGAGGATGAAAGCGGCACACAAATCATGACCTCCTTTTACAGGAACCTAAAAAAAGGAAAAACAAAAGATGAGGCATTAAGAGCTGCAAAACTTGAATTTCTTGAATCTGCAGGATCAAGAAAAGCTCACCCACATTATTGGCTGAGTTTTGTTAGCATCGGTGATAATTCTTCATTATATATTAGTTACGATTACTACTTTTTCATCCTTTTAATTCTTGCCTTTGCAGGTATCGCAATTGATCAGATAATACGCATAAAAAAAGCCCGCAAAAAGCAGGCTTTATAGAATGTGTTGTGTATGTTTTTCAAATTAATTTCTAAGAAGAATGAATGTGTGTAGAATGTGTGCGTCTTACAAATTAATTTATTTTCAATGAATATCTTAATTTTCTTAATACAGCTTTTGCATCGTTTTCATATAAACCTTTTCTATCAATAACTGCAAGCAATTCTTGTTTAGCCTGTTCTTTCTGTCCAAGTTTTATATAACATAAACTCCTGTACCATTCGGCTTCTTCAATAAACAAGTTGTCTCCTTGCTGAATTACTTTTGAATATTCTGAAACAGCGTCTTCAAATTTATTTAGATTTTGCAAACTAACAGCTTTCCGGTACTTAGCAACGGCATATTCAGGCGAACTTACAGAAGCATCTACCCTATCCATGTAATTAATTACTGTTTGCCAATCTTTTTCCAAATATGCATAATTAGCATTTTGCCATAGTGTCAATTCATTTGAAACCGAACGTTCGGGAGACCATGTTGGTGTATTGTAGAAGCTATTATAAATACTCTCTTTTGAGGTAAAACTGTTGCTAAAAATACCTCCTATACCAAGTAGCAGAATAATAACGGCTACACTGCTTCTGATATACCTGTACAGGTCAGATTTTGCTTCAGGCACAAGCATTTTAACTTTCTTGACTTCGGAAACTTCTTTTGCCGATTTCAATTTATCACGGAGCTCGAAAACATCCGTTTCGCCAATTGCTTCATTTATATGCCTGCGAAGATTTACTTCGGCTATCAAATCGGTATTATCATTTAATTCAGATACAAACCCGTTGTATTCTTCTTCCTCGAGAACACCGTCAATAAAGTCTTCAATACTTTGTTCACTTACATTCCATGATGTTTCTGACTGAATAATGTTGGAAATCTGGTTTCGCAACTCCATCAAATCAAATTCCTGGACAGCAGCCTCAACATCCTGATGCAATTGAAGTTCTTCTCTTAGTGTTCGATTTTCTGCAAGATCAATTTCGAAATCGATTAATTCGTTGCCGGTTAATTCTCCATTGATGTATTCGTCGATCTCTTCAACGGTAAATTGCGGCTCAACCGATTTAGCAACCTGTGCCAGTGTCTGACGCAGATTTAATATATCTTTTTCAAGGATGGCTTCTTCCAATCCTTCAAATTCCATATCAAATTCCAAATCGAGATCGTCAAAATCTTCATCCATGAATTCAGCTTCTTCTTCTATCTGATCTTTATAGAATTGATGTATATTTTCGTTTGAATTTGTTTCGTGATGGTAGGCGTGTACTTTTGGAAGAGAATCATAGAAACTGATTAACTCTTCTGAGGTTAACACATTTTTCAACTCCTGAATATCTGAGAACTCTTTCAGAAGTTCAAATGATTCGTCGCCGTTTTTACCTGCCTTTCCTGTAACGGCCACTTTTTCCAATTTTTCACGGAAGGTTAAAACATCTTTTTCTAAAACTGCATTCTGAATTTCCATCCAGAATTCTACTTCTTGTCTAAGTTCGGGGTTAACTTTTAGTTCCTCTTCGAACATTTCTTTCAAATTTTCAGGTAATTGCTCAAGGCAATAATCCTCAATTTGGTCGAAAAAATCTTGTTTATGTATCATCTTCTAAAATTTTTTTAAATTCAGCGTCCTGTTTTATTCTATTTATTAATAATTCCTTGCATTTGTATTTTCTTTTTTTAGCGTATTTTTCACTTTTATATCCCATTACTTTTGCTATTTCCTTCAATGGGACTTTTTCAAAAAATAATTGCATTAACTTCTGACAGTCGGTACTTAGCGTGCTAAAGTGTTTCTGATACAATCCATATCTCTCGTTTTTCTCAACAAGTTCATTTAGATTATCATCGTACAAATCATCTTGATAAGGTAATGTATCGTTAAGTTTTTCCTTTTCAATCCGCCTCTTTTCAAGTTGCTTTAGCCACAAGAACCTACATACAGAGAACAAATAACTTTTAAAAGAACTCTTTTCGAAAATTAAATCGTTTTCTTTAATTTTACGGTAAATAATAATGATTGCTTCCTGAAATATATCGCTAGCGTCGTCTTCACTTCCCTGATTTTTCCTAATAAAATAATTAATGTTGTAGTAATACTGTTTATATATATACTGCAAAATTAAATTATCATGTCTCAGTATTCCTTTCAGGATTTGCTCATCACTGTATCCAATCATGTTCTATTATATTATTCGTTAATTGATTAAAAGGTAACCCTTAGTTTAGATTTATTCTTAAATATTTTTATGTGCAAAACTATCTTATTTTTTTGAATTATTCTAAAAAACAATCAATTACATGCACACGATTGTGGAAAAAATTGTTAGTAAATATAAAAATGAAAATGAAATTTGGGGTTAAAAAAGGGGGATTTATAAAAAAACAAAGGACGGGCTCAACAGCCCATCCTTTTCTCATTAAACTAACTAACCTAACTAAACCTAAACTTATGAAAATAAACGTACTTCAAAAGTAATTGCAGAATTCATTTTGTCCAAATTCTTCATGTTAATTCATGTTAAAGATAAAAGTAAGTTAACATTAAAAACTATTGGGCAACAAAGTTATAATGGATTGAACCTTTTTGAGAAACAGGGGCATTTGAATCGGCATTAAAAACGGTTTGCAAAGCTGCTGCCCTTGCATAAATATATAGTTGCTCATTCAGAGCGTTTTTTGATTCACGGGTAGTAGCATTGGTAACCTTTCCATTCCGGTTAACTTCTATATCTACTATAACTTTACCTCCACTTTGACTCAGGTACACCGGGATTGGTAAACTTAAATGATACCTGTTTTCCAAATAATAGGTAATATTACTTTCTCCTGCATAAATTACATTTTTAATAGAATCAGGATTCATTCCTTCCGTTTTTTGTACAGGCATTTTTATATCATCCATATCAACCGTTTCTTTTGAGAGCTGATTTTTTACATCAGATCTCAATTTTTTGGCTGCTTCAACCTCTTTCAAATAATTCTCATCCAAAAATTCATCAATCGACTTTGTTGATTTTTCTTTTGCCAGTTGGTTGGAAGCAACGTTACTCATTCTTGAATTTGATTCATTAGAAGGTAAGGATTCATCATTTTTAGGAATGTTTTCTTCTGGTTCAGTTATATCTTCAGGAAATTCAATTACAATAGCCTCTTCTTTTGCCTTCTCTTTTAATTGAATGTCAGATAATAGAAAAGCTGAAAAAAGCAATATATGAAAGATTAAGGTGCCAATAACACCATAAATATTCCGGCGATATATTTTTATGAAATAATTCACTCAACAAAAATAGAAAATAACCACTGAAAATTGTTTAAAATTCAATTGGGTTGTGATTGCTACTATCGCAGAATACCGTAACTTGCTTTAACTTAATTTAACAATGCATTATCCGTTAGCCTGTTCAATACTCAATAATTTTTAACACTTTTATTTCGGGAATTTGAGCAGCACACCCTGAACTGTCAGATTCAAATTATATTTATGAAATCAGTTTACCTTAAAAATATCATAGTTTGCACTGTCTTCTTTCTATTTACAGTAAGTAATTTGCTTGCCCAGGATTATTCAAAAGATACTACAACTGTTGAAGTTACAAATGCAAAAAACGGGGAGCAATTTTACGACAGTTTAAAAGTAAAGGCCAGTCAAACAAAAATTACAAAATGGTTTTATGATATGCTCATAACGCCTTCGCGTCCTTACGTTAACAAAAAGGAATTAGCTTTAAATTATTATTCGAAAATGAAAGGAAAAGTTATTTCCGAAATTAATATTAAATCGCTTGATGTTTTTGGGCCAACATTTCAGGATACAACAAAAAAAGCTTCGAACTGGCTCGAAAGAACTGCTAATATCATACATACCAAATCAAATTTAAATACCATCAGACGGATGCTGCTTTTCAGGGTTGGCGATACTGTAAATCCTGAACTGCTTTACGAAAACGAACGTATTATTAGAGCATTGCCATACATTAAAGAAATTACATTTATACTCGAGCAAGATTCAGTTTACCCCGGATTGGTGACTGTAAGTGTACTTACAAAAGACCGGTTTTCCTTTGGTGGATCCGGTTCAGTTGATGGAGTTGAATCAGCTGCTCTTGAATTGTATAATCAAAATGTTTTTGGCATTGGCCATGAAATAGCAGTACGCTTTGTGGGTCACACAAATAAACAACCCTATTTAGGGATAGAAACATATTATAAAATAAATAACATTAACGGAAAGTTTCTTGATGCATCACTGGGTTATTTAAATACCTATAAAAATGAAGGTTTTGAATTCCTCTTGAACAAGCGCTTTTTCACTCCTTCTGCAAAATGGGGATACGGGGCAACGTTTTTTCGCATCTATAATTCAGACAGAATTTTTGACGATGACCCGGTTATTGCAAGTGATAAATTAAATTTTGCTTATTACGGAGCCTGGGGCGGACGAAGTATTCAAATCCAAAATGATAAATCCATAAATTCTCAGATCGTATTTTCAAGTTCAGTAAACATAAAAAGGTTTTATAAACGACCTACATTAGAGACCGATGATCATCCGTATTTTGCCAACAGTACTTTTTTACTTACAGGTCTAACTTTTACCCAACGCAAATATGTTCAGGATGAATTGGTTTACAGTTACGGAATTATTGAAGACATTCCAAAAGGATTTAAAAACGAAGTAGTTTATGGTTATGATTTTAATGAGTTTGGGAATCGCCATTACATCCATCTTTTACTATCGAACGGGAATTTTCTTAAAAATCAGCCCGCATACCTGTATCTCGAATCAGATATTGGTGGGTATTTTAACCATAGCGGTATAGAACAGGGCCAGTTTAATGCAAAACTAAATTTTATTTCACGGCAGATAAATGCGGGAAGAAAAAGGTTTAGGTTGTTTGCCCGCACCGATTATACGATAGGATTTAATCGTATTGATCCTGAAAATTTGACATTAAACAGAGATGAGTCTATTCGGGGTTTTTCAAGCAGACAGGTTTTGGGGCGACAACGCTTTAGATTGAATCTTGAATATGTGCTTTTTCTTCGGAAAGAATTTTACAAATTTAATTTAGCCGCTTTTGGATTTGCAGATGTTGGTGTTGTTGGAGCAAACAATAAATTTATTTTTTCCCAGCAATATTACAGTGGCCTTGGAGTAGGAATCAGAACTCCACAACGAAAACCTTGTATTTAAAACGTTACAATTACGACTTGCATTTTATCCGCTCCCCCCAGTGATATGTCGTTTGTTGGTTTTGTTCTTGAAGAACGATCAAAACGTCAATTCTACAGTTTTGAACCTCGACAACCGGCGCCAATTCCTTTTAAATAGACACCAGGTAATAAACTGGAGTTTTTATCTCCTAAAAAAGTTCGCTCAAAGCACCAAAATAATCTTCGTCCCAACCGTTTGAAATATTTTCGAATGCTTCATCGGGAATATTGGTATGCCTTAGTTCAACACTTGTTCCTTTTTTAACGGGGTGCAACTTAATTGTAACAATTGATTTTTCTTCATTTTCGCCAAAAAACCATTCCTGAACGATTAATTGATTTTCGATTAGTTCAACGTTAACTCCTGAAATACTTCCATCCCACAATGAAAATTCGCTTCCAGCTACAGGTTCCATTTTAGCATCCTCCCCTGTCCATATTTCCACCATCTTTTGATTCGTCAAAGCGTTGTATACATCTTCTGGAGTTGCATTTAAATTATAATAACGTTTTATACTTTTCATTTTACAAAAAAAATTTACATTGATATCTGACTTTGCAAATATAATTCAATTCGTTTTATCACAACATTGTAATCGGCTGAATTACAATTGAAAATGAAGTTTCTGTTCAAAAGAACTAAATTATCGTAATTTCTTTGATTTCAAGATCTTATAATTAATTCTATAGGAAAAACCGACTGAAACAAATTCTTTGACTTGCAATCGTGGCTTCTCCCCAACTTTTACTTCATTTTTATCATAAACCGGGAATAAAACATCATCATCATAAATCAAATGCAATAAAAACCGAACATTTATATAATTTGAAACCGGTATATCTATTTGGCTTTCCCAGTTAATATCAAATTTTGTAAATGGTTGTTTATAATTAAAGAACATTTTGTATTTGGAACTGAGAAAAATATTTTCGTTAATCTTGTATTTGATATAGATATCTGCATTGAAACCTGGCTCCCAGAAACTTTTTTTATTCCATTCAACACCAAATTTCGTCTGGTCTATTAAAACAGTGTCTCGAACATAAACATTTTTAAGCGTAAGAGGAGAAAGCATTAATGAAAAATCGTTCCCTTTTCTATACTCCATCCCTATTTTAAAAAATGTACGCGCAGGAGCCATAAATGCAGAAATCGGATCAGGATTTTCATTTCGTGGATACCTGTATCCTTTAAAAAGTTGGGTTTCATAATTCATTTCCATTCCATAATACCACTTTTTAACTGCACTTAAGCTTAACCTGGTAGTAAATTCCAATTTGTCATCATTTTTTTGAATTTCAGAACCTTTATCGCCAAACCTGATCCATCCATTCCGAATTTCAATATTATTGTTCCATTTTATTTTATTATTCCCTGATGTATAATTTGCAAATCCTTTTAATACCAATAATGATGAAATAGCGCTTTGTCCCCCTTTCTTCCAGTATTCACCAATGTATGTTTGAGTAAAACCTACATTTCCATCACCGCCAATTACCCATGGAGTAAGCATTTCATATCCTTTGCCAATATTTGTAAGCGATGATATTTTCTTTTCTAGTTTAGAGAAATCATAATCTTTTGAAACCTTGGGTTTATATCTCGAAAAAGTAACTCCATCATCAATTAACATATACATTGTCTGCTTATTCATGCTTTTTATGATTACGCTAAGTGAATCATTTTGAACATTTTTTAACCATACACGGGCAAACCTTTCATCACCGTTTTTCAACCATATATCGGAATAATCGCCCGATAAATTAACGATGGAAATATTTGTTGAATCAATGTAACCGGCATAATCCAGTAAAGTTCCTAAAACCAGCCGAATTGAATCATTCACGGAGTTTATTACTTGTTCGTTATAGGCCCGCAGCACATTATAATTTACTACTTTAACAGAATCTTCAATTCGCTTTGTTTGATAATTTAATTCTTCAAAGTATTTCTCCTGAATGTATGCGTCATGCAGAGAATCGGTGTAAGCAATTATTAATGAATCATTGTAATCTTTTCTTTTTTGTTCCACATATATCGTCCTGATACTATCAGTTTGAAGAAGCCTTTTGTATTTCTCAGGAGAATTAAGTATAGCATCAGGAATTACATCAGGAATCAGTAAAGTATCGGGCAGGTCATAAACCGAATTGGCAAATAACTGCAACCCTTTCCCTTCCGGTATTAAATTTAACTTTTCATCTAAATTAGCCAGGAAAGAAGCAGGTAGTTGTATTTTACTCTTAGTAAATTGTTTTAAAAGCTCCCTTTTTGTTTTTTCAATATTATCCTGAACTTCAGAATAGGGAACATAATCCACCAGATTAAGACTGTCCTCAACATTTTCGGGCAAACGAAAAACATAATTATATTCGTTCCCGAAAGTTTTATTGAGATTTTCCATTATCGTATCAAGAGGCTCATTCTCAATCATATTAACCAAACTTTTTACATCTTTAAATCGATCAGGACTGGTAACAAACCAATTACTATCATTAAAAAAATAACGTTTTAATAAATCGATGCTTTGATGTAAAACCTTATCGTCATCAGTAATATATTCTTGTTGTGCTGAAACACGTATAACGAGTATTATGAAAGTAAAAAAAAGCAAAAATTGCTTCATTTTTTTTAATAACATGTTTAAATGATTTTATGGCATTTTACAAAAACGCAAAAATAATACTATTGTTATTCCGCCGTATTAATTATTCTCCTAACCCCTATTTTTTACGTTTTTATGTTTCCCCATGTGTTATATGGATTTTCTGATAACCAAGAATTGTAATAACGTTTATCAAAAGTTACTTCTTCACCCAGCCATGGTGGTAAATCAAATTTCTGATCTTCATCGTCTAATTCAATTTCTGCAATAATTAACCCTGTATTCTCTTTTGTAAAAATGTCAACTTCCCAAATCATTCCTTCATAATTTTCAATATATCTAAATTTTTCTACTAATTTATTACTACACATTTTAAGCATTATTTCAGCTTCGTTTCCTGGAATTTCATATTCAAATTCAGGCCTTGTTATTCCTTTCATTCGTCCTTTTATTGTAATAAAACCTTTCTTATCTGCAATTCGAATTCGAATAACTTTTTCTTCATCTTTAAACAAATATCCCTGCTTTATTTCTATTCCTTTCCCCGATGGCTTAAACTTGTCTTTCAATATTAAAAATTTACGTTCAATCTCCTTCATTTCATTAAATTACATTTACTAAATAAGATTCTTCCAACACTATTCTTCATTAAATAATCTATTAACAAGAACACAAATCTATAAATATTAGTATTTCAAAAAAAAAATTGAATTTTTTATCATTTACAAGAGATTATTCACTTCAACTTTAATTTTCAAACGAAATACCTGATTTTAATTACAAATCATTTTGGTTTTAAAATTGTTTTTTTACATTTGCCTTCAATATTTAGAAAATGAAATTATTATCTAACATTATCCTGGTCGTGGTTGTTGTCATTCTTGGAGTTCCTGAGAAAGGCTAGGGTATTATTTAGATTTAAAGATATTTATGAGCCTTTCTCTAAAACGAGGAAGGCTTTTTTAATGACTTATAAATAATAAAAGAGTTGGAAGTATGCAAATACCATTAAGAAGTGATACCACAACACAAGGCAGAAGAATGGCAGGTGCCAGAAGTTTATGGCGTGCTAACGGAATGAAAGAAGAGCATTTCGGAAAACCAGTAATTGCAGTTGTAAATTCATTTACACAATTTGTTCCGGGACATGCGCATTTGCATGACATCGGACAGTATATAAAAGGTTTAATTGAAAAACACGGGTATTTCGCGGCTGAGTTTAACACGATAGCAGTTGACGATGGAATTGCCATGGGACACGATGGTATGCTTTATTCCCTGCCCTCGCGCGATGTAATTGCAGATAGCGTGGAATACATGTGCAATGCTCACCGGGTAGATGCAATGGTTTGCATTTCAAACTGTGATAAAATTACCCCTGGAATGATGATGGCGGCGATGCGATTAAATATCCCAGCTGTATTTGTATCGGGCGGCCCTATGGAAGCAGGCGAGGTTGATAATAAATATTACGACCTTGTTGATGCAATGGTAATGGCTGCCGATAAATCAATTTCGGAAAGTCAACTTTCAATAATCGAACAGAATGCCTGCCCAACTTGTGGTTCATGCTCGGGCATGTTTACAGCAAATTCAATGAACTGCCTGGCAGAAGCGATTGGAATAGCTTTGCCTGGCAACGGGACAATTGTTGCTACTCATGCCAACCGGAAAAAACTCTTCGAAGAAGCAGCTGAAAGAATTATTGCCGCTACTAAAGCCTACTATTTCGAGGGAAATGAAAAAGTACTTCCAAGAGGTATTGCAACCCGCGATGCTTTTATGAATGCAATGAAACTTGATATTGCAATGGGAGGTTCAACAAATACAGTTTTGCATTTACTTGCTATAGCACACGAAGCAGAAGTAGATTTTACAATGAAAGACATTGACGAACTGTCAAGAGTTACTCCAAACCTGTGTAAAGTTGCTCCAAGTTCACATTACCATGTTCAGGATGTAAATCGGGCAGGAGGAATTCTTTCCATTTTAGCTGAACTTGACCGCGCAGGATTGATGGAAACATCGGTTAGTCGTGTTGACGGTAAAACATTAAAAGAAGCACTGACAGATTTTGATATCATATCAGAAAATGTTTCTGAAATCGCTACGAAGAAATACAAATCAGCTCCGGGTGGAGGAAGAAATCTGGTTCTGGGTTCTCAGGAAAGCTATTATAAAGAACTTGACACAGACCGTAAAAAAGGTTGTATTCGTGATATGAAACATGCCTATAATAAAGATGGAGGTCTGGCAGTTCTTTATGGCAATATTGCTGAAAAAGGATGTATTGTAAAAACAGCAGGAGTTGATCCTTCAATTTTCAAATTTACCGGAACTGCAAAAGTTTTTAATTCTCAGGATGATGCAGTTAATGGAATTCTTGGTGATGTGGTTCAAAAAGGTGATGTAATTGTTATTCGTTACGAAGGGCCAAAAGGTGGGCCCGGAATGCAGGAAATGCTCTATCCAACATCTTACCTGAAATCGATGCAATTGGATAAAGATTGTGCTTTAATTACAGATGGCCGTTTTTCAGGAGGAACATCAGGATTATCAATTGGGCATGTATCACCTGAAGCAGGTGCAGGTGGCGCCATCGGGCTAATTCAGAACGATGATAAAATTGAAATTGACATTACAAAACGTTCAATAAATCTTTTAATTTCAGAAGATGAATTGGCACAACGGAGAAAAGCTGAAGAAGCAAAAGGTGCTGAGGCTTTTACACCAGGTAAAAGAAACAGGCAAGTTTCGAAAGCTTTGAAAATTTACGCCAGTTTTGTTTCATCTGCCGACAGAGGAGCAATAAGATTGATTGACTGATTTATTGAAGGATTGATTTAATGAATGATATTTGCGAGAAGAAAAAATTAATATAGAAGAAATAATACCGTTTCAAGCGAAAGCTTTAATATAAATATTCGAAAACTTATGACGACAAGAAAAGTAACCGGTTCACAAGCAGTTATTCTTTCGTTACTGGAAGAAGGGGTTGATACTATTTTTGGGTATCCCGGTGGAGCAATTATGCCAATTTATGATGCGTTGTACGATCATGACAAAAATGTAAAACACATTTTAACCCGTCACGAGCAGGGGGCTGTCCATGCTGCTGAAGGTTATGCGAGAGTTACCGGAAAAGCAGGTGTCTGCTTTGCAACCTCTGGTCCGGGAGCAACTAACCTGATAACAGGTATTGCCGATGCAATGATTGATTCTACACCGTTGGTTTGCGTAACAGGTCAGGTGGCTTCTCCTCTACTCGGAACAGATGCGTTTCAGGAATCGGATGTAATAAGTATTTCGATGCCTGTAACCAAATGGAATTACCAGATTACATTTCCTGAAGAAATTCCCACGGTAATGGCACAGGCATTTTATATTGCACAGTCTGGTCGTCCGGGGCCCGTTTTGATCGATATTACAAAAGATGCCCAATTTGGCGAATTGGATTATGAATATAAAAAATGCAAAAAAATCAGGAGTTATGTTCCTGAAATGCCGGTTGATCCTTTTAAAATAAAGGAAGCAGCCGAAATTATCGATAATGCAAAAAAACCGCTGATACTATTCGGACAAGGTGTGATTATTGGAAATGCTGAAGATGAATTAAAAGCATTTGTTGAAAAAACCGGTATTCCAGCTGCCTGGACTTTACTGGGACTTTCAGCTATGCCTTCAGATCACCCGTTAAATGTTGGCATGTTGGGCATGCACGGAAATTATGGACCCAACCTGTTAACCAATGAAGCGGATGTGATTATTGCCGTTGGAATGCGCTTTGATGACCGGGTAACCGGCAAAGCCAGTACCTATGCCAACGATGCTAAAATCATTCATCTTGAAATTGATCCGGCTGAAATTGATAAAATCAAAGTGGCAACTGTTCCGATTTTGGGTAATTCAAAAAAATCGCTGAAAATGCTTACATGATAATGTAAAAGAGAATTCGCATACTGATTGGTTAAATCGTTTTCATGAGTGTTACCGGATTGAAGATGAAAAAATCATTCATACTGAATTATTCCCTGAAAAACCTGGGTTGACAATGGGTGAAGTTATCCGAATTACTGGTGACAAAACAAATCATGAAGCTATTTTGGTTAGTGATGTTGGTCAGCACCAAATGATTGCTTCACGTTATTTTAAATTCCGACAGTCAAAAAGCAATGTTACTTCCGGTGGATTGGGAACAATGGGGTTTGCCCTTCCTGCAAGCATGGGAGCTCAACTGGGGCAACCCAACCGCACTGTAGTAGCTGTAATTGGTGATGGAGGTTTCCAGATGACGATTCAGGAATTAGGAACTATTGCGCAAAATAAACTACCGGTTAAAATTATTGTTTTGAATAATCACTTCCTTGGAATGGTTCGTCAGTGGCAACAGTTGTTTTTTGAAAAAAGATACTCATTTACTGAGCTTCAGAATCCCGATTTCATTACCATTGCAAAAGGATTTGGTATCTCAGGACACCGTGTTGATGTTCGGGAAGACCTTGAAAGTGGAATTCAGAAAATGATTGATCATGATGGTCCGTATTTATTGGAAGTAACCATTGAAAAGGAAGACAATGTCTTTCCAATGGTACCAACAGGAGCTTCAGTTTCCGATATTATGCTGGAACCATAAATAAGGTAAAAGTGAAAAGTTCAAAGTAGAAAGTCAAAAAAATAAATAGAATGAAACAAGAATATATTATCACCGTTTTTTCGGAAAACCACATTGGATTATTAACCCGGATCACCATTGTTTTCACACGGCGAAAAGTTAATATTGAAAGCTTAACAGTTTCTGAATCTGCAATTCCGGGAGTGTTCAAATTTACTATCGTTATAAAATCAACAGAGGAACAAATCGCAAAAAATTGTCAGTCAAATTGAAAAACAAATTGATGTAATGAAAGCATTTTATCATACAAATGATGAAATGGTTTATCAGGAAATAGCGCTTTATAAAGTTCCTATTGAGGCGTTATACGAAAGCGATTCGGTGGAAAAAATGGTAAGAAATGCAGGCGCCAGAATTTTGGAGATAACACGGGAGTATGTGGTTATTGAAAAAACAGGGCATAAAGAAGAAACCCAGGCCTTATTTAATGAGCTTAATAAATTCAGAGTTTTACAGTTTATTCGGTCTGGACGAGTGGCAATTACACGCGAACCTTTTGAACGGCTCTCAGAATTCTTAAGAGAAAGAGATGCCTTCCTCGATGCACTGGATTAATATTTATCAAGAAATTCATTCCAAAAAATATACCTGTCCGGTTATTCGGACAGGTTTTTTTTCGTCAATTCTCACCATTTTATTCATTTAAAAAATCCGCCCATTAAGAATCAATTTTGAAACCCCTTTTCTCCAACAATAAAGCTTCCTCATTTTGTTACCTTTTTATTATTGAGGGACAAAAGTTACATTTTAACGATTTAAAAAGCAGCGATAAAAATTTCGGAAAATTTCGAGAACTATGGTTCTATTGAATTTTGTAAAGCAGTTTTATCCGAATTAGGGCAAAACGAATCGCTGGCAAACCCACTTCTGTTAAAAAGTTTTACAGCATGTTTAAACAATTAACATCACGATTTTTTTCAATTTAATCCATTACTTTTAGTGCATAAAATCTTTAAACTTATCATTTCAATGAAATCTTTACCAGTTCTAATCTTAACCTCAGTTTTAATTTTTCTTTTTTCGTGTGGTAAAAAACAAGATAAAAATCCGGAGGAAAAGGAATTTAAAATCGAGTACGAACAATTTAAACTTGATAACGGGTTAAATGTAATTTTTCATACCGATCGTTCAGATCCGGTTGTGGCTGTTGCACTAACAGCACATGTTGGTTCAGCTCGTGAAATTGAAGGAAGGACAGGATTTGCCCATTTATTTGAACATTTACTTTTTCTTGAATCTGAAAATCTTGGGAAAGGCGGACTTGATAAATTAAGCGCCCGGGTTGGAGGTTCAGGAGCAAATGGTTCTACCAGTCGCGACAGGACAAATTATTATCAAACTGTGCCCAAAGATGCACTCGAAAAAATGATTTGGGCGGAAGCTGACAAACTTGGATTTTTTATTAATACAGTAACTGAACCGGTTCTCGAAAAGGAAAAATCAGTGGTTAAAAATGAAAAACGTCAATCGTATGATAATCAACCTTACGGGTACACGAATTATGTTATTAGCAAAAACCTTTTCCCTGAAGGACATCCATACAATTGGACAGTGATTGGCTCGTTGGAAGATTTGCAAAATGCAACTTTACAGGATGTTAAAGATTTTTATAACAGATGGTACGTGACAAATAATGTTACGCTAACTATTGCCGGAGATTTTGATACTGAACAGGCAAAAAAATGGGTTGAAAAATATTTTAGCGAAATGAAAAGAGGCGATGAAATACCTTCGATGGAAAAAAAGCTGGTGACACTTAATGAAACAAAAAAATTGTATCACGAAGATAATTTTGCCCAATTACCACAACTAACAATTGCCTGGCCATCGGTTTATCAGTTTCACCCTGACAGTTATGCTTTGGAGGTTTTAGCTGATTATTTATCAAGAGGAAAAACAGCTCCGTTATATCAGGTTTTGGTTGAAGATAAAAAACTCACAGACTGGGTTGCAATGTACCAATACAATGCAGAAATATCGGGGCAATTAATGCTTGAAGTTAATGCTTTTGAAAATGTTGATCTCGATTCAATTATGGCAGGAATTAATGAAGCATTTGCTGACTTTGAAAAGAACGGAATCTCTCAAAAAGATTTAGACCGGATAAAGGCAGGACAGGAAACCAGTTTTTACAGTGGTTTAACCAGTGTTTTAGGAAAAGGATTTCAATTGGCCCAATACAATATTTTTGCCGGTTCGCCGGGATTTATTAACCAGGATATTAAAAATATTCTTGCTGTTACCACCGATGATGTAATGAATGTTTACAGAAAATACATAAAAGATAAAAACTTTGTAGCCACTAGTTTTGTACCGAAAGGTCAAACAGAACTCATTCTGGAAAATTCGGTAAAAGCTGATGTTGTAGAAGAAAAGCTGGATGATGTTCAAACAACCGAATTCGACCCGACAATTGCTGCAAGTTATGAAAAAACACCTTCCGGTTTCGACAGAAGTATTGAGCCGCCTTACGGTGACAGTCCTGATGTAAAGGTTCCAGAAGTGTGGGAAAAAGAATTGTCTTCAGGATTGAAATTATTTGGAATTACAAACACTGAATTACCACTTGTTCAGTTTCAACTGCAAATAAATGGAGGATTGTTACTGGATGATCCGGGAAAAGTTGGAGTGTCAAACCTGCTGGGAGATATTCTCACCAAAGGAACAAAAAACAAATCTCCTGAAGAATTGGAAAATGCAATTGAAAGTCTTGGGGCATCAATTAATTCCTATTCAACTTCCGAATCAATTATTATTTCGGGAACAACGCTGGCTAAAAACTATCCGGCAACAATAAAACTTGTTGAAGAAATTATACTTGAACCAAGGTGGGACGAAAAGGAGTTCGATTTATTAAAGCAGAGCGCACTAAACCAGATTTTACGTGAAAAATCGAATCCAACAAGTATTGCACAAAATGAATTCAAAAAGTTGGTTTATGGCGAAAACAGCATTCTCGCGAGCAATCCAATCGGGACAGTATCATCAATTAATGAAATAACTATTGATGACCTGAAAACATACTACGAAAGCAACTTCTCTCCCACTTTCGCAACCTTTCATGTTGTTGGCGATGTTTCTGAAAATGAGGTGTCAAAATCACTCACCGGCTTAAATTCAAAGTGGAACGCAAAAGAAGTTACAATTCCGCAATTAAGAGAAGTTGAGCAACCTTCGACATCGAAAATATACTTTTATGATGTTCCCGATGCAAAACAATCAGTTATTTATATCGGATATAATGCACTTACAGCAACAGATGATGATTATTACCCGGCAACCGTTATGAATTACAGGTTGGGTGGCGGTGGATTTGCATCGCAATTAACACAGCAACTTCGCGAAACTAAAAGGTTATACCTACGGAATTAGGTCTGGATTTTCAGGCTCAATAAACCAAGGTCCTTTTTCCATATACAGCAGTGTAAGAACTGGTGTTACCTACGAGGCAGTAAAACTTATAAAAGATATTCTTGAAAATTACGGTACGAACTTTAATGAAAATGATCTGGATGTGACAAAAGGTTATTTGATTAAAAGTGGCGCCCGGGCATTTGAAACATTGAGTGCTAAACTTAATATGTTACAGAATATCAGCAATTACAATTATCCATACGATTATACCAAACAAAGGGAACAAATTGTAAAAGAAATTACGGTTGACGATATTAAAGAACTTTCAGCAAAATATGCCAATCCTGATAAAATGATCTACCTGGTTGTTGGCGATGCAAGAACTCAGTTGGCAAAACTGGAAGGATTAGGTTTTGGCAAACCTGTTCTTATTAACGATTGAAAAAGCCGGGTTTTATTTTAATTCTGGAATCACGGAGTGTCCATTAAAGTACTAATGACAGATTTTAAAGACCCTGAAATAAATTCAGGGTGACGTACTTACCAACTCTCCAATAGTGATTTAAAACTCATGCTGAGTTACTACCCAAAATTTTAGGGCATAATGAGGCGATGAATAATAATCGGAATTGTCATTTCGAAAGAGGTACGAATGAGAAATCTGTTTCAACTGGGAGAGATTTCTCCTCTCCCGATAGCTATCGGGATCGTCGAAATGACATCAATATATTACATGTGTATTTGCTTCATATTGAGTGCTTTATAAAAAGCTGTCATTGACAACTTGGTTCAGCCATCTTAGTCATTGTCTTATTATGCACAAATAAAAAATTGAGAAACCTCTCAAAGGGACGAGGTTTTCAGAATGTTTGCAAGTAGTGGGAATATTCTGAAATAAAAGTAAAAACAAAGGCCCTGCCAAATGGCAAGGCCGGTTTTATTGATCATCTATAAATTATTGCCTTCTATATTATTGCTTTCATTGATTCCATTGCTTCACGCAATTCGGCGCCAACCATTTCAACATCGTGGTAACGAATTGCATCGTTAATGGCAATCAATTCATTGTTGTCAACATGTCCATCTTTTCCTTCATTGAAGTTTTTGCCAATAACATTGGTATCGATTTTACTCATGAAATCAGCCAACAACGGACGGGCAGCTGGTCGAACAAATAACAACCATATTCAGCAGTATCAGAAATCACACGGTTCATTTCGAACAATTTTTTACGGGCAATTGTATTTGCAATCAGTGGAGTTTCGTGCAATGATTCGTAGTATGCCTATTCACCTTTAATTCCGGTTTCAGTCATTACTTCGAAAGCCAATTCAACACCTGCTTTCACAAAAGCAACCATCAATGTTCCGTTGTCGAAATATTCCTGTTCAGTAATTTTCATATCACCGGCAGGAGTTTTTTCGAAATCAGTTTCACCTGTTGCAGCTCGCCATTTCAACAGGTTTTTATCACCGTTTGCCCAGTCTTCCATCATGGTTTTCGAGAAAATACCGCTCATAATATTATCCATGTGATGTTCAAACAACGGACGCATAATTGCTTTCAATTCTTCAGCCAATTTAAAAGCTTCAATTTTTGCCGGATTCGACAAACGGTCCATCATGTGGGTGATACCACCTAATTTTAAGGCTTCAGTTACTGTTTCCCAACCGTATTGAACAAGTTTTGATGCATAATTTGGGTTAATTCCTTTTTCAATCATTTTGTTGAAACAAAGCATCGAACCCGTTTGCAACACACCGCAAAGAATGGTTTGCTCACCCATCAAATCTGATTTTACCTCAGCAACAAAAGAAGAATGAAGAACACCAGCTTTGTGACCACCAGTTCCAACACAGTATGCTTTTGCAATTTCCAAACCATCGCCGTTCGGGTCGTTTTCACGATGAACGGCAATTAATGTTGGAACACCAAATCCACGTAAATATTCGGCACGAACTTCTGATGCGGGAGATTTTGGAGCTACCATAATTACTGTTAAGTCTGGACGAATTTGAATTCCTTCTTCAACAATATTAAAACCGTGAGAATAGGAAAGACAGGCGCCTTTTTTCATTAAAGGCATCGCTGCATTTACAACCGGAGTGTGGTATTTGTCGGGAGTAAGATTTAATACCAAATCAGCCGTTGGAATCATTTCTTCGAAAGTGCCAACTATCAAATCCGTTTTCGGTAGCATTTTGATACGAAATTTGTTTTTCTTCAATTTCAACTGCACGCAATGCATATGAAATATCCAGACCACTGTCGCGCATGTTTAAACCTTGGGCCAAACCCTGGGCGCCACAACCCAAAACAACTATTTTTTTGCCTTTCAGCTTTTCAACACCATCTGCAAATTCTGATTGGTCCATGAAATCGCATTTTCCCAATTGCTCCAACTGAATACGCAAAGGAATTGAATTAAAATAATTTGCCATTTTTTAAATTTTAATGATTAAATGCCATTTTGTTTCGAATTACAAAGCAATGAAATATATTTGTTAATGCGAAGTAAAAATAATGTATTTTAGGTAATTTTCATGGATTCAACTCAATTCCTCAGTGTTATAATGAAAACGAACAAATTAAAAACCAATATTTTAATAAAAAATATAAAATTGCTAATTTAAAGGATTAGCTTCCCGACCTGTTTCTGTATTGCAAAGGTGAAATCCCGGTTTCGCGCTTAAAAAATTTGGCAAAATAGCTCTGGTCCGGAAAGTTAAAACGAAGTGCAATTTCAGTAACACTCAGATTTGTATGAACCAGTAAACGTTTAATTTCAAGAACTTGTTTCGACTTTAATAATTTGAGACGAAGTTTTACCCGTGAGTTGTGTAATTGTTTGCGTTAAATGATTAGGTGTAATGGCGAGTTTATCAGCATATTCAGCTACCGATAAATTTTTTTGATAATTCTCCTCAACCAACTGATAAAACCTTTTCACAATAATATGTCCTCTGCCTGTTGATGGCAGATATTCATCTGTTTTATAAATCGACGAACTGTAGGTAAGAATCAAATCGAGAATAGAACGTAACAATTCCACAGAGAAATTTTCCTTCTTTCTTGTTTCCGAAATTCCTTTCTGAAACAGACGTTCAAGAAATTCTATGTCTTCTTTTTTATCCAAAACCAAAGGTGGATTGTCTTGCTTAATCGTAAAAAAGAACGGAAATTCAATCAGACGGTTTTGATTGTTTTGATTAATTAAATAAAACTCAGCTGTAAAAATAAAAATGTAACCTTCAATGTCATTTGAAAATTCAATTTTATGCGCCTGCCCCGGCGACATAAAAAATACACTTGGCGGTTTAATTTCATATTTGTTACCATCAATTACATGAAATCCGGAACCTTTGGAAAGATATAGCACTTCGTAAAAATCATGCCGGTGCGGATATTTTACAGCAAAATGCCGGTTGGCATCAAACACCTCCACCTGGAACTGCTGGCTTTTCCGCTCAGGCGAACTAAAGCTTTGCAAACTATAAACAGGTAAATTTTCTGACTTTGATTGCATACAATAGCGAAAATCGATAAAAATTTGGTAGGATGAAAGAATTGTTGCTAATATTCACCACCTTTTACCGTTTTATATCTGTAAAATATTACGGCGTTTTTCTATTTTTGAATAAATGAAAATAATACAAATTGTCTCCATTATTGGGTTTCTGTTTGTTGGTTTTGAAACGTTGGCCAGCGAAGGTGATAAGCCTGCCGTTGATCAAAAAAATATGAGTACTTTTTCTATCTCAGATTTTAAAATCAATATACATAACGACTCAATACACAAGCTCAATTTCAGATATGCCGATAAAAAGCGTGGAATAAAACCTTTTATCGCCCCAACATTATTAATTGCAACAGGCACTACGCTTCATTTTTCAACCGAAGCCAAACATCATTTTCAAAACTGGGCGCAGGATAATTTTGGCTATTCAGGATCAATAGAAGATTATTTACAATATGCTCCGGTTGTTGCTGTTTATTCTTTAAACCTGTTTAGAATAAATGGGAAAAACAACTTTGGTAATGTAACTGCCCTGGCTTTAAAAAGCTTTCTGCTGAATGATTTTATTGTTTCAAATCTGAAGCGATGGTCTGGTACACAGCGCCCCAATGGTGGAATGCGCTCCTTTCCCTCAGGGCACACATCGTTTGCATTTGCCATGGCGCATGTTATGCACAAGGAATTTGGCGACAAAAGCATTTGGTACAGCATTGGTGCTTACTCATGCGCCGCAACAGTGGGAATTTTAAGGGTTTCAAATAATGCACACTGGATCTCGGATGTAGTTGCAGGTGCCGGTTTTGGGATATTATCAACCGAATTGGTTTATTTAACACACTTGTATAAATGGGACAGTGAGCACATGAAGAATTTCGATATCTTTCCGTTTAAAATCGGAAATAAGAAAGGGATAACCCTTGTTTACAACTTCTGAATTAAGTAAACTAAATAAAGTCTTCCCTTATTGGGCTAAAACTATCCACCAGTCGAACATTTGGGGTAAGCAACTTTATGGTGTGCATCTTTCCTGACGGAACTGCAAACATGTCTCCCGGCTCCAAATGTTGTTCAGGTTCGCCTTCACAATAAAAAATAATCTCACCCTCAACTACATACGAAGTTTGTTCGTGCGGATGCGAATGCGGCGGGTCTGGCTCTTCCCATGGCCCGTTGGAAAAATCAAACAAAACTGTCATCAGATTTTTAGTATGAATTATTTTGCGTTCTAACCCTTCTTTTACCTTATCATAAGGAACTTTATCGAATTTTAGTACTGGCATTATTTATAATTTTTAATGATAGTTTAAATGTATAAAAAGATGCTGAATAAATTATTATTCTATTTAAATGCAATTGTTAAAGTTACACTTAAAACGGCGTTAATTGCTGCAATTAATTTTGAATTCGGTAGAAAGGCAAATGTGGTAAAAACCTCCCGTTGGTATTTCCTTCATTTTTTTGGTGATTAAGCAGAAAACTCATTCCAAAGGTCAATGAAAAAGTTTTATTATTTGCAGGATGATAAAAAGCTACAATGTTATCGGTTGCCATAAAAAGCTGAATCGATTTTCCTGTATATTGAAAACCACCGCCAATGCTCAAACTATTAAGCTGATGAATATTAATACTCTCAAAAAAAGAGAGGTTTGCAGTTTTTTGTAAGGCTGAAAAAGTTAGTGCATTATAAAATAGATTCTTCTGAAAAATACTTTGATTTGTAATACCAAATTCAATATTTTCTGATCTTTTAAAATTGTAATGTACAATAGTTTGAGGTGCAACAGATTTAACAAACTTTGCCGAATCACCAATTGGCCGGTAAACATTTCGAATCTCCTCTTTCGTCTCCAGCAATGAAGTCAACGGATTTATATATCCTGATCCTTCCATGTAACGAACAGCATTTTCAAGGTCAAAACCAACAAAATCGTAACTATTATTCAGGGTCAGGTTCAAGTCCGTTTTTTTTAAACCAGATGGCTCCCAAATCACGAACAACAACCGACATTGAACTGGATGTATTCACTTTCCATGTCAAACCAAGGTCAAATGCAATGCCTGGATTTTTGAAGGAAGTAAGATAATTCTGAACCGCATTTGAACCGTCAATAAAATATACCTGTTCATTATAACCCAAATAAACCGGAACCGGAAACGACATCTGCCCCGAGCCACTTGATGTAAGTGTTATTCGATCACCGTTTTCAGTAGCATTAACTCCATACTCCCAATCTTCCGCAGAAAAAAACAAATTTCCAAATAATATCTTACCTCTAATACCGAAGGTAAACTGTTCATCAAGATTTTGCGCATATCCAAAAGTAAAATCACTGACTCCAAGTGCAACCGAATTTATTTTTTCAGAACTGTAATTTTTATACTCCGGCAAAGAATTTCCATTATACAAATATTCTATAATTGCCGACTTAAAACTGGTTAGTATTTTTGCCCGTTCCTGATAAAAAAAAGTAAATACACCGTTACTGGTTGGAGTACTTATAAAAATAAGAGGTACAGCGGCATTGGTTCCAATGTAATTGTTAGGCTTGCTTGCATTGTAAAACCGTTCGAAATCCAACTCCGGATTGCCATTAGCGTTAATATAAATTACATCAGAAATTTTGAAACTCCCTGTATTTTTTAATGAGAGCCCCGCAAGGCCCGGAACAGCTAAAGTAGTTGCTTCATCAGTTCTCATATAAGCCGGATTCATAATTTGCGAATAATAATTATCTGGCAACATCATTAAAGAACCCGGATACTGTGCTTTTCCTGCAAAAACAATAGCACTCAAAAGAAACACAATGACTACCCTTGTATAAAATGTGTCTCTTTTATTCCTCATTTTTGTTTTTTATTGCCCCCAATAAAATAATTGAAACTTCAACTGGATAATGAGCAGATAAAGTGTCTTTAACAAAACCATTATTCGTGTACCACGAAGTAAACTGTACACGGTTTCCGTTATTGAAATTTTTAATTTGTTCAGGCGTTAAATCAACTTTATGTTTATTTTGAACCGAATCAAAAGAGTTCCCATTTATTTCTCCTGCGTCAAAAGAATCAGGAGAAACTGGTTGCCCGGTTGGAGTTTTATCAAGTTTATTAAAAAATAACAACTCAAGGTTCAACGGATATGGTGACGAATTGCTAACAATAAACTCAAGTGAAATACTATCCAGTTCATAATTTCCCTGAATAAGCAATGGAAAACTGTCGATTATAATCGAAGGGGTGAAGATTAAATCTGTAGGAATTACAGGATAATATTCAGTTTTGTATTTCAGCGTTGTCAACGGTTCACCAACTGTGAAAGCATTATCATAGGTATTCCAGTCGGTAATAAAATCCTTGAATTCCATGTTACCATAAAACAATGGAACAACAATCTTTGTGCTCCATCCCTCTTTTATCCCCAGATCATTCCATTTAAATTCATCAACCTTGCATGAATTTGTTAACAAAAAAACCGGAACGATCACAAATATTATATTTCTGAAAATTAATCTCTTCGCCATAAACACAAACCTTCTACATACTGCAAAATTAAAATTCCTTTTCAAACCTGCTCAACTTAATAAACTGAATTTTGTTAACTTTGTTATGCAAATTGACAACCAAATTTCAATTGAAGAAACAATGAACCAGGAACAAATTCAACCAGCGAAATTGTGGCATGTAATTTACACCAGATCGCGTGCAGAGAAAAGAGTTCACGAGGAATTGCTACGAAATAATATTGAAAGTTTTCTTCCGCTTCAAAGAAGGCTCAGGCAATGGAAAGACCGAAAAAAGTGGGTTGAAATGCCACTCATGACCGGTTATTGTTTTGTCAATATTTCAAGAAAAGAATATGAAAAGGTGCTAAAAACCAGCAATGTTGTTTGTTACATTACTTTTGAGGGAAAAGCTGCTGTTATACCAGAAAGACAGATAATCGCCCTCAAAAAAATGCTTTTGCAAAACGACTTCGAAGTAACAGTTACAACTGAAAATTTCAGGCCTGGAAAACGGGTAGAAGTATTATCCGGTCCCTTAATTGGATTACAGGGTGAATTGATAGAAGCACGTGGCAAAAATAAATTTATGCTTCGGTTCGAACAGATAAACAGTTCGTTTATGGTTGAAGTGCCGGCAGACCAACTAACATTACTCCCTGAAGAATAGCAGATATAATCAGGTTTTATTGAACACTGACTGATATTTAACCTTTTGTGTTCACCACATCCGTAAGGACATATTTCTTTATCTTTGAACAAAAAGATTGATAATGAATGTTTCAAATAAATATTTCCCTCAACTTCAGGATATAATGAGGGCAAAAATAAATCTCAACGAAATAATACTAAAAACACCCCTGCAGAAAAACCTGAATTTATCAGAAGAATTCCAGGCAAATATTTTGTTAAAACGCGAAGATCTTCAAATTGTACGCTCGTATAAATTACGTGGAGCTTATAACAAAATCGCACATTTAACAAAAGAGGAATTAAAAAACGGGGTTGTTTGTGCAAGCGCCGGCAACCATGCCCAGGGCGTTGCTTATTCGTGCAGAAAACTTGGCATAAAAGGGAAAATTTATATGCCCACAACCACTCCGAAACAAAAAATCAACCAGGTTAAAATGTTCGGAAAAGAGTTCGTTGAAGTTATTTTAACGGGAGATACTTACGATGCTGCAAACGATGCTGCTGTTGAAGACTGCAAAAAAACAGGAATGGCATTTATTCATCCGTTTGACGATCGGCAAATTATTGAAGGCCAGGCAACAATAGGACTGGAAATACTTGAAGAAACAAAACAGCATATTGATTATATTTTTGTTCCTGTTGGAGGTGGTGGACTGGCAGCGGGACTGGGCGCTTACTTTAAACAAGTTAGTCCGCAAACAAAAATAATTGGCGTTGAACCAGCCGGCGCTCCTTCAATGAAAAAATCTTTTGAACAAGGCCATGTTGTTGAGCTGAAAATAATCGACAAATTTGTTGACGGAGCTGCTGTTCAAAAAGTTGGTAACCTGACTTTTGAAATTTGCCAACAGGTTATTGATGATATTATTACTGTTCCCGAAGGAAAAATATGTACCAAAATTCTTGATTTATATAACCGGGATGCAATCGTTATTGAACCGGCAGGCGCGCTTTCCATTGCAGCACTTGATTTTTATGCCGGTAAAATAAAAGGGAAAAATGTGGTTTGCATCGTTAGCGGCAGCAATAATGACATTACAAGGACTGAAGAAATAAAAGAACGCTCACTTTTGTATGAAGGACTGAAACATTATTTTATTGTAAGGTTTCCACAACGTGCAGGAGCGTTACGTACTTTTGTTGATGTTGTTCTTGGCCCAACTGATGACATTACTCATTTTGAATACTCAAAAAAAACGAACCGTGAAAAAGGACCTGCCGTAATCGGGATTGAAGTTCAGAAAAAAGAAGATTATTTTGGGCTGGTTCAACGCATGGAAGAAAACGGATTTGTGTATGAATACCTGAATGAAAAGCCGGATTTATTTCAGTTTCTGATTTAACTGTTATTTTTTTGAGTACATCGTAACAAACCATTTTACAAATAAAAATCATTCATACTTTTCAATTCAAGCCCCGGATTGTTATCTCAACATTTTTTTGTTCTTTTAAAGTTGAATTCCTGCTGAAAACAATGAAAAATATTCTTTCGTATTTATTGTCACCTTTATACCTGTTCCTCTTTGGATTTCTGTTACTGATTTTTCATCCGGTTCAGGTTATTTGCCGGCTAACTGGCGGTTATCCACTTCGAAAAAAATCAGTTGATGTTTTGAATTATTTACTGGTTTACTGTTTAACGGTGATGGGGTCACGCATTCGTTTTGAAGGGTTTGAACAGTTGCCGGAAAACTGCCCGCTTATTATTGTATCAAATCATCAAAGTACGCTGGATATTCCTGCTATTGTTTGGGGCTTCCGGAAACATCATCCGAAATTCGTATCAAAAATTGAATTGGGAAAAGGCATTCCAAGTATTTCGTACAATCTAAGGTATGGCGGTTCGGCTCTCATCGACAGAAAAAATCCACGCCAGGCGATTACCGAAATAACAAAACTGGGCAAACATATTGAAAAAGAAAACTACAGCGCCAGCATTTTTCCTGAAGGTACACGAAGCAAAAATGGCAAAGTAAAACAGTTCCAACATGCAGGATTCGCTTCCTTATTGCGTAATTCACCGTCGGCAATGATAGTGCCTTTTGTAATTGACGGAAACAGTGAATTGATGAAAAAAGGTTATTTTCCGCTTACTTTTGGAACAAGACTGACATATTCAGTTTTAGCTCCGATAAACCCAGCAGGTCGCGATCCCAAAGAACTTATTGAAGAAGTTGAAAATAAAATAAAAAATAAACTGGGGCAAAAATAGCGGAGATGAAAATTGTGAAAAAAGGTCACTAAATACATTATTTTCTCATAAAGCAACCTAAAATGAAAACGAAGAAATCAACACACTTTAATACTAAAAACCTGGGGATTGTAACCTTGATATTAATTTCCCTGCTTGTTTCGAACACGCTATTTGCACAGCAATTTCGTTACACGAGTTCAATTTTCAATCAAATTGACACCTTACAGGAAGTTGAATATGCTCAGGCCGAATGGCTAAATAACCCGATTTCCCTGTTTGCACAAAATAATCTTCTTGTTCACGATGGAGAAAATATAACCGAAAAAAGACCGCTTTTAATGGATATATTCATGCCTCATTCTGATACAGTAAAAATAAGACCAGCAATAATTTTCTTACATAGCGGGGCTTTTCTGCAGGGATCGAGACTTAACGAAGATATGGTGGCCATGTGCGATTCATTCGCCAGGAAAGGTTATGTTACTGCAACTATCGATTACCGTCAGGGAATGGGGGCTTCCGTGAACTGGCTCTTTGGATATCCCGTTAGCGTTAAGGTGAATGAAATAAACGGATACAGAGCTGCCTACCGTGGGATGCAGGATACAAGGGCTGCCATTCGGTTTTTAAAACATAACGCGGAAATTTATGGAATTGACACCACCAAAATATATTTAACAGGAAGTAGCGCCGGGGGCATTCTTGCTTTATACAATATCTATCTCGATAAAAACGAAATAAATGATTTTGCTTATTCATCTCCTTCCCTGGGAGATATCGATACAGTTGGAGTTCAGGGTTACGATTCGAAAGCCGCCGCCGTAACTTCACTTTGGGGCGCTGTTGAATCACCCGAAATTATCGGATCCAATTCCACCCCGGTGTTGCTGGTACATGGTACTGCTGATAAAGTTGTACCATTTAAAAAAGGTGTTCCTTTAGCTGCTTTAATTCCGCCTGAATATAAATCATTTATCCAGCTTAATCTTCCTGAAACCTTCGGAAGCTTTTGCATTGATACTTTTTTGAGTAACCAAAACATTACACATGAAACCTATTTTGTTGAAGGTCAAATTCATGAATTCTATGGCGTTGAAACAGGTAAATTTAAAGAGGATGGACCTAACGCATATTGGGATACAATTCAATGGAAAACTACCAGCTTTTTCTTTGAACAATTTAAACCTGAAGCCGAGTTCGATTATCAATCAAACAATCTGGAATTCACTTTTTATGATAATACAGAGAATTCAACCTATTCGTTGTGGGATTTTGGCGATGGCAATTTTTCTGAAGAAAAAACGGCAATTCATGATTATGCAGTTTCGGGAAATTACCAGGTTAAACTTACCACGTGCAACCATAACATGGCCTGCGATACAATTACAAAAAGTGTTACTGCCGGGACTCCTGATTATGCCGGAAATATATTGCAGAATGAAATCTCTATCTATCCAAATCCGGCAAAACATCTGTTAAATATTAAAGGTATTGCTGAACCTTACAATGTAACTATTTACGACTTAACAGGCAGAATTAAAATGATTAAAAATGATGTTTCAGGCAATACAATTGATGTTAGCGAATTACAAAATGGAATTTATTTCATTGAACTGTCTAATAGTGCTTTAAAGTCACTAAAAAGATAATAAAATTTGAGTAGATATTGATTCACAAAATTTAAAATTTCTTTCTCCTCTATTGGTTATTTCCAATTATTTAATTTACTTTGTATTTCAAAGTACTTTTAAAATGAAAACAACTGAAAATTATCTATCTGAATTAAAAGATATCCGGAAAATGATGGAAGAATCGAGCCGGTTTCTTTCTTTAAGCGGACTGTCGGGAATATTGGTCGGTATATAGCGCTTTTAGGTGCCTTTATGGTTAGCCAAATCATATACCTGGAACCTGAAGCTCTTGCAGCAATTTTACTTTATGGTCAATTTACTACTGTAATAATTATTGCTGCCATTGTTTTAACGCTTTCACTTTTAACTATCGTCTTGCTTACTTACAACCGGGTAAAAAAAGCCGGTAAAAAATTCTGGAACGCCGGTTCAAGAATGATGTTGCTCAATCTGGCCATTCCACTTGTCACTGGCGGTTTGCTAATTCTTATTTTCATCTTCAACGGAATTTATGAAATTATTTCACCGGGTGCCTTATTTTTTATGGATTGGCATTGGTAAATGCAGCCAAGTTTACCCGACAGGAAATTTTTTATATGGGATTGTTCCAGGTTTTACTGGGAATTTTGGCAGCACTGTTTCCCTCCTTCGGACTGCTGTTTTGGGCGCTGGGTTTTGGTGTCATGCATATTATTTACGGTGCAGTCATGTATTTCAGGTACGAGCACAAAACAAACGCATAAAATTGTGAAAAACAGTTTTCAAAATTTAAATAAAGCCTTCGAAAATAAAATCCGGCTGGGAATTATGTCTGTTCTTTCGGTGAATTCGCGTTCTTCTTTTAACCACTTGAAAGAAGTGCTTGAAGTTACCGACGGAAACCTGGCCAGCCATATTAAATCGCTGGAAGGCGCAGGTTATATAACAGTTATTAAAAGTTTTAAAAACCGCAAACCCAACACCAATTATGAAATTACCACCGCAGGAGCGAAAGCATTTGAAGATCATTTAAAAGCGCTGGAAGAAATATTAAAACAACTATAATTTTTTTTCATTTTTTACTTTGAATTTCAAAGTTCTTTGCAAATCAATAAAAACAAAAACATGGAAACAAAAGATTTCTTTCAAGACAAACAAAAGTCGATTAACTGGCAAATTACCCTCAAAGTATTTATCATTGGCGCTATTGCCATTGCACTTGCTTATTCCAAAATTTATGATTTTAGGACTCATTGATGAAAGGCAGAAAACGGCAGAAGTTACCACAAACACGAAGTGATGGAAAAATGGTCGCTGGCACAAACCGTGCGCGGACCGGTACTTTCCATTCCTTACATTGAACGCACCTTCAACAAAGATGGAAAAGAGATTACAGCGGAAATTCGTGAATGTTACATTCTACCAAAAACACTAAATATTAATGGTGAAATTTTTCCACAGGAACGAAAAAGAAGCATTTATGAAACAGTGGTTTATGAATCGGAAATAAACGTTGCCGGACAATTTGATATATCTGATTTTAATGCGCTGAAAATTTCGCCGATGATGTTTTGTGGGAAAAAGCAAAAATACTGGTGGCCATCAGCGATCTGCGTGGTATTAACGACCGGATTTCATTTAACATGGAACGACTCAACTTTTGCTTTTACCCCGGGAATGGAAAACAAGTTGATTGGAAACAACGGAATTTCACTACTTCTCCCAAATCTTTCACCTGATGATTTTCCCTGTGAATTTCACTTTTCACTTACATCTGAAAGGTTCAGAATCGTTAAATTTTGCACCGCTTGGTGAAACCACTGAAGTAGCACTGAAATCAAAATGGAATGATCCCGGGTTTACAGGAAATTTCCTTCCGGCAGAACACCAATTAACAAAGATGGATTTACAGCTCACTGGAAAATTTTGAACTTTAACCGCAATTTTCCGCAGGAATGGAAAAACGATGAGTACCGTGTTACCGATGCCGATTTTGGCGTAAAACTGGTAAATGTTGCCGATCATTATCAAAAAAGTTCACGATCGGCAAAATATGCCATTCTTGTTATTCTGTTTGTTTTTCTCTCTTTCTTTTTAAATGAAGTAATTACGAAACAAAAAGTGCACCCGTTTCAGTACATTCTTGTCGGATTCTCAGTTTTGGTATTCTATCTTTTGCTGCTATCCATTTCCGAACAACTTGGATTTAACCTGGCCTATCTGATTTCAGCATTATCAGTAATTACAATGGTGTTGTTTTATACACGCACTTTTCTGAAAACATGGATCAACTCCATTATTCAAACACTTATTTTAACCTTCTCGTTCGGATTTATTTTTGTTTTGATGCAACTGGAAACCCTTGCATTGCTGGTTGGCAGTATCGGGTTATTTGTTGTTCTAGCGCTTACCATGTTCTTTACCCGGAAAATTAACTGGTACAATGAGTAGAAAGTTAGAAGTTAGAAGCGCGAAGTTGGAAGTTCGAAATATTTGCTTCTGACTTTCTGCTTCCAGCTTCCCGCTTTCTCAAAACTCTTTTTCACCAAACTCGCTGGATGGCAGATTTGTTGCGCCGTTTTTCCAGTTGAAATTGTAACTCAGATTCAGCATAACAAAATCGGTTTCGTAAATGTAGTTGGTGGTGGTGTAAAAATTTTCACCCCAGGTGGTTATCCGTTGTCGGTGCGACTGGTGCATTCCCAAATCGATATTTTGCCACTGCACGGTTGCCGTTAAACGGTTTCCAAGAAAATTCTTTTTTAGCGATAAATTTGGAATCAGGTATCTTGAATCTTCTCCCTGGGCGGTTGGCCTTTTTGATAAATAATTTACATTCGCCTGTAAACTTAAAGAAGATGTAAAATTAAACGTTGAATTTGCATTTAAAGAATAAACCCACTTTTCATTATTGACGGTAAAAACCGGATCATTCAGAATTTTTAAATCGCCTTTGTAGGTTTGACGGTAAATGTTCCCGCCAAAATAAAATGCCCACCATTTTGCAGGGTGAAGATCGGCTCCCAATTCAAATCCAACCGAAGTTCCTTTTTCCACATTGGTATAAACACGGTAAAGAATACTATCGTTGTAAATGCTGTTTACCCGCTGCACCGGGTCTTTGCTGTCCTGAATATAACCGGTGAGAAAAACCGAACTTCCGTTATTAAAAGTTTTTGTAACACCAAGTTCAGCAAGATTAACAAATTCAGGCTTTAAATCCGGATCGCCCAATTCAAGCGTTTCCGAGTGTTCCCGTTCAGGAATTGGGTTTAACTGGTTGTTTGTGGAACGCTGAATACGCCGGCTAAAACCTGCCTTCAGTTTAAAATCCGGTATTATTGAATACAACAAACTTGCCGATGGGAAAAAATTAGATAATTCAAGAACATGGGTGTTTGTATCAAAAGATAGTTTCACCGTTCTGCGGGAAAATTCATAGCGCAAGCCAAACATATATTCCAGCTTTTCACTCTTGGCTGAAAACTGGCTGTACAATGAATTGATCTGATTTTTCGAAACTGCCGTTCCCCTGAAATACTGAAGATCAGGCTGATTTAAATCTTCCGGTTCAACAATATAATCGAAATTTCCATCCTGAGAATCATTTCTGAACTGGTATCCGCTCTCCAGTTTTCCATTAAATATTTCAGTTGAATAATCGAGATTAAAACGATAACCTTCTATTGGCTTCTGATAAGGATTTTGCACATACTGAAGCAAATCTCCACCGGGCTCTGTTAAATTATGATTGTGCGTATTTCCATACAAATCATCGTATTCGTAAAGGAAAGATGCTTTCAGTGATGATTCATTATTAAAAAAGTGGGTAAAATCAAAATTCCCGAGTGTAAATGTTCCCTGCTTTATTTGATTATTTGCATTGTAATAAGGCGCGTCATAAATTTTTGTACCAGTAGTGAAGGTTGTTTGATAATTCGAATAAAACAAATTGGCATCGCGCTGCTGGTATCTTTTCCCGCTAAAAACACCCGCAGAAAAAACATTGTTTTTATCCGCCTTAAATTCAATTAAAGCCCTGACAGCATAATTGTAACGGTTAAAACTTCGTTCTCCCATTGAAGGCAAATAATTGATGGTATTGTTGTCAGGATTTTTAATAAAAACATATCCTTCCCTGAATCCCGCCAGGTCGTCGCGGGTATAATTTCCTCCCATCGAAATATCCCACTTATTTTTTTGGTAATTGAAAGTGATATCGCCGCCAAAGCGTTTTGCTATTCGGTCGTTGCCAAAATCGGTGAAACTGGGTAAACCATAATTTGCATTGACGATTAAACCGGAACCGTTTGTAGTACCGGTTTTGGTTGTAATATTAATAATTCCGGCTTTCCCGTCAGGATCGTATTTTGCAGAGGGCGAGGTTATCAATTCAACATTATCAACCGAATTTGCAGGTATCTGACTTAAAGCTGATTGAGCATCGGTTAAAACCGGTTTTCCGTTTATCAGCAATAAAAAGCCCGATGAACCTCGAACGGTAATAACTCCTTCCCCGTCAACTGCTACTGATGGCATATTTCTTAAAACTGCCACAGCAGAACCGCCTTTTGCAGATTCAAACTGATCTGCTTTATAACTTTGCTTTTCGAGTTTATTAATGGAGTTTATTCTGTTTCCTGATACATTAACCTCATCAACCAACTGGCGCGAAGGTTCAAGTTTAATATTCCCCAACGACAATGTTTGTTTGCCTTCTAATTCAAATGTTTCAAGCTGTTTAATGGTGTAACCTAAAAAGTGGATTTTAACATAATAGCTTCCATCATTCAGATTCTCAATTTTAAAATCTCCGTTTTCATTTGTAATTCCACCTGTTACCAAAGCTGAATCGGGGGTTGAATAAACAGCAATATTGGCATATTCCAACGGTTCGTCACCTTCTGAATCGGAAACATGACCTGAAATTACGCTTTTTTGAGCCACTGAGAAGACTGGGATTAGGATAATAATCAGAAGTAAAAAGTGCTTCATTTTGCTTTTATCTTTATTATTAAAATTACCGCAATTCAATTACCGGTAATTTTTACGGCCGCAAGGTGAAGACTTTTTGGTTGTATTTAATATCGCAGAAGAAACAATGCATATTTATGTATTGTTCACCACAAAAAATATCATGCAATAGAATATTGATCCACTTAATAATTTCCACCAGGACTGATTTACCTAATTGGCTTTTGCAATAAATGAAGCAATGTGAATAATTAAAACACCTTGAAGTATTTTTATTTTTTAAAATCCTAAAATTGAAGTAAATTTATTAAGAAATCAAACCATTAAATAATTCAATTTGAAGATGCTATGAAAAAAAGAATTACTAAAGATGCTGACTCAAAAAAAACGTCATCGTGGTTGATTGTAAGTGGAATTGCTTTTCTTGCAACCATTCTGGCATCTGCAATCCTGGTATTTTACGGTAACCAACTGGAAAGCATTGGAATTGTTGGAAATTTATATTACATCATTCTTATTCCATTAGGTTTTAGCGCCGCCGCATTTCTTAGTGGAGCTATGAAATCGTACGCAAACTTTACTACAAACGAATCATTCGCATATGGCAAACTAAAACTTGCAGGACCGGTAGTTATTTTCGCCCTTGTTGTTGGTGGAGGATTTATTATGCCAAATTTAAACAAGGAAAAATATTTCGATATTAAATTCCGCATTTTAAGTGATGATAAATCTACCGGTCAGTTTAATGACGGGAAGCTGATTTTATACATTGGGAAAGAGCCTAAAACCTCAAACATACATGACGGAGAAGCCATTTTTTATAACATTCCTGCAACTTACAGTAACAAAAGTGTGGAGGTTTTACCGGTTATTGAAGATTACAAACTGGCCGATTCGGGAAATATTACCATATCGGATAAAGATGACTATATAAATGTGAATGTTGTTCGAATAAAAGAGTCCTTGATAACCGAGGTTCGGGGATCAGTTTTTAATGAAAATAATATTCCGGTTCGAAATGCTTTTGTCAATTTTGGAAGTGGTCTTGCATCGGGCTATACCGATCAAAATGGTGACTTTTTCTTTAGCGTGCCCCTTCCCGAAGGCGATAAAATTTCTCTAAAAGTACTTATCGATGATGTGGTGAAGTTTAATGAAAATATTACGCTGTCATCCACTGTTCCAATTAGCGTAAAATTATAATTTGTCAATAACGGAAAATCATTATGAAACATAATATTCATATTGCATTATTTCTAATCATTCTCTTTCCGCCAATATTTTGCAATGCTCAAAATACAAGAGAGTTTACCGGGAAACTTGTATCATTTAACGGAAATGAAAACACAACAAAAAATGTTTCTGTACGACTTGTAAACCTGGGGAGCGGAGTTAGCGGTACTGATGGAATTTTTACCATCGGGATTAATGAAAACGTTGAGGAAGTAACACTGGAACTGGTTAACAGCAATTTAAATATAATATATCCTTCAGCCGGTAAAGTTAGCGTACCCAAAAGTACCAATGCTGTGGTTGAATTTGTAATTGGAGACTCGCCTAAAGACATTCTTACAAAAGCAGTGGCAAAAAGTAATAATGAAATTAAAAACCGGTTGTCGGAGCTTGGAATTCAGCAGGATGGAATTGAAGAAACGTTAAATAGTTTCTTGCAGGAAATTCAAAAACTAAGCGACATAAAACGATCTGATCTGAACAATCAAATTGATCTTGCCAGTAAAAGGGAAGAATTTTATCCGCAATTAGCCGCTTCAATCAACGATTATATAAACGAAGCCAAAGATTTAAAAGACGCTTTTAAATTTACTGCACGACATGCTTTTGATGATAAAATAGCACTTCAGATTTTAACCGAAACTATTGAAAGTTACAACTCGGTTTTTGAAGATTTAAATAAAAAACACACAGGCTTTGAAAAGAAAGTAGCCGATTACTGGCAAAGCGAAGTAAAAGCCGATGAAGTTTCAGCCTGGTTTAATTATGCTTTGGGCGAAATACACAGCGCCAATATTTACACGCTTAATTTAAAAGTAACCGATATTAATGATCTGAGTAGAAGAAACATACGAAAGTCGCAGAAAGAAATGATGGAAGAAATAATACTTCGCGATATTGAATCATCGCAACTGCAACTTGAGCGAAGGCTGGAAGAGTTGGATAAAAGAGCGCAGGTTTTGTTAACCAAACTGGCCACGTAAGATTTATGAAAGAAAAACGCATTAAAAAATTCAAAATGAAAATTAAAAGAGAACATCGAATAATTTATCTTTTTTCAGCATTTGTATTTATCATTTTAGCATTTTCTTTTTGTTCAAAGAAAACGGATGAACCAATGCTAAGTATGATTGTCCCTGGAAGAGGATTGGTTGGAGATACAATTAAAATAAAAGGTACAAACCTGGAAAGTGCAACAGTAACTTTTGGCGGATCTTCGCTTAATATCCTTGAAAATTCGCCTTCGGAAATCTCGGCCGTAGTGCCGGTTAGCGCAAATATTGGTAAAAACAAAGTAACAGTAAATACCGGTGGAGGCAAATCTAACGAACTGTTTTTTGAATTGGTGGAAATACCACAGGTTGTGGATGCTTTTCCTCCGTCCATTGAAAAAACAATTCCTTCTTCGAATTTTAGCGATTATCCGGTTTTAATTCACGGCCAGTTTTTTTCAGGAGTAATAAGCGTTTCTTTCGACGATATTGAAGCTGAAATTTCAACAAATAATCAAAGTGTTGTGACCACCAAGGTACCGCAAGGCATTTCAATCGGCTCGGTAAAACTTAAAATCAGAACTTTGAAAGGAACATCAACGATTAATTTTAATGTACAGGGACCACCTCCCGGAGGTGTAGCGCCGGTAAACTTTTCCATTGTTAATGTTCCTCCACCCAACTATGTCCCACTTATCTCAAACCAATGGAGTTGCGGCCTTTTTTCAGAAGAAGCAAATAACACTTTTGTTGAATTAAATTCGGATGAGAACTTCGACGGGAATTTTAAAATAACCGGAAATTACGAATATCAGTTTGACTTTAACAAAGATTACAACAAATTAAATTATGTTGAAATTGTTGACGAGGATACAGGAGAAATACTTGCAGGACAATTTTCTTCTGAATTTGATAATCCATGTATTTACCAAATGATATTAATTTCATCGGAAACCGGAATGATTTCGGAATGTACGGTTGATGTGAGTGAGTTTGGTGAATGCGAAGAATAACTATTTGGTTACAAACCTTAAACTCAGGGTATAGCCATTTAAATCGGGGTAATTTTTACCGGCAATATTGTTTGAATAATATGCGTTTACCAAAATATTTTTCGAGATTTGATATTGAACTCCTCCGCCTGCCTGAAGTGTGCTTGCAGAATAATACCAATTTGGATCATTCATAAAAACAGGTGTGTAACTGAGTAAAACAAAAAATATAACCCTCCTCGGTACAAAGTAGCTCAAATAACCTGAAAGAGTTGGATAGAACTTAGATGAAACATCTTCCTTATTAAAACCATACTGAATTCCAAGTTGTGAAAAAAGGAACAAGCGCTCACTCAAAGGTTTATTGTATAAAAACTGTGCAAGCCAGAATATTTGGCCTTTCCCCGTTATGTTTTGTTTTTCTTCACTCACTCCCGCAGGAAACAGTAAACTACTCTGAACAGTAAAAAGATTTGTATTTTGAAAGGGATTCCATCTAACTCTTGGTCCAAATGAAGTAATGGCTTTGGCATATTTACTATTTCCACTTTCATCAGTTCCGAAAACTTTAAACATTGAACTGTGCCTGTCGTCATCTAATCGGGCAGAAACGCTGTTCACATCAAATCCAATATTCAGTTTTCCATTATTTGAAATTCCGTAGGTAAACTGAAGTGTATTGTACCAATAAGTACTTCGCAAGTTCATTTCGGTAATTTTACCGTTGTTGTCTCTCCATTTATTTGCCGTTAACATCGAACTGTAAAAAATAATCTCAGCCTGTTTATTTTTTAAAACCACAGAAGAAACTGCTGGCACAAACTGGAGATTATTTAAAGAATCTTTTAAATATTGATACCTGTTCTCCAATTGATTATAATATTCTGTTGAATCCTGTTTTGCATTTTGCCCATATAACGATGGATTTGCAAAATGAATAATGACAAGAATAACTGTTAAATGTTTCATGGTTTTTTAGCGTTGATTAAATCATGAAACAATTTAAGACTAATTTATCTTTAATATGAAATAAATAGTTGGTTTTTTAGAACCTCAGAAAGAAAAATTGGAAATTTATGCCTAATAATCGGTAGTAAACAATTCAGGAAATTTTCCAACAACGCCTTTTTCGCGGTAAAAATCCTTCATTCGTTTGATGTCTTCTTTTGGGTCATCAGTTAGTTCAAATTTTTCCATAATGGCAATTTCTTTTCTGCCCCAATCAAAACTTCCCAGATAAACCGGAATATTTGCCAGTGTGGCAATGGAATGAAAACCAGCTTTCCAGTTTTTGGTTCGGTTTCGCGTGCCTTCAGGTGTCAATGCCAAATGAAGCGTTTCATGATAATTAAATAATTGTACCACTTGCCGTACAACATTGGATCCCCTGGATCTGTCGATGGGTAGCCCGCCCATTTTTCTTACAAAATATCCAATTGGCCAAAAGAAAAACTCCTTCTTAATCAGAATATTAGCTTTTCCTCCTAACCCGGTATAAAAAAGAAAAGAAATTACAAAATCCCATGCACTTGTATGCGGAACACCAATGATGATGCATTTTTTTTCAGGAACAACAGACCCAATACTTTTCCATCCCAAAAGCCGTAATAAAAAATTACAAAGTGCCTTCTTCATTTACTAATAATTTTATATTCCACATTTTTTGCCCCGGCATATTTGTGTAACAGTTTTAGCGCCATATCCGCTGCTTCATTTAATTTCCCAACAGGCGAATAATCGATTATTATCATTAAAAAACGTTTCGTATCTAACGAAACTGACGTTCTTTCCGAATCACTTGTTGATGTTCCAAAAGCTCCATCTTCATCTCTGAAAACCGGCATATTCTCAATGTTCAACTCTCCCCTGCCAATACCAACGTATGGTTCATTCGGTTTTCCTATTCCAAATACAATGGTTCCTTTTATTTTTTCAGCATCATAACCACCAATTGAAAAACCAGTTGTTATTGAAACAAAATTAAGCAGGTCGACAACATTATTTATCTGGTAAATTTCACCCCTATTGACAATCCTTCTCAATAGCGCTTCGGCTGAAAGACGATACCTGGCAGGATCTTTTCCGCAAACTTTATATGCCTTACGCGATGCAGCAATCGCAGGCATTTTACTAATATCTTCTATTTTTATTGAAGAGGAAATGTCTATTATCTTTTGCCTGATTTCATCCCATAAGTCATGATTTAAGGCAACTGTTTCAACATCGCATTCAATACACGACAACTGAACATCCGGAACTTTAGTTGCTAACTCTTTGGACAAAAGTATTTGATGCATAATTCAGATTGTTTTAAAAGTTATTATTTGCCCAAAAAACTGTTAAACAGGTAAAAGTTGTTATTTTTATTTCGGGAACAAAAAAACCAAAACTAAATAAAATGAGAAAACAATTTTATTTTATTTTTTCGATTTTATTGATTTCACTGAACACGACCGGACAGAATATTTCAATAATTCCTAAACCAATGGAAATGTCGGTTGGCGAGGGAAGTTTTCAATTGGATGAAAATTGTTTTTTACAGATCGATGAAAATAATCCTGAAATAAAACGAATTGCAGGCTTTCTAAAAGAACATCTCGAAAATTTCTACGGCTTTAAATTAAACGGAAAAAAAGATGGTAAAGCCATTCAGTTAAAAATAATCAGCCAGTTAAATTTAGGTAATGAAGGTTATTTGCTGAAAGTAAATAATTCAACAATTATAATAACAGCAGCAGCGCCAAACGGAATTTTTTACGGTATTCAAACACTAAAACAATTACTTCCGGTAGAATCTGAAAACGGAATTCTGAAAGTACCGGTTGTGGATATAAAGGATCAGCCAAGGTTTGCCTGGCGGGGAAGCATGCTTGATGTTTGCCGCCACTATTTCCCGGTTAGTTTCATAAAAAAGTACATTGATATTCTGGCGATGTATAAAATAAATACATTTCACTGGCACCTTACTGATGACCAGGGTTGGCGGATAGAAATAAAGAAATACCCTTTGCTAACTGAGATTTCTCACTGGAGAGATGAAACCCTTGTTGGGCGCCCTGGAAGGACAAACACTTTCGATGGAATAGGATATGGCGGTTTTTACACTCAGGAACAAGCTAAAGAAATAATTCATTATGCGGCAGAGCGCTATATAACAGTGGTTCCTGAAATTGAAATGCCTGGTCATTCAAGTGCGGCTTTAGCAGCTTATCCGCAATTGGGTTGTACCGGCGGACCATACAAAGTTCAGGGAACATGGGGAGTTTTTAAAGACGTTTATTGTGCAGGGAAAGATGAAACCGTTGATTTTTTGCAAGATGTTTTAGATGAAATTATTGAAATTTTCCCATCAGAATTTATCCATGTAGGCGGCGATGAATGTCCGAAAGATGCCTGGAAACTTTGCCCTGACTGTCAGAAAAGAATTGCAGATAATCATTTAAAAGATGAACATGAATTGCAAAGCTGGCTTATCACCCGAATGGATAACTACCTCACTTCAAAAGGGAAAAGATTAATTGGCTGGGATGAAATTCTTGAAGGTGGTTTAGCGCCACAAGCGGCGGTAATGAGCTGGCGAGGAACCGATGGTGGAATTGAAGCTGCCAGACAAAATCATGATGTGGTAATGAGTCCGACTTCACACATGTACATCGATTATTATCAGTCAAAAGATACAGAAAACGAACCACTCGCGATCGGAGGATTTCTGCCGTTAGAAAAAGTGTATAGCTTTGAACCACTGCCAGCCGAATTATCACCAGATGAAGCGAAACACATATTAGGTGTTCAAACCAATCTTTGGACGGAATACATTACAAATACAAAAAAAGCTGAATACATGCTCTTGCCAAGATTACAGGCAGAAGCAGAAGTTGCATGGACAAAAAAAGACAATAAAAATTTTGAAAATTTTGCTCACCGACTTGATACCGATTATCTTCGATTGGAAAAAATGGGAATCAATTTTAGAAATCATCACAAAGGAACAGAAGAACAATAATTTACACATATTTAATATGAAACAAATCGTTTTTACACTTCTAATTCTTGCCATCTCGCTTGGAGTTTCGGCAAAAAAATACAAAGTTTTCTTTTTGGGAGGACAATCGAATATGGACGGGTATGGATACGTTCGTGAATTACCTGATGAGTTAAAACAACCCGTTGATGGAGTTTACATTTTCCACGGAAATTCAACACCCGATGGTGGTGAAATTGGTGGACAGGGAATTTGGGATGTTCTAAAACCCGGTCATGGAACAAATCATAGTTCTACCATGATTAAAAATAATCTTTCCGACCGGTTTGGAATTGAGTTAACCTTTTCGCGTGAAATGAAAAAACTAATGCCTGGCGAAAACATTGCTTTAATAAAATACAGTCGTGGCGGAACTTCTATCGCCATTGAAGCTGCTGATGTTTTTGGTAGCTGGGCTCCGGATTACAATTCAGAAAGTGGGAATAATCAGTATGATCATTTCTTAGCAACAGTAAATAATGCCTACGCGGTTGATGATATTGACGGCGACGGTGAAATGGATGAACTGATTCCAGCCGGAATTCTTTGGATGCAAGGCGAAAGTGACGGAAATGATGCAGATGTGGCAAACAAGTATTATGACAATCTGAAAAGATTGATGGACTTGATTCGGGCCGCTTTCAGAACCGATGATTTGCCTGTTGTAATCGGCAGGATTTCTGATTCACACAACGATCCTGATGGTTTGGTTTGGGACTATGGTAATATTATTCGGTGGAACCAGGCCAAATTTGTAAACCAGGATGAAAATGCAGCATTGGTAACCTCAACCGATAATTATGATTATTCTGACAAATGGCATTACGACACCAAAGGATATATTGATTTTGGAAAACAATTTGCGCAGAAAATGATATCGTTGTTAAAATAAAGAGAACAAAAAAAGGATTCCAAAATTGGAATCCTTTTTAATATTATCATCTAAATACCCTACGAGTATTTTTATTAGCATTGTCAGTTTCAAAGAATAGTCAAACTTGCTATTCTATCAATAGAGCTTTTCAAAAAACGGGCAATTTTAAATCTCCCGTTTTACGAAAGTTTATTAGTAACGTTCCCTGCGTTGGTATCCACCGCCGCCACGACGATCACCACCACCACGATTTTCAGCCGGACGTGGTTTTGATTCGTTTACTTTAATATTACGTCCGCTAACTTCAGCATTATTTAATTCTTTAATTGCGTTGTTAGCTTCGGTGTCATTATCCATTTCAACAAAACCAAATCCTTTACTTCTACCAGTGAATTTGTCATTAACAATTTTAACTGAAGAAACTTCACCATATTCTTCAAAAATTTCTTTTAAATCTTCTTCACCCATATTAAATGGAAGATTTCCAACATAAATGTTCATTTGTACCTATTTAAAAATTAATAAATCCTATTTATAAAACACAAACAGTATTACCGACCTGTTCGATCCAGGATTTATGTACGTAGAAATTTGAAGAACCAGAAATCTATGGAAACCGTGGAAAATACAACGAGGAAGGTCTGTCCGACACGTTTTTGAATTTCAATAAAAAAAGATCAACCTGTTAAAAATCAATACATTTATAAAATAAATCAACATATTTATTTTTAACAATAAAGCCCCAAAGGTAATTTAATATTCCAAACTATCAACTATTTAGCGTTTTTTTTGAGTAATCTGTAAAACCTAATTTTAACATAACGAATTGTATCAGAAGACTAAATCCCGAATAACAATACTGGCAATAAAACATCCAAATAAAGGAGGCATATAAGAAATGGTACCAACTGTTGATTTTTTATTCCTGCTTTCTTCTACCCTGACAGCTTGTTCATCAACTAATTCAGATGTAAAAACTACTTTCACTCCTTTATTTACGCCAAGTCGCGATAATCTTTTTCGCATTACTTTAGCCAGCCTGCAATTGTAGGTTTTGGAAATATCAGAAACTTTAATTTCCGCAGGATTAGTTTTGCCCCCGGCTCCCATTGAACTTACTACTTTTAAACCAAGTTGAACTGCAACATAAACCAAGGATACTTTGGGAGATAATGTATCAATCGCATCCACAACATAATCAAAAGAATCACTGGTTAGCAGCACTTTTATTTTTTCATCCTGAATAAAATCATTGACAACTTTAATATTAATTTCCGGGTTAATATCGAGAAAGCGTTGTTTCAAAATTTCTGCCTTGTGTTTCCCAGTGGTGCTCACCAAAGCCGGAAGCTGCCGATTTCGGTTTGACGGTTCAACAACATCTCCATCAACAATTGTTAAGTTTCCAATTCCTGCCCTGCAAAGTTGTTCAGCTGCATAAGCTCCTACTCCACCCAAACCAACAACAAGTACATTAGCTTTTTGTAACCTTTTTAATTTTTCTTCTCCAAGAAGCAATTCTGTTCTCTCAAGCCAGTTTACCGGCTTTTCGTTTTCATTTTTTAAATTCAACTGATTATAATTATTTAATGGTATTAGAACCTGCTAAGAAGTTTATTTTCAATACGGCTAAAATTGTTCCAGACAGCTTCCAGCAGGTTTTCAACTGAAATATTTTTTAGTTCAGCGCCTTTTTCGTACATGCACACTATATTGCCGTCATACTCATCAGTTTCAAAAAACACTTTTTCAAGAGGAAGATGTCGAAAAGATTCAACAGCTTTTGAATTGGGTCTGTAAAGGTTTTCACCAAACGAAAACATTATACCAACTTCCGCCATCTGAACAGTTTGTTCAATACTTGAGTTATAACCATGCATTATCCACGGCATCTTTGGATGAATTTCTTTTCTGAATTCCAAAACTTCGTTATATGCCTTCACGCAATGGATAATTAATGGTTTTTCAAACTCTTCGGACATAAAAGCCTGTGCCCTGAAAACTCTCTTTTGCTCTTCAAAATCGTTCGAAACAATTTTATCCAGGCCGCATTCTCCTATAAAGGTGACATGATCAAATTCCATGGCATCCTCGATCATTTGAAGCATCTCGTTATTTTCCTCCGGTGATTTAATATGCCACGGATGTAATCCCATGGAATAAAAGTTTCGTCCCGAAAAAGCAGCAAAACTTTCGCCCGGATAAATATTTTTAACAGTAACAATTCCTTTTTCTGTTTTGTCGGAGTGGGTATGTAAGTCAATAAAAGGAATTGATTTCATGATTAGGCAATTTCCAATATTTTTTTAACAACATTTCTTACTCCCAATGCTATTTGATCAATTGTTGCATCAAGCATATAACAAGGCGTAGTAATTACTTTGTATTTTTCGTCAACAACTATTTCACCATGTGTTGTTTTAATGTGGGTTCCACCCATTTTTTGGATTGCTTCGGCAGGTTCCTTATCAACACCAATTGTCACTTTTACGTCTCCTAAAACTTTGGTTATCATTACAGGAGAAATACATAATGAACCAATAGGTTTTCCTGCCTTAACAGTGTCTTTTATAGCTTTTTCGGCTTCAGGAATTACCACACACCCGGCACCATCAAACGCAAATGTGCAGAGGTTTTTTGCCGCTCCAAATCCTCCCGGAAAAATAATGGCATCAAATTCCGACGCATTATAATCGGAAAGTGGTTTGATATTTCCGCGTGCAATTCTGGCTGCTTCAACCATTACATTTCGTATTTCAGGCATTTCCTCACCTGTTATGTGATTTACCACATGTGCCTGGTTAATATCGGGTGCAAAGCATTGGTATTGTGCCCCTTGCTCGGTAATGGCCAATAAAGTTAATGTGGCTTCGTGAATTTCTGCTCCGTCATAAACACCGTTTCCGGCTAAAACTACTGCTACTTTCTTCATCTTTTAAACTGTTTTCATTTTTGGTATAACATATTCAACGTATTCAGCATTCCAAAATTACAGTTTAATGACGAAACGAAAAAACCAATTACAGAAAATGAAAAGCTTGAAGCTATTAATCAATTTCTTCTAAATTGTACGGAGTTTCCTGATAGACATAGTAGTTTAACCAGTTTGAAAAAAACAAATTTGCAGTTGACTGCCATTTCATTACCGGTTTTTTATTTATATCATCATCAGGATAATAATTTACAGGCAAATTAATCGGGAGTTTCTTAGCTAAATCGCGTCTGTATTCGCTATCCAGAGTATGTCTTGAATATTCTGAATGCCCGGTAATAAAGAGTTGTTTACCATTTTTTGCTTTAACAATACACACACCTGCATGTTCTGATGACGAGATGATTTGCAATTCATCAACTTTTTCAATGTCTTCTGCCCTAATTTCTGTATGTCGTGAATGAGGAATAAAGAATTCATCATCAAAACCTCTGAAAATAGGCATTTTTTCATCAACATGCGTATGTTTAAATACGCCAAACATTTTTTTGTTTAACTGATATTTGGGAATGCCGTAATGATGATATAACCCGGCCTGTGCTGCCCAGCAAATAAATAATGTTGAAGTAACATGGTGTTCAGCCCAATTTAAAATGTGCTTCATTTCTTCCCAGTAAGTGACTTCCTCAAAAGGCAAGAGTTCAACCGGGGCGCCGGTAATAATCATACCATCATATTTTTTGCCCTGCAATTCGTCGATATTCCTGTAAAACATTTTCATGTGTTGCGAAGGCGTATTTTTGGGTTTATGACCTTTAATCTTCATAAAATCAATTTCAATCTGGAGCGGCGAATTTGACAACAGCCTTAACAGATCGGTTTCCGTTGTTATTTTTAACGGCATCAAATTGAGAATGATGATTTTTAACGGGCGAATATCCTGAAGTGTAGCCCGGGTTTCATTCATCACAAAAATATTTTCCTCTTCCAGTATTTTTATTGCCGGCAACTGATCCGGAATTCTTAATGGCATAATTTAAAATTTAGCCCCCTCCAAACCTCCCCCGAAGGGGAAGTTTAAAGAAGATTATTTTAACAATTTAAGTTTTTATTACAAAGAAATCTATCATATTTCAGGTCAAAACCTTAAAAATTCCTCCCCTTGGGGAGATTAGGAGGGGCTTCAACTAATTTTTGATAATGCTTGCTCAAAATCAGCAATTATATCATCAATATGTTCCAATCCAACACTTACTCTTAACTGGGTTGGATAAACACCTGCTGCAATTTGCGCTTCTTCGGGCAACTGTTGATGCGTTGTTGCCGCTGGTTGAATAATAAGCGTTTTGGCATCGCCAACATTTGCCAGGTGGCTCACCAACTCCAGATTATTCACTACCTGGTTCGCTGTTTCCTTATCTCCTTTTACAATGAACGACAAAACACCACCGGCTCCTTTAGGCAAATATTTTTTTGCATTTGCATAACTTGAGTGGCTGTCAAGACCCGGATAATTTACACTTTCAACTTTTGGATGTTGCACCAGCCATTTTGCCAATGCAAGGGTATTTTCAACATGTTTGTCCATGCGCAATGAAAGCGTTTCCAAACCCTGTAACAACAAAAATGAATTAAACGGACTAATTGCCGGTCCAAAGTCACGCAACCCTTCAACTCTTGCCTTTATAATAAAAGCAATGTTTCCAAATGGTCCGTCAAAATTAAAAATATCCCAGTATTTCAACCCATGATAACCTTCGGAAGGTTCAGTAAAACCTGGAAATTTACCATTTCCCCAATTGAAATTTCCAGCATCAACAATCACGCCGCCAATACTGGTTCCGTGTCCCCCAATCCATTTTGTTGCCGAATTAACAACAATATTGGCTCCGTAATCAATCGGACGTACCAGATAACCGGCACCTGCAAATGTATTGTCAACAATGAAAGGAATATCGTATTTTTTGGCCAGTGCTCCGAAAGCTTCAAAATCAGGAATATTAAATCCCGGATTTCCGATTGTCTCCAGATAGATTCCCTTCGTATTATTGTCGATAAGCTTTTCAAACGATTCAATTTCAAGATTTTCAGCAAAACGTGCTTCAATTCCCAATTTTTTAAATGTTACCTTAAACTGGTTGTATGAACCGCCATATAAATATGGAGAAGTAACAAAATTATCTCCAATTCCCATAATATTTGTAATTGTAAGAAACTGAGCTGCATGACCAGAGCCAACAGATAACGCCGCAGCGCCACCTTCCAATGCAGCCATTCGCTGTTCAAACACATCTGAAGTCGGATTCATAATACGTGTGTAAATGTTTCCGAATTCTTTTAGTGCAAAAAGATTTGCAGCATGGTCAGCATCATTAAAAACATACGAAGTTGTTTGATAAATAGGCACTGCCCTTGAGTTTGTAGTTTGATCGGGCTGATGGCCTGCATGTAGTTGAAGGGTTTCAAAATTCAATTTTTTTGCTGTCATTTTAATTTATTTTTTTGGGTTAATAAAAACTTATTTATCGGGAAGCACTTTCACCCCTCTCCCCTTTGGGTATCTCCCCTTCAAAGGGGAGACTAGTTCAAAATCGGAAAAGAAAGCATCGTAAATAACACGCACACTTTTTTCTTTGTCAGCATCTTTAACAATCAGATAGCTTACTAGTTCAGAAGCTCCTGACCCACTCAAAATCACGTTTATTTTGTTCTGAGCCACAGCATTAAATATGCGTGCTGAAATACCATAATTATGTTGCATTCCATGCCCTATTATTCCAATCATTGATACATCTTTTAGTAAGCTGATATTTTGAACCGAACTGAATCCAAGTTCCTCAATCAGTTTTAAAGATCTGTCTCCGGTACATTTTTCGAGGATAAAATTTATTGAAGTTTGCGAAGTAATAACCGATTTTATGTTAATTCCCGCATCATTCAGCTTTGAAGTAACTTTTGCCAGTATTCCCGGTTTTAAACCAACTCCCGGGCCATCTAATTTTAATAATGAAATATCATCAGTGCTGGCAACACTTTTAACGATTTTATCATCAATAAATGTTTCAGTGTTTATTGTAGTTTCAATCTGACCTTCCGAAGATTCCGGATTCAGCACATATATTGGAATGTGTTTTTGCTCCAGCAATTCAACTGTACGGGGATGGAATGAATAATGATCAAAATAAGCCAGTTCACCGGCTTCAGAATATGTAAGCCGATGTATCACAGGTGGATTCTCAACAATATTAGGATCGGCTTTTTGAAAATTATTATACAACCCCCAAAGTTCAAGTTGCTCCGCATTTAAAAAGGCTGTTAATGCCGAAGCTGTATAATCAGCGGCAGTTTTTCCTGTTCGGGCAATTTTACGGTTTTTATCAACACCATACGATCCCGGTATTACAAAAACTTTCGGTGGCAAAATTTTTATTTTCTCAATGTCAACAGAAACAAAAGTTGCATTTCCAAAGTCGGAGGTAACTTCCAGCCCAATTTCTTCAGGAAACAATACTTCTGAATTTCCACCCAATTTTTTCCATTGCAAATTGAAAATTTCAGCCGTTAGTTTTTCGCTGAAACTTACTACCTGGTCACGTAACGATGGCGAATAATCACCAATTAGAGAGATGCCTTTTAATAAACTAATGAATTGAGTTACCAATTCCTTGTATCTTCCTTCCGGATTCAAACCAATGTTCTTGTTATGAAACTCTATTAATTTGTTTTTAAGTTGTTCAATATCAAATTGTTTGTTAAAAACACCAAAAATGGAATCTTCAATAATTTGAAGCAACTTAGGAGCCGGCGATACAACAATAAAAGTACGCTGCTCATTCCGGTTACCAATATAGGTTTGTAAATTTTGAATTGACCTGGTGTTTCCTATGCTACCTCCACCAAATCGAATAATACGATCCGACATAAGTAAAAATGTTAATTAAAAAAATGTGATTAGATGCTCAGAATTGTCTGCCTTCAGTTAGTGTCTCCACCAAAAGAAGGCTATCGCATAGACATGGAAACAGACGACAACATGAATCCAATACAACCAGTGTTTTCGGTAGTAGTTTTCGAAATATTTAATTTCTTTACATTCATTATTATCGATTTTGTATGCTGCAAATATAAATTGTTTTGTAAAAAGAACAAGCTTGTTTGGAATAAGTTTAGATAAGATTAACATTTTTTGAAATTACAAAATTAGGTATATGCTTGTAAATCTTTTTTAAATGCAACATAGATTCCACTTTTCGACCTAATGTGAACAATATTTGACAAATGAAGTTTAAATAGTCGTTGAAATGATCAGAAATCAGAATATGCTTTAAAGATTTATTTAAACTGAATTAAATTTGCATATCAAAATAATTCATTAGAAAATATTATGAGTTTTAATTTATTAAAAGGCAAAAAAGGGATCATATTTGGTGCTTTAAATGCCGATTCAATTGCATGGAAAGTTGCGGAACGTGCGCACGAAGAAGGGGCAAAAGTAGTTTTAACAAATACTCCTATTGCACTTCGAATGGGGGAAACACAGAAACTTGCTGAAAAGCTTAACACAGAGGTTATTGGTGCAGATGCAACGAATGTTGACGACCTTAAAATCCTTTTTGAAAAGTCGATGGAATTAATGGGAGGGAAAGTTGATTTTGTACTTCATTCCATTGGTATGTCGCCTAATGTCAGAAAAGAAAGGCATTACAGTGATTTGGATTATAATTTCCTGGAAAAAACACTGGATGTTTCTGCGGTATCATTTCATAAAGTTCTTCAAACTGCAAGGAAACTGGATGCGATTAATGAATGGGGATCGGTGGTGGCGCTTTCTTATGTGGCTGCCCAACGAACTTTTTATGGTTACAACGATATGGCCGATGCAAAAGCGCTGCTGGAATCGATTACCCGCAGCTTTGGATACATTTACGGCCGGGAGCGAAATGTAAGAATAAATACTATTTCGCAGTCGCCAACAGTTACAACTGCCGGTAGTGGTGTAAAAGGATTTGACCGCTTGCTTGATTTTGCTGAGCGGATGTCGCCGCTTGGAAACGCAACCGGCGATGAATGTGCTGATTATTGCATTACTTTATTCTCTGACCTGACAAAGAAAGTTACAATGCAGAACCTCTTTAACGATGGAGGTTTCTCAAGCATGGGTATGAGCATAAGGGCATTGCAGCAATATGAAAAAGGATTGCATCACGACTGCGACTGTGGCCCGGGAGAACCCGACAATCATCTTTTCGATTAAAAGACTTGTTTTTAATCAGTTATACATAAGCCGTTCTGTTCTCAGAGCGGCTTTTTATTTTAATTTCTTTTAAATCTTTTTAAAACTAATTTGCGATTCCTGATATTAATTTTGTAAAAAAATAATTCGCCATGAAAAAATATGTAATTATTTCAATTTTACTAATTGCAGGGATTTTGCAATTAAATGCACAGGAACAAAAACAAAAGAAAGATCCTGATGAACAGGTTTTTGTAAACAAAAAGTATGATGAAAACGGTAATTTGATTCAGTATGATTCTACTTATGTTCATCAATGGTCATCCGATTCAACAATGAACTTTTCCTTTGGAAACGGCTTTCCGGGTAAGATGGATCATTCGGTAATTGATTCCATGTTGCAGCAATTTGGTATCTCTGGCAATTTTGGATTTTCACCATTTGATGACGAAAATTTGTTTGGCCAGTTTCATCAAATGTTTCCTGATTCAATTTTGATGGACCAGTTTGCTTTTCACAATGATTCTTCATTTCAGCGCCACTTTGATTCACATGGTCAGATGCCGGATTTTTTTAATTCTCAAGGATTTGAACAGTGGCAAAAACAGATGCAACAACAATTGGAACAACTGAATGAATTGATGCCTCAATTTCAAAATGAGGAACAACGAAAAGAGTGGGAGAAACTACGCCAAAAACAACAAAAGGAGATGGACGATTTAATGAAAAAATGGAATAGTGAATGAGTAATATTTCAGTAGAATTGAATCAATAAATTATAAAATATTTGCAACCCTTTTTGATTAAATTTAACAGGTTAAAAATTACTCTCCCGGGATGTTTCCAACAAAACGCCTGTGCAACACTTTTAAAATCAATACGGTGTAAAAAATTATTATGAACCGAATTTGCAAAAATCAATCGCTTTTTCTTACTTTTGATTAATTAATGCAGATGAAACAACTGGTTCAAATACTTATTTTATTGATGATTGCCTACTCCTGTTCGCTAAATGACATTGCGGATGAAGAAGTTAATAACGGAAGCGATCTGAATTTCGGAAGTGATTTTTCCCTTCTAAAAAAAATGGAAGATTACGGGGGAATATACAAAATCAACGGCATAGAAAAAGAGGGAATGCAAATATTTAAGGAGAATGGTTTTACCTGGGCCAGACTTCGCATTTTTCACAATCCTGAAATAAAAGGGCCTGTTTGCAACGACCTTAATTATACGTTGGAAATGGCCAACAAAGCCAAATTGTACGGTTATAAAATTTTACTCGATTTTCATTACTCTGATAAATGGGCCGATCCTGGCCACCAATCCGTTCCAAAAGCGTGGGAAGATTTACGACTTGATATTCTTACCGACAGTGTTTATCTGTATACAAAAAATATTCTCGAAATTTTTGCAAAAGCCGGTAGTACGCCAGACATGGTGCAATTGGGAAATGAAATTAATAATGGAATGCTTTGGCCAAACGGTTATTTGTGGGAAGAAGGGGGAAACCCTAACTGGGACAATTTAGCCGACTTGCTAAAAGCTGGAATTAACGGCGTTAAAGCTTCTGCAAACTCCGGTGCAATAAAAATAATGATCCACGCTGCCACTGGAAACAATCTTACTGCTTCCGAGAGATTTTATAATAATATGATTTCCAGAGACGTTGATTTTGATGTTATTGGAATGAGCTATTATCCTTGGTGGCATGGTGATTTCAAAAAACTTGAAAACACCATTTTTGCACTTTCGGAAGAATTTAACCAGGAGATTTCGATTGTTGAAACGGCCTATTATGCAAATGGCTGGTACCCCGAGTCATCCGACTGGGTTTTAACAGAAAAGCCTTATCCGCCAAATGAACAGGGACAATACGAATACATGCGAGAACTGGCAAAAACCATGATACTTCATCCGCATGTTAAAACCATTTTTTATACCGATCCGGATGAGCTTGATATTCCTGAAACAAAAGTTCCGTACAAAGGAAGAAGTTTGTTTGACAATACAGGCAATGCATTTAAAGGTATAACTGCCTGGAAGAATTTGAAGTAAATTCGGGTTTTCCCAATGAATAATTTTTTGAATTATTTTCCCAATATTCTGCGTTGTTCTCTTTGTGTCATCTCCAATCCACGTATTTCTTTTGGATGAATCACGTTAATATTCATTAAACTATTTACCATTTCAACCTTACCGGGCGTGGTAATAAACTGTGGAATAATGAACAGCAAATCATCACTCCTGCCTGAATTATGATAAATAAGAATAACGATTTCATGTGAATCAGGTGCAACTTCTCCCAAAATCTGGCCTGCAAATATTTTCTGATTTAATTTTAGGTTCCTGTCTCTTACAATTATATTTTTATACAAAATTAGTGTGCCATCAGGCTGTAAAACAGTAATAACATTTGTCCACGTGTTATACCAAAAATCAGAATTCCCGGTTCTTTCCTGACCAACAATTTCAACGATCTCACCAGTTCTGGCAGCATAAACTGCATCACCGGGACTTGAGTTAAAACCAGTGGCAGTCCAACTCTTAAGATTCTCATCACCCCAAAAACCGTCAATATTTTTCACATCAAAAATTGTTGCATTATTACCGGGTTCCAAAGGAATTAAATAAGGAAAATCGAGATTAACATTTGCAACCGGGTCGGAGCGGTAAACTTTTGTTTTGTATGAAAAAAATGGAACTCCACTTCCATTTGCCCTGGTTAAATTGAATAATGAGTTATAACCCGGCTCAAGTTTGTTGTAATAAACCAGCCTGTAATCTTCAGTGGTATTTTGCAGTTCAGTAAATTCAACTTTAAGAAATAATGGAGTTTTCGTAAAGTTTGTTGCTCCAAATACCACATCACCTGCTGAAATTACATTGTTATCAACCTCAACCAACTGAGCTTTCAATTCAGAATAAAAAATTACCAATAAAACCAGGAAGGTTAAACGATACATCTTTTGTTGATTTTTATGTTTGAAAATTAAAAATACTATTTTGAAAAAAATAAATTAGGTTTTTCTTTGACTATTTGATAGAATTGAAAATTATGTACTCAAAACAGGAGATAAAAAAACTACATATCGATTTTTGGGAACTTTTTAAAAGGCGTTGCGAAGTGCATCCCGATCTTCAGCATAAAAAGAAAAATTTCAAGCTTCACCGTACCAAAATCAGAGGCGTAGCTTTTCGTTTTGATGTTAATCGAAAAAATGCAACTGTAATGCTTGAAATTCATCATAAAAATGAAGATACCAGAATTAAAGCCTACGAAATTGTGGAGCGGTACAAAGCAATTATGGAAGAAGGTTTTGAAAATGGTTTGCAATGGGAGTTTTATCACCAAAGAAAAGACAGCGGACAGGAAGTTTGCAGAATTTACACTCTGCTTGAAAATGTTGACATACATAACCGCAGTCAATGGCCTGATATTTACAATTTTTTCATTGAAAATATGCTGCGTCTTGAAGAAAATTTCTTGCAGATAAGCGATGTTTTGAAGGATGAGTTGCAAGGTTAAATTTATTTTCAGGAGGATCATTAAATACATATGTTAACTTAATCAGAGAAATACCTCATATTAAAAACTTTTATTCAAAAGTGTCTCACGACAAACTGGAAATAATCGGATTAGCCGGGGGAACTCAGGAAACAGAAGAAAAGTTACGAAAATGTATTGCTGATAACGAAATTGAATATCCCAATTCAATGGCATCGCCAACACTTCTTGCAACCTATGGAATCAATAAATTTCCAACTTCTTATTTAATCAATCCGGATGGAAGAATTATTAGAATGGACATGCGTGGAGATGACGAATTAGATCTAATTGCCGATGAGATTGAGCATTATTTTAAATAATTTCATAGTAGAAATTATCAAAATAATATAACTCTTCCCGTTTAAAACTGGAAATAAATAAATGGTTGCATTTCTGAAGAAATAGATTGATAAACAATTATTACAACAACAGCAGAAATAACTACTTTTATCCAGAGCGGTGTTTTTATAAACCAGTCGGCAATTCTTTCTTTCCAATTGTCACTCAACCAGTGAATAATAAACCCAAATAACATCATAAGGAAAACCCATTTATAAGCTAAAAGTATTTCGCCTGCGCCCGAAATCCGAAAATCAGAAAAAATCTGATGCGACATTTTTTTTACAATTTGCATCGACTCAGACCGGAAGAAAATACGCGTTGCTGTAATAAAAGTAAATGTTATGGCTATTTTCCATATATTAATCAGCAGGTTATTTTTTTTCTCCCACGGACTTATTTTTCGCCAGAATTTATACACCACCAAACCAATTCCGTTTAATCCGCCCCAAATGATAAACTGCCACGAAGCGCCGTGCCATAAACCACCCAGTAACATTGTAATCATCAGGTTTATATTGGTATCGATGTTTCTTTTTACTTTTTCAGAAAAACGGGCAAGTAAAGCAAATATTAAAACCAATACAGCAAAAATCGGAACAAGAACAATCTTTCCAGCCAGTAGAACTATGATAGCCAAAATCACCCCAAGACTGATGTAACTAAAAACTGACCCGCTTCGGTTTCCTCCAATGGGAATATATAAATAATCTTTTAACCAGGACGACAGCGACATGTGCCAGCGTTTCCAGAACTCTCCAACATTTTTTGCCTTGTAAGGCGAATTAAAGTTTTGTGGCAGACGGAATCCCATTAAAAGCGCCACTCCAATTGCAATATCAGTATATCCCGAGAAATCGACATAAACCTGCAACGAATAGCCAAACAATGCCATTAGGTTTTCAAATCCTGAATGAGTAATCGGATCGGAAAACACACGATCAACAAAGTTAACCGCAATATAATCGCCGATAAATATTTTTTTTATCAATCCTTTCAGAATCATAAAAACGGCCCAGCCAAACTCTGCTTTTGAAACGTGGTAATCCTCATAAATTTGTTTCACAAAGCCTGAAGCGCGAACAATAGGGCCAGCCACTAATTGTGGAAAAAAAGACACGTAAAATCCAAAATCAACAAGGTTATTTACAGGTTCGGTTTCACCCCGGTAAACATCAACCGAATAGCTAATGGTTTGAAAAGTAAAAAATGAAATTCCCACAGGAAGCAAAATCTGATTCACATTAAAATGCGTTCCGGCAGTTTGATTTGCCAGAATTGCCAGATGATTCAAAACATGAAGATCAGTTCCTAACATCAGATTTATGCTGTCAACAAAAAAATAAGAATACTTAAAATATGCCAAAACCAAAAGGTTAACAACAACACTTGTAGTCACAAGTAACTTCTTTTTTAAATCACTTTTGGAATTGTAAATCCATTTACCGATAAAGAAATCAGTTAACGTACTAAACAATAATATAAAGAAGAAAAACCCACTTGACTTATAGTAAAAAAATAAACTGGCCGCAAATAAATAACCGGCTCTTATTGTCCGGTTCTTTTTATTGTAAACCAACGAATATCCGGCAAGAACCACTGCAAAAAAAGCCCAGAAAAAAAAACGGGTAAAAATTAACGGCGCATTTTCGTGATACAGAAAAATACTGCGTAAAGATTCGGCCATATTGAAATTTAACAGCAGTTCCAATGGGTTAATTTTTTGTTTCGGTTAACTGATCCATCTCCTGCAAATATTGCTCAAAACGCTGCATCAGTGCATTAAAAAAAAGATCTCCAAGAATTAGATATCCTTCACGAGTAAAATGGATTTTATCGGCTTGCGCCAGATTATTTTTTTGCCAGAGCTCAACCGAGTTTAATCCTCCCATTACTTCGTACATATCCCAAACTCCGGCATCAAATTCATCTGCCATTTTCAGCATGCTTTCCTCCACTTTTTCACCATTTTTATTAACGTACCGCCGATACATGTAACTATCGTTATTTGTAGTAAATATTATAGCTGTGTTAGGCGCTGCAGCTCTTATTTCAGTAATTAATTCTTCATAGTTCTGTTCGAAATTCCTTTGGGAAAAATTTCGAACGTAAGCATCGTTTATGCCCAGGCCAAGAATAACCAAATCTGGCTTTAAATATGCCAGTTGATCTTTCAAAAGCTGACAGCGTAAAAATGCGGGAACATGAGCGCCATTAACGCCAATACTGTTGTACAAAATCCCATTCGGTGCCGATTCGGCAATTATTCCATGCAACGTAAAACTACCGCTTCCGTTTTTCGTTTTTCGAATCGTAAGTTTCAGACTATCAACATGATTTTTAAGTTCAAAATCAATAAATTCCTTTGTTGAATTTGCACTTTTCAACACCGATGAATCAACTTCAATTTTATATTCTGTTCCGCTGTATTCATAAAAAACCCTTACTTTATTAAAGCTGTAATCAAGGCGGTTATCTTCTTCAAGTAAAATTGTTAATTCGGCCTCCGATGCTGACGTTGTTGCTGAAATGCCGCCAACACCTAAATTTCCTGCTTTCCTACGTTCAACATTTCTTGTGCTTTGCCACTTTCCCGTGTACCTGATATAGTATCCGTAAGGTGAATTTGTGCGTGCTATCCGGTACGGAAACATATACCCCCAGCCGGCATTCAAGTCGCCGTTCATTTGCTGAAGCCGGTATCGTATCTCCCCGGAAAATGTTCCGGCCTGAATATGTGATCCGCCGATTTGTACAATATTAATCCTCCCCTCGCCTGTTTTTACCAATTTCTCAAGTTTCTGAAGAAATCCTCCGGAATACCTGTCCTGACCAAAATTGTGCAGTTCATTTAAATCGTAACGGATAAAATTATATGGATTAACATGATAGAAATACGGTTCTTCCTGTGCCAGTATCCGCAAAAACAAAAAGCCAAACAGGATAATTAATCCAAATTTTCTCATTCAGTAGTCTCCTTATAGTTATTATATTCAACAAGTAAAGCATTGTAAAACATATTTGATATTAAGCGTGCCCCGCGGGTAGAAAAATGGACATAATCAGGCCGCGCCAGTTCCGGTTCTGCATTTACCCACGATGGCATACTATTTTCTCCGCCCATGGCTGTGTACATATCCCAAAAGCCACAACCGTTTGAAAACGCAGCATTTCGCAATACTTCGACAACCCCCGGCAAATGCTCATACGTTATATATTTATCTTTTATTTTTGTTGACATGTCACTTGGGCCAATCACTATAAATGCGGCCTTGGGGCATGAAAGTTTCAGCCTCCTAATCTGGCTGGCAAACCATCTTCCGTATTGGTCGATTGCAGCCTTATCTTTTATATAAGGAATAACATTTCCGCCAAACTGCAGAATAATAAGAGCAGGATCCAAATCACGATACATTTTTACGCTGTGTTCAAAATCGCTTTTAGTAAAAACAGTACCCGAACTGCCGCGCATCGCAATGTTATCCATAACAATACCAATAGTATCTGCGAGCTCAATTCCATAAAAATCAGGACTATCCAATCCATAAAAACGCAGGCTTATTTCATCTGTCGAATCCGGGAGCGCAGTTGTGTAAACAGCATAATCTACATTCGCTTTTAGCGTATCAGAAATAATTAACGATCCACGAACGAATACCTGCATTTCAACCGGCCGCTTTGAATTTCCGTAAAACAATCTCATGTGTTTATATTGGCGGGTTTTCACAAACGCTATGTTCGATTTTTTAATGCTGAAATATGCTTCGTAAGAAGCAGAATTAACAAACGGAATTGTATCATAAGTAAGCGGTGCAAACCTCGCAAACGCTTCCATAATCCCATACCGGTTATGTTGCACCATGCTGTCGATTTTACCGTACAATGAATATCGTGTCCAGTTTGGAGAGTTTTCCTGAATGGCGCTAAAAACATAATCGTAAGGTTGTACAACCGGACGCAAGCCCGGCCCGGTACCTCCAAATTTTGTTTGAAGACGGTTTCTTACAAATGCGGTAATACGGTCTCCTTCAAGCTGGCTATCGCCATAGTGCATAATGCGGGTTTGCTTAGCCGAATCAAGATGATGAAAAAACCGGGACAGGTTTTGTCTTCCTTCGTCTGTCAATTCTAATTTGTAGATTGATTGAACCAGCGAATCATAACTTGCGCGTGCAATTTCCTCCGCAATCGTATCATTTTCTAAAATGGCTTCTTTTTCCAAAACCGACAAAGAATCGATATCAAACTGCATATCAATGAGATCTGAAACATCGGTATATTCAACTTTCTCAGCGCCAAACATTTCACTGAACGTTGGCATGTAAAAAGTAAATGAACCTATTTTTACGCCGTCATCCGGTGTTATCCACATTGCACCTGCCAAAAGCAGAAATACGGCGAGCGTAAACAGTAATGTTTTAAAAGGCCTCATTCTTTTAAATATATCATTAGTTTTTGTCCCACCTGAATTTTCCTGGCATTGTCAATGTTATTCCAGAGCAAAATATTATCGGGCGAAACTCCTTTAAATTTTTTAGCAATTGTATATGGCGATTCACCGCTTTTAACCACGTATTCTACTTTTGGTCTATTTTTTAAATCCTCCAAAATTTTCATGGAGTTTGGCTGTCGCAACTGCTCAACAAAGTTATTTGATGCAGACGATTCATCTTCAATTTCATCGATATTCAGGTAATAATCTACCTGATCATCGTCCACAAAAATATCAATATTGTTTCCGGCCTGTATCCGCCGTTCATTCACAATATTATTCCAGTATTTTAAATCTTCCACCTGCACATCGTACTTTTCTGCAATAATTCCAAGTACATCACCGGATTTAAGCCGGTATTTAATTTTTGTTTTGCCTTCAATTTCCAAATCTTTAACCGGTTCTCCCAAATATTGCCGTGTTGGTGTTGGCGGATATTCAATTTTCTGAACCGTAATTTCGAAAAGCGATGAATCAAGCGCATTAAAAATGGAATCCTGCCAGCGGACGAAATTATCAAAATACCCCGCAGGTAAAGCAATACTATATGGAATTTCGTTTTCAGAAACTATCTCAAACCGGTATTGTGGATTCAAACAAATCAATTCATTTTCAGGAATATTCAAAACTTCACTAATTTGCTTAAAATGAAGCCGATGAAAAACCTGAACAGTATCAGGATTTGAATTTTGTGCCAGATTTCCACGTGTTTCCAATATCCGATTGTTACTCAAAAAAACAGCCATCGCCTGAAATGCTGCTATTTTTTCATTTACTGATTGCGGCAAATATTTAATCAAATCATCAGGATAATAACTGTCGTCGGCAAAATAAACGGCATTTTGCAGTCTCGTGCGGCCAAACCAATGTGCAAAAACCGCCAGTTCAACCGAGCCAAAAAGTTCATTGCTTTCTTTTATTTCGCTAATGTAACTTTGTATTGCCAATCGTTCATTCAACCGCTCATCAACAAGGCGGTTAATTGTCAATCCATTTAAAATTCCCTGAAAATGGGTAAGTTGCCAAATTCCTTCTCTCCCATCATCTCCGGTTGCATTCCTGTTCATTGCCGAAAAAGCTGGAGCCATATAAATCAATTCCTTTGGCAGGTTGGCCGATTCAAAAGCCTTTGAAAAGTATTTTTCGCTGGAATAAAAATTTCGTATTAACTTGTTTTTTTGCTTGTCAGGCAAATTGTTCAGAAATAAAAAAAAGTCTTCCGCAAGTTTTACAGGAGTTTCAAAAAATGGCAGATCAAGTTTTTTTAACGATTCATTGAAATTACCAACCGGAACTGTTTCTGTTTTTGCATCAACAAAACTCTGAATTTGGCTGACAGAACAAATTTGCTGAATTTTCAAGATTTTCCGTAAACACCGTTTTATAGTTAAGTATTCCCAGCGAGTCTTGAGCAGTTATTTCTTTTGAAAACAATAACTGAACAAAAACCACAAACAAGTAGAAAATATGAAAAGCTTTAAATCTCAATGACAATTATATTTGAAGCTGCAAAAATATCATTTCATTTTGGAAAGAAAACCAGGCTGAGGCAAAATACCAATTTAATATGATTTTTCTTTCCCCGAACTTTTAATGTCATTCTCTCGTTTTACTTCTTATTACTATATCATTGGGCAGAAGAAAGAAAAACTTTCGATGCACTCTGATTGTTCTCTTTCTGAATCAACAAATTATGAGAATACTTTTAACAGGTGCAACAGGTTATGTTGGAAAAAGATTACTCCCTGTATTGATTGAAAAAGGACATCAGGTGATTTGCTGCGTTAGAGAGAAAAGCCGGTTAAACCTGCATAAAAACCTGTTAATGAAAGTGGAGGTAATTGAAGTTGATTTTCTTAAAGAACCTGAATTTACCACACTACCGAAAGACATTGATGTTGCTTACTACCTGATTCATTCAATGACAACCTCTTCAGAAAAATTTGATCAATTGGAATCAAATTCCGCTGAAAACTTCAAAAAATATATCGAATCAACCAATACTAAACAGGTTATATTTTTAAGTGGCATTACCAACGAAGCAAAGCTTTCACGGCATTTGGCTTCACGGAAGAAAGTGGAAGATATTTTAAAAAGTAGCAGGTACTCACTTACTGTTTTGAGAGCCGGGATAATTGTTGGTTCCGGGAGTGCATCATTTGAAATTATTCGCGACATCGTAGAAAAACTTCCGTTTATTATTGCACCCAAATGGATTCTTACCAAAGCACAACCCATTGCCATCCGGGATGTGATTTCGTATTTGAATGGAGTTTTGTTACATGAAAAATGTTTGAATCGCACTTTCGATATTGGAGGACCTGAAATTCTTACCTACAAGGAAATGATGGTTCAGTATGCAAAAGCGAGAAAATTAAAGCGGCCTTTTTACACTACCTCATTAATCAGCCCAAAAATATCTTCTTACTGGTTGTTTTTTATCACATCTGTTTCATACAAACTCGCTATTAGTTTGGTTGACAGCATGAAAACAGAAGTAATTTGTCAAAATGATGATCTGGAAAAAATTCTTAAATTAAATCCAATTACTTATAAACAAGCGTTAAAAAATGCATTTATAAGAATTAAACAGCACCTGGTTTTAAGCAGTTGGAAAGATTCCATGATAAGTAGCAATCTTGGTTTATCACTATCCGACTTTATTGAAGTACCACAATTCGGATGTTATAAAAACATCAAAAAACAGCATGTTCAGGATGTTGATTTAGTCATTCAGAATATATGGACTATTGGCGGTGATAAAGGATATTATTACGCCAACTGGTTATGGAAAATCAGGGGTTTTTTTGATCAGCTTGCCGGAGGAGTGGGATTGCTGCGCGGAAGGACTTCGCCAAAAGAAATTAACCCCGGAGACGCCCTTGATTTTTGGAGGGTTTTATATGCAAGCAGGGAGAAAAAAAGGCTACTGTTATTTGCAGAAATGAAACTTCCGGGAGAAGCCTGGCTGGAATTTAAAATTGATGATTATAATGTGCTGTTTCAAACCGCAACTTTTCGTCCGCGAGGTATTTTAGGGCGTTTTTACTGGCTTGCTACCTCACCTTTTCATTTCTTTATTTTTAACGGGATGATAAAAAATATTGCGACGAAAAAATAAATTTCTCAGATTATTATTGGAACAGTAGCTATGTCGTTTATTTGAATCCACTACCTTAGCAACATCAAAATCAACTTATGGAAAAAAGAAATTTAACCGTAATCTTTTTAATAACATTAATTGGCGTTATGGGAGTAGCAAGTATAACGCCTGCTTTTCCTTCCACTATAAAACATTTCGGATTAACGCCAACACAAGTAACTCTTCTAATTACATTTTTTACTTTTCCGGGAATTTTTCTTGCGCCGGTTATTGGCGTTTTGGCTGACCGTTATGGAAGAAAAACCATTTTAATTCCATCGCTTTTTCTATTTGGCATTGCAGGATTGGGTTGTTTTTTCACCAAAGACTGGCACGTTTTACTGGCACTTCGCTTTATACAGGGAATTGGGGCAGCCTCACTGGGAATGCTGAATATTACACTTATCGGTGATCTGTATGAAGGCCAAAAACGAGGCGAAATTATGGGCTATAATGCCAGTGTTCTGAGCATTGGCACTGCAACTTACCCGGCCATTGGAGGTGCGCTGGCAATGGCTGGCTGGCAATATCCTTTTCTATTAACCTTTTTGTCTATTCCCGCAGCTTTAATGGTAATTTTCTGGTTAAAAAATCCTGAACCAAATAAAAAGCAAAATTTAAAAGAATACCTTTTAAAAACATGGAAAATAATCAACCAAAAAACCGTTTGGGGATTATTCATTCTTAATGTATCCATGTTTGTAATTTTATATGGCGCTTATCTCTCGTATTTTCCCCAACTAATGGAGGAGAGAATGCAATCATCTTCACTGGAAATCGGACTGTTTATGTCTGGTTTTTCTGTGGTTACAGCAATCACATCATCGCAATTAAAACGAATTAACAAGTTGTTAAAATCCAAATCGCAACTACAAATAGGTTTTGGATTATACCTGGTTTCCATGTTATTACTCTCCTTTGCCAGCGAATGGTGGCAACTGCTTTTTCCCATTGTAACTTTTGGGTTGGCACACGGAATGATCATTCCGGGAGTTCAAACGCTTTTGGTTGGTTTTGCTCCAATTAATGAAAGAGCCGGTTTTATGTCGATAAACGGAATGGTACTGAGAATTGGTCAAACTACAGGCCCTCTTATTATTGGCATTTTTTATGCACTGGGAGGAACTGGTATTGCATTTATTGGTGGCGCTGTTGTTGCTTTTTTAATGCTGATTATTTCTTTTACCATGTTAAAATTTTAAAGCACCGCCATAAAGACGATGCTTAAAACATATTAGAACAATTGTAAATAAACAGCAGAATTTTTACTCTTCTGCCAGCAGGCGTAAATCCTTCACGGTTTTTGCCAGTTGAATAAATTCCGACCGGTACCCGTTTTCGTCTTTGCCTTTTGAATTTTGTGCCAACCTTACAAGTGAATCAATGGTTGTATTTCCTTTAAATTCTGAATTTCGAAGCAACATTCCAAACGAAGCTACTGCCGCCGAAAATCGGAAATTATCGGATGTATTTCTCTTTATTTTATTCAGAACCGTCTGTTCAAGCAATTTACTTTTGTTTCCTTTTGGATCCTTATATCTTAATTTAACGGTTAAGATTTCGTTTTCGTATTTTCCTGAAACAGGTTTTGATTCCTGGTATTTCAAAGGATCAACAGAAGGTGAATCGCTTTCGGAATTTGCTGGTACAATTTCATACAAAGCAGTTACTGTATGTCCTGATCCCATTTCACCGGCATCTTTTTTATCGTCGTTAAAATCCTCATCGTTCAGCAAACGGTTTTCGTACCCCACCAACCGATATGATTTTACAATTTTCGGGTTAAACTCCAACTGAAATTTTACATCTTTTGCAATGGTAAACAATGTGCCGCCAAATTCTGAAATAAATACTTTCCGCGCTTCCTGAAGATTATCAATGTATGAATAGTTCCCGTTTCCCTTATCGGCAATAACTTCCATTTTATCGTCTTTAATATTTCCGGTTCCAAAACCAAGTACCGACATAAAAATGCCGCTTTCACGTTCTTCTTCCACCAGTCGTTCCATTTCAGAAGTGCTTGAAACACCCACATTAAAATCTCCGTCAGTGGCCAGAATAATCCGGTTGTTTCCCTCTTTCATAAAATTTTCGCGGGCAATTTTATATGCCAGTTTCAATCCTTCGCCACCAGCTGTTGAACCGCCTGCTGAAAGATTATCCAGCGCTTCCAGAATTTTTTGTTTTTCATCTCCGGGAGTTGATTCGAGTACCTTCCCGGCTGCACCGGCGTAAACTACCATCGAAACCCGATCCTCTTGCCGCAATTCATTGATCAACATTTTAAAGGCACGTTTGAGCAATGGCAGTTTGTTCTCGTTATTCATTGAGCCTGAAACATCAATCAGAAATACAAGGTTTGATGGTGGAATATTGCTTTTTTCAATTTCAGCTCCTTTTAAGCCAACATGTAATAAAATATGGTTCTCGTTCCACGGACAATTTCCTAATTCAGTGGTTATGCTGAATGGATGATTACCGTCTGGTTTAGGATAATCATAGCTGAAATAGTTAATCATTTCTTCCACCCGAATGGCATCTTTTGGAGGCAGTTCGCCATTGTTAATATATCTTCTTACGTTGGAATACGAGGCATTATCAACATCAATGGAAAAAGTAGACAGCGGATTGATTTTAGCATCTATAAAACCATTTTCATGAACAGTAGAATAGTTTTCAGTATTCCAGTTAGGAGCAGGAGCGCCAACACCCCTGATCATTATTGATGATTTGGCGGTTGCCACAGCATCATTTGCTACAACATGTAATACCTGTGCCTGTGGTTGTACATAATCTCTTATTTCAATTTCGTCATCCACCTCAATTGGAGCTTTTAAAACAATATCGATTGTATTGCTTTGCCTAATTTTTACCGTTTGCGTTTCCTTTCCTATAAAAGTAAATACCAAAGATTTATCCCCCGGTTTTATTTCTATTTTATAAAAACCTGACATGTTGGTTGTGGTACTTCGGTTGCCGTTCAGAACTTTGACCAAAACGCCTGACAAAGCATTTCCAAACGCATCTTTTACTGTTCCTGTAATTTCCCGTGCTGAAACGAAGCCGGAAACAAACACTGCAATTGCTAAAACCAAAACTAATTTCTTCATTACATTCGATTTTTAAATGATTTACATTAACAGGATGCAAAACCAAAACAAATTCCATAAAAGTTTTTTTTATTTTCGGGTGAATCGGTTTTCAACCGCTTTTTTTAATTATTATTTATTTCGCGATAGAAAATCGCGACACCCGGACGCTCCGATGTTCTGAAGCGCGATACCCAAGTGAGTAAGTTTTCAACCTCCACTTATTAAAAATATTCTTTCGGATGTAGCGGTTTCCAACCGCTTTTATTTATTTAATTTCTCGCGATTGGAAATCGCGGCATCCGGTAGCACGACATCCGGGTAAGCGGTTTCCAACCGTTTTTTTATTACTGATTTTTCGCGATTAGAAATCGCAACACCTGTTTCAATAAATTCATGTATTTTTAAGCTGAAATCAAAAACATGCAGCTCATTTCATTCAAAAGAAATAAGAAAGAGAAATCCGATGAAGAACTGCTTTCAGATTATCTGAAAAACAGAAATTTGGAAATCCTCGGTGAATTGTACAAACGTTACATGCACCTTGTATACGGGGTGTGTCTTAAATATTTAAAGGAAAGAGAACAATCAAAAGATGAAGTATCACGGATTTTCGAAAAGCTATTGATCGAGGTTGACAAACAAGAAATCCGTAACTTTAAAAGCTGGCTTTACGTGGTTACAAAAAATCATTGTTTAATGGAACTGCGTAAAACAAAGCCGGGCAAAACATTGCTGATTTCGGATGAAAAAGAGCTGGCTGCTTTTATGGAAAATGAACCGGAATTGCATCCTATTGACAGGGAGCCGGATGAAATTGATAAGAAATCGTTAAATGATTGTATCGAGAAATTAAATAACGAACAAAAAAGGTGTATTCAGTTGTTTTACTTTCAGAGCAAGAGTTATCATGAAATTTGTTCTGCCTTAAATTTGGAAGAGAAAAAAGTGAAAAGCTACATTCAGAATGGAAAAAGAAACCTGAAGATTTGTCTGGAGAAAAAATGACAAAAAGAAAAAAACATATCAGCGAAAAAGACTTTCGGCGTTACATGGAAAACAAAATGACCGATGCTGAACGTAACTCCTTTGAACGGGAAATGCAAAAGCACCCGTTTGAGGCAGAGGCGCTGGAAGGTTTTCAACAGATTTCAACTGAGGAGTTATCAAGAGATTTACATGACCTGAAAACCGGATTATTTTCAGAAAAGCGAAAATTACGCTACCGTTACTGGGCAGCAGCAGCAACCATTTTATTGCTGATAACCAGTGGCATTTTATGGTTTCAGTTAAAAGATAAAACACCGGTACCGATGATTACTGAAAATAAACTAACTGTTGACACTATTGAAGAGCAAGTCATAACTATTCAACAACACAAATTTGAAAACGATGAGATTCCAGCCGTAAAAGAAGTAGTTAAGGAGAATGCACCCGAAATAAAAATTATAACAGACAATAAAAAATCAGACTCAGTAGCAAGGGATGAAACAAAAGCTACAGAAACAGCGCCTGCACCTCGAAAAAAATCTTTTGATATGGCTGAAAATTCTGTACAAATGGAAAGCAGCCTTAAAATAAATATGCCTGCCAATAAACGTATCTCTGAGGAGGAAATTCAGGATAAAATTGATAAACAAAGAAATGTTGTAGATTTTTCTTTAACAGATAATTCAGTACAAAAAAATGATATCATTAAAAATGGCGACAGCGATCGTGTTTCGCAACTACTCAAACAGAATAATTTTGTTAAAACATCTGTAGTTGCCGGGGAAGATGAAAAGCCATTTGATACAACTGAGTTAAGCAAACCGGCATTCGCAAAAATGGAGTTTGACGCAACACTGCAACAAAATGATACTGTCAGGATTACAAGCCAGTTTCAGGACCAGTCGCCACCCGGGCAAATTTCGATCAGAGGACTTGGAAAACCCGAAATAAATGAAGCTGTAAGTGGTACTGTTAACATAGAATCGAATGCAAATGTATGGCCCAAAGGAGGTATGGAAGAATTTGAAAAATACATTGAGAATAAGGCAGTTTTACCCGATGAATACGGAAAAAACCGGGATGTAGTAAAAATAATTGTATTCTTTGATCGGTTTGGCAGCATTACCGGTTTCACAAATAATAATCAGGCTGATTCAACACTATTTGAAAGGGCAAAAAAAATGGTTGAAAATGGTCCGGAATGGAGTCCTGAAATCAGAAATAGTATGCCGGTTAACTCAGAGAAAGAGTTGAAAATTGTTTTCAGAAAGAAAAAATAAGCAACATTTCGTAAAGACACAAAGATTTAGAATTACAAAATGAACAATAACATTATAGTTACCGGCGGAGCGCAGGGCATTGGGAAAATAACTTCACTTGAATTGCTAAAAAACGGCTATTCGGTTTCGGTATTTGAAATTGATTCAGAAGCCATTGAAGAGTTTAAAACAGAGGTTGACAATGAGAAAATTGCCTTTTTTCAGACGGATGTTTCCGATGAATACAGTGTGATAAATGCAGTTAAAACAGCTGCCGAACGTTTTGGTAATATTTCAGGATTGGTTAACAATGCAGCCATACAGATGAATATGCCAATCACCCAGTTGCCGGTTGACGACTGGAACCGTGTAATCGGCGTTAACCTCACAGGAGCTTTTTTATGTGCAAAACATGCTGCGCCATTTCTAAAAAAATCGCAAGGCAGTATTATTAATCTGTGTTCCACACGGGCGTTTCAGTCGGAAGCAAACACCGAAGCTTACACAGCAAGTAAAGGTGGGATATTTTCACTCACGCACGCGCTGGCAATGAGTTTGGGACCGGAAATCAGGGTAAACTGCATCAGTCCGGGGTGGATTGATGTTTCGGCAGTAAAAAAGAAAGCGCATGCAAAACAATATCAATTACGGGAAGAAGATCATTCACAACATCCTGCTGGCAGGGTTGGAAAGGCAGAGGATATTACCAATATGATTTTATTTCTTCTGAAGCCGGAAAACAGTTTTATCACCGGGCAAAACTTTATTATTGATGGAGGAATGACACGGAAAATGATTTATGTGTAAACTCGTGCAAACCTACCCGGCTGAGCCATCCAGACGGGGAGTTCATGTAAAAAAGCATTGTAATTTAATGGCCGTAAGTGTAGAATTTTTGAACGATTCAATGAGTTCAGGGATGCCATCCGTTCCATTTACCGGTTGAGAATTTGTTTTTGTTTGAGATTTTTCCTCCTTCGTCGTCGAAATGACAATACACTTACAGTCCTTTTATAAATTCTTCGCAACCTTTAATTTCGATTTCACTAAAATAGAAATCCTGAGCATTTTCTGTAACAATGTAATTGCATTTTGAGTGGAGGGCAGAGTAATATTCCAGCCCGTCTTCAAAGTCATGTATCTGTGGATTTTTTATTGCCTTTTTAGTTAATTCTTCGTTTATGGTAGTAATCCTGATGTTTTCGCAAAGCAGACTGATTTTCTTGTTTGCCAGTTTATCCCCGCTTTTCTTGCTTGAAAAATAAAAGGCAATTGCCAGGCAAAGTGGCGAGGTAAACAGTTGAATATTATGTTTTCCGTGTAAACTTAGCAACCGTGCCGACCATGTAAACAGCGGGTATTCCTTGTTCAATGTAGCAATAAGGATGTTTGCATCGACAAAAACCTTCATTTGCGTGAATTAAAAAATTCGTCTTTGCTGTTTTTCCTGTCCCGGCGTTTATAAACAGCCTCACCTTCAGCTACCTTTTTCACCCAATCGGAAATCGGGAACTCTTCAAGCGAAATGTAGTTTTCAGAAGTAATTTGGCGATACAGGTATTCCGTCAGCCTCGAAAGGCTAATTCCTTTCGATTCCGCAAAAGCCTTTGCTTTTTCAATTACGTCGCGGTCAAAATGCAATGTAAGTTTTGTATCCATAACAAAATTAATTCTTTACGTCAAAAATAATATTTTATTACGTGAATTAAAAACAGCATTAGGTTTTAAACAACGAAGGTTCGTAACCATCAGTCGACGGATGCTATCCTTTAAACAAAAAACCGTAACTTTATTGAAAACTTAAACTGATGAAGACAAAACACTTACTAACGCTAATTTTTTTATGGCTAATAACTTCTTTTAGTCTTTCCGCCCAGGAGCCGGTTAAAATAGGCGTTTTTGCAGATTGCCAGTACTGCGATTGCGACCCGAACGCCGGGATGAACCGCTACTACCGCAATTCTCTGAAAAAGATGGAAGATTGCATTGCAACTTATAACAGCGATAAGGAAATACGTTTTGTGGTTGGGTTAGGCGATTTAATCGACCGCGACTTTGCCAGCTTTGAACCGGTTAATAACATTCTGGATAAATCAAAAAGACGGGTATATCATGTTACCGGTAACCACGACCTGGAAGTGGAAAAACCAATGCTCCATTTAGTGCCGCGAAAGCTCGGAATGAAACACACCTATTATACCGTTCGCAGGGATAACTGGCAGTTTATTTTTCTTGACGGGAATGAAATTACCACCAAATCAAACGACCCTGAAATTGTGGAACAGGCAAATGCATGGATGAAAAAGCTAAAAGAAGAAGGCAAACGTAACGGGCAAACATACAATGGCGGAATATCTGAAAAACAATTTCAATGGCTCGAAGAGCAGTTAAAAACCGCTGAAAAGAAAAACCGGAATGTCATACTTTTTTGTCATTTCCCTTTGTTGCCTGCAACAGCCGAGGTACTCTGGAATGCCGAAGAAGTAATTCCTGTACTTGAAAAATACAGTTGTGTAAAAGCCTGGATAAATGGCCACAACCATGCGGGAAATTATGCCGAACAAAACGGAATTCATTACATTAATCTGAAAGGAATGGTAGACACCGAAGACCAAACCGCTTATTCCATTATCCAGTTCAGCGATGACAAAATTGAAATTAAAGGCTTTGGCCGCGAAGAGAGCCAAACATATTTTGTAAAACAATAAACTAAATCAGCCGATGCTAATATTTTTATATCCATTATTCAGACTTCGACTTCGCTCAGTCTGACAGTCACAGTGAGCGGAGTCGAACTGTGAGATGGAATCATTCCCCGACACAAATCATTTCTTTTAAAATCAATCAAAACGATATTGAGAACAATTAAAAATCATTCAGGATATTTACACGTTTTAGCCATCATTATCCCCTATTTTATAATAGCTGGGATATTCCAACTAGTCGCTTCTTTAATTGCCGGAATTGATCCGTTTGCCGATGTAGCAGTTCAAACTACAAACCAGAAAATAATCATTACACTTTTCACATTTCTTGGCTCATTAGTTACCGTTTGGAGTTTTACAAAATTTCTGGATAAAACGAGGTTCTCAGCAATCGGGTTCAATTCTCAAAACATACTCAAAAGAACCTTTTCCGGTTTAGGGATCGGTGCTTTTGCTATTCTGGCAGGAACTTGTATACTCTATTTTACGAACAAAATTATTATCACAGGAATCTCATTCGACATTAAGAAACTTTCTGCCACGATACTAATTTTTCTATTCGTTGCTTTTGCCGAAGAGATGGTTTTCAGAGGATATATCTTAAGAAACCTGCTTGTTTCATTCAATAAATTTATTGCACTTGCTGTTTCGGCGCTGCTTTTTGCAGCTATACATTCATTCAATCCCGGTATCAACCTGCTACCAATAATAAGTTTATTTTTTGCAGGATTGCTATATGGAGCTACATTTATCTACAATAAAAGCTTGTGGTTCCCCATTGCTGCCCATTTTAGCTGGAATCTTTTTCAATCGATGCTGGGATTTAATGTTAGTGGAAATGTACATCATTCACTACTTGAAATGCAATTAAACGGAAAAAGGATTTTTACCGGTGGTGATTTTGGTTTTGAGGGTTCGGTTTATTCTGTAATTATCCAGGGACTAATTGTAATTGGTTTGATCATCTATTTTGAACGAAAAAAACAAACCTAAGCAATTTAGAATCTGCATGGTTTTTGTGCATCGCAAAATATCAAATGGTGAAAAGTTTATGAAAGTGCAGTTGTTATAACCAAAAACGTTTGCTATTTTTAATCCCTTTAAAACCAGTCACTAACTACTATGAACCAAACAACTGCCGATTCTCAACTGATTTCATCCTGCGGATTTTACTGTGGCGCCTGCCCAAAGTTTATAAAAAACGAATGCACAGGTTGCAAAGGCGAAAGCCCGAAATGCGCTGTGGGCTACAAAGCCTGTAAAGTAAGGCCATGTAATATTGAAAACGGCTACTCCACCTGTGCCGACTGCGATAAATACGCCTCGGTAAAAGCATTGTAAAATTTATAACCCGTTAATGATACGGTTTGGACAGTTTATTACCCGCACCAGCCGCCGGAAAGGAATTGAAATAATTAAAGAAAAAGGCGAAGCTGAATTTTTACAGTTGATGATGGAGAGGAATTGGGTGACGAATAACAAGTGTAATTAGTAAAACGGGCGTAAGCACGCGATATTTAGAAATACAAAATGCTTTTAATAGATATAAGAATTAATTTGTGTGCCATGCTAAAAAACAATGACTGTGCTGATAATTAATGAAATAATAAATATAAATTGCCAACGCACCGCCGAAAATTGATACTGACTAACTGAGTGACTTATAGAAAATGAAAACAAAAAAATATTTACAGATTTTCAATTATATACTTGAGTTCTCAAAACTTAGAAGTAAACCAGTTAGAGATATTTGAAAACTCAAATAATTATCTTGAAATTCTTTGGATGTCAAATTTTCCTGTTGACGAAAAGATTAATTGTATTATTCAGGATAATTATTCAAATGAATAAATTACCGGTAAAATTTCAAAACATATTGAACCAGAAAAGCCAATTTTCCCCAAGCCACCTAAGAATCTGCAAAATTGGATTAATGAAGAAAGCTTGCTAAACAGAGACGATTTGCCAGAGCTTTTTGAAGAAATAGAATCAGAAGAAAATGAAATTCTGAAATTACAAGACCATCCAGAGATTGAAGAAGAATTTAGTAAGTACTGCGAAGAAAAATGGTTTGCGGATTCTGAATTGTATTGGTCTAAAAAAGAAATTTATGATGTAAAGTTTGCGGCTTTTGACAAAGTAAATTCGATTTACAAAAAACTGTTCTCAATTTATAATAAGTCACAACAATTTGGTGAAGAATATGAACTTGTTGCCGGAATTGGATTGCTCAATTTTAAGGAGAATGATGAAACACCGCTAATTTGCAGACACATTATTACTGCGAAAGCAGAAATTCAGTTTGAATTTTCCAAAAGGGATTCAAGTCTAATTATCAGTCAGAGTTTGGAAAATGGATTGCAAATTGAAACAGATGCAATCATTGACTTATTTGAGCAATTTGATTCGAACGATATTATTGAAAGTGAAAAATCAGCAAAAGAGTTAATTAAAGCAAAAGAATTAGTCAATCCTTTTGATGAAGATATTCATGAAGTTCTTCAACTTCTTGCAGAGAGAATTAAACCAGGCGATGGTAATTACAAGGAGATAAAAAACAAATTAAAAGAAATTCCAAATAAAGAAACAATATTTTTTGCTCCTGCAATTATTTTAAGAAAACGTGATACAAGAAGTTTTACTTCAATGTATGAAAAAATAATTGAGAATATTGAAAATTCCGAGAAAACTGAAATTCCAACTCTTGATGACTTAATTGAACTTGATAAGATAGAATTTTCAGTTGAAACTCAAATTGGCAATACTGACTTCCCTGATTCGGACACAATTTATTTCCCCAATAAATTCAACGATGAACAGAAAACCATAATTAATAAGGCAAGGTTTAACAACAAAGTGTTGGTTCAAGGTCCTCCGGGAACTGGAAAATCACATACTATTTCAAATCTAATTTGTCATTTATTGGCAAATGGGAAGAAAGTACTTGTTACTGCATACACAAAGAGAGCTTTAGAAGTTCTCAAAGATAAACTTCCTGATGAATTTAAAAATCTTACAGTTAATTTATTAAGTGGCGATTCATCCTCAATACAGGACTTAGAAGCAAGTGTTAATACAATTAATGATGAACTATCTAATACAGATATTGATGTCCTTCAAAATGAAATTGATGAATTAGAATCAGATTTAGCGGATTTAAAGAAAAGAAGAGCTTTTGACACAAATGAGCTTTTAAAAATTAAAGAAAAATCGTCACGAAGAATTGACATAAATCCTGCATATCAAGGCAATCTGACTGAGATTGCCAAAGCATTAGAAATTGATAAAAGCAATTTTGGCTGGTATGATGATGACTTTAATGATTATACAGACAATGAAATTTTAGAAAAATTAAAAACTTATATTTCATTCTTTCAGCATTACTCAAACATTGATAAATCTGTATTTGAATACCAGTTACCAGAAACCATTGAATTATTTGAATTTGAGGATTTAGAAAATTTTAAAACCCTTCTTTCAATTGCGGAAAAAGAAAATCTTTCAATAGAAACTGCTGAAACTATAAAATGTCATGATTTTGAATCTCTTGAAAATTATTTGGATGAACTTCAAAAATTATTTGACAAAATCTCAATCAATCAGCACCCAAATAAAACGGAACTTGTTACAGACTTCATAAATCACAATAATAAAGTTTGGTTTAACAAGGTAGAAAAATCCAAGCCAGTTCTTACAGAGTTAGAAAAGATAGACCTACGGTTTCTTGACCGGAATATTGAAATTAATTTTCCCAACGGAGAAATCACTAATAAAACTAAAAAACGATGCTAAAACTCTTTTAGATTTTCTAAACGCAGGAAATGTTTTATCTGGTTTAAGTTTTAAGCTTAAAAAGCCTTTCTTGCCGACAGAAATAAAGGAGAAACTGTATTTCATTGAATCAGTTAAAGTTAATGGCAGTCCTTGCGACACCAAAGAAGAATTTGACAAAGTAATAAATGACATTAAAATCAAACAAAATTTTGAAGAATTAGCTGAAATATGGGATAGTTTCAGTACTTCAAATTCTTACAATGAGAAGTTTAATTTCTACCAACAATTGAATAACGAAACATTATCATTATTTGAAACTATTTCAAACGCCCAGACCAAAATAAAACTCATTCAGAGTATTTCGGACATTTCTTTTAATGGCTTTGACCTTAAAGAATTACAGCAAGTGATTCATAAAACAAAGAATACTCTGATTCTAAACAAAATATCTGATTACAAAAAGAAAAGAAATATTATTCAAGGCTATTTATCCCGCAATAACTTTCATCCAATTGCGAAAGATATTTACCAGTCAATATCCAATTTAGCATTAAGTGAATACAAAATTCTATGCAAAAATCTTTCTCAACTCCAGAACGATTTTGAAGAATATGCGAGGTTTACTAATCTTCGCAATGATTTATCTCAAAATTTTCGGAATCTAATTGAAAAAGTAGAAAACAACGAATTTTCGCATTCTCAAATTTCAGATTTAAAACAAGCAATTCTTTATCGGCACGCATTCGATAAATTAACAAACTTATTAAGCAGCGATTTTGAAAAAGAACTAAGCGAAAAAATTAAATCTTACGATTCAAGAGAAGAAAAACTAATTGCTCAAATAGCTTCTAAAAAAGCTTGGGTTTATGTTTTAACCCATCTTAAACAAGACAAAAGTCTTCGCCAACACCTTGAAGCATGGGTTCAGGCAGTAAAAAAAATTGGAAAAACGGGAAGAGGAAAACGGGCATTAAAATTTAGGAAGATTGCGCAGCAAGAAATGGAACACTGTAAAACTTCAGTACCTTGTTGGATTATGCCTCTTTATAAAGTAACTGAAACCATTCAACCGGAAAAAGGTATTTATGATTATGTAATAATTGATGAAGCAAGTCAACTTGGTCCAGATGCAATTTTTTTACTGTATATTTCAAAAAATATTATAATAGTCGGAGATGATAAACAAACTTCACCTGAATATGTAGGTGTGGATGCTAATGCGATGAATCCATTTATAAACAAACATCTTCAAGGAATTCCATTTAAAGATTTTTATGGAACAGAATCTAGTTTTTTTGACCATGCAAAAAGATTTTGTGAAGGAATTACAGTTTTGAGGGAACATTTTCGCTGTATGCCTGAAATAATTGAGTTTTCGAATAAATTATTTTATGCTCCCGATGGAAAAGGTCTTTATCCTTTGAAACAATATTCTGAAAACAGGCTGGAACCGTTGATGCATATTTATTGTCAAAATGGATATGTGGAAGGACAAGGCGCAAGTATTCGCAATGAACAGGAAGCAATTGAAATAACCAATAAAATTTAGAATTAGTAAATGATGAAAGATACAAAGGGAAATCGATTGGAGTAATTTGCTTACAGGGAAATGCTCAAAGTGCATTAATTGAAACTCTACTCGTAAAGAAGATTGGAGAAACCGAATTTAAAAAGCGTAAAATAATCTGCGGTAACTCAGCAAGTTTTCAGGGTGATGAAAGAGATATCATCATTTTCAGTTTGGTCACTGCACATAATCATAACAGAAGTGCCTTAACACGTCCCGAAGATGAAAGACGTTTTAATGTTGCAGTGAGTCGTGCAATTGAACAAATGTGGCTATTTCATTCAATTTTACCTGAAGATTTAAGCAATTCGAATGATTTAAGATATAAGATTTTAGACCATTTTATTAATTATCAGCCTTCAACACCTCCTATTCCAATTCCAATTGAAAGAACTATTGGAAATCAACCAGAACCATTTGATAGCTGGTTTGAAGTTGACGTATTCAATGATATCGTAAATAAAGGATATAGTGTAAAACCGCAGTATGAAGTTGCAAAAGGGAGATACCGAATTGATTTAGTTGCCTTTTTCCCTGATGGAACAAAAATCGCAATTGAATGCGATGGCGATAAATGGCATGGAGCAGAAAAATATCAAGATGATATGATGCGCCAAAAAGTTTTGGAACGTTGCGGCTGGCAATTTTTTAGAGTTCGAGGTGGAGAATATTATTCAAACAGGGAGAAAGCATTGGAACCACTTTGGAGAATGTTTAAAGAACATGATTTGAAGAAGCAGAAACAAATTGAAGTTCCAATTGAAGTAAATTCAATTTCAAACGATGATTTCGTAGACGTTAACATTGAAAACAAAAAGGATTCGCAAAAACTCATAGAAACAGAAAATCCTGATAATTGGGAATCAAAAAATTTTTTATGGAGTTCAACATTTAAACCGGGATACAGGTTTGCTCCAATTAAAAATGCTTGGTATATTAAAAAGGAAGATATTTCGGAAAGTTATCTAAATTCTGGAAATGAAGATTTGAAAAATCAGAATAGAAATCAAATTTTTTTGATTTTCAACAAAACGATCTATTCACAAACAATCCTGATTTAATTTTAAGATATTTCAATTTGTTTAAGAATGGCACTTATATTTTAACCACCGAGAATCCGTTAAAAGCTGATTACGTTTTACCAATTCAAACAAGTCAAAAAAATGGCTTTCTACTCCAATGTTACGAATCCGGTCACATAAATAAAGTTTATGTTTCGACTTTGCTTTCGCGTAAGATTGGAAAGGAATACATGAATGGATTAAATCAAAATGACAAATTGAAATTTCTAACAATTATTGAAAATGAAATGATTATAGGAATTTTCTTTTACGAAAATGGCGTAAAAAAATTCAAAGCTCATTTAACCGAAAATATTTCATGCAGAGAACAACTTCATCTTCAAGGATATAAAGTCATTTACAATGAATTCGACAGAGTTGAATATAAATTTTTCCCATTAAGGATTCAAAATGAAATTAACAGACTAATTTTTCATAGTTTCACTGCAAACGGGAAACCAGTAAGTAACAATTATTATGATAATTGAATGGTCAGTATTGAGACGGTTTCAGGAATAGACTTATTTATAAATGAGCCTGAAAATGATTACCAAGTTACTGAAGGATTCTCTCCAATAAATAATAATTCAACTGATTTAGAAATCAAACTGAATAGTGTTATCAGAATAAAATATCTCAATAAGGACAAAGAAATAAACATTCAATTAGTCGAATATCACACGAAAGAATTTGAAACGAATAATGGCATACAGAAAATAAACATAAATTCTCCTCTTGCATTATCAATTATTGGCAAATCAGTTGGTGACAGAGTTGAAATAAAAAACACAAATAGTTTTATTGAAATTATGGAAATAGTGAACTAATGCCAGAAGCATTATAAGCTATACACATTGGCAATTCACTAAAAAGTAAATTATAAAAATTAACTAAATGGAAAATTTATTACAACAAATGCTAATCAAACTATCTGGATATTTCTGACTTATTAAGCGAAATTTCAGGTAAACTCGATAATATAAACGGGACATACAATTTAGACGACATTGTATCTAAAATAGATGAAGTTGGGTCAGAAATCGATGAGACCATTATTAATGCCACAGACGATATTGTGGGTGAAACACGATACAATTTAACAGATATCCACAATGACTTAAGTGATATTGATACAACAATAATGTCAAAAGATTTGTGATTAAGTATATCCAATGTTCATCTCCCCCGCTGCCGCGGTTTTACAAACCGTGTCTTGTTTTGAAAAAACAAAAAACAATAATCAATAAAATGAAATCCATTAACTCAATTTTAGCTGCCATTTCAATTTTACTTTTAACATCGTGTGGCTTTTCAAACAGTTCTGACAAAGCAAATATAAAACGGCAGGATGTTTTAGGCTCATGGACAATAACTGCGGAATCAAAGGAAAAGCAAGACAAAAATAATTCTACCGGTTTAACCATAAAATCCTTTCAGTTAAATTCAGATTCAACAGCAATAGTTACTTATGCAAATTCGGTAGAAACCCAACGTTCGGGCAAATGGCGTTGGAAGGCCGAAAAGAAACTGGGAAACGACAGTTTCGGCTTTAGCGTTAACACCGATGTGGTTATTTATGTTAATAGCAGGTTAGCACTTGGCTTGTTATTAAATAAAACCGATGGTAAAATTAAACCTAATTGCCGGAGATCAAATCTTTGAGAAAGAATGATTTTCCTTTAGTTTGCATTCCAAAATTTCATGGTGAAAACCGTTTTTTAAATAAAGAAAATTCTTGATGTTGACTATCCCCTTGGCAAAGATTAGCCGGTATTTTATTCCGACCACTCTCCCCGTTTCAATTTTTCAATTGGTGAAGTATATCTGTTTATAAACCCGTGGACAATAACAGCCAACAATAAAATAACTGCTGAGGCGATTGCTACAATTGCTATTGAATGGTAGTCGTACCAGCGTCTTACAGCAATGGCAATCAACGCCCATACTCCAACCATTGCAGCTTCGCGCATATTTCGAAAATAAATAAGCATCAGATAAATTAGAGTTGCAGCGGTAATCATTACAATGGTCCAGGTATCAGCCGGCAAAAAGCTTCCGTTCCAGTTAATGCTTACAAGAAATGCTGAAACATTGGCCACGGTTGCAACAATAATCCATCCCAAATAAATACAAATGGGCCACCACACAAAAGCAATTACCCGAACCGGTGCATCCCATAATTCCAATCGCAGTTGTACAGTAAGCACAACCAGGGCAAAAAGCAGAACAAACATTAAAATTACCGATACACCAATAAAATTGTTTAACCAGGCCACTATCCAAAAACCGTTGGCAAGGTTGCCAATGGTAAACCAGAAACCTGTTTTTACCAGGTTTTCATCGTGTTTGTATTTCAACCACGCAAACCACTGGTAGCCGACAAATAAAATTAGTAACAGGTAAATTATACCCCAAATGGAGAATGCATAACCTGCCGGTGCAAAAAGGGTGTCGTACTGCGCACTCACCTCCCCCACGTTCTTTCCGTTAAAAACGCCAGAACCGGCAAGGCCATTCAAGGTCAATGCAAAGACCAGGGAAATTGTGTTGGTCAGCAATAAAACTTTTTGTTTCATATTAATCTAATTTAACCTGTCTGAAAACATGGTACTTTTCATTTGATTTTTTTTAATTGATCTGATATCGCATAATGCCCTATTGGTTATTATTGCATCATTACACAATTTTTTAAAACCATGAGGCACAACCTTGTATTAAGAAAACAAAAGAGCCGAACGCATGTTCACCATGCCACTGCTGTTCCTCCTTGTTGTATCGTTGATGGGCTTCTGCTGGCGCGGTTTTGCAAATCATGTCTTGTTTTGAAAAACAAATGAAAGCAAATAACTCAATTTTAGCGATCGTTACGATTTTAATCATCGTATCGTGCAGTTTTTCAGGCGACTCTGACAAAGAAAATATAAAGCGGCAGGATGTTTTGGGTACGTGGTCAATGTCGGTGGAATCATTGAAAAAAATAGAAAAAGAAAATCCATCCGCTTTAACCATTAAAACCTTTCAGTTGAACTCAGATTCAACAGCAGTAGTTTCTTATGCAAATTCGGCGGAAAACCAGAGGTCGGGCAAATGGGCGTGGAAAGCGGGAAGCAAAATCGGAAACGACAATTTTGGAATCAGCCTTACAACAGATGTTGCAATTTATATTAATGGCCTGGAAGCACTTGGATTACAATTAAATAAAACCGATGGAAAAATGAAGTTAACGGTCGGTGATTATTTATTTGAAAAACAATAAATTACACACAACAAAAACGATCCGGGTTCTCGATAATTCAGAAAATACTGCGCCTCTAATTGAAAAAAGAATGCAGTAACACAAAACAACACTTTTAACGTTTTACACAGGCATCAGAAATCAAACGATAAGCATGCTCTTCACCTTCTGAAAATATTTCACGTATTTTTTTTAACCCCTATATTTGTATTTTAATCATTTTAGATTATTCAGAATTAAAAAAGAGACAACATGAAAACCAAATACGCTCCAAAACAGACTAAAGCTTGCGGGCATACTGTTCATATCAACGACATTGATATGTACTATGAGGAGTACGGATCAGGGAAACCGTTGGTGCTCTTGCATGGTTTCGGCGGTTGTTCTCAGAATTGGCATCCGTTTATTTCCGGGCTTTCCGAGAGCTATCGGTTGATTGTTGTAGATTTGCGCGGACATGGTTACTCCACTAATCCAGCGAATAAATTCACACATCGGGAAGCAGCCAGCGATGTATTCTGCTTACTTGATAAAATAGGTATTGGACATTTCTCGGCTATGGGAATGAGTACCGGCGGAATGATACTGCTTCACATGGCAACAAGCCAGCCCATTCGCATCGAATCAATGGTATTAATTAGTGCAACTTCTCATTTCCCCGACCAGGCAAGAGCCATTATGCGCAGAGCTTCGTTTAACACCATGCCGCAACAAGTTCAGGAAATGTATCGGGAGTGCGCAAAACGCGGTAACGAACAAATTCGCCAACTCATTGCACAGTTTAACGCGTTTGGCGAAAACTACGACGATATGAATTTTACTGCAAAAAGTTTATCTGCCATCACAGCTCGTACGCTCATTGTACATGGTGACCGTGATAACTTTTTTCCTGTTGAAATACCCGTTAGCATCTATCGTTCTGTACCAGATTCTGAATTATGGATTATTCCCGGCGGCGACCACGTTCCTGTTTATGATTCTGATTTTCCATTCATCGCGACAGTCTTGCATTTTCTTGATGGGCAGGAAAGCAAGAAATAACAGGGATATATATTCGCTTAATTAACTTTCAATTTAAATCTCAAAACAACCCGCACCATTTTTTTAGCTGCAGTCCAAGATCATAAGCAAATTTTCTAATTTCAGCTTCCTGTTTTTGTCTATCCGCGGCAGGCATTTTCCGCCATGTTTCTATTTTAGCGGTGGGTGGTTCCCACATGGGAGTCATTTCAGCTCCTTCCAGCAGGTTAGCACAATATTCAGCAGCTTCCAGAATATCGTCAACCGAATTTCCGGAAGTTACAAAAGGGGTGATATTATATACATCGGTTAACGTATCCAAATCGCCGCCAAGCGCTTTTTCCAGCAATTCGATCGCATTGTTGGCATGTTTATCCCGGTTGGGATCTGCTTTAATTGCAGTAGTCAGATCGCGTTTTCTGTAAAATCCCATAATTGCTGCAATGGCAGAAGGATCGCGAATGGTTCCGTCAGGATAAACCAGCCCCTGTATATCTGACCAATAACCTTCGAATTATCAGATCAAAAACATACCACCCCACATGATGTTCTTCACAAATCTCCAGCGCCATATCATAAGGATTTGATCGACCCAGGCGCACCCAATTCACTATTGATTAATGGTTTGTTGTATTTCTTCGAAACTTCCTCAGCAATGGCATAACTTTCCTCAACACGGGAGCGGGTTTCAAGGTAATCGTGAAAAGATATTACATCGACTACATCAGCCGTTTTTTCACAAAATTCAGGTAGCCAGTAGCCCACAGTTACTGCATTTACCGGATCAATTTCTTTTACGAACTGAATAAAGTGGCGATTAAAACCTGCAATCTCATTGCTGCGTTTTTCCTGTTCTTCCGGTGGTGCTTTCCGGTAGTAATCATTCATTCTGGGTTCATTCATAATATCCCACATTAAAAGGCCTTCTTCATTTTTTAAAGCATTAACCATTGCAGTTACATATTTTTCTCCCGATTCCATTGCTCCCTTTTGCAGAAGCTGAGGAAAACTGCCATTAAATAAAATGGGCATAACACTTACTCCATGTTCATTGCATGTACGCACATAATTAACTACCCTTTTAACGTATTCCTCAGGATTTCGCTCATATTCTCGTTGTCGAAGCCAGACACGGGTGCTGTTGAGCTGAAGCCGGTTCATAAATCCCAAATCTCTCTCCAACGTTTGCTGGTCGGGACTTATAGTGTGGCAAATTCCACGTATAAAACTATAATCTTTCAGTGGTTCTTTTGCTGTTAAGGAAGCTGCTGACAGAAAAATTATTCCCAGAATAATACTTAAATACTTTTTCATGATCATTAGGTTTTAGTTTTATTTGATTTATAATTAATTCAGGTTGCTAAATCAGGAGTAATTTTGGAATATCATTATTGATATTTGTTGATGCAGTTAGAAAGTCTGTTTCAGCATTCTGTCCAAGCCCGGGTACCCATAATAAAAGTGAAACAAATAATCCGGTTATAAATAGCTTTATCATCTTGTTTGATTTAGTTCGATTTGATGTATTAAAGATAAAGTTTTTTATCGGGTTTTATAACGCGCTGGCATGTCCCAAATTTTCAGGATGTAAACTATTTATTGTTTTGACAAGACAAAGATGAGAGATTGCAATAAAACCTGGATTAATCTTAAATTTTCACTACTGTCCGGTTAAAAATGGACAGATTCCCTGCCCGACTAATCATTCAGGCGGGCTCACTTCATTCGGAATGACAAGCTTTTGAGTGTCTTCGCTTTTGGGAGGGGTGAAATTTCAAAAGGTATTTATCAAAAATAAACATCCTTTTTTACAAGCTGAAAATCATTCGACCGGGAAACGATGATCGGGCTGAACAAAAGCCTGAAAAGCGGAAATGATTTGAAACAATTGTTCGACAGTATTGTCCGTCAAAAATACGATACCATTACAACCAAATGGATACAACCCGGCTGGATATCGATATTGACACAGGAATACGTTAAGATGGTTTTTGATAACAAATGATGTTTTTGTTTTAGTCCGGTTAAAATGAAGCAACCCTGCTACTTTCTTATAAGTAAGCTTGTTATTTATGGTTATCTTTCATGTTAAAACAGTATATATTTCCATACTTGTCTTTGCAGTAAATACGGGAATTATTATAGACGACCTGTGGCCAGGCAGCGTTTAGGTCACAAATTGAATCGCGGCTTGCAACCTCTTTATAGGAGTCGGAAGACCGAACTGCATTATCAATAATTGTTAACCTCTGTTTGCCAAAGGCAATAATGTAACCGTCGGCAGTAACCAGGCACGAGCTATCCGGGCCAAATCGGCCACCCTTCCAAACTAATGAGCCGTCTGCAATGTTGAGACAATAAAGCTGTTGATATGCCAGATAGATTTTACCATTGAATACAGCCGGAGAGCAAACTCCGCTGCAATATCGTGACTCCCACTTCTCTATAATCCGATCTTCTCTAATATCAAGAAGTACAGTCTTTCTATGATTATAAACGGAAGATAGAATTATCTGGTTTCCAACAACCGTCGGCGTCACAATATTATTCGCATAGTCGGTCTGCCATTGATATTCTGCAAGAGTCTGGCCCTCATGCATGCGATCAGTTCGAATAACAACAAGTCGTTTCAACGAAAGCGCTGCAATACATGGAATACTGTTAACGATAATTGGAGATAGTCCGCCGCAATGTGCTGCGAAGTCATGATTCCCTGATGCCCACTGCTGTTTGCCGGTTCGCTTGTCCAGCGCAATAATGAGCCCTGCCTGTCCCCCCACAGCTACGAATAGATTGTTCCCTTGTACTAGCGGAGAGGTTGTAAATCCATAGTCTCGCTGCCCGCCTCCTACATCAGGCCGCCTGCCTACACCATACATATCGTATAGATTGGTAGCCCACATCAAAACACCTTGTCGGTCAGTGTCCCAACATCTCAGATCACCGTCGCATCCAAGTGTATAAAGAAATCCTGACTCCGAATCAAATGTAGGAGTTGCCATTGGACCTGAGTAGAATTCCTGGTCACCAACAGCAAAACGTCCATAGCGTGGAGATTGATAACTCTTCGACCAGGCCGGCAAACCATTTTCTTCACTAAGACAATACACAGTTTCCTTGTTATTATTCCACCCGGTCACGTAAATGAATCCTTTGTCCACAACTAAAGAACCACACCCCTCTCCTACGTTAAATTTCCAGGCATGATCTTGCAAAACGACCTGCCCGCCTCCCGGTGTCAAACGCTCCGGGCTTGTGCAGTTGTAAAAGGGTCCACCCCAATGTGTCCACTCCTGTGCAAGTATTGTTGTCACGAAAATTTGGAACACCAGTATCATGATGCAATGTTTCATAAAAATAACCTGAAATATTAGCCGTTAAAAAATTTTAACTTTATTTATTGTCGTGGTAAGTGTTTATTGTCGAATCGTCATTCCGTCCCGATAGCTATTGGAATATTTCATAATCTGCTATTTATCAAAGAAAAGCTGAAATCCCTCCTGACCAGTCGGGCAGGAAATTCAGAATAACGTAAGTGTTTCAAGCTTACCACGATACTAGTAATAATTTTAATATAAATTTGACCCCCGTTTTATTATAAATTAAACTCGTTGTTTATAACCGTCAGGCAAATTATCTTTCTTAATTTACCTCTTTAAAATGGGCAAATATAATGAATCAATAAAACAACATCCAAACAAGAGGAACTGTAACATAACTTAATAAATTTAAGTTTTTACATCCATGGGAAAGATGATTATTCCGCTTATGCGTTAACTTTTAGTTTTCTTAACAATCCTGATTATCATAAGTAGTTTGAATTTTAAGTTCAAACACTATTTTTGCACTTCATAAAAATTTGATAAGGAGAAGAAGGTGAAGATAGATGTTGTAACTCTGCCGGTAGCAGAGTTTAATTCAGAAGATTTAAATGTTAAGCCGGTACAAAAAATCAATTTGGATTTTATCCAGTCGAACCTGGAAAAATTAATCAGTAGATTTGGTTTTAATAAAAAAGTTCCAAAAGAGGTACTGAGTAATTTCTATACAGCAATAGGATATTATCCTGAGTTGAAGGATGTTAATATTAAGGTTCGGTACGGAAATATTAAAACTACCATGCAGTGTCGTCCGCGCTGGGACTATTTCTTTCATAAAAAGGAAAAACGTTCTTATGTAATTTACATTGGTAACAAAATAAAAAAACAGAATGGTATTTTGTATCGCGATCTTCCTTTGAATGCGCAAATTGGAGTTATGGGTCATGAGCTGGCTCATATTATCGATTATCAATCAATGAATAATTTCCAGTTAAGCAGGTTTGGTATCAACTACTTAACATCGAAAAAGAAAAGGGAGATTGAAAACAATATCGATCTAATTGCCATTCAACGCGGACTTGGGTACCAGATCAGCGACTTCTCAAAATATGTTTTTGAAGAGTTGGGAGCATCTTTCAATTACCTGAAATTCAAGATGAAATTTTATTTCAGGCCGCATCAAATCAAAGAAATACTGGTTTCGATTCCTATTTACAGCAACATATCCAAAAACTGAACCTCCTCTTGATTGATAACTTATAACAAAGAAAGTTTTATTAATCCTGGCTTTTCCCAATCCATATATTAACCGGTATTGAAGTTATAAATCAATCATTTCAACAAAGGAATTTTACAAATTCGGGGAAGCATTAAATACCCCCTTGACTTTCCGTATCGTTTTCCGTAACTTGTTATTTCAAAATCCATTAAATCAGTATTGTGAAATTAATTTTCCCGTCTGTTTTTTCCTCCTAAAAAAATATTCAGGTTTTCATTATTATGATTTGTGGGGATTGAAATTGTGGAGTAGAAACTAAAATCAAATGGAATGGAACAGCTATTAAAAATTGCTTTTGGCGAGTTGGGAACCGAAGAAATTGTGGGCGAAAAACACAATCCTGAAGTATTAAAGTATGCCAGCGAAACCAATATCGCGGGAGTTACCACCGATGAAATTGCATGGTGCAGCACCTTTGTAAACTGGGTAGCAATGAAAACCGGTTTACAATACACTGGTAAAGCAAATGCCCGGTCGTGGTTAAATGCAGGTGTTAAAGTAACCGAACCCGAGCCCGGAGATGTTGTAGTTTTTTGGCGCGAAAGCCCTGAATCATGGAAGGGCCATGTTGGAATTTTTCTTGGTTTTTCATCCGACAAAAAACGGGTATATTGTTTGGGAGGCAACCAGGGAAACAGGGTTTCAGTATCGGCATACCGCGCAAATACGGTTCTTTCCTATCAAAGATTATCAGCAGAAAAAAAATTGGTTATTCCCGATCCTGAATTAAAATATGGCAGTCGCGGAACGGCAGTTGTTTCACTTCAGGATGCACTGAAACTACTAAATATTAGTGTTGGAACTTCAGATGGCGATTTCGGCAAAAAAACGCAGGATGGAGTTAAGGAGCTTCAAACACGAAAACCAAACCTTACTATTGATGGCATTTACAATGCAGGAACACGTGATTTGCTTGAATCTTTATTTCAGGCTTAAACATTGAAATAGTAAACTGAATGAGAGAAATAACCGGGCCTAAAAAGGCGCCGGTAATATGTGAGAATGAATTTAAATTTTAAAGTTTTTAATTATGTCAACATTAGCTGAATTAAGTACCGACCAGTTTAAAGATTTATTAAAAGATTTTTATGCTGAACCGATCAGAAGAAACAAAATGACCCAGGAAGAGATTATTGACCTGGCGCAGCGACTAAACCGAAAAATTAATGTGCCTCTTATTAACGAAACCAACGAAGAAAAGATTTTTGTAAAAATTATTTTAACCATCGACACTTTTCTTTATGATCATCTTCCCAACGAATTTTACGATGTGATAAGAAGCACCGACATGGGAATTGACGACAAAGAGGCAAAGCGCTTATTGCGCCGTTTAACAAAGCTTGCCAACGATAAAATTGACATCCCTTATCTCCCGGAAGTAGCAGAGCGTTTCGCTCTAAAATTCGTTATCGGAATTGTTGTAAAAGCCGCAAGAAAAAATTTGGATTTTGTTAAAGTCAGGGAAACTTCGGATTCGATTGAAGTACCAGATTCAGATGATGATATTGATAAACTGGTTGAATAATTTTTCATCGTGAATCTTCAAAAAAAGACCTCATTTTTTCGATGAAGTCTTTTTCTTTTTAAAATTGTTGCTTAAAATTTTACCGATAAACCAACACCAAACATTTCCATAAACTGAACCACTGGAGCACTTTCTCCGGTGTCAGGATCAAGTATTTTTACATCGTCATCGTAAATCAGTTGAGTAACCAGGTTTGCAGAAAGAAATTCATTTACTTTCATACTGATTAACACACTCCAGTCAACATCAATGTTTTGCGGATTATGAAAATAGTTGGAAAACAGATCAAGTTTGGTTTGAGCAGTCACATTTTTAACTACTTCTGTTTTGGCGTTTAGTTTTACCATACCACCAAATTCACTTCTGAATTTTTTTCCCGGATCAACGCCAAAAGCTCCTGCATTAGAAAGTATATCGTCATTTACAATGGTAAATTTACCGGTTGCAGGGGAGATAAAAATCGAAAGATTGTCGGTTTTATAATCCATACCAAGGGCAACATTAATGTACCCCGGCGCTAAAAACCTTGAGATTGCGCTATCCGTATTCGGATAATTATAACCCGGTGCAAATTGCGACTTAAAATTTACCAACGCTGCGTAATTCCAGTTTTTCCCGGTTGCGTAACCCAACTTGGAGTTAAAATCAATTTTGTCGCTCGACTTCACCAACTCGTTACCTTTTTCTTTTAAAAATCCATAGCTTAAATCAAGGTTGTTATCCCAGCTTAAACTGTCTTTTTTGTAATTGGCAAAACCATTAACAATAAATACCCCTGAGGCAGAACTTTTACCTCCGGCAGCCCAGTTGGTAAGCGAAACCTGGGAAAAGTTAGCAGAAAACACGCCTCCTTTTTTCCAGTTATTAAGTGAGTCTGGTTTTTCTTGTGCAAAAGCAATTGCAGGAATAAGAAATAAAATTAACATTAATCTTTTCATCTTTTTTCTGTTTTTGAAATGGTGTAATTAGTAATTTGTTCTGAATGCAAAATGCATCCTTCTTACGCTTTGTTTAACAATAAATTTTACGATTAGTTTGAACGCTTTTTAAAATTACTACTATTTCAGTATCAAATCCTAATTCGTTTCAGCATTATTTTAATCATTTAATATTCATTAAACACTTTCAGGTAATTGCTGTCCACTAATGCTATATTATTCTAATTCAGATTTATCCTGTTGACATCAGCTTCATTCCCGACCTAAACAACTGCACCATAGAAAAATATATTAGGGCCGATTGATTAAAAGCTATCTGAATTAATTACTTATCAATCACGAGGTTTTGAATAAAAAACTCCATCATTCGTTCGGTGTTTATGCCCGAATGCCCGCGATCGGGGCCAACCTGAACTTCAAAGCTTTTACCAGCCTTTTGCAAAGCTCTTATTAGCTGCAGAGAGTTTGACGGATGAACATTATTATCTGCTGTTCCATAGTAAATCATTAGTTTTCCTTCCAGGTTCGGGGCATAATTAATCACGCTGGTTAATTCATAGCCTTCTTTATTTTCTTTTAAAAGATTCATGTAACGTTCGGTGTAAATGTTATCGTAATTTCTCCAGTCCATTACCCCTGAACTAGCTACAGCAGCTTTAAATACTCCAGGGAAGCGCAAAATACACATTGCCGCAGTGGTACCACCAAATGAAGTTCCGTAAATTCCAACCCTGTTTTTGTCGATATATGGCCGGTTGTATAATGATTTTACGCCTGCTGCAAAATCTTCCATTTCAGCATATCCCAGTTTTCCATAAATTTCATCCAATGTTTTTTTGCCTTTTCCCCCTGCATTACGGCCATCAATTGATGCGATCAGGAAACCAAATTCCGTAAGTTGATTTGGGAAAGTAAATACCTCGACAAATTCATTTGTTTCAGGTCCCCCATAATTGCTCACCAGTAACGGATACTTTTTATCCGGATCAAAGTTGGAAGGAAAATGCAGCAATCCATGCAGTTCAGTTTCTCCGTCAACAGATGTAAATGTAAATGCTTCCACTTTTTTCAATCCCAATGCCTCAAACCTGGTCATATCACTTTTAGCCAGTTCAGCAATAACTTTCCCTTTCATATCAACCAAATTTGTAAAAGGAGGAATATCATGGGTTTGTGCAACATCAATAAAATAGTGATTATCGGGTGAGATTTGAACCGAATGATTATAGGCAGGATCGGTTAATCTGACATCATTTGTACCATTAAGTTTTACCCTGTGCAATTGCAGCTTTTGATGATTTTCGCCACTGCGAGCCATATAAAACATTACCCCTGCTTTTTCATCCATTTTTACAATTCCGGCAACCTCAAACGGATGGTTGGTTAGTGTAGCCAATAATTTGCCACTTAAATTATACAAATAGTAGTTTTTGAAACCGGTTCGTTCTGAGTTCCAGATAAAGCGATTGTTGTCTTCAAGAAACTTCATTTCAGGCATATTCTCCGTATAACCTGGCAACCACTCTTCATGCACTACTATACGGCACTTTCCGTTTTCAGGATTTGCTGCTGCCCATTCCATAATATTTTGCCTCCGGTTAACGCGGTGAAATAAAAGTTCTGTTCCATCCGGCGACCAATCAATTCCATAAATGTAGTGTCCCACAACTTCATCAGTAAAAGGCTTTCCATCACGTACATCAACTACAACAGTTTCTTTTGATTCCAGATCATAAATTACCAGATCAACTGTTGGATTAACTGCTCCTACTTTTGTATATGGTTCAACATTCAATGAATCGTAGATTTCTGTTTGTTCATATTGCAGGTAATAGTCTTTAACATTTTTATAATCGAACCTGTAAAAGGCAAGTTTTTTACTGTCGGGCGACCACCACATTGCAGTATTTTGCCGTAATTCTTCACCATAAACCCAGGTTGCGTTTCCAAATTTCAGCCTGTTTTCCAATGAACCTTCAGTTGTTACAGCTAATTCGTTCGAGTCAGAATCAACCAGGTAAACATTTCCATTTCTGTAAACAGCTTTCCACTTTTCATTGGGCGACCAGACTTCGGTAAATTGACGGCCACGTTCCGGCCTTCTGACATATCTGCTTCTGCTTCGGGAATCAATATTGTTCTGAACCGAGATTCGCTCAGTTTCTACCACTTGTTTTTTATTGAGATCAAACCTGAAATTTTTTCCATTTGATCTATATACAAATGATTTTCCATCTTCAGCCCACAAAACTGAAACTCGTCCCATTTCAACAGAAGAACGAATTTTAGGGGCCATTTCACTATATCTTTCATAGCCCGGCATTTTCTTTATCCATTGCTGGGCAGATGCAGGCACAACATTAAATAAACCAAGTACAATTAAAAAAAAGCTTAAGGCAGGTTTATTGTAATTCATTGATTAAAATATTTATGGATAGCAATTTTTTGCATAAACATACTCCTTGCTTTTTGATTTTCAAAACTGAAAACCTCATCCACAAGGCAGTTTTATTTAAAAATCTGTAAAGATGAAACATTTTGTACTTTAGTAAATTATTCAATCATTTTAACAGGTATTTGTTAAATGAACCTTTCTGTTTGCTTACTGTTCAATTTGATTGATCGTTTTAATATTTACATTAAAAAGAAAAAACGTAAAAGAATGTGGACACATACCCAGGAAAGTCAGGAAAAAATATCTCCGATTCAGGCGCTGTATTACCTAAAGGAAGGAAATCACAGGTTTGTTAATAATTTAAAAGTTAACCGAAATCTTTTAAACCAGGTGAACCAAACTTCAGAAGGCCAGTTTCCGGTAGCTACCATTTTAAGCTGCATTGATTCAAGAACATCGGCAGAACTTATTTTTGACCAGGGGCTGGGAGATATTTTCAGCATTCGTATTGCAGGTAATATTCTTAACGATGATATACTGGGAAGCATGGAATATGCCTGCGGAGTTGCGGGTTCAAAAATAATTGTTGTGCTTGGCCATACCAATTGCGGTGCCGTTATTAGCGCCTGCGATAATTTTGAAATGGGACACATTACAGGGTTATTGAAAAAGTTAAAACCTGCAATAATCAATGAAAGAACGATAAAAGCTGACCGCAATGGTTCAAATACAGCTTTTGTTGATGAAGTGAGCGCTATTAATGTACACATCACACTTACTGAAGTTCGTAACAGAAGTGCAATTCTGCGGAAACTGGAGGAAGATGGAAGGATATTAATGGTAGGAGCTTTATACAATGTTGAAACCGGAGAGGTTACTTTTTACGATGAACATCTGGCTGAAACCATTTTAAACCAGGAATTTCTGAATAAAGAGATTGAAAAGTAATTTTTCAGTCCGGGGTGTTTATCTGTGCGAATTTATTTCTCCTGAGATTTGGAAACAGAAGGCAAAAAGAAAGTAAAAGCACTGCCATTTTCAGGTTCACTTTTCACCCAAATTTCACCTTTATGGTAGTTGATAAATTCTTTACATAAAACCAGCCCAATACCCGTTCCTTTTTCCCCATCAGTACCCTGACCTGATAGTTTTGTATCGATCTTAAAAAGCTTGTCCATGTCTTCAGGTAATATTCCTTTGCCATTATCCTGGATTGTAACTTCAATTCCATTTTCATTTATCTTGTCCGAAATTTCAATTTTACCCCGCCGGTAAGTAAACTTAATTGCGTTCGACAATAAATTCCTCACAATGGTGTTTAACATATTTACATCAGCAAAAGCGGTATAAGTTTTACTAATGTTATTTATAATTCTGATCTTTTTAAAAGCTGCATTTTCCTGCACCAACTGAATATTTTCGTTTACCAGATTATATAAATTGATTGCAACCGGCGCAAAAACAATTTCGCCCGTTTGAGTTTGGGCCCAGTTAAATAAATCATTTAATAAACTATAACCTGATAAAGAGGATTTCTTAAGCGCCTTTATTATGTCGTTATAATTTTCACCGGAAAGTATATTCTCTTTATCTTCAAGAAGATTTGCAATTTGAATAATTTGTGCAATAGGTGTTCTGAGGTCGTGACCAATTATGTGGAAAAATTTATTTTTAGTAGCATTTATACGGTTCAGTTCCGCATTTTTTGTTTCAAGTTCAACATTCTTTTTATCAAGTAATTCCTTTGCCCTGATGAGGCTTTTTTCATAACTATGCGATACCCGAAAAACATAGAGGAGCGTAATATTTATGAATATAAAAATTAAAGCCGCTGAAACTTTATAAAACAGGGTGTTCGCTTTTACAATAGGCAGTATTGCCAAATCTTCGCTGGCAAAGAAATTCAAAACATTATCTGTTAATAACAAAAGAATAAGGTAAAACCCCAATGAAATAAACAGCCATTTCTTTTCAGATTCTTCAGTAAAAAGGAAGTATGGCAATACAGATGCCGCAACAGGCAAATAGGGAAACCAGAAATAATAGTCGTTTAAAACTTTGCCGGTAATTGGTATTGTTACCAGGATTAAAACAGGCAATAAATACAACAGAAGAAATCTGCCTATTCTGAAAAATCCGAACCGGTTAAGTACAATGTTTAACGTGCATAAAGCTACTGCAAATATCGACCGAAGAAAATCGGTATTAAATTCAATATCAGAAAATATCAGAACTGCCAGATCGATAAAAAAAACGGTAATGAAAATGATTACCAATGCTCCATTCACCCGATTCGATAAGTCAATTTTCTTATTCACTGATTCAGAAACCCTATCCCTATATTTTGAGGAAGTATTAATCATAGCAAAAATCCTAATTCACAATAAATTTGTTAACGAGGATAAAATCACCGGGTCATCTTCAAGCATGTGCAAGTTAAGTTATAATGAATGATATTTCACCCCTGTAAACAGCCAGAAGGCAAAATCAGAATTTTTGACCTCCATTTTCAGCAAAAGGATGATTCGTTACTCTTGTTTTTTGAAATTTCTACGATTTTGAAATTCTTTTCTTAAAAAAATTTCCACTAAGTAAAACAGACATTGAAAAATCAGAATTTTTAACCCCTGAATCAGTTTTTTATATATTGTTCAATTGAAATCATCATGTACATTTGTTTCATCAAACCCTTATTTTTTATCAAGACTTTTAAAAACAGAAAAATATCCTGGATTGGACGCCCGGGATATTTTTTTTTCACCTGATGAATCGTTCAATCTGTACTTCCCCGGATAAAGAATATCCTTCAACTGTCAATAAATTAACCATTTCGCGTGCAAACAGGGGCCCTAACATTACACCTTTAGTTCCCAGCCCGTTAAATATGTACAGTTGATTCCATTTAGGATGGACGCCCAGCACCGGCCTGCGATCTGAAACCGTTGGCCGGATTCCTGCCACATGATTTACTATTTCATAATCGGTTGAAATTAATTCATTCAATCTCAGCAAAATTGATTCTTTACCTTCATCCGTTGGAATTTCAGTCAAGTCATCCCATTCGTAAGTTGAGCCAACCTTAAAAATTTGGTTACCGGTTGGCAATACAAACACTTTTTTATTCAGAATAAATTCTTCTGAAAGGTCAGGTGTAAAAATTTCGAGTACTTCACCTTTCACCGGTTTTAGAGGTAACCAATTAAAAAAATAATTCCTTGTTACATGAAACCCTTCACAAAATATTACTTTACTAAAATTATAGGGACCAAATTGTAGAAATCCGCTTTCCGGATCATACCTTTCAAATGGAAAAGTATCGTCAATAATTAAACGTCTTTCACGAAAAAACGCTTCAGCAGCGTTAAGAAAAACCGGCAGTTTCAGGTATCCGGCGTGAGTTACAATTCCGTAGCCTTCGGAATTTTTCAAATAATTGTATTTTTTTTCACTCTCCACCGACTTAATGTAACCCGAAAATTCAGCATCAGCAATTCGTTCTTTCCAAAGCATCATTTCCTGGCCCGAAAGTGGTTTTAAAATGTCTTTTTCAACAAAGAATTTTTTATTTAATCTGGCCTCCAGTTCAAGGTAGCGTTTTTTCATTACCGGCAGCAAATCATCGGCCATCCAGCTTTTGGTCATTCGCTTAAACACAAGCGGATTAAACATTCCGGCAGCTACCAATGATGCCCTGCTTTTATCCCTGGAAACCAATATTTTGAAATCCAGCCCATGATCAAGCATTTCGAAAGCCAATAAGGTTCCGGCTAAACCATTACCAACAATTAAAAACTCAACGTCTATCATTTCATGATTTTTACAGCTTCTTTTATTGTATTTACAGGAAGCTGACACACTCCGTTACTGCAAACATAAATCAGATCTGAATTTACTACAAAACGTTCTTTTAGCAGTGGCACATCGCTTTTTCCTGTTGAAATTGCCCATAAAACATTTGGATAAAAATCCTCTTGCATTTCCTGTAATATTGATTTTGCGTTTGAACCACAAATGGCAACTTCATAAAACGGCGTTTGGCGTTTGAGCATCAAATTTCCCCAATTGGCGTAAGCCATCGGATAATGCATGAAGTCATTGGAAAAATGTTGAACCATTTTCTCTGCCTTTACATGCAAACCAGGATCACCCATAATTAAACCCAAACGAAACAGGTTGTTTGCCATTACTGAATTGGATGCCGGTGTTACATTATCTTCGTTTTGCTTATGATTAATGATGGTGTTGTTTTTGTCAATTTCTGAAAAGAAGTATAATCCGGAATTCTTATCATAAAAATGTGTGAAAGTATATTTAGTTAACTTTTCTGCATTGTGCAACCACTTTTCGTCACCGGTAATTTCAAATAACGAAATGAATGCCTGAATTAAATAGGAGTAATCTTCAAAGAATCCATTAATTGTTGCTTTTCCTTTTTTCCAGTTATGAAATAGCTTACCGTCGGCTTGCATTAGGTTCTTTTCTAAAAACAGGGCATTTTTAAGCGCCAGTTGTAAAATATGCTTATCATTAAAAGCTTTATATGCATCTGTTAAACCCTGTATAACCAGTGCATTCCATGATGTCAATGTTTTATCGTCAAGACCGGGGCGCACTCTTTTCGATCTTCGTTCAAGCAAAATATTTTTCCATTCCCCAATTTTTTGCTGAAGTTCCTCCGGTTGGAGTTGATGTTCGCTTGCAAAGGATTGATCATCGCCGGTGCGTAACAAAATATTTTGGCCATCTTCCCACAAACCCAACTCATTTACATGATAATATTTCGCAAAAAGTTCATAATCCTTTTTCAGAACCGATTTGAGTTCTTCGGCGGTCCAAATATAAAATCGCCCCTCTTCACCTTCGCTGTCGGCATCAAGCGACGAATAAAAAGCTCCTGATTTATCCAGCATTTCTCTTTCAAGAAAACTTACTGTTTCATAAACAACCGTTTTTAATTCCTCTTCTTTAACCAACTGGTAAGCTTTAGAATAGATACTCAACAACTGCCCGTTATCATACAACATTTTTTCAAAATGCGGAACTTTCCATAACTCATCTACTGAATATCTTGCGAATCCACCTCCCACCTGATCGTAAATACCACCACGCGCCATTTTCAATAAAGTGAGAAAAACAAACTTTAAAACTTCACTTTCATTGGCAACATGGCCAAAATAAAGTAAGAAATCAAGATTTACCGGCATCGGAAATTTAGGTTGCCCTTTTCTTCCGCCGTTAATGTAATCGAACCGGGATTTCCATTCGCTGACTGCATTTTTTATTTTATCAATAGAAACAGCTTCGTTTTTAGAAATATCTTTAGTACTAAAAACTTGTTCCAACCCTTGTTGCAAATTTGCAGCATAGCCTTGCGCTTTATCTTTATTTTCCTGATAGAAATTATAAACAGCATTTAAACTTTTAATCCAGGTTTCTTTAGGAAAATAGGTTCCGCCCCAAATTGGTTTTCCATCGGGCAGCGCAATAACATTTAAAGGCCAGCCGCCCTGAATTTGCATTAGTTGTAACGCCGACATGTAATAATGATCTACATCAGGGCGCTCTTCCCGATCAACTTTTACACAAATGAAATTTTGATTCATAACTTCAGCAACTTCAGTGTCTTCAAAACTTTCGTGCGCCATAACATGACACCAGTGGCAGGCAGCGTAGCCAATGCTGACAAGGATCAACTTATTCTCGTTTTTTGCGCGGGTAATTACTTCGTCACTCCATTGTACCCAGTTTACCGGATTATGGGCATGTTGCAACAAATAAGGCGAAGTTGAATTTTGCAGTTCATTGTTATATTGGTTGTTCATAATCATTTCTTTCTTTGAAGTAAAACAGAGTGTATTGTTGAATGTTCTTATTTTCGGCAAAAAGTCGCATTGTTCGATGATTAATAATACGTAAAGCGTTTTATCGTTTGTAATCATTTCTGAAATTTCTATCTTTCGCACTTAATTTATTATTCAGAAAGCCATGAACAAATCTTTTAAATTAACTGCTTTATTTTTATTCGTCGTAACTCTTTTTGCAGCCTCATCATGTTTAAATAATAAAGATGAAAAACGCACAGCAGAAACTGAAAAAGACGAAATCACACGATTTCTTTTACTTCTGAAAGCTGATAACAATACAATTGATACAACAGCATCGGGAATGTACTATGTAACTCATGAAAACGGAACAGGCGAATATCCTCAGGAAGGTGACACGTGTATGGTGGAATATGTAGGTTACTTTATAAACGGTGTAATATTTGATGCTTCAAAAAGCCTGAACGAAGATGGCTTGTGGGAATATATTTACAAAAACACAAGTGTTATTCAAGGATTTGAAGAAGCAGTTGGTATGCTGAAACAAGATGGTGAAGCCACATTTATCATTCCATCGGATCTTGCTTATGGCCCCGCCTGGTATGATATTATTCCTCCCTATACTCCGCTCGTTTTTGATATTAACCTGAAAGAACTAAAACCAAAAACTGCTGAGTAAAAATTAAAGTTCTGGAGAATTAAAACTCCAACCCACTGTAAATGTATGGCCGTTTCCAATCAGATGATTTGAACTCAACGGGTTTTCGGAATTATAGGTAAAATAGAAATTCTTGTACGGAATTTTTGTGAAAAGGAAAAGCGTATTTTCTGTTCTGTACCCTAACCCAATAGTTAAAAATGTTAAATCGAAAGCCGCCGAAGCATCAAAATATTTCTTTATTGTTCTTGAATTCCGGTAAGTTATATTAGGCCTGAAACGAACATTATAACTCAGTTCAAAATTATACTCACCAGATAAATAATATTTGGTGTAATTATTAATTCCTTTCGAAGGGCTGTTATCAAATTTAAAATTATCGGAAGCCAGGTTTAGCACCGAGAAAGCAACATGATAACCCGGGCCACCGAAAACTGCACCAAAACCGCCGTCAAATACCACAGAACTATTTTCTTCGGCCATTAATCGAGGGTCATCGGCATTGATTGGGGACAATGAATTCAGGTCAATATGTAAGGTTTCTAAAGAAGCACAAATTCCAAACGAGAGATACCATTTTCTGTTTACAGGAAAGTGATAGGAATAAACAAGCTGATAAACATTTTGTGAAATCGCGCCAAACTGTTCTTTCAGAAAAACGGCTCCCAAACCAATTTTTTTCTCATAGCCATTGCCTCTTTTGTTTTTTTAAATTTTGTTTCAGGCGACATTGAAAAGCTTACAAAAAGATCGTTTAACGGTTTAAAACCGCCTGACCATAAACTGTAGGTTCCCATATCAGTTCTTATTTCACTGTCGTATGATGCAAAAGCCGGGTTGTTGATCATCGGGTTGAACTGCGAAAAATACTGATACGAAAAATCCTGTGCTTCAACAAAAAACGATGAAACAAGAAAAAGAAGAGCTACTATGTATTTAACATTATTCATTCAATGTCGTTTTAGTTTATGATTGCAGACTTCCCTGCCTGCGGCAGACAAGGGACTACGCTACCAATGACAGATTTAAATACAGACCCTGAAACAAGTTCAGGGGGACGTTCTTAATGAAAGTAGTTAATATCCATTGAACGTCATGCTGAACTTGTTTCAGCATCTCTGTCATTTCCTCATCTTGCCCAACTAAAATTGGGTTGCTACTCAGTCTGACAGTCACCCTGAGTCCCGCCTCAGGCGGGAAAGGGGGATAATAGTTTCGATTACTGGTTTTTGACTTAATTAAATGATTTTGAGTTTTCATTGCAACACAGTTACCTGCCCGTAACGGGTTTTAAGGTTTTCAAATTTTATCTCATATAAATAGGTTCCCTGGTAAATCCTCCCGTTTATTTTCCCGTCCCAGGGAACAAATGCCCTGTTGCAGCGGTAAACAGCCTCACCGGTTTTATTGTAAACTGTTAACCCGTCAAAAATATACGAATCAAGGTTCCAAATCTCCCACGTGTCGTTAAACCCATCGCCATTGGGCGTAAACACGTCAGGAATTTTTAAAATATCGCTGACCTGGAAATCGATTACGTTTGACCACGATTCAAGCTTTTTATCCTCGTTGATTTCTTTTACCCTAACGTAATGGAACAATGAAACATCGGGATAATCATAATCATACGAGGTTCGCCTGTCGAAAGAAGCTGCCAGTTCCCAGTTGTTTTTCCCGTCAACCGAATGCCAGATTTCATGCTTTATCCTGTCGCCACTCCAGAATTGGTTCAGGTTCCACCGCAATGATATGGTGGTTTGTTCAGGGTAAATATCTCCCTCCAAAACAATGGTTTGTTGTGAACCTGTTGTAAAGAATTCATCGCAACGGTTGATTACCTCAAGATTTATAATTTGCGAACCTGTTTCTTCAGGATCGGCCAGGTAAATGTAATATCCCCGGAGCCCTGAATTTTTAGGATAATATTCATCCGTAAAACCACTGTTTACTTCCTCGGAGTGCTGAATTAACGTGTGCTTGTTCAGGTTTAATTTATCAGATTCAAAGTGTACTTCTACTTTATTGTCGAGATTATACGTAACATAAGACAAATCGATATTCAGGCTGTCGTTTAAAATGCCAACAGATAAAGGCTCAGATTCCCCGTAGCAGGAAGCTCCTGATGTTTCGCTGGTTTCCCGTACAAAGATTTTATTTTGCCCCCCGTGTTTCCATTCAACGGTTAATTTGCTTGTTCCCTGCCCGTCGAGGATTACACCGCCGTCAACAATCCACTCATAAACAGAGCCATTTGTATTTTGGGTGGTATAAATAACATTTTTAGCTTCGGCAATACAAAGGGTATCATATCCAATTGGCGTTTCGGGCTCTAACTCGGTGGTTACTTTTACCGGGACCTTTGCCACATCCGATTTACAACCGAAATCGGTAGTTGCCACCACATTTACCGACTGCATTGGGATTTGATTCCCCCCAGTGTAACTTTTATGCTGTCAGTCGAATTATCACCGATAATCTCGCCACCATTTACCGACCACACTAAACTATTTTCATTTTCAACAGCACTGTAATCTACTTCCTCTACAAAGGGGCAAACAAACCTGCTCCCGTCAACTATGGTGTTGTTAGGTTTTGGCATTACAGTAACTTTTGTAGAGTCGAAATTCATCCAGCAGTTTTTATCGCTTGCCCTGAATTTCAGCGTATATGTTTTTGGCGAGCCATATATTAAGAGGGGAGGAAAATGTTGCCTCGATGAAAACGGATCAACAATATATTGATCGGGAAACCACTGGTACAATTTCATCGGGCTGGATAATTCTCCTGCGCCAATTCAATTTCCGATGAATAGCAAAGTTCTTTGTCAGAGCCGGCATCGGCATATAGTTCATCAATATTATCAAGCGATTTGTCCCTGAAAAAACTGGTGACAAATTCAGGAAGAGCTAATTTGTGTTAAAAAATGGCTTTGCAATTCTATTTCCAACATCGACAACTACACCCAGGTTATTGGGACAGTTTATCCTGCCCAGCTTCATGACTATCTTCAATCTCATCGAATAATAATTAATAAATACATTTTGCCATCGGCTGGCCTAATGTCAATAGAATTGGTGCTAGAACAGAATCGGGTAGCGACAAATCTGGATTTGGATGTCTTGGAGCGATATTGGATATTCAAATATTATTGATCTTGAATTAATTATTTTAGATATGTTAAACCTGATATCGTGCCTGAACAATTTAGAATAATCATCATCAATTAAAGTATAAATATAACTGCCATCAGGTGAAAATTCGATCAGCACGTGATACCAATATTATTAAGTTGCCTGTAATTATAAAGTTCACCCGTTAAAAAATTAAAATCGGATAATCACGCTTCCTGAAATTAAATATACCTGAATATTCAGTAAATTCAAAAAGAAGCTTGTCGCCACTTGGGGAAAAACAAAGATTATTAAATATTCCCTCATTAAAATAAGTATTTACCTTTGGCGTTCTTACTAATTCCATTTTCATCAATTTTATAAAAAAGAAGTACACTTTTCGCATTCCATTTGGATCAACATAAGGAATATTGTATGGTATAGCCATCCAGTAATAACTGTTATTGCAGTAGCCTGCAATTGTATGTTCTCCAGAATCAAAAATTTTTGTATTTGCTCCATAATCAGAAAGAATAAAATTTTGTTTGGATACAACTTCTCCTCTTTCATTATTGGGATTAATATCATTTCTGATTTAAGCTTATCAATAATTGCGTAATATACTAGTCAATTCTTCAATGGTTTCTAAATAGTGAACTGGGATCTCTATAATTGTGATATATTGGTAAATAAATAAAATCCTTCTTTCCCGGGATAAGGCACAAAAATTGGATGAATTGACCTGGGATCGATGGTATAACCATCTTCAACCAAACCAGTTCCGTTAACCAATACTTCATTCTTACCATTCCAAACCGTTCCCCATTGGTCATTAAAAGCAGGTTACCGGTTTTATCGCATATAGTGGCATTTACAGTGGGGTTTCCTTTAAAATCAATATATTGAAAACTCCCGGACTGAAAATTAATCTGTTTACCTGAACCAATAGGCCACACCGCTGCCTCCATTTGTGCCCGTGAAAAAAACGGGGTAAACAGTAGGATGAAAAAAGAAAAGGCAACAGTTAGTTTCATTTGCTTTGGTTAGTTCTTATATGTTGCAGTACTATTACTACTTCTGTTAAGGATACTTTAATTATACAAAAAATTTCAATACTGTCCGGTTAATTTTATGAGATTCTTTCATTGCAACACAGTTACCTGCCCGTAACGGGTTTTAAGGTTTTCAAATTTTATCTCATATAAATAGGTTCCCTGGTAAATCCTCCCGTTTATTTTCCCGTCCCAGGGAACAAATGCCCTGTTGCAGCGGTAAACAGCCTCACCGGTTTTATTGTAAACTGTTAACCCGTCAAAAATATACGAATCAAGGTTCCAAATCTCCCACGTGTCGTTAAACCCATCGCCATTGGGCGTAAACACGTCAGGAATTTTTAAAATATCGCTCACCTGGAAATCGATTACGTTTGACCACGATTCAAGCTTTTTATCCTCGTTGATTTCTTTTACCCTAACGTAATGGTACAATGAAACATCGGGATAATCATAATCATACGAGGTTCGCCTGTCTAAAGTGGCTGCCAGTTCCCAGTTGTTTTTCCCGTCAACCGAATGCCAGATTTCATGCTTTATCCTGTCGCCACTCCAGAATTGGTTCAGGTTCCACCGCAATGATATGGTGGTTTGTTCAGGGTAAATATCTCCCTCCAAAACAATGGTTTGTTGTGAACCTGTTGTAAAAAATTCATCGCAACGGTTGATTACCTCAAGGTTTATAATTTGCGAACCTGTTTCTTCAGGATCGGCCAGGTAAATGTAATATCCCCGGAGACCTGAGTTTTTGGGATAATATTCATCCGTAAAACCACTGTTTACTTCCTCGGAGTGCTGAATTAACGTGTGCTTGTTCAGGTTTAATTTATCAGATTCAAAGTGTACTTCTACTTTATTGTCGAGATTATACGTAACATAAGACAAATCGATATTCAGGCTGTCGTTTAAAATGCCAACAGATAAAGGCTCCGATTCCCCGTAGCAGGAAGCCCCTGAAGTTTCGCTGGTTTCCCGCACAAAGATTTTATTTTGCCCCCCGTGTTTCCATTCAACGGTTAATTTGTTTGTCCCCTGCCCATCGAGGATTACACCGCCGTCAACAATCCACTCATAAACAGAGCCATTTGTATTTTGGGTGGTGTAAATAACATTTTTGGCTTCGGCAATACAGAGGGTATCATATCCAATTGGCGTTTCGGGCTCTAATTCGGTGGTTACTTTTACCGGGAACTTTGCCACATCCGATTTACACCCGAAATCGGTGGTTGCCACCACATTTACAGATGCACAGGGGTCTGATTCCCCCCATGTAACTTTTATGCTGTCAGTAAATTATCCCCGATAATTTCTCCGCCATTTACCGACCACACTAAGCTGTTTTCATTTTCAGGGGCACTGTAATCTACTTCCTCTACAAAAGGGCAGACAAACCTGCTCCCGTCAACTATGGTTTTGTATGGCTTAGGCATTACCGTAACTTTTGTAGAGTCGAAATTCAGCCAGCAGTTTTTATCGCTTGCCCTTAATGTCAGCGTATAGGTTTTTGGTGACCCGTAAATTAAAGGGGATGAAAAAGTTACCTCCGAAGAAAACGGGTTTTCAATAAATTCATCGGGAAACCACTGGTAAATTTCATCGGGTTGAAAATTTCCTGCGCCGATATCAATTTCCGACGAATAACAGAGTTCCTTGTCTGAGCCGGCATCAGCGTACTGCTCATCAATATTTTCAAGCGATTTGTCTCGTAAAAAACTGGTGACGAATTGCAATGGTCGAATAAAAGAATCAACATTGCAATATTAAATTCTATATCACAATTTAATCCTTTGTTGTTAGGTCTGTTGATCCTTCCCAATTATCTGCTCTCCTCAATATCATCATAATAAACAAAATAAATTTTGCCGTCTGGGGCTAATCCTGAATAGAACCACCCCACCGTATATCACCGTTCGAAATAAAATCAAAAATTAGAAGTCTTGAGTCATTCACGATTGTATTTATACTTTTGGTATGAACTGAAAAATTCATGTCATATTTTAACGACTTCTCCTTGCTTGTACTATGGATACTATCTTATATATATAAATATAATGGCCATCGGGAGAAAACTCGCCTCCGGAATAAAATTATCACTATAAAGCCTGTAATTATATAATTCACCGGATAAAAAATCAAAATCGGCAATTACGCTACCTAACAAATAAAAATCTGTAAGTCATAAGTAATAAAAATTAAGTTTATCTCCATTGGGAGAAAAGTGTAAAATTAATATGCCATCATTTAAATATGTATTTTTTTGGTCTGGTACTGATTCCGTTTTCATCAATTTTATAAAACAAAATTACGCTTTTCTTTAAATCACTTACTGGGTCAAAATAAGGAATTCCATACGGTATGGCCATCCAGAAATAGCTGTTATTGCAATAACCGGCAATTGTAGGCTTTCCAAAATCAGATAGTATAAAGTTTTGTTTGGATACAACTTCACCCCGTTCACCATTCGCATTTATATCAATTAAAGCATAAACCAGTTTTGATCTTCGTAAACGAAACAATATCTATTCGTATGGATATAACTTGTTTCATGAGTATAAATATCAATTTTGAGTATAACTATTTCTTCAAGATGTCTATGTCCATATACGTATATTAAAAAGTACTGTCCTTCTTTTCCCGGGTATGGTACAAAAACCAGATATGTATGATGGATTGAAAAAATAACCTTCTTCAACCAAATCTGTTCCGTTAACCAAAATTTCATTATTTCCATTCCAAACCGTATCTCCATCGGTCATTAAGAGCAGGTTCCCGGCTTTATCACATATAGTGGCATTTATCAGTGGGGATTCCTTAAAATCAATAAATTGAAAATTTCCTGACTGAAAATTAATCTGTTTACCTGCCTAATAGGCCACACTGCCGCTTCCATTTGTGCCCGGGAAGAAAACGGGCCAAACAGCAGGATGAAAAATGAAAAGTTGACAGATCAGTTTCATTTCGTTTGGTTTTTATGAACGGCTTATAAAGTTAAAATATCAAAATGAACATACTATCATTTTCTTTGAGTTTTGAATTAATTAGTTCTGAATGTCAACCTCTTTAGAACCCGGTTTTTCTTTCAACATCGGGCGGAAAAAAACCAGTCAGGATATGTGGTAAGAAGTAATTACAGTTTGAATTGATTAATGCACTTTTTATATTAATAGTAGCTAATTTTATTCTTTCTGTTAGAAAGTTGTTGCAAAACATCTAAAATTAGTTCAAATCTGTTCAGGTTTTTGACCGATATAAAAATATTTGATTGTAACTTCGATTTCTCAAAACGAATCGAACTAAAAAGCAAAAAATGGAAAATCTGGTTAATAATTACCTGAATACCTTTTCCTGTTACAACCTTGAAACCGGAGACTTTCCGGGACCGGTTATCACTATCTCGCGACAGGCAGGATGCTCCGCCCAACGTATTGCTATAAAACTTTCGAAAATTTTAACCGGCTACAGTTATATGTCTGAAACAAAAACAGATGTTGAATGGCGCTGGGTGGATAAAAAAGTTTTTACCCGTACAGTAAAAGAAATTATTGATGAAATTAATGATGGCAATTATGATGACAAAGAAGAAGCCATTGAAAAACTGAATGCAGTTGCCAGAGCTTTTTCTGAGGAAACGATATATGAAATTACCGACCAGAAAATGATCCGGATTCTGAAAGGTGTTATTTGCCGTTTGGCTTTTGAAGGCCGAAAAATAATTGTAGGCCGTTCGGCTGGCGTTATTCTGAAAAATGTTCCAAACAAACTCAACATAAGATTGGAAGCCCCTGTTGAATGGCGAATCAACAGGATTATGCAAATTAAAGAGTTTAGCCAGGCCAAAGCTGCTGCTTATATTAACGACATGGATAAAAGACGCGACACATTTATTGAAAAAATAAATGGCCGAAAAGCAGAAAACAATGATTTTGATGTTATTTTCAATTATGCTTCGCTGGAAGATGATGAAATTTAGATGCTGTTGTTAATATTCTAAGAAATAAAAATATTGTTTCTCAACACGCCGGATTTTAATCTATTATTTGTACAAATCAATATTGATTATAATAAATCTCACCTTACTTAAGACCTTCCTTCGGGAAGGTTTTTTAATTCATGCTACTGAATTTTTCATTTATTAAAAACATCATAACAACTTCATATTCAAAACCTTTTAATGTAATATAAAAAAGAATTGGAAATTGTAGTAAATGTGCCAAATAGTATGTTTATTTGCATATTGAAGTTTAAAAGTTTTACTGTTAGCGAATTAGCTTGCTCAATGTATTTTACACTTATTCTGGAAATAACATTTGCAGGAAATAATTCAACAATTATTAAAGCATCTTCATTTAATTACATTTTATTTAATTATTTATTGTTCTTTTTTTATGAATTTATTTGTTGCAAAGTTAAGTCCGTCAACTACTGGTGACGACTTAGAAAAAATCTTCTCTGCGTTTGGAGAAGTAGCCTCTGCCAAAATTATTATTGACAGAGAGACCCAAAACTCAAAAGGTTATGGCTTTGTTGAAATGCCAAATGATGAAGAAGCTGAAAAAGCAATTGCTGATCTTAATGAGAGTGAACTGGATGGAAACCAGATTGTTGTAAAACAAGCTAATCCACAAGGTGCCCGTCCGGCAAGAAATTTCAACCAACGCGGTGGCGGTGGTGGTGGATACAACCGTGGCGGTGGCGGCGGTGGCGGATTCCAACGCCGTGACGACCGTCGAGGTGGCGGCGGTGGCGGTGGTGGCCGCAGATTCTGACAACCGCAATCGTGGTGGCGGATCAGGCGGTTACGAAACAATGAAAGATGGTAAAAAGGGAAAAACCTTATTAGAAAGAAGCTGCTCAATTTTGAGTAGCTTTTTTTATGTTTAAAATCATATTCACCTAATGTATATAATAATAAACATTTTATTATTTTTAAAGCTTAGTATTGCAGCCCTTTAACCAGGCTGCCAAAAACCAAATATCAACCAATTGTTACAGGATGAAAACAAAAACTTTCCTCATCATCTGTCTGTTTTATATTGCAGTTGTTAATTCGTTCGCTCAAAATGCAGGAGTCCCTGTTTTTGAATACAATTCCTTGGTCAATTTATATAATTCTACTATAGGTGAAGAATGGACAAACAATAGTAACTGGCTGGATACAACTAATTACACCGTAGCCGATTGGTACGGCATTACTGTTGAAAACGGACACGTAATAAAAATTGAATTGCCGATAACAATCTACAGGATATATTTTTGAATATCCACTTTTACTGCCCGAATTAACAACACTTGAATTAAGTGGAAATAATTTATTGATATCAATTTTTATAGTCTAGATAGTCTTTCCAAATTAACCGAATTACATATTGAAAATAACGATTTGATTTTCAGACCTATTATTGTAGGCCATTAATTTAACATCTCTATTCAAATTTCTCTTCGGCTTTACTTATTCGTCACAGGCGAAAATAGATTATGCAGAAGAAATAGACTTAAATCCCGGAGATATGCTTGAAATGCAAATTGAGCCATATTTTATTTCTACCGGTGATCAATTTCAATGGTACAGAAACGGTATTCCTATTGCTGGTGATACCAGCATTTTTACAATAAAGAAAATGCTAATTTAAGTGATTCTGGCACTTATTATGTTAAAGTAACAAACCCGAATGTCCCAGGATTAACATTACATTTCAAACGATAAATATGTTACAGTTGCGGATTTTGTTGGCGGAGTTCCACGCAAAGAATATGAAGCATTAGTTGCCCTTTATTATGCACAGGTGGAGATAATTGGCAAACCAATACAAATTGGTTGGATACATTAAATCATTCAGTAGGAGATTGGTATGGGATAACGGTTTTAAATGGTCATGTTACAGAAATATATCTCGATCATACAAATTCAAATGGATTGATTCCACCTGTATTGGGGAATTTGATATATTTGAAAAAGTTGCGTCTTAGCCATTGCGGATTGCAGGGAGCACTTACCTTCTGATCTTGGTAACTTAAAGAACTTGGAATACATTAATCTTTCAGATAACCAATTGGGTCCTGTTTTTACTAACGGAGTTGCAAATCCGGAAAGATGTATTCCCGACAATCTTGAAAATTTAGATTTACTGACCTATTTTAATGTTGATTTTAATATGTTGATGTTTAATGACCTTGAATCAGTTTATTCCTGGAAAAACTTTAATAATTTTCAATTTGTTTATCATGTTCAGAATCCAATGAATTTAAACTATAATGAAGTTTGGGCTGAACCAAATAAAATTTTAACATTACTTTTAATGGTTATCTTCCCGGAATATCTGATCAATTTCAGTGGTATAAAAATAATAACCCCATTTCAGGAGCAAACAATTTAATTTGGTTTTAAAAAATGTTCAGCTTACGGATGAAGGGAAATATTATTGTAAATTACCAATTCTGTTGCAACAGAGACCACTATCTTTTCATATTCAACAGACCTCAAAGTCAACGAAGTGCACGGAGCGGCGTACCTGTTTCAGAATACAAGGCGCTAAAAAAATTATACGATCTAAACAATGGTGATAATTGGGTATACAAAACAATTGGTTAGATACAATCACATGTACCGTTGGAGAATGGTATGGGATTAGAGTTCAGGATGGTCATGTGCAATCGCTAACTTTAGACTCATTCAATTCGATTGAGGTTCTGCCTGAGGAATTGAAAAATTTAAGATTTCTTGAAAATCTGTTTTTATTTGATAATAATATTTCAGGTGAATTTCCATTGTGGATCGGGGAATTATCATATCTGGAACGATTATCTCTAAGCAATAATAATTTGACCGGTTCACTCCCCCCTGTGTTAGGATCATTGTATTATCTTCAATATCTGGACTTAGCAGGAAACCAGTTTGTTGGGACCATTCCTGATGAAATTGAAAATGATACATTGTTGTCATTTGTTATTTTGAATAATAACTTTTTAACTGGTCCAATTCCGGAAAGTCTGGGAAATTTGTGGAACCTTTACATTTTAAATCTTGAAAATAACGAATTAACCGGTACAATTCCGGCAAGTTTTGGAAAGCTCAGAAACCTGACACACTTGATTTGAGTAACAACCAACTCGTTGGCCCTTTACCTGTTGAACTCGAAAACCTCACTAATATTTACCGGTTTGATATCGACAATAACCTGATCGGAAATATTGATTTCAATAAATCAGCAACAATAGAAAACAACCGCCAAATCCCTGATGAACTGGCAGGATTAATTCAAATGGACACGCTTTATCTAGGCGGAAATAAGCTTCAGTTTAATGACATTGAGGCCATTTTTAATTGGGAGAACTATAATGATTTTGAAGATTTCATTTATTATCCGCAGGATTCGATTGGAATTTCAAAAACCATTAAACTTACTGAAGGGGATTCAGTTCATTTAAAAATCGAAAATTATTATTCCAGCCCTTCCGATAAATATCAGTGGTACAAAAAACGGGACTTTAATTCCGGGAGCAACTGCTGCATACCTCGAATTTAATAATTTACAACCTTGAGATGCAGGGACATACATTTGTGAAATAAAAAATCAGGTTGCTACCGAATTAACGTTGAAAAGCAGAAACATTTTTTTGGATGTTACTAAAAGCAATTTAGTTGGCGGCATTCCCTTGGCGAGTACAACTCATTAGTTAAATTATATGATGAGTCTGTGGGGCCAACTTGGTTTAACAATACAAACTGGCTGCGATAAGCCAATTTTTAGTAGCTGAATGGTACGGTATAACTGTTGAGGACGGACATGTCACAAAAATAGAATTGCCTGACAACAATCTGCAGGAAGGAATTTTTGAATCTCCTCTTATGTTACCTGAATTAAAGACTCTTGATTTAAGTGGAAATAATCTTTACGATATTAATTTTACCAGCTTGTATGGCCTTTCCAAATTAAATTCATTGCATGTTGAAGGAAACAACCTGGTTTTCAGACATATTATTGCTGCATTTAGTTCAGATGCTTATTCGGGTTTTTCTGCTGATTTTACCTATTCACCCCAGGCAAAAATAGATTTTGCACAAGACATCGAGCTAAATCCCGGCGATATACTCGAAATGGAAATAGATTCTTTTTTTATTTCAGATGGAGATCAAATTCAATGGTATAAAGATGTAATACCTCTTTCAGGTGAGACCAATAATTATTATGATAAAACAGTCATAACTATAAATGATTCAGGCAACTATTATGTTGAAGTAACAAACCCAAATGTACCTAACTTAAGATTAACTTCGAATATTAAAAATGTAACAGTCAACGATTTTGTTGGAGGAGTTCCAAGAAAAGAATATGAAGCTTTAGTTGCATTATATAATGCTATGAACGGAGACAACTGGAATATAAAAACAAACTGGCTCGACACATTAAATCGTTCGATTGGAGACTGGTACGGAATAACTATCGAAAATGGTCATGTAATACAAATCAACTTGTTTACAAACAATTTGAAAGGCGAATTACCAGAAGAGATTGGGAACTTGGGTGAATTGCAATGGTTAAATTTACAAAATAACGATATCAGAGGAGAAATTCCATACGAATTTTTTAATTTAACAAAACTTACAACTTTAATTTTTAGTTTCAATCGCATATCCGGATTATTGGACCCTGAAATCGGGCAACTCAGCAATCTCAAATACTTTTACATAGATCACAATACGATTGAGGGGCCATTACCTATTGAATTAAAAAATTTAAAGATGCTTGAAGTATTTCACATTAATGCCAACCAAATTGGGAGGATAATTGATGAAAATACTGTTCGGGAATCTCGTCAAATTCCAGATGCCCTTCAAGGATTGACTTCTTTATGGTCTTTTCAAATTAGCCAAAATTATTTGCTTTTTAACGATATTGAACCCATTTTTTCTTGGCATAATTACAGTAATTTAACTCAATTTAAATATGAACTTCAAACCGGATTACATGACGTTGCTGAACTAAAATCAGAAAAAGGTGAAAAAGTAAGAGTTTCCATTCCAAACTATTTACCTTCCCTTTCTGATTCGTTTTGTTGGTACAAAGACGGTATTGCAATAGAAGGATCAAATGATTCAGTACTAATTTTAGAAAATGTTCAGCTTAATGACGAAGGGTTCTACTATTGTTCTATTTCAAACAGTATTGCTACGGGTGTTAATATTGTAGTTCATGCTGCAACTTTATTTGTAAATGATATCCATGGTGCTGGTGTGCCATTATTTGAATATAATGCCCTTGTAAATTTTTATACCTCCAATAATGGTGAACACTGGAAAAATAAGAAGAACTGGCTTGATACCATAAATGTAACAGTTAATGACTGGGAAGGTGTGATGGTATATAACGGACATGTAACAGAAATAAGCATGGACACAAATAATGTTTCGGGGACTTTTCCAAAATCATTATATAAACTCAGAAATCTGGAAAGACTTGGTTTTTTCATGAATAATTTATCAGGAAATTTGCCGGATGATATTGATAGTTTATCAAACCTTCAAGGTCTGTTCCTGATGGATATCTAATTCTGATGGTGAAATACCAGCTACAATAGGGAATTTAAAGAATTTATATCTTTTAAACATCAGTAATAATGAACTTTCTGGTTCTATCCAATCAAGCATCGGAGAAATGAAAAATCTTTCATTTCTCGAACTGTCAAACAATCATTTAACCGGTACAATTCCTTCTAGTTTCGGTATTTTCTCAACGGCAATACGTTATATGAA
>CAWKIX010000046.1:0-71757 GCA_963849775.1 uncultured Prolixibacteraceae bacterium | reverse complement strand
ATTCGTAATTATTTAATTTAATATTCTAAATATCAGTATTGTATAAAATCAGTTAGGATGTTTCAAATTTTCATTCTCATGCTCTTGGCAATACTCTTTTGTCCTTAACTGATTAGGTCAGTTTCATCCGCGTTGTTATAGCGTACAGTAAAAATCGACCTTATATTTTTTGCAGCTTATGCTGCTGTTAATTTTTCTAATTGTTGCTTGTAATAGGCTATTAAGCGGTCTCTTCTAAAATTATTTAGATGGTCTGGCCCGAGCTCATTAAAAGCAACTTTATCTTTTATGATAAAATAGGTGGCTATTAATATTTTGTGTCCCAATGCTATTATTGCTTTTTTCTTTCCTCTTCGTCCTGCAAGGCTTTTGTACTTTGCACTAAGGTAAGTATTCTTTGTCCGGGATGCAGCCCAGCCACATTCGACCAAAAGACTGCGCAAATATTTGTTCCCGTAGGTGATGCGTCCACTTTTGTTCTTTCCGGCTGATTCGTTGCTCCCGGGACAAACCCCAGCCCAGGATGCCAAATGGTTTTGGTCAGGGAATTGCCCCATGTCAACACCAACTTCTGCAATTATTTTGGTTGCCCCATCTTTCCCAACCCCGGGAATACTTTCTAAAAGTTCCCGTTCAATTTTATAGGGTTCGATGCAATTTTCTATCTGGGCTTCAACTTCCGAAACTGTACTTTCAACCTTGGCAATGTTTCCCATTATGGTTTTTAACATGAACTTGTGGTGGGGTGTAATGTAACCAGTTAAAGCTTCTTTGATATCTTCCCGGCTGGCTTTTACCCTGCCATGGACATAATGTAGAAGTTGTTCTGGACGGTAACTTTCGCTGGCCAGGATATGGTTGATAATTTTTGTGCCTGTAGCTCCAAATACATCGTTTAATACACTTGAAAGTTTAATATTTGCATCTTCAAGTATCTTTTGAAAACGGTTCCTCTCTGCAGAGATTTGATTGATAAGCTTTGTTTTATAACGGGTCAAATCTCGCAGTTCCCTGATACTGCGTTCTGGAATAAAACTACCTTTTAGCAAACCACTTAAAAGTAATTTTGCTAACCAACGGCTGTCCTTTTTGTCAGTTTTATGACCTGGTACATTTTTAACATGCCTGGCATTAACCAACAGAATCGTAAAATCGTCTCCCAATACATTAAAAACTGGCTTCCAGTAAACGCCTGTGCTTTCCATTGCAACATGGGTAACTTTGTTTTTCAATAACCACTCTCTCAATTTTATCAAAGAACTCGTAAAAGTCTTAAAACTTTTTGTCTGTGTTTTTATACCTTTGCCTTGGATGGTTGCCACTATTATGTCTTTATGTACATCCATCGCACTGCCGCGTTCAACGACTTGTTCAAATTCTATAACTTCTTTTTCTCTCATAGCTCTTAGCAATTTTGTTTCGCAACTCTAAGCTAAGGGCTATTTTGCTGGCAGACCACAAATTACATGTCCTTTTGCAGCTGCTCCTTTAAAGTTTTTATCCCGGCGATCCGGGTTTCATCCGTTTATTTAGGTTTTATAATGCTGTTTGAATTATTGCCAAAATTTATAATAAAGAAGCTCATTTTCAGATGAAATAATCATTTTTTCCAAAGTGTCAAAACAAGCTTTGCATAAATACGGTAATTATTCATTCGTTGAAATTCATCCTGGTGGGAGCAGGTCTCAAAAAAAATAAATTTCCTAAACATTTAGTGTTAAGTAGCTTATAATCAGTATTCCATTAAAAATTTGCAATATAGTTCAATTTGTTGATAATGTATTTGGAAGAATAGATATTTTTATTTCTGTCTTTTAAAAAAGATAGTACAAGTTTATTTTTTCATGCGAAAAATATTTAATGTGGTTGTATATAAATTGAGATTGCATACAGGATTGAATTTACATAGGCAGAAGCAATTAATAATAGGTATATTTTTAAATATTAAATGAAATTTTATTGCTTAATAATATTTCTTTAATTATGAAGGATGGTTATTTTTTTATATTTTGTGGTCAAAATAAGAAATTAAAAAATGACTTTAAATTATCGTATTTCAAATTTTAATGGCATATTTTTTTATTTGACTTTTTGATATAAACTAAATTATTAACATTCTAAAAACTTAAACTATGAGAAAACTTTTTACTTTTTTAATGAGCGTAATACTTATTTCTACGCTTTCAGCACAGAAACCACATGCACTTTTACCAAAGGCTTCGGTAGCACCTGAAGTAGGTGGAGGCATTGATGATGTTTGGAGTGAAGCTGATCCAATCAATGTAGACCGGATTTATATAGATGAAAATCCTACAGTTGGTGCAGAGGGTGAAACCTGGTGGAAAGGGCTTTGGACTGATGAGGGAATCTATGTCCTTGTGAATGTTGCCGATAATGATTATTATCCCTATTATCAGAGGGCTGATGAAACACAAACCAGTAAAACCAGATATGACCAGGTAGAAGTATTTTTTGATTGTAACTACGAAAAAGTTGATGGTTTAGGCGGTTGGGAAGGTGGCAACAGTGGACATTATAAGTTTGCACCTGCAACTTCCATTGCTGCTGATGCAGGTTTTGACGATGGTACACTGCACGAAGATTACTACCCTGATCTTGGATATAAATATTCAATTAATGCTACTGATGATCCACACTGGTTTGTTGAATATTTTGTTCCTTTTGAAAGCCTAAAAGACGAAGATGGCATTGTAGTTGACATTCAGGGTGAAATCGGATTCGAAGTATGTATTGTTGATAATGATTCACCAGGTGGTAATGATGGTCGTAACCGTATTGTTTGGGCCAATAATTTAAATGGTGATGATGATAGCTGGGATAATATGGATGATGCCGGTATTATTGAACTTGATGGTGCGCAAAGAGTGGATATAGATGAAATTACACTTACTGGTGGTGATATCACTGAAGATAATCAGACACTGCAGATAGGTATTGAAATTTATCCTGAAGATGCAACCGATAAAACATTAAAATGGACCATACTTCCTGAAAGTACTGCAAAGGCAAAACTTAGCCAGGACGGTGTAGTTACACCTCTTACTGATGGTGTGCTTTATGTTTCAGCTACCTCTTCTGACGAATTTGTTGAATCAAATGATGGAGAACCAACAATGATTAACATTAGTGGACAGAACACTACCGTTCAGGAAGTGAGCTATATTGTTGATGGTTATAACGAAAATCCTCAGGAAAACGGAAGGCCTAATGCAGCGTGGCCAAGTGGTGACGGTTATACTACCCATACGTTTTGGGTAGAAGATGGCGTACTTCACATGAATTCTGATTCAGTTCTTACCAATCCATATGATTTTAAAGTCAGACAAGAGGTGGATAAAAACCGTATTTTACCTAAGACTGATGACAGGTTTATTGCAGCCTGGAAAATGTGGTCAGCTGAAGAAACTAATTTCCAATTGGTATTGGAGCAACGTAGCGGTTGGGCACATTGGGGTGACAACAGCGCTTCGGCAACACCGGAAATTGCTGAACCTATTGCAGGACAAACACGTTGGAATCTTACTGTGACTCCAGACCAACAATGGTATATGATAAGTTTTACTCCAAACTTGTTGGATGATACACAAACTTATGATTTTGGATTTCAGATAGGTCAAACTGATGTTGATATTTACATGGACAGTCTTTATTTGATTGAAGCTGCTGACTCAGCGCTTATCAACTGGGATTATGTAGAAGGCATTGCACAAAACAGACAGTTGGAAAAATTGAATGTTTATCCAAATCCTGCAAAAGACATGTTAAATGTAACGCTTGAAAAAGGAAATACAAATGTTGCCATCTACAACAGTGTAGGTGTAAAAATGGAAGAATTATTGGTTGAAGGAACACACCACGTGTTTAACGTAAGCAATTATTCTCCCGGATTGTATTTTGTTAAAGCAAACAATACAGTAGTGAAATTTGTGAAATAGATTTCACCGGAATAATATTTTAAAGGCCATCTCATTGAGGTGGCCTTTCTTGTTGATTACTTTTCTCCTAACGTTTTAACTTGCCGGATGTAAAAATTTAAAAGTCAATGCACAAATTAATCTGATTCCGAACAAAGGTTGATAATTCTCTTGGCGTCATAAAAATTATTGCTAATTTCATAACGAAATAGAATTATTAAATACTGGAAAATTTATCATTGAATTTGCAACATTAGGAACCTGTGCTTTAGTTTATTTTATTTGAGTAAATCAAGAGATGAAAATCATTAACCTTTAAAACCAGAAAAAATGCCAAAATATTTTATTTTAATTTTAAATGTGTTGTTTGTTTCAACACTTTCAGCACAAAAACCTGAGACAACATTGAAAAAAGCTTCGGTAGCGCCTGTTATTGGAGATATAATAGATACTGTTTGGAATGAGGCAGATGAAAATGCCATCTTATTACCATTTAAAAATGAAACACCAACATTAGGTAGCGATGGCGATACCTGGTGGAAAGGCCTGTGGACTTATGATGGAATTTATTTGTTGGCTAATATAACCGATAATGATTATTATCCCTATTATGCTGCACCAGGTGGTTCTTCATCTAATATGTACGACCAGGTGGAATGGTATTTTGACTGTAATTATGTAAAAGAAGATGGAATTGGCGCCAGTCCTGAAGGTAACGCAGGTCATTACCAAATTGCACCCGCTGTTCCCAAGGGTGGAGACGATGGTACTTTGTTTGAAGATTTTCAGCTGGGAAGCGGTATTCAATATGCATTTAATGCCAGTGCACCAAACTGGTGGCAGGAAATTTTCATTCCTTTTAGCTGGTTAAAAGATAATGATGGATTACAGGTTGATATTGAAACTGATATAGGTTTTGATGTAACAGTAGTTGATGCTGACCGGCCCAATGACAATGCCCGCCAGCGAGCAGTTTGGGCAAACGATGGCAAGGATTACGGTATGGATGAATCGTTAAACAATATGGATGGAGCAGGTTTTATTTATCTTGAAGGTACACATTATTGTATGGAAGATATCTGGCTTACCGGCAATGATATTACAGTTAATAATGAGCCATTACAGATTTTAGTTGAATCTTGCCCTGAAAACCTAAAAGATAACATAAAATGGGTTATTAATGAGGAAGAAACCACAGCAATTGTAAGAGTTAGTGATGAAGGCCTTGTTACACCTATTTCCAATGGAGTTTTAAAAATAAAGGCGACCTCTTCTGACGGGTTTGTTGAATCGAATGAAATAACCATTAATATAAGTAACCAGCATGTAACAATACAGGAAGTGAGTTGGCTGATAGATGGGTTTAATGATATACCAAATGAAGATGGGTCTCCGAATAATGCATGGGCCAGAGTGGATGGATTAAATGGTCACACTGCATATATAGAAGAAGGCGTATTTCATTTCAGCTCCGATTCAGTTTTGTCTTCGGCATCCTTAATGAAAATAAGACAAATAGTAGATCTTCCGATTAAATATGCAGAAGAAGATTTTTTAATTGTTTTTAAAATGTGGGCAGAAGAAGTAACATCTTTTCAACTGGTTTTGGAAGATCGCAATAATAATTGGGCACACTGGGGCATTTCAACTGGCGCTAATACCCCAAATGCTGTACCGAATAAAGGGAATACACGCTGGGACTTAACTGTAGCAACAGAACCCGAATGGTTTAGAATGCATTTTATTCCATCAAATATTAAAGAAAACTCAATTCTGGATTTTTCTTTCCAACCCGGCTTAACAGGAGTGGAAATTCAGATGGATAGTTTATATCTGATTGCAGTAAAGGATTCTGCGATAATTGATTGGCCTTGTGGTTGTATGTCAGATGCTGCATCAAAGCACGACGATTAGAAACATTGAATGTTTATCCAAATCCTGCAAAAGATAAGTTGAATGTAATGCTTGAAAAAGGAAATGTAAACGTTGCAATTTACAACAGTTTAGGTGTTAAAATGGAAGAGATTCGTGTTGAAGGAACGCACCAAATGTTTGATGTAAGCAATTATGGTTCAGGATTGTATTTTGTTAAAGCAAATAACACGATAGTGAAATTTGTGAAGTAATTATTTTCTCATACTAATAAACGAAAGCTCAAAAAAGTAAATAAAGTAATAAATGCAAAAAATATTTACATTTCTTTTAAGTATGTTGTTTGTTTCAATGCTTTCTGCTCAAAAACCTGAGACTACAATTTCTTGTACTAAGGAATCTCCGGTAATTGGCGGAGACATTGATGAGGTTTGGAAGGAGGCTGATGAAAATGCCATTTTGTTACCTTTCAAAAATGAGACACCAACATTAGGTAGCGATGGCGATACCTGGTGGAAAGGCCTGTGGGTTCCAAATCAGGGAATTTACCTGTTGGCTAACGTAACAGATGATGATTATTATCCATTTTACGCAGCACCAAGCGGTTCTGCAGCAAATATGTACGACCAGATTGAATGGTATTTTGACTGTAACTATGTAAAAGAAGATGGAATTGGTGCCAGTCCAGAAGGTAATGCTGGTCATTACCAAATTGCTCCCGCTGTTCCCAAGGGTGGAGATGATGGAACTATGTTTGAAGATTTTCAGCCGGGAAGTGGTATTCAATATGCGTACAATGCCACCGATGCTCCAAACTGGTGGCAGGAAATTTTTATTCCTTTTATATGGCTAAAAGACAAGGATGGCATTATAGTCGATATAGGCGCTGACATTGGTTTTGATGTAACAATAGTTGATGGTGACAGGCCTAATGACAATTCCCGCCAGCGTGCAGTTTGGGCAAACGATGGAAATAGCTATGGTTTTGATGAATCGTTAAACAATATGGACGGTGCAGGTTTAATTTATTTATCTGGGGGTTGTTATTTAACTTATCCTGAATATATAAATCTTACCGGTGGAGACATAACGAAGGACAATGAGCCTTTTCAGATCGGAATTGAAATATTCCCTGAAGAAACGACTGATAAAACGCTGAAATGGATTATACATCCTGAAAGTACGGCAAAGGCAAAACTTAGTCAGGATGGTTTAGTTACGCCTGTTTCTAATGGCGTGCTTATAGTTTCAGCAACATCATCTGATGGGTATATCTTATCAAATGATGGTGAACCTATCGTAATAAATATCAGCGGTCAATACACAACTGTGCAGGAAGTAAATTATATTATTGATGGTCGCAATGATAATCCACAAGAAAATGGAAGGCCAAATGCAGCCTGGATAAAGGGTAGTACCGGTAGTGGTTACGGTAGTCATGCTGCTTATGTTGAGGATGGAGTTTTTGTATTCAATCCTGATTCAGTGCTTGCCAATCAATGGGATATGAAAGTAAGACAACGGGTAAGCACTTCCCGTTTAGCAGAAAATAAAGATGAAAAATTTCTGATTGGGTTTAAAATGTGGGCATCGGAAGAAACAACTTTCCAATTGGTACTGGAACAGGATGGTTCACGGGCTTATTGGGGAAATAATAGTGCGTCACAAACTACAAATGCAGTTCCGGTTGCCGGACAGACACGTTGGGACATTACACCAACAACGGAGCCTGCATTGTTTAAAATGAGTTTTGTTGCTGACAATTTAGATGGGAACGGAACTGACTTTTGTTTCCAACCGGGAAAGATAGGTAATGTAAATGTTTACATGGATAGCCTCTATTTGATTGAAGCTGAAGATTCTTCCATTATTCTCTGGGATGAATGGGAAATTGGTTACGATGTGCATGACCTGCAATTAGAGACCTTGAATGTTTATCCTAACCCGGCAAAAGATAAATTGAATGTTTCGCTATCAAAAGGAAATACAAACGTTACCATTTATAACAGTTTAGGTGTAAAAATGGAAGAGATTCGTGTTGAAGGAACGCACCAGGAATTTAATATAAGCAATTATTCTTCGGGAATGTATTTTGTTAAAGCAAACAATACAGTAGTAAAATTTGTAAAATAGAATTCACAGGAATAAAATTTTAAAGGCCATCTTATGTCAGGATGGCCTTTTTAATTGCATTAAATTTTAAGACTGAATTGCCGAATTCATTTCAATTTATATTTTAAGATTTGTGGTACTTTTGTAAAAAATAAAAGTAATAGAATGCCAAAAGAGGATAAAAATCCACATTTTGAAAACACTTCCGGTTTTAAAGGTTTGAAAGTGAACGAAGGAATACCTCAGCCTGATTCGGTTAGTAATGATTCAGTAAAACAATTTCTGAACAAAAACAGGAAATTATTGCCGGTAGACGATTATGTAAATGGTATTTTAAAAGGTGATATTGCGCTGCTTAGTAAAGCGGTTACACTAGTTGAAAGTTCAAATTCACGCCATCAGGAAATGGCACAACAAATAATTACCAAATGTTTGCCTTATAGTGGGAATTCTGTTCGAATTGGAATTACAGGTGTTCCCGGTGTTGGGAAAAGTACCTTTATAGAAGCCCTGGGCATGTACATTACAAACAATGGCGGGAAACTGGCAGTACTGGCAATTGATCCGAGTAGTGAACGATCAAAAGGCAGTATTCTGGGAGATAAAACCAGAATGGAAGAACTGGCAGGTGATAAAAATGCCTATATACGTCCCAGCCCGTCAGCAGGATCCCTTGGTGGCGTTGCGCGAAAAACGCGGGAAACTATTGTTCTTTGTGAGGCTGCCGGGTTTAATCATATTTTTATTGAAACAGTTGGAGTAGGGCAAAGTGAAACAGCAGTTCATTCAATGACAGATTTCTTTTTGTTGCTCATGCTCGCCGGAGCAGGAGATGAATTACAGGGAATTAAGCGTGGTATTATGGAAATGGCCGATATGATCGCCATTAACAAAGCCGACGGCAATACTCTTGATAAGGCAAAAATGGCACGCGTTCAGTATAATAATGCGATTCATCTGTTTCCTAAAAAAGAATCAGGTTGGGATCCAAAAGTACTTTTATGTTCAGCATTAGGAAAAACAGGTGTTGCTGAGATTTGGAAGGAAATAGAAGATTATAAAAATCTTGCGGTTTCAAATGGTTATTTCAGTCACAAACGAAATCAACAATCAATTTACTGGATGCACGAAACCATTGGAGAACAGTTAAAAAGGAATTTTTATGGAAATTCGGAAATAAAATCGGAAATAGTTGATTTGGAAAATCAGGTCTTGCAAAACAAAATCAGTTCGTTTGCCGCTGCAGGAAAACTTATGGAGTTGTTTTCAGGATTGAAATAGCAGTTTTTTCTCTATCCATGGCGAAAAATATAGGCTATTAAACCGTTTTAAATGTTTTATCTTTAAATAAAACCTTTCCAGATGACAACTGTTATAAAGGGCATAAAAACAATAATCAAATACAAACAAACAATTTAAATAAAATGAATTACGATGTTATAGTAATTGGAACCGGTCCTGGTGGTTATGTTGCAGCTATCAGGGCATCTCAGTTAGGATTAAAAGTAGGTGTTGTTGAAAAAGAAAATATTGGGGGCGTTTGTCTCAACTGGGGTTGTATCCCAACAAAATCATTATTAAAAAGTGCAGAGGCACTTAGTTATGCAAAGCATGCCGCTGATTACGGTGTGAGTATAGGCGGAGAAGTAAAAGCCGATTTTGGAGCTATGATAAAACGCAGCCGCGATGTTGCCGACAGTAACAGCAAGGGAATTCAATTCCTTTTCAAAAAGAATAAAATTGAAGTTATCAATGGATATGGCCGGTTAAAAAAGAAGGGAACTGTTGAAGTAGAAGATGAAAAAGGGAAGAAAACGGAGGTGTCAGCAAAACATATTATTCTGGCAACCGGGGCACGTTCTCGTCAATTACCTAATCTTCCGCAGGATGGTAAAAAAATTATCGGATACCGGGAGGCTATGACTTTGGCGAAACAACCTAAATCAATGGTTGTAGTTGGTTCAGGTGCTATTGGAAGTGAATTTGCCGATTTTTATCATTCCATTGGCACCCAGGTAACTTTGGTTGAATTTATGCCAACTCTGGTACCAAATGAAGACGAAGAGGTTGCAAAAACGCTGGAGCGTTCATTCAAAAAAGATAAAATGAAAGTGATGACCAGTTCATCAGTGGAATCGGTTGATACAAAGGGAAAACTTTGTAAGGTAGTTGTAAAAACCAAAAAAGGAGAAGAAACCATTGAAGCAGAGATTGTTCTTTCTGCTGTTGGAATAACACCAAACACGGAAAACATTGGATTGGAGGAATTAGGTATTGAGAAGGAGAATGGAAAAATTAAAGTTGACGAATTTTACCGGACTAACGTTGATGGTATTTATGCCATTGGAGATGTAGTTCACGGGCCAGCTCTGGCTCATGTTGCTTCGGCTGAAGGAATTACCTGTGTTGAAAAAATTGCCGGGTTAAATCCTGAACCGGTGAATTATGGTAATATTCCAGGCTGTACTTATACAAGTCCGGAAGTATCGTCGGTTGGATTGACAGAGGCAAAAGCAAAAGAAGCCGGATATGATATTAAAGTTGGCAAATTTCCTTATTCTGCAAGTGGTAAAGCAAAAGCTGCCGGCAAAACAGATGGATTTGTGAAGTTGATTTTTGATGCAAAATATGGTGAGCTTTTAGGAGCTCACATGATTGGCGGAAATGTAACCGAAATGGTTGCTGAATTGGTAGTTGCCAAAAAACTTGAAATTACAGGGCATGAATTGTTAAAAACAATTCATCCTCACCCAACAATGAGTGAAGCCATTATGGAAGCTGCTGCTGCTGCTTACGATGAAGTCATTCATATTTAATAAATTATAATAAAAGATTAAAAACCCGGAACTTCCGGGTTTTTTTATGCAATAAATTCGAATATAATAACCAATTGGTTCTAATATTTAATAATTCATTGAAAATCATTCAAACCTTTTGCGATTTGATTATTAGTTATAATTTTGTTTACCATAAAATCAACAACTGTCAACCTGTTTTATATCTCTATTAGTTAATTTCTTATTAAAGAGAATTTAAATTAAGCTAAAAAACCAATGAAAAAACTAACACTATTTGCAGCATTATTCATGCTAATTCAAGTTTCATTTGCAGGTGGTATTTTAACAAATACCAACCAAAGTGCACAATATGTAAGAATGTTATCAAGAAATGCGTCTACACAATTCGATGCTGTTTATTTTAATCCGGCCGGTATAATGAAAATGGAAAACGGGTTTCATCTTGGGAATTCACAATCAAAGTATTTTTCAAACGCGAACAATAACAAGTGGATATCTGGGATCCGGGTAAGGAATACATTGGAAAAATTTCCGCTCCATTGTTTCCTGACTTATACGCAGCATGGAAAAAGGACAAATTTGCACTTTCGTTTATGTTTGGCCCGGTTGGTGGCGGTGGCGGTGCAAAGTATGAAAATGGATTGCCATCTTTTGAATCACAGATAGCTGCAATTCCATCATTATTAACACTTAGCGGTATTTCAACAACAGACTATTCTTCAAAGATTTTCTTTGAGGGGAGAAGTGTTTTTTGGGGTATTCAGCTTAACGGGAGCTATGCCATTAATGATATTATTTCTGTATCGCTTGGCGCACGGGTAATACTTGCCAATAATACATACAATGGTTATATAAAAGATGTAAAAATTAATCCAAATCAGCCTGCATTTGGGGCAAGCTATAATGGCAGTAGTTTGGTTTCAGCACCTCAGTTTTTTAGTGATGCTTCAGAAACTTTAAACTCCTGGGCCGAAGGGGCAACTGCATTTGTTTCAGGATTGCAACCAATAGTTAACGGAGGAGGAGGTGAAGTTTTACTTGCAAATGGAACAGTAGTTGGATTGACACAAACCCAGGTTGGGCAAATTCAGGCATTATTAGGTGCTGCTGGTTTGTCGCCAACACAAATAGGTGCAATAAATATTCAGACAGCTCAGGGAACTTTGGCAGCAGCTGCGCCTCAATTGGCCGGAAAATCAATTACAATGGCGGGATATGCTGCAAAAACATCGGATACAAATGTTGATACAAAACAAACTGGTACCGGCATAACACCAATTTTCGGAATTAATATTTCTCCTGTTGAAAACTTAAACATTGGTATTAAGTATGAATTAAGCACCGTTCTCGAATTAACAAACGATACTAAAGAGGATGGAACTGGGTTATTTGTTGATGGTGAGAAATCAAACAGCGATATGCCTGCACTTCTCATGGCTGGTGCTGAATACAAATTTTCAGATAAATTTCTGGCTTCGGTTTCATTTAATGAATTTTTTGATAAAGGGGTTGATTGGGGTACAAATATTTACGGACAGGAGAGAACTATCGATAATAATTCGTGGGAATTAGCCATTGGTTTACAATATAATATTACTGATAATTTTGCTGTAAGTATTGGCGGGATGCAGTCAACTATGGGCATAAGCGAACAGTATCAAAGTGATTTCAGTTACAGTAATTCATCAAATACCGGTGCTCTTGGTTTTGAATGGAATCTTAATAAAGCGCTTACTCTTGATGCAGGTGTACTTTACACGGCATATAAAGATTATACAAAATCATTCGAAGGCTATAAAGAAACTTACGATAAAGAAAACGTTGGCTTTGCAGTAGGAATTACATATAGCATTTTCTAAAAAAATATATTTGATATCTAAGCTGCTCATATCAGGGCAGCTTTTTTTGTTTTTTTCAGCGTATATAGCATTAAAAAAGCTGCCCGGTTATACGAACAGCTTTTGAAATAAATAGTACAAATTGAATATGTGAACAGTTTTTACTGCTCATCATTTAATTTAAAAATCTGATTATAAGTTTCACCGTTGACTAATTTTGCCGTAAGAACAAATTCTTTTGTTCCTTCCAGAATAAGCGGAGTAAGGTCAAATCGCATTTCTCTTAGTGAAAAATGCTTCACACATATCACCATTTGAATTGTGCCTGATTTCAAAAGTGGGTATTGAAGATGATCCGTTTATCCAAGGATGCATAAGAGCAAGATCGATACTATGATCTTTACAACCTCCGCTGTATGATACCTCAATCTGTAAACACTTTCCATCAACAAATGCGTCATTCAGGTAAATTGGGTCGCGGGCCAGGCTGTCATAATTATCAAAATAAAGATCGATATAAGGAGCACAACTCAGTTCTTCAACATAAATAATTTCCGACGCAATACCCCGGTCGCACGAAGAAACAACATTTGGCATTTCATTATATTCAACTAAAACTCTTTGGCCCTCGCTGAATACAAATCCATCAGGAAAAAATAAAGGTTGAATTTTGCCTCCATTATCCAACTCAATAACATAACCACAATTACCGGCGCCGGCATAGTTAATCACGGTTCCGGAATCCATAAGCGTAATTTGTTCTTCTTTATTACAGGCTGTAAAAATTATTGCTGACAGCAACAACAGGTATATTATTTGTTTCATGGCTTTAAGTTTTCTGAAATAGAACGCATTAGCGAACCATTTTATTCTGTGAAAAAAAAATTATTTATCATAAACAGGATTTTGTACTTCACCAATAAAGAGAATAGCTCCTGTATCTTTTTCGGTAATTGCAAAAACAAAAGGTTTATCAACAGTAAAATAGATTCTTTTTACATCATCCGGACCCGGCGCTGGTTATAGTAATTATAACTGCCGTAACAGCGGCCGCTTCAGTTCCGGTTTCATTTACATCAATGTATGTTTTATGGAGTACCGAACTAATAAACAGATCCGAATCATCAGAAATTCCTGAAAAATCAGAAAGAGCCGGATTGAATGCCTTGTTCATCCCCATTTTTTTAAGTGCATTTTTAATTCTGAATCAAATGAAAATTTAAAGCGTGGCATTTTTAAAATAACATGGTCTTCCATTGTAAATGCTTCCATCATCGCTTTCCAGTTTTCAGAATTTAGAGCATCAATAATGTCTTGTGAATTTTTTCCTTCTGAAGGCAACATAACAACCATGTAGTATTGTTTATTTCCGTAAGGCATGCGTATTGCCTGATATAAATCATTCGATGTATAAGCCAGTGCATCCTCCTTACTCATCATTGGAACCTCTATGTTTGTTCCATCTGTTGTTTTAAAGTTTCTCAACCTGGTCCCGTTTTTATCAAATTCTTGGCTCCATATTCCATTAAAATAAATGGCATTCAACAATACCATCCTGTCATCATCACTGAGTTTTCCAATAATAGACAGGATTTTATCATGTGTTTTTCCGGCAACCCATTCATTGATTGTTTCAACGGCTGATGGCGATTTAAAATCCAATGCTGAAACTTCTGCATCGTAATTGGTTTTGTTAATTTCTAAAAAATCATCTTTTACATGAAAAAAATCGGCATAATATATTGCGTTGGCAATTTCAAAAACAACATCCTCATCCACCAATTGAAGAGCTTTGATTAAGGTGAAATAAGATGCATTAATATCTTCAGGAGTCAGGCCTGCAACACGGAGCGCTTCTTCCATTTCATGTTTTGTTTCGCCTTCAGCACCATTGTATGTCATGGCAAGTGCAACAGAAATACTGAGGGGCGAAATCATAATATTTTCCTTATCACTTTCACTTCGAACCTCACGAAACAAATCCAGGCCAAAATCATTGTTGGCATTTATTAATTGCTCCGATTTTTCATCGGCCTTAATCAAAGTATTGTCGTTTTGAATATCATTCTGTTGGCATGAATTCAATCCAAAAATAAGGAAAGCGATAAGGAATGTAAATTTGTTTTTCATTGTGGCTTGTTTGAATAGAGAGATAATTAAGTTACTCAAATTTAGCTAAAATTCTGTTTGAAAATTGATGTACATAAGTGTCAAAAGGTTGCGTTAATTATTTTTAAATCTTTCAACGCAACCACTTTTTGGGTTTTTACATCTTCTATTTGATTTAAAGAAGCTTTGAATTTGAAAATAGTGGTAAAGGGACAAAGTTAAATCGGTTACATCGTCCGGGAATAAGATCAAATATGCGTAATTTTGAGCGAGCATTTGCAAGCAAAATTTGGAAGAGCTAAAAAATATAATAAAAGATTGTGCCTCGGGAAATGTTCGCGCTCAGGAGACGTTGTACCGGATGATGGCGCCAAAAATGTTTGGTGTTTGCTTGCGGTATTCGAAAGATGCAACTGAGGCTGAAGATAATTTGCAGGAAGGATTTATTCGGGTTTTTACCTATATTAAAAAGTTTAGACACGAAGGCTCATTGGAAGGTTGGATTAGAAGAATAATGGTAAATGTTTCGCTCGAAAAGTTCAGAAAACAACATTTAATGCATCCGGTTGAAGATATTCAATCGTTTGATTTTCACCAATATTCAGACGATATAATTGAAAAAATTACTGCCGATGAGTTGATTGAACTGATTAAAGAACTACCGCCACGCTACCGAATGGTGTTTAATTTATATGTGTTTGAAGGCATGAGCCACCAGGAAATAAGTGTGGAAATGGGAATTGCGGAGGGAACATCGAAATCGAACCTGGCTCGTGCACGGGAAATTTTAAAACGAAAAGTTACCCGGCTTTATGGCGATATTAAGTCGAACAAAAATTCATCGGCTTAAGTAGCCGGTGAGGAAAATGTTTAAAAATGAAGGAAGAAAAACATAGCGATCAAATTTTCAGAAATAAACTGGAAAACTATTCAGTTGATCCGCCTGAACATATCTGGACGGGTGTTCAGGAACAATTGTTGAGGAATAAAAAAAGCCGCAGGATTATATATACCCGTTGGATTTCTGCTGCTGCTGCTATTTTGCTCGCTTTTCTTGGAGGATGGTATTTTAATCACAATGCTGATACAACACAAACAATTACGGCTGAAAAATCAAATATTCAACCTACTGAAAATAATAGAAATAAAGAGACAGAACCTGAGTTAAAAAATGTTGAACCTGTAAAGAATAAACAAGAATTTATTGCCTCGGCGGTGAAAAAAGAAAAAACAGAAACAGATATCAATAAACAAACAGTTGCCTCATTAAAGCCTGAAGCAAAGGTTAACGTTACTTCCTCAGAAAACAGATCAAGAGAAACATTAAATTTTAAAGAATTGGAAGGGCGTGAACCAGATTTTATTTTTAATGAAAAACGAAAAATTAAGTTGCCGCAAAATCATCAATTTTCTACTTCAATGAATGATCTTACTGAAACCGATCGTGTTTTAATTGCCAGTAACACGGCAGATTATAAAAATCTAAAAAACGAGAATAAGCATTGGAAACTTGGAATGATGGTTTCACCCGGTTATTCTTCGCAGGTGGCAAATCATTCAGATGGTTATTCAACAAATATGATTTATTCTACCAATAGCGGGAGTGCCAATGTCACAGGTGGTATTTCGGTGCAGGTAAAAACCAGTAAACGAATAAGTGTTGAAAGTGGCGTTTATTACGACAAAAACGGACAAAAAGAGGAGCAATTATTTCAATTTTTTGGAATGGCTAAACAAAACGAACCAATTGAAATGAGTCCGGGCGATGCCGCTTTTTCAGGAAATACGGCAGTTAAAGATAGCCGGGTTGCCCTAAACAGCAATGCAGGCGTAATTGCACTTGATAATTATGCTTATGGATTGGAAGTGTCTGGAAATATGGAGTCTCTGGTTTCGGAAGCTGCAAATGCCTATGTAACTTCAGGCGAAGTTTCCCAGGTATTCGATTTTATTCAAATACCGCTTTATTTAAGGTACAAAGTGGTTGATTCCCGGTTTGATGTTGAGATGATAGGTGGGTTCAATGCGGGCATGCTGGTGGGTAATAATGCTTATATCAATAATGATTTTGGCTCGCAAAATATTGGAAAAACGAAAGACATATCACCTTTTAGTGTCTCGGGAACTCTTGGTGTTGGATTGAATTATAAACTAAGTAATCACTTTTCGATTGGCGCTGAACCGCGATTCAATTATTTTTTGAGTTCAATAAATAAAAACCCGGATGTAAGTTATAAACCTTATCGTATAGGATTTTATACAGGGATTTATTATGAGTTTTAAGATTCGATGATCCATTAAAAAAATCGTTTTTATGAGTTATTGGAATTGTCGATCTAAAGTGTCATAAAACTCTATAATTTCTCCCGTTGATTTAAGTGCAATTTTTCCCTCATTGTCGATAATAATGAAATAACCTCGAGTTCCGAACTGTCAATTCCATTTAATTGACCACTAAAAGTTGCTTTCTGTGCATTTGAAATTTAAAAGGCTAAAACAATACAAATTGATAATACAATAAATTTCATTGTTGATGAGGTTTATTATTTCATTTCTTTTTCATTTGTTTTTGATAAGGAAGCTAATCCTCCAATAGCCCCAAGATTCATAGAATCCAAAGCAGAACTTGGAACGATAATCATTGATCCTTTTTCTTTGAGCCCTTCGAATAACATGTTCATACCACGTAGATGCAAAGCCACAGGATTGTCTTTATACAATTGACTGGCCATGGCAAATTTTTCAGCTATTTCTGTTTCTGCGGTTCCTAAAATAACCCTTGCCCTGCGTTCTCTTTCAGCTTGAGCTTCCTTACTCATTGCATCGGCCAATAGTTGAGGAATAACTATATCTTTTATCCCAACATTCTGGCAGGTTATTCCCCATGGATTAGTATTTTCATCAAGTATAATTTGTAAATCCTCACCAATTTTATCTCTTTCCTGAAGTAAATCTGCTAATTCATGTTTTCCAATCATATCACGCAACCCTGTTTGGGCAATATATGCAATTGCTTTTTCATATTCCTGAACTTCCAATGCAGCTTTTTCAACATCCCAAACCGTCCAGTATACAACAGCATCAACATTAACAGGAACAGTATCCTTTGTTAGCGTTTGGTCGGCTTTAAAATCGGTAACTCTAACCCGTTGATCAATGTAATTGTCAACTCTGTCAAGAATGGGGATGATTAAAAACAAACCAGGACCTTTTAATCCTTTGTATTTACCCATTCGCAAAACCACTGCCTTTTCCCATTGGTCGGCAATATTTATAGAGCTTGCAATAAAAATTGAAACCACTATTGAAAAAACCAGAGTTTTAGTTTCAATAAGTTCGAAGTAAAATAAGCCTGCAGAAACTCCACCTAAAATAATTATTACAGTAACCGAGATCGGATTGAAAATTCCTTTTGTAATTTTAATTGATTTCATTTTTTTGTTGATTTTTGAAGTTCTTTTATTATGTCATTTACAGAGAAACCGTAGCTATAAGCAATCGTGGAAAATTCGTTACATATTTCTTGTAATTTTTTATTTTTTTCTTTATCAGAAATCTTGATTTCTGTTTTATTGATGAATGTGCCTGTTCCTTGCTGAGTTTCCAAAATATTTTGAATCTCCAGTTCTTTATATGCTTTTGCAACTGTATTTAAATTCACTTTTAATTCAACTGCCAAAGCACGAACTGTGGGTAATTGCTCTCCAATTTTTAATTTGCCGGAAGCGATTCCGAATTTGATTTGATCAATAATTTGTCGGTAAAATGGAGAGCCGGCTTTCGGATCTAAAATAAAATTAATCATTGTGCTATTGATATATTGTCATATAAGAATAGTACAAACATACAATGAATTTTTAATTTTGCAAATAGTTTTTATAAATTTTAGATAAAAACCTGGTTTACCAGCCAATAAAAGTCATTCCCAGTCCGGCTATTAAAATGATAAGGCCTGCGATAAGGGTCCAGTATTTCTCACCTTCTTTAAAACGAATTGTTGAAATACCTTTATAACCGAGAAGTACCATTGTTATCATGGTGATGATTGTGGCTATTCCAAATAATATACTTACCGAAACAATCCCAAAAGTGTCGTGCTCAGATGCCGGATAAATCAATAGTGGAATCAAAACTTCGCAAGGTCCAAAAACAAAAATCAAAAAAAGTATCCAAGGCGTGAGTTTTGTAGAATCTTCTTTGTGAACCCCATTTCCTTCGGTTGGCAAATGGTGAAGCTGGCGGACTCTTTTGGGCATTAAAAAATGAAAATGTCGATGCCCGCCATGTTTAAGAAATTTGTAAATACCATAAAAGGTGTAAATTAAACCAAAGAGTATCAACATCCAGCCAACAATACTGCCACGTGTTGCTTCTATACTTTCAAGTTTGTTGACACTCATTCCTAATGCAACTCCAACAATCCCAATAATAACGGAGCCACCTACATGCCCAATTCCTGAAAAAAAAGTGATCCAAAGCGTTTTGGATTGTGACCAGTTTCGTGCTTTACTTAACACAATAAAAGGCAAATAATGATCAGGCCCCAGTAATGTATGCACAAATCCTAACGAGAGGGCAGACACAAGCAATATGTGAAGTTCGTTCATTGTTAAATTAAAGTTTATTGATAAGCGAAGCCTGGCAGGCAGCGCCAAACCCATTATCGATGTTTACAACTGAAACGCCGCTTGCACAGCTGTTTAACATTGATAATAATGCCGCCAACCCCTGGAAATTTGCACCGTAACCAATGCTTGTAGGTACGCCAATTACAGGTTTATCAACAAGGCCGGCAACCACACTGGTCAAAGCACCTTCCATGCCCGCAACAACAATAACTACCCTTGCATTCCTAATCATATCCAGTTTATGGAACAGGCGGTGAATACCTGCAACGCCAATGTCGTAAACCGATTTAACTTCATTGTTCAGAAAACGGGCAGTTTCAACAGCCTCTTCGGCAACAGGCATATCGCTCGTTCCGGCAGCAACAACTGCTATATAACCCTTGTCGGAAATGTTGTTTGAAAATTTGTAGGTAATTGTACGGGCAAGCGCATTGTATTTACTCTCGGGTATAATTTGTTGGATTGCCGCAGCCATTTCCGGTGTAGCACGAGTAGCCAAAATATCGATTTTATTCTGGTACATCCGCTCTGCAATTTTTGCAACCTGTTCCACTGTTTTACCTGAAGAGTAAATTACCTCCGGCATTCCGGTTCTTTTTAGGCGATCAGTATCAATAGTGGCAAATCCCATTTCATCGATTCCCCGGTCAGAAAGTTGTTGCAACGCATCGGTTAATTCAATATCCCCGTTTTTATAATTGTCTAATATTTCCTGAATGGTCATTTTTACAGGCTTTTTAAAATTTCAATATTAATTTCTTCTATACTTTTTCTGTGTTTCGAAGCCAGTTTTTTACAATCCTCGAATTCCGGTTTTACCCGAACCCGTTTTCCGTTGAAATAGCTTTCTTTTATCCGTACATCACCAAATATGGTATTAACTGTTTTTTCTTCTCTTCGCAACATGCTTTTCTGAACCGGATATTCGCGCAGTCCAATTGTTGTAGCCTGTTCAAAAAGAATGGTTTTCATTTCCATTACTTTCGATGGCTGGCATAAAACCGAAAGAGTGGTTGCCGGTCGCGACTTTTTCATTATTATTGGAGTAATCCATACGTCACTGGCACCTGCATCAAACAAAAGGTCGAATAAATAACCATGTTGTTCCGGTTGCATATCATCAATATTACATTCCATAACTATTGCGGTTTCTGTGGTTACATCAGAAATTTCTTCTGCTGTTTCAGAAAGAAAAACACGCAGAACATTGGCAACTTCCGAAACATCACGCTGGCCAATTCCATAGGCAGTTTTTGTGATGGGAAAGTTGATTTGTTCAGTAAATTCATCAACTGTTGCAGCCAGAATTGCTGCTCCCGTTGGTGTTGTTGCTTCGTGTTGCACCAAGCCTGTTTTTATAGGAATTCCTTCAACAATTAGAGCGGTTGCCGGCGCCGGAACTGGCATAATTCCATGAGCACATTTTACGGTTCCACCGCCAAGCTGAATAGGAGAGGAGAGTACTTTGTCCACTTTTAATGCATCCAAACATATTGCCGCACCTACGATGTCGGCAATCGAATCAAGTGCACCAACTTCGTGGAAATGTACCCGCTGAATTTCAATATTATGGACTTTAGCTTCAGCAACGGCAATTTTTTTAAATATTTCAAGCGATGTTGTCTTAACCTTTTCAGAAAGTGTGCTGTTATTTACAATCTCCTCAACATGTCGCAAATGACGGTGCTTTTCATTGTCCTGGATTTTCAATAACAACAGTTGCTTTTGTTCCTGAAATTCCCCTTCGTATATCCTTTTCAATTTTTAAATGAAATCCTTCAATATTCAGTTTTTCAAGTTCATTTTTCAAATAGTTTGCATCCACTCCAAGGTCAATTAAAGCGCCTAAATTCATGTCACCACTAATGCCGGCAAAACAGTCGTAATACAGTATTCTCATTTTAGTTTTTTGGAATAATTTATTGTGCTTTTACTTTCACTTTCTGATTTGTTGTTATTTGCCGGTTTAGTTTCCCCGATACCAACCCTTCTTCATCTATTTCACAACGCTCAAAACCAAGCGCAGATATCTTTGAAACTACCTCGTTTTGAACCATTTTAAGTTTTAAGAGATCTTCCTTTTGGACTTCAATTTTGCCATAATTCCCGTAGTGACGAACCCGGACATCTTCAAAACCATAATTATTCAGAATATCTTCAGCAGCTTCAATTTGCCTTAATTTTTCCCTTGTTACAGCATGACTATATGGTATTCGGGAACTTAAACACGGACTGGCAGGTTTATCCCAGTTTGGCAGCTCAAAATATTTTGCCATTTGCCTGATTTCTTCTTTTGAAATATTACACGCAGCAAGTGGCGATAGTACCTCATTCTTTTTAGCTGCATTAATGCCGGGGCGATAATCTCCAAGATCATCATAATTAGTTCCGCTTAATACTTTATATCCAGGGTATTTTTCGCAGATTTTGGTTAAATCGGTATACAAATGGTCTTTGCAGAAAAAACAACGGTCTATCGGATTACTGTTGTATCGTTCATCATCCAGTTCATTGGTTTTAATAATTTCTAAATGAATGTCGAATTGTTGGCAGAAATCCTGCGCCAGCTTAAAATCTTTTGCTTTCAGACTTTCAGAATTTGAAATTACACCAATTGCATTTTCCCTCCCCTGAAATTTGCGGGCCAGAAATAACACCAATGTTGAATCGATACCGCCGGAAAAAGCAACAATCGATCCCTTATAATTGGCAAACCATTTCTCAAGGTCTGCAAGTTTTTTCTTTATTTCAAATTTGAGTTCAATCATAATTTAATATTAATAAAGTTATAAAATCGTGTTACCGGTAAATCAAAAAATTTAATCTGCCCGGGTCATTGTTAGTTTGCCATGTTCAATTCCTTTTATTGTAATTAAACTGTCTGAAAGATCAGTCAACCTGCTTGCAATTCCTTTGGCCGCAACAATTTCGAGACACAAATCTTTTTGAAGCATAAAGCGTTGAGAGGAAAGAATTTCTTCGTAATATTTTTCTTCAGATGCTGAAATTTGTTTTTGAATTTCAGCTTTACGAGGATCGTAAATAATGGTTATTGAACCGGCAACCTTATTATTGCATTGCCATTTTTTCTCAACAACATTTTTACTGATCAGATGACGAATTGCCTGCGAACGATTCGCAAAATGATTGTCTATTACATACTCATCCAATGCCTCAAGCAAATCTTGTTCAACCGATATTCCAAACCTTGAAACTGTCATAATAACATTTAATTTAGAATTAGTAACACGGTTTAAAAATAACATATTATAGGGAAAAAATGTTTTTATTGAATAAAAAACTCCAAATTATTCAGGAAATCAGCTATTAAATCATTTTATGTTAATTCTTATATTTTAACGCAACCTAAATTCATTTGACCTCATCTTCATGAAAAATAAACTAAACATATGAAAAAATTGTGCCTTTTATTACTTTTTGTAATGTTTGTAATAACAAGCTTTGCTCAAACCGGGAAGGGTTATATTTATCTTAAAAATGGCTCTATTCTAAAAGGAAAATACAAATATTCCGATGACCTGAATAAACTTCAGGTATTTACTGCCGGTAATGTTTGGATTTTTAAAGCCACAGAAGTTGAAAGTATTACAAGTTTGCGTGAAAGACGATTTCAGAATTTTACTACCGATAATTTAAACTCTCCCTTTTTTATGCGAACTGAAATTGGTGTATTGGCCGGAAATTCTGATAACAGTCAAAATGCTCCATTTAGTTTTTCGTCATCAATTAATTACCAGATTGAGCCGTTGGTTTCTTTTGGGTTGGGAACAGGAATCGAATTCTTAAGGGAATCTTATTTGCCTGTTTTTATTAACGTGGAATACAAATGGAGAAGCGACTACTCAACACCTTATTTCTTTCTGAAAAGTGGATACCTTTTTCCACTTGGTGATTCAAATGAAGTATATTATTATGATTATCAGCCATGGAGCAGTGCATGGCCCTACTACAGTCAATTAATGGATGCAAATGGTGGATTAATGATCAATCCGGGAGTTGGTTATCAATGGATGTATTCTTCTGGTTTTGGGATGTCGTTTGCATTTGGTTATCAATTTCACAGGTTACATTTTAAAGGTGAAAATGATTATGGACTTGACATTGATTACAATCGTTTAACCATCAAACTCGGATTCATTTTTAACTAATCAATTCTGAAAATCATGAAAACAACAAAATATATCATTTTATTTATATTCATTCAAACCGCATTCAGTTCCTGTTTAGATAAATACACAGAGGTTTTTACTGCCAATTCACCCGTTTATATGTCGTATGAAGATTTAAGGGATGCCATTAAAATTACTTCAGCAAGAGAACTTGAAAATCCGGGGAAAATTTATTTTAAGGATGGATATATTTTTGTAAATGAGGAATTAAAAGGGATTCATATTATCGATAATCAGAATCCTTCCAATCCTCAAAATCTGGGTTTTATTGAAATTCCGGGTAACATGGATATGGCTATAAAAAACAACATTTTATATGCCGACAGTTATATTGACCTTGTAGCTATTGATATTTCAAATGTTACTAGCCCCATTGAAGTTAGCAGGGTGGAAGATGTTTTTCCTTATACAACACCGCCTTTAACAAACGATGATTACAGGGTGGCAAAAGTTGAAGAAGAAAAAGGAGTAGTAATTGACTGGGAAGTTAAAAAAGTAAGACAGGAAATGGATTATTACTATTACCCGGTTTATTATTCCAGAGATGAGATTTATGCTGAACCTTTTTCCTCAAATAGCGGTGCAAAACAATCGGCTGGTAATGCGTATGGCATTGGCGGCTCAATGGCTCGTTTTGGGTTATATAACGATTATTTATATGCAGTTGATAATGCAAACCTCCATATTTTTGATGTTAAAAATGCTGATAGTCCAAATGATATCGGACAACAAAATGTTGGTTGGGATGTGGAAACTATGTTTATTTACGACGGGCACATGTTTCTGGGAACACAATCTGGGATGAGAATTTTCAGTTTAAGCGTACCGACTGTACCGAATTATATTTCCGATTTTTGGCACATTACAAGCTGCGATCCTGTGGTAATTTCCGATGGTTTTGCATACGTAACTTTACGTGGTGGAAATTCTTGCGGTAGCACGGTAAATCGTTTGGATATATTGCAACTTTCTGCTGATTATAAAAATAATACTTTGGTGGCTTCGTATCCTTTACATGGCCCTTATGGTCTTGGAATTGATGACCAGACTCTTTTTGTATGTGACGGTGAGGCTGGTTTAAAAATTTATGACGTTGAGGATAAACAGCATGTTGATGATCATAAGATTGCAGATTTTTCAAATATAAATGCGTATGACGTTATTCCATTTGGTAATTACCTGTTTATGATTGGCGATGACGGATTTTATCAGTACGATTATTCAGATTTACAAAATATTTCGCAAATAAGTTTTATACCGGCACAACACAAATAATTAATAAATAATCATTCAGATTCTTTATCTTTTATTGAATTCAATTTTTAGTTTTTTGGTTGAATAGCAAAGTGCTTAATATACACCTTCATTTTTTATTGAAGGCTAAATCTTTCCATAAGTGTCACTATTTCAGTGGGTAATTTTTTTGATTATCCAAAATAAAAAAAACTGAATTTCTTTTTTATTGTAAAAAAAATTATTAATCTTGCAATTAGCTTTTTGAAGAAAATATTCTAGGACGCAATTTTAATGAAGATTTTCATTTGGGATTAATTAATTACAGCTAATCTGTAATTTTAACTGTATTCGGTTATTTGATATTTTGGATATAATTATCGATTCATATTTTAAAAGTAATAATCTTACAAGATTTAATGGTAAGAGTTCTTTACTTTTTAGTGTTGAATGATAATGCATTTTTTTTATCTTAGAATAAAACTGTTATTAGTTGAGAAATAAAAAATTACAACCAATTAATTTAAAGGACGCAAAAAATGGACGCTAAAAAAGAAACAGTATCTCAGGTAATAAAGGACGGAGAAAAACTCCGGGAGAGATTTTCTGAGATCGGGAATGAAGAAAAATCAGACAAAGTTCTTCATTTAAAGAAAAATTTCCTGATGGTTAACAAGCAGGATTATAAGATTTTACGAAACGGAGAGGTTAAAAAGGAAATTGAACGCCTTGAAATCGAAAATATCTACCTAAAACAGATTGTAATCGATTTGAAAAATGAGAATGATAAACTTAAGCAAAGCTTAAGCGATAATACAGATTTATACCGGAAAACTAAAAACTAAACTGAAATGAAAACCAGTGTAAATAATCTATTTAGCTTAACAGCAATTGATGCAGATTATTATGGCGATAATGAGGATAAAATTGAATTACTCAATTGCAACTCTATTAATAAAAAATGTCAAATGCATCTGAAATTGGTAAATAATAGTTTTAAAATTTCTGATGTTTGCCGGAGAGACAAAAATTTTAGCCATGCGGTTGAAGTACTAAAATGTGCTTACATAACGACATTTGAACTCAATGAACCATCTTGCATAAAATGCGGCGAATTATTTCGTTCCACACTTTCTGAATCATTGGAAAACATTCATAGCGAATTGAGAAAGTTATCGGGTGGTATAATAAAAAGAAAACGATTCCAATCAAGCTATCAATTTGCAGATAATGTTTTGAACGAGCTAAAAGATATGGATAAAATTCCTAAACCCCGGGTTAAAAAAGATATCAAACATTTTATAGAAAGTTATCAAAAAAAGAACGTTAGCTAGATTGTTTTTGTGTTTATAATGAAAATGAAGTGCCTTTGCCTGGTGAAAGGGTTATTTTTAAAGCGGGTAAACATAAAACGTTTGCAGGTTAATTAATCTATTAAATATTCCCCAATTACTAGATGAAGTTACCTTCATAAACCTTCATCACTTAAAATTTGAAGCCCAATTCTTTGAGCTTTATCATAAACGTTTACTGGTCTGATTCTTATTCTTTCTCGTATGATTTGATGTTTTGGTTATTTAATTGCCAAAAAAATATGTATTTTCAATAAAAATATTGAAACGCAAATTGGCTTGGCATCAAATATTTACAAAATGAACTTTAAAGATGATCTAATAATTTTATTTCATTCTATTCTTTTATATTGATTAAGGGTAAAACAAGTGTAACTTGTCGTATAAATGAAATGGAAAGAATGAACCATATCGAAAATTTAATCAGGATTATTGGTAAAAACTTTATTGACAAATAAATTCTACGAAAACCGTTATTTAATCTGACTTATAAAAGATATTATCTTTAAAAAATTGATAACCTAAGTTATATGCTAACCTTAACTTTATTAGTTTGAATCCGATTATCTTCAATAGAATAATTCTCTTCTGGTTTTTGTTTGCTTTTGTAATTCCGTTAAAATGTCAAGGCCAGAATTTTGAGGAAATTAAAATAAACGGCAATTTTAAAAATGTGCCATTAATTTCTTTTTTTGACACCCTTGAAATAAGATATGGTTTAAAAGTTTATTATAAGGCTTCATGGATAGAAAACTACGAATTGAACACTTCCTTCAATGAAAATTCGTTACCACGTGCATTGAATAGTATTTTTGCTTCACAAGAGTTAACTTACGAGGTATTTCAGGGTAATTCAATTATTGTGTATCCCAGGAAATTGGATATAAAGTCGGAAAATGCAGATGTGAATCAGACTTTAATTATTGGTAATCCAATTAATAAAGGGAAGTATAAAACAGCATTCATTTCCGGAATTGTTGTTGATGGGAAAACAGGCGATCCATTGCCCGGAGCCGTTGTTTACAACAGCAAACTCGATAAAGGTGCAACTACAGATAGCAAAGGAACATTTAAACTGGAACTGCCCACCGGTGAACATATTTTGGATATTTCATTTATGGGATTTCCAGATAACGAAAGAAAAATCTTTTTGGTAGAATCCGGTGATATTGAATTTGATTTGTTTGAAAAATCGCACATAATTGAGGAAATTCTTGTCGTAGCCGACGAATTTAATACTTCAATTACCCAAATGAGCATGGAGCAAATGAGTTCTAAAGATATGAAAACACTCCCGTTACTGATGGGTGAAAGAGATGTTTTGAAAAGTGTTGTCATGCTGCCGGGGATTCAATCGGTTGGTGAACTTTCATCTGGATTTAACGTCCGTGGCGGAAATTCAGACCAAAACCTGGTGCTACTAAATGGTTCCCCTGTTTTCAATACATCGCATTTATTCGGATTTATTTCAGCAATAAATCCTGACATGGTTAAAAATATTACAATTTATAAAGGCGGATTGCCCGTTCGTTTTGGAGAAAGAGTTTCCTCGATTATGGAAATTAAAATGAAAGACGGAAATGAAGACAAAATCAAGCTTTATGGAGGTTTGGGAATCATCAACTCCAGGCTGGCGCTTGATGGTCCGTTAACTAAAAACAAAAAGTTAACATTTGTTGCCGGAGGCCGGATGTCTTACACAGACTGGATGCTCAAACGAGTTCCTGATGCAGACATTGCATCCAGCGTTACCAATTTTTATGATGTAAGCGGAAAACTATCCTATAAATTCGACAAAAATAATTGGCTCAATCTGATGGGCTATTCCAGTAACGATGAATTCAGTACAAGTACTCAATCTGTGAATAGATACGGGAATATTCTGTTTAACCTGGAATTGCACAATCGATATGGCGAGAAATTGAACGGAGAACTTAAATTATCGCATAGCCACTATGATTTCCGTTTAACCGATTATGCAGATGGAAAAGATTTTGCAGCTTATTATCTTGATGAACAGATTCAATATAACGCGGTAAAATACAATCTCGTCTGGCATCCGCATCCGTTACATAATATTCAAGCTGGTTTTAATGCCATCCATTATTTGAACGATCCCGGTAAAATTTCACCTCTGGCAGAGAATACCATTATTAATCCTGACCAACTTGACAGGGAAAATGCTTTTGAAGGAGCGCTTTATGTAAGCGATGAGTTCGATATTTTTCCTGGGTTAACAGCTAATATTGGGGTGCGTTACAGCCGGTTTGCACTTTATGGTAAGAAAACGGTCTTGATTTACGATGAGAATCGAACAAAAAGTGCTGGAACGGTAGTAGATTCATTGTTTTTTGGCAAAGGTGAAATTGTTAAAAGCTATGGTGGGTTTGAGCCGCGTCTGGCATTAAACTGGGAAACAGGTGACGCATTTTCTTTTAAATTAAGCTATCAAAGAACACGTCAGTATTTGAGCCAGATTAGTAACAATGCCGTGATTTCTCCGGCTGAAATATGGAAAACAAGTGATTATTATCTTAAACCGTTAATCAGCGATCAGGTAGCTTTGGGTTTACTGAAGAACAATTTTTTGCAACAATATTTATTATCTGCAGAAATATATTACAAACAACTTCAGAATTTGATTGAATACAAAAACGGAGCGCAGATTATTATGAATCAACACCTTGAAACAGATCTGATTCCATCTGATGGTTACTCTTATGGAATTGAATTATCGCTTAACAAACCAGCTGGACGATTGACCGGCTGGCTGAATTATACTTTTTCAAGGACCATGCGCAAAACCGACGGTATGTTTGACGAAGAACAAATTAACAGGGGGAAATATTACCCGTCGATTTACGATAGACCGCACGATTTGTCTGTTGTTGCAAATTATAATATAAGCAGGCGTTGGCGGGTTGCCGGTAATTTTGTTTTCATCTCTGGTCGCCCGATTACTTTACCGGAGGTTACCTATAAATATAGTGGCGAAATGCTGGTATATTTTTCTGACAGGAATAAATACAGGATGCCGCCGTATCACAGGTTCGACATCGCTATTACTTTTGACGAAAACTTACGAAGAAAGAGAATGTGGAAAGGAAGCTGGACATTTTCAATTTATAACCTTTACGGTAGAAAGAATCCTTACTCAGTATATTACAGAAAGACAACTGCCGAAATAGAAACTAATAGCAAAATATATTCATTGTTTAAATTGTCGGTCATTGGAGTTCCAATTCCATCGCTAACCTATAATTTTACATTCTGACATGGTGAAACGGCTAATATATATTCTGTTGTTTATTTTCGCATTAGTAGCTTGCGAAGAAATTTACCGGCCTAATCTGGAAAATGTTGGCGATTTTATGGTGGTTGAAGCTGAGTTAATTTCAAACCAGGATGCAGAATAATATATATCTTTATAAAACAGTAGAATTTGGTGCAGAAAATGAATCGTATCCTATTGTAACCGGGGCGTCGGTTTTTCTGGTTGACGAGAATAATAACCAGGTTCAATGCGAAGAACTTACCCCGGGAACATACCACTTGAATTACATGTTAAAAACTGGCAGTGCATATCATCTTTACATTGAGTATGCAGGGGAAAAATATGAGTCGGGTATTCAAACTGTTCCCGAAATTCCGATAATAGATTCGGTTTATGTAGCATATACCACCAAAACATTTACCACGGGCGTATCTAATTCAACTGATAAAATTAATGATGTAGAAGGTTTCCAGATTTATTCCGATATGAAATACAAAGGAGGTGTGAGCAATTACCGGTTTTATGCCCGAAAAATTGCCCAGTACATCAACCACTACGATACAATATACCCAATGGCTTTCGAACCAGTAACTATGCCAATTTTTAGCTGGAAATCATTGTATCCCAAAGGTATCTTTAATATTGCAGGCCCTCCTAAATACAGCAGTGAAAAAGATATTAAAAGACATCCGCTGGAATTTTTTGAATCCGATCCTGGGAAATATATAAGCGATACTGTAATGTTTGCCGGGTGGATTTATATTATTTATCAGTACGGAATTAATGAAGATACCTACAATTTTTATTCAGATGTGAACAGCCAGTTAAGTGCCGAAGGAAAAATTTTCGATCCGGTTTATATACAGGCAAAAGGTAACATTTCCTGCACTACAGATCCTGAACTAAATGTGCTGGGTAACTTTGAAATAACCACGCGCAACGAAAAACGCGTTTACTTGCATTATTATAAAAACGGAGATACGATAACAGCATTGAAGCCAATACCTTACAGTTATGATATACCGGAAAGAGGGGAAATAAAAGATGTCATGCCTGACTTTTGGGAAAGTCGTGCCAAAATTTATCCGGATGAATAAACAAATTGAAAATATCGGTTTATGGCTATTGGTTTTGTGGTTGCTAATGGTTTTTGCCCAGCCGGTAAAAGCAGAGGAACAAATTTATTTTTTCCCCGACAGAAGTTCTGTAGTTTCAGGTGATACTATTTGGTTTAGTCTGGTTATTTTCAATGCAAATGCAAATGAAAATGAAATGAGTAATGTTGTACATGTTCAGCTCGATAATCTTGAAAACAATCATATCTCCAAAGTATCTGTGCTTTGCGAAGAGGGAACAGGAACCGGTTATATTCCGGTCCCCGACTCACTTTCTACCGGAGTTTATGCACTTAGGGCATTTTCGTTCATTCAAAGAAATGATAACAGCGCTATCATAAATCAAAAGTTAGTTACGGTTTACAACCGGTTTGAAGAGGAATTCTTCAAAATGGATATGCCTGAAATGAACAACGGGAAGAAATATAATTTTTTGGAAGGAGTATCTTTTCTCACAGGAAAAGAAAAATATGAAAGGGGTGAAAATGTTGAAGTGGAAATGAAAATTCCGGAGGAAGTGATAAATAATACCTTGCAGGTAATTATTACAGCCGGGTTGGAGGATACCCTATCCGAAACTTTGGCAACTTCTTTGTTCCCGTCTATCCATGATAAACAAGACGTAAAATACCCAGTATCAATGGTAGAGAAAAACGGAATTTTAATTGCAGGGAAAGTACATTCGGCAGAAAATAGCCAACCTGTTCCAACTGCAATCGTAATTTTGAGTATTCCAGATTCGATCCCATTCTTCGATTATTGTGTTTCCGACTCAGCTGGTATGTTTTATTTTTACCTACGAAATGCAACCGGAAAGGCCGACCTTGTTTTACAGGCGCTGGCAAAAAATTCTATGCCTTGTACTATTGAACTTTTCGAAAATTACATAGATGCAGAAAATATAAATAGCTCAGAAAAAATGCTTAATCATGATGAGCTTGTATTTGCTGAAAGTATTGTTAAAGCATCTTATTTTACAAAACTTTTTGGGGGAAATAAAATTGAATTCAACAATTATTTTACCATGCAGCGCGAATTTGAATATCCTTTTTACGGCAAACCAACCAATACTTATTATCCCGATTTATTTATTTATCTACCTGATTTTCAGGAAATATCGCGGGAAATTTTACGCGGCGTTCAATACAGGGAAAGAAAAAACGGAATTACAATTCGCCTCCTGGATAATGGCGCAGGGACTTTGTTCATGGATGAACCTTTAAAACTTTTGGATGGAGTCCCTGTATTCGACCCTAAAATTTTTGCACCAATGACAACAAGTGACATTGAAAGGGTAGATGTGGTTTTTTACAAGCGATTTTTTGGCGATTTGTCGTTTGACGGAATATTGTCGGTTTATTCCAAAAACAGATCGTTAACCTGGGTGGATGAAAATCCGTCAATAGATCATTTTAAATACTCATGTTTGCAACCACCGAAAACATGGAATTTCAGCAATACCGCATTTGAGAGTACGCACATTCCTGATTTTCATAAGTTGCTATACAGGAGTTCTACCGATGTTTCAAATATGCCGGAAAAATTTCGGTTCGATACCTCAGATTTAACAGGCAACGTTGTAATTCGGGTAATTTTGGTTCAAAAAGATCAACAAATATTATTTAGTCAGAAAACAATAAAAGTGGAATGAGTGCCAGGATAAAAATATTAATGTCGATTTTGTCCGTATTCCTGTTTGCCAGGGTTTCGGCACAAGAGTTTTACAATTCAATCAATCCACTTACTACCAAATCGAATACTTTAAATTACAAACTCACAGGAAATCAATATTATTTTCAGAATTCATTAAATGGAACGGCTTATTTAAACGATAAACTGTCAGTTGGAAGTATTAAGTTGGAAAACGGTGACCAGTATAAAAATGTTCATTTGAAACTGAATACTTTTTTAGATGAACTTGTGATTTATAATGATAGGACAGGGGCAATATTTTATATTGATAAATCAATTGTCGATGAATTTGATATGGGACTGGAGCATAACCCGTATAACCTGTTCAGAAAAGTTTATTTCGATAAAGCGCCCAAAGGATATCATTACTTAAATGTGTTGTGCGACGGTAGGGTAAAATTGTATCTCTGGCATCGGACATTGGAAACGGATACTTCACCTTATTACGATGATAATGGATTTTTGCGCGCTTCGATGTACAAACAAAATGACATTTATTTTATCGTTTTACCTGATAATTCTTTTCACAAAGTATCCCCAAAGCGCCGGTCGTTTTTGCAATTATTTCCCGAGCAAAAATCAGTATTGCGAAAAGCATTCAGGGAAAATAAAATTCAATTTAACAATGAATTGGAAGATGCAATTAGTGCAGCAAAATTAATTGAACAGGAATTATTCTGATATGTAACGTCTGCTTTTTTCATAATTTAATGGCCTTCCATTTTATATTTAAGGTGTTTCAGGTTTATATTTATAAGCGCAAATTTCATTATTTAAATTTTAATATAAACGGACAAATTGCATTACTATTTTCGATGTTATAAGTATGTAAAGATGTATTTTTGCCTGTAATTTTTCTTTAGGGTGAGATGCTTGCAAAAAAGGAAAAACTGATGTTAATAAATAAAAGATACGAAGATGGAATTTAGGAAGAGGATAATAAACAGAAATAATTTGATATACATTATACCAATTATTGTTATCGGATTAATGGTTTTTATTGGTGCAGTTATCGAATCGGAAGTGCCTGAAAATAAAGAAAATAAACCAATTAATGTTGGTTTTACCGCGGTTGAAATTCCCGATTCGGTTTTTTTTGCTGGTGAAAAAATGCCACTTAATCAATTTGATGTTAAAGAGGCACTGGATCGTGAATTATTGTCAAATGCCTATTTTCATTCTCAAACAATTCGTTATATAAAGTTAGCTCCTCGCTATTTTTCGATTATTGAACCCATTCTGAAAGAAAAGGGAATTCCCGATGACTTTAAATACCTGGCTGTGGCCGAAGGTGGTTTTAATCCGCGCGCTGAATCTCCTGCCAATGCAGTTGGTTTTTGGCAATTTTTAAAAGGTACCGCACAGGAATATGGTTTGGAGATTAATGGAGAAATAGACGAACGCTATAATGTAGAGAAATCAACAAATGCAGCTTGTGAATATTTGAAAAATGCTTATGATCTTTATGGTAGCTGGACAATGGTTGCTGCATCATATAACGCAGGAATGAATGGTGTTAACAGGCAAATTGTCCGGCAGAAAACTGAGAACTATTATGATTTGCTTTTGGTGGAAGAAACCCAGCGATATGTTTATAGAATTGTAGCACTTAAATTGATACTTGAAAATCCTGAAAAATATAATTTCAATATTTCTGATGAAGAAAAATACCCGCTAATAAAAACAAAAACGATTGAAATAAATACACCTGTTGCCGATTTCGCCGATTTTGCAGCAAAATATGGTTTGAGTTATAAACAACTGAAAGATTTTAATCCGTGGTTGCGTGAAAATAAACTGACAAATGCAGGTAGAAAAACATATAAAATTAAAATTCCGGTTTTAATGCAGGAAAATTAAATTTTGGTTATGCAGAAGTTGAAAGAAGAAAAGACGGACCAGATTTTGGAAGAAGAATCGGAAGAAAAAATTGTTGTTTACGGCGCCCGGGTACATAATCTCAGAAATATTAATGTAGAGATTCCCCGAAATAAACTCACAGTAATTACTGGCCTCAGTGGTAGTGGGAAATCATCATTAGCTTTTGATACAATTTATGCTGAAGGTCAACGAAGATATATAGAAACATTTTCTTCTTATGCCCGCTCTTTTCTTGGCAATATGGAGCGTCCTGATGTGGATAAAATTACAGGATTAAGCCCCGTTATTTCAATTGAACAGAAAGTTACCTCCAGAAATCCGCGTTCAACAGTAGGCACTGTAACAGAAATTTACGATTTTCTGAGGTTATTGTATGCAAGAGCTGGTGAAGCATTTTCATATAATACCGGCGAAAAAATGGTTAAGTATTCCGAAGAGAAGATCATTCAACTTATTAAGAATGATTTTTCTGATAAACGAATTGCAATTTTAGCCCCGGTAGTTAAAGGAAGAAAAGGACATTACCGCGAGTTATTCGAGCAAATCAGAAGAAAAGGATTTTTATACGCACGTATTGATGGCGAGATAACCGAATTAAAGCATAATCATCGGGTCGACAGGTATAAAAACCATTTTATAGAAATTCTGATCGACAAGCTTAAAGTTGATGATGCAGGCATAAAACGATTAAAGGCAAGTGTTCAAACTGCTATGAAACATGGACATGGAATTTTAATGATCTTAGATCATGATACACAGGAAGCGAAATATTACAGTCGGTTGTTAATGTGTCCTACAACCGGAATTTCATATAATGAACCTGCCCCGCATAATTTCTCATTTAACTCACCGCAAGGCGCCTGTCCGCGTTGTAACGGATTGGGACGTATAACAGAAATTGATCTTGAGAAAATTATTCCCGACAAAAATAAAAGCATATCAAAAGGGGGAATTGCTCCGCTTGGGCCATATAAGAATTCACTGATTTTTTGGCAGATTGAGGCACTTGGAGAAAAATTTGATTTTAAAATTACAACACCAGTTAAAGATATCTCCGAAGAAGGGTTGCAAGCAGTTTTGTTTGGAACCAATGAGCGAATTCAACTGAAAAATACTCCGCTTGGAACCAGTATGAATTATCTTATGACTTATGAAGGGGTAATAAAATACATCGATAGCCAGCGTGAAGATAATCCTTCAAAAACTGCACAAAAGTGGGCAAACCAGTTTGTGAAAACTACAATTTGTCCGGAGTGTGATGGAATGCGGTTGAAAAAAGAATCTTTGCATTTTAAGATCGACGGGAAGAATATTTCAGAATTAGCACAACTTGATTTAAATGAGTTAGGCGAATGGTTTGATGGACTGGAAGAGCGGTTAAGTGAACGTCAACGTTTAATTGCAATCGAAGTAATTAAGGAAATTCGCGACAGGCTTGGTTTTATGCTCGGTGTTGGCTTGAATTACCTGGCGCTCGACCGAACAGCACAAAGCCTTTCCGGCGGTGAATCTCAACGAATAAGGCTGGCAACACAAATTGGTTCACAACTCGTAAATGTGCTCTATATTCTCGATGAACCAAGTATCGGTTTGCATCATAGAGACAATTTAAAACTGATAAAAGCGCTGGAGCAATTGCGAGATTCAGGTAACTCGGTAATTGTTGTTGAGCACGATAAAGATACCATGTTACATGCCGATTATTTGATTGACATGGGGCCCTTTGCCGGACGACACGGTGGTGAAGTGGTAGCAGCTGGAACACCAAAAGAAGTCTTAAAATCCGGAACTTTGACCGCCGACTACATAAACAACAGAAAACAAATTCTTATTCCTGAAAAAAGACGAAACGGCAAATCCAATTTTCTTGAAATAAAAGGTTGTACAGGTAATAACCTAAAATCGGTTAATTTGAAAATTCCACTGGGGAAATTAATCTGTGTTACTGGTGTGTCAGGAAGTGGAAAATCTACCCTTATCAATGAAACTCTTCAGCCCATTTTGAGCCAGCATTTTTATAAATCGTTGAAAGATCCGTTACCGTATAAATCAGTAAAAGGCCTTGAACTGATTGATAAGGTAATTCAGGTAGATCAATCACCAATTGGTCGCACACCGCGTTCAAACCCGGTAACTTATACGAATGTTTTTTCTGATATCAGAAATCTTTTTGCACTGCTGCCAGAAGCAAAAGTTAGGGGCTACAAACCGGGTAGATTTTCATTTAATGTTAAAGGTGGCCGTTGCGAGGAGTGTCAGGGAGGAGGATTGAAATTAATTGAAATGAATTTTCTTCCAGATGTGTATGTACATTGCGATAAATGCAATGGGAAACGTTATAACCGTGAAACACTGGAAGTTCGTTACAAAGGAAAATCAATTAGCGATGTACTTGAAATGACTATTGAACAGGGGGTTGAGTTCTTCGAGGCAATACCATCAATAGCAACAAAAATGAAGACATTACAGGACGTTGGCTTAGGTTATATTACACTTGGACAGTCTTCAACTACTTTGTCAGGAGGGGAGTCACAGCGGGTTAAGCTGGCGGCGGAATTGGCGAAACGTGATACTGGTAAAACAGTTTATTTATTAGACGAGCCAACAACCGGATTACATTTTGAAGATATCAGGGTACTTTTAGAGGTGCTGAATAAACTTGTTGATAAAGGCAATACAGTTATTGTTATTGAACATAATATGGATGTAATTAAAGTTGCTGATTATATTATCGACATCGGGCCGGAAGGAGGAAAAAACGGAGGCGAAATTCTTTGTGCCGGAATGCCTGAGGAAATCATAAAAAACAAAAAATCATTTACAGCGCGCTTTTTGGAAAAAGAATTGAAAAATTAATTCAACAAGCAATTTCAAAAAAATAAAATGGCTTTGATGTGTAAAATTTATACCGGAATTTTCAAAAAATCAATTTTTTATACATTTACGTTTACTGGCTTTAATCAATCGAAACATGAAAAATTTAAGCATCTTTTGTAAAAATACGCAGTCGTGGCATGAATATCCTTTGGGAACATCACTACTTGAAATCAGTAAGGAGCTGAACATAAAAACGGATAACAGGATTTGCGGAGCGATTGTAAACAACCAGGTTCGTGAGTTGTCATTTTGTGTGGTTAAAAATAAACAAATTGAATTTATTGATTTTTTGCATCCCGATGGAATACGATTGTATACGCGGAGTTTGATGTTTGTTTTATATGCTGCCACAAGGGAGGTTTTTCCTCATGTTTCACTTCAAATTCAAAATGGTATTTCAAACGGCTCTTTCTGCGAATTGAGCGGTTTGGAGCGTGAGATTACAAATGCAGATGTTCAACTGATTATTCAGGAAATGAAACAACTGATTGAACAGGATATGCCATTTGTAAAAAAATCGATGTTAACCACAGATGCTGTTGATTTGCTGATGCAACATGGGTTAGAAGAAAAGGCACAGTTGTTTGAACAACAGGGGAAACTTTTTTCATCGCTCTATTTTTTGAATGGCTTTGCCAATTATTTTTACGGACATCTGTTGCCATCAACCGGTTATGTTTCAAATTTTGGATTGGTGCGATATTTTAACGGTTTGTTACTTCAGATACCTCATAGGAAAGATTTTAGTAAATTAAGAAGAAAACATAAACAACCCAAGTTATTTGAAATCTTTCAGGAACAGAAAAAATGGGCAGAAATCCTCAATGTGTCAACCATAGGGCATTTAAATGATTTTGCAATTCAAAACAGTAGCGGTCAGATTATAAAAATTTCTGAAGCATTACATGAAAAGAAGATAGCTGAAATTGCGAATGAAATTTTCTCGAGAAGTGACGAGGTAAAAGTGGTTTTAATAGCAGGACCTTCCGCTTCCGGTAAAACCACGTTTAGTAAAAGGCTCGCGGTTCAATTGGCAGTAAATGGTTTACGTCCTTTCCAAATTTCTCTTGATAACTATTTTGTTGATCGCGAGAAAACTCCGTTAGACGAATTTGGAGAGTATGATTTTGAATCACTGCTTGCAATTGATGTTGAATTTTTCAATAAGCAACTTGTTGATTTGATGAATGGGAAAGAGGTGCGATTGCCTAAATTTGATTTTCATTTTGGTAAAAGAATAAAAAACGGAAATAAATTGAGACTCATGCCTGGCGATGTTCTTGTTGTCGAAGGAATTCATGGTATGAATCCGGGGCTACTTACGAAGGTTCAAACTCAAAATACATATAGAATTTTTATTTCAGCGCTTACTCAAATTTCATTTGATGAGCATAACCATATTTCAACTACAGATAACCGGTTACTTCGGCGAATGATTCGGGATAGCAAGTACCGGGGGTATAGTGCCAGCGAAACGTTAAAACGATGGCCATCAGTTCGAAGGGGGGAGGAAAAGAATATTTTTCCATACCAGGAAAATGCTGATGTTATGTTTAATTCGGCTACATTATATGAACTTGCCGTACTTAGAAAATATGCTGAACCTGTTTTGAAAATGGTAAATGAAAACATGGCAGAATACAGCGAGGCAACACGACTTTTAAAATTCCTTTCGTATTTCAAACCTATTGATGATAAAGAAATTCCACCAACATCGTTATTACGTGAATTTTTAGGTGGAAGCAGTTTTGTATATTAATTCTTTTTAAGAGTAATATTTAATAAACAAAAACCTCAGATTCAATCATCTGAGGTTTATGCACCTTGCGAACTAACAGTAACGCGGTAACCTAACACCAAATATTTCAATTATCTTCAATAAGTGGATCGTAACTTCTGTAATAATGGTTTGTAATCTTCTGTAAAGTTAGTGCACTGTTTTTATTTAGATTTCTTTTTAATTCTTATTTGAAACGTTAAAAAGACTTAAAGAAGGTGTGTTTTTTTCTGAACAAGAAGCTTAGGAATTTATTACTTCATTAAAAATGAACTTGATGCGAAGTAAATACTAAAAATTTCTATTATAGAGGCAAATAGAATCTATTAATTACTGCTGGGGAGGATGGCTTTTGTATTCAAATAAAATATTTAATGTAAACAGATGTGCCTCTCTTTATTTTAGAATTGAATCAGGCCTTTTTTTAGCGCGTATTTTACAATGTCAGCATTTGTTTTCATACCCATTTTCTCAAGAATATTTTGTTTATGAGTGCCAACTGTTTTTACACTAATGAATAATTTTTCTGAAATTTCTTTGGTAGATTTTCCTTCTGCAAAAAGTATAAATATTTCTTTTTCTCTTTCCGATAACTGACTGTATTCATCTTCGTCAGCATTACCAGGAGTGAGGTACCCACTAATTACCATTTCGGTAATATCCTGGCTTAAATATTTTTTTCCTTGTTGAACCGATTGAATGGCTTCTGTTAACTGCCGTAAAGTACAGTTTTTTAATAGATAACCGTCGGCGCCGGCTTCAAGAACACCTTTAACATACTGCCTGTCGGAATGCATTGATACAGTAATGATTTTTGTATCAGGATAAAGATTTTTAATTTTCTTACACGCTTCAATTCCATTCATTTCGGGCATGGCAATATCAAGTAAAACAACATCGGGTCTTAGCTGTTTGACTTTGTTTAATGCATCAACTCCGTTCTCTGCCTGGGCAATTACTTCAATATTTTCAATAGGAAAAAGTAAATTGGAAATTCCTTCTCTGAATAACTGATGATCGTCTGCAATCAGCACTTTTATCTTCATAATCTAAAATTTGGTTGTGTTACTTGTCAGTTTGCTTATGTATGAGTTTATAACGTAAAATACTTTGCAAGGTTTATTTTAATTTCAATTATTTTACAGGGAACTCGATAATAGCATTTGTACCTTTCCCTATAGTTGATTTTAGGTAAAAATGGCCATTAAAACTTTCCAGCCTTTCTTTAATACTCATTAATCCAAAGCCACTTATCTTATTTTTCTTTCTTTTTTCTTTATCTATTCCAATCCCATTGTCTTCTACTTCAAATCTGTAATTCTTATGTATTTTTTCAATGCGCAAAATAATTTGAGAAGCTTTTGCATGTTTAATTATATTCTGAATTAGTTCACTTATAATTCGGTAAACAAAAATGCTGTAATCCTTTTCAATGTTTAATTCCAGATTTTCGCCATAAATAATCGTATTCAGGTTATATTTTTGCGATACCTGGTCGAGTTTCCATTTTAATGCCGGAATAAGTCCGAGTTCATATAAAATCGGAGGACTTAAATCATAGGTGAGCGATCTTGATTCCTTAATAGCATTATTTAACAATTCTGAAGTTGTTTCAAGCGTTGTTTTTATTTCCTGACCAACATTTTCATCACTAATACTCGAAAGTTTTATATAGGCAAGTGATAATGTTTGTCCTAAACCGTCGTGCAAATTTTCAGCAATGCCCCTTCGTTCCCGTTCTTCAACTAAACTGATTTCTTTGTTTAATGCTTTTAATTTTTTTTGATAACGTTCAATTTTTCGCATGTTCTTTTTTAACTCAATCTCAGCCAATTTTCTATTGGTGATATCAAAGCAAACTCCGCGGTTCCCAATATATTTACCTTCTGTATTGAAATATGGAAAACTATTGAATGCCAGCCACAATTTTGATTTGTTTATATTTAAAACTATTTCAACTTCTTTTAAAACCGAATCTTTGGAAAGTTGAATAGGATTGTCATTTTCATCGAGTTGAAAGAGATCTGCAGATTTCATTTTTCCTATAATATCAAGGGGGGCAATTTTTAAAATATTCTCGATTACGGGACTTATATAAACAAAGATTCCGTTTTCATCTGTTTCCCAGTAAAATTGTTTTACATGTTCCGAGATTTGAAGAATTCTTTCTTCTCGTTGCAGGTATTTATTTGTTTGTGCTTTTATCGAGAGTTCAAGATTTTCGTTTCTTTTGCGCAATAAATCTTCAACTGCTTTTATGCGTAAGGCCACATTAATCTGTGCACGAAGCTCATTATTATCAAATGGTTTTGAAATAAATGCATCAGCACCGGAATCCAGTCCTTTAATACGTTCTTCTGATTTCCAGCCTAAAGCTGAAATCATAATTACCGGAATATTGGCAGTTTTTAAATCATTTTTAAGAATTTTGCAAACTTCATAGCCATTTAACCCGGGCATTAATATATCGAGCAGAATAAGATCTGTATCTTCTTCTTTTGCCAGTTTTATTCCTTCATTACCGTTAAATGCTCTTAACATGGTAAAGTCTGGATAATATTTCAGAATAATGTGATTTAATAGCTCCAGGTTTAACTCATTGTCATCTATGGCAAGTATTTTTTTCATCAGCGTCGCGTTAGGTTATTCTACAAAATCGTATTCAAAAAAACTAAGAAAAACAGGGTATTGTTCGCAGTTTGGCCTAAAGTTATTATTTTATTTTTAAAGTTTATTCTGTGGCGAATATTTTAAATTTAATTGGAGCAACTAATTGAAAAAATGAATTAATAGTTTAATTAAGTTTAAATATATGAGCATTTATATTATATAAATGTTTAAAGAACAGGTAATTGAGAAATTATGAGTGGGTTAAAAATAAAAAAGGAATCAGATTTGAATCTAATTCCTTTATTTTCTTTTTGTCGGGATACCAGGATTCGAACCTGGGACCCCCTGCTCCCAAAGCAGGTGCGCTAACCGGACTGCGCTACATCCCGATGATGTTGTTGAAATGTAATAACCAAGGCCGTTAACCGGACTGCCTGCCCGAATGACTTCGTTCAGGCGGGCGCTACATCCCGTCTTAAACTCCGTTGCTTCAGCGAAAGAGTTTATATTCTATCACAACTCAATTCAAAACTGAAGACTTTCTCGCTAAAATATTTAAACTTCAGCAAGGAGTTTTATCTTATTACAACTTAATTCACAGAACTAAAGACTTCTTCGCCATCCCGATAAAAATCGGGATCAAAGCCTGAAAGCGGAGAGAGGGGGATTCGAACCCCCGGTACGGTTACCCGTACGGCAGTTTAGCAAACTGCTGGTTTCAGCCACTCACCCATCTCTCCTGTTAAAGGAGATATCCGGCAATTTAGCATCGGTCAATTGACGAAAAAGCCACTCTTCCACTTTTATTTAAAAGAACGTGGAAGATAAAATCCTCCTTGTTTTTTTGTGCGTGCAAATGTATTAATTTGTTTTACATTGGCAAAACATTTTATTTTAATTTGATTGAATTCTTCTTTGACACGTTTGAAAAAAAGTTTACAGCGTCCTTCACAAACTGTGTGAAAACAGGATAAGAAGTAATTAATTTTTGCAACGGGTTTTCACCCGGTGATTTCATTTTGATCGAAGGTCGGCTTTAGCCTTTAATTTTCAACACCTTAAAGGCTAAAGCCTAAATTTGCTAATAAGTTTTTAACCACCGGGCTGAAGCCACGGTGTAAATATTTATATTTTCACACAGCCAGTTCAGGGCGGTGACAAAGACGAATTTTAAATCCTGACTTTGTTATTTTTTTCAAAACCGCCCTGAAGGACTGAATGATTTCTGCGAATAAGCATCTATCAAGGTAGAATAATTTTGAAGTGGCTTTTTATTATTTCGTTTTTTTGAAGTTGTGTTTCAGGCTTGTTTGAAAATTTTAAATTCCATTCAAATAAAATATTTACTCAATGGCTTTCTGTTCTTTTGAATGAATAAAAAGGATAGTGCCAACATTATCATAACCCAGAAAAACTTTTTCTTTATTGTGTTTCACCATTTCCTCCCGAATCCCAATAAATGTTAAGCCGGCGTTTTCCGAATTTTTATTGATAATTTTTTGCGCAGATACATTGGGTTCCTGAATAATTATATTAATGTTTTTCGACGTAATTGGCAATCTGCCTGAATGAACTAATTCCTGCATTTTCTTTTTGGTCGATTCAACGTTTTCTTTTTGAGAAATATTGAAAATTTTAATTTGTCCTTTCTTCCATTCAGGATGACCAAGAATAATAAAGCTTAGTAAAATCATCAGGTTGGCATTTTCTGCATCAGTGGATTCAATCCAGATATGAATTCCGTTTTTGAACTGAATACGTTGACTGGTGCTTCCCAAAATGCAAATATCGAAATTACCGGCATTAACAAGGGCAAAATTATCTACAATGTCATCCAGATTGTCAGGGTTATCTTTATCAAATTCAAAAATAACCATGTTGTTTTCCATGCCGGCAATTCCTGGAATCTGAATTGCCTGTGCAACTGCAGAAGTGTACGAAGGTGAAATTAATGTATCGAAATAAGAATGCGAATCAATATCACTAAATTGTTTAATTAATCTTGATAGTTCTTCCTCGGCTTCCTGTACGGTTGACTTTGAATAGTAACCCACAATGCGATGCAAATAGGTGCCAAATCCATATTTATAAGATATCCATTTTAATAAATGAAATGCTGTATCTCTTTTAAATGAGTCTTTTGAGATACAAATTGCACTGGGGCGCCATTCTCTGTGCTGTTTCTTGTTGCTCTTTTTTTGTATCAGGATTTGCAGATTGCGATTTAACTGGAAAAGTGAATTAGTGAAAATTGAGGCAAGTCCTTTTCTGTGTTTGTTGTAGTGATTGATGTACAAATATATGAGAGAAATAAAACCCAATGAAAGCAGTGCATAAGGCGTGTTTATTTTAAACATAGCCCAAACAGCAACCAGAAAACCAGTTAGCGAAATATACCATCGTGAACGGAATGACGGACGATAAGAGGGAGAAGAACCAAAATGATTTAGAAATGATATCAGGCACAACGAGCCATAAGTTACCATAAAAAACATGGAAATAATGGAGGCCACAGCATCTACGTTGCCAGCAGCAACAAAAATAAAAGCGATAATGGATGTTACCAACGATGCATTAATTGGTTCATTATCTTTTGCTCTTGAAGCAGATAACCAATGGTTTGCTTTTTTTGATGGAAATGCCTTGTCGAGTGCCAGGGCTTGTAAGGTTCTTGGAGCTACCATAACAGAACCTAAAGCAGATGAAATTGTTGATGCTGCCAAACCAAGCGGAATAACAACAACACCTGCAATGGCAATTTTAGCCATAATCAACTGATGCTGCTGTAAGTCTTCGATAGAGGCGGAGTGGGCCAATTTATAAACAATAAAAAAATAAATAATCATTCCAGAAACGGTTGCAAGTGTTGTTCCGAGCGGGATGGCTTTTGAAGGATTCTTAAGATCGCCTGATAAACCAACTCCCGCAGTCATTCCGGTAAAAGCTGGAAAGATTATAGCAAACATTTTAAAAAAGTCGCTTGTATTTCTCATTTCAGCATTAGCCAATGAAAACGATGAAGTTTCAGCATGTCCTGTTTTCCCTAAAAAAAATAATACCAGCGAGATTGCCAAAACTCCAACAACAAAATACAGCGCTTTTACTCCCAGATTTGCTCCTTTTTTTATAATCAAATAAGCAAGTCCGGCCATTACAGGAATACTAATCACTTGTCGAGGTAACTCGAAGTTAAATTTCTGAGCAATAAAATTGAATAGAAATTCAAACGATTCGGTGAATGCAATAACATAAAAAGCTACACTAATAGCCTGAGACATAAAAAGTGCCAGTCCGATTGTTGCTCCAATATTCAGCCCAAACGAACGGGAAATAATAAAATATTCTCCCCCGCCTTCAACCCGTTTATTAGTTGCTATTTCAGATATTGCAAGAGCAGTTGGAATGGTTACTAAATGCCCCAGCAGAATGATGAGTATAACTCCCCAAAAGCCTAAAGTACCAACTGCTAAACCAAAACGAAGAAATAAAATGGCTCCTAAAATTGTTGAAATTGCAGTAAAAAAAACAGGTGCCGTTCCAAACTTTTGAGTCGAATTACTCATACTTTATTAGAATTAATAAGGTGACTTAAAAGACAACAATAAAAACACTAAAAATAAACATGTACTAATAGTTTACGATTTGCGCGTAACCTTTTTCAACTAATTCATCATTTAATGATATTCCACTATCTGCAAGCCAAACAGTGGCAATATACCTTCCGTATTTTCCGGTGTCTTTATCCGTATCAATAACAGCCTCAAAGCTATTGTCTGTAATCCGCTGTATTACAAATTCCTTGGCTATTAGGCCATTCTTATACTCCTCTGAATCCCTTTTTACATTATAGGTTTCAGGCGTGTTTATCCCTTTCAATCTAATTCTTTGATTTGTAGTGATTTTGAATCCAAGGTCGATAACAATATCAATTGTATCGCCGTCTACAATACGGTCAATTCTTGCTTTATATTGATACATAATTTTAGGTTTAAAAAATAGAAAGTTAAAGGAAATTTGCCTATTAACACAATAATTAGTCAAATTTTAGTTATCAAAATATTAATAATGCAAATCATCCGGGGGAGTAAATTCACCAATTGTAATTCCAGTTTTAATGTAATTATTGATCCCTTGAAAGGATATAAAGAAAATATCAATAATAAAATAGAATTAGCAACCGCTATTGCAGGCAGTTATGCATGAATATGAAAGAATTCACTTCATCCGACAAAGCAAAAACCCGGATTGCCTCATCAGTGAATTAATAAACAGTTATAGTTAAGTACATTTTTATTTCTCCTGATTTGTGATATTCTTTTGTAAATTTATCCATATTCAACCAGTAACAATTGAGGCGTAATAATTGTAATTTTGGATATCTGAATAAAATAATGCCAGAACGAATTAAAAACAAACCAGTTAAATTACAGCAAACAATGTTAGTTGTTGCTCCTTTAATAAGTTTGTTTATTATCCTGTTTTTTGATCTCGATCCTGAAAACCGAAAGGTAACATATACTTTTGCAATTGCTCTTTTAATGGCGCTTTGGTGGATTACTGAAGCAGTTCCGCTGGCGGTAACAGCGCTATTGCCTGTGGCCTTATTCCCTGTATTTGGTATCGTTGATGGGAAAACGGTTTCATCGATGTATTTTAACTACATTATTTTTCTGTTTATTGGCGGATTTCTGATGGCCTTTGCCATGGAGCGCTGGAATCTACACCGAAGAATTGCACTTCGAATTTTAATTTTGGTTGGAATAAGTCCGGCTAAAATATTACTTGGTTTTATGCTGGCAACTGCATTTTTGTCGATGTGGATGTCGAACACTGCAACTGCAATGATGATGGTTCCAATTGCTTTATCGATTATAATAAAGTTGGAAGAAAGCCTTGGCGAAAAGAAAATGGGGAAATACGGATCGGATTATTACTCGGAATTGCCTATTCATCTTCCATTGGGGGAATTGCTACTTTGGTTGGTACGCCTCCAAATCCTTTGTTTGTTAGTGTGGCAGAGATTATGTTTCCTAAAATGCCAGAAATAACTTTTGCCGACTGGTTTATTTTTGCATTTCCGGTTACTGTAATCATTTTTATTATTGCCTGGGTTTTATTGTATTTCATGTACAAGCCAAAACAGAGCTGGAAAATACTTCATATTGATGAATTTAAAAGGGAGTATGTTGCTTTGGGAAAAATGAGTTTGGAAGAACATGTTGTGCTAATACTTTTTATAATCCTTGCCTTTTTATGGATTTTCCGAACGGGTTTCACCATTCAGTCGTTTGAAATTCCGGGCTGGTCGAAGTTATTTAAATCACCTTCGTATATTAACGATGGAACAGTTGCTATTTTTATTTCGTTGTTATTGTTTATGATTCCTTCAAAAGCACAAAAAGGGGAGAGGATTATGAACTGGGAAACGGCAAAAAAAATTCCGTGGGGAATTGTTTTGTTGTTCGGTGGTGGATTTGCATTGGCTGAAGGTTTTGTTGATTCAGGACTTTCAAGTTGGTTTGGACAGCAATTAGCAGGTTTGGCAGGATGTTAAACCCAATTGTAATCACTTTTGCCGATGTAACAATGATGTCGTTTTTAACTGAACTAACATCGAATGTTGCCAGTACAGAAATGATTTTGCCGATTCTGGCCGGGTTGGCAACAACGATCGAAATAAATCCATTGCTTATTAATGATACCGGCAACAATGGCAGCATCACTGGCTTTTATGCTTCCGGTGGCAACTCCTCCAAATGCAATTATTTTTGGAACCAACCGGCTAACAGTAAAAGACATGGCTAAAACCGGAATCTTACTTAATATGTGCGGAGTTATCATTGCAACTTTAATTATGTATTTCTGGGGAACGATTGTTTTTAATATCGATGTGAATGTTTTTCCGGAGTGGGCAACAATTAATAAATAGTTTTTAATTTACGATTTATTATTGAATGTCATTTAGTTGGGTAAAGCAGACTTCGACTACGCTCAGTCTGACAGTCACCCTGAGCGTAGTCGAAGGGTGTTCGCTGGACAGTTTCTTTTTGTTTTCTCTTTAACTAACCATATTTAATTGTTAGCTGCAATTTATTCATTATGCAATCCAATTTAATCCATTAAAAAACCACCTTGTCGGATAATTCTATTCTCAATCATTATCAAGTTGTTTTTTTGTGGCAGTAATAATTTTAAATTTATTGGCATGAAATTAACCACCTTTTTACTGATATTTCTGATTAGTTTACAATGTTTGGCAGAAGATGAGGAAAAGCTGCCCGAAGTGCCATGGAAAGCAATTGTTGAAATACAAAGAGAAAACCTTACTAAAGAATGGACTCAAGACGTTAGAATTAAGCTGTTCGGAGATTATTCGACAGAAGATTCTATTATGATCAGCAATTCAATCCTAAAATTAAATGGAATAACAGAAACAATAAATATTGGTTTTGCGAAACAAGATCGGGGCAATCTGGAAATTTATTTTTTGAATGATTCAAATAGCCAGGATTACAATTATATTATAACATTACCTAAAGACGAAAATTCGCGATGGAGTTATAGTATGTTACAATCAAAGGCCAGATTATTTACACTGGCAATAAATTTAGATTCAGTTCCAGTTAAATCAAAGCAAAATTTTATTACCAATGAAATTGCATTTGCACTTATATCCTGTCTACTGGATGACTATGAATATTACGATAAAGAAGAGAAATGGTGAAAATGTGCAGGAAAGTATTTTTCGTTCTATTACATAACCAGACAGGGATAAATTATTTTTATAAGAAATGCAGGAGTTTGATATAAAATTGTTAACCGCAGTATATTCCCAAGATTTTGAAGAAAAACTTGAACTGGCAAAAGCGCAATTCAAAACGAATTTTAGGTATCCACAATGGTTACAAGCTAATCCGTATGCATATTTATTGCTTCCTTTTGGATTTCTACTTTTGTTGCTGATACCAGGCTTTTTAAAAATTTCAAAGTTTGTTTCCAACAAGATTTCACATAAAATACGTTTAACTACGGAATAATTGGTATATTGATTTTATCGGTTGTAGTATCAGGATATTTTTACAATCTCTAAAGCAATTGAGTTCGATAATCCTTATTCTAAAACGTTTTTTGAGAATTTACTGGCATGGGGTATCATAATATTTGTAATTGGATTACCAGCAATAAATATTTTACGTTTAGTTGAAATTCTAATTCATAAAAATACGCATAGAAAAGTATTGAAAGTGATTTTGATTTTTCTTTCAACTGGCTTAATTCCATTTCTTTCAGTATTAGGTATATACTTTTATGCTAATAGAGATGATCCATTCCGTGAGCTTCGAAATTACGATTATAAATTATTATCTTATGTTTTTATTGTTTGTATGGTTTTGGCAGGATTTCGAGCTTTAATAAGTTATTTCTTTTTTAAGGAAAAAGAACTCATCATTGAAAATGAAACAAAACTTTCAACCTTGCGCGAGTTAAAATCAAAAGCCGAATTAAATGCTTTGCACTCGCGAATTAATCCGCATTTTCTGTATAATTCGCTAAATTCCATTGCAGGTTTGGCGCATGAAAATGCGGATAAAACCGAACACATGGCATTGTCGTTATCCAAGCTTTTTCGATACTCCATAAACAAAGAAAAATCGGACTGGACAATCTTTGAAGAAGAACTGGAAATGGTGCGGATTTATTTGGATGTTGAGAAAGTAAGGTTTGGTGACCGTCTGGATTATTCGGTTGAGATTCCCAAAGAACTTGAAAATCAAAAAATACCTCGTTTTATCATTCAACCACTTGTGGAGAATGCAGTAAAACATGGCATTTCAAATGCGATTGATGGCGGTGAAATAAAAGTTATAATAGCTAAAAACCTAAAAGATATTACCATTTCAGTAAATGATTCTGGCCCTTCCTTCCCAAATGATTTAACCCCCGGATTTGGTATTCAAAGTATTTACGACAAACTGGAAATTTTGTATCCCGATAAATTTGAAATGACATTCAGTAATTCTCCACTAAAACAAGTGACTATTAAACTGAAGCAATAATGAAAAAATATTCAACCATAATTATTGACGACGAGCAGATTGCCCGTAACCGTTTACGTAGATTGCTGGAGAATTCTGAAAATGTTTTTCAAATAATTGGCGAAGCAAAAAATGGAGATGAAGGTTTGAAAATGATTCAGCAAATGAAGCCCGATCACATTTTTCTTGATATACAAATGCCCGGCAAGTCAGGATTCAAGATGCTGCAGGAACTGGAAGTTTTACCAATTGTAATATTCTGTACTGCGTATGAAGAGTATTCATTAAAAGCATTTAATACACTGGCACTGGATTATTTGGTAAAACCGGTTGAAAAGGAGCGGCTTGAATTAACGGTAGATAAACTAACCCGTCAGGCACAGAGTGATTCCAAATTGCAGTTGGAAGCTTTGCTGGAACTGATGAAACAGCAAGAACCTGTTAAACCGTTGTATTCCATTCCGCATAAAATTGGCGACCGGGTAATTTTGGTAAAACCCGAAAAAATAACCCATTTTTCTGCTACCGAAAAATACGTTGAGTTTTTTACCGATGATGGTAAAAAGTACATGACAGAACTTAGTCTAAAGAAACTGGAAGAACGATTACCAACAAATTTTATTCGTGTGCAACGTGCCATAATTGTAAATACCGATTTCATAAAAGAATTCAGAAAATATTTTCGTGGAAAGTATATTCTGATTCTTGATGATGTGAAAAATACCAAAATTGAAACCGGTCGTTCCTATACCAATGAAATAAAGGACTTGATGGAATTTTGAAATGTAGCTGTACTGTCGATTAATTATGAATTTGTAGTATTCGACCAAACTCGAATTTGTCATTTGCTGAATTGTAAAACAGTTTTCGCCCATTGTTGGATTCCCTGATGTTGTCAATTGTCCCGGTTTCTGCGGCTACAAAAATGTTACCTGAATTATCTAATAGCATAGGTACTGGTTCGTCGATACTGATTCCTGATCCGTTATATCTTTGTATCCATTACTGGTTAACCTGCGCTTTTAGTTCTAGTAAAATTGATAATGGAAGTATGATAATTAGTTTCACTGTATGGTATTTTTATTTGATTAAAATCATTTTTTTTGATTGTGAAGAATTACCTGCTTTGAGTTGGTAATAATAAATTCCGCTTGTACTGTTCGATGCATCCCAATCATATTCATAAAAGCCTGCATTTAATTTCTTTGAGACCAATATGCTAACGCTTTCGCCGAGAAAATTAAAAACTTGAAGAGTTACAAATGACGACTGAGGTAAAGTAAATTGAATTTTTGTTTCCGGATTAAAAGGGTTAGGAAAGTTTTGTTCAAGAACAAATTTTTTAAGATGCGCATTTATTGTTTCTACATTTGTTATGCCCGTAAATTCGTATGCCCCGATATCAATATTACTATCTGAAATCCGGATATTTCCATCTGCATCAGTTGGGCTAACAGGGCCGCCAGGGAACAATGAAATATCTGTATTGGGATCACCCTTGTCTATTGCAGGCGAGCCTTTTATAAGATGAAAGTTACCTGCTTCACCATTTTCAAACTTTGGGTCCTCATCAATAATTGTGTTTGTATCACAATTAACATCGGAAGGGCATCCGCCGGCAATAAGGCTATAATGAATCTTGGCTTTTGCAAATTTATTAATTATTTCACCGCCTTTATTATCCCAAATAATTACATTTACCAGGTCAGGAAAAGCATCCAAAAAATTATAAATACCACCACCGCCATCTGTAGAGGCTGAATTTCTTGTAATAGTTACATTGATTAGTTTAGGTTTACTATTGTCATTGTAAATTCCGCCGCCTTGATAAGCAGAGTCATTATAAAATACAACATTGACTAGTATTGGATTACTTAAATTTCTGCATGCCATACCTCCGCCACTGGCGGAAGAATTATTCCTAAAAATAACATTGGTTAGAAGAGGGGAACTATTTCCATAGTTATTCATTCCACCGCCGTATGAAGTTGATTTATTATTAGCAAAAACAACATTCGATATTACAGGAGAACAATTGTCATAATTTAAGATTCCGCCACCATCGAAAAAAGCGTAATTGCCGGAAACAATAAGATTTCTGAGTGTTGGACTCCCATCTTTATAATTAAATATTCCACCTCCCGCTCGATCATTTGGAATTTCAGTTTGACTTTGATCATGATCAGCATTTCCCCCAGTTATAGTGAAGCCGTCTAATATAGCAGTTGATATAGTTCCGGAACCGGTAACTACAGAATAGCTATTCCCATTAAGGTCATTGTCATGGTTGATGTCGCCGCTAAGGATTGTATTATTATTTCTCCAGTTACGGTCTTCCAGTAAAGTTTCTGAACCGTTAAAACCACCATAAACAGCAACATCATTAATAATCTGAAAAGTAGCCTGACGATCGTTCGAATCTTCTGTAGGATAATATATTCCTGCCGCTACCCAAATTTGATTTCCATTAGAAGCCGCATCCAGGGCTGATTGGAGACTAGTATAAGCATCTGCCCAACTTATACCACTATTGTTTCCCTTGGCATTATTTTTTACATAAAGTACGTTTTGTGCATGCAGGGGAATTGTTAAATTGTTGAAAAGTACGAGCATTAGTGCATTTAACAAATTTCTAAAAATATTTTTTTGTTTCATTTCATTTAATTTTAGGTTGAATCTTATATGTGTTTTACACTCGATTCTGTTTTTATAATTACTTCATCGCATTGATTTGAGAATAAGAACTGTTTTCCACTAAAAGACCTCTTTCATTACATCGGAATATTTTAAAAATGTCATCGTCAGGTAAAAAAACAGCCTGAAATGATCTGTTAACCACTGTAACAAAACTGCTAAACGAATAACTAATTAATCACATTAAAAACCAGAAATCAAGCATAATGAAATCAAAAGTCATCACCGGAGGAGTTGTTGTTTTAATTTTTGCAGTAGTTGCCGGAAACTGGATTTACGGTAAAAATATTGCCAAAGATATTGATGAAGATCTGAAGGAAAAAATTGCAAATAAGGAATTACCAGTAGATATTTCATATGCTTCAGTGGTTGTAAATCCATTATTTTCAAATGTAAAATTAGCCGATTTTGAAATATCCAATCCTGATAAAAGTATTTCGCTTAAAAGTGATGAAATAGAGTTTGATATTCCGGTAAAGGAGGCGCTTCGTTTGGCAGAAAGTACAACTTTTGATGAGCTGAATTCAATTAAAATTCAATTTAAAAAAGCAGAATTGGTTACTGAAACGAAGGGTGAGATCACCGTCAAAAATGTAACTTTTGATTTTGATGGTCATTTAACAAATGCAGATATAAATCAATTTTTTGAAGAATTTCCAACTGAGAAACAAGCATTTGAGTTTTCATTTACCGGGTTAAAAGTAAATAATTTGGTTAAGCCAGATCAAAATACTGCTGCTGCTAAATTGCAGGAACAATTTTCAAGCATTGATAAAGGAACATGTAAAATTCTGTTTGATCCTGAATCAAAGGAGATCGAATTGGATCATCTTTTATTATCTTCAGAAGTACTTTCAACAAGTTCTAAAGCTATATTTTACTATTCCGGAAATGGCGCTTCCGACTTTAAAATGCTTAATACCAAAATAAAAGCTGATTATACTGTAAAACCTAAAGATATTCACTGGGATCAGGATGGAAACAGTAGCGACTTTAGTTTGAAACAATTATCTGTAAAATCAGATTTTACTATGAATCTTGAAAAGCCATCTTTACCTGAAGGAACAATTTCATTTCTCGCCGAAGGATTAAAATCAAATTCAACAGGACAATCTGCTATTTCATTACCTTTTCCGGGTGCATCTTTTGATGAAGTGGATATCAGGAAATTTTCGATTAATTACAAACTAAATAATGATAGGTTAACCTTGAGTGACACCGAATTAATCAGCTCAATTATTAATGCAGAGTTTAATGCAGATATTACAATAGACAGGGATAATACAAAGAATTCGAAAATTAACAATGCAAAATTAGTAGTCAATAATTTATCTTCTGAGTTAGAAGGAATTGTTTCTCTATTTGAAGGAAAAATGGGCAAAGAATTACCAAGAGAAAATAATAAAATTACTTTGGAAATTACAGGCAGTTTAAGCAGTCCTAAAGTAAAGGGAATAGAATTTTAATCTGAAGAAAAGAATTTGTAAATAAAATAATTTTTAATCGTTTACCCCTTTAAAAGTTGGCACCGACCACTCAAAGTCACCTGTCCCATTTGGTTTTCTGGCCCACGATTGTTCAAGTACCGTTGCCGGGTATTCCACCAAATCAATAACCTGTTGGTTGGGATTAAGGAAAACCACGTTTTCGCCATCGGCTGATAGTTTGTAGTTGGTGTGCAGTCCTGCCTGAGTCGTATCTTCGTCACACCAAATTATAAGGTATCCCATTTTTTCAATAGTTGTTCCTGCCGGGAATTGCCATTTAGTTGGGTCTTTTTTACTGTCGGAAAGGTAGAATCCTGAAATATCCTGATCAACATCTGCAGGATTATATAATTCAATCCAGTCATCAAATTCATCATCCTGATCTTTACCATTTTGTGAATTTTTTGGGAGTAATTCATTGATTACTACATCCGGAATTTTTACATCAACAGGGTCGTCTTCCTTGTTACAAGCTGTAAATACAATTATTAGCAGAACAATTAATGCAGGAAATATCGTTTTCATAAAATTATGGTTTTACTATTTATTTGTAATAACGGTTAGTTTTTGAATTGATTTTGTGAAAATAAAATATTTTAGCTGCGAAAAATACAAATAAAAACTGAACCCGTTAAAAAATGGGGTTAGATTGGTAAACAAAAAGCCATCCTTTTTAAAGACGGCTTCTTTCTTAAATATAGTTTTTATCGTTGCTAATATTAGCTTCCAAAATCATCAAAAAGAACATTCTCCTCAGGAACACCAAGATTATAAAGCATTTTCTGTACGGCATCGTTCATCATTGGCGGGCCGCACATGTAAAAATCAATTTCTTCCGGTTCCTCATGCTGGCTCAGGTAATTGTCATAAATAACCTGGTGTATAAATCCAACCGGTCCTTCCCATTTGTCTTCAGGCGCTGGTTCAGATAGGGCAAGATTAAAAGAAAAGTTAGGAAATTTCTTTTCTATTTCCTTAAACTGGTCGTAATAGAAAACCTCTTTCCACGAACGAGCACCGTACCAGAAAGTAATTTTCTTATCGCTTTCTTTTAGCGTATGGAAAAGATGAAACAGGTGAGAACGCATTGGAGCCATTCCTGCGCCGCCGCCAATAAACATCATTTCGTTGTTATTATCTTTCAGGAAGAACTCACCATAAGGACCTGAAATGCTAACTTTATCGCCGGGTTTCAAATTAAAAATGTATGATGAACAAATGCCGGGATTCACCTTTTTGAAACCATTGTTTGCCCTGTCCCAGGGAGGAGTAGCAATACGAATGTTCAACATAACAATATTTCCTTCGGCTGGATGATTTGCCATTGAATATGCTCGGAAAGTTGGTTCCGGATTTTTCATTTTCAGATTAAACATGCCAAATTTTTCCCATTCATCACGGAACTTTTCATCAATGTCCATGTCCTTAAAATCAACTTCAACTTTTGGTACATCAATCTGAATATAACCACCTGATTTAAAATCGAGATTTTCTCCTTCCGGCAGTTTAACAACAAATTCTTTGATAAATGTTGCTACATTATTATTGGAAACCACTTCGCATTCCCATTTTTTCACACCAAGAATTTCCTGGTGCATGTGAATCTTCATGTCTTCCTTAACTTTAACCTGACAGCCAAGACGCCAGTTATCGTTTTGTTCTTTTCTTGTGAAGAAACCAGTTTCGGTTGGAAGAATTGAACCACCACCTTCAACTACCTGGCAACGGCACATTCCACAAGTACCACCACCGCCGCATGCCGAAGGTAGAAGCACTTTGGCCTCTCCAAGCGTACTTAACAATGTACTGCCCGGTTCAGTCTCCAATTCCATATAACCATCATTAATATCAATTTTTACCGTTCCTGAAGGTGTTAATTTTTTCTTGACATATAACAAAATAGCAACAAGTAAAATAATAACACCCAGGAATACTACTACACTGGTTATAATAACAGTAATTTGTGCTGACAACAATATCATCGGTTACTTATATTTTTTATTTTACAATTTAATTCCCATGAAACCCATAAATGCCATTCCCATCAAACCTGTAACAATAAAAGTGATTCCAAGTCCGCGTAATGGTGCAGGTACATTTGAGTATTCAATTTTCTCACGAATAGCCGCTATGCCAACAATTGCCAAAAACCAGCCAACTCCTGATCCAAGCCCGTAAACAGAAGCTTCGCCAATGTTAACAAACTCTTTTTGTTGCATAAAAAGCGAACCTCCAAGAATGGCACAGTTAACAGCAATTAAAGGGAGGAAAATACCCAACTGGTTGTATAATACAGGTGCAAATTTTTCCACTACCATCTCTACCAACTGTACCATTGATGCAATAACAGCAATGAACATGATAAACGAAAGAAAGCTTAAATCAACATCAGCAAACGTTGGACTAAGCCATGCCAGTGCACCATCTTTTAAAACATAATTTTCAAGCAGATAATTCACCGGTAAGGTAATACCAAGAACAAAAATTACTGCTATTCCAAGACCAGCTGCCGTGCTCACTTTTTTCGAAACTGCAAGGTATGAACACATGCCTAAGAAATAGGCAAATACCATGTTCTCGATAAAAATTGATTTGATGAATATGTTAATATAGTGTTCCATAACAATCAGATTTTAATCGGTTAATCTTCAATTAATTTTCGGTTTTTGCTTCGCTGTACCCAAATAATTATTCCAACAGTTATAAGCGCCATTGGAGGCAGAATCATCATTCCATTGTTTGAATAAAAACCGCCATTTGTAATGTATAAACTTTCAGGAACAATTCTGAATCCGAAAATTGTACCAGAGCCAAGTAATTCGCGGAAGAAAGCAACTATTATAAGAATTGCCGCATAACCTGCACCGTTTCCAATACCATCTAAAAACGATTGCCAGGGACGATTTCCCAGAGCAAAAGCCTCAAGACGGCCCATTAGAATACAGTTCGTTATTATTAATCCAACAAACACAGAAAGCTGCTTGCTTACATCGTACACAAAAGCTTTTAAAACCTGATCAACCAAAATTACAAGTGCAGCAATAACTACCAATTGCACAATAATTCTGATGCGGTTTGGAATTGTATTTCTTAATAATGAAATTATAACGTTTGCAAGTGCAACAACAGCGGTTACCGAAATCGACATAACCACAGCTGGCTTTAACTGTGCCGTAACTGCCAGCGCCGAACAAATACCCAAAACCTGAACTGTAATCGGGTTATTGTTGTTTAACGGGTCGGAAAGCAGTTTTAAATTTTTCTTTGAAAATAATGGTTCGCTCATTGCTTAAGATTTTTTCATCTTATTAATATCATTTTTCTTTTATGCTATATGATGGAACCCGCTATGCAAAATCCATCATTAGTAAGAGTCATTATATAGCTCGTTTCTTATTTAAGAATTCCTCGTACCTGTTAAAATCGTCAAGAAGCATTTTTTGAAGCCCTTTACTTGTAATTGTGCCGCCTGAAATTCCGTCAACTTTGTGTTCTGCAGGCGCTTCCTGGCCAACTTTGGCAACAACAATTGAAACAAGTTCTCCCGAATCATCAAAAAGTTTTTTTCCTATAAACTGATTTTCAAAAGCTGGAGTTGCAATTTCAGCGCCTAATCCAGGGGTTTCTCCCTGGTGACCGAAATTAGCGCCATAAATAGTATTCATGTCGTCATTTAAAGCGATGAACCCCCAAATAGGTCCCCATAATCCGGTTCCACGCAAGGGAAGAATATATTTTAATCCATCGTCAGTCTGGCATTCAAAAACCGGCAAATGCATCTGATCTTTTGGTTTTGAATGCTCCTTTTTCAAATCGATATTAAACGCATCACCTTCAACCTGGTCGCCGTTGACATCAACAACGTATTGGGTTACAATTTTTTGTGCATAAATTTCTTCTGCATTAGCCGCCGTACTTTCAATATTAACTGATGCAAGAATACTCTGCTTTTTCTCAATTTCAACATTCCTGACTTGTCGTGGTTTTAACGACATAGCAGCAAAAGCAAGTACTGCAGCAACAAAAACAACCATTATTGCTGCATATAAAACTGTATATGTATTACCGTTTCTGTTCATGATCTGTAATTTTTCTGTTAAGCAGCTATTTTTGCTCTTTTTAACCTGCGCTTAATATGTCCCTGAACAACATAATGGTCAATAAGCGGCGCAAAAGTGTTCATCAATAAAATCGACAACATCATTCCTTCGGGGTAAGCCGGGTTTATTACACGAATAAGAATTGCTATAATTCCGATCAGAAAACCGTATATCCATTTTCCTTTGTCTGTTTGTGAAGCAGAAACCGGATCGGTTGCCATAAAAATTGCTCCGAACATAAAACCACCAAGAATTAAATGATGCCAGAACGGAATACCAAAATAAACCGCTGTTTCAGGTGATAAACCTGCACTTCCGGCAAATGCATTTAAAATAAGCCCCATAACAGCTCCACCTGCAATGGTCGAAACCATAATCTTCCAGTTACCAATTCCGGTAATTACCAGTATAATCGCTCCTATTAAAATAGCAAGTGTAGAAGTTTCTCCAATGGAACCGGGAATTAAGCCAAAAAATGCGTCGGCAGCATTATATGTAATATGACCAGCTGCTGCATCTGCCATTGGCGTGGCGCCTGTAAAACTGTCAACCACCTTGTCGGTGCCATTTAAAGCTACCCACACTTTAATTCCTGACATTTGCGCCGGATATGCAAAGAATAGAAATGCACGGGCAACAAGTGCCGGATTCCAAATATTCATTCCAGTTCCGCCAAAAACTTCCTTGCCAAGAATAACAGCAAATGCTGTGGCAACTGCAATCATCCAAAGTGGTGTTTCTATTGGCATTACCAGTGGAATAAGCATCCCTGATACAAGAAATCCTTCGTTTATCTCGTGACCCCGAATCTGCGCAAAAACAAATTCAATTCCCAATCCAACAACATACGAAACAATTACTATTGGCAATACTTTTATAAAGCCAAAGAAAAACATTTCTAAAAAGCCGGTTGAAGCGGCTTCCCCAATTGCTCTGAAATGTTGCAGTCCAACATTGTACATTCCAAAAAGAAGCGCCGGGACCAATGCAATAACTACCATCGACATGGTACGTTTCAGATCAATATAATCGTGAATATGTGTACCTGTTTTCGAAGTAGTTTTTGGAACATATAAAAAAGTAAAGAACCCGTCGTGCACCGATTGGAGCCAATGGTATTTCGCTCCTTTCTGAACCAGCGGCTCTGTTCTTTCAAAAAAGTTTTTTATGAATTTCATCTTGTAAAACTGATTTATGTTTTCAGTAATTTATTATCCCAGCTCTTTTATCATTACATTGATTCCGGAGCGTAATATATCCTGAACTTTAATTTTTGAAGTACACGCGTATTCGCACAGCGCAAGATCTTCCTCAATTACCTCGTAAATTCCCAACTGTTCCATTTTGTCAATGTCGTTAACAAGAATAGCCTTCAACAAATGAACTGGCAACAAATCCATAGGAACAAGTTTTTCATATTGTCCGGTTAAAACGAATGCCCTCTCGCCACCGTGCATGTTCGCATTCATAACGTATTCCGGTTTTGGAAATAAGCTCGAAATGAAGGATTTCGAGGTACTGAATTTGTTTAAGCCAACGTTTGCCCAACCTAAAAACTCATATTCATCGCCTTCAGGAATTATTGTAACCTGAGAGTCGTAAAACCCAAGATACATCTGTGGTTTCACCCTTGTTCCGGTTAATACATTTCCACTTATAATGCGTTGCTTATAATCGGTTTTTATGAGTTTATCATCAGTAATAAAAGAAACTGGCGCACCTAAAATTGTTTGATAATATTTTGGTTCTTTTACTTCGGAACCGGTTAAGGCAATTGTTCGGCTAAAATCCACTTTTCCGGTTTCGAACAATCGTCCTATAAACAGAACATCCTGAACGTTGATTGTCCAGATAACTTCGCCTTTATTAATGGGCCTGGTGTTATGAATTTGAATTCCAACGTTTCCTGCAGGATGAGGTCCTTCAAATGTATTTATTACAACATTTTTTATTGAATTGAAAATTGAATTGGCTTTTACGCCCAGGTTTATTTTCCCTTCCGTTAGTTTTGATAATGCATTAATACCGGTTTGAAAAGTTGAAAGCTGGTCTTTCATGATAAAGCCATAATCCGGTGCAAGTGGCGCAGTATCGAAAGTAGAAATGTATATGGAAATCGGCTTCTCATCGGGAGATGCAATAATTCCGTACGGACGTTTTTTTATAAACGGCCAAAGTCCACCGGATAACAACATCTCCTTGACTTCATCGCCCGAAAGTGATTCGGGTCTGCTTTTTTGAAATTGACTGAACCGGCCTTTTCATCGGTTTCGATAACCACTTCCAAAACCTTTCTGCGTTCGCCACGGTTTACCGAAACTACTTTGCCACCAATTGGCGCCGCAAAGAGAATTTCAGGATGATACTTGTCGTAAAACAAGGCTTCACCAGTTTTAACAAGTGCATCAACCTTAACTTTAAGTTTTGGAGTAAGTCCAGGGAAATCGGTAGGTTTCAGTGCAACCATTGACGGAATCGGAAGTTTTTTTACTTCTGTATTTGCACCTCCTTTAAGCTTAATATTCAGCCCTTTCCTTAACTTAATCGTTTCTGACATATTAACTCAAATAGTGTTATTTTTACTGTGAGGCAAAAGTAATAATTAATTGCCTTTTAGCAATTTTAAATATATAAACTTAAACATTTAAAAATATGAAGATAACTCCATGTGTTTTCAATTGTATTTTCAATTGTTTTTAAAAATACGGGGGGCAAATATGGTATAAAATTTATAATTTCCAGATTAAATTCTCATTTTTGACGTTAATATAGAATTGTTACATATAACTTACTCAGAAAAGTTAAATTTAGAAGAATAAAACCATGCACATTTTTAAGTAATTGGAGCCTTCATTTTCTATTTTAACAGACAATTAAATAAATATGAAAAGATCAGTAATATTATTTACAATTATTTTTTTAACCTGCAATTTTGTTTTAGCTCAAAACGACAGGTATTATTATGAAAATGCCGTTTATAATGAGAATATTAAAACTGTAATGATGTACCGCTATGGTTTTGAATTATCAAACCCGGTATTGCAATTGGGTGAAGATGCACAACTGATTTTTAAATTCGATGATTTCTCAGCTGAACCTAAAAACTACTATTATACAATCATTCATTGTGATGCCAACTGGAATGAAAGTTTTTTATCGCAAACGGATTATATTAATGGTTTTGCAGAAAACCCTTTACTTGATTATGAACTGTCGTTTAACACCACATTCAGCTATGCAAACTATCATCTAATGTTGCCTAATGAAAATATAAGATTTAATGTTTCAGGGAATTATGTTTTGGTAGTTTACGAGGATAACGACAAGGAAAAAGTAGTAATTACACAACGATTTTATGTGTTTGAAAATTTAACTGAGATAAGTGGTACGGTTCACAGGGCAACTTTCGATGCTTTCCAGGGATCAAACCAGGAAGTTGATTTTGTTGTGAATAACAACCAATTGGCAATTCAGGATCCGGCGAGTGAAGTTAAAGCAGTTGTTATGCAAAACGGACGATGGGACAATGCCATTAAAAATCTGAAGCCGCTATACATTCGCGAAACCCAATACAGTTTTGATTATAACGAGGAAAATGTTTTTCAGGCAGGAAACGAATTTCGTTATTTCGATAACCGCACCAACCGTTATAGTGGTGAAAATGTTTTGTCAACAGATTTTCTCGATCCCTATTATCATAAAACGTTAAAAGTGGACGAAATTAGGGTAAATAAAAACTATTTTCTATATCGTGATATGAATGGAAAATTCACGATTGAAAGCCAGGATCAGCAAGTTAAAGATTTCGATACTGAATGTGACTACACATTTGTACATTTCACACTTTCGCTTGAGGCTCCGTTGCTTGGTGGAACAGTAAATGTTTTTGGCGCGTTAAGTGGCTGGAATGCAAATAAGAGCAACGAAATGAACTGGAATTTCGAAAAAGGTATTTATGAATTAACGCTACTTTTGAAACAAGGTTATTATAACTATCAGTATGCTTATATTCCAAGAGGTTCAACAGTAGCAGATCTTACAAATATTGAAGGTAGTTTTTGGGAGGCTGAAAATGATTACCAGATTTTTATTTATTACCGGAAAATGGGAAGTCGTTATGACCGTTTGGTTGGCTATACTGTTTTGAATTCAATTACCAACAGAAACTGATTTTAGTTAATGAATGGTTTTTATTTCACCACCGAAAGAAATCCTTTACCATTGGAAAATGGTAATGAAAACCAGAATTTTGTTCCAACATTTACTTCAGATTCAAATTCAAGTTCACCTCCTAAAAGCGCCACATAATGTTGAACTATTGGTAATCCAAGACCAGAACCCGATGTAGTTTGGTTAATTTTATTATTTATCCGGTAAAAGCGGTTAAAAATGTTAATAAACTCTTCTTCAGGAATCCCAATTCCTGTATCAGAAACCGTGAACTGAATCCATTCATTTCTAATCATTTCATACTCAATAACAATGTTTCCTTTTTTGGTATATTTTATCGCATTGTCAACCAATAATGAAATAATTTCCCGAAGAATAATCTGGTCGGTTTCAAAACCAAACTCTTTATTCGGAACACCGATTTTTAAATTGAGTTTTATGTTTTTAGAATCAGGAACTATGATCAGGTATTTATTAAAGACGTCACGGAGAATTGAATTTATATTACAGAATTTATGATCTACTATAACCGTTTTTGTTTCAATTTTTGATAAATGAATGGTATTGTCAATCATATTCAAAAGCTGCTTGCCATTTTGAGTTATCGCATCTGTAAATTCCAGCTTTTCCTGCGGGGAAAGCTCTGTCTCAGCCAATATCCTGGTAAAATTGGTGATCACGTTCATCGGTGTTTTAATTTCATGCGACAGGTTGGCAAGGAATGCAGATTTCAGCCTGTCCGATTCTTCAGCTTTAACCAGCGCCTTTTCAAGATTGAACTCGGCTGTTTTACGTTTGGTAATGTCTCGGGCAACCGAAATAACGGAGTGATTTGTGAGTCGTGCAAGCCGCATTTCAAAAAGAAATGTTCCGTTTGGCGTGTTCATTTGGTATTCAATTGTTTCTATAGAATTGTGCTTTATTGAATCCTGAATACAACTGTAAATTTTATCGGCCATATTTTTTGGGAACCCAACATCGTAAATTGAACTTCCAATTATGTTTGCATCTTCAATTTTAAACAGGTCACTTTCTTTAATAACAAAATCTTCATAAGTTCCATCTTTGTCAATAACAAAGAAAATATCAGGAATGGCTTCAAGTAAAACTTTATAACGTCTTTTGTTTTCTTCCAGTTCGGCAATTTTTTGTTTGGCTTTTGTTGTGTCTTCAAAAAGGATATAAAACCGGTTATAATCGGGCTGTAACACATGAATATTAAACCACCGTTCCATACTCACGGCATGAAATTCTCTTGTTTTTTTTGACTTGGTTAGAATAATTTTATTCAGGTCAAACTTGTTTTTAAAAATCAGGTTGAAAATGTAATCTGCCTTTTGGTCCTGCACCTCGTACAAATTGATTTTAAATACCGATTCAAATGTATTGTTTACCTTATCAACATAAAGCTGAACCAGGTTTCCGGCTTCATCGCGTTCAGCACGTAATTGGGCAATACTAAATGTCGACTCCTGCAAAATTTTATTAACACCCTGGTTGGTTGCTGAAATTTGATCTTCCTGCTTTTTGATGATCTTCAGGTAATATCTTCTTAAAACATACAATGAAATAAAAATCAGCGAAAAAGAAACCAAAGGATTCAAAACAATGGGATTGTAATATTTAAATGAATCTAACAGATGGCTGGCTTTTAGTAATTGAAAACCAATAGTTATAAAAGCAATGAGATAATAGAACCATATCTTTCCATTGGTTTCAGAATAAAAAAGCAATATTAATAAACCGGACAACAACCAGAAAACGGTATTATAAACGGTATCAATGTATGGCGGATGTTGATTAAAATCGGAAATGTAATAGGCATAAATAATAAGCGGAATAGCAAAAACCAGATTTGTAGAGCATTTGATCTTGCCATTTATTGTGCAAATTAGTGCCACCGCATTCATAACAATAAATGCAATGTTACATACAACACAAAAGTTACCCGAATTAAAAAGTAGGTTAAAAAGCAGGAATAATATGGATGCCAATCCCGAAATTGCCCATATAATAAACAACTGGAATAGCTTTTTTTTCTCTTGGTCTGATTGTGAAACCCAGAGCTTTGTGGTTAATATCTGTTGCAATATTTTAATCAACGGTGCAAAGTTATCATTAATGACAAAATTTTAATTGAATACTTTAAAATAGAATAGAATTTTTTTTATGATCAAAAAGAATCCCAAAAACTGATATTTGTTTTGTTTTCAAAATCATGAAAATTAATGGTTTGGTTATGAAGGGGTTGTAGTTTTAATAATTCTTCTGTCACTGATATTTGTTATGATTTTAGTAGAATGGAATCTGTAATTTAGCGTCAAAAGATAAAATTAGAATTTTAAATTATTATCGTATGCCAAAAGGAATTTTTAATGTACCGATAGCTAAAAACGAGCCTGTTTTAAGTTATGCACCCGGAAGTAGTGAGAGAAATGAGCTTCAGGCAATGCTAAGGGAAATGAGGTCGGAAGAAGTTGAGCTTCCAATGCTTATTGGCGGAAAAGAAATATATACAGACAGAAAGGTGAGGATGTTTCCACCACACGAGATTAAACATACGTTAGGTTATTATAATCAGGGCGATGCGAGTCATGTTGAAATGGCCATTGATGCCGCACTTGCAGCAAAACCAGATTGGGCAAATCTTTCATGGCAGCACAGGGCTTCTATTTTTCTGAAGGCTGCCGATTTACTGTCAGGGCCGTATCGTGCAAAAATAAATGCAGCTACCATGCTCGGGCAGTCAAAAAATGCTTATCAGGCGGAAATTGACGCAGCATGTGAACTGTCGGACTTTTTCAGGTTTGGCGTTCAGGTAATGACTGACATTTATAAACTTCAACCTGATTCTGCAAAAGGAATGTGGAATTATAATGAGTTTCGTCCGTTGGAAGGTTTTGTGTTTGCACTTACGCCATTTAATTTCACATCTATTGCTGGTAATTTACCGGCAGCTCCGGCTTTAATGGGAAATGTGGTTGTGTGGAAACCTTCAAAAACCGCTGTTTATTCGGCAAGTGTTATAATGGATATTTTCCGGGAAGCGGGTTTACCCGACGGAGTTATTAATTTAATCTATACTTCGGGGCCTGTTACTGCAAATGCTGTGTTGACACATCCTGAATTTGCCGGAATTCATTTTACCGGTTCAACGGCCGTTTTCCAGAGTATTTGGAAAACAATAGGCGAAAACATTTATAGATACAAATCATACCCAAGAATTGTAGGTGAAACCGGAGGTAAAGATTTTATTTTTGCTGATAATACAGTGGATGTTCAGGCGCTTGCTATTGCAATGCTGCGTGGCGCTTTTGAATATCAGGGACAAAAATGTTCTGCCGCTTCCCGGGTTTATGTGCCTAAAAGTATTTGGACTAAAGTAAAGGAACATTTAGGCAAAGAATTGGCTACTGTTAAAATGGGGCCGCCGGAAGATTTCACAAATTTTATCAATGCAATTATCGATGAAGCCTCATTTGATAAATTAAAAGGCTTTATTGACAGGGCAAAAGAGGATAAAAATGCAGAAGTGATTTTTGGTGGCAATTGCGATAAATCAGTAGGTTATTTTATTGAGCCTACTGTTATTCTTGCAAAAGACCCTAAATACGTTACCATGGAAGAAGAACTTTTTGGACCTGTTTTAACCATTTATGTTTATGATGATAATAAAATGGACGAAACACTTGATATACTTGATAATACTTCGATTTATGCGTTAACGGGTTCAGTAATGTCGCAAAACCGATATAACATAGAAAAAATTACAAGGAGGCTAGAAAATTGCGCCGGTAATTTTTATATAAACGATAAACCAACCGGAGCAGTTGTTGGACAGCAACCGTTTGGCGGCGCCCGTGGTTCAGGTACCGATGACAAAGCCGGATCAATATTTAATTTATTACGGTGGACATCCATTCGGACCATTAAAGAAACTTTTGTTCCGCCCGGAAATTACAGTTATCCAAACTTCTTGCCGGATAGTGAATAGTATAAACCAAAACATGTTTATAAATGGGGTTGAATTTTTTTTAACTCCATTTTTTTTGAATTGATTTAGTGTTAATTTTGAAAGATGAAGTTCAAGGTAAATCTCACTAAAATTAAAGAAAACGGGCTGAAGGTTTGGCGCAATAAATATCTGGTTGCAACAATAATTTTTTTTGCATGGATCGTTTTTTTTGATGAGAACAGCATTGTTTCCCATAACAGAAATAAGAGGAGATTAAAAGAACTTACCGAACAAAAGGAAACCTACAGGGAGCAAATTAAATCAGACAAACAAAAACTTGAGGATTTAAGTTCAGGACCCGAAAACCTTGAAAAGTTTGCCCGGGAACAGTATTATATGTCGTTGCCCAATGAGGATGTTTTTATTATAGAAGAGAAATAATAACATCAAAGTACATCAGCCAAACAATACACCTAACTAAACTTTAAGAGAGTAAACAATATGATTAATTGCCCGTTTACTATGTAGTTGAGAATTTGAAAGCAATTTAAAATTTCATATATTGCCTGTACATGAAAGAGAACCTCGACATATTTAAAATAAAGACAAATAATATTCCTCCCCAAAAAGGTAGAATTTTAATAGCAGAACCCTTTTTACATGGTGAATATTTTAGCCGTTCGGTAGTATTGTTAGTGGCTCACAGTGAAAAAGGCGCTGTTGGTTTTATTTTGAACAAGAAAATCGATTTTTCACTGCAGGAGGTTTTTATTGATTTTCCTGAATTTAATGCAAATGTTTTTTTAGGAGGCCCTGTTTCTGCCGATTCTATATTTTTTATTCATCGTTTGGGCGAGCAACTGCCTGGTAGTATTCACGTTTTGGGAGATTTGTATTGGGGAGGTGATTTTGCTACATTGAGGGATCAAATAAAACTTGGTGAAATAAATGTAGAAGATATTCACTTTTTCCTCGGATATTCAGGATGGGATGCCGGTCAGCTGGAGCGAGAAATAAAAGCAGATTCATGGCTGGTAACCGATGTAGATGAAAAGGTAATTCTTGAAAATATGGATGGAGTAACCTGGACTGAATTTGTTAAAAAAGCAGGAAATCGATACCAGATATGGGAAAACTTTCCTGAAAACCCGACCTTTAATTAAGAACTTTCTTTTTCAAAATTTCATTTAACTCTCTGTGGATTTTTATCGATACCGGATGAACAAAACGTTTTGTGTCAATACCAAGTACCCAATGAATTCCGGTTGATTCGGCAGCGAAAAAAATTTCGTCCATTTTGTAAACAGTTTCCGGAGTTATATCTGCCGCCTCATTTGTTTGCAACCCAATATTTTTTGCCGCATCCAAAATCAAACTTCTTAAATGATCAGAAATGCACCCAGTTTCCAATGACGGGGTGATAAGTACATTCTTCTTAATAAAAAAGATATTGGCTGTGCCTGTGTCGCAAACATTTTCTTTTTCATTTAAAAAAACAGAATGATGAATATGGGTATCATTATTTTTTGCCCGGGCTATAAGCTCATAAAAAATTGACTGTTCAACTTTAAATTGAAGTGGATTTTTTGAATATTTAAGAATGTCGGAGAAATTTATCAGCGTTCCTTTTTCTTGATAAACAAATTCTGTTTGCTCAAAAGGGGTTGCAAACATTATAAAATTTGTTTCAGTGGCAGATATCAAAATTTGAATGTTAACAAGTCCGCTGCGGTAAAACCTGTTTTTATTTAACATCCGTTTTATTTTTCTGAAAAATTCTCTTTTGTTCAGAAATAAATCAGGAATAGTGCATTTCAAATCCTGAAGTTGCCGAACGATTTGATCTGTGTTTTCATTAAATAGCGGAATTCCGCCAAATCCAAACCACATTTTGTTCGTTAGCAGTAATGGATCGTTCCAAAAAAAAGAGGTGCAATTTGCCTCTTCCTTTTTTAAAATTTCTCCGTTAACAATAATAAACTTCATGACAGGAAATAACTATTTCAGTAATTACAGGAATGAAAAAAGCTGATCAATAAAATGGTCGAACAGCGATGGTCTTAGTAAAATGGGAAAAATAAAACCAAATACAGCTCCCAGGAAATGCGCATCGTGTGCTACATTATCAGTCTTCTTTTTACTCATTTGGTAAGAGTAAAACAGGTAAGCTAATCCGAACAGTATTCCGGGAATAGGCAGAACCATAAATAAATACACGAGCTGCCAGGGGTTGAAAAAAATGGTTGCAAATAACATTGCCGATACCGCGCCTGAAGCGCCAACAGCATTGTAATAATAATTGTTTTTTTGCGTTAAAAGGCTCCAAATATTAGAGGCCAAAATGCCGCCAAAATAAAGTAACAGTAAAAAAAGCGTTGATTTGTTTCCGAAGTAGTACCCAAAATATTGTTCAATTGCTCTTCCGAAGAAGAAAAGTACAAGCATGTTTACAATTAAATGCGACCAGTTGGCATGAATAAAAGCATGCGTAATCAGCCTGTAATATTCTTTCTGATGAATAACTTTTGCGGCATTAAACTGAAGTTTGTCGAATAAACCGGAATCTTTAAATGCCATGTAAGATACAAGTACCGTTATTCCAATTATAATGTATGTAATCATTTAGTGCAATATTTTATAAATCATTTCTTTTTGAAGGTCAGCGGTGTCAACCAATGTTGAAACTTCAAAACCCTTACTTTTCATATCATATTCTCTTAAGATGCCAATTATTTCGTAAAGTTTAGTTGGGCTGTATCTTTTTGCTGCCGAAACGGTGTCTTTCACAAAATAGGGGTTAATGCCCAGTTGCGCGCTAACATTTCTTTCCGATTTATCTTTTAAGAAATGATATTTAAAGAGTTTTACAAAGTAGAAATACAATGAACCAATGGTTTTTTGAATGGGATTCAGTGTTGGGTTTGCCGCAAAATACTGAATGATTTGATTGGCTTTAAACGCATTTTTTTCGCCAAGTGCATTTTGAAGTTCCAGTACATTAAAATCTTTACTTACACCAATATTTTTTTCAATGTCAACCGGTGTAATTCGGTTTGAACCTTTAACAGCAACAATAAGTTTATTGAGCTCATTTGCCATTTTACTCAGGTCGGTTCCCAAAAAAGAGATTAAAATTTGGGCTGCTTGCGGTGTAATACTGTATTGTTTTTGTGTCAGAAAATCATCAATCCATTTCGGCAGTTTATATTCCCGCACCCTGGCGGAAGTAAAAACCACTCCATTCTTTTTTATTGCTTTTGCCAGTTTTATTCTCGAATCAAGATTCTTGTATTTGTAATTCAGAACCAGAACCGTTGATGCCAGCGGATTTTCAGCATAAGAGGTAAGAAGATCGATTTTTTGCAACGATTGCGCTTCTTTTACAATAATTACCTGCCGGCTTGCCATCATTGGGAAACGAAGGCAACTTTCTGCAATGGTTATCGCCGATGAGTCTTTTCCATAAAACAGGGTTTGGTTAAATCCTTTCTCAGCTTCGGTTAGCAGATTTTTTTCAATATAATTTGAAATCTCATCAATATAATAAGGCTCTTCACCCTGCAAAAGGTAAATGGGGTGAACAATATTTTTTTTCAGGTTTTGAATGATTGCTTCAAATTCCATTAAAATCTCAGGTGTTTTACGGAAAGTCCGTTGTTTTTAATTTCCAGCAATGCTTTAATACCGGTGTCAATATGCCGTTCAACAAATTCTGTTGTTACTTTAACATCACTTTCAGTTGTTTTAACTCCACTCGAAATCATTGGCTGATCAGACACCAACAGAAGGGCTCCGGTAGGGATGTGGTTGGCAAAACCAACAGTGAATAATGTTGCAGTTTCCATATCAATAGCCATTGCCCGCGTTTTTGTGAGGTATTTTTTAAACCGGTTATCAAATTCCCAAACCCGGCGGTTGGTAGTAAAAACCACGCCGGTCCAGTAGTCCTGTTCTTCGTTTCTAAGAACGTGTGAAACAGCGCGTTGAAGATTAAAAGCCGGGAGAGCAGGAATTTCAGGCGGCAAATAATCTACTGAAGTTCCTTCGTGCCGAATTGCAGCAATGGGCAAAATAAGATCTCCCAGTTTGTTTTTCTTTTTTAATCCGCCACATTTCCCCAAAAAAAGAACCGCTTTTGGATTTATTGCACTCAAAAGATCCATTATGGTTGCTGCATTTGGACTACCCATTCCAAAATTGATGATTGTAATTCCATCTGCAGTTGCATTTGGCATATTTTTGTCGCCACCACTGATAGGAACCTCAAACCGGCTTGCAAACAATTCTACATAATAGTGGAAATTGGTAAGTAAAATATACTCTCCAAAGTCCTCCAGTTTTTTGCCGGTATATCTTGAAAGCCAGTTGTCTACAATCTCTTTTTTTGTTTTCATTAAAATTGAATTAATTCCCCGGGAATAATGATCGGGCTAAAATTTCTACTTTTGTAAATTCACATTAAGATCGTTCATTTCGCGTTAAATCTTACCTTTGAACAAAAGTAATTTTGTTTTGGTTTGACGCTGATGCAAATGTACATTTTTACACTTCTTCAGCCAAAAACACTTGCATAGATAAAAGCATAAAAATGCAGAAACTAAATTTACCTGAATATACTTTCAGAATAAAGCAGGAGAATGAAAAACACCTGATTTTTGACACGGTAAGAAAAATATTTGTTTCTCTGACACCTGAAGAGTGGGTGCGGCAAAATTTTATTGAATACCTGAAAGCTGAAAAAAAATACCCGGCAACTTTGATGGCTGTTGAAAAACAAGATTGTAGTAAACGGAAAACAATGGCGTTTTGATCTGGTAATTTACAAGCGAAATGGAATGCCTTATGTAATTGTTGAATTTAAAGCGCCTGATGTTAAAATTACACAGGAAACTTTTGATCAGGTAGTTCGGTACAATATGGCGCTTCGGGTTGAAAAAGTAATTGTTTCAAACGGATTGCAGCATTTTGCCTGTGAAATTGATTATGAGAATAACAGTTATAAATATTTAAAGGAAATACCAGAGTTTTAATTCTACTGTTTCAACGATCCGGGGAGTTCATTTTCATGACTTTTTGTTATTAAATTCCATTTCTCCAAATTATATCTTCTCCCGGTCAGTGTTCTGAATCCGATAACTGAACCGGAAATAATTGCTATTGGCACCAGGATTATTAACCTGAGTTGGCTTTAAAGTAACGCACAGCTTTAAGTTTGGATTCAACACAATAATTTTTGAAAAAGAATTTCATCTTTCCAACCATCGCGGGTTTTTAGCCATGTCTTTTTTTGTTCCGGCTTTTTTAAAACCCGATTTTTCAAACAAATCGAATGCTTCTTAGATTATCAGCAGAAATATTTGCATAAAGTTGTTTTAATCCTAAAACATCAAGTGCATATTTTGAAAGCGCTTCAAGTGCATCGGTTGCATAACCTTTATTTCGATCGTTTTCGTTATGAATTAAAATGCCAACTCCTGCTCTTAAATGATAAGGTTCAAAATCAAACAAATCAACTGCACCAACTGCTTTTTGTTTTTCATTTTGAATGATTAACCGAAGTTGTTTGGTTGCATAAATATCTTTTGCCGATTCTTTTATATACTGTGTAAGAATATATTTTGAGAATGGCGTTTGTGTATTGCTTACCGCCCAGACTTCCATGTCGTTTTCCCATCGGTAAAGCAAGTCAATATCATCCGGTTCAAGCGGGCGAAGGGTAATGTTTCCATGAGTAAGTGATTCATTCATGTGTTAGCGTTTATCAAGATTTCTCCAGCCTTTTGTAATAATTTGTGCATCGTTAATAAGACTGTAATCTTTTGCATACAGCATATTTAACTGGTTGATTTTTGCTTCATCCAGTTTAATTTCAGTAAAAAGATCGGCTGGATTCAAAACTCCGGGTTTCAAGTTTGGCAAGTGTTCAAATGTCGATTTTTCATTGAAATAGCCAATCCACGATTTTTTGCCGGCTAAAACCTTAAACATGTTTGAAATGTATGAACTCTTATTTGCAAAGAGC
>CAWKIX010000045.1:0-26971 GCA_963849775.1 uncultured Prolixibacteraceae bacterium | reverse complement strand
ATGGAAATTCTACAGGATCGTTAGGGTGTCCGGTGATAATCAAATCAAATCCTTCTCTGGCAAAATGCTCTGCAAAAGCAGCCCCAATTCCACTGGTTGCTCCTGTTATAAAAGCTACCTCTCTTTCCATTTGTTAAAGTTTTAGGTAAAATCAAATAATTATATGACATAAAGTTATCATTATATTGATAATCAATTGGCTAATGTGTTTTTTTTTCATAACTTTAAAGTAAGCTATCCAAAATATGTCACTTTCGTAGTAACTTAAATCTAATGTTATCAAGAAAAAATTTATACCGATTTCCATGGTCAAAAACTGATAATCCGGGGGGATGGGTTGAGGTAACTGACCATTGTAATTTAAATTGTACAGGATGCTATCGTCACAGAATTGAAGGGCATCGCAAAGTGGAGGAAATCAAAAGAGATATAGACGACTTAAAAAGATTTACCAATTGCGACAGTATTTGTATTGCAGGAGGCGAACCTCTGGAATACCCAAACCTGCTTGAGATTGTTGAATACACCGCTTCAAAAAATATAAAACCCATGCTAAGTTCAAATGGAGTGTCGCTAACTCCTGAATATGCAGCCAAACTCAGTAAAGTGGGTCTCTCAAAAATACATTTTCATATTGACAGTTCACAGGACAGGCCAGGTTGGGAAAATAAATCGGAACCCGAATTAAATGAACTGCGTCAGTATTATGCCGATATTTTGTATGAAACAAAAAAAATTCAATGTGGTTATCATGTTACCGTAAACCGGTCGAACCTGAAATATATTCCCGATGTTGTGCGATGGGCGCAGCAAAATATAAAGAAAGTACATCACTTATCATTTTTGGCCTTCCGTTCTGTGGTGAATAATCCCAACTATTTTTTGGTGGCCAATGGTAAAAAAATAGATCACGATAAAACTTTTAATTACAATCCCGATCCTTCTGAAGTAAACATTACATCCGAAGAACTTTTTGAGTATGTATTAAAAGAAAACGATAATCTCAGGCCATCTGCATATTTGAATGGCACTTCGGCTCATAAGACCAATAAATTCCTGATAATTGTAAATATCAGTTCTTCCAGGAAACATTTTGGAGTACTCGGTAAAAAAACGATGGAATTGTCACAGGCATTCTATCATTTGTTCAATGGGAGGTATTTTGCTTTTCTTGAAAACCCAAACCCCGGTAAAATATTGTTTATGGCTTCAATTTTTGATAAAGAAGTCAGAAAAGCATTCTCTGGTTATTTAAAATCCTCATTAAAAAATCCACTGCGCTTATTCGACAAAATTTATTTACAAAGTATTCATTTACAACAGCCAACTGAAATTATTGACGACCGGATTAATTTGTGCGATGACTGTGTGAATATGATGATGTATGATGGTAAATTAATTAATTCGTGCAGACTGGACGAATACAGAATGTTTGGAGGCCCTATGGATGTTATAAAACAAGGACAATTTTAATTTTTATAAAATGGAATTAAACAGAAAATACATGTACAACTTTCCATGGACAAAAAAAGATAATCCCGGGTCGTGGATTGAAGTTACCGATATTTGCAATTTGAATTGTCCGGGATGTTTCAGGAAAAATGGTATTGAAGGGCACAGACCACTGGATACAATAAAGAAAGAAATTATTCAGTGCGCAAAAATGACCAACTGCAACAGAATATCCATTTCAGGGGGCGAACCATTGTTGTATCCGCATATAACAGAAGTGGTTAAATTTATTACCGAACAGAATCTGGAATCGATTATTCTTACCAATGGCGATTTTCTATCCCCAAAAATTATAACTGAATTAAAAGAAGCCGGATTAAATGAATTTTTTATTCATGTTGATAGCGGACAAAACCGGCCGGGATGGAAAAATAAGACTGAAGTAGAAATGAACGAACTCCGGCAACAAATGGCAGATATGGTACATGATGTGGGCAAGGTTAAATGTGGTTTCAACATGACCATCAGACACTCTAACTTCGACGAACTCCCGGAAATTATTAAATGGTATCGTAAAAATATCGACCGATTGAATCATATATCATTTATAGCCATCAGGGGAATTCCTGAGGAAATAGCCCAATCGATGCAATATCGAAGGACAAAAAATTGATTTAAACAGTTTGCCTCAGGCGGTTGTGTCTTCCCGGGAATTTAATATTCAATCGAACGATATTTTCCATAACCTGGAAAGTAATTTAACTGATGTGGTTCCTGCTGGTTATTTAAAAGGTACAGCAGTTGAAGAAACTTATAAACTAATTGCTTCAGTCAATATTGGTTCAAAGAATAAAATTTATGGATCGATTGGTTCAGAAACAATGAAATTTTATCAGGAGTATCACAGAAAGTTTAAAAGGAAATATGATGCATCGGTGAAAAACTTCGGAAAGCTTGTGTTTATAATGGCCCTGAATGATAAAATGGTACGCAGGGCTTTAAAAAACTATTTAAAAGAGGTGGCTGCCAAACCGTATTTGTTATTTGAAAAGATTTACCTGCAATCAATAATAATTCAACAGCCTTTCGAATTAATCGGGAGGAAACTTAATTTGTGCGACGGATGTATGAATTTAATGCCCTTTAAAGATGAAATGATCAATTCGTGCAGATACGACGAATACAGGCTGCTGGGAGGTCCAATCGAATACGATAGTTGAAAATAAAGGTTTTTAACTAAACCATAATATTTACCTCATGGATGGAATCCATATTAAAACCATTTCGGGGAAGAAAGAAGTGAAAGATTTTATTTACTTACCTGAGAACATCCATGAAAATCATCAGAATTGGGTTCCTCCATTATACAAGGAAGAGAAGAATTATCTTAATCCTAAGAAAAATCTTGGTTTTAGATATTGTTCTGTCATATTAGCTCTGGCCCAAAAGAATGGTCAGAATGTTGGCAGAATAATGGGAATTGTCAATCATCGTTCAAATGAAATTCAAAATGAAAAAACAGCCCGCTTTTACCAGTTAGAATGCATAAATGATCCGGATGTTTCAAACAAACTCCTCGCATTTGTTGAAAACTGGGCAATGAAAAAGGGAATGAATAAAATAATAGGTCCGATGGGTATGTACTATCACGATCCCATGGGTTTATTGATTGAAGGTTTTGACAAAAAACCATCTTTTGGAGCCAATTACAATTACGAATATCTGGTAAATTTCCTTCATGCTGCCGGTTACAGCTCTGAAGAAGACCTTGTAGTTTACAAAATTGATTTACCTGAAGTTTTTCCTGAATATTACATCCGTATAAAACAAAGGGCCCTGCGAACCAATAAGCTTCAGATAGCCAAAATCAAAAACAAAAAGCAGATAAAAAAATTTATTCTTCCGGTATTGAAATTAATGAATGAAACTTATGGGGAAATCCTCGGTTTTTCAATGCTCGATAAAGAAGAAATGTTTGAGCTTGCCAACCGGTTTGTTCCCCTGTTAAATCCAAAACTGCTTGTTATTGCTACTTATGGTGATGAAGTGGTGGGATTTATAATTGCATTGCCAAGTTTGAACGAGGGGATAATTGCTGCCAGAGGACGTTTATTCCCCTTTGGATTCATCAAAATCCTAAAAGCCGCAAAAAAGGCAAAACAACTTGATTTGCTTATTGGTGCAATTAAAACCGAATTTCAGGGAAAAGGTATCGATGCGGTTATAGGAATCCATATAATGGAGACAGCAAAAAAGATGGGATTTACAACAATTGACAGTCATTTGGAGCTGGAGTCGAACCGGAAAATCAGGGCAGAAATGGAGAAAATGGATGGCACAATTCAGAAAAGATACAGGATTTTCAAAAAAGAACTAAAATAGAACTTAAAACCTTCTCCGGTTTTAAATGAAAAGTTTATCTATAAACGCTTTAAATTGTGAATAAAACCGTCTTCTATATCATTTTTTACGCACTGTTTTTCTTTATTGAGATTTTTAACTGGCTCGGTTTTTTAATAGACGAGATTTTTTTTCGCTCTTATAAAAAAGTAAAAGTAAAGGAACCTGTATTTATTGTTGGCATGCCCCGAACTGCAACCACGTTTCTATTCAAGGCGTTAAGTGAGGATGAGGACCGATTTTCGGCGATGAAACTCTGGGAAATCCTATTCGCTCCTTCAGTTACTCAAAAAAAGTTTTTCATACTATGCAATAAACTGGACACTTTAGTTGATAGACCTTTTATGAGGAATTTTAAAAAAATAGAAAAGAAAATTTTTCATCAATTTGAAAAGATACACTCAATCAGCTTATTAAATGTAGAAGAAGATGAATACATTTTGATGCACTTTTTATCGTGTTCATTGCTGGTCTTTATTTTCCCGAAATGGAAATACATCCGTTCCCTGATAAAATTTGACGAGGACATAAACGATGCCAGAAAGAAACGAATTATGACTTATTACCGGAAGTGTGTACAAAAACATTTGTATGTATTTGCGCCAAACAAAATCTATCTTTCAAAAAGCCCTTCGCACACATCAAAAATTAATTCTCTTAGAAATACATTTACAGGAAGTAAATTTATTTACAACTTAAGAATTCCTGAAGAGTGTGTTTCATCGGCTATCGGAATGTATAAAGTATATAATAAAATTTTTCACACCAACGCTAAAGTTGAAAAATTGACTCAGATAACCCTCAATTTTGCTGACCTATGGTACGCTTCCGCCGAAATTATAGAAGATATGGATAATTACAATGCTGTACTTTTTAAATATGAGGACATCACAAAAAACCTGGAAATGTCGATTCGGCAATTGTATAAAAATTTTAGGTACCCGTTATCAGAAGCGTTTGAATTAAAACTGGCGCGGTATGACAAAAAAGCGAAATCATACGAAAGTGAACATATCCATTCTTTGGATAATAGCGGATTAAAAATAGCAGACCTAAAACAGCGATACAAAAGAATATATGATAATTATTATAAAGAAGATAAACTATAAACCAGATGTTTAGGTACAGTAAGTTTAACTACCTTACACTGAATTGGCAAACAGAATATCCTTTACAAGCATATAAAATAACTTCATTTTTTCTGCACGGAAAATCAAACAGCCTTTTCTGCAAACATCGAAGCATATATATTACAGACATCGAAGCCTGTATGACTAATAATGAAATGAATTCTCAGACTTCGTAATTCACAAGAAAAGGCACTTCTGCTTTGATGACCTTAATTTTTGGCAATCCATTTTGACCGTTTTTTTTACCTTTACACCTTAGCTATTTATCAATCTGTTTTTTATTATTTTTATTCAACATGAAAAGATTAGCTTTTATTTCAATTATAGTGCTGGCATTTGGAGCATGCAACTACAGTTCAGGCCAGGATTTGATACTCAATGACCTGGAGTATTTCGAGACGCAAGGCGTTAATATACTTGTATACAACAATCTGTTTACCGGAGGTTTTAACGATGAGAAGACTGCCGGTATTGAGTTGATTCACCATGGCGTAAGAACTGCTCAGGGCGGCGCTGTTCGACTTTCCAGTACTCCCGAGCAGTGGGATCTTGTTCCCGAAATACCCACCCGAAAAGTTGATCGTGCTTCGAAAATCCATTGAAGCTACTTTAAGGTATGATACCTATGATTTTGAATCTCGGGTGGTGGTTACGGCCAAAGGTAAAGGTGTTGAGATAGCTGTTTATCTGGATAAACCTGTTCCTGTGGAACTTGAAGGGGATGCCGGATTTAATCTTGAGTTTCTGCCCTCAAAATACTGGGGAAAGACCTATTTGATGGACGGACGGTACAACCGTTTTCCCCGCTATGCTGTGGGCAATACCATTACAAGGCCTGCAAGTGAAAAGCTGAAACAATTTAAGGGATATATAACCTCCGACGACAGAGGAACCGGCAGATTCATCGAGCCGCTTCCATTGGAAACCGGCCGCAGCATCCTTCTTGCACCCGATGATCCTGAACGCATGGTAAAAATCACCGCACATGATGCCGATCTTATGCTTTTCGACGGCCGTATATTGGCACAAAACGGCTGGTTTGTAGTTCGCAGTGTACTTCCCGCAGGAGAAACAGGCAAGGTTTTAACCTGGACTGTTGAACCAAATGCTGTCGACGGTTGGATAAGAGAGCCAAATATTGGTTTCTCCCAAGTTGGCTACCTCCCTTCCCAGCAAAAAGTATCTGTCATTGAACTCGACAAGAAAGACAATCCGCTGGCAAAAGCATCGATATTTAAAATAGGGGCCGACGGCAATGCTACTGAAGTATTCAGCGGCAACATTGACTCCTGGGGCGATTATTTCAAATATCACTATGTAAAATTTGATTTTACTCCCGTAACCACCCCCGGCATATACTATATTCAGTATGGCGACTTTAAAACAAATAACTTTATTATTGAAGATAACGTTTACGATTGGATCACCGACGCCACCAGCGATATATGGATTCCGATACATATGAATCACATGTACGTAAACGAGGCATACAGGGTGTGGCATGGCGAACCTTTTAAGGAAGGTTATCTTCAGGCTCCGCCAAATACCGATCATTTCGATCTTCATGCACAGGGACCAACAACCGATACCGATTATAAAGCCCTGGAGACAATCCCCGGGTTAAATGTTGGCGGTTTCTTCGACGCCGGTGATTTTGATATAGAAACAGGATCGAACATTGGCGTAGTGCAGAACTTTGTTCAGACATGGGAGTATTTCAAGCCCTTGCGCGATCAGACTTTTGTTGATGAGCAGCAACGTTATGTTGATCTTCACCGTCCGGATGGAACGCCCGACATATTGCAGTTTATTGAGCATGGAACATTGAATCTGGTAGCTCAGGCAGAGATTTTAGGTCATATGGCACAAACGCTTTCCAACTCTGTTCTGGATAATTATCATCACCTTGGTGACGCGGCTTCCATAACGGATGGTCTTCCCTATAATCCGGAACTTGGCCCCTATGAAGTAGCATCTGATGGCCGGTCGAGCGGTGTTAAGGATGATATGTGGGCATTTACAAGCCGCAATCCCGGCCTTGATCTCAGGGCAGCAACCATGTTTGCCGCAGCAAGCAGAGCGTTGAAGGGTTATAACGATGATCTTTCGGCAAGAGCGTTGCAACAGTCAAAAAGGCTGCTGAAAGAAGCAACTGAAATCCTTGCCAGTCAGCCGCAGGATAGACGTGGCCGTGGTCGGTGATCCGCTGATATGGGCACTTATCTTCAACTGTACATCTCAACCGGGGAGCAACAATATGTTGATAAGTTTCAGGAACTTTTATGGCCTGCTCTGGATCGTAATGTCAGCTGGTCCATACTGACGGCGTTACATGCCATACCGCACATGGATGCTTCCTTTAAAGAAGGGCTCCGGCCTTATGTGCTAAAATATAAAGAATACATCGACGGATTGGAAAAGGATAATCCGTATGGAGTGCCCATCGGTCTGGGCAACTGGGCAGGCAGCGGAGCCGTGGTAAGTTTTGGTACCACCATTTGTTTTGCCAGTAAATATTTCCCTGATATTATCGACGCCAGCCATGCTTTCAAAGCTACCAACTGGTTATTTGGCTGCCATCCATATCATAATTATTCATTGGTGGCAACGGTAGGCGCCGCTCGTCCAAAAGCAGTATTCTATGGTAACAACAGGGCTGATTTCTCATTTATTCCTGGAAATGTTGCCCCGGGTATTTTATTCAGGCAACCCGATCACTTTGAAAATTACGATGACTGGCCATTTTTATGGGGACAAAATGAGGGTACAATTGGCGGAAATACAAGTTATTTGATTTTTGGTTCAGCTTTTAAAAACATAATAAAATAGACAGAGGAAGAAAATAGATATCTCATTTTGTCTGATTTCCCGGAATGACTTATCCTCCTAATTAAAATCTCCTGTGGGATTAATCCAGATGTATTCTTTAATCTGCCTCACTTTTTACTTTCGTATTCTTCTACCGGATTTAAATTATGCAGAAATTAACAGTAGGATAAGCAAGATTTCATCTTATATGATTTGATTCACAGCATGTTATCATTGATGTGGCAAAATGGTACGGGTTTTGCTTTTCTTCATGTTAGAATTAAACAATTTGATACTATCAGTCATGAAAAATTTAATAATCATATCTATTCTTGCATTTGTTACCTCCATTGCAGCTAAAGTAACAGCATCTGATTATCCGGAAGAATACCTGGGTTTACCCGGTGATAACCTGAACCTGTATGCTACAATGAAATTATTCCAGGAGTCGGAAACATTGGAAGGTTTTGAAAGAAGTCTGAATGATCAGACTTCACACATCAACAATCTCGACCTGAACGGAGACAATCTGGTTGATTATATCTCCGTGATGGATTATGTGGATAATGATGATCACACCATCGTTTTAAGGACCGAATTGAATGATTACGAAACACAGGATATCGCTGTTTTCACTGTTCAACGTTTCAATGATGGTTCGACACGTATACAGCTTATTGGCGACGAAGCGCTTTACGGCAAAAACTACATTGTAGAGCCCATTTATGCTGACAGTCAGGAAACTCCGAATCCCGGTTACATTGGCAATACTACAGTCATAACAACGCCGGCACCGGTTACTGTTACAACCTACCAGGTGGCAGCCTGGCCAATTATCCGGTTTATTTATAACCCCGGTTATATTTGCTGGCGTTCTTCATGGAGCTGGGGATATTACCCTTCATTCTGGAATCCGTGGCGCCCGTATTACTGGCATACATATTACGGCTATCACAGCCACTTTAATCCCTATTATTTTTCACATTACCGATATTGGAATCATTACCGTTATCAAAGGTATCAAGATTTTTATTACGGCCGTGTGCGTTCATATTCTCCAAAAGTTCATGACAGAATCAGGGAAGGAAACTACAGAACGACCTACTCACGACCTGACCTGAGAAGCAAAGGCGATGATCTATACAGGAGAACTGCACGAAGGAGCACTGATTACCAGGCAAACCAATCAACCCGCGAAAGAACGAACAGTCCACGGTCTGTAAGAAGCAGATCAAATTATAAGTCTGGGTCAATTTCAGAAAGAGGAACGGTTTCGCGCAATTCGTCACGGACACGTGCAGGTTCTGCCAACAACGGTGGAACAGGATCCAGGCATAAGTCATCGAATGTACGCTCCGGCAGAACCACTACTAATACCAATCAGGGAAGTAAGAATTCGATAACCAGAAGAGCAGGAAGCAGAAGCAGTTCGTCTTACAGGAACGGAACAGGTTCTCCGGTAAATGTTAAAAGGGAGGCGCGGCAAAAATCAACAACAATAAGAAACAGCAGAAGTTCCGGTTCGGCTGCTGCCAGCCGGAATTACAGGCAGCCAAAGCGGTCATCATCTGTTTATTCACAAAAATCGGCCACGAAACCTTCGGTATCATCGCGATCTTCAAATCCGCGAAGTACCTACCGGCAGCCAAAAGTATCATCAAGAAGTAGTGGTACAAGCAGCAGAAGCTCATCCAGGAATTCAAATATTTCCTCAAGAAGTTCATCCAGACCGTCCGGTGGTGTTTCTACCAGAAGCCATAGCTCAGGCAGCAGAGGTTCAGGAAGCGTAGGCAGCAGAAGCAGTCATTCAAGATCATCGTCAGGCGGAAGGTCAAGGCGCTGATGGAAAAAAAGACGGTATCAAATTAAGATTCATCAACTTTTTCGGTATTCAAATAAAGAATGGTGGGAATTTCCACCATTCTTTTTATCATATTCTGTATTGCCTTTCCAGGACTTGCAACCCTTCTAAATCATTTATTCATTTGCAACTATACATTTCACAGGTGTTATACAAGGCAAATGGCAGGCACCAATAAATTATTTGTGGGACTTCATGGAAAGTCTTCAGAATTATTGTTTGGTAAAGAACTCATTTAATTGAACTCATTGTTCATTTATAAAAATAACACCTCCAGTGCCCGGAAGTTAAGTCAAAAACTAATTCAAAACATGCTACTACTTTTTTGTAGAAAGTCTGTTGTCTTCATTACAACACAATTACTCCTTCAATTTTATCCACCTTTTCTGTTATCTCAATTATTTGATCAGCGGAGTCCATCAGGGCAATACATGTAACCGATACATGTTTTAAATTAGAGGTATGTTTAAATGTCATTTTACCGGTTTTTGGAAGCAAGGCCTTTATTTTATCCACCTTACCATCCTGGTTTGGTGAAATGAATTTGAACATATATTTCAGTGGCCAATTCCCGTTTTCCATTAACCGATAGCGTAGGTTTCTGAATTTATCTGTATTCATAATATTCATATTTTCTTATTAGATTACAAGCCACAATATCAAATCGTTCAATTTATCTTTGCAAAAATCAGGAATACAGAATATTACGGAGTTTACGAAATGGCGAATTTAAGACCAGGTCTGGAATTGACACCTAAAAACTAATGAAAAAATAGCTGCACTATTTATTGCTGCATCAGGTCATTGCCAGGATAAATATGGCTATTTAAAAACTGTGATTTCTTTAAAATAAAAAAGCGTTACATGAAAAATTCATATAACGCTAATACTTTTATATCGGTGCGCCCCAGACAGATGGAAGTTGCAACCTAATTTGTGAAGATTTGCTGGGAATTTCCACCATTGCCGGGTTGACCCGGAAACTTATTCTTGTTTCTGCTCCCGCTGGTATTGGCAAAACAACAGTTGAGTTCCGGCTTAACCAATCAGTTTAGTATTAATGAAGCAAATTTAAATGTGATTCTTCAAGAAAAGAATTTTAAAGTCATTGAAACGGTCAGCGCTGAATCTACTGATACCTACCTGTTTTTTATCGGTGGTCATAAACAAAATCTAATTGCCAAAGCTAAGCAAAACATGATTGAAAGTTCCCGGCTTTTGGACACATTAAAAGCAAAAATTAATGTCACTATTGAGGAACACGATGCATATAAATTTGTGTACATTAAAAGAATAATAACCGCACATGGGACAGTAATTGAATTTTTGGAGTAACTTTTCCCTATTTCCTGTGCTCATTTTCTTAAAACAACTGTTATGAAAGCAATCATTTGCACCAAATACGGGTCGCCGGAAGTCTTAAAGCTGGTGGAGGTTGAAAAACCAGTGCCTAATAATCATGAAGTGTTGATAAAGGTTCGTGCAACAACTGTACATATAGGCGATACAAAAATCCGGCGTTTAGAACCCGGATTAGGACCCGTCAAAGATTTCTTTTTTAAGCCCATGATGCGAATAATGTTGGGTTTCAAAGGACCCAGAAATAAAATACTGGGAATGGAACTGGCCGGAGACATTGAGGAAGTTGGCAAAGATGTTACCCTGTTTAAAAAAGGCGATCCCGTTTTTGCTTCCACTGAATTTAAAATGGGAGCCTATGCTGAATATTGTTGTTTACCCGAGAAAGCAGCGCTTACAATAAAGCCGGCCAACATGTCATACGAACAAGCCGCTCCGGTTTCCAATGCAGGATTAACCGCTTTAATAAATCTCAGAAAAGCAAAAATTCAGAAGGGACAGAAGGTATTAATTTACGGAGCTTCCGGCAGTGTGGGTACTTATGCGATACAGATTGCCAAATACATTGGTGCAGAAGTAACAGGAGTATGCAGCACAGCCAATTTGGAAATGGTAAAATCTCTGGGAGCCGACCAGGTTATTGATTATACTCAGGAAGATTTTACACAAAGGATTGAAGCTTATGACGTTATTTTTGATGCAGTAGGCAAAATTCCACTTTCAAAACGAAAAAAATCTCTAAAAAAGTCAGGAATGTACATAAGCGCTTTTGATTTGAAGGGTAATATAAAGTTAAAGGTTGAAGACCTGGTCTATCTCAAAGAACTCTGCGAAGCCGGCAAGTTAAAATCAGTAATAGACAAAATCTACCCAATGGAACAAATAGTTGAGGCTCACAGGTATGTGGAGAAAGGGCATAAAAAAGGAAATGTGGTAGTAACTGTGAAATGAAAAAAAAGTACTAATAATCGGTAGTGGGATTGCTGGCTTATCTGCCGAAATTTATTCTGCAATGAATGGTTTTGATACCGAAATATTTGAACATGAATCAATTCCCAAATATGTTATAAATACAGAAATTAAAGTTTAGCATGTTACAAAAAAACAGATTTTAGGTTTCATCTTTTAAGAAAAATTGGTTTTAGAGAATGAAAAAGTTGCAACCTGCGAATTCACAAAACCGATACAGGTACTTCTAAACGCCAGCAAGGTTTTCAAAAATCCGGGCACAAAAAAAGAGGTCGAAATTTGCTTGCAAATTCAATCGAATATACCTTTGAAAATAATCGATTGAATGAGATTAAAATGACCTCTTGTCCTGTGTGGCTCCCCTGGCAGTTGGAAGTTACAACCTGATCTGTGAAAGATTGCTGAGAATTGCCCCCTTTTGATTCCAATTAGAAAGATTGTTTTAGATGCACTGGCATGAAATTATTCATTATATTTGTACCAGATTAGGTACACAATAGATATTTTGAAATGGCAATAATTCAGACAACGAGCAGACAATTCAGAGATAAACAAAAAGATTTTTTTGAGTTGGCAGATAAAGGTGAAAGGGTAATAATCAGGAGAGGCAAAAAACAATCTTATCTTTTGATTCCAATTGATGACGAAGATATATATTTTACCCCGGCTATGCTTGATAAAATCAACAGGTCAATAGAACAAGTGAAAGAAGGGAAGATTACTATGATAGAAACGGAAGAAGAATTAAATCTATTTCTTGACAATCTATGACCTACACACTTTATTTTACCAATGAAGCTAAAAAAGACCTTGCCGGATTAAAAAAAAATGAACCTGCAGCATTTATAAAAGCAAAAGCACTTTTACTGGAATTAAAGCAGCATCCAATGACAGGCACCGGAAAACCGGAACCCCTGGGTTATGGTTATAAAGGCTTTTTCTCCAGAAGAATTACCCAAAAGCACCGGCTAGTTTATTCCGTTGATAACAAAAAAATAACCGTACTGATTGTTGCTGCATCCGGTCATTACCAGGATAAATAATGGTTTAAAATAAAAAAGCGTTACATGAAAGATTCATATAACGCTAATACTTTTATATCGGTGCTCCCCAGGCAGCCGGAAGTTGCAACCTAAACTTGGGAAGTTTGGAGTGAATTGATGTCTAAATTTGGAATTCAGGTACTTAAAGATTGAAAACAGAATTTAAAATAAAAGAAATATTCGAAACAATGTTTTGTTTATTTCGTTTATATTTGTGAGTTGATTAAAATTTAAAGATATGGAATTCATTGAAGAAATAAAAAGACCATCAAAACAAGAGCAGAAAACTGCATTGAAGTCATATGATGCATTGGCTTCAATGTTGAAAGAATTAGATATAGAAAATCCTGAGATTGAAATCGAAGAAACTTCTGAAAAATTAAGAATCCCATTAAATGCTTTAAAGCTTTTAGTAAAAATTCTGGAAGAAACAAGTAAGGGCAGGCTCGTTTCAATTGTACCTATTGCAACTGAAATGACAACTCAAGCCGCAGCTGAACTTTTAAGTTGTTCCAGACCGCATTTAATTAAACTTCTTGAAAGTGGTAAAATTAAATATACTAAAGTGGGAAAACATAGAAGGATAAGATATGAGGACATCATAAAATATAAAAAGGAAATGAAAGAAAAACAGAAGCAATTATTAATAGAGATGATGAAGTCTGACGAAGAAACCGGATTATATGATTCATAGTGTTCGATTTACATGTGTCCTGGATACGAATGTTATTTATCCCATTGATATTCGTGATTTGCTATTCTGGTTCGCCTATTATGAACTTTATACTCCCAAATGGAGTAATCACATCTTTGATGAATGGAAAAATGTAATGATTCGAAAAGGTATCCCTGAAGCAGAAGTAAACAAGAGAATAAGCAAAGCACAATTGGCATTTCCAGACGCACTGGTTGAAAACTATGAATCATTAATTGATGGTCTTGAACTGCCTGATTCAAAAGATAGACAAGTACTTGCCGCAGCTATTAAAACAAACGCAAATGTTATAGTTACAAACAATCTCAAGGACTTTCCTGAAGAATACCTGTCTACTTTTGGCCTCAAAGCAAAAGGTGTTGATGATTTCATTACTGACATAATCGATTTAAATCAAAAGCGTGCAATTCAGGCTTTCAAAGATTTGGTGTTTAATCGGACGAATCCTGATTTAGATGAATTTCAGATTTTAGATAGGTTTAGGAAACTTGGGCTGGTAGAGTCTGCAAATTACATTCATTCACTTCTTTAATTTCAATTCACATTAACCTTTTAATAACCTAATCAGACTTGAACCTAGCATAAAACACTAAATACTAAATCATTAAATTCAGATATCATTATTAGGAGAACTAAGTATTCTCTAATATTTTCAAAAGTTGCAACCTAAATTAAATAGAATGGGATATTCTGAACTACCCTATTTTAAGAGGGATATAGAAATCAGGGCACAAAAAAAGAGGTCGAAAATGACCTCTTATCTCATTTAGCTCCCCTGACAGCCAGAAGTTGCAACCTAAGATTCTGAAGTTTGGGATGAATTACCACCTAACTTTCTTAGTTGAGCCATTGGTGAACCATTAATGAGCCAATTGAGCCAATTATGAGCCAATCAATTTGTAAGTGGTTCCAGCACCAACATCACCGTATCTTTCAATTAATTTGAATTTGTCAACTAAATCTGTTAAATCACGGGTTGCTGTTGCTTTTGAGACTTTAAACATCTCCTGGTAAACTTTATTCGTTATAAATAAATTTTCTCTTAAAAATTCAATCACTTTTACTTGACGTTCACTTAAACCTTTTTCTTTGAGTTGTTTTTCCGAGTAAGCATTTTTATGAATAGTTACACTTATTCCTCCTGAATTTTTTTCAATATCAGGTTCCGGCAAACCAGCTTTTTTACATTCATCAACTATTTTTAAAGTTCCGCGTCCCCAGGCTTCAATTAAACCACCTTTGAAAAATGCACTTGCTAAAATTGGATTATGTGGTCTGGATGAATGTTTCTTTTTTAAATCTTCAAAAGTCATATCATCCGGCAAATGACCCTCATTCCAAACAATCATTTTATCATCGTACACACTGATTTGAATTGGCGCCCCCATATAATCCCTGTGAACAATGGCATTTAAAATTGTTTCTCTAATCGCTTCATAAGGGTATTCCCAGCCTTCAACTCGCTGCAAACCTTCATAGGAAATGGGAGAAACAAAAAATTTCCGATCTAAAACTTCAAGTACTCTATCTGCTAGTTGATATGCATTCCCTTCAACTATTTCCTGGTATTTGAGATCAGTATCAGATAAACCAAATTTCCCAATTTTCACAAAGGCATTAATATAAAATCGTTCCGGATTCTTCCCAAAAAGGAGAATTGCAGATCGTTTGAGATTTCCTTTTTCAATTAATAGAAGGTTTTCCAGAATTCTATTAACATCATTTTCTTTTATAATAAATGGTAGCCGTTTACTTTTTTCTTTCAGCTCCTTTTTTAAAAGCTTCGATAGCATTAGTATCTATATCTGAAATACTTGCTCTTTGTTCAATTACATCATCCCAAGTCTTTCCTGCTTTCTTCAAAAGGAACTCGTTTAATGCATTACCTCTAAGTTCCTGCTTTGTGCTTCCGCTCCTGTAATAGTATTTACCCTGATAGGAAATGGGAACATCGTAAGGTTTTACACCAATCTCAATATAATGCTTTTCCTCTTTTTCATGTAAATCAACATCACAGATAATTCCAAGCAACATTTGGATTTTATTAGGGATATCATCCATAAGTCGTTTAGTCTTATTAATACCCAATACATTTCCCTTGTCATCTATACCAATAAATATTTTACCTCCTTTTGCATTTGCAAAACCACAAATCCATTTCAGATATTCATCTCGCCAGGATTCCTTCCATTCGATATTTTGATTCTCAGGCATTTTATTTAAGTAATTTTTTATAATATCTGTTTCGTTGCTTAAACATCTTCTCAAAGTAATCAATTTTTGAATCCCGGTAATCATATATAACCGGAGGTTTTTCTGATCGTTGAATTCTTCCAATGTACTGTATTAGTTTACCATGAAAAGCAAACGGATAAATAATAAACAGACATTCCAGATTACTTAAATCAATACCTTCGCCAAAATATTGACCAGTAGAAATGATAATTTTATAATGACCCTGTTTTATCTGTTCCATTTTACTTTTTCTGGATGCAGCACTATCATCACCATGAATTGTGATGGTTTCATATTTATCTTTCAGATACAAGTTCAGTAATTCTACGTGTGCTTTTCTTTCAGATAAAACCAAGATAGATTTAAAACGACTGATATTTTTTTCAATGTCGTTTAAAATAAGCGAATTTCGATTGGTATCATGGATGAGTATGTTTGAAATCGTCTCATAATTATCTACTTTATAATCGAATGGCGCAAATAATCCTGTTTCCGTAATATTGATTTCTGTCAGGATTTTATTCTCTTTCAGATATTCATGCTGGTTTAGTTGATGGAGAATATTTCCAATATATATAAAGATTAACTTCTGATTGTTGTTCTTTCGCTGAGGAGTGGCAGTAAGTCCATATAAATAGAAGGCATTAAATTTTACAATTGCTTCGCGAAATGATTTTGCAGGAATATGATGGCATTCATCGATTATAATAGTACCAAATTGATTGGCAATGTCTTCATAATTTTCTCTTCGTGCCAAAGTGCATATTCCGGGACAAAATTTACACCCTATTCCGGGCAAAGTTTACACCCTATTCCGGGGTAAAGTTGACATCCCATTGCGGATGAAAGTTGACAGTTAATTTTCGATGGTTTCCCTGTCATATTTTTTTTGCATTAAAAGAATATGGCTAATAAAACAATAGGAGCAATTATGATTAGGGAAATCATTCGATTAAAGAAAGAAAAGTTTTCAAACTCACGGGTTTCAAAGGCGCTTAAGCTTTCGCGTCCAACGGTAATCAAGTATGTTAAGCAAATCGAAAGCAGTGGATTCAAACTTGAAGAACTGGCATCCTTCAGCGATGCAGAACTGCACGAGCTGTTTGAAGCCGGGGCCGCGCCGCCGCGGATGGACAGAAACATAATATTTATTGAGTTAACAGAGTTCTTCCCTTATGTAGAAAAAGAGCTGAAAAAGCCAGGTGTAACCCGCCAGGTGTTATGGGAGGAGTACAAACGCAAACATCCGGGAGGGGTAATGTACACCCAGTTTTGTTACCATTTCCAGAAGTGGTGCCACCAAAACGATGCTTACATGCACATGGAGCATAAAGCAGGCGACAAATTATTTGTGGATTATGCAGGTAAGAAACTCAGTTTTATTGACCGTTCAACCGGCGAGATAAAAGAAGCAGAGGTTTTTATCGCCACCCTTGGGGCGAGCCAGTTCACTTTTGTGGAAGCCACCCTTAGCCAAACAATACCTGACTTTTTGCACAGCCTGCAAAACAGTTTCCGTTATTTTGGCGGAATAACCGCTGCAGTAGTCCCTGATAATTTAAAATCAGCAGTTACCAAAAGCGACAGGTACGAACCGGAAATAAATGAGCGTCTGGCTGATTTTGCTTCTCATTACAATACCACTATTTACCCGGCAAGGGCACGCAAGCCTAAAGACAAAGCATTAGTTGAAGGCGCAGTTAAAATCGTGTATCACCGTATTTATGCCGCCCTCAGGAACAGAGAATTTTATTCGCTTGAAGCGTTAAATGCTGCCATAAAAGAGGAACTGGAAAAATACAATAACCTGCGTTTTCAGGGCAGGGATTACAGCCGAAGGGATTTGTTTAATGAAACCGATAAAAAAGCATTAAAATCACTTCCACAAGCAGGTTACGAGCTAAAGGAATATAAAATGGCTACAGTACAGAAAAACTCCCATGTACTGCTAAGCAAAGACAAACATTATTACAGCGTGCCTTATTCCTATATTGGCAAAAAAGTAAAGCTCATTTATACGCGACGTGTTATTGAAGTTTACTACAACCACAAACGCATTGCTTTACACCAGCGGAATTATTCCCCCCACAGATATACAACAATAAAAACACACATTCCTTCCAGCCACCGGTTTGTTTCGGAATGGAGTCCTGAAAAGTTTACCCAGTGGGCTGCCACAATTGGGGAATCAACCGAAGAGTACATAAAACAGGTGCTGGAAACCAAACAATACCCTGAGCAGGGGTACAAATCGTGTCTTGGCATCCTTGGCTTTGCCAAACGTACAGGAAGGAAGAGACTTGAAAATGCCTGTGAAAGGGCATTAAATTACCAGGCCTACAGCTATCATACCATCAGGGATATTTTGGAAAAAGGCCTTGACAGGCTGGCCTCCGAAAACAGTAAAGAATTAAAACTCCCTTTTCATGAAAATATTAGAGGAAATTACGAATAACAAAACAATTTGATTATGAACACAAATGCAACAATTGAAAAAATGCAGCAGATGCGCCTGCATGGCCTGAAAAAGGCTTACGAAGCATCATTTGAAACAGGACAGAACAACTCGCTGAGCAATGATGAGTTTTTAGCCTGGCTCATTGAGGCTGAATGGGACGAACGTATCGGCCGTAAAACAGAGAGGCTGGTAAAAACAGCCCGATTCCGCTACCAGGCATCGGTCGAGGAAATCAGTTTTGCCCCGGAAAGAGAACTGGACAGGAACCTTTTCACCCGTCTGGCCGATTGCTCTTTTATTGACCGGGGCGAAAACATTATTATTACCGGCAGTACGGGTGCAGGTAAAAGTTTTCTGGCAACAGCACTGGGATATCAGGCCTGCCTTAAAGGGTACAAAACCATGTACTTTAACCTGGGCCGGCTGTTTAACAAACTAACCATGGCCAAAGCAGGCGGTACCTATATGAAAGAACTGGGCCGGATTGAAAAACAAAACCTGCTTATTCTCGATGATTTTGGACTACAGGTTATCGACAATGAAAAACAATTAATGCTGCTCGATATTATCGAGGACAGGCATGGAAAAAAATCGACAATAATAACCTCACAAATCCCTGTAAAAGTATGGCACGAACTGCTCGAAGAAAAAACAATTGCCGATGCTTTTTTAGACCGGGTAACCCACTCGGCACATCGGTTTGAACTAAAAGGAGAATCTATGAGAAAAAAAATGAAAAAGCAGTAAAATTTTTTTGGCTATCTTTAACCACGAAATCATCGAAAAAATGAAACTGTCAACTTTGCCCGGAATCACCTGTCAACTTTCACCGGAATTTGCACCAAGTTTGAATCATGGCAATGGTAATCTGTTTTCCAATTTTGTCTTTTTGATTACCAATCTGACCAATTTCTTTTTTAGGTATTTTAAGGAAGCTTTGAATCCTTTCCACCCATTGGTCAAGTAATTGTTTCCGATGCACCAGTATCAGTGCCGGTTGTTTTTTATTTACAATTATTTGGAGACCTATAATTGTTTTCCCAGTTCCAGGAGGCGATACGATTACACCAAAATCTTTGTCACTGACTTTATCGAGAACTATCTTTTGAAATGGTTGCAGGTTTATTTCCGACTGAATATCTATTGACTCTTTTTTGTTTCTTCTGTCTATGATTTTAAATGGAATATTTTCTGTTCTGCAAAAATGAACCAGGGCAGCTGTAAAACCGCGAGGGATCATAATTTCAGCTTCAGATTCCTGTATCAGGTTGAAGAACTTTTCTGTATCAAAAATGCTTTTTCCCAGGTTCTTTTTAATTAAATAATCTGAATTAAAGAAGTTTAGTTGTTCCCTGAGAAAGCGAATGAGCTTTCGGCTGATTTGAACTCGTTTGAGATATATCTGGTTTTTTATTATTATTTCGAGTTCAGGAATCGCATCAATATTAAAAGAGCCCAATATATCAGCAGGTTTGATATCAAACAACTCCTCATAAAGATCTTTCAGTTTGGCTAAGGATGCTTTCTTAATACTCTGCAGGAAGTCCCATTGATTTTCATATGTCACAAAGGTTTCCGGGTTCAGAAAACATGAATTTCCTTGTTTAATACTTGTCCCATTCAATGGCAGAGCAATAAGGTTTCCAAATCCTTTTCCTGAATGAAAATTCTGATTAGGGAAGAGCCTGTCAAAGCTGGGTTCTTTTTCAAAATGAGATATAATTCCTGCATGCTGTAACATTTCAAACATGATCTTCCTGCTCTGCTCAGCCGGGAATGCTTCTTCGAAAAAAATCCACAGATGTCCTCCATTTCCAGATCGTGATTTTTCAATATAAACTGGCAGATTGAAACCGGAGCATGTGTTAAAAAGCCTCATTATGGCTTCCTTCCAGTTTTCTTTATCAAAATCAACAGCAATAAAAAAAGAAGTATTATCTTCCAGTAAGGGATAGATTCCGCATGTTTCTTTGCCTGTTATATGTTTTTCTATAGCCAGAGAATCGAATGGCAAATGTTTTTTATCCTTGTAATCTTTAAAAGAACCTCCCTGAGCCTTATGCTTTTGATAGTTGGACCAATCAACTTCATAGGCAGGCATATATCCACTTCTTCCATCTTTCTCCCATCGTATAGCATATAGGTCCTTTCTTGCACGAAATAAGGATTTATAAAATTCAATATGATGCTGTTGTACAATCATATTGCAAATATAATTTTACTAATCTTCTTTTCATTGTAATGCCTTAAATGATAAGACAAATAGTTGCCAGGACTGACATTAAGAATGAAATTATAGAGGCATACATATAAAAAAAAAGCGTTACATGAATTCTAATCATATAACGCTAATACTTTTATATTTCTGCTCCCCAGGTAGGACTTGAACCTACGACCTACGGATTAACAGTCCGCCGCTCTAACCAACTGAGCTACTAGGGAAGATATTTCAACTTTAAGAAGCTGCTTGTTTTTTCTTAAAGCGTTGCAAAAATAATAGCTTTTCCGAAAAGAAAAAATATTTTTGCAAAAAATCTGGAAAACGAATAAAATGATTAATTCTGAAAATTTACCTGCAGTGCTGGGTATTGGAAATGCCCTTGTTGATGTAATAAATGTGTTGGAAAATGATGCTTTGCTGGCCGAATTTGGCCTGCCCCGCGGGAGCATGACTCTTGTAGATGAAAAACTTTCGAAGATAATTTATGAAGCGACATCTTTAAACAAACGCGAAGTTACCACTGGCGGGTCGGCTGCCAACACAGTGCATGCGATGGCAAGTTTGGGAGCAAAATGCGGTTACCTTGGGAAAATAGGGAATGATGAGCTTGGCCATGTTTTTAAAGAAGAATTTGAACGTAAAAATATTGCCACACATCTATTTTACAGCAAAAAAGACACCGGCAGGGTGATGAGCCTGGTAAGCCCCGACTCTGAACGGACTATGGCGACTTATTTAGGTGCGGCGGCCGATTTAAAAACGGATGAACTTCGGAATGAAATCTTTCGCCAGTATTCTTATTTGTATATCGAAGGGTATCTTGTGCAGGATCATGATTTAATTGAAACAGCCATTGATTTGGCACGAAGTGAAGGTTTAAAAATCGCTATCGACCTTTCCAGTTTCAATGTGGTGGAAGCGCACCTTGATTTTCTGAAAAGGCTGATTTCGGGAAAAGTGGATATCGTTTTTGCCAACGAAGAGGAAGCACAGGCATTTACCGGTAAATCTCCCGAAGAAGCGCTGGAAGATATCGCGGGAATGTGTGAACTGGCCATTGTTAAAGTGGGGAAAGAGGGTTCATTTATAAAACAAAGCAATAAAAGCGTGAAAATAGGGACGGTAAAGGCCAATGCAGTTGATACCACCGGCGCAGGCGACAATTATGCTGCCGGTTTGCTTTATGGCCTGACCAAAGGTTACAGCCTGGAGAAAAGCGGGAAAATTGCCGCCCTGATTTCAGGAAAAGTGGTGGAAGTTATGGGGGCAAAATTACCGGAAGAAAGCTGGCCCGGAATTCTCGCTGAAATAGAATTGATGGAAGACTAAAAAAGCCCGTAAATTTGTGCATCAATTTTATCAATGATAGAACTTAAATCTTCCGGGTTTTGAGTGAAATCATGGTTATCAACATTTATAACCAGAAGTTTGCCCATATTATAGCCGCTGATCCATTTTTCATACCGTTCATTTAACTGTTTCAGGTAATCGAGGCGAATGGAGTTTTCGTATTCGCGGCCACGTTTCTGAATCTGGTTTACCAGTGTGGGAATGGAAGCGCGCAGGTAAATCAGCAAATCGGGTGGCTGGATTAAGCTCACCATCAAATCGAAAAGTGTTTTGTAATTTTTAAAATCGCGGGTGCTCATTAAACCCATACTGTGCAGGTTGGGCGCAAAAATTTCGGCATCTTCGTAAATGGTGCGGTCCTGAATAATTGTTTTTCCTGATTTTCGGATATCGATAATTTGTTTGAACCGTGAGTTTAAAAAATAGATCTGCAGGTTGAAAGACCAGCGTTGCATATCATTGTAAAAATCATTTAAATACGGATTCTCATCCACATCTTCGTAATGTGGGTTCCATTTGTAATGTTTAGCCAGTAATTCGCTTAATGTTGTTTTTCCGGCGCCAATATTTCCTGCTACAGCAATATGCATAATTTTGTGTTTTGTAAATCTAACGAAATTAATTAATTATTTTTTTTCAGTATTTCAAGTAGTTCATCCAGATATTTTCTGTCGTTCGACAGGCGTGGGATTTTATTCTGTCCACCAATTTTCCCTCTTTTTTTCATCCAGTGATAAAATGTATCTTTTGGAGCCATAATTACGTGAGGCCGTTCAAGTGTAAGGTTTTTATGCCGTTTGGCTTCGTAATCCGAATTTAAGGTTTGCAATGCTTTATCGAGAGCAGTAACAAATTGTTCCAGATTTTCGGGTTGTCTTTCAAATTCTATAATCCATTGGTGTGCGCCTTTTTGGTTGTCGCCCATAAAAACAGGGCCGGCGGTATATTCTTCAATATTTGCCGATGTTTCTTCACATGCAATCCGCAGCGCATTTTCTGCATTGTCAATTATTACTTCTTCGCCAAATGCATTTATAAAATGTTTGGTACGGCCGGTTATTTTAATTTTATAAGGAAATTTGCTGGTAAATTTTATCGTGTCGCCAATAATGTAGCGCCATAATCCGGCATTGGTTGAAATTACCATGGCATAATTTTCATCCAGTTCCACCTGTTCAAGGGTTAAAACACTTGGGTTTTCTTTTCCAAAATCGCTCATGGGAATGAATTCATAAAAAATCCCGTAATCCAGCATTAAAAGCATATTGTCGCTGTTTTCGTTGTCCTGGATTCCAAAAAATCCTTCCGATGCATTGTAGGTTTCAATATAGTGCATCTGATCCGACGGGATAATTTTTTTGTATTGTTCCCGGTACGGTTCAAAATTTACGCCGCCATGCACAAAAACCTCCAGGTTTGGCCAAATTTCAAGGATGTTGCTTTTGTTGGTTTTTTCAAGAATTTTTTTCAGCAACACCAGGTTCCATGATGGAACACCGGCCAGTGAGGTAACATTTTCGTCCAAAGAATTTTCAATTATTTTCTCAATCTTTTCTTCGAACTCTTCCAGCAGTGCAATTTCCGACGAAGGGATTCTTATAAAGTCTGTCCAAAACGGAACATTTTCAATTAGTATGGCTGATAAATCGCCATAATACGAGTTATTCGAAAAATTGTTTACACGGTGGCTGCCGCCAAGCGTCAGTGTTTTACCTTTCAGAACCTTTGTTTCAGGAAAATTTTTCATGTACAGGGCAAACACATCTTTTGGGCCGCGCAAATGGCAATCTTCCAAAGCTTCTTTTGTAACGGGAATAAATTTGCTTTTGTCGCTGGTAGTTCCGGATGATTTGGCAAACCATCTTACTTCGCCCGGCCATAATAAATCTTTTTCGCCTTCGCGCAACCGGTCAACATAAGGTCTGATTTCATTGTAGGTTTGCAACGGTACCGATTGTTGAAAATCATGCACTGATTCCACCTTTTTATAGTCGTATTCTTTCCCCCATTTGGTTGATTTGGCGTTGTTTATTAAATCGAAAAACACCTCATTCTGAATTTCAAATGGATGTTCGCGGTACAGTTGAATCTGATAAATCCGTTTAAAATTTATCCAGTTTATAACAGAATTTAATAGTGGCATCAGTCAGAATTATTTTGGTCTCAAAGTTAGGAATAATTTATTTGCTTTAGTTCATAAAAATAATTTCTACTTTTACGTTCTGTAACAAAATCTTACTTTAAACAAGAATGAATTATATCGATATTATCCTTGCCCTACTGTTGGTACTTGCAGCGTTCAATGGTTTTCGGAAAGGATTGGTTGTTGAACTTGCATCGCTGGCTGCATTGGTACTTGGAATTTGGGGGGCCATTGAATTTTCAGATATCACTTCTGAGTTTCTAACCGAACATTTCGAAATCACTACAAAATATCTTCATATTATTTCATTCATTATAACTTTTATCGTTATCGTTGTTTTGGTGCATCTTATCGGCAGCGTAGTGAACAAACTGGTGGAAACGGTGATGCTTGGTTTTATAAACAAACTGGCCGGAATGGCTTTTGGAGTTTTGCGTTCGGCATTGATATTGAGTATTATACTGGTGGTTTTCGATAAAATTGATGAGGATGTTGAAATACTTTCCCGAGAAGCCAAAGAAGAATCGCGGTTGTATGCGCCCATCCGGAATTTTGCACCGGCTATTTTCCCGTTTATCGATTTTTGGGATGACACTCACGATCCGGCAAACGAAGATTATCAAAGAGTTACGTCATATTAATTTATTTTCTGATCATCCATCATTTACCGGCAATTTAATTTTTTAAACCTGCAGTGGTTTTGAGGCAGTTATGACCTGAATCTGCGTCGTCCCGTTTTTATGATGAAAGAAACAGGATTACAGGGCACATTTTATATCTTTGCGCAAATTTTTAAAAATTTAGTTTGATGAATTTTGTTGAAGACCTGAAATGGCGTGGTATGATGCACGATATGATGCCGGGAACTGAAGAGCAGCTGGCAAAAGAAATGACCGTGGCATATATTGGATTTGACCCTACAGCCGACTCGCTGCATGTGGGTAGTTTTGCCCAGATTATGCTGTTGAAACGTTTTCAGATGGCTGGCCATAAACCGGTTGCACTTGTTGGCGGCGCCACCGGAATGATTGGAGATCCATCGGGTAAATCGCAGGAAAGAAATCTTTTGAATGAAGAAATACTCAATAAAAACCTGAACGGCATTAAAAATCAGCTGTCAAGGTTTCTCGATTTCGATTCGGATGCGCCAAACACGGCACTTATGGTGAACAATTACGATTGGATGAAAGATTACTCGTTTCTGGAATTCATCCGCGACATCGGGAAACATATCACCGTAAATTATATGATGTCAAAAGATTCGGTAAAAAAACGCCTGGGCGCCGAATCAAAAACAGGAATGTCATTCACTGAATTTACTTATCAGCTGGTTCAGGGATACGATTTTTTATGGCTATACGATAACCTGAACTGCAAACTCCAGATGGGCGGCTCGGATCAGTGGGGAAATATAACCACCGGCACCGAACTGATTCGCAGAAAAACAGGCGGCGAAGCATTTGCACTCACCATTCCGCTAATTACAAAAGCCGATGGCGGAAAATTTGGAAAAACCGAGCACGGAAATGTGTGGCTCGATCCGGAAAAAACAACGCCTTACCAGTTTTATCAGTTCTGGTTAAATACTTCGGACGGTGACGCAGAAAAGTACATCAAGGTTTTTACTTTACTGACCAACGAAGAAATAGAAGCGCTGATTGAAGAACATAAACAGGCGCCGCATAACCGGGCACTTCAGAAAAAACTGGCAGAAGAAGTAACAACAATGGTGCATTCTGCCGAGGAGTATGAAATGGCTGTTGAAGCGTCGCAAATATTGTTTGGAAATGCCACTGCCGGCCAGCTTCGTAAGTTAAAGGAAAGCACGTTTCTTTCTGTTTTCGAAGGTGTTCCGCAATTTGTTGTGCCAAAAGTGGAAATTAACAGCGGTGTTAATATAATTGATTTATTAACGGAAAAGACAACAATTTTTCCCTCAAAAGGCGAATTACGAAGAACAATTAAGGGTAACGGACTGAGCATCAATAAAGAAAAAGTGACCGACCCGGAACTTAAAATTGACAATAATTTCCTGATTGGCGAAAAATATATCCTGGCACAGAAAGGAAAGAAAAACTATTACCTGATTATTGTCGGAGCCTGATGGTTAAAAACGGTTTAACGAATACTAAAACCGGCTCAGTTTCGTTCAAAAGTATGCTGTAATTAAATAGAAAACATAACGTAAATCTACCGAAGTGAATAATTTTTTTGATAATCAGCGAATCCTGGATCTAATTTGGAAACGCAAATTTCATTTTTTGGCCATTGGGATAATTGCAATTGTTTTGGCCACGGTTTTTTCAGGCCCTGCATTTATCACACCCAAATACAAATCAACAGCACGAATTTATCCTACCAACCTTGGGGTTTTGAGCGAGGAATCGGAAACCGAGCAAATGCTGGAAATTATCAATTCGAACGACATCAAACTAAAAATGTTTAATGCATTTGATTTGGACCAGGAATACAACATTGCAAAAGATGACCCGTATTACCTGACTTACATGTTTGCTATTTACAACAGCAATGTAAACACCAGCAAAACGGAATACGAAACGGTTGAAATAACAGTGCTTGATCATAACCCGCAGCGGGCCAGTAATATGTGCGATTCCATTATTCATTTCTACAACAACAAGGTACGGGAAATGCACCGCGCCAAAGATTATGAAATGGTGGAATTAACCCGCAAGGTACTGAACAAAAAAAACAAGGAATTCGATTCGTTAAAGGTGAACCTCAACAATATGCGGAAAGAATACGGAATTCTCGATTTTAATGCTCAGGTACCTGAAGTTACACGGGGTTATATGAATGCATTGGC
>CAWKIX010000044.1:0-26921 GCA_963849775.1 uncultured Prolixibacteraceae bacterium | reverse complement strand
ATTCTGAACTACCCTATTTTAAGAGGGATATAGAAATCAGGGCACAAAAAAGAGGTCGAAAATGACCTCTTATCTCATTTAGCTCCCCTGACAGCCGGAAGTTGCAACCTAAGATTCTGAAGTTTGGGATGAATTACCACCTAACTTTCTTAGTTGAGCCATTGGTGAACCATTAATGAGCCAATTGAGCCAATTATGAGCCAATCAATTTGTAAGTGGTTCCAGCACCAACATCACCGTATCTTTCAATTAATTTGAATTTGTCAACTAAATCTGTTAAATCACGGGTTGCTGTTGCTTTTGAGACTTTAAACATCTCCTGGTAAACTTTATTCGTTATAAATAAATTTTCTCTTAAAAATTCAATCACTTTTACTTGACGTTCACTTAAACCTTTTTCTTTGAGTTGTTTTTCCGAGTAAGCATTTTTATGAATAGTTACACTTATTCCTCCTGAATTTTTTTCAATATCAGGTTCCGGCAAACCAGCTTTTTTACATTCATCAACTATTTTTAAAGTTCCGCGTCCCCAGGCTTCAATTAAACCACCTTTGAAAAATGCACTTGCTAAAATTGGATTATGTGGTCTGGATGAATGTTTCTTTTTTAAATCTTCAAAAGTCATATCATCCGGCAAATGACCCTCATTCCAAACAATCATTTTATCATCGTACACACTGATTTGAATTGGCGCCCCCATATAATCCCTGTGAACAATGGCATTTAAAATTGTTTCTCTAATCGCTTCATAAGGGTATTCCCAGCCTTCAACTCGCTGCAAACCTTCATAGGAAATGGGAGAAACAAAAAATTTCCGATCTAAAACTTCAAGTACTCTATCTGCTAGTTGATATGCATTCCCTTCAACTATTTCCTGGTATTTGAGATCAGTATCAGATAAACCAAATTTCCCAATTTTCACAAAGGCATTAATATAAAATCGTTCCGGATTCTTCCCAAAAAGGAGAATTGCAGATCGTTTGAGATTTCCTTTTTCAATTAATAGAAGGTTTTCCAGAATTCTATTAACATCATTTTCTTTTATAATAAATGGTAGCCGTTTACTTTTTTCTTTCAGCTCCTTTTTTAAAAGCTTCGATAGCATTAGTATCTATATCTGAAATACTTGCTCTTTGTTCAATTACATCATCCCAAGTCTTTCCTGCTTTCTTCAAAAGGAACTCGTTTAATGCATTACCTCTAAGTTCCTGCTTTGTGCTTCCGCTCCTGTAATAGTATTTACCCTGATAGGAAATGGGAACATCGTAAGGTTTTACACCAATCTCAATATAATGCTTTTCCTCTTTTTCATGTAAATCAACATCACAGATAATTCCAAGCAACATTTGGATTTTATTAGGGATATCATCCATAAGTCGTTTAGTCTTATTAATACCCAATACATTTCCCTTGTCATCTATACCAATAAATATTTTACCTCCTTTTGCATTTGCAAAACCACAAATCCATTTCAGATATTCATCTCGCCAGGATTCCTTCCATTCGATATTTTGATTCTCAGGCATTTTATTTAAGTAATTTTTTATAATATCTGTTTCGTTGCTTAAACATCTTCTCAAAGTAATCAATTTTTGAATCCCGGTAATCATATATAACCGGAGGTTTTTCTGATCGTTGAATTCTTCCAATGTACTGTATTAGTTTACCATGAAAAGCAAACGGATAAATAATAAACAGACATTCCAGATTACTTAAATCAATACCTTCGCCAAAATATTGACCAGTAGAAATGATAATTTTATAATGACCCTGTTTTATCTGTTCCATTTTACTTTTTCTGGATGCAGCACTATCATCACCATGAATTGTGATGGTTTCATATTTATCTTTCAGATACAAGTTCAGTAATTCTACGTGTGCTTTTCTTTCAGATAAAACCAAGATAGATTTAAAACGACTGATATTTTTTTCAATGTCGTTTAAAATAAGCGAATTTCGATTGGTATCATGGATGAGTATGTTTGAAATCGTCTCATAATTATCTACTTTATAATCGAATGGCGCAAATAATCCTGTTTCCGTAATATTGATTTCTGTCAGGATTTTATTCTCTTTCAGATATTCATGCTGGTTTAGTTGATGGAGAATATTTCCAATATATATAAAGATTAACTTCTGATCGTTGTTCTTTCGCTGAGGAGTGGCAGTAAGTCCATATAAATAGAAGGCATTAAATTTTACAATTGCTTCGCGAAATGATTTTGCAGGAATATGATGGCATTCATCGATTATAATAGTACCAAATTGATTGGCAATGTCTTCATAATTTTCTCTTCGTGCCAAAGTTTGAATCATGGCAATGGTAATCTGTTTTCCAATTTTGTCTTTTTGATTACCAATCTGACCAATTTCTTTTTTAGGTATTTTAAGGAAGCTTTGAATCCTTTCCACCCATTGGTCAAGTAATTGTTTCCGATGCACCAGTATCAGTGCCGGTTGTTTTTTATTTACAATTATTTGGAGACCTATAATTGTTTTCCCAGTTCCAGGAGGCGATACGATTACACCAAAATCTTTGTCACTGACTTTATCGAGAACTATCTTTTGAAATGGTTGCAGGTTTATTTCCGACTGAATATCTATTGACTCTTTTTTGTTTCTTCTGTCTATGATTTTAAATGGAATATTTTCTGTTCTGCAAAAATGAACCAGGGCAGCTGTAAAACCGCGAGGGATCATAATTTCAGCTTCAGATTCCTGTATCAGGTTGAAGAACTTTTCTGTATCAAAAATGCTTTTTCCCAGGTTCTTTTTAATTAAATAATCTGAATTAAAGAAGTTTAGTTGTTCCCTGAGAAAGCGAATGAGCTTTCGGCTGATTTGAACTCGTTTGAGATATATCTGGTTTTTTATTATTATTTCGAGTTCAGGAATCGCATCAATATTAAAAGAGCCCAATATATCAGCAGGTTTGATATCAAACAACTCCTCATAAAGATCTTTCAGTTTGGCTAAGGATGCTTTCTTAATACTCTGCAGGAAGTCCCATTGATTTTCATATGTCACAAAGGTTTCCGGGTTCAGAAAACATGAATTTCCTTGTTTAATACTTGTCCCATTCAATGGCAGAGCAATAAGGTTTCCAAATCCTTTTCCTGAATGAAAATTCTGATTAGGGAAGAGCCTGTCAAAGCTGGGTTCTTTTTCAAAATGAGATATAATTCCTGCATGCTGTAACATTTCAAACATGATCTTCCTGCTCTGCTCAGCCGGGAATGCTTCTTCGAAAAAAATCCACAGATGTCCTCCATTTCCAGATCGTGATTTTTCAATATAAACTGGCAGATTGAAACCGGAGCATGTGTTAAAAAGCCTCATTATGGCTTCCTTCCAGTTTTCTTTATCAAAATCAACAGCAATAAAAAAAGAAGTATTATCTTCCAGTAAGGGATAGATTCCGCATGTTTCTTTGCCTGTTATATGTTTTTCTATAGCCAGAGAATCGAATGGCAAATGTTTTTTATCCTTGTAATCTTTAAAAGAACCTCCCTGAGCCTTATGCTTTTGATAGTTGGACCAATCAACTTCATAGGCAGGCATATATCCACTTCTTCCATCTTTCTCCCATCGTATAGCATATAGGTCCTTTCTTGCACGAAATAAGGATTTATAAAATTCAATATGATGCTGTTGTACAATCATATTGCAAATATAATTTTACTAATCTTCTTTTCATTGTAATGCCTTAAATGATAAGACAAATAGTTGCCAGGACTGACATTAAGAATGAAATTATAGAGGCATACATATAAAAAAAAAGCGTTACATGAATTCTAATCATATAACGCTAATACTTTTATATTTCTGCTCCCCAGGTAGGACTTGAACCTACGATATAGATAGCTGGATATCAACTAATTGCTAAAATCAATGTGGTATAGTTCCCGAATTTTACACCTCGAAAATCACTTATTGCATCAAAGAACTTCACTTTGTAAATATAAAAAATCGCAAGATACTTGACAATAAAACATCTTAATCTTGGGAAAAAGTATCTCATCTAATATAAAAACCCAAATAACCAGATGGGGGCTTTATTTCCAATTCCTGTTTCAATATCATCTGCAGCTATCAGGTAATTATCTAAATGTTTTACCTGTGCTGTGGTTTTATTCTTTCCTCCAATTTCCAAGGTATAACCATCGAAAACAAAATCACCGGCTTTAGGTGAATAAACATCAAGTCCGGCATTGTGAAGCTGGTTAAAAACAAACGTTTCACGAATATTCCCGATATCTGGCTTACCTTTTAAAGCATAAGCCAGGTTCGTATTTTCCAGATACACTTTATCCGGTTTCTGAAGTGTTGAAACACCTTTCCCCTCAGAGCTCAGTGTGTTCAACAATCGCGCATCTTTTAACTGATAGATATATTGATAAATACTATCCCGACTTATATCCAGTTTTCTGGACAGGGCAGCTATATTTGGTTTGAAGGGTACTGATTCTGCAATTACTCCCAGCAATTTCTTTACTTTATTAGCTGTGCCCGAATTATATGCTGCAATGTAAGCCAGGTCGGTATCTACAATGGTATTTATTATCTGATTCAATTTTAACAAATAGGAATCTTCTCCTTCCATAAAGATTGGAAGATAACCCGTTCCTGTATATTTTCGGAATGCAGGTAATGGTCTTAATTTTTCACTTACTGTTCGGCTAAGATTCCGGTGGTTATTATAAATATCGTCAATAGTAACTGTATCAAAACTGACGTTGCAGGAAAATTGCAGATACTCTCTAAACGATAGGCCAGCCAGCATATAACTTACCACTCTTCTGCTTAAATCTGCTTCACCACGGTAAATATCCAAAGCCGAAGAGGCTGAAAAAATGATTTTCAGATCAGGTAAGCCATCGTAGATGTTTTTTAGTTCAACTGACCAGTTTTTATACTTGTGGACTTCATCAATTATAAGGATTTTTCCTCCCTGCTTATACCAGTCATTTGCGGTTTCCAGTAATGTATGATTATAAAACCAGGTATGATCGGCAGTAACATATAAAGCTGTCTCAGGCATACCCAGGTCAAATTTCAAATATTGCAGCATTAATGTGGTTTTTCCGGCCCCACGAGGCCCTTTAATTGCAATCATTCGTTGATTCCAGTTTATCCGCTCGTGCAGATATCGTCTGAAATCATTTTTTACATTACGTAAAATATTCTCCTGAAATTCAAATAACACATCCATTTATGTCGATTTAATTCGACAAATATAAGCAAATTATGTCGAATTACTTCGACATTTTATGTATTGTCTTTTAAAACGGAAAAGAATAAAACATGAAGACAATAAGATTCCTTTCCGATTAGACGAGAAGGCAAGTATTTATGAAAGCTACAGATATGGCCAACCCTTATGATGGAAAAGGTGTGTAATTAATGCAGGTTTCAAGTTCACCTAAATCCCCTGAAGAGGACTTTGGCGGTGGTCATTTGGCTTGTTTCTATTGGCGTTGGTGAATCGGAATTATTGTAGCATTTAACACATTTTCAGCAAATAAGAGAATTTGTATTTGCAGAAACAAGCAACCAAAAAAAAACCAGCCCACAGCGTTATCACCGTTCCATCACTAAATGGTTGACAGGTATCTATGGGTATGTCCAAGCTTTTTACTGGTCTTTTTAGAATAAATTTTAGAGATGAAACTAACACTCCGAGTTGTGGAAGCTATCAACAGGGTAGCATTAACAAAACTCAACCAGATTCCGAGATAAAATCCTGAAAAGGGAAATCAATTTCAAACTTCACGGTGCCAACTAATAAGGGTTACCAGAACCATTGTATGCATCTTCATCCGCAGCCATAGAGAGGAACTGCCGGAATTCTGGTTCACCACCCTAAGTACTGAACGCCATCAACACCAGAATATTTTTCCAGATTACGCATGTACAAAAGATAACTGAACAACACGAACCTCACTGAACCATAACAATCTTCTTCCTCTATCATTGGCTTTTGCTATTAAACGAAATGAAAAACAAATTTATTTGTAAAATTCTAATTCTTCTAACTTTAAAATGATTCGAGACATGTTTTAAGGATAAATATTTAGATAATCCATAACAGCCTGATCCCCTTTTAATGCATTATCCGGCAAAGGATTTTCTTCAGTAAAAACCTGTAAGTCCTCAAAATCTAAAATAGTCACAAAATCTTCCTTAAAACCATCGTTATAAGGCAATTGATTTAAATCAAGAGCAAGGTGATCTGCCAAAAATATATAAGCAGCAGCACGTTTTGAATACCCATAATCATGTTTTTCCAGAGGCAGATGCACATTAACTACTTTGTGTTCTGCGTTATAAAGAGCATAAACTTTCTGAATATAAGGATATTCGATTACTGGAGTATTCTTAGTAACATCCGCCCCATCAGAAATTAGTAACATTGGCTTTGGTGCAAATAAAGCAGCGATTTCAACATTATTTGTCTGATGATTTTTACTTCTGTGAATCGGCATTCCGGTTTCACATGAACATCCTCCAAAGAAATGTGCCGAGACTTGTACAACCGGAACCGAAACCGCAAGCCTGTCATCTATTGCAGCAAGGAGAAACGTTTGTGTTCCTCCTCCTGATTCCCCCGTCATACCAATTCTTTCTGGATCTACATCAGGGCGTGAAATGAGATAATCCAGCACCCTTTTACTATTCCAGGTTTGCAGTAAAACGCCAATTGGAATATGATGGTTTATCTGCCAACAGCATGGAAAGTACGGCAGAAGAAGTGGCATTTTTGTACAAAAAACGATGGGGCATCGAACTCCTGTTCAAGAAAATGAAGCAAAACTTTCAACTTCATTACTTTTACGGAGAGAACGAAAATGCCATCCGTACGCAAGTTTGGTGTACACTAATTGCCCAGCTTCTGATGACAGTCATCCAAAAAATGGCACAAACTAAAAAGGCATTTTCTGTTGTGGCATCCCTGGTGCGGATTCATCTGATTAGTCTTCTGGATGTATATGAACTGCTTCGGAGCACTAAACGGGAATACTTGACAAAAACAGAGTTTACCGCTTCATCTTTGCAAACAAAACTCGCATTTTAGAGGGGGTGGCTTTTGAAATAGAAATAATAACAACTGACTATCAGTCAATTATTGAGTATTTTACTCAAGTTCGCAGATTAGTCGGATAATAGTGATAAAAATTGAAAATATTAATGATAATTCTGGTGATATTTGAATCTGCTTTGTCTTATATTTTTGTTTTAAACATTATTTTTATTGTTTATTAATCAAAAGTTCCTAACTATGTTGCAATGCTATGGAATAAGACATAGTATGTGGTTTATAAATTAATCTTGAGACTAATACTTAAATTTTAGTATTGACAATATTTGAAAAAATATTCAAAAAGTACTATGTATCCTTATACATTTATTGTTTAAAATTTATCGACAATAAATCGGACGCTTTAGATATTGTTCAAAATGTTTTTTCGGCTGTCTGGGAAAAGAAAAAATATCAACTTGAAGAAAGACATTTGAAATCATATCTCTTTAATTCTGTCAGAAATTCATGTGTCAATTACTTAAAACATAAAGAAGTAATTCACAAATTCAAAGATGAAATTTCCTATGCTCTCAAAGAAATGGAAATCAATTTTTATAAAACAGGAGAACAGTCCTTAATTGAAAAAGAAGATATTGAGAAAATCTACACTGCAATTAATTCACTTTCTCAAAAAAACAAAGAAGTAATACATTTAAGCCGTTTTGAGGGTTTAAAAAACCACGAAATCTCTGAAAAACTGAATATTCCGGTAAGGACGGTTGAAACAAGATTATTTAGAGCTTTAAAACAACTTCGTGAAAAACTTTCGGACAGAAATATTCAGATTTTGTTTGCAATAATTTTAAAAACAGTGGAATCTGATTGACGTATAAATCGAAATCAGGTTGTATTAGTAACTGTAACTTAACACGTCTGTTTTACTTTAAACGATTTTCAACAAACAAGGTTTTTAATATTTAGAGATGATATAACATTATAATCTGATAATCAAAATGTTTTTTCAAATCTTAATTTTACTAATCCAAAGTCTTATTTCACAAAAAGGAATAGATAAGCCGGTACTGTATAAAAAATTAGTAATTCCTCAAAAATTGCAAACAACCTCATACGAGGGTTTAGCATACGGCGGTGACCTTCGCATTGGGGATTTAGACAATGATAACAATGTTGATTTTTTAGTTTACAGGGCCACTTTCTATCAGGATGGGGGCGCATGCCAACCTTGTTTCATTGGAACTTTTACAATGGACGGAAAAGTACTGTGGCAGAAAGGTGAAGGTGGATTACAGCTAAACCGCCCGGGACCAGTTGCAATATACGATATAGACAATGATGGTAAAACAGAAGTGATTTGCCTGTTCGCTGAAAATCCGAAAAATGCAGAGGTTCACTCAATGAAAAATATTTCAGTCGAGATTTTGGATGGAAAAACCGGTGCAATAAAACAGAAAGCGAGCCCAAAAGAACTGACTTCATCGACCGGCGAAGGCCCCAACTGGGTGCACCAACGAATATTTATAGCCAATTTGAGTGGGAATAAGACACCCAAGGATTTTATTATTAAACTGGGTAAAAAGATAATAGCATTCAACAATAAATTAGAAGTTTTGTGGGTGTATGAAAACAAATGGGATGAATATCAAAATTGTCCTGCTTATATTCCGAGTGTTGGTGATATGGACAATGACGGACTGGATGAAATTAACGGGGGTTATTTTATTCTAAACTCCATTGGCGAACCTATCTGGGAGAAGAAACTGGGGAAAAACATGGATTCAGTAACTATTGATTACTGGGATAATAATAATAAAAAGAGGGCTTTTGGTTCTGGTTACGGATATGTACTTAATAAGCAAGGAGAAGTAATTCTTAAACTTGGAAAAAAATTGGTTCCTCACGGACAGGAATTGAGAGTAGCTGATTTTATACAGGATTTGCCCGGCAACGAAATGATAATACGCTATAATGGGCATAACGAACAAGCGATGTTAGTAGACAATCATGGAAATGTAGCAAAACGTTTTAATTTAAACAGTTCGCCAAATAATACCGGAATGGAAGTAATAAAATGGAACGGACCTAAAAAGGAATCATTACTTTATAACGGTGGAATGCTTTGGAAAGGTGATGGCAGCTATTCAGTTCAATTACCGGGATTACCTTCCGAAGCAGGAAATAAAAGGCAGGGTTGGTACCACCTCATTCCGGCCAATGTGGGTTACGATGAAGCGGAGGAAGCAGTTATTTATAATCCTTGGGCACCTGTCATTTACATTTTTACACAGGAATCAGCAATAGGATCAGAATATCATGGATATAAGGCAACTTCACGGCAATATAATGCACGGTTGATGGACTGATGTGAAATAATTATTAAAAAATTTAATTTTAATTGACGTATTTTTTAATGTGAAGTTGTATTAGCTATCAGTAACACATGTTCAGTTAGGCTAATATGATCAATTTAAACCGATACGAAAATCTCATTGCAAGGTTCCTTAACGGAAACATATCTGCAAAGGAAAAACAACAATTATTTAACTGGATTGATTCGTCATCGGAAAATCAGCATACATTTTTAGAAAGTAAAGATACCTGGGATGCTACGCAACAGGTAAATATGAATACAGAGTCGCAACTTCTTGAATTTTATAGAAATAAATCGAATTCCGGCAGGAATTTTCCACTCTGGCAAAAAATAGCAGCTATTGCCGCTGTGCTGTTTATTGGACTATGTTTGGGTATTTTAGTGCCTGATAAAAATCAAAAAGAAATTTTTGCAACCAACACACTGTCAGTACCTTTAGGCTCAAAATCGGAAGTAATACTTCCCGATGGAAGTAAAGTGCAATTAAATTCGGGCTCCACACTTATTTATCCTGAGAACTTTACCGAAAATAACAGAAATGTTGTACTAAATGGTGAAGCCTATTTTAAGGTAGAATCTAATAAAGAAAAGCCCTTTACAGTAAAAACAAATGATTTTACTGTAACCGTAACCGGTACTGAATTTAATGTTAGTAATTATACCGAGGATAATTTTATCTCAACAACCTTAGTTTGCGGAATTGTTGATCTTAAATTTAACAATCAAAGCAGTTCTGCACGTCTAAAACCAGGTGAAAAGCTATACTACAACAGAAACAAGAAAAAGGCAGTAATTGTGCAAGCCGATATTGAAATGGAAACGGCATGGAAATCAGGTGAATTTATTTTTAAAGAAATAGCATTTGTAGATCTTGTTAAAAAATTAGAACGCTGGTATAATGTGAAGCTAATTACAGATGACAACAGATTTGTAGAATACAAATATACCGGAAAATTTAAGAATCAGGAAACAATCTGGCAAGTGCTGGATGCTCTTGAATTAACATCACCGATTACTTATGAAAGAATAGAATTTAGAGAATTTAAGCTAAAATATAAGCCTATGCAATAATATAAGAAAAGGCGGTTTGTCTGCCAACATTCCGCCTTTGAATAATTAATGAAATTAATCATCACTTAAACAATTCAAATTTATGAAAAAAAAGTTGAAACATGGGGACTATGATGCATTAGCAGGTTTCCCTAAAATTTTACGAATTATGAGACTGACCTGTCTTTTTATGATTATTGGTTTAATGCAAGTAACTGCATCATCCTATTCGCAGAGCACAAAAATCAGTGTTTCCGGGAAAAACCTAACGATTGAAGAAGTTTTTGGCTTGATTGAAGAACAATCCGAATTTTCATTCTTCTATAATTTAAAACAACTTGATTTAAATAAAAAAGTTGATATTTCAGCAGAAAATCAACCTGTTGATAAAATTCTGAAAGAGGTTTTAACGGGAACGAATATGACTTATACAGTAAATAACCGTTTGATTGTGGTTCATAGAAAAGGTGAATCTGGCAAAATAGGTTCTATGTCACAACAGTCGTTATCCGTTTCAGGTAGTGTTACTAACGAAAGTGGAAATCCAATACCTGGTGTTTCAGTTGTAATCAAAGGTACATCTCATGGAACTGTAACAAATGAAAGCGGGAAATATACTCTTCAATCCGTACCAACAGATGGTACACTCGTTTTCTCATTTATAGGCCTAAAAACACTGGAAGTTGAAGTAAATAAACGGACTACGATAAATGTAACACTTGTTGAAGAAAACTTTGGAGTAGATGAAGTGGTTGTGGTAGGATATGGTACACAGAAAAAAAGTGATATTGTGGGATCAATATCATCTGTATCTTCTGAAAAACTGGAAGAAAGTTCATCTCCAAATGTTTTTCAAGCCTTGCAAGGTGCAGCACCTGGTATAAACATACAACGAAGCACGGGTGAACCTGGATCTTCCGGAAGTATTCAAATTAGAGGAATTACATCAATTTCAGCGAGCAACTATCCTTTAATTGTTTTGGATGGAATCCCATTCGCAGGTGATATGCGAGATATAAATCCGGATGATATTGCCTCGGTTGAAGTATTGAAAGATGCCTCTGCCGCAGCTATTTATGGTTCAAGAGCAGCTAACGGTGTAATTCTTATAACAACAAAAAGTGGTGTTGTTTCTGGAACAGTTGTCGAATTAAATACTTCCTGGTCATTTCAAAATGAAGCAGTTAAGTATAAGCTAATGGGGCCGGATGATTTTTTTGCATTTCGTAAAGAAGGTTACCGTGCGGATGGATTACTTGAAGGCGTCATTGATGCTGATATACCTGCTACTATATTGGAAGTAAACGAGTTAAAAAGTTGGGAAAGAGGAGAGACAGTTGATTGGATGGATCAAATGATAAATGAAAATGCTTTAGTACAAAATTACCAGGTGAGTGTTCGTGCCGGTAATGAAAGTCTAAACGACTATTTTTCAGTTTCTTTTAACGACGAAGCAGGTTTGCAGAGAACTACTGGCTTTGCACGGATTACGCTAAAAAATAATCTTGAACTGACTGGTATTGCAGATTGGATTAAGGTTGGTGACAATTTGATGTATTCATACGATGAATATGAAAGAAGAGAATTTAGTATTAATAATCAACCAGCTTATTACAGGCTTAGTCCATTTGCCCGTATTTATGAAGATGATGGTAGTTATACAAAACATCCACAGGCAAATGACAATTTATTTATTAATCCAATTGCAGAAGATGAATTAACGGCAAGGGAAAATAACTTCAATAATTTCTTCAACAATTTCTATTTCATTATTAATCCCAAAGTTTTAAAAGGATTATCATTTCGAATGAATTTAGGTTCAACATTGCGAAATACTTACAATGCCAGTTATCTGAAACGTGGAACATATATGGGGGATGCCAATGGAGGACAGGCTGAAATACGTAATTCAAAAACAATGGATTTAACCTGGGAAAATATATTAAACTATTCCAGGATTTTCTCAGGGCATTCTATAAATTTTACCGGATTGTATAGTCGTCAGTACGACAAATATAACTATAACAGTGAATCCGCTTCTGGTTTTGTAAGCGACGATTATTTATGGCACAACATAGGTGCTGCTGAAACTATTGGCACACCTTCGTCTTCATTAACTGAATGGCAGCTTGTTTCTTACATGGCCCGTTTAAATTACAATTATAACGGAATTTACTATTTAACGGCAACAGGAAGACAGGACGGTTATTCAGGATTTGCGGCCAATAATAAATACGGATTCTTCCCTTCATTTGCAGTTGCATGGCGAATTTCAAATGAAGAGTTTATGAAAAACATTCCCTGGCTCGAAGATTTAAAATTAAGGACTTCTTATGGAGCAGTCGGTAATCAAGCAGTTGGTACATATCGTTCACTCGCTCGACTTGGATTGGCACAACATATTTTTGGCGAAGAAGTGACTTCCGGATTAACAGTTAATTCATTACCGAATTCGGACCTTAGTTGGGAAACTACAAAAACTTTAAATTTTGCTGTTGATTTTAATGTTTTAGAGGGCAGGTTGGCTGGAACACTCGAATATTATGATTCTCACACGTTTGACATCTTATTAAACAGGGCTATTCCAGCAATGACCGGTCAGAACAATATAATATATAATATTGGTGAAGTCAAGAACACAGGATTTGAAGCAGCTATTAATTCTCTTCCAGTAAAAAAACAAAATTTCACATGGCGACTCGATCTAAATTTATCAACCAATAAAAATCAAATTGTTGATTTATATGGTGATGGAAAAGATGATATTACCAATCAGTGGTTCATTGGAGAACCACTCAACATATATTATGATTATGAAGCAGATGGAATTTACCAGTTAGGTGATGAAGAGGAAATCGCTAATTCAGCGACACCTGATCGGGAAGTCGGTGATCCTCGAATTGTAGATCAAAACGATGATGGAGTAATTGATGCAGATGATCGAAATATTGTTGGTTATCAACAACCGAAATGGATAGGAGGATTAAGCAACACATTTGCCTGGAAAAATTTAAGCCTCAACATTTTTATTCAAACCACCCAGGGGCGAGACCAAAGATTTAATCCGGAAGGCGACTGGGGAGGTAGAGTGAATAGGCCACCTGTCGATTATTGGACACCGGAAAATCCATCCAATACATGGTTTCGTCCTCACTATTCAAAAGGGTCAGTTTTTTACGGCTCCTTGGACATATATGATGCAAGTTATACCAGAATAAAAGACATTACATTATCTTATAATCTTCCACAATCAATGTTGCAAAATGTTGCTTTAAGTAAAATGAGAGTGTACGTTAACTTACATGACTATTTTACTTTTACCAAATTCCCTTATGCCGATCCTGAAATAGGCAGAGCTTTTGAGATTTCGATACCTAAGTATGTACAATTTGGATTAAACGTAACTTTTTAAATTGAATTAAAAATGAAAACGAAACTATATAAATTAATATATGTATTATCAGTAATTACAGTACTGATTGCGTGCAAAGACAACTATCTTAATGAAAAGCCAAGAAGTTTTTTAAGTCCCGAAGTCACATACGATACAGATGATGGACTGGCTTCTGGTGCAGTTGGTTTGTATGATGAACTTAGCTACCCGTACTGGGGAAGTTCCAACTGGGAAGCCAGTTGGGTGGTAATGAACGGAGCTACTGATTTTAACATGATGGGCACCCAAAAAACTCAAAGACCACTTGCTGAATTAAACAGTGAATATGGGCCAGCAACTTCAGATAATACCTTAATTAATCCTTGGTCTCATTTTTATCGTATGGTAAATAATGCAACCACGATTATTCAGTATAGCGAACAACATGAGTGGCAAAATGAAGAGTTAAGAAAAACAACAGAAGGAGAAGCATATTTTTTTAGAGGTTTCGGTCATTTCTTCCTTACTATGCTTTGGGGAGACGTTCCCACTATTCGTGAAGTAGTAAGTGGAATTAAGCTTGATTTTACAAATGAACCTCAATCTGAAGTTCTTGCCTTTGTTATCGAAGATCTTAAAAAGGCGACTGATTTATTACCTGCAGTTTCTGAAAGAAATGGACGGATTGATAAAGCAACCGGTTATCATATGCTTGCTTATGCATATCTTGCTGCAAAAGATTATGCTAACGCCGAACAGGCAGCTCAAACTGCCATTGATGATCCAAATCACAGTTTGGTTACTGAACGTTTTGGGAGTAAATCTGATAATCCTCAAGGCAATGTTTTTTGGGATTTGTTTCAACTCGATAATCAAAATAATAATCCTGAAGGATTGTTAGTATTACAGAATGGAAACAGTGAGTTACATCCGCAATATATACCGGATGCCGGTTGTTGTACGTTTCGCGGGCCAAGAGAATTAATACCACGATATGAAACTATTGATGGATTGGTGGCCTCTCCGCAATATGGTGGAAGGGGATATGGACGAAATTCTCCAACAATGGGATGGTATGAACTATTTGAGCCTCAGGATTTGCGGTTCAAATATCCGAGTGTGCAAACCATTTGGATTGCCAATGCAAACAAGGGTGACGTTAAAATAGGTGATACATTATTTATATTTAATAACCCGGAGAAAAGTTTATATGCTAATGATAATCTTAGCTTACGTCCATTTCCAACAAAATGGAATAAAGAATATGATCCAAGTGATCCAACAATGATGACACCTCTTCCGGATGAAATGGCATATACTGGTGGAACCATTCGTGATGTATATTTAATACGCTTAGCTGAAACTTATTTAATTCTTGCTGAAGCACAACTTATGCAGGGCAAAAAAGCTGAAGCTGCTGAAAATATCAATATTGTAAGAAGAAGATCAAATGCTTCTGAAATCACGGCAGATGATGTAACTGTAGATTTTATTCTTGATGAAAAAGCACGTGAACTCTGGGGGGAACAAATCAGTAGGAAAGTTGAACTATTTCGTACCGGAACCTATGTTGAACGTGTAAAGAAATACAATCCGGATGCTGCTGAGAATGTTTCTGAAAAACATACATTAATTCCGATTCCACAATCGGAGATTGATTTGAACTCTGAGGCTGGTTTACAGCAGAATCCAGGTTGGGACTAATTGTTTTTCATAGATTTAGTTTGGTTAATAAAAAGGCTGTCCTTAAGGGCAGTCTTTTATCCCTTGAATGCACTACGACAATGACCGCCGGGAATTGCAACAATGTTAATTTTTTCTTTTGAATCAATTAATAATTAAAAACATTAAAATACTCATTATGAAAGTTTTGCAGCTTTATTTTATCCTAATACTTTTTTCAGTTTTGGGCTGTTCTCAAAAACCAAAAGAAACAAAGTCGAAGAATATTGTTGAATTCCCGGAAGTCTTGGAACCAATACAACTGATTAATAACGGCAAAGAACATTTGTATGCAAGCTATTATGGAATTAATTCATTTAGTAAAAACCAAAAGTATGCAACAGTTCTTGAAACAGATATCAAATTCAGACTTCCTACTGAAGATGATCCTGCAACTTTAGGATTAGTTGATATTGAAAATCACTCATTTATTCCGCTTACCACGACAAGAGCATGGAATTTTCAACAAGGTTGTATGGCGCATTGGCTGGCAACATCACCAGATTCTTTAATTATTTTCAATGACCTCAGAGATGGCAAATTTGTTTCGGTAATCATGAATGTGCATACAAAAAAAGAAATAAAAACCATCCCGTATCCTGTAAGTGCAGTTTCTCCCAACGGCAAAGAAGCGGTATGCATCAACTTTTCACGAATAAGGATTACACGAACCGATTATGGATATGGCGGGGAAGGACAGGATGCGCAACCCGATGTGCAATTCCCTGAAGATGATGGAATATTTCTGGTTAATCTGGAAACAGGCAAGGCAAAATTAATTGTCTCCATTAACGATGTAAAAGATTTGGTACCGGATATCCCAGAGGATGGGATAGAATATTTTAACCACACGTTGTTCAGTCGTGGTGGCACAAAAATATTTTGGCTGGCACGGGCGGTTCCCAATAGAAATACTTCGGCTTTTACTGTCAATATCGACGGAACAAATTTGCAGCGCTGTTTTCCGGATGGCTGGGGTGGTTCGCATTTCGATTGGTTAAATGACAGTGATTTAATGATTACTGCCAGGCATAAAGCCAAACAGTATTCCCACATATTATTTACCGTTGGAAAGGAAAATTATGAGAGACTTGGAAAAGGGCTTTTAGATTTTGATGCTCATGGAACATTCTCACCCAATCAAAAATGGATGGTAACAGATGCTTATCCTTCGCCGGGATTGGATGAACAAAAGATTTATTTGTTGAATATGAAATCACAGGCAGCAATTTGCCTGGGGAGATTTGTCGAACCCGAAGAATTTACTCAATCAGGCACCTATAAATCCCGTCATGGAAGATTTTGGCGATGTGATCTTCATTGCAGATGGAGTCCAAATGGCGATATCATTGGATTTAACTCAACACAAACAGGTTCCAGACAAGCCTACATTATAAAACTCAAATTTTAATAAAATGAGAAAAAAAATTTCATGGCTATTTTCAATGGCATTTCTCCCTTTATTTGCTTTTTCTATCATAGTACCCAATAGTAAAAATGAAGGAACAAAACCTAATATTTTATTAATTTTATCAGATGATCAAAGTGTTCCTTACCTTGGATGTTACGGATATCCCGATTTAAATACACCGAATTTGGATAAGTTGGCCAAACAGGGAATCCGGTTCGATAATGCATACACGTGTGCGCCACAATGTGTACCTTCACGTGCATCTATCCTCAGCGGGAGAAATGTTATTGACATCAGGATGTCGCGTTTCTCTGCACCACTTCCGAGAGATGTAAAAACAATACCGGAATATTTACGTAAAGTTGGTTATTATACAGGAATATGCGGACGCCATTATCATCTTGATGGTTCTGAACGAATGCCACAGGAAACAATTGATGCTTTCAAGAAATATAATCTTGTCACATTTCCGGATCGGGTTGATTACCTCAAAATTGGCCCTGACAGTGTTGTTTTGGACCAGTTTATCGAGTTCCTCGATGAACAGCCAAAAGGAAAACCATTTTTTATGTGGATGAATTACAGCGATCCTCATCGGCCCTGGACTGCCCGCTCTTTCGAACCTGATCCTAATAAAATTAAGATACCATCAACCATGCCAGATACAAAAGAAGTAAGAAAAGATTTGGCACGACATCTTGGCGAAATCAACCGTGTTGATTTTCGTATAGGTCAGGTTATTGCAGAACTTGAAAAAAGAGGATTAAAAAAGAATACGCAAATTATTTTTCTGGGTGATAACGGTGCTGCCTTATTACGTGGAAAGGGAACACTATATGATATTGGGATACATGTGCCGATGATTGCAAACGGACCGTTGGTAAAAGAAAAAGGAACTACTTCAAATGCTTTGATCTCAGGAGATGATATTGCACCAACAATACTCGAAATGGCCGGTATACAAAAACCGGATAACATGACAGGGGCCAGTTTTTATAATTTATTGACGGGAGAGCCTTTTGAAGGGAAAAAATACATTTTTGCAGAACGTGTACCCCACAGTTCTGGTCTTCCTTTACATACCGGATATTTTGACCTGAGCAGGGCAGTATTTGATCATGATTATAAATTGATTTACAATGCACTCTGGCAATTACCGTATTCTCCTGTTGATTTTAGAAATAGTTCTGTTTGGAAAGATTTAACAGAAAAAAATAAATCAGGGGAATTAGATGAGAAATTTTCTAAAGCGTTTTTCTCCAATCCGCGACCAATGTTTGAATTGTACGATTTAAAAAATGATCCCGGAGAATTTCACAATTTAAGTGGAAACCAAAATTATGCCGAGGTAGAACACAGGTTAAAAGCTGTCTTACACGAATGGATGATTTTGTATCAGGATTACCTGCCATTGCCGATACCCCCGCCAAAAAGGAGTTAGACTTTTAAAAATGAGGAAAAATATAGTAATACTATTCCCACTTTTTCTATTTGTTTTTATATCCTGTAAATTAAGTCTGCAGCAGGATTCCACAAACAAGTTAGTCTACCTCGACTCACTTGAAAACCTTTATGAAGATGTTCCCGACTGGTTATCCACGGTTTACGATTCAACATCTGGGGGTTTTTACCACAATGCAATAATGGTAAAAGATACTCTTTATGAACCTGATATGCAGTCCACTTCATTTGGTTTAAGTATTCTAATCAACGGGAATATTGTTGATATGGACACCGTTTCTGAAACGTTCAAAAGTAAGATAAAAGAATATGTAATCAGCAGATACGATTCAACTACCGGGCTTTTTCTTGATCCTCTGTATGCAGAAAGAATTGTACAAAGCGATAGAACACTTGGACGTTCCCAAGGGATGGCTGCCGGAATTTTACGTAAAATTGGCATAAAGAACAATTTTGTTGAAACGGGCGAAATCACAATTCCTGAATACTTGCTTACATTAAATGATTTTAAGGACTGGTTTTATAAGCAAAGGTGGTCAAGAGTCTGGACAGCTTTCGACCATATCGCCATGCAAAGTACATTTATTAAAAATTTACCGCCTGAGAAAGCGGATTCCATTATTCATTTTATTCAGGAATACGCAGAAAAAAACCAGAATCAAGATGGATTATGGGGAAAAGGTCAGCCACAGGAGATACGTTTTTCAGGCGCTGCAAAATATGGAACATTCTGTATGAACATGTCAATTCCATTGCCAAATCCCGATCAGATTTATAAAACTGTGTTGAAATGGTTTCGCGATAATAAAGAACTTGATTTTAGTGAATATTCAGGGTGTCCAATTTGCGTTCCCCGAAATGCATTACGATTGCTCTATTACGTGGAGCCTGATTTAAGTTTTGAGATTCCGGAAGAAGATAAGGAAATCCTTGTTGAAAGTTCATACAAAATGCTGAAATATTATCACAATAGGGACGGCGGTTTTATGAAAAATCGGAAAGAATCGAGAATTGCTCCGTTGGATATCGACTATGGAGTTAGTGACTCTTTGGTGTCAGATATTAACGGAACTCACCTGGCTGTAACCGCCCGCAAAGCAATTTATGATTTATTGAAGAGACCGATTCCAAAAATATCCATGAGTGAACACATCGAAATAATATTAACTGGGGAAAATAAAATAGTGAATAGTAATATCATGAAAACCAAAATTATGAATAAAAGGTACTTTGCTATAGTCATATCTTTTTTAATAACGTTAAATAGCTTTTGTGCTGATAAGTTCAATGAAATAAACGTATACCTTAAGGTCGTTCAAAAATTTGCGGACCAGTTATTAAAAACAGGCACTGACAAATATGGATCCCGAAATACAGCCATGTGGGCTTCGGTAATTGATTTGAAAACACTCACCGTCCCCCCCCGAAACGTACCAGGAACAAAAGGTATTCGTCCTTATGATCGTGCAGTTGGGGGAAGTAATTATTATCATGATGTTATGACGATGAAAGTTTTCGATGCACTCTCAGAAATTACAGGAGATCCTAAATATACGAATGCTGTAAAAAATTATTCACGTGATTTTCTTAATTTATGTCAGAATCCAGAAACCGGCCTACTTGGTTGGGGAGAGCATTTATATTACGATTTTTATAAAGATACTGTTACCATTGCGGAAAATCGTATTTTTTACCCACGCGACTATTTTATAATGCCGCACGAATTGCTTGGCTGGACACCTCCATGGAAAAGATTATGGGAAATAAATCCCGAAAGAACAGCCAGCGCAATTGAGGGAATCATGTGGCATTTTAATGGTCCAGACACAAAAACCTATTTATTTAATCGGCACGCTGTATGGAATAAACCAGAATATCAAAATGTGGTGATGCCCTGGATTAAACATTCTGTTTTGTTCGCCTACTCATTTGCTTTTCTGTATGAAAAAACCGGCGAAGAAATCTGGAAAAAAAGAGCAAAAGATATTTCACGTTTATACTGGAACCTCCGTGATTACAATACAAACCTGGTTTTTAACTGTTTTTATCATGCAACAAATTCCGATGCCGGTAAAATTCCCGGAATAAGTTCAACTGGTAAATATGCCTATTGGATGTATAAGACAGGGGAAATATTGAATGATGCAGATTTAAAAGAAATTGCAAAGAAATTGTTAATGGCTTATCAAAAATATGGCTGGGACGATGAAAAGCAAGTTTTCTATAATTCAGTGCAGTTGGATGGTAAGCCAATAGAAAGTTCAGGGAAAGCAACTGCCTGGAAAATTGGTTATGGGTCATCGAGCCTTTTTTCTTATGCAAGAGCCGCAACTTACATTGCCAAAAAGGAAGGAAACAAAGAATTTATAGAAATTGCCCGACAATGTGAAAAACAAATTCCGGGAAGCGAATTGCCGGAGCAATATACGGCTTTGAATTTGGGTGAAGCCATTAATTTTTATGCTGATTTATATGAACTTACCAACGATAACTATTATTTTAACGAAGCAAAAAAGTATGCAGAAAAAGGATTAATAAATTTCTGCAAAAATGGTTTATTTTCCCGCCAGGTAAATGATAGATATTATGAAGCCAAACTTGGGATTGGTGACTTATTAGCCGGTTTTTTCAGGTTAGGTATAATTGAAGAAGGAAAAACAAAAATGCTGGAAGGATTTGATTTTAGTTATTAATTTGACAGGTTAAAGCATATTCTAACTTGCTAAAAAAAATTAATGATGTCCGGTAAAAATTGCATATCAGAAATAAAACAGATGTCCGAATATAATTCGAAAATTTGGCAGTTACATTATTTCTCTGAAAGTTTTATACAATCGTCACTTTCCTTTTTGTCTTTAAAAATTGCTCCGATTTTTAAACTCGTGCTTATTACTATTTTTTGTTCAAAAGGTAACAATGGTTTCAATTCTGCGGATTCGATAGGAACTCCGGTTTTATTTAAAAAAGTGGCTATACCTGCGAATTATATAACCAAATCAAACAATTTGGAGTATGGCGGCGACATCAGAATTGGAGATTTAATGAACAACCATGAAGCAGCTTTTGTCGTGTACCGGGCTGCCCATTATATCACTGGCGGAGCCACACAACTCTGCTTTATTGGAGCGTTTACACAGGAGGGCGAAATTTTATGGCAGAAAGGTGAAGGAGGCTTACAGCCAAACAGGCCTGGCCCATTGGCTGTATATGATATTGACAATGACGGAAAAACTGAGGTAATAACACTATTTGCCAGAAATCCTGAAGATTTTGATCCCCAATCAATGAAAAATATGAGCATACAAATACTCGACGGTTCTACTGGTAAATTGAAAAAAGAAGCATCGCCTTTTGAGTTAACAAGTTCTGCGGGAGAGGGACCGAATTGGGTACACCAACGAATTTTAATAACTAATCTAAGAGGAAATAAAACACCTCAGGATTTTATTATTAAGCTTGGGAAAAAGATAATTGCTTTTGATGACCAGTTAAATGTTCTTTGGACCTATTGGAATGATTGGGATGAATATGCAAATTGCCCGGCATATGTGCCTGCCGTTGGTGATATGGATAATGATGGGAAAGATGAGATCAATGGAGGCTTCTACATACTAAATCCTGAAGGAAAACCATTGTGGGAGGAAAAAAATTCAAAAAACATGGATGCTGTTTGCATAGATTATTGGGACGACATGACAAAAAAGAGAGCATTTGGGTCTGGTTACGGACAGGTTTTTGATGAAAACGGAGCCAAAATCTTAAAGCTTGGTGAAAAGAATGTTCCGCATGGACAGGAGCTGAGGGTCGCAAACTTCGATAACAAATTTGAACGAAATGAAATGATTATCAGGTATAATGGACATAATGAAGACGTTATGCTTATAAACAACAAAGGAGATATACTTCAAAGATATAAACTCAACAATTCACCAAATAATACCGGAATGGAAGGTGTATACTGGAATGGTTTTAATAAACCGGCAGTTCTGTATAATGGAGGAATGCTATGGGAAGCAGATGGTAGTTTGTCGGTTAAATTGCCTAATTTGCCCTTGCCAAAGGGTAATTTTCGGCAAGGTTGGTATCATTGTATTCCGGCTAATATTACAGGTGATGAATCAGAAGAAGTAGTAATTTATAATCCGTGGCAAAAAGAAATTTATATTTTCGGGAATCAGCGAGTTATTGATTTGAACTATGAAGGTTATAAAAATACGCCGCGGCAATATAATGTAAGGCTTCTGGATTAAAAAGGTTCTCAGGAAATAGAAGATGTTATAATACAGCTTTTCCAAATTTGAGTGAAATTATTAAAATTTCAAACAGTCTAAAAAATATAGAATAATGAATACAAATATTAAAACAGGACTCTCATTCGGAAGTCACATTATCGTTTTTCTGCTTTTATTGGTGCAAAGCCAATTAATTTATGCAGAACAGCCGGCACAAAAAGATGTACCCGATTTTCTTGTCATTGTAAAGAGGTACGCTGATGCAATGATTGCGCAGGGTCGCGATACTTATGGTGCAGAACATTCGCCCTTGTTTGCCTCTGCCTTGATCCGGGAAACAATGCAACCGGATCAAAACAAGGAAATTGATAAAATTGACGGTGTCCGGGAAAATGATCGATCGCTAACCGGTGCCAACTTAATCCATGATATCGATTTATATCGAATCCTTTATGAACTATCTGTGGTCTGCGAAAAAAATATTTATGCTGATGAGGCGGATAAGGCAATTCAGTTTTTCTTTAAAAATTGCCAGAGTCCGGCCACAGGACTGATGTGTTGGGGCGAACACCTGTTTTGGGACTTTTATACTGACCAATGCGGGCATGGCCCCGGATATGATTTTCATGAAGCCAAAAAATGGCCCTTTTGGGATCAGACATACAAATTGGCGCCAGATGCTGCCTGGAAATTTGTAATAAGTGAATGGGACCACCAAATTAACGATAAAAGCACAGGCGATTTTAGCCGTCATGCGAGGTATTCAAAACATGAAACTTTTTCTGGTTTCGATTTTCCGCGTTATGCCGGACAAATGATAGAACGCTGGGCAGATGCATACAATCGTCCTGAGAATGCCTCGCGCCCCCGAAAAAATGAACTTTTAACAGCAATTAAAGTGCTCGTTAACCGAATGGAAGAGAATATGCAACTTTCCGAATCGGGATATCTGATTGCAGGTCGTTCCCCAAAGGGAGACCATAACAGCGTAGTTTGGCTGACCAACAACCTGGAACTGGCACGATGTCTCGAAGAAGCTGCTCCTACCATGAATTCAAAACTGGCAAATGAAATGAAAGAGTTAGCATTAAAACAAGATATCGATTTCTTAAAAGCCCCGCATAAACTGGATTCTGTTGGCGGAGGATTTGCAGTTACGTTGCATGCTCAAACGGGTTTGCCACGAACCCGAAATATGAATAAACCTTATACTTCAACCTGGAGTTCTGGATATGGCTATGGTACGCACGGCGAAGTAGCAAACATTTGTTATAACCGCTACAAAAGTTTAAAAAATGAACATCTCGATATGGCTGAACAATATAAAAACCTGACGTTAAAAGTTGCTGATATGTACCTTAAATCGGCTCCCGACACCACGATTTTATTAAAGCCAAATGAGTTTTCAGAAGTAATTGAATTGATGTTGAATGCCTATGAACTGAGCCGGAAAAAGAAATATTTGGACAGAGCTGTTTTCTTTGCCCGGTCAGGTATTGATTTGTTTTTAAACGATGAATCACCTCTGCCGAAAGCAACTAACAGACACAATCATTATGAATCAATCACAGGTGGACCTGCATTCATGTATCAGTTATTACGATTACATGAGATGTTTTAATGATCAACTACTTCTAAATAGTAACGATAGAAACTGGACAAAATGATTTTAATTTGATTTTATAATAGTTCACAGAATAAAATTCAGTACCAGGATAATCTTCTCCAATATTTTCAAAACAAAAAAACCGTGAAATGAAAAATATATTCTTACTCTTTAAGTCAAAATCTTTTTTCGTTTTGGTAGCTTTTATAGCTTCATTTATGGGATGCAAATCAGATCAAAAGCCCAATACTGTGCCAAATCATCCAAACGTACTTTTCATTGCCGTTGATGATTTAAACAATTGGCTTGACTGCATGAACGGACATCCCAATGCAAAAACCCCAAATCTGGACAGGTTAGCATCCAAAGGCGTGCTTTTCACCAATGCCCATTGTCAAGCTCCACTTTGCGGGCCTTCACGTGCCTCTATCATGACTGGTTTGAGGCCTTCAACAACCGGCATTTATGGAATGATTGATGACAACAAAATCCGATTAGAGAACCCCGTCACAAAGGACATCGTTTTTTTGCCCGAATATTTCAGAATGAACGGATATCATACCATGGGAATTGGTAAATTATTTCACGAACATGCTCCCGATGGGGTGTTTGACGAATCGGGAGGAAGGGTGAAAGGGTTCGGTCCTTTACCGAAAAAAAGGTTTGTGTGGGATGGGTGGGGAACCGCTGATCACGACAAGTATGGCAAGACCAGTACTGACTGGGGCGCATTCCCCGAAGCAGATTCACTCATGCCCGATGTACAATCAGCCAATTGGGCTATTGAAAGATTACAGAAGAAGTACGACAAACCATTTTTCCTTGCTGTCGGATTTTTGCGTCCACATGTTCCTTGGTATGTCCCGCAAAAGTGGTTCGACATGCACCCGCTGGAAAGTATTCAGACCCCACCATATCTTAAAGAAGACATGGACGATCTACCTGGTATCGTACTCGAAATGGACGATATGCCCATGATGCCAACAACAGAATGGGCTATTGAAAGTGGCGAATGGCCAAAAATGATCCAGGCTTACCTAGCCTGTATTTCATTTGTTGATTTTTATGTAGGTGAAATTTTAAATACCCTCGAAAAAAGTCAATATGCCGAAAATACTATTGTTGTCCTGTGGAGCGACCATGGTTACCGGATGGGAGAAAAACACACTTTTGCCAAACAATGCCTTTGGGAAGAAGCCACCAATGCCCCATTGATTTTTGCAGGGCCAGGCATTGATAGTGGAAAAGTTATTGCATCTCCCACGGAAATGTTGTCAATTTATCCCACATTGCTCGACCTATGTGGATTCAAACCATACGAACGTAATGAAGGAACCAGTCTTTCCCCTATATTGACAGGCGAATCAACTTCGATAAATAATTTCGCCCTGACAACTTGGGGTTGGGGAAATCATTCCATCCGTACCAAAAATTTCAGGTATATCCATTACAGTGATGGTTCCGAAGAATTATACGATCACCGGAATGACCCCAATGAATGGTATAATCTGATTGTGAAAGATACAACTTCATTGGAAATCGATAAGTTGAAAGGATACCTGCCAAAGTCAGATTCCCCTTACGATGAAAATTCAGGCTATAACTTTAATCCTTTTTTCACCAAAGACAAATTCAATCATTCAAATTCTGATACCAATTAAAAAAGTTATCTCGCATCTTTTACGGATGAAATTCCTTCGGAAAACCCCATTCTCCTATTATCAATGATATCTACAATGTGCCTAATTCAATAAAGCTATTAAAATGAGTTGGCAATTTGAGTTAATAACACATTTCTATTGCTCTTGCTAAAATACATGCTTGAATTGTTTCCATGCATGCGGCTATTAATTTCCATTTAATTAGTTTTTTATTATTTTCCGTTGAAACATTTATCCAGTTGTACTAAAGTGAGGGTAAGAAATACAATAAGTTGTATTAAAGTGAGGGTAAATTTTCGGGAAGGTTGGTCTAAAGTGATGTATAAACCTGTTTATCCAGATTCCGCAACAACACATGGAATGATTCACGTTGTATTTGCAGAAACAAGCAACCAAAAAAAAACCAGCCCACAGCGTTATCACCGTTCCATCACTAAATGGTTGACAGGTATCTATGGGTATGTCCAAGCTTTTTACTGGTCTTTTTAGAATAAGCTAATCTTACTGGTTATCTATCCAGGAAGGAGCACCGGAGCGAATATTTGCAAAGAACAAAAACAAAAAACTGTTTAAGTTTTGTTTGTAATTGAAACTTGCTTCGTAAGTTATACTTGAATTTGTGTAAGATTTAATTTTCAAATTTCCTCCATCGAAGAAGTCATCATAGCATTCTTGAAGCATTATCTTCTCCCATTTATTGTAAACTGTTAATTCTTTCTTATGGTAGAAAAATGAATCCTGTTGTTTTCTTTCAATAACTTGAAGTTGTCGTTTTGATAGTAGATTTTTTTTCATGATTAAAAATTAATTCTGAACGGAAAACAATTTCAAACTTCACGGTAGAAGCTAATAAGGGTTCCCAGAACCATTGTATGCATCTTCATCCGCTGCAATAGAAAGGAACTGCCGGAATTCAGGTTCACCACAAGTGGTGCAAAATATTGCTTTTCCATGAGGCCAGTAGTAAGCAGTTTTACCTTTTGCGATATTAGCGC